>NZ_VATK01000001.1 GCF_006546985.1 Bacillus sp. 03113
AACGACTTAATGCTAGTTTTCTAGCTTCTTGAATTAAAGTTGAAGGCAACTGAAAATGAGCCAGCTGTTTATCAATGCATGACTTTGTTAATTTTGTGTTTTCTTTTTTCAATTTAAGTACCTCGTTGCAAGAATCTGAAAAATCAATTTGCATGGTTTCATACATGGTAGATTTGGTTTTCGTTGGTTCAAACAACGGGAACTTTATTGTAATGGTTGGCATCTTTCATTTCACCTCCTTGTTTTCATAAGAATATTTTACCAAAATAGGAACATACGTTTCAATAGATTTACCTTTTTAAAACAAAAAAAGGGCGATTCATCACCCACCTAAATGCTAACGCATTTTGAGGAAGGAGTCTTCTCGCATAAAAATGATAAAAAATTCTATTCTCTATCTATTTCATGATAAAATAGATTACATGATTGTCATTTTGAAAAAAAAAGTACGTTTTTTTTTCAAATCTAGCAGCTAGCCGATTAAAATCGCCAATTCTCATGGCAGCATCGGCCATATACATCGAAGATAGACAAATTGTACAGATTGATTAAAAGATTTTTTCAGGAAGAGAGAAGCTCTTGTTGATTTAGCTTCACTCTATGGAATTAAAGGTAGGTGGCATCATGGGCAAAATAATTACAATCGCCAATCAAAAAGGGGGAGTCGGAAAAACGACTACTTCCGTTAATTTAGGCGCCTGCTTAGCATACATAGGAAAAAAAGTATTGTTGGTAGATATCGATCCTCAAGGAAATGCTACGAGCGGTGTAGGAATTGAGAAAGCCGATGTAGAACATTGTATATATGACGTTTTAGTGGATGATGAAGAAGCTGTAAAGGTCATCAAACAAACCTCTGTTGAAAATTTATCAGCCATTCCAGCAACAATACAATTAGCAGGCGCTGAAATTGAACTTGTTCCCACGATTTCAAGAGAAGTACGTTTAAAAAGAGCTTTAGAAGAAATTAAAAAAGAGTATGATTACATTATCATTGATTGTCCACCATCTCTTGGGTTATTGACGATTAATGCCTTAACTGCTTCTGATGCAGTGCTGATCCCTGTTCAATGTGAATACTATGCTTTAGAAGGACTTAGTCAGCTTTTAAATACGGTTCGACTTGTTCAAAAACACTTAAATCATCATTTGAAAATCGAAGGTGTTTTGTTAACGATGCTGGATGCTCGAACGAATTTAGGTCTTCAAGTCATTGAAGAAGTTAAGAAATATTTCCAGGATAAAGTGTACAAAACCATTATTCCTCGAAACGTCCGTCTAAGTGAAGCGCCTAGTCATGGAGAACCCATTATTGTTTATGATCCAAAGTCACGCGGAGCTGAAGTGTATTTAGATTTGGCAAAGGAAGTGATGACGAATGGCTAAAGGCTTGGGCAAAGGTCTAGATGCTTTTTTTACGAATATTGAGGTAAATAAGGATGAAGTCATTCAAGAGATCAACATTTCAACAATTCGTCCAAATCCTTATCAACCAAGAAAAATGTTCGATAAAGAAGCGATTGAGGAACTGAAGCTTTCGATCCTAGAACATGGCATCCTTCAGCCGTTAATCGTTCGAAAAAGCATAAAAGGCTTTGAAATTGTCGCAGGAGAAAGACGTTTACGTGCTGCAAAAGAAGCTAACTTAGAAAAGGTACCAGCCGTTGTAAGAGATTTTTCTGAACAAAAAATGATGGAATTAGCTCTTCTTGAAAATTTACAACGAGAAGATTTAACACCGATTGAAGAAGGTGGAGCCTATCAACTCCTAATGGAAAAGCTTGATTTGACTCAAGAGGAGCTGGCTAAACGTCTAGGAAAAAGCAGGCCTCATATCGCCAATCAAGTTCGACTATTATCGTTGCCGGCAAAGGTGCAGGAATTAATCTCAAATGGGAAGATTTCGATGGGTCACGGGAGAGCACTATTAGGCTTAAGAAAGCAAGAAAAGCTATTTCCTGTAGTGGATAAGGTTTTGAAAGAAGGGTTAAATGTTAGGCAGCTTGAACAGCTGATTCAACAATTAAATGAACATGTTTCACGTGAAACAAAAAAAACAGCCAAGGAAAAGGATCTTTTCATTAAAGAACAAGAAACATCCTTACGAGAGCGATTCGGTACGACTGTAAACATCAAGCGCTCCAAAAACAAAGGGAAAATTGAAATTGAATTTTTCTCAAAGGATGATCTTGAAAGAATTTTGGAAATCCTTGACTCAAGAAATGTTTAAACCATCTTGATGAGATGGTTTTTTTTTGGCATCTTGGAGAAAAAAAGGGGCTTTGGGAAATGGAATATATGGAAGAGTCTCTGTTGTACCCTTGGCCCTTTTAGAAGATGTTTTCATTAACATTAGACCACGATTGTTCGGAATGGTAGTACTTGTTTGCACGGTGGATTCCATTTGCAATCGTTTTCGCCATATTTAAGACTAAGTTTAGTCGAGTATTTTGAAGAACGAAAAACTCCATAAACCCACTGATATTTACAATTCCTGTAATGTGAATATCGCCTACTTCAGGAAGCTTTTTATTGACTCCTGCACCTGGCTTTACTGGACCATTTCCAATTTGAATTACACCTACACTTTTTAAATGCCCTAAGCATGCATCAATTCCGATTATAAAGGAATGAGGATGCAAGTCTTTGATGGCTTTTAGTTTTTCGTGTATATTCACTGCATGGATAGGGTCTTCTAAAGTACCGTACACATGAAAAGGAGAAACAGAATTTTCCTTTAATAATGTGCCAATTAGAGGGCCTAATGAGTCTCCTGTAGATCGATCTGTTCCAATACAAACACAAACGATTTGGCGTGAATTTTTTTCCTCTGGCAAAAGAGTAACAAGCTCTTCAGCCAATTTGCTTGCTGCTCTATATTCATCATGCAGGATCCGAACAGGACTTCCTCTTTTTTCAAAAAAACGAGGCTTTAGATTCATTGAGAACGCTCCTTCATCCACCATAATTTGTATTATTTTTCCGCATTTATTTCCTTTTTTATCGTTTGGTGATAACAGTATACGGTAATTTATTGTAATCTATACATACCTAATTAAATGTATACATAAACAGGGTGAAAAGTAGGAACTTTTATCAAGAAAAAATAACGATCAATATATATAACTCCTTATGAATAGTGTAAACTTCTAAGAAATATTGTTAAAATAGAATTTGTTAAAAGATATTACAAATAAGCAGGTGTTAAATAATGAATCATATTGAAAAAATGAAGAATGATTTAATCGAACTTTTTTTAAATGAAGATACTTGGATATCATTTGGTGAAGGATTAATAAAAATTATCGCAATTATTATTGCTAGTGGATTAATAATAAGGATTGGTACATTTGCTATTTCCAATCTTTTTAAAGTGAGAACTCATTCTGCCTTAAGGATATCAGAAAGAAGAGAAGCAACTTTACTTAAACTATTGGTAAATATATTAACCTATGTTGTTTATTTTATTGCCTTCCTTATGATATTAGAAAGTGTGGGAATAAAGGTTGGTGCCCTTCTTGCAGGTGCTGGGATTGTTGGACTTGCTGTTGGATTTGGTGCTCAAAGTTTAGTTAAAGATATTATAACAGGTTTTTTTATTATCTTTGAGGATCAATTTTCAGTAGGAGATTTTGTTCGTATTGATCAATTTGAAGGGATTGTTGATGAAATTGGCTTAAGAACAACCAAGCTCCAAAGCTGGACAGGTGAGATTCATATTTTGCCAAATGGAAGCATTGTTCAAGTGACAAATTTCTCTCTTCATAATAGTAAAGCAGTTGTTGATATTAGTATTTCTTATGAAAGTGATATTAATCGTGTGGAGTCAATTTTACAAGAATTTTTGGAAAAGCTGCCTGAGAAATATGAAGATATGGTTGAAACGCCTCAATTAATGGGTGTTCAAAATTTAGGTCCCTCTGAGGTTGTGATCCGTGTTGTAGCAGAAACGCTTCCGATGAAGCATTTGCCTATTGCACGAATGCTTCGAAAAGAAATTAAAAATATTCTTGATAAAAACGGAATTGAAATCCCGTATCCACGTCTTGTGATGTATTCGAGGCAGAACGAAGAAGCAATGAAGCAAAAAGGAACGATGGCTGAGTAGGAGGGGACAAGCATGGAACTAAAAGACTTTTCTTTAAATGATGTAGTGGAAATGAAAAAAGCTCATCCATGTGGTACGAATCGTTGGAGGATCATTCGTATGGGGATGGATATACGCATTAAGTGCGAGGGGTGTTCACATAGCGTATTAATCCCGCGAAAAGAATTTGCACGTAAAATAAAAAAGATTTTGGTCAAGCATGAGGAATAATCTCATGCTTTTTTTATGCTTCTAAAAGAATTGGTGTGTATCTTTCAGGGATTAAGTCGCTATCGCTTTTCTTTTTGTCTAGCCTGCGCCTAGCCCTTGTGAAAAATAACCCTTGTTTAATAAAAGTAAAAAGCACTTGTTGAGCTAAGTGAACATTTTTCTTCAGGGCTGATCAAGTCGCTTCCGCTTTTCTAATTCACTTGTCTTTTTATTCTTATGTCTCTATAATTGTTAAAGGCTTTAGTATATTTAATAGGATTTATTTTATCTTAATTTTATAGATAGTTTATTTTAAGGGAGTGACATGGATGGCTTTAACAGCAGGAATCGTAGGTTTGCCGAATGTCGGAAAATCTACTTTATTTAATGCGATTACTCAAGCAGGTGCGGAATCAGCGAATTATCCTTTCTGTACAATCGATCCGAACGTAGGGATTGTAGAAGTTCCTGATCATCGTTTAACCAAATTAACGGAATTAGTACAACCAAAAAAGACAGTTCCAACAACCTTTGAATTCACAGATATTGCAGGAATTGTTAAGGGCGCAAGTAAAGGAGAAGGTCTAGGTAATAAGTTTTTATCTCATATTCGAGAAGTGGACGCGATTTGTCAGGTCGTTCGTTGCTTTGCAGATGATAATATTACACATGTAGCGGGAAAAGTAGATCCAATCTCTGATATTGAAACGATTAATTTAGAGCTTATTCTTGCTGACTTAGAATCTGTTGAGAAAAGAATTGGTCGTGTTGAAAAATTAGCGAAACAAAAAGATAAAGATGCATTGGCTGAATTAGATGTATTAACTTTGCTTAAAGAAGCATTTGAAGCTGAAAAGCCTGCGCGAACAGTTGAATTTTCAGATGAACAATTGAAAATAGCAAAAGGGATGCACCTTTTAACGATTAAGCCAGTTCTATATGTGGCAAATGTTGGCGAAGATGATGTAGCAGATCCATCCTCAAATGAATATGTATCACTTGTGAAGGATTTTGCTTCAAAGGATCATGCTGAGGTCATTGTTGTTTGTGCAAAAATTGAATCTGAGATCGCGGAGCTTGATGGAGAAGAAAAGCAAATGTTCCTACAGGAGCTCGGTATTGAAGAATCTGGACTCGATCAATTAATTAGAGCTGCTTATCATCTGCTTGGTTTAGCAACGTATTTCACAGCAGGTGTACAAGAGGTTCGTGCATGGACATTCAGACAAGGAATGAAAGCCCCTCAATGCGCTGGAATCATCCATTCAGATTTTGAAAGAGGCTTTATTCGTGCAGAAATTGTTTCATATGACGATCTTCTTGAAGCAGGAAATATGACAGCTGCACGTGAAGCAGGCAATGTTCGATTAGAAGGAAAAGAATACCTTGTAAAAGATGGAGACGTTATTCATTTCCGATTTAATGTTTAGATTTGATAAAAGTGGATGTTTGAACTGCACCCCATTTGTTAGACACAACTAACAATTTGAGGTGCAGTTTTTTTTTGACTGCTCCCACGGCTTAAGCAGTGGGATTCTTTTTCCCAAAGCTCGTTAGATAGAGTTTTTTTCACACATTCTATCTGCTATGAGTTTTCCTATGTCCTTCAAACCTTCGGTTTGAAAAGAGAATCTAATCTCTAGCGATTCTCATTAGGCTATCCCCGTGTGCCCCACGGTTAGAAATGACGTTTACGCTACTTGAGGTTGGTTCATTTCAGAAAGTATTCTCAACCCTTCGGCCAAGATATTTTTAGCAGCATTATGGTCTCGGTCGTGTATTTCTTTACAATTCGGACACTCCCATTCTCGCAAAGCTAAATTTTTAACGGATTTGTTTTTATAACCACAATTGTGGCAAATTTGTGAAGATGCATAATTTGATCCAACAACCACAAGTGTTTTGTTGTACCAATCACATTTATAAGTTAGCATTCTTCTAAATTCTGACCAAGAAACATCTGAAATAGCTTTTGCTAGATTCCCATTTTTTAATAGATTTTTCACCTTAATATCTTCAATGCAAATAACTTGGTTTTCGTTCACCAGCATTGTCGTTATTTTTTGCAAAAAATCTTCTCTAGTGTTGGCTATTTTTTCGTGTACTTTTGCTACTTTTATCTTTTGTTTATACCAGTTTCGACTTCCGATCACTCTTCTTGATAGAATTTTTTGCTCTTTTTTCATTTTTTCTTCTAGTTGATAAAAATGTTTAGGATTGTGAATCACAGAGCCATCTGAAATGGTGGCAAATTCTTTTAACCCAACGTCGATCCCTGTTTGAAACGCACATATTTGAGTAGGCTCTTTTTTGACTTCAGCTAAAACAGAGACAAAATACTTACCTGCTGGTGTTCTTCGAACAGTGGCGTTAATAATTCTACCTTTTATTTCTTTTGATTTAGCAAAACGGACTTTCCCTACCTTTGGTAGAATGATAAAGTTTTCATCTATAATCCGAATGGTTCCTACTCCTTTGTTATAATTGCATTTAGATGTGTAGGACTGAATTTCATTTTTTTTAGATTTAAATTTTGGTCTTCCTTTTTCTTTTTTATAATATGCTTGATAAGCATTTCCTAAATTTTGAATAGCGTTTTGGATGGCTGTTGAATCAACTTCTTTTAACCACGGAGTGGTTTTCTTAAACTCCGTGCTATCTTTCATCGAAGCATTAGCACTAAATCTTGTACCTTTCCATTCATTTGAAAGAAGTTGACCATTTTGAAACATTTCTTCTGTGATCCACCACAATAGATCTATTTCTTTTTGTTTAGCTAATGCCAAATTAAATGAAAACCGACAACAACCTATCGTTTTATTCATTTGAGTCGCTTGTTCAGTTGTTGGATATAGGCGAAATCTAAACCCTTTATGATAAGTCTCCAATGTATAACCCTCTTCCGAACATTTGTTTCTATTATTATATAATTCTGAAAATAAAAAAGACAAGAGGAATACTGTTATCTGCCTGTATATTTTCAGATGCCTGAAGCACCATAATTACGGTACTCCGTATCTGATCTCACTTTCATCCCCACCCCTAAAGGGGGTGCTAACGCACCGCAGTGGGCTTTCCCGTTCGAAAAATCTGTAATGGAGTCAAAAGAACATTTTTCTTCAGGGCTGATCAAAGCACTTCCGCTTTTCGTTCTTTTGGACGAAAAATCTTCATAAATTATTTACATAGCATTTATGATCGACTAAAAATCTTTTTCTAAAATAAAGCTATCATTCAATAAATGAACATGTTTAGATCCCGAATACTTACGATGGATGACTTAAAGGGGGACTCAAGGTTGAAAGTGGCTTTATTTTCAGATACGTTTTATCCTCAAGTCAATGGAGCGGCACGTACACTAAAAAGATTAACAGACCACATGATGAAAAGTGGGATTGAGTATGAAATATTTGTACCAGAAATGAAAGAAATGGCTCAATCCTATCCTAATACAAATCAATTTACTAGCTTTCCATTCTTCTTTTATCCTGAATGCAGAGCGGCGATTGCAAATCCGAAAAAAATAATGGATCAATTGCGCGCTTTTTCGCCTGATCTGGTTCATATAGCTACACCATTAACGATGGGTCTTTATGGAATGTATGGTGCGAAAAGATTAAATATTCCAATGACTGCGTCTTATCATACTCATTTTGATCGCTATCTTGATTATTATAAATCTTCATGGCTTTCTCCTATTCTTTGCAAGTATTTAAAATGGTTCCATCAGCCATTTGAAACAATATTTGTGCCTTCAAAAGAAACAAAAATTCATCTTGAATTACAAGGATTTCACTCTTTATCCATTTGGGGAAGAGGCGTTGATTGTAATCAATTCCACCCGAATAAAAACTCCATGTTTCTTCGAGACAAATATAACATTAAAGAAAAACATATTGTCTTATATGTAGGTCGACTAGCGCCTGAAAAAGATATTTGTACACTAACAAATATTATTGAACATTTTCCTGAAAAGCTTCAGAAAGAAGTTCATTGGTTAATTGTAGGAAATGGACCGAGTTATGAGGAGTTAGATGCTCAGATGAACGAAAAAGAAAATGTCACTTTAACGGGATATTTGATGGGAGATGAGCTTTCACAAGCCTATGCGAGTGCGGATTTATTTGTATTTCCTTCTGCAACAGAAACATTTGGAAATGTTGTATTGGAAGCATTAGCTTCAGGTACACCAGCTATAGTTGCTGATGCAGGCGGCGTAAAAGAAATTGTGATGGATAATGCAACAGGAAAAGTGTGTCCGCCTAAGGATCACCAAGCGTTTATTCGTGCGATTATGGAGCTGCTAGAAAATGAAAAGAAACTAAGAAGAATGGAATTGGAAGCAAGAAACTTTGCATTACAGCAATCTTGGGACACCATACTTGATCAATTATTAGACGAGTTTGAGAATATTGCCTTACACCGATCCACTCGACTAAAACATGCTTAGGATGTTTTAGGTTGATCTATGGAAACCCTTTGATCAATGCGATAATAGATTGCATTTAGTAAGTATATGTGTTATACTTTCAAACTGTGAGTAATGAATAATTGCTCCTTGCCCATAACGGGCCGTTAGTCCAAAAGGAGGTGAAAGTGATGAAAAAGTACGAAGTAATGTACATCATCCGCCCAAATATTGAAGATGAAGCTAAAAAAGCGTTAATTGAACGTTTTAATGGTATTCTAGCTGATAATGGTGCGGAGGTTAGTGAATCTAAAGAGTGGGGTAAACGTCGTCTTGCTTATGAAATCAATGATTTCCGTGACGGTTACTATCAACTTGTAAAAGTGAACGCTGAACCAGTAGCTGTAGAAGAATTTTCTCGTTTAGCGAAAATCAGCGAAGATATCATTCGCCATATCGTTGTTAAAGAAGAAGCATAATCGTTAATTAAATATATGGTTTCATGTGAAACATTTCAAAAGGAAAGGAGTTGATTCTGATGATGAATCGTGTTGTTCTTGTTGGGCGTTTAACGAAGGATCCTGATTTACGCTATACACCTAGTGGAGTGCCTGTGGCTACTTTTACACTCGCTGTAAATCGTACGTTTACGAATCAGCAAGGAGAAAAAGAAGCAGACTTTATCAATTGTGTAATTTGGAGGCGTCCTGCTGAAAATGTCGCTAATTTCTTGAAAAAAGGAAGCTTAGCTGGCGTGGATGGCCGCATTCAAACACGCAGTTATGAAGGGCAAGACGGGAAGCGTGTCTATGTCACAGAGGTAGTAGCAGAAAGCGTACAATTTCTTGAACCAAGAAATAGCTCAGGTGGCAGAGGCGACGGCATGAATAATTATGGTGGATCAAGAGAGCAAGATTCAGCTTTTGGTCAAAATCATAATCAGAATCAGCGCCAACCGATGAACCAAGGATACACCAGAATGGATGAAGATCCGTTTTCAAATAGTGGAAAAATAGACATCTCAGATGATGATCTTCCATTCTAACCAAAAACTATAAAAGGAGGGAAATACAATGGCTTTAGGTGGACGTAAAGGCGGACGTGCAAAACGTCGTAAAGTTTGCTACTTTACAGCAAACGGAATTACACATATCGACTACAAAGATGTAGATCTACTTAAAAAATTCATCTCTGAACGTGGAAAAATTTTACCTCGTCGTGTAACTGGTACTAGCGCTAAATACCAACGTAAATTAACGATTGCGATTAAGCGTTCTCGTACAATGGCTTTATTGCCTTATGTTTCTGGAGAGTAATAAAATGAGAAAGGCACCCATTTCATCTGTGATTTGGGTGTTTTTCTTTTTGACTAGTTGTTTACTTGTACCAATCTAATGTCCTCGGATACTTAATTCTATTAAGATCTTCTACACTATAAAGAATGAAAAAAGGTTATCTCATAAACCAGAATTTATAAGTTTCTGAAGTCCGACTGGTGTCTAGCTCCAGCGCCCTATCGACTAGAAGTGCTTCCCTCATCTCGTCTACGATAAGTCAACATCGAATCTCTACGCTCTTCGTGTTTCCTTTATCTCACTCGATTCAGTCCAGCACTTTACGTCGATGACCAAGGGCCTTGCGCTTTTCTAATATTCCATTAAAGTTGAAGCTGATATGTAAAGCCTGCTACAATAGATCTTGGACATTTTTAAGAGAGGAAATAAAACATTGAAGAATACATATAAGCTAACAGAGGGAGCTATTTTATTATCGATCTTTTCAATCTTCTTGCTTCTGGCACTTTATGTCCCTCTATTGGGTGCTGTTGTTCATTTAATTCTCTCCATTCCTTTTATCTTATTTACGGCAAAATATACTAGAAAAGACTCCTTTGTCTTTTTTTGCTCAGCTGTATTCATTTCCTTTTTTATCGGTTCATTCATTGCTCTTTCATTCACGATTTGTTATGGAATGACCGGAGCTGTGATGGGAGATTTTATTAGAAGAGGAAAAAGTAGAGTTGCTTTATATATGGCAGCTTCCTTTATCTATCTTATTAATCTCGTTGGAACTTACATAGTTAGCATTTATTTTTTAAAGATTAATTTTATCAAGGATACGTTGGAGGCTTTAAAGAAAGCCTTTGAACAATCCATCGAGTTGATGAAGGCATTTGGACAAGGTAATGCAAACCTAACAATCGAGCAGGTGGAGGACACATTTAAGCTGCTGGAAATACTGGTTCCAAGCCTCTTTATTATCACTTCTTTTGTTGCTGTTTTCGTTATTCAGCTTGTATGTTTTCCTATTGTAAAAAGATTAGGGGTCAAAGTCGACAATTGGGGAGAGCTTCATACATTTTCTTTTCCAAAATCAATTCTTTGGTATAATGTAATCGCCATGGTAATTGCCTATTTGTTTCATATAGAGAAAGGAAGCTTAGGATTTTCGATCCTTTTAAATACGATCCTTATACTCCAGTGGTGTATGGTCGTTCAAGGAATGGTATTTCTTTTTTTTCTAGCAAAGAGGTACGAGCTTCCAAAGGCAACTCCAATTATCATGACTGTGTTAACGTTCATCTTTCCTTTTCTTCTTTCTATTGTGTGGATATTAGGTATAATTGATTTAGGATATGATTTAAAGAAAATCCTTGTTAAGAAATAACAGCAATTGCCTTAAGGGGTGGATGTATGCCTTCATATTTAGAAAATCGTTCTATTGTATATCCATTAGTCTGGTTAATGGGCATTACCGTCGTGCTTCTTGGCGTTATAGCTTACTTCAATTGGCTATTTAGTGTAATTGGTCTTTTTCTTTCCGTGTTTCCATTCTATTATATTTTTATGATTGATTACCGGATGCGAAAAGAGACTGAAGAATACATTACAACTCTTTCCTACCGAGTGAAAAAAGTCGGCGAAGAAGCATTAATGGAGATGCCGATCGGAATTATGCTCATTAATGATGATTACTATATCGAATGGACGAATCCTTTTTTGGCTTCTTGTCTTGCAGAAGAAACTTTAGTGGGGAGATCTCTTTATGATGTCGCTGATTTACTTATCCCACTGATCAAGCAAGAGGTTGAAACTGAAATTATTACACTGCATGACCGTAAATTTAGGGTCATTCATAAACGAGAAGAGCGTCTTCTTTATTTCTTTGACGTGACAGAACAAACAGAAATCGAAAAGCTGTATGAGGATGAAAGAACGGTTATTTCAATCATTTTTTTAGATAACTATGATGATTTAACACAAGGAATGGATGATCAAACGAAAAGCAGTCTGAATAGCATGGTTACATCCATTTTAAACAAGTGGGCCAATGATAACGGCGTTTTCTTAAAAAGAGTTTCCTCTGAAAGATTTATCGCTGTGTTTAATGAACACATCCTTCAGCATTTAGAAAAAGGAAAATTCACGATTCTTGATGATGTGCGGGAGTTAACCTCGAAACAAAATGTTCCTTTAACATTAAGCATTGGGGTAGGCTCAGGAGTATCGTCTCTTCCAGAGCTAGGAACTGTAGCTCAGTCAAGTCTTGATCTAGCACTTGGCAGAGGCGGTGACCAAGTGGCGATTAAACAATTGAATGGCAAAGTGAAGTTTTTCGGAGGAAAAACAAATCCTGTTGAAAAAAGGACAAGGGTTCGTGCCCGTGTCATTTCTCATGCGCTAAAAGAATTAATTACAGAAAGCGATAAAGTTATTATTATGGGGCACAAAAATCCAGATATGGATGCCATTGGAGCTTCTATTGGAATCCAGAAGGTAGCCCAAATGAATCAACGTGACGCTTATATCGTTGTGAATTTCCAGGAGATTGATACGAGTGTAGCAAGGCTGATGACAGAAATTATGAAGCAGGAGACATTATCTTCACGTTTTATCACCCCGGAAGAGGCGTTGGAGCTGGCTACGGGAGACACCTTGCTTGTCGTCGTTGATACGCATAAACCATCTCTCGTTATTGAAGAGAAGCTCCTTTATAAGATCGATCATGTGGTCGTCATTGATCATCATCGACGAGGAGAAGAGTTTATTGAAAATCCACTGCTTGTTTATATGGAGCCATATGCTTCATCTACATCCGAGCTTGTGACAGAGCTATTAGAATATCAGCCGAAAAAAGAAAAAATTGATATGCTTGAAGCAACGGCTCTACTTGCTGGAATTATCGTAGATACAAAAAGCTTTACATTGCGTACCGGTGCAAGGACCTTTGATGCAGCATCTTATCTAAGAGGACAAGGTGCGGATACGGTACTCGTGCAGAAATTTTTAAAGGAAGACGTCTATACGTATATTCGAAGAGCGAAGTTAATTGAAACGGTATCCTTTTATAAAGAAGGGATCGCTATCGCCAAAGCTCAAAGTGATCAAGTGTATGATCAGGTGCTTATTGCCCAGGCTGCTGATACTCTCCTGACGATGGATAGTGTCGTTGCATCGTTTGTTATTTCGAAAAGGTCGGATAATGTGATTGGGATTAGTGCTAGATCTTTGGGGGATATCAATGTACAGCTCATTATGGAGGGCTTGGCAGGAGGCGGCCATTTAACGAATGCAGCCACCCAAATATCAAATATATCGGTCGAGATGGCAGAGGAAAAATTAAAAGCTGCTATTGATGAGTATTTTGAAGGGAGATTAAAAGAATGAAAGTCATATTTTTAAAAGATGTAAAAGGTAAAGGGAAAAAAGGAGAAGTTAAAAACGTTGCGGACGGGTATGCACAAAATTTCTTGCTAAAGCAAGGGTTGGCTATCGAAGCGAATAAAGGGAATGTTAGCACACTAGCTGCACAAAAGAAAAAAGAAGAAAAACTAGCTTTAGAAGAGCTGGAAGAAGCAAAAAAATTAAAAGAAGTAGTTGAAAAACTAACGATCGAGATATCAGCTAAAGCAGGAGAAGGCGGCCGCTTATTTGGATCAATCACAAGCAAGCAAATTGCAGAAGAACTGCAAAAGAAAGCACAAATCAAAATTGATAAACGAAAAATTGAAATGGAAGATGCGATTCGTGCATTAGGCTATACAAAGGTACCTGTTAAGCTTCATACCGAGGTTTCAGCCATTTTAAATGTACATGTAAAAGAATTAAGCTAATTTTGGAAGCTCATTGAAGCGAAAAAACATGTTAAAATAGAATCGATTGAAAAAAATGTGATCGTGTTTCAGCCGATCGCTTTTTTTCTTGAGGATTGAAAATGTATGCTTATAAAAGGTTGACATCTATCTAGCTCAGGGAGCCTAGTAGCTCATATTATAAGCCACAATAAACAAATGAATCAGTGTTTGGGTTATTGTGTTCTATGTTTATCGAAGCTGATTGAGGCGCTTATAATTTGCTCTCAGCTTTCATTTTCATAACCGAATAGACTATAGATATTCTGCTAGAACGATAGGGGGTTGGAGAGATGAGTGATGTAATGGCTGACCGACTTCCTCCACAAAATATTGAAGCAGAGCAAGCAGTGCTTGGAGCGATCTTTCTCGAGCCATCTTCATTAATTATGGCATCTGAAATATTAATTCCAGAGGATTTCTATCGTGCTGCTCATCAAAAAATATTTTCTGTTATTCTAAAGCTTAGTGATCAAGGAAAAGCGGTTGATTTAATCACAGTGACAGAAGAGCTCGCAGCTGCGCAAATATTAGAGGATACAGGTGGAGTTAGTTATTTAAGTGATTTAGCAGGCTCTGTTCCAACAGCTGCAAACATTGAATACTATGCCAAAATTGTGGAAGAGAAGTCATTGCTTCGAAGATTGATTCGGACAGCAACTGGAATTGCCCAAGAAGGATATACACGCGAAGATGAAGTAGAAGTCCTTTTAGGAGAAGCCGAAAAAAGCATTCTAGAAGTAGCCCAGAGAAAAAATGCTGGAGCCTTTCATAATATTAAAGATGTATTAGTTCGTACGTATGATAATATTGAAGTCATGCATAATCGTAAAGGGGATATTACGGGGATTGCAACAGGCTTTGCAGAACTTGATAAAATGACAGCTGGCTTTCAACGGAATGATTTAATCATTGTTGGAGCACGTCCATCTGTAGGGAAAACAGCCTTTGCCTTGAATATTGCCCAGAATGTGGCCACAAAAACGGGTGAAAATGTAGCCATCTTTAGTTTAGAGATGGGTGCTGAGCAGCTCGTGATGCGTATGCTTTGTGCGGAAGGCAATATTGATGCTCAGCGGCTTCGTACGGGCTCATTGACCGATGAAGATTGGGGAAAGCTAACGATGGCAATGGGTAGCTTATCCAATGCAGGCATTTTTATCGACGATACTCCAGGTGTCCGTATTACAGAAATTCGTTCAAAATGCAGGCGTTTAAAGCAGGAGCACGGGCTTGGAATGATCTTAATAGATTACTTGCAGCTCATTGTAGGCAGCGGAAGATCAGGTGAGAACCGTCAGCAGGAAGTATCTGAAATATCTCGATCCTTAAAGGCACTAGCACGTGAGCTTCAAGTTCCCGTTATCGCCCTTTCACAGCTCTCAAGGGGAGTAGAGCAGCGTCAGGATAAACGTCCAATGATGTCGGATATTCGTGAATCAGGAAGTATCGAGCAGGATGCGGATATTGTGGCCTTTTTATATCGTGATGATTATTATGATAAAGAATCGGAAAACAAAAACATTATTGAAATAATTATAGCCAAACAGCGTAATGGTCCTGTAGGCACAGTACAGCTGGCGTTTGTCAAAGAATATAATAAGTTTGTCAATTTAGAAAGACGTTTTGATGATTCGTCTGTTCCATCAGGAGCATAATAGGATTAACTGGTTTAGAGCCAATTAATCCTTTTTAATGTGGTTTTCAAATCGAAGTTAGAAATGGCAGTTCTAATCATTTATGTAGTTGGACGAGCCTCAGAATATTATATGAGAATGATTTATGCATTTTTTAGCTATCAAAAATAAAAAACAATGGTTACCTTGCCTCAATTTACGAACATAAGAATATTTGATATAAAAAATGTTCGTGTTTTATTGACTTTTCTTAGGCGTAATTATAAACTTAGATTGTTTGAATCGGAAAGCAATTTATTGGAATCTTTTGGAGGTGCTTTAAAGAATGTCATCAGTCGTGGTGGTAGGAACACAGTGGGGAGACGAAGGAAAAGGAAAAATTACAGACTTTCTTTCTGAAAACGCTGAAGTAATAGCTCGTTACCAAGGAGGTAACAACGCTGGACATACAATTCGTTTTAACGAAGTAACATACAAATTACATTTAATTCCATCCGGGATATTTTATAAAGAGAAAGTAAGTGTAATTGGGAATGGTATGGTTGTGGATCCTAAAGCTCTAGTGGCAGAGCTTGCGTATTTACATGAAAGAGGAGTCTCTACTGATAATCTTAGAATTAGCAATAGAGCACATGTTATTTTACCTTACCACCTTAAATTAGACGAATTAGATGAAGAACGTAAAGGCGCTAATAAAATTGGAACAACAAAAAAAGGTATTGGGCCGGCATATATGGATAAAGCTGCAAGAGTTGGAATTCGTATTGCTGACTTACTTGATCGTGAAGTATTCGAAGAAAAGCTTGCACGTAATTTAGAAGAGAAAAACCGTTTATTAGAGCGCATCTATGAAGCAGATGGATTTACAATCGATCAAATTCTTGATGAATATTATGAGTATGGACAGCAAATTAAGCATTATGTTTGCGACACTTCTGTCGTTCTTAATGATGCATTAGATGAAGGCAGAAGAGTGCTTTTTGAAGGTGCACAAGGGGTTATGCTTGATATTGACCAAGGTACTTATCCGTTTGTTACCTCTTCAAACCCTGTTGCAGGTGGAGTAACGATTGGTTCAGGAGTAGGTCCAACGAAAATTAATCACGTAGTTGGTGTATCGAAAGCATATACGACTCGTGTAGGTGATGGTCCTTTCCCTACTGAACTTAATGATGAAATAGGCAATCAAATTCGTGAAGTAGGAAGAGAATATGGAACAACAACTGGACGTCCTCGTCGTGTAGGCTGGTTTGATAGTGTCGTTGTTCGTCATGCTAGACGCGTTAGTGGCATTACAGATCTTTCTCTAAACTCAATCGATGTATTAACTGGAATTGAGACATTAAAGATTTGTGTGGCATACAGCTACAAAGGAAAAGTAATGGAAGAATTCCCTGCTAGCTTAAAAATATTAGCAGAATGTGAGCCTGTGTACGAAGAGCTGCCTGGTTGGACAGAAGACATCACAGGATGTAAATCATTAAGTGAATTACCAGCGAATGCTCGTCACTATATTGAGCGCATAGCACAGCTTACAGGCATTCCATTATCTATCTTCTCTGTAGGTCCTGATCGTAAACAAACAAATGTAGTTTTTAGCCCTTGGCGATAAGGGATTAAAAGAATGGAGAGTGTCCCAAATGTAATTGACACTTTGGGCACTCTCTTTTTTTGCGAATTCACACCTTTATCTTTTTCTATGAAAAAAACATGAATTTTTTTAATAAAACTATTGCTAAAATCTATGTAATTATGATATTATAAAAAACGTCGCTGAGACAATATATAATAACTTTTTCCTTAAACTGGCCCGTTGGTCAAGCGGTTAAGACACCGCCCTTTCACGGCGGTAACACGGGTTCGAATCCCGTACGGGTCACCATAAACATTTTTATATTACAAAGAGGTCCCGTGGTGTAGCGGTTAACATGCCTGCCTGTCACGCAGGAGATCGCGGGTTCGATTCCCGTCGGGACCGCCATATAAAAATGAATCAACATTCGATCAATGTTTTTATAAATACATACGATGGCTCAGTAGCTCAGTCGGTAGAGCAAAGGACTGAAAATCCTTGTGTCGGCGGTTCGATTCCGTCCTGAGCCACTTTTTATAAAAGGATGCTTCAAAAGTTCAGCTTTTGAAGCATCCTTTTTTGTATTTACTTTTAAGAATAAAAACATCGTTGCTCAAGAGCTTGATATAATTGAATTATACGCTTTCATATTTCTTCAACAAACAATTGTGTTGGAAAGCTGGACCACTAGATACACTCAGTATGTAAAAATATGCTTGTGCCCTTCTAATGGTTAATAGATGATTTCCACCTTATATAATGGTAAAGTAAATTAGAGTCTCTATGGCTCTTCACTAGGAGAGGCATAGAGCTTAAATGAAAAAAATAATAGAAAATGGTAAAAAAAGATCATAATAAACTTATGTATAAAAAATAAGCAGATAAACTTTTTAGAGCATTTTTTTCAGTGCTGACCAAGGCGCTTGCGCTTTTCTTATAAAGGAGAATCATAAATGGAAAAGAAAATTTTAGTTGTAGATGATGAGAAACCAATTGCAGATATATTAAAATTTAATTTAAAGAAAGAAGGCTTTAATGTTCATTGTGCGTATGATGGAAATGAAGCCCTAGCAATGGTTGAAGAGATTAAACCAGATATTATTTTATTAGATATTATGCTTCCTTTAAAAGATGGCATGGAGGTATGTCGAGAAGTACGCAAAAAATATGAAATGCCGATTATTATGCTGACAGCAAAGGATTCAGAAATTGATAAAGTTCTTGGTCTTGAGCTTGGTGCAGATGATTATGTGACAAAACCATTTAGTACTCGAGAGCTGATTGCGAGGGTGAAGGCAAATCTAAGACGTCATCAAAAAGCAATCGCTCAAGTAGAGGAAGAAGATGAAACGAACGAAATAGAGATTGGTTCCTTAACGATTCATCCAAATGCCTATATTGTCTCTAAGAGAGGCGAAATGATTGAGCTTACGCATCGGGAATTTGAGCTTCTGCATTATTTAGCTAAGCATATTGGACAAGTCATGACACGGGAGCACTTGCTGCAAACCGTATGGGGCTATGATTATTATGGAGATGTTCGAACGGTAGACGTTACTGTTCGTCGTTTAAGGGAAAAAATAGAGGATAATCCAAGTCATCCTGCATGGATCGTTACACGAAGAGGAGTCGGGTATTATTTAAAAAATCCCGATCAGGAGTAAGCTGATTAATGAAAAAAGTTAGTTTTTTTCGTTCGATTCATCTAAAGCTTACGATCATTATTGTCCTCCTAATTTTTGTCTCCATTCAAATTATTGGTGCGTATTTCGTAAGAAAGCTTGAACAAACGTTATTAAACAATTTTCAAATTTCGATCCAAGAAAAGGTGAATATTCTTTCTATTTATTTAGAGGAGCAATTTACAAAGGAAAGATTGCAAGGGGATTCATCAATCGAAGAAGATATTAAAAAACTGCTGAGAGATTATGATGCAGCTGACATTCAAGAGATACAGGTCATTGATCGAGTGAATTTTAACATCTTAGGAACTTCAGATCCGGATAATCAAGGAATTGTTGGCCAAAAAACGACGGATAACTTCATTAAAAGTGCCATTAATTCCTCTCAGCCAGCTAGCAAAAATTACATTGAAGCGGGCAAACGAATCTGGGTGCTTGTTACCCCGATTACTGTTAAGATAAATTCAAAAGAAGAAGCAAAAGGAGCGATTTACGTCGTTTCTAAAATTGAAACGGTCTATCAACAAATGGAGCAAATCAATAAAATTTTTCAAAAAGGAACCTTTATTGCTTTAATCATTACGGCAGTATTAGGCGTTCTGCTTGCTAGAACGATTACGAGACCGATTACCGATATGCAAAAGCTTGCCTTAGCGATGTCAAAAGGGAATTTTGCTAGAAAAGTAAAGGTCTATGGACAGGATGAAATTGGACAATTAGCCATTACCTTTAATAATTTAACGAAAAAAATTCAAGAAGCGCAGGCTACAACGGAAGGAGAGAGACGGAAGCTGTCCACTGTACTCTCTTATATGACCGATGGCGTTATTGCCACCGACCGTAAAGGACGTCTCATTTTAATCAATGAGCCAGCAGCGAAAATGCTGGATGTTTCACGTGAAACAGTGCTATCGTATCCGCTTGTCAAATTATTAGGAATCGAAGACCAATATACGTTTGAAAAGCTGTTAGGGGAAAGAGAATCCGTTATTTTGGATTACAGTACCCATTCAAAGCATTATATTCTCCGCGCCAACTTTTCTGTCATTCAAAAGGAGACCGGATTTGTAAACGGGTTGATTGCCGTGCTTCATGATATTACAGAACAAGAAAAAATTGATATGGAGCGACGTGAATTTGTTGCCAATGTCTCTCATGAACTACGGACACCATTAACGACGATGCGGAGCTATTTAGAGGCGCTTGCTGATGGAGCATGGAAAGAGGAAGAAATTGCTCCTAAGTTTTTAGAAGTGACGCAAAATGAGACAGAACGAATGATTCGATTGGTCAATGATTTATTGCAGTTATCAAAGCTTGATAGCCGAGACTATGAATTGAACAAGGACTGGGTAGACTTTAATAAATTCTATCATCAAATCATTGATCGCTTTGAATTTACAAAAGGAAAAAATGTCACCTTTCAAAGAAAGCTGCCAAAGCATGCCGTTTTTGTAGAAATTGATGTGGATAAGCTTACTCAAGTGCTTGATAATATCATTTCAAATGCGCTTAAATATTCTCCTGAAGGTGGAAGAATTACATTTAAGGTGATGGAACAAAATGACCAAATTATCGTAAGTGTATCAGATGAGGGAGTAGGAATTCCGAAAAAAAATATTGACATGATCTTTGAACGCTTTTACCGTGTAGATAAAGCAAGAACGAGAAAACTAGGCGGAACAGGACTTGGATTAGCGATAGCGAAGGAAATGGTTGAAGCTCATGAGGGGAGTATATGGGCATCAAGCAAAGAAGGGAAAGGAACGACCATCTCTTTTAGTCTTCCATTTGCTCGATCTATAGAGGATGATTGGGTATGACATATGAAAATATAAAAACAACTATTTTAATCATTTTAGTTTTAATCAGTGTCCTTCTGTCATGGAGTCTATGGAATTATCAGCCTGACTACGACCGAATGAAGAATTCGAATACCGTACAGAACGTAACTCTTGGTGGTAAAAAGGTTGTTGCGGAGATAATTAAGCCAGATCAAGTTTTTTTGCATTTAAATCAACGACATTATGGGGCTGTTGATAAGTCTGAAATCGATCGCATTCTTTCAGAAATGAAGCTATGGAGTTTTTTTGAAATAAAAGATGTTACAAATACGGTGACTGATTTTCTTAGTTTCGTACATGGAGACGGCAGAATGGAAATGGTATATCCAGGGAAGGTGCCAGTGGATTTATATCGAAACGTATTGCAAATAAAGGATCGTAATCCATTAAACTTTCAATTTGATCGAATCGTAGTCGACTTTCATTCGGTGCAAAATGATAATGGACATGTTTATTTTATTTCCTATGAGGATCAAAAGGTGTATGAAGCGAATGTCCATAAGTCATATATAAAGAGCATAGAAACTGAGTTTCAGGATTTAATTAAAACGTCAACGTATCAAACGTATTTTTCCTATAAAGCTTCTAATGAAAGAATGCTGTTTCTTCCTGAACAAAAAACACCTATGCTGGAGTATAGATATTTAACGAATCTAGTGGTTACTTCGAAGCTTAAAAAAGTTCTATTTACAGATCCTAATTTGATCCAGCGGGATAATCTCTCGACAGTAGAAGAATATACAGATGGTTTAAGCTTACTCAGAATCAATAATGATGAACATTTATTCACATTTATTAATCTAGCTGAAGAACAAGAGTTGAGAGGTACTTCGAAAAGTTTAATCAAAAACAGCATCGATTTTATTAATCAGCATGGCGGCTGGACGGATAACAACTATCGATATGTACACATAGATGAAACGGATAAAGAGATTTTGTTTCGCCTATATGATCAGGGCTATCCAATTTTCAGCAAGGATCAAAGTATTTCTGAAATACGATTAAATTGGGGAACAAATGAAGTTAATCGGTATATTCGGAGTAATTTTACGTTGTCATTCCAGACGACAGAACCAACAAAAGTTTATTTGGAATCGGGACAGGAGGCTTTAAATTATATTCAAAATCGTACCCAATACAACCCAGAGCTGCTTCAGAATGTTGTATTAGGCTACCGATTAATAACGGATGTGGATTCTACGGTTGTTTTAGAGCCAGCATGGTGTTTTCAATACGCCAATCATTGGTATTTTGTTTCAACTAAAAGTGAAGGAGGGGACAAGGATGGATTGGAGTAAAATTAAAACCATCTTTATCTTAGCCTTCCTTGTTTTAAATCTATATTTAATGTATGAATTTTTTAACCTGCGAAATGCAAGACAATATGAGCTTAAAACGGAAACCTCGTTTCCAAAACAGCTGCAGGAAGACGGGATTACATATCCTAAGCAGCTAAAAGGAGAGATTAAAGCTCCTTATTTAACAGCAAAGCCGAAAACGATTACGGTAGATGAATTAAAAACGTTACAAGCTAACATTTTAAAGGGGCAAACGATCACCATTGTCGATGAACATGTTATTCAGGCTGTTTTAGATCAACCGATCAAGATAAGTACCCCATTTAAGTCTTCCTCTCTAAATGAATTTATGCTAAATCATATTTTGAATAGTGATCAATACCGTTTTTGGGAGAAGAGCAAGGATAGCAATACGATTACTTATTATCAGCATTATCATGATAAGGTTTTTTTTAAAAATTCGAATGCAGAATTGATTTTTTATTTAAATGAAGATAATGAGATCTTCTCGTATAGACAAACAATTCTAGAAAATATTAAAGAGCTTCCTGTAGATGAACGTATTATTGATCCGATGAGTGCGATTGAATCGTTATATAAAAACAACGCCTTAAAACCGAAAATTAAAATTACAGATGTAGAAACAGGCTATTTTACATTGAAGTCTCAAGTGTTAACCCCTGCTTGGCGAGTTGAAATCAACGATAAACAAAATTTATTTGTGAACGCTTTTGACGGAAAAATTATTGAATTAAATAAAGATGAGAAAAAAATAGTGGAGTGAGAGAAAATGTCTTTACATATGAGTGTTCTTGCAAGCGGGAGTACGGGGAACGCGATTTACATTGAATCAGAGGGACATTCATTTTTAGTTGATGCAGGTTTAAGCTGTAAGCAAATGGAGAGTCTTTTTCAAAAAATTGATCGTAGGATGGGAGATCTTTCAGGAATTCTCGTTACGCATGAGCATAGTGATCATATTAAGGGAGTCGGAGTAGCGGCACGAAAATATCAATTGCCGATTTACGCGAATGAAAAAACGTGGAGAGCGATGGAGAGCTTAATTGGCGATATACCGCTGGATCAAAAATTTACGTTTGAGATGGAAACAGTCAAAAGCTTTGGTTCATTAAGCATCGAATCATTTGGTGTTTCTCACGATGCTGCCGAACCGATGTTTTTTACATTCCATTCAGGTGGAAAGAAGTTCGTCATTATTACCGATACGGGCTATGTGAGTGAACGAATGAAGGGGCTGATTTCGAACGCTCATGCCTACGTATTTGAAAGCAATCATGATGTTCAAATGCTCAGAATGGGCCGCTACCCATGGAACATTAAACGAAGAATATTAAGCGATGTTGGCCACGTATCCAATGAAGATGCTGCCCTTGCGATGAGCGATGTTATCGGGGATCAAACAAAAAGAATCTATTTAGCTCATTTAAGCCAAGATAATAATCTAAAGGATTTAGCTAGAATGTCAGTCTCGCAAACGCTCGAAAGCAGAGGAATTGTCGTTGGAGAGCAGATCAGACTCTATGATACAGATCCGAAAATTCCAACGCCTTTAACAGCGGTTTAACGATACACTATTTAAAGTGTAATTGAGTATAATCATAATGGGTATAATGGAAGAATAACTCTAAACAATCGTTCTCGAACAGAAAGGATGGATGTCATTGGGTTATTATGAGGATGAAAATGAACGTCGCTACAGGCAAAGAAAAAGCAGAGGCGGGTATTTTTTTGCCGGATTAACAGGTGTTTTAATCGGTGCGATCTTAGTTATGACCGTCGTACCAAAACTGTCTGAATTAAACCTCCTCCCTTATTCGGTTCAGCCAAAGCAAAATGTACCAACTGTTGAAGGAAACGGTCAGCAGCAAATTACAAAAAATGTTTCGTTGAATGTAGAATCAAATGTCACAAATGCGGTAGATAAAGCAGCGGATGCGGTTGTAGGAATTACAAACATTCAATCGACTAGCTTTTGGGCAGAGAATGGGAATCAAGAAGCAGGGACAGGCTCAGGTGTCATTTATAAAAAAGCGGATGGAAAAGCCTATATTGTTACAAACCATCATGTTGTTCAAGGAGCTACTGAGCTGGAGGTTACACTTGCAGATGGAACAAAAGCACCGGCAGCCTTGAAGGGCAGTGATGTTTGGACTGATCTTGCTGTTATTGAAATTGATGCTGGATCTGTAAAAAAGATTGCTGAGTTTGGAAACTCCGATTTGTTAAAGGCTGGCGAACCGGTTATTGCGATTGGAAATCCGCTTGGTTTAACCTTTTCAGGATCTGTAACGCAAGGAATTGTATCAGGGGTGGAGCGAGCCATACCAGTAGACATTGATCAAGATGGAATTGTTGATTGGCAGGCTGAGGTATTGCAAACCGATGCAGCCATCAACCCAGGGAATAGCGGCGGGGCATTAGTCAATATTAATGGACAAGTCATCGGCATTAATTCCATGAAAATTGCCCAGCAAGAGGTTGAAGGAATAGGACTCGCGATTCCAATTAATTCTGCACGGCCGATTATAAAGGATTTAGAGAATTTTGGAGAAGTAAAGCGACCATATATGGGCGTTGAACTGCAATCGGTTAATGAAATTCCAGCCTACTATCAACAGGAAGCATTGAAGTTGCCAAAGGATTTAAAAAATGGTGTCGCTGTGAAACAAGTCCTTCCTAACGGACCAGCTTCAGAAGCAGGGCTAAAAGAGCTCGATGTCATTGTTGAGCTAGATGGAGACCCTATTTTAGATGTGATCGCTCTAAGAAAGCATCTTTATACAAAGAAAAAAGCAGGCGACCAAATGACGGTGAAGTTTTATCGAGATGGTCAGCTTCAGGAAGCAACATTAAATTTAGTTGAAGGAATATCATAGGACTATTAAGCAGAAAGGTGATATGTGTAGCCTTTCTGTTTTTTTTGTGTTAAATGCGGATTTGGATGCCTGTGTTTTTCTTATTAACAAGTGGATAACTTTAGACTAAATAGAAGTAAAAGTGATTAAATGGTATGATGGTATAGAATGTTGTGGATATCTTTTTTACTTGAAGTTATCCACAGACAAGTGGAAATAGTGAGAATTTTACGACGAAAAAGGAGACGGTGAAAATGATCTATTGTTGTGCTGAACACGTTGATATAGCTATAGATACAGTGGTTGATGAATATGAAACTTTCCCTCGTTTAGAGAAGATAGAGGAAGATGAAAAGTTATCAACACCCTGTGGATATTGCGAAAATCCAGCTGTATATATGGTAGGGAACGAGTGATCTCATACAAGATGTGGATAGATAATGTGGACATGTGGATAACTTCTGTGGATATGTTGTTTGTAAATTGTTTGTAAAGTGAGGATGAATTGTGAATATCTCAATCATTTCGGTTGGAAAGCTTAAAGAAAAATATTTAAAGCAAGGAATCGAAGAATACGTGAAAAGACTATCAAGTTATGCCAAGATCGAACTGATCGAAGTAGCAGATGAAAAAGCACCAGAAGAGCTAAGTGCTGTAGAAATGGAACAGGTAAAACAAAAAGAAGCCGAAAGAATTTTAGCCAAAATCAATCCAGACGCTCATGTTATTGCTTTAGCGATCGAAGGAAAAATGAAATCCTCCGAAGAGCTGGCTGATACATTAGACAAACTCGCCACCTATGGCAAAAGCAAAGTAGCTTTTGTGATTGGTGGCTCTTTAGGCTTAAGCAATGAAGTATTAAAAAGAGCAGATGAAAAGCTGTCATTTTCGAAAATGACATTTCCTCATCAGTTGATGAGGTTGATATTGGTGGAGCAGGTGTATCGGGCGTTTCGGATTAATCGAGGGGAACCGTATCATAAGTAAGCATACAGTTTATAAAGATATTGTTTAAGCACTTACTGTTTAGGGAGTGCTTTATTTGTGTATATACAGTTAGAAGTAATATTTTACAATATGTTCCATCCATAAGATATACAATGCTTTAAATAATATCCGAAACTAAGTTAAAGGAACAGGATCATGAAGCAAGGAATATCTCATTGTTGATAGAATATAAAGACATCTGCAACTCGAAGACCAACAATAATGGTTATTAGTTAAGGGAGTAAAAACATTGAATGAATTAAATTATATTAAAGACTACATGAATGATGAGAATCTTAGAAAAAGGGCAGGTTAGCTGTACAAGTTATAAATTTAATGGTTTAAAGTTATAGAGCATTTCTTTGAATGAGGAATGCTTTTTATTTTTGCTTAAAACAAAAACATACAATAAAAATGTTATTCAAATTAACAAAATTTTATTGTAAAACGATAAAATATATATTAAAATCAAAATCAGAGTAAATAAGTGAGGTGCTTTTTATGGAAAAAGTAACAACGTTGTTTTTAAAAATAGCTGTTATTCTTTTAGGAGTCCCAGTTCTTGCTCTGTGCATCTTTTTGGTGCCTGAGATGGCGAATCTTGCAGCAAAATTGCTTCCAGAGTTTGCTTTTATAAAATATCTCGTTTTCATCGCCTTTGATGCATCGGCGATACCTTTTTACTTTGCTTTGTATCAGGCTTTCAAACTCTTACGCTATATTGACAAAAATAAAGCTTTCTCTGATTTATCTGTAAAAGCTTTAAAGAAAATCAAATACTGTGCCATCACAATCAGTATTTTGCATGTGCTAGTTTGGCCGCTCTTCTATATCTTTGCGGAAGTAGACGACTCACCAGGAGTTATCTTTGTCGGATTGGTTGTTCCTTTTTCTTCGATGGTTATCGCAGTCTTTGCAGCTGTTCTCCAAAAACTTTTACAAGAAGCAATTAATATCAAATCAGAAAATGAGTTAACGGTCTGAGGTGAATAACAATGGCAATTATAATCAATATTGATGTGATGTTAGCAAAAAGGAAAATGAGCGTAACGGAACTTTCGGAGAAGGTTGGAATAACAATGGCTAACCTTTCTATATTGAAAAATGGAAAGGCAAAAGCGATTCGATTATCCACTTTAGAATCAATTTGTAAGGCTTTAGAATGTCAGCCTGGAGATATTTTAGAATACAAAAGTGATGAAGACAGTTAAACATATTGAGGAAACTTAATATAACAATTATTAAGGGAGGTATAACTATGGACATTAACAATTTGATTATTGAAAATATTGCTAACCCTCATGAGCTGGAGAGAATGTATAGAAAAGACCCGAAAACTTTTAAAAAGTCATTCTCACACGCATGGGAACAAAATCCTGATTCTCAGATTCTTGGCGTTTGGTATGAAAGATTGCATTTCAAGGAGACGGCAAATACAGAAAAATCTTCCTTGCTTCAAAAAGGTTTCTTATTCATGGGCATTTTAGCCATTCTGGCCGGGATAAGCACCAGGATCATTTTCCATTTTGTCGAACAGGAAGCAATTGCCCCAATTAACCTGGCTTTTGGTATAATTCCCTTTATTGCTGCCTATTTTGTTTGCAATAATACTCCGAAAAAAAGTGTTATTTATTCCCTTGCAGCGTTGTTCCTAATTTCCGGGTTTTATCTTAATATGCTGCCATTAAATTATAAAGACAGTATTATCCTTGCTTATTTACACCTTCCCATATTCTTATGGGTATTGGTAGGGCTTGCATTTACAGGGAATGAATATTCAAAAGGCAGTACAAGATTAGCCTATATTAAATTTAATTTGGAATATTGTATTCTCTACGCCAGCATGGCAGTTAGCGGAATGGTACTAGCAGCATTAACCATGAAGTTATTTAGCTTTGTTGGCTTGGATATAGAAGACTTCTATTTTAGCAATGTCGTTTTATTTGGTGCTGCCGCGCTCGCTATTGTGGCTGCATACCTGGTATCAATGAATCTTAAACTTGCTAAGAATATTACACCATATATAGCTAAAATTTTTAGTCCTCTTGTCCTGGTCACATTGTTGGTCTATCTTATAACGGTTATATGGGTCGGAAAAAATCCATTCTTGGACCGCAATTTCCTGATAGCCTTCAACGGAATACTCCTTGGTGTATTGGCTGTTACCATATTCTCCATTACCGAGAGCGACTCAGACGAGAAAAAGAACATTTCAGATTATATAAATTTTGCCTTAATTGTTCTTGCGCTTATCATTGACAGTGTGGCTTTGTCAGCCATCGTGTTCAGACTTTCTTCTTATGGGATTACGCCTAATAGACTTGCTGTTTTAGGAGTAAACATACTTATCTGGGCAAATCTAATTTGGATTATGCTCTCCTATATGCGTTTTCTACAAAACAAATCCGGACCTTCAACTATCCAAGATGCCGTTACTAAGTATTTGCCGGTCTACGGACTTTGGGCAGCTTTCGTTACATTTACTTTTCCTATACTTTTTAATTAGAAAGGCTCTGTTAATGTAACGAAAAGCTAATCTTCTATAACGTATAAAATCCTTAGAGCCGATATTATGCAGCTTTTTATACAGAGTTGCATAGTTTTGGCTTATTTTCATTATTAAAGTTAAAAAGAGGGTATTCAAACTAGAAGACATAATATATTGTTGCAATTTGTATATATTTTATTTATTAATGGAATAAAAAACAGTCCCTTTCCTTCCAAAAGAGACTGTTTTGTTAAATATCAGTAAGTTTTAGTATAGTTATTAGCTATATATTTAGAATAAGTGGTCTTTTGTTTTCAAACAATTATATATACTTTATTCTCTAATTAAATTATGTTATTTGGTGACATTCGGTGAACCGTACCATAAGTAAATGAGGTTTTTACACGAGGAATTATGATTACGGAGAATAGAAAAGTAGGAACCAGCTTAGGAATTATTCTAAGCCGGTTCCTACTTAGCATTATTGAACAGCAGTTTTTTTAGCACTCGTTGGCCATAAAAAACTGATAAACGCACCAATTAGAGCTGGTAAAATCCAGCCAAGCCCAATATCGTAAAGTGGTAAATTATCCATGTAGAATAATTTAATGGATTCGAACAAAGAGAGAGACGCGCTTGGTAAACTGTCGACTAACGTGCTATAGCCGTCGAAGAAGCTTACACAAAAAGTGAAGAACATTGTGGTTACGTAAACACTCTGCTTATGGCCGAATAAAGATGAACAAAGGGCTAATAAGATCAGAACAATGGATAAAGGATACAGTAACATTAATACGGGTACCGCATATTGAATGATATTGTTTAGACCGAAGTTGGCAATGAAAAATGACATAAGACATAGTACCAGAACGAACAATTTATAGCTTACTTTTGGAAATATATGATTAAAAAACTCGCTGCAAGACGTAATAAGTCCGATGCTCGTTTTTAAACAAGCGAGTACGATAATAATTGCCAATAAAATGGAGCCGAATGATCCGAAATAATGTTGAGCCACTGCAGCAAAGATTAAACCGCCATTATCGTATGTCCCGATGGCCAATACGCTCGATGCCCCCATATAGGTAATGAGTCCGTAAATCAGCATCATCAGTACCATGGCGAAAATGCCTGATTTCCAAGTGGTTTTCGCGATCTCTTTCGGATTGGTGATGCCTTGTCCCTTAATCGCCTGTATGACAACAATGCCGAATGCGAGTGACGCAAGAGCATCCATCGTGTTATAGCCTTCTTTAAAGCCCGTTATAAAGGCCAAACCGCTATAGTCACCAATTGGCTTACCGAAGTGACCCATCGGTTTGACGATGGCAATGAAAATTAAGATGAATAAAAACACTAAAAACGCAGGGGTTAAATATTTGCCGATATAGTCGATAATTTTTGCTGGATTCAAAGAGAAATAATAGACAACCGCAAAAAACACAAAGCTAAAGAGCCCGAGATATAAACTGCCATGCACTGGATTGATATACGGTTCAAAACCGACCACGAAAGGAACCGTTGCTGTCCGTGGAATTGCAAAAAACGGTCCAATAGTTAAGTATAGTGCCACGGCGAAAACGACTCCAAATAGTGGATGGATTCGACCTGCTAAATGACGTAATCCATTACTCCCGGATAAACCAAATGCTAAAATCCCCATAAATGGCAGTCCGATTGCGGTTATGAGGAAGCCTATTAATGCCGGCCAAAAATTCGTGCCAGCGAGTTGCCCCATTTGGATCGGGAAAATTAAATTTCCCGCGCCAAAGAACATTCCGAACAGCATCGTGCCAATGATGGCATAGGTATAAAATGATATTTTTTGTTGCATACTTATGCTCCTTCTAGATGAATTTCGTCTATTTTAACACCTTATTTAGGAGTTAGCCATAGCAATAAGAGAACGTACAATATATTAGAGCAAGAGAGTGATTAGGCAGTTCGGAATTTTCAAAAAGGCGAAACATTTCAATGTCCAAAAGCGAATTAGCTGTTACATGGAGACATCTTTCCCATTTGCTCTAAGACTAGGAAACCAACTTAATTTAAAATAAAAAATTATTAAAATTTCAATGTATGTATTTAATCAATAAATATTAATAAGTGTTTTTAATGGAAGTACATTTGTGTTTTTTAGTGGATTTTATTATTATAAGATAGTAATTCAGGTGTTATATAAACAAGGAATGAATAATTCCAGGAGGGACCTTTTAAGATAGATTGAAAAAAGGACGATAGCTTCATCATTTCAATAACGAATAGAGATTGTTTTAGTTTTATTTGAAATGGCGGCAATTAATGGTGTAAGAGGAGGAAATCGATTGACACACAAAGAATTGAAGAGAGGCTTGGAAGCACGTCATATTCAGATGATTGCTTTAGGGGGTACAATTGGTGTTGGTTTATTTATGGGTTCGGCTAGTACGATTCAATGGACCGGTCCGTCAGTACTGCTCGCTTATGCAATCTCAGGGATTTTTATATTTTTTATTATGCGTGCAATGGGGGAAATGTTGTATGTAGAGCCAAGTACGGGTTCATTTGCGACCTTTGGCCATAAGTACATTCATCCATTAGCAGGCTATATGACAGCATGGAGTAACTGGTTCCAATGGGTTATTGTTGGGATGGCAGAAATTATTGCAGTTGGGACATACATGAAGTACTGGTTTCCAGATTTACCCACTTGGATACCTGGTATCATCGCAATGGTGATACTTGGTTTAGCGAACTTAATTTCTGTTAAATCATTTGGTGAATTTGAATTTTGGTTTGCGATGATTAAAATCGTAACAATTGTATTGATGATTGCTGCTGGGATTGGTCTGATTTTCTTCGGATTTGGAAACGGAGGAGACGCTATCGGAGTATCTAACCTTTGGAAAAATGGTGGCTTTTTTGCTGGTGGCTGGTCAGGGTTCTTCTTTGCTCTATCACTAGTTATTGCAGCTTATCAAGGTGTCGAACTGATTGGGATTACAGCTGGTGAAGCAAAAGACCCGCAAAAAACGTTGTCTAAAGCGATTCAAAGTATTATTTGGCGTATTTTAATCTTCTATATTGGTGCAATTTTTATTATTGTAACAGTTTACCCTTGGGATCAACTAGATTCAATTGGCAGTCCGTTTGTTGCAACTTTTGCGAAGGTTGGTATTACAGCAGCAGCAGGGCTTATTAACTTTGTCGTCATCACAGCTGCAATGTCTGGATGTAATAGTGGTATTTATAGTGCGGGGCGGATGCTTTATACATTGGCAATGAATGGACAAGCACCAAAATTCTTTTTGAAACTATCGAATAACGGTGTGCCTTTATTCGGTACGATTGGTGTGTTAGTTGGTTTAGCAATAGGCGTTATTTTAAGTTATATTGCACCAGTAAATTTATTTGTGTATGTATACAGTGCAAGTGTACTCCCTGGTATGATTCCGTGGTTTGTTATTCTGATTAGTCAAATTCGATTCAGAAAAATAAAAGGAGCAGAAATAGACAATCACCCATTCAAAATGCCTTTTGCACCGGTGACAAACTACTTAACCATTATCTTTTTAATTATGGTATTAATCGGCATGTGGATTAATGATGATACACGAATGTCGCTTATTGCAGGGATTGTTTTCCTAGGTATCGTTGTCATTAGTTTTTACGCTTTTGGAATAGGCAAGCGTGTTTCAGTAGATGCTCAAACAGATGATAGAATTACTAACAAATAAATCACCTTGTTTGACTAACGTTAGAGTAAGTAATCGCGAGTAAAAAAATCAATAAAGTAAAATGATATACTATCAATAAATAGGGACAGTTATAACATTGGGTCCCTATTTTATTTTTAAGAAACATCATATAGGCAAGAGTGGATGGCGGAAGGGGTCCTGCATTTACGTCAACTGTTTGAATTTTAAAACGACGAAGGTTTACTGCCAACATTCCATAGCTTGATGAAACTAACCGACGAATATCAGTTAAAATGGACTCGGGATAACTTTCGCTTAAAGGTAATGTACGCGGAAAAAGCAAAGCATTCTCAATTTCTAAAATTAGACGGTTTAGAAACCGTTGTTGGTTGTTATTTAAATGAGTGGTTGTACTTAAAAATATGGGAAAACGATAAGCACGGTCAATACACTCTTGGTGCGCCACGCCTATTTTGGTTTCCTCTGTATATAAAGAGCTATGCTTATTATTACTCACTTTCTCTTCATCCTTGTGTGAAGAGCTATTTTTATTTTTACTCATTTTCTCACCTCCTTTTTTAATTAGTATATGGAAAAGGAATAAGTGAGCTTGGACATAACAGCTAGATACCATAATAGAGGGGCTTTATAAAACAAAAATTAATAATTTTGTCTAAATTTGAATATGAAGCAGGAAATAAGTAATTTATTATTAGTTATCCAAAATAAGCTTTTTGAATGAAGTCAATATTGAGGAAAAAATATAACCCACAACAAGATTGTGGGAAAATGCTATATAGATATGAATGCTTTGTGTTCAAAATTAACCATGTTATTATGTTTTGTTCGGAGAACCTTACCATAAGTAGAGGGAAACTTTAGGGCTAAAAGTATATATTTATTTAATGATTGGACAATCAATGATTAATTGTCCAATCTTAAGATTTTAATCTGTATCTACAAATACAATGCTAATGTTGACCGATCTTTATGCATCTGCAAATCCAGGACACTAAATCCTGTGCGGATTATACTTTTTTTCAATTTCGGTGGGGGTATGTTTATAGCTTGCCCAATCTCCCCAACTGCCAACATATAACTTTACATTTTCGTAGCCTAATTGATATAAAGCTAACACATTAGCACAAGCGGTAACTCCTGCACCGCAATAAACAACGATCTCTTTATCTCTTGGTACATGCTTAAAAACGGCTTGTAATTCTTCGGGACTTTTGAAAGCTAATTGATCATTTAATACCTCTTCCCAAAATATATTCACAGCCCCTGGAATATGCCCTATTTTTGGATACTTTGTTTTCTTTTCACCAGAGTACACATCATTGGTTCTTGCATCTATCAAAATGCGCTCAGAACTGCCTAAATGTTGTAAAATATTTTCCATCGAAACGGTAGTATTCGGTTGAATTTTCGGTATATATACTTTCGAAGTTGGTGTTGAGGGTTCGCTAGTCACTTCAAAACCACGTTCCACCCATTTTTGAAGGGGGTGTTCGAGTACGGAAACCTTCTGATGCCCAAAATATTTTAATAGCCACCATAAACGTGCGGCAGTAGCACCGCCTGTATTATCATATACAAATACTTCCGTGTCATTATCAATCCCTGCCAAAGATAGTTTTTTCGCAAAGATAGAGGCATCTGGGATAGGATGCCTGCCGCCATGTTCTAAAATAGGGCCTGATAGATCTCTATCTAAATGAAAATAAACAGCCCCTGGAATATGCTGTTTTTGATAATATGAATCTCCTAGCTCTGATTTTCCAAAGGTGAATTGTACATCCATAAAAACAACATTTTCATCATGTAATTTTTTATGAGCTTCTTCTAATGAAACAATATGATTCAATGCTTAACCCTCCTGAACGATAGGTATGATAATTTCCGTAACATACTCTTTAGAGTCCGTTGTGGACCAATGATCAATAATATAGCGCTCAAACGACTGATTTTGCAGGCGAATTTGTTGATTCTCCGCCCATCGCCGCATATTTTCATAGATTTTCGGGAGCTTATCATAGCTTCCTTTATAAACGACAGAAAGGACAGGAAAACCTCCAATAACAGCGGTTGATTCTGTATCTTCCATATCTATAACAGTGGAGTGACACTGAACTGTTAAAACATTATTATCTATTCGCTGCTGAATATTTTCAAAATAAAGCATAAATGGTCCATATGTATAATAGTTATGGGCATGACAATATTCTACAAAGGCATTGCTAAAGTACGACTCAATATCCTTATTGATAATAGTTTCACATGAATACCGAAAAGAGACCGTTTGATAAGTTGGCATGGTCATACAATGTATATTTAATTTGTCGTAGTCTGTTTCACAAGAAGCAGATTGACCTTGCTTAAGCAAGAGCCGCCACTGGCTCATAGCAAAATGTCTTTGCTTCAATCGCCTCATTTCAGATTCTACTTCTCTTATTTCTTTCTTAAAATAGTCATCTAGTGAATGTAATTGTTGATGGCTTAACAATGCTTTAATATCCTCCAGCTTAAATCCAAGCTCCTTATAATACTTTATTAAAGGTATTTTTTGAATTTGCTCACGGGTATAATACCGATAGTTATTTTCAGATGAAACTTTCTCTGGCTTTAACAAACCGATTTCATCATAATATCGTAATGTCCGTATGGGGATATAACATTCTTTTGATACTTTTCCAATCGTAAATAGCTCCACCATCCATCACATCCTTCTGCTATTTATAACAATAAGAGAATTTCATTTTTCAAATACAACATTTTTTCGGATGTAAACCTTTGTTTCTTGTTTTTTTGGAAAAAGTCTACTTTAAATTCTTTCTTTATTTTGGCTGGCTTCGTCGATAGAACATAAATACGATCTGATAACAAAATAGCCTCTTCAATATCATGGGTAATGAACAATATCGTGATATCAAATGCTTCCTTTATATCTAGCAGCCATCTTTGCATTTTCCCTTTTGTAATGGAGTCAAGTGCTCCAAATGGTTCATCTAACAGCAAAATTTTCTGGGACGAAATAAAGGTGCGTAAGAAATTAGCCCGCTGGCGCATTCCACCAGATAGTTCTGCAGGATATTTATTTTCATATCCGCTTAATCCTACTTTATCCATTAAAGCAAGTGCTCGATCTCGTGATTCTTTTTTGTTTCTTCCCTGCAAATCTAGTGGTAGTACAATGTTATCGATAATATTTTTCCATGGAAGCAGCAAGTCTTTTTGCTGCATATAACCAATTGCTTCTTTTACTTGCAAAATACCATCATCAGCCTTTTGCAGACCTGAGATTAAATTAAATATCGTACTTTTACCGCATCCACTTGGACCGAGTATAGTAACCAACTCGCCTTGTTTTACATGGATTGAAACATCGCTTAATATTTTTGTGTCACCGTAGCTTTTTTCTATCTGTTCAAGCAATATACTCACATCTGTTTTCACTAAAGAATGCTTTTTTTCCATGGATTTATACACCTCTTTGCTTCCAATGGGTTACTTTTTTTGAACATAGCTCCACTAGATAAATAAAGATAAGACTGATGATTACAATAACCAAAATAGAAGCAAACAATTGGTCAAGGGCGTAGGCACTCTTTGCGCGAACCATGTAAACACCAATCCCTTTCACTCCCCCTTGCCATTCACTAATAATCGTCGTCATTACCATATAAGTTGCCGCTATTTTTAAACCGGAAAAGAAATGGACCATGGCATAAGGAAGCTTTAAGTGCAAAAATGTTTGTAATTTGTTTGCTTTCATCGTTTTAAATAGATTCATATACTCTCGGTCTACTTTTTCAAATCCATCCACCAAGCTTACGGCAATGGGAAAGAAACATACTAACACGATCAATAGCACTTTCGGCAGCATTCCAAAGCCAAACCAAATCATAATAATGGGAGTAATGGCAATCGTAGGCACTGTTTGAGAGACAATCATTAATGGATATATTGACTTTTTAATAATTGGATAGTTATCCATTAGAATACTTAATAAGAAAGCCAGTAAGATAGAAATATTGAACCCGATCACAGATTCAAGCAATGTGACTTCTGTGTGGTCTAAAATAACCGGAAAATTTACCATCAATGCTTGGATAACCTTTATCGGTGAAGGCAATATGAATTTGGGAATATGCCAAAAAACGACGACAAATTGCCAAACCACTAATAATAAAATTATGGTTGTTATTGGATATATTTTATTCTCAATACGTTGTAAAACAGTCACATTGATTCCTTCCTTTACCATCGCTATATCAAATGTTTTTGTACTTGTAATATTAAAACATAGTATTTTTATAGGAATAGTTAATAATCTATCCTTATCTTATATTTTTGTCAAAACTTTTTTTAAAACCTAGCATATTCTCCTATTCCTTGCTGTTTTACGGTAGGTATTCTTTTAATTTCTGCAGCAGCTTTTTCCCTTCTTCCGTTTGGAACCATTTTGCGTGGCCTAGCAAATAGTCATCATATGCCAAATCTGCGTCCCTCTGTGATTTTGTCATTCGTACAAAATAATCGATTTCACTTAGTGCATAATCTGTATGTACAATCGGTAAAATCGTGACTAGTGCATTTTGTTCGTCCTGTGTGAGTGGCCGAATAGATAAATACCCTGCCAGCAACGCTTTCAATGATTGATAATGAACAATTTGTTTTTGATATGAATCTATTGCCAACCATTCAACAATATTTCTTTCAATCGCTGTTGCTAAGTCAAACACAGCACTTGTTACATTGCTTAGACCAAAATCTAAAATCATCGATACTTCTGCATAATCGGATTGGTCCGTCCATAATAAATTGGAAGCATGCCAATCATTATGCGTCCAAATAGGATCTAAGCATGATGCAAAAGGATAAAACTTTTTATAATAAGGGAACAATATATTTTGGAAATCTTCTTTCCACTTGCGTTGGTTTAAGTAATTTGCCAAACCGGGGCGATGAATCATAAATTTCTCTGCAGCTGCAATTGGATCCCCTGTATTCCAAATTTCAAAGCAAGAAACTAACGGACGAACCTTACGTTTTTCTGCTGTGTAATTTTTGAGAGCAACATGCATGGAGGCTAATGTTTTTCCAGCTGAGTAAGCGTGATGCTCAGAATAAAAAGGTGACCAAGAGATAGCATCTTTATATAAATCTATTCCACTTCCTAATGCATGTATTTCATATGTCCATTCATGTAATGAAAAAGCGGTTTGCTTATGCACACCCTCCACTATTTTACTAACCGGCAAACCCTGCGTTTGTAAATAGTGAAGAATTCCATGTTCCTCTAATAATCCTTCCACATTTCGTACATTTTGTGCATGCCGTTTTATGAAATAACGTTTACCGTCGATCACGCTGATGACTGCACTGGAAAATGGCCGTGGACTATGCCAAACTAATTTCTCCGCTTTCTTAAATTGAGGGTAAAATAGAAGCAATGCTTCTATTTCCTCGATTGTTATCATCATCCAAGTAGGTTCCACTAAATCTATCGTCATCCCGTGACTTTTTACATTCATTTCTTTATTAGCCATTACACTATGCTCCTTTTAGGAAGTAAATGATTTGTATAAGCAGTTTTCCAGCCATCCGGGTCATCTAAAATCTGATATCGTACGAGCCAATCGGAGTACTCTTTCATGATCTCCTCTCGCTGCTCTCCCCATTGCCCATTATTTAACCAAGTTGGTGCAATGAGTGGAAGGGAGCACTCCACTAAATAACTTGGGAAATAGGGAATGATTTTTTCATAGATAGAAGCAGCTATTAACGGTTCTTTTGCTACGGCGAGGAATCCTCTTTCTGTCACCTCTAGAAACTGTCTGATAAGTTCTGGATCTTGATTAATCAATTTTTCTTGCGTGCCTAGTAGATAACTATGGTATTTAGGTGCACCTATCGAATCGACTGGCCAAATAATTCGTTCGTCATGTGGAATTGTTGAATGAAGCTGTAATTCCCAAGCCCAATAACTGCCAAATGTTGCATCTGCTACCCCATTTGCTAAGTCAATCGCTTCCAGTTCTCTATAACCTGCATTTACTACTTCAAACTCTGGTTTTCCACCATCTTGCTCAATTAAATATTTGACCATTGCTAGACCACGGGGAGAGGGATTCATCGCAATACGCTTTCCAGATAAATCGGCAGGCCTTTTAATTTCAGTACTTTTAATGGTTTGAATGGCTTCCATCCCTGTATGATTAATAGCTGCAATTCCTTTCACAATGGGGGATTTTTCACGATAAACGAACAAACGATTCGTTGGAAATATGCCAAAATCCACTTCATTTCGATACAAATACGATAGCGTGTCTCCTCGATAAGGGTCATAACATACAAAATCTATTTCTAACCTAATTTCTCGATACCAGCCTTGTTCACGTGCATAATAAAATCCAGCAGAGTTTGTCCAAGGATGAAAGTATTCTAACATTACTTTGATGTGTCTCAATGTCTAACCCTCCTCTTTATTGACCAGGTAGAAATTCGTTCGTAAATGCGTCATTCACGTTTAAATTTTTCTTGATCAAATGATTTTCTTTCATAAATTTTGCATAGTTTGTCCAGACGTCAGCTTTCATGATTCCCCATTCACTTGCTTCCGCTTGGTATTTATCTGATAAAAACTTTTGGCTCTCGATTGCCAATTCTTTGTTGATTTCTGGCGCATAATTCAATAGAATTTCAGCACTTTCTTTTGGATGTTTAATCGCATATTCATAGCCTCTACTTGTTGCTTGCACAAAGGCTTTTACTTTCTTCGGATTATTCTCGATTAACTCATTATTCGAAATTAATAGCGGAGTATAATAATCTAGTGATTTATTAAAACTTGTTAACGGGATATAATTTAATTCAATTCCTTTAAGTTTTGCTTCTATACCAGTCCAACCTTCGAAAATCCAGCCGATATCTGAATTCGTTTTTGTTGCTGCGAAAAAATCATCATTCCCTATATTTACAATTTTTAACTTATTAAAATTTGCATGGTTATCCTTCATCACCGATTGCAGGATTGCTGTTTCGGAGGGAGAACCCCAGCCACCATAAACTTTTCCTTCAAAGTCTTTAACCGTCTTAATTTTTTTATGAACAGGTGAAGCAAAACCTGATGTATTATGCTGAATAATAGTAGCTATGGCTTTAATAGGTAATGGATTGTCACTTGTTAACGCATAGGTGACATCTTCTTGGAAGCTAACACCAAAATCACCTTTACCTGATGCAACTAATGTTGCTGCAGTTCCTTGCGCAGGTTGTGAGATCTCAACATCTAATCCAGCATCTTTGTAATAACCTTTATCAAGTGCAACATACATCCCTGTATGATTTGTATTTGGTGTCCAATCTAGAATTACTTTTGTTTTTTCAAGATTTTTCGATTCCAAGGAACTTGTGTTACTTGAACATCCCGCGATTAAAAAAAATAATGCAACTGCACTGATTAAAAAAATTTTTTTCACGATATACCTCCTAATTTTATAATTCATATAGTGTTACTTGGTTATTAGTGATTATAAACACTCCACTTAACTGGAGTGTCAATAATTTTTATAATTCAATTTTATACGTCAAATTCCATTAGATAATGCCAAATCTGTTGGATTTATACCTGAATATGTATATGAAGGAGATGAACCTGCAAGGCTAAGCACTCTTGTGGAAGTAGAAATAGGCATAGCCTTCATACCAAGCTCGGCAAGGAATCCACGGGAACATATCGCATATCTCCGAGTAGAGAATCACGAATTAGAACGGGAGATAGCTTTATTATGGAACAGGAGTCGGTACATTTCGCGGGCTGCTCTGGAATTCCGTGAGCTAGTTGTAGAATATTTTGGGGCGATATCTAAACAGACAAATTAATCATGCTGTACAACTAATATTGATTCTATTGGCGGAACAAAACAGGTGTAACGAATACAAGGATTAGTATAAGTTCCAAATCTTCAGCAAATACTGAAGGTTTTTTCGGCGTTTTCTAAGTATTGACAAACGAGGAGTACTAACTAGAATTAAGTTAGGATAAATAATAGAACTGAAGTGATAAAGATGATTTCATTTAACAGGGTCAATTGATCTCCTTGAAGATCCTATCTTTATTCAAACCATACCATATTGCCATCTAACAATGGATGTATGATGAGAAAGAGACAGTCATTTCCTTTTCAAAGGAAAATTGATGAAATGTTGTAGAACTTGATATACTGAAAATGGGTGAATCTAAAAATATTTCGAGAGGAAAATGGTATGAAAGATATCCTCATAAATTATATGAAACGGTTTACCGATTTAAGTGAAACAGAACTTGGGGAAATAGTATTGGATGTTCCTGTGATATCATGAAACGATTATATCTAAAATAATAATCACTAACCATCCAAGTATCTCGAGATCAAATAATGAAATTGATGCTTGGATGTTTTTTAATGTCGAAGCAGAATCTCCTCTAACTACTAATGAATTGTGAACATAACCATATGAGAAAAAAGCCGCAATAGTCATGATAAGTAAGGATATACCAGCAATTATTGCAGATGAATGTTGAGTATTTTGATCATTCCTACGTGTTGTCATAATAAACCTCTCTTTAAGTTTATGAGTATTGTAATTCAAGCAGTGAAAGATCGCATTGACTTAAGTCAAGAGCTTTGGTTTTTCATTTGCTACAGAAAAGTTATTGGTGAAATTAAAAAAAATAAAAGATTCAAAATTATATTCAAAGATGTTGAAAGGTACATAGAAGGTACTTGTCTTTTACTTTGTGAGAAATTAATAGGATCTTAAGGTGAATATTAGATGAACAATGAATAGAAGTTAAAAAGCCGGAGAAATAATTAGCTTTTTTTGTTTAAACATATAACTGACACATTTATCTTTCATTAATTTGATAAACCTTTTTATTTAAGTGGATGTTTATAAAAAGAATAATTTTATAAAAATTTCACTTTGACATTTTGCTGACTTATTTGGGCTTTAAAGTTAAAGTACAAGGTTCAAGGATCTTCAGAACCTAAATTTTAAAAAACTTTGGAGGATTCTCAATGAAAAAGTCAGTAATCGGTTTATCAATTGCAGGAGTTTTATTGCTTGGAGGTTATGCTACTTCATCGTTTGCTAATAATACAATTACGAACGGTACAGATAGTAAAGTGGAAAACTTCATGTGGGGACATAAGGGGAAGGGTTTTGGTGAAAGAGGATTTTTTGCAGGAAACTCTGAAGAATTACTAGCAAAAGCAAAGGAATTAGGAATTGACACAAGCGGAAAAGATGCTGAAACATTAATCGAAGAAATTAAAGAAGTTATGATCAAGAATGAGGCAAAAAAATTAGGAATTGAAACCACGAATAAGGATCTAAATACACTTGCTCAAGAAGTTAGACTAGCAAAAATAAAGAATGAAGCAAAAGACCTAGGAATTAAAACAGATGGAAAGGATGAACAAACTCTCCATGAAGAAATTAGACTAGCAAAGCTTACGAAAGAAGCGAAGGAGCTAGGTGTTACGACTGAAAATAAGGATGCTCAAACATTAATAAAAGATATTAGACAAGCTCAATTATATAAGAAGGCAAAAGAATTAGGAGTATCTACAGATGGAAAGGACCTCACCACTTTGTCTCAAGAAGTGTTTACTGCAGCCGTAAAACAAGAGGCTAAGAAGCTTGGAATTAGCATTGAAGGAAAAGAAATCAATCAAATAGCTCAAGAAGTTTATACGGCAAAGGTTAAAAAAGATGCCAAAGAGTTTAATATTTCGATTGATGGAAAAATGATTCGAGAAATTGCAGAAGAAGTAAAAGAGAAAAAAGTGGAAGAATTAGCGAAAGAGCTTGATGTCTCAACGAAAGATAAAACGACACGAGAACTTGTTGATGAAATCAATGAGAAAGATTCAGATAAGTTGAAAGAAGTACTAGGAGATGACTTATTTGGCGGTTTTGGTTTTGGAAAAGGTGGTCACGGGCAACATGGAGGATCTAAAGGAGGGCCTGGCGGTAGTCATGGCCAAGGTCCAGAGGGAAGTCCCTTTGGCGGTGGTATGGGAATTTAATGGTTGATCAGAGAAATCCTCGGTTTAAAATCGAGGGTTTTTTTAATAGACCTATTTTTTTGGCATGAATGAGACAAATATACGAAACATCTATTGGAGACTTGTTAATTGGTGAGTATTCTTTATATAGTAAAGATGAGGGAGGTCTTAAATGAAAAAAATATTAATAGTGGAAGATGAACAAACCATTTCAAGAGTTTTGAGTGTCTATTTACAGCATGCAGGTTATGAAGTCATCCAGGCGTTTGATGGGGAAGAAGCTATCCTCTGCTTCAAAGAGCACTCTCCTAATCTTGTATTGCTTGACGTGATGTTGCCTGGAAGGGACGGATGGAGTACTCTTGAGGAAATTCGGAAAATAAGTGCTTGTCCTGTAATCATGTTGACGGCTCTTGGAGATATTGATTATAGATTAAAGGGGCTGAATCAAGGGGCTGATGATTATATCACAAAACCCTTTGTCGGGGAGGAAGTGATTGCCCGTGTCCATGCGGTGCTCCGTCGTTCAGCAAATGTCCTCGATTCAGAAAATAGCAAGCAGTATGGAAGTTTAAAAATTAATTTAGATTCTAATATGGTGACCATTAACGGTGAAGAAGTAATTTTGATACCAAAAGACCTTAGCTTACTCATTTTTTTAGCTGAACGTCCTAATAGAACCTTTACAAGAGAAGACTTAATCGAAAGTGTTTGGGGAATGGATTATGATGGCAGTGACCGAGCGGTTGATTTAGCAATCAAGAGGATTAGACAAGCATTGAAAGATTGGCCATTAACTCAGGGGGAAATACGAACTCATCGTGGATTGGGGTATCAATTCTGTGTTTATGAAAAATAAAAAAAGAACCACCTTGCTTAAGCTGTGGACGACAAGATACCTTATTACGCTTGTAGTAGGTCTTTTTCTTCTCGGAGCCGGTTCATTTTGGTGGATTAAACAAACAACCTTACAAAGTCGCTTAAACTTAATGGAATATTTAGCGGTTGAGACTTCACATCGAATTGTTCAATCAAATGGACAAATAGGACGAGACCCACTTTTTGATCGAATGCTTAATGAGCGAGCAAAGGTTCTTGAGTTGGATAAGGAGCCAGAGCTATACATTACGGATTTGGATGGGAGGACTATATTTTCAAGACCACCGCTTCGTGGACCGGCCCATAAAAATAGAAAGTTCCCTGAACTTGACGGAGTTCCAGTTGAAGTGATTGAACATAATGAAACTACTCAGAAGATAAAGGTGCAAAATGAAGAGGTTTATGCTGTAAAATCCCCCATCATGGACGGAGAAAATAAAGTGGGTTGGGTTGTCCTCATGCAAAACTCCGATGAATTAACAGATGTCAAACAAGAATATCGTTTGTTAATTGTTTTATTAGTAGGTTTAGGATTATTAGGATGGGTTGTCATTTACTTTCTCGCTAAGAAATTACTAAGACCCATTCAAGAGGTAGCCCATGCAGCTACACAAATAAGAGAAGGAAACTATGAATTTGATCTAAACACTTCTATTAATGAAGAGGAAATATTTGAACTAGTTAGTTCCTTTAAAGAAATGACGAATCGTCTAATGCAGCTTGAAAAGCTTCGTGCTGAGTTATTAGCTGGGGTAACTCACGATTTGAAAACACCTGTGACATCTATTAGCGGACTTGTTCAGGCTGTTCGAGATGGGATTGTAAAAGGAGAAGAGAGTAAAGAATTTTTAGATATTACCTTAAAGGAAGTCGGACGTCTGCAGACGATGATTGAAGATTTATTGGATTTTAACTCATTATCTGCAGGTGCTTTCTCGATTAGGCCCGAGCATTGTCATATGAATCTATTAATTAAGGAAATTGTCCGAGAATGGGCAGTCACTCAACAGCATCCTGTTCATTATCAAGTAAAATTACCAGAATTGCCTATATATCGAACAACAGACCCTCTTCGTCTAAAACAAATTTTGATTAATTTGTTAAACAATTCTTATCAAGCAATGAATGAACATAGGTCCATCACTGTCAGTCTATCGGAAGATTCGATTGATGTTAAAGATACTGGGACAGGAATTCCTTTAGAGGAACAGCCATATATTTTTGAACGATTCTTCCGAGGTGAAAAGAAAAAATTAAAAGTGAGAGGGCTCGGATTAGGACTCCCTTTCAGTAAAATGCTTGCCAAAACGCTAAAAGCAGACCTGCTATTAAAACAAAGCACAAAAGAAGGAAGCACTTTTTCGATTGTGTGGAATAAAGAGTAGATTAATACATGGTATCAGGCACCAATCGTAGATAGAATAAATAATGAAATTTAAAAGCAATGATAGGGAGAGGAGATAACAAATTTAATGGGAAATATTAATAAGCGTATTGCGGAGCTTTTTCCAAATATGAGCAAGTCTTTTCAAAAAATAGCAAAATATATTTTAGAAAATCCCAATACAGTTCCTTTTTTGACGGCGGATAAATTGGCACAAGTAACAGGTGTCGGTCATGCAACAGTTATTCGATTTGCTACCTATTTAGGCTATTCCGGATACCCAGAATTAAATCAAGAGCTGCAAAGTAATGCTCAACGACAACTTACCTCGACTGAAAAATTTGCATTGTCAAAGAAGATGTATGTGGATGAAGATCAAGCAGTATACGATATCTTTTTAGGCGATATCGAAAATATTAAAGCCACCATCGAAAAGTTGGATATGGAATCTTTTAAAGAAGCTGTTGAAGCATTGGCAAAGGGAAAAAGTATTTATATTGTAGCCAATAGGAGTGCAACCGCATTAGGTGTTTTTCTACAATATTATCTTCAATTTATGTTAGAAAAAGTGGAACTAATACATCTGATTGAAAATGCTTCAGAACATCTATATGACTTGAGTGAAGAGGATGTTGTGGTTGGGATTAGTTTTGCACGGTATGCGAAAAGTACGGTACAAGTATTATCCTATGCAAAGAAAAGAGAAGCTACCACTATTGCGATAACGGATAACTTGCTGTCTCCTCTTGTTCCACATGCAGACATTACATTAACCGCAAACAGTCAAATGCTAAGTTTTATCGAGTCATTTGTTGCACCGTTTAGTCTTATTAATGCCTTAATTATTGCTGTAGCAAAAGCAAACCAAACAAATTTTCAAGATAAACTAGCACTTTTGGAAGATGTTTGGGAAAATTTAGATGTTTTTTATAAAAAACAATAGACATAAGTCTCTTTAGGCTTATGTCTTTATTTTTGTCTTCTTGATGCCAAAATAGGGCGAAATTTCAAACTTTCACTCGTAAAAACAAAAAAATTTTGATACAACTCTTTCTTTTTAGTCAAGGTACGGTTATTATGAAATAAATATTCCGTTTTTATTTTAATTATGAAATATTTTGTTTATTTTAAGGAGTGAAAAAAGTGAAGAAATTAAAAGTTTCTTTAGCAGTGCAGATATTCATAGGGTTGATACTTGGGATTATTATCGGCGCTGTTTACTACGGCAATCCGTCAGTATCAACTTATTTACAGCCAATAGCTGATATATTTATGCATTCTATTAAAATGATTGTGCTGCCTATCGTCATCTCTTCCATTATTGCTGGTATTGCAGGTGTTGGTGATCTAAAGAAGATAGGGAAGCTAGGTTTTAAGACCATTCTTTATTTTGAGGTTGTTACAACAATCGCCATTATTTTAGGTTTATTGTTCGGGAACATTTTTCAACCGGGAGCAGGAGTCGATATGGCTCATCTCTCGAAAACCGATATTTCTTCCTATGTAGAAACAACCAAACATGTGGAAGAACATAGTTTTATGGATACATTTGTAAATATTATTCCTACCAATATTTTTAATGCTTTCGTACAAGGAGATATGCTAGCTGTTGTTTTCTTTTCTGTTCTATTTGGAATGGGTGTTGCTGCAATAGGAGAAAGAGGGAAGCCTGTTTTATCTTTTTTCCAAGGCGTTGCAGAAACGATGTTTTGGGTTACAAACCAAATTATGAAATTAGCGCCGTTTGGAGTATTTGCTTTAATTGGTATAACAGTTTCTAAATTTGGATTGTCCTCTCTGATTCCTCTTGGAAAGTTCGCGTTGCTTGTGTATGCAAGCATGATATTTTTAGTTGTGGGAGTCTTTGGATTGATTTGTAAAATCGCCAAAATTAAACTGATCCCTTTGCTGCGTTTGGTAAAAGATGAACTCTTGCTCGCTTATTCTACAGCAAGCTCAGAAACTGTTTTGCCAAAGGTTATGCAAAAGCTCGAGTCTTATGGATGTCCAAAAGGAATTACATCCTTTGTGCTGCCGACGGGATATACCTTTAATCTAGACGGTGCAACATTATATCAAGCGTTGGCATCGCTATTTATTGCACAAATGTACGGGATACACTTATCCATCCCTGAACAAATTTCACTGATGCTTGTATTGATGTTAACATCAAAAGGAATTGCAGCTGTTCCAGGTACATCCTTTGTTGTCCTTTTAGCAACACTTGGCTCTGTTGGTATTCCAGTAGAAGGGTTAGCTTTTATTGCGGGTATTGATCGAATTTTAGAGATGGCGCGTACTGCTGTTAACTTGACTGGAAACTGTCTGGCAACGGTTTTTATTGCCAAATGGGAAGGTCAGTTTGATGAAGAAAAAGCAAATTCTTATATTGATTCTATCAAGAAGTCAAAAGTAGCTTAATATGACATATATAAGATGATGTTTATATAATTAATTTAGATAGTTGGATAAAGAAGTTATTTTGATTATTTGTGTTCAAAATAGCTTCTTTTTTTACGCTTTATAATAATAGTGGGGACACACTAACTTTATTTACGATGGAAGTTACTCATTCTGGCAGTTTTTATGCCTGAAGCGGATCAACCAATCATTTTAATTAATCTACTGTGGGGTCAGACACTTTTTTTGAGCGTTTCGAATTAATCGGGGGGTACCGTATCATAAATAACTGCGAAAAGGTGGGCGTAGTGTATACATAATTCAGCTTTAACCTTAAGTATCCAGCATTAAGTTCAAAGGGCACCTACAAAGCTATGAAAAGCTGACTCAATCGTAGAGTCAGCCGCTCTCCTTAATTATTCAATTTCTTGTTGTTCTTCATCCGTAATAAAGTAATTGTGAATGTCATAATGAGGAATTTCAAAACCTGTATGTCCATGAGATTGAAACTCTATATCAACTTGAACAACTGGAGGCATCGGTACTCCTTTCATTCCTTCTAGGTTCACATGATTTTTTCCTTGTATGAAGTCTTCTTGATCGATCATATATTCAAGGAATACTAGTTTTCCATTGTAAACGCCGTAAATTGGTCCAATTGGAAGATCTCCTGCTTCAGGATTTGCCCAATGTTCTCCCATTTTAGGTATAGGCTGAGGATTTAATTGAATCGTCCCTTTTGGAAGAGCAAGAACATAGCACTCATTGTTATCTTCGTCCCAGCTAACCTTTTGTGCATCTACAGCTACTGCCAAATCATTGATATTTGCAGTTGGTTCTCCTGACTTAATTCGGATATTAATGGTTTTCCCATTAAACGTTACTAGCTTATCTTTCTTTGAGTATTCATAGCTTTTATCAAATAATGATGCGAATTCTTTTACCGATACATATAGTTTCTCACCTGCGAAATGGTTCAACTCGGACTTTATACCTACCCCATTCACAAGAACTTTTGGGATACTCTGCTGATGTGATGTACTTGATGACTCTACTTTCTGTTGCTTTTTCTGAGACTGGCCTCCAGAGTAAGCAAAGACCACACTAGCTGTTACTATTAAAATACCACATGCAATTAATGCAATTAATTTCTTCATATCTAATAATCTCCTTTTATATAATGACTATTCATTCATTTTTCCAACGAGAAACGGTTTCTGCTACGAAAGCTTCAAATGAATTGGGCTCACGTAGTAGCAATTGCTTCTGGAGTATGAAGTCTTGATCTGTTCCCAGACAACCAAAATTTTGAAATGATTCATACATAACCCGAAAATCTTGAGCAAGCCATTCTGGCATCATCGTAATAGCCTGTTGATACCATGTATCCAGATTATCTCCAATATAACGAACAGTAGTACCAGTTATACGACTATAGGTTTCAGCGATTGCTTCCCCTGTTAATACTTCTGGTCCATTAAGGGGGTATTCCTTTCCTTCATATCCACTGAGAAGGAGTGCGTTTGCAGCTGCATAGGCGATATCGCCTACATCGACTCGATGCAATCCAACCGAACCGAGCGGATGTGGATAGATCCCATATTGAAGAATTGCTTCACGAAAATAGTAATCATTCTGGAAAAAATTGTTCGGTCGTAAAATCGTATAATTCATCCCCGATTGCTTAATCGCTTCTTCGATCCCAATCTTACTTTTAATATGAGGAATGTGTAACATGTGCTTATACATTGGAACGGATAAGAATACGATTTTAGGAACACCTGCTTTTCTTGCCGCATCAACGGCTGCAATTCCTTGGCTCGTTTCCGTCTTAGACAGACCGGTTAAGAGAAAAACGGCATCCAATTGATCAAATGCTCTCTCTAAGCTTTCAGGTACTTCCAAATCTCCTTGGACCCATTCTAAGTTTAGATTCATATGCTGATATTTACTTGGATCTCGTGTAAGAATGCGAACGGATGCTTTGCGTTTTAAAAGCTCTGAAACCAGCTGACTTCCTACCGTACCTGTACCTCCGATAACAAGAATATTCATCCCTTATAACCCAGCCCCTTCTGGTTTGATTTCTTCAAGTGCTGTTTTCAACTGTATCCAACTTATTTGGTCTAGGCGGGATTCTGCTAATCTCAAAACTCCTGCATACGCTTCTTTCGGTGCAAATTTCTTCATTCCACTTAACATCTCTACTCGTTCCTGATGGCTCATTGCTGGAATCATATAGTGCAAAAAAATAGACATCGTTTGCGGTGGAATGGATGAACGGATATTTATGGAGATCTCTTTTATTTGGTCATCCGTTAGATGCTCCCATAACGCCTTCATTCCAGGCCCCTCTTCATTTTGAAGGTGGAAAAAGTAATCCGCTGTAAAGTGGTTTAGATCTTTACTAATTTGGTACCAGACCTTCTGATGCTGGGCGGGATCTTGCTTTTTCAATTCCAACTGATCCACTAGTTCAACAAGCTTCTCAAGATTTTGTTCCAATACACTGTGCTCTTCTTCCAATAGATGTAAAGTCTCAGGTGCATATTTTTCGTAAAATTCATTAATATGTGCATCCTCATCTCTTGAATGGGCTTCCAGAATGATCACAACCTGCTTAAACTCCTCGACAAAAGATTTCACTCTCTCGTTATCAGAACTGTCGATCGATCCTGCTTGATAGCATAATCCGCTTAATGCGAAGCGGATTCCCTTGTGTACTTGAGCATATAGATCAAAACGATTAAACATGTTTAACTCTCCTTTGGTTTTGGTTTTTATATGAACCATTCGTTCATACTTATAAAATTATCATGACTGTAATTAGGGGCATATCGAGTAAATAACGTATTCTTTTTAACGAAGATTACGTATTTCTTTTTTTCAAAGCGTAATATACGTAAAAAGCCGCTATTACCCTATTAAATTGGGTGAATAGCGGCTAACCTCATTCTGTTTAATGTTTATCAAGTGAAAGATCAAATTTCATTAGATATTTTACAAGAGATGCTCTAGAGTTGATACCAAGACGTCTGTAGATGTTCTCAAGATGAGTACTTACGGTCCGCGGACTAATAATAAGAGCCTCTGCAATTTCTATGTTCGTTAATCCATCAGACACTAAACGGGCAACTTCCATTTCTCTTTTGCTTAATTCTGTTTCTTTGTAATTAGAGTTTTTCGTGTTGCGCTTGGTCAAACGAACCCCAAGTTTTTTTAATAGTGCTTGCGTCAGGTGCAAATCATATTCAGCATCTAGATGCTCAAATATTTCCATACACTGGAGTAAATTTTTTTTAGATTCATCTGGATCATTATCTAGTATCATTTCAGCATAGAAAAGTAATGACCGCGAATGTTCTAATGGCATTTTTAACTTTTTAAAATGGTTGGCTGCTTCAATTATGTGGACCAAAGCAGGTTCCCTATTCCCTAATGCAAAATCAACTTTACTATATAATCGTTTTCCTAGTGCCCAAGAGAAAAGATTTTCTTCAATGTTGCCAACTAGAAGTTCTTTTGCTGATTCTAGGGCTCCAATACGATCGCCTGCGGCCAATTGTATCTCCCCCCACAGTGCCAAGTTGAAAAAAGGATATACAACGTAATAAGGTCGTGTTTGATCCATAGAAGCATAGTATTCAGCTGCTCTTTCTGTACCTAATGCAATCATCATCTCGATCGGAGCCAGCATATCCATTAAGTGCCCATCTTTTATTGGGAAGGCAGGGATAAGACGTTTCATTTCGTCTAGGCAAAACTGAGCATCTGTAAACTTACCCATCCATGCATAAACGCTCCCTTTTGTAATATGGGCATAGATTAAAGGTCTACCAATGTCGATTCTCCTTGCTTTTGCGAAGCTCATATCGATTTTGGGTAGAGCCAGTTTCCAATTACCACTTAAGAGATCTGCTTGAACCTGTATCCAATAACTACGGATCTCATATTCAAGAATACGCATTCTCTTTGCGACTTCAAAGGCTTTCTGTGAGTATCTTCTACTTAACTCGTACTGACCGCAGAAGATAAAATTGATTGAGCTTACGTAGCAACCGCGGAATAGCGCTTCATCTTCAACCTCCATTTTGCCAAGGTCTTCGATCAATATTTGAACCTTCCCAGGCATGTAATTTTCCTTATAGACGTAGCATGTCCAATAATCGATTTCCGCTACTTTTGCTTGAGCCGCAGCTTCGGGTGTTCCAACCAGCTTGTGTACCTCTTGAATTTCTTCATATACTTGGCAATATTCCACAGGTCTTTTAAGTCGGCTTAAAAAAACCAGACTAGTTAGCAAAAGTTCATAGCGGACTTCAGGCGAATCATGCTGTCTTCTAGCTATAGCCAGACCATCCTCCAAATACTGCAAGGACAGTTCAATGTCTCCTGATTCCCAAAAGATAATAGACAATAATCCATGCAAACGTGCTATCTCTTTTTGATCGTTATATTGAACATATGTACGAATGGATTCTAGACAATACCGCTGGGCCTCACTGCGTTCTCCCAGCATTTTATGGGCTATCCCTAAGCGTTTTAGGAGGCATGGAATTCGACTTTTTTCCTCAGCGATCTTACCTGTTTGGATGAGCTGCAGGACAGATTTATAATACTTTACGGCAGATACATAAGCATATAATGAAAGGGCTCTCTCTGCTTCCTTGAGGAAAACGTTTATGGTTTGTACAGGGTCTGCTTCAGGCCCAGCGCCATAATACAAATGAGCTAAATACTCAACATCATCATAGCCACTCTCCTCTAGTACCTCAATGAAAAATTTATAGGCACGTCGGCGTACCATAATAGGAAGCTCTTCGTAAACGACTTCCTTAACTAAAGCATGGTAGATACCGTAATGTACCTCCATCTCCTGAATTTCTTCATAAATAAGTCCTGTTGATTTGAGCCTTTGAATAGCTAATAAAAAGTCATCTTCATTCATCTGTGTGAGACGATGGAGGATTCGATGGGATACAGTACCCTTTGATATAGCTGTATAGAGGAGAACTTTTTTATCCTTGGATTGAATTCTTTGAATACGAACTTTAATCAGCTCTTTAATTCGATATGGAATGGTATCGATTGAGTGTACGGAGAGAGTCCAACCTCCATCTTGCATGGATAATGCGCCTGTTTCAAGTAAAGAATGAAGCAATTCATCTATAAACAAAGGCACTCCTTCAGAATGTTTCATGATTAAAGGAATAAAGCCGTCCGGTAAGGTACTCCCCAGTTGGTCAGTAAGTAGACGGGTAACCCCTATTTCACTCAGGCGGTTAAGGTGAAATTCTTTAAAGAATTCTTCTTTTCGTAAGGATTGAATGAATCCGCTTATATTAGGGTTGATCGATAGTTCAAAGGTATCAATCGTTAAAATTAGAATCAAAGGAGTGATACCCATTCCACGGCTCAAGTAATGGAGAAATTCCAAGGAAGCAGGATCAGCGAAATGCAAATCCTCCTGAATGATCAAAAGTGGCTGTCCTTCCGCCATTCGTTCCACAAGACAAACCAATGACTCAAATAGACGTGTCTTTTCTAATGCAGGGTCTCCTACTTTTGGTGGCTCAGGAAGCTGTAATCGGCGAAATAGCTTCCCTAAATCTGGAAGATCCTTCGTCCAAGCTGTTATTTTATCTGGATCTATACCTCGGAAATTCTGATTAAACATTTCAATAATCGGAGTGTAAGCAATATCACTTCCGACAGAATAAGAGCGGCCAAGCAAGATTTTGCATAGAAGCTCACTTGCTATATTCATGATTTCCTGGGTAAGCTTGGTTTTCCCAATACCGGGTTCACCCATTATGGTCACAACTGTTCCCTTTCCATCCATAAGGTTTTCAATGATTGCAGGAATTTGGTTTAAGTATTTCTCCCTCTCAACAATCTGTGATTTTTTTATTATCATCTTTAGAAAACAATCCTTCCTTAAGGAGTCATGGTTTAATTAATTATCTTAAGATATATATTCTCCGTATTGTAAACTTATTCCTTTGCTCTATCTTGTTATTACATGTATATAAATACGTCATTCACCTGATAGAGGAACAACTTATTTATTCGTATAATGATCTTAGGAATGCATTACTAGTAAGGAGTGTTAGTTTTTGCGTAGGATTATTCCTTTTTCAGAAACACAGGCTGAAGATGCTATCGGCGGAAAGGCCGAAAACCTTGCGCTTCTTTTTCAGTCCCAATTCCCTGTTCCAAAAGGTTTCATCATCACGTCTTATGCATTTGAGCTTGAAATTCAGAGAAGCGACAATCCTGATTGGTGGATTTATCCTAATTCATTGTCTAAAGAAATTGAAGAAGCGTATAAAGCATATGTTAACCCTCCTGTGGTCGTTCGTTCCTCCTGTTCCGCAGAAGACCTAGAGACGGCCTCATTTGCTGGACAATTTGTAACGCTTCTTAATATTACCTCAGTTAATTTACTAGAATCGATTAAGCGCTGTTGGCTTTCAGTCTATCAGAGCCATGCCCAATCCTATCTGGCACAAAGATTTTCTGCAGTTGACCAAGTACCAGCTATGTCCATTATTGTTCAGGAATTAATAGATGCGGATGTAGCAGGGGTTATCTTTAGTAAAAATCCCATTACAGGCAACGAAGACGAGATTGTAATAAATTCAAGTTTTGGATTAGGTGAGGCGGTTGTTTCAGGCTTAGTCACTCCAGACTTTTTCATCCTTTCAAAACAAGGGAATGCGATCCTTAAAAAGGAACTTGGAGATAAAGAATACAAAGTTGTTCTCTATCAGGATGGGACACGTATACTCGAAATGCCCCCAGAAGAAAAATCAAGTTTTAGTTTACGAGAGGAACAGCTGTATGAACTAAAGAAAATAACTATGGACATTGAAACAATTTTTGGTTATCCCGTTGACCTTGAGTTTGCATATCGGCAAGGAAAACTCTATATCCTACAAGCAAGACAGATTACAACTTAAAGGAGAGTATCATGATTCCCTATATATCAGAATGGAAAAAAAGTTTGATACTTAGCGAAAGTGAAAAACAGCAAGGATATTGGATGCTAGATGATACCCACTTCACCAAACCATTAACACCTCTTTTTGCATCCTTTATGATACCTGCCGTAACTACTGGAACCAAAAGAGCCTTTGAAAACATGAAAATGCCAATCACTCAATTCATTGTTAAGTCCGATAATGGATATTATTATCAAACGATGCCTCCTCATCCAGAGCCATGTGAAGAGAGAATGATCAAGCATAAGAAAAAAATGGATGAATTTTTTCCTCAGATCAAATCATATTTAGAGCGCAAGGTTAATGAATTCTATATGCCATTCTATAAGAAGTTGGGTGAACGATCTGTTGGGAATTTATCGTTGAAACAAGCATTGGACTTTGTTGAAGAATTACAGGAATTCTATTCGAAAGCCTGGCAGTACCACTTTGAAATCACCATACCCAGAACATCTTTGGCGGTTGCATTGGAGGAAGTTTATCGACAGGTAACTGGAGAAGAGAATACTAAGGTTGTATATGATTTGTTGCAGGGGGTTATGAATATGTCTCTTGAAACGGATCGTGGATTATGGCTCTTAGCCAATCAGGTCAAATCCTCAGCATTTCTACGCTCTGCTCTTACGACATCTGAGAATCCAGTCGAATCGATGGAGCATACAACCGAGGGAAGGGAATTTATGAAGGATCTAAAGGACTTCTTAAGTATCTATGGTCACCGTACAGCTCTTACCCATGAGTTCACTGAAGAAACTTGGTTTGAGAATCCATCCTTTTCCCTGTCTATTATTATGAACTACGTACAAAAAGATTACGATTTCGATGCGGAGTTCAATCAAGTCATTGCTGAACGTCATGCAAAGGTGAAAGAATTATTCGAACGCCTTCCCGATGGTGAACTGACGAACCTTTTTAAAAAGATGTATAAATGGGCATTAGCCTGTTGGGGCGCTGATGAGGATCATCATTTTTATATCGATGCGATGATTGCTGCAAAATCGCGCTACTTCCTTAAGAATGTAGGACGAACCTTAGTTCAGCATCAGATTATTACATGCAAAGAGGACATTTTCTTCGTATACCTTGACGATTTGTTGGAAGTCTTACATGAGCCTAAGGCTCTCCATGATGTCGTTGAGCAAAATAAAAATAGATTTAAAGAATATCAGAACATAAAACCGAAGCCATTCTTTGGTACTCCACCAAACCTACCCCCAGATCTGGTGATTGAACGTATTTTTGGATTGCCCCAAGACGTCAGGGAAGAACAAGGGAAATCCTTCAAAGGAAACGCTGCTTCTGCGGGCATTTATACTGGAAGGATTAAGGTCATCTACAGGCAAGAAGACTTCGCAAAGCTAAATAAAGGTGATATCCTCGTGTGTAAAACAACGACACCACCATGGACTGTTCTATTTTCAATTGCTGGCGCCCTTATTACTGATGCTGGTGGAATCCTGTCGCATGCCAGCATAATTGCTAGGGAATATAAGCTTCCTGCAGTTGTCGGAACGAAGGTAGCAACATCCATATTAAAGGATGGGGATCAAGTGACTGTAGATGGTACCAATGGGGTTGTATACTTTTTATAATCCAATAACATAATTGTAAAATTAGAAAGCTTGTGGAAAAGAAAGAAAGTCGCTTTACTATTGTTAGAGCGACTTTCGAAAATTAAAGATATTGGATGTTAATCCCGTGTGATAACGAAGTAGTTACTACGGTAAAACACGAGTAAATTTGATGAAAAAAGAGCGAAGCCAAGAAACTGTTGCATTAACGGTTTTCTTGGCTACGCATCTTCGTTCATTAATTTCGGATTAGATGATCGAATGCACCTAAGGCTGCATTCGCGCCTGATCCCATTGAAATAATGATCTGTTTATATGGACTATTTGTGCAGTCTCCTGCAGCAAACACTCCAGGTATGTTCGTTGCTCCATGATTATCTACAACGATCTCACCGATTCTAGTACGTTCAATCGTTTCACCTAACCAATCCGTGTTTGGTACAAGACCGATCTGAACAAACACACCCTGTAGTTCAATATGATGAACTTCTCCTGTATCACGTTCAATGTAGGAAATGCCGTTTACTTTATCAGTACCGGTAATTTCTTTTGTTTGAACGTTCTTAAGGACAGTTACGTTAGGCAGACTGTATAGACGATCTTGCAGTACAGAATCAGCTTTCAGTTCTGGCATAAACTCAAGAACCGTTACATGTTTCACAATTCCAGCGAGGTCAATTGCTGCCTCAATACCGGAATTACCGCCGCCAATAACGGCTACGTGTTTCCCTGCAAACAATGGTCCATCACAATGAGGGCAGTATGCGACACCCTTGTTTTTGAACTCTGCTTCGCCTGGTACTCCAACATTGCGCCAACGAGCACCTGTTGAAAGGATGACGGTTTTACTCTTTAGAACAGCACCGTTTTCCAGTTCAATTTCGATCAAGTCTTTCTTTTCTAAACGTTTGGCACGCTGTAAATTCATGATATCAATGTCGTACTCTTTCACATGTTCTTCAAGACTTGCTGCGAGCTTAGGACCTTCAGTATACTTCACACTGATAAAGTTCTCAATGCCGACAGTGTCCATAATCTGACCGCCAAAGCGTTCAGCAACAATACCTGTACGAATGCCTTTACGTGCTGCATAGACTGCTGCACTTGCACCCGCTGGTCCGCCTCCAACTACAAGCACATCGAATGGATCCTTATCAGCAAACTCTGATGCATCTGGAACACTGCCTACCTTGGCAAGTATTTCCTCTATTGACATACGACCGCTTCCGAATGATTCCCCATTTAGGAACACCGTCGGTACTGCCATGATGTTTTTGCTTTCAACTTCTTCTTTAAACGCTGCACCATCAATCATAGTATGCGTAATGCCAGGGTTAAGAGTGCTCATCAAGTTTAGTGCTTGCACCACATCAGGACAGTTGTGGCAGCTTAGGCTAATGTAAGATTCAAAGTGATATTGGCCCTTAATGCTTTTAATTTGGTCAATTACTTTCTGATCAACCTTCGGAGCTCTTCCGCTCACTTGCAGCAGAGCTAATACTAATGAAGTAAATTCGTGTCCAAGAGGGATACCAGCAAAAGTTACTCCAGTGTCTTCGCCGATACGATTGACACTAAAGCTTGGTGTCTTCTGTAATTGTGTTTTCTCTATCTTAATTTTAGATGACATGGTGGCTAATTCATCCACTAGAGCCACCATGTCGCGAGAAACGTCATCGGATCCTGCACTAACTTTAAGGAGCACATCGCCCTCCATCAGTGGAAGATATTGGGCTAATTGTGCTTTTATATCTGCATCTAGTATCATCGAGAGAATACTCCTTAAATCTTTCCTACAAGATCAAGGCTTGGCTTAAGTGTTGCAGAACCTTCTTGCCATTTTGCTGGGCAAACTTCACCTGGATTGTTGCGAACATACTGCGCTGCTTTAATCTTGTTAACAATAGTGCTTGCATCACGGCCGATGCCGCCTGCATTGATTTCAACTGCTTGAACGATACCGTCTGGATCGATGATGAAAGTACCGCGATCAGCAAGACCTTCTTCTTCGTTTAGTACATCGAAGTTGCGAGAGATTTTTTGTGAAGGGTCGCCGATCATAATATATTCGATTTTGCCAATAGCTTCTGAATGATCGTGCCATGCCTTATGTGTAAAATGAGTATCCGTTGAAACGGAATACACTTCAACTCCAAGTTCTTTTAGAGTAGCGTATTGGTTTTGAAGGTCTTCAAGCTCAGTAGGGCACACGAATGTAAAGTCTGCTGGATAAAAGCAAAATACGCTCCACTTTCCTTTTAAGTTTTCTTCAGTAACCTCAATAAATTGGCCATTTTGGAAAGCTTGTGCTTTGAATGGTTGTACTTCTTTTCCGATTAAAGACATTATAAATTCCTCCTAGTGTTTTTTTGAAATAGGACATTTAGTCCAAACTTTAAATAACCAATAAATAATTCAAAAATTGTTTTTTATTATTATTGGTTAAAAATAATAATTCTAATTTCAAATTTATTATTATATAAATCTTATTGTTTTGTCAAGAATAATACTCAACTTTATTGTGATTTATTTTAATTGCCATTATGAATCAATACTTATTGTTTTTGTAGGTATTAATGCTTAGTAATTTAAAATGATTTTAATGATAAAACATAAATTTTCAATTACTATCAGTATTTCTCAATTAAGCATGAAATATGTTATGTTCTTGGAACTAAAATTTATTTAGTAAGAAAAACGATCGTTTTCGACTCACTGTTTAAAAGAGTGTTTGTACGATATAACCTTTTTTATCTCAACTCTTACCTAAAAACCCAATTCCCTGAGTAATAAATGGCATTGCTTTTTTTATATATGCTTCTTTCGGCGTATTACTATGATATTGCCAATTAATTGTTGCCCCATAGATCCCCCAACTTAACATAACGGCTGCTATCTTTAATTCTTCTTCACTATAACCAGACCTTTTTTCTAATAAAACCTTATAAAAAAATTGTTCCATTTCTTTTTTTATGATTGTTTCTATATTGGATTTAAAGGATTCAAAGCTTTTCATACATTGTGTTTTAATGGAGCTTTGAAAATCAGTAATTGAGATAAATATTCTAGTGATCGTTTCTTCATTTATTTCATTGTGGTCGTTAATTTGTCCGATAACTTTTGGGATCATATCTTCATTTAATACTCGCTCTAATAATTCATACTTGTCTGTGAAATGGTAATAGAATGTAGCTCGATTTACAGTAGCTTCATCAGTAATATCTTTAATCGTAATGCTATTAAATTCTTTTATTCGTGATAAACGGATAAAGGAATCCATGATTAATTTGCGTGTTCGGACGATCCGTGGATCAAGTTTAGACTCTATCATGATGACACACCTTCCTAGTTTTTAGACAATTTTTTAAATCTGTCGTATAAACAACTAATTGTAAAATCCATCGGTTGAGTGATACTTATTTGAAGAATACAATCAAATTATACAACAGATGTTGTATAAAATGCACTTGTATAAAAAGGAGGAATCGAAAATGAATATTTTAGTTGTGAAAGCAAATAATCGACCTAGTTCAGAAGGAATATCAAGCAAAATGTATGAGACCTTTATGGAGAGAATACAGGATGCAAGTCATTTAAATATAAGAGTCTACGATGTGTTTGAAGAGGATATGCCCTATTTTGGCCAAGATTTCTTTAGCGCTGTTCATAAAAAGCAAAATGGTGATGAACTATCTGATATAGAGCATCGCATCCTAACTGCAAAGCAAAAGGCAATGGATGTTCTTGCAGAAGCGGAAGTTATCGTGTTTGCATTTCCATTATGGAACTTTACCATTCCGGTTAAACTACACACATTTGTTGACTATGTCGCAGCTGCCGGATTTACTTTTAAATATAGTCCGGAGGGTAAGCTCATTCAACTTATGACGGATAAAAAAGCCATTTTTTTAACTGCGCGTGGAGGAATTTACAGTACACCAGAAAGAGCGCCGATGGAAATGGCAATAACATATATGAGAAATGTGTTTAGTGGTATGTTCGGTATGGAAGTAATGGATGAAGTGATTATTGAAGGACATAATGCAATGCGTGATAAAAAAGAGGAAATTATCCAAGAGGGACTAAAAAAGGTATCAGAGGCAGCAGACCATTTAGTTAAGCTAACATTTGAAGAGGTTAATTAAGGAATTAATAGTCTGAAATATAAATGATCATTTATTACTGGCATTCCTGCAAGTACTATAAGTAAATGGGTTCTTTCCATTGAAAGAGTAATGAAGAACTATTGAAAGAACCTTATTAAACAAACGAATGCTTGTTAAATTAAGCCGCTTTAATAAGGGTTATGATAATAGAACTCCTTATAAGAAATTGGAAGGAGTTCTATTTAATATTACTTAAATAAGATATCTTAGCTGAGACGAATTTCCCGTGGTATATAATTCCTATTTTTTAACAAACATCTGTACCCATTCATAACCTGCTTCTTCAAATCCAACCCCGATATGGGTGAACTTATTGTTTAATATGTTTGCACGATGACCTTGACTATTCATCCAGGCATTTACAACCTCTTCCGGTGTCCTTTGACCTTGTGCAATGTTTTCACCAGCGGATTGATAGGTAATACCAAAGTCCCTCATCATATCAAATGGTGATCCATACGTTGGACTCGTATGAGAAAAGTATCCTTTTTCATTCATGTCTTGTGCTTTTACGTTTGCTACATTACTTAAGTCAGGATAAGCCTTTAAAGCTGGTAGACCATTTTTTTGTCTTTCAGCATTTGTTAATTCAATGACAGATGTCACAAATTCGCTTCCCCCTTGATTTTGGTTGGCATTCTGAGGAGCTTCGGCTTGTGATGGTTGCTGTGCATTACTTGGAGTCTGACCTTGTCTGTTATCTTGCTGCGACTGAGGTATTTGCAGCTGCATGTTTTGGTCATTCTCTATGGTTTCGAATTCATATTTAGCATCTTGAATCTTTACTGGTTGAGTATGAGGATATAATTCACTGTTTAAATCTGTTTGTAAGCTGGAGATGGTGTCATTCTCGTTAATATGGTTGTTTTTGTCTTGTGCTTGATCGTTATTGTTACAAGCTGCTAGCATTAGAAAAAGTGTGCCAATGGTAAAGTTAATACAAAGATTGTTAAGTTTCATGATAAGTTACTCCTTTTGTTTTTTTCTTATTTTCTCTATTTTTAAAGAAAATAAAATTGGAAAATAAAAAATAAAAGGACTACGGAAGAATATTGGCGCTAAGTAGATATAGGAAAATGTAATTTGAACCTTAGATTATCTATAAAAAAGAGACTCTATTTTTATACTAGCTACAACCTCATTTAGATTAACCAAGGAGAACCGTTTCATAAGTAAGGGGGATTTATTCACCTTAATCGATACGAGACATGGAAGGCCACTTGCCCAACCTTGGAAAAGGTCGTTGGTCAAGTGGCCTATAGCATGCCTCGAAGAATACGAATGATATTCAATTCTGAAGCGCTCATTTCTTACGTACTTTTGTGCTGAAAAAACCTAGCCGCTAAACCGTATAAAATCCCGCCAACAAAGAAATATCCATCTATTGCCCGGCTGGACCATAGTGTGTATGTTGTTATATGTTCATCTCCAGTGGTTTGCTCATAAGTTAATCCGGTGAGACCAGTTGGCAACAGACCTAATGATCGAGACAGATCATCAACAAAACCAGCTAGTCCTCTCAGAACCAAAATCGCACATCCAAGCCAACATGCGATAAGTATAATTCGGCGAGGGATAAACCTCCCCCAGGACTGAATCGTTGCAAGGGGAACAATCGTACCGGTAATAAACATGAAGATCCAATGTAAAAATAAATCCATTGTGAAAGAGTCGTGGGTGGAGGAGGGATCGAATTAGTTGCATCGCCTAAGCCGAAGCGCCCGCCATAGTACCAATAAATATGGAAAAAAATTAAATACAGTCACCCAAATAAATGAGGCGTATCCAGCCCAAACAACTCTTTTAGATCTCACATTTAATATTTCTCGAGTTCCCTGTTTCCTTAAGATCAATTATAAAAACTCCTCTCAAGTGAAGTTCATCTAATTAATAATGTTTTTTTTGAATGATAGAATGGTGTTAATCCTATACCATACTCTGTATAAGAACAACAGGAACAAATAGATCATGAAGTTGCTGTGAAAAGGTAAGAACCATGTCATTACCATCTCGTTCTAATTTAATTGAACTGCCATCAGCTAGAAGGCATGCCTGGCCCTCTAAAAATACATCCTTTACTTTTAATTTTGATCCGCTGAACTTCCCAAGGATCATCAGGTAAATTTTATTCCCCTTTTTAGTAAAATGGATTGTATCTCCTGTCTCTGTGATGGCTTCTGCCCGTGTCCAAGTTCGTGTACCATAAACCGCATCACCATTGCGATTAAGCCAATCGCCAAATTTTGATAATCGATTGAGCTGTTCAACAGGTATTTGCGCATCTTCACCACGAGGACCCACATTAAGCAGCAAATTCCCATTTTTGGACACAGCATCTATAAAATCTAAAAATAATCTATCAAAGGAGGCATAGTCTTTATCACTCTCATTGCGATTATAGCCAAATGAATTTCCGATTCCACGCGTCATCTCCCACTTTTTTAATTGTATATCCGTGTATTTCGTATACTCTGGTGTAGCGAAATCGCTATGGGGAATGATAGGTTGTACAAGGGCAGAGTGAATATCGGGATTTTTCTTTATCATTTGCTTTACCATGATGTCCATTATGGCTCGTACAGGTTTCAAGCCCATAATCTTGTTGGCTGAAGTTGCATGTTTCCATCGGTCATTTACCACACCATCAGGAACGACATCATAATAGTAGGCAAACAAACGGAATAGTCTATCCTGGTTGGTAGGCCAGCAAATATCATTCCATAAAATGTCCGGATGATATCGATCTATTAGCTCACGGACATGTGCATCGGCATATGCCGGATAATCACCACCAGGCGTGGAAAATGAATAATCAATAAACGTCCTTGAAATCCTTCGACGAAACGTCCAGTCTATTCCTCCCGAATAGTATATGCCAAAGCGCATTCCTTCCTTTCGAACAGCTTCAGCTAATTCACCAATAATGTCACGCTTACTAAACCAGTTCTGCTCATGTGAATTTTTAACCTCAGTAGGCCATAGGCAAAAACCATCGTGGTGTTTGGAAACGATCACGACGTATTTTGCACCGGCGTCGCTAAAGATTTTTGCCCAAGCAGAGGGATCCCAATTTTTCAGTCCATCCATAAACATCTCTTTAAATCCCTGATAGGGCATGTTGCCATAATTAGCTTTATGGTATTGAGCGGATGGTGTATCAGGGTCCTTAATAGCATTCCAATAGCCTTCAGCATAGGGGTAGTTTAACATTGCCCGATCGTAATCGGTCTTCAAAGTATCCGCTAAACTACCCAAAGGTGCAAAACCAGGGACAGAAAATAATCCCCAGTGTATAAAAATTCCAAATTTAGCATCTTCAAACCACTCCGGTACCGGGTGAGTATTGAGGGACTCCTTGGTTGGTTGATAGGTTTTATGATTCATAATACTCCCGAACCTCCTTCTTTATTTTTAATCGATTGGGACGCTAGATAGTGCTTAACTGATTGTTCGATAAAGGTTTGTGATGCATCCATTAGATCGAGGTCTCCTTCAGGCCAAGATGCCCGCTCTCCTTGTATCTGTGCAAATGCCTGTATTTGATCGGAATCACATCCAGTTACCTCTTGAACCATTTTCCACCAGTCTGCTGCCAAGTCTTGCGCGGCAGGATCATCCGGTGACACTCCAGACTTAGCAAGCGTTACAGCTTTCACGGCCAACACTCTCCATGTATGATACAAATCGAAGGCGTCTTGTTCATTTACAAATCGCTTGCCGAGGATTTCCTTCTGGGTGTCATTAAATGTGAATTGACTCCAATCCAATAGATTGCTGTTCTTAAAGGTTCGGATAAAATGAGTCAATAGCTGCCATGACGGGTAGTTTCCCGCAGCGATGGCAGTCCGGCATGCTTCGATTGCAGCAATGCTTGCATGTGCGTCTTCTATTTTTTTAAAGAGTTCAATCTCTTGCACTTTCAGTATTTGCTCGATTTGAGATAACGTGGGGCGTTTAACCAACTTGTCGCGTATTTCTTTTAAAGAAAGTCCTAAAGATTTGTAAAAGATAATTTGCTCCAAACAAAGCATATCTTCTTGGTATAATAACGTCGTCCACCATCAGTACGGCCGGATGTCGGCAATAGCCCGATATTGTCGTAGTGCTGGAGTGTTCGTACAGTTACACCGGTTGCTGCGGCCAGTTCTCCGACCAAATAAGTCTTATTTGCACCGTCCATAGCCCTCACCTCCTATTACAATTCTATCTCATTACGTAACGTAACGAGCAAGAGCAAATCCAGTGCTATAGATTTTATCTAGGGGAAGTGGGAAGATTAATGGGTAAAGTCACAATCAGAGAGTAAGATGTTTTCGTCAAATCACGAAGAGTGTGGTAATCCATTTTACTTAAAGAGCGTCATCTTTGTCTGGAAACAGTATAATTAATTTACAGCAGTAGACATTAAAAAGGAGCTGCCTGGTGTTTTTTTATGGAATGTTGATTACTACGCTTATGATTTTTGTTTAATATTAAGAAAAAAAACGATTATACAAAAAGAAAAAAAGATAGGAGAAGCTATGACAATGAGTAAAGAAGCAGGATGGAACTTTGAAAATAGTTATGCCCGTCTGCCGAAATCATTTTTTTCCAGCATCAATCCAACTCCTGTACGCTCACCTAAGTTGGTCATTCTTAATCATCCATTGGCATCGTCTTTAGGGTTAAACGTTCAGGAGCTGCAAAGCGAAGATGGTGTAGCGGTGCTTGCTGGAAATGAGATTCCCGAAGGTGCTTCGCCTCTTGCTCAAGCTTACGCAGGGCATCAATTCGGCCATTTTAACATGTTAGGGGACGGCCGAGCGGTGCTGCTAGGCGAGCAGATCTCGCCTCAAGGTGAGCGGGTTGATATTCAGCTTAAGGGTCCAGGGAGAACGCCATACTCGCGCGGGGGTGATGGCCGCGCAGCACTTGGACCGATGCTGCGTGAATACATTATTAGCGAAGCCATGTATGCCCTTGGTATTCCTACTACCCGCAGTCTAGCAGTGGTGACAACTGGTGAGGCAGTCATTCGTGAAACCGACCTGCCTGGTGCGATTCTAACCCGTGTGGCAGCCAGTCATTTGCGAGTCGGTACTTTTCAATACGTTGCAAATTGGAGAACAGAAGAACTCCAGGTTATGGCTGACTATGCGATAAAGCGTCATTTTCCAGAGGTTGAAGCGGATGAAAACCGTTATCTTTCGCTGCTTCAGGAAGTGATCAAGCGACAGGCCGAGCTTATTGCCAAATGGCAGCTGGTTGGCTTTATTCATGGGGTGATGAACACCGACAACATGACCATTAGCGGAGAAACCATTGATTATGGTCCTTGCGCCTTTATGGATGCCTATGACCCGGAAACGGTATTCAGTTCCATTGATATTCGAGGCCGCTACGCCTATGGGAATCAGCCTAATATTGGTGCGTGGAATCTCGCGCGATTTGCTGAAACTCTATTGCCCCTGCTGCATGATAATGAGGAGGAGGCTCTCAAACTAGCCCAGGATAAGATTTCAGAATTTATTAAGTTGTATCATTCTAATTGGCTCGCAGGAATGAGAGCGAAACTTGGGATCTTTAACGAAGAGACAGAGGATGAAGCCCTCATAAATGGTCTTCTCAGTATGATGAAGGAGCATCGTGCAGACTATACGAATACCTTCCGAGCATTAACATTAGATAGTCAATCCGATACGGGCTTGTTTGGGACCCCAGAATTCGCTAAGTGGCATGAACTCTGGCAGGCGAGACTTGGTAGACAACAGGAGTCGAAAGCCTCTTCGAATCAGTTAATGCGGAACAGCAATCCAGCAATTATCCCAAGGAACCACCGCGTTGAAGAAGCTCTAGAAGCCGCAGTAGAACAAGGAGATTACAGTGTGATGGAACAGCTTTTGGCTGTTCTTTCAAATCCTTACGTGTACTCTACTGAACAGACTGAATACTGTACACTGTCTGCGTCGACAACCCCTTACCGAACCTTTTGCGGTACTTGATAAATAAGCTATTATTGTTTTCTTAATCAAGTTGCCTTTTTACTAAAATAATGCTGCTCCTTTCTTGAGGCAGCATTATTTTATTTTGTGATTTTCTCTTTTCTAAGAAGTATTAGTAAATGTTTTGGAAACGGTATAAGGGGGTAATGTGAATCGTACCAAAATAGCGGTAAAAGAAATAGTTTTAGTAATGGTGTGAATGGTATTACGAAGAGTAATAAGAACGGAACTTGTCAGAAGCACTATCAAAAAATGAAAAATCGTAAATTCTTGCAAATTAAGGAGGACAAAAATGATGAAAAATAAAATTCAAAAAATCACACCAAACTTATGGTTTGATAAACATGCCGAAGAAGCGGCGGAATTTTACACGTCTATCTTTAAAAATTCCAAGATCGGAAGGATCACTCGCTATGGAAAAGAAAGGCACGAAATTCCTGGAATTGTAGAGGGGACAGTAATGACTGTGGAATTTCAACTAGAAGGACAACAATTCGTAGCTTTAAATGGAGGTCCGTACTTCCAATTTACTGAGGCGATATCATTTATCGTCAATTGTGAGGATCAAGAAGAATTGGACTATTATTGGGGAAAACTATCCGAAGGCGGAGATGAAAAGGCTCAAGTGTGTGGTTGGCTTAAAGATAAATTCGGTGTATCATGGCAAATCGTTCCCACAATTCTAAACGAGTTGATCAATGACTCTGATTCAGAGAAAACGGACAGAGTGATGAAAGCATTGCTCCAAACGAAGAATAAAATTGACATCAAAACGTTAATGCAAGCGTATGAGGGATAGAATGCTATAAGTATTGAACGCGTGCTGATAAAAGGTCGTGCTTTCAAATAAGTAAAAGACAGATCTGCTATAGGTAAGGAAATCTGATTTATTAAAGCTTAGCTAAATAAAAAGAAAGATGAACAAGACCATTCTCCATCTGCTACTCTTACGTTTTAATATTTTCAAAGTTATCCAAAGACAGGTAAAAGCACCTGTCTTTTGTCATCTTATCTTTTATCAATGTATGTATATCAAGGCACCCCTATTATTGCGCTCTCTTTGATATAAGGTAGTGCTCAATGCCGTCAAGAATCCGTTCGAGCCCGAAATCGAAATCATCTCCAACCGTGTTTTCTTCCTCATTCTCTTCCGTATAGGCTCCTGACATCAAAACCGGGTAGAGATCTGGATAACCTTCAGGTGTGACCAATTTTTTTAGTGCCGTACTGTAATCGATGCCATTAAATGCACCAGGACTCTTTCCTGCCTGAAGAGCTCTGTTCATATCTTTCATAATCGTACCGCACCAACGTGCATATCCACTTAATAGAAGAACAATTGACATCTTCTCATAATCATTTAGAAGGAGATCACGAGTGGATCGAAGTGCTATATCCACCATTTTAAGTTGGTTTGGGGTGACTGGAATGCCTGAGATTGGAATATCGTTAAACCAAGGATGGTCCTGAATGATACCAGTGCTTACTCTAACATACTCGCGCATTTTTTCGCGCCAATCAGTTTCCTCATCATCCGTTGGGAAAGGAACATCACAAACAGCATCCTGCATGAGTAAAAGTAAATCATCCTTGCTTGGTATATACCGATAGAGCGACATCGTTGTGAATCCTAAAGTTGATGCAACTTTGTTCATGGAGAGGGCAGCCAATCCATCCTTATCGGCAATTTCGATAGCGGTCTCGACGATTTGTTTGATGCTTAATTCTCGTTTCGGCCCCCTCTGTGGCTGTTTGCCTAGCCCCCAGCTTATGGCTACGCCTGAGGGTAAGTTTTCCTCATTTTCATGATCCTTCATATCTTTATTTCACCTCTGCAAATTTCATTTAGAACCTAAAAAGAAATACACTATTCCATTAAAAACCCAAAATGTATTCAGATTTTGAATAAGTGATGATTTCCATACATAACATTATTTGGGCCATTCCTGCTGTATATGACAAATTGGACTTAAAAAGCTAAAAAAGAATGGTTGCAATATAATTGTATATGCAATATACTGTGTATGCAATATACTGTTTATATAATACACAATAATTATTCTGTTAAAAACAAGGAGGAATATTCATGAGTCAATTAGCTATTGAAATCGTTGGTCTGCAAAAGAAATATGGTCATCAGACTGTACTTAATGGTATCGACTTAGCTGTTCCAAAGGGAGAAATTTTTGCCCTTCTTGGTCCTAACGGGGCCGGAAAGACTACATTAATCAATATTCTAGCGACATTGGTAGCTCCTGATGCAGGATCTGCAAAGGTTGCAGGGTACGATATTGTAAACAATAAAGAAGCAGTAAAAAGTTCCATTAGCCTCACAGGTCAGTTTGCAGCTGTTGATGAAATGTTAACTGCTGAGGAAAACCTGCGTATGATGGGCAGACTTTTAGGTCTCTCACGGTTAGAGTCTCGTTCAAGAGCAAGTGAACTTATTGAATATTTTGATTTAACGGAGGCTGCACATAAACGGGTTAAAACGTATTCTGGGGGAATGCGTCGCCGGTTGGATCTTGCTGTCAGCTTAGTTGTCCGTAGACCGATTATATTTTTAGATGAACCAACGACAGGCCTTGATACACGCAGCAGACGTTCATTATGGGATATCATTCTAAATTTGGCATCCGAGGGAGTCACGGTTTTTCTTACGACTCAATATTTAGAAGAAGCGGATCAGCTGGCTGATTCGATTGCTGTTATTTCGGGTGGTCATATTGTTTCACATGGAACACCGGAGGAAATGAAATCACGTATTGGCAGTGAGATGATTGAAATACGAAACGAAAAGGATGAAATTATTCATGAAATTCCGACAAACGGCAGTATTGATGAGGTCAAACATATTCTTGAGAAATTGACTCCTACGGTACCTGAAGGAACGCGTATAAGCTTACGCAGGCCAAGTTTGGATGATGTATTCCTAACCCTTACCACTATGGAGAAGGAGAGAGCATTATGATAAACATGAAAACTCAGACTAAAAAACCAACGTTACTCATTACCAATTCCGTCTTTATTAGACGAAGTTTACTTCACAGTCTGCGTAACACAGAGGCTTTGATTATGGCCATTGCACTTCCGATCATGCTCATGCTGCTGTTCACATATGTATTTGGTGGCGCCATTGATCCAAGTGGTCAATATGTTAATTATGTGGTACCAGGGATCATTTTGTTGTGTGCAGGCTTTGGATCATCAAGTACAGCAGTAGATGTTGCTACAGATATGACGAATGGCATTATTGACCGGTTCCGAACCATGCCAATTCGAAGCTTGAACGTTATTTCCGGTCATGTTGTTGCAAGTTTGGTCCGGAACCTCATTGCAACTGGTATAGTCATAAGCATCGCGCTCATCTTAGGATTCCGGGCTACCACTAGTATAATAGCGTGGTTTGCGGCAATAGGAGTCATCATTTTATTCATTTTGACATTCACCTGGCTCTACGCTGCGATCGGCCTTGTCGCCAGCACACCGGCTGCTGCTAGCGGGTACGGGTTCGTGTTATTATTCCTGCCTTATCTCTCGAGTGCTTTCGTGCCGACAGACACTATGCCAGATTGGTTACATGGAGTAGCAGAAAATCAACCAATTACTCCGGTGATTGAAACCATTCGGACTCTCCTTAACGGTGATACGGTTGGTAACCATGTTTGGTGGGCCATTGGCTGGTGTGTGTTTATCCTTGCTGGGTCCATTATGTGGTCCACATGGGTATTCCACAAAAAGGCTGGGCAACGCTAAAAAAGGTGGCACATAATCAAAAAGAACAGCGGATCGGGGTAACGATCTACTGTTCTTTTTGAACTTGTTTATTAATAAAATAGTTTTGTCTGAAGAAGATCTAGGGCGCGGTCTATTTCCACTAAATCTTCTTTCGTAGCATTTTGAATTCGATCTAAGAAACGAGATTCTATGAATGCAAAAGCTTCGTTCATCATGATTTCGCCTTCTTTAGAGAGACGAATATATTGTTTTCGTCGATCTTTGGCATCATTTATCTTTTCAATTAAATTTTTTTCACTTAATTTTTTCAATTCACGACTAGTATTTGGCATAGATAAATGCTGACAATCACTAATTTCACTAGGGGTAACTGGCTGACAAATCGTTATATATTCAAGAATGTTGTATTGAACTGGCGTGATGGAATCCGATTTTGCGTTTTTTGTTAATTCATTTGTCATACGATGAACTGCAGCTGTAAAGGTCACACATTTTAAAAAAAGAGCTTTTTTGTCCATATCTTTCACCTCTTAGTGAGAAGATAACAAAATTGTTATCAAAATACAATTATCATTTGACAATAAAAAGTTATAAATGCTATTATTTAGTTATCAAATGATAAGTAAAAGAGGTGCGTTATGAAAACGCTAGTTATTTACACACACCCTAATCATAAAAGTTTATGCTATGCCTTTTTACAAAAAGTCATAAAAGGAAGTAATGAAAACCCAAATATAAAGGAGTTACAAGTCTTAGATTTGTATGAAGAGAGATTCGATCCACTCCTAGTGTTTAATGAACATAAACGAAGACGAGATATGCATAGTGATCCTCATATTGAAAAATATAGAAAGCAAATTACTTGGGCTGACAAGATTGTCTTTATTTATCCAATCTGGTGGGGAAGACCTCCAGCCATGCTGCTGGGATACATTGATCAATTGTTTGCTGCAAATTTTGCCTACAGAGATAAGAAGGGAATTCTACCAGAGGGACTTTTGAAAGGAAAGTCAGTTGTGTGTATCTCCACTATGAAGGGACCTACAATATATCCACTTTATTGGTTAAATAATGCCCATAAAATATTGATGAGGAAAGCCTTATTTAACTTTGTAGGAATTAAAAAAGTGAAGTTCTTTGAATTTGGTAATATGGAAAGTCCAAAGGGAAAACAAACTATAAAACTAGAAAAAATATATCGTTATTTTAAGAAAGTTGAGCGTTGAGAGTTCATAGCGCAGTGAAGTAGAACGGCAGGTCAGCCTGCCGCTTTTTGAGCTGTTTGTTTTAATCCGTATATCCATTGATCAACGAAGATATGTGTTCTAACCAAATTTCTCGTCTGCTGCCCTCACTATCTAATTGAACCGAAGTGAAGATATTTTCCTTCAATCGACAGTTTCTTCAATGAACAAAAGATATTATGAAAAAGGTGTATCTCCTATTTTAATAGAATGAACTGGACAGCCTTCTTGTGCTTCTATTAAATCATCATACAGTTCTTCTTCTACTTTTCCTGTGCCAGTATTGTTATCAAGGATCACTTCAGCTATGCCGTCTTCATCAAAATCAAATATTTCTGGAGCAATAGCCCCACATGCTGCACAAGCGATACAAGTAGTTTTGTCGACGATTGTATATTTACTCATTGCATATCCTCCTTTCAAAATTTATAGATCTCTATAATAATAGTAACTCCTAGATGGTTGTTTTTTTAAAAGAGTTGTGACTTTTTTTCAACAAGTTTTTCAATAATTATATTTAACAAGAAACCTAAAAGATCTAGTTCAAGTCAGCTCAGAGCATTTTTTAACTTCAGTTCTAATCGTATTTTTATGATGTGGTATTTTAATTTTAAGCTCAGCTATAAAAACACCGGTTAGGATTAAGAAAGCTCCTAGATAACCTTTAAGAGGCAACAATTCGTTCATAAAAAAATAAGCAAATAATGCGGCAAATACAGGTTCTAATGAAAAAATGATACCAGTGTGAGCGGGCGTTGTGTATTTTTGAGCAATCGATTGAAGGATGTATCCAAAAGCACTACATACAATACTTAATACTAAGACAGCCAACCAACTCTCTTTAGAGGCAGGAAGCTGCGGTTTTTCGAAAATCAGGGTAAATAGTACACCGAAGCCCCCTGCGAAGCCTAGTTGAAGGATACCAAGATGTAATGTATTAGCTACTTTTGCGGCAATGCCAGTGACGATGATATGGAATGCGTACAAAATGGCTGCTAAGACACATAATAAATCACCAGGGTTGATTGTAAAATGATCTTTCAAGGTCAGTAAGCCAATTCCTGTTATTGCAAAAAAAGCACTTATTATTTGTCTATAGTTTAGATTTTCCTTAAATAAGACGATTGACAATAAGGGGATAAAGATTACAGTTAAACTAGCTAAAAAGCCGGCATTAGAAGCGGATGTGGTTTTTAAGCCTAATATGACTGATGCTGATACGGAAAACAGTAAAAACCCGAGAATAAACCCATATTTAAGTGTAACAAGATTAATAGTTCGGAATTGTCTGAAAAAAACAGCAGCACATATCAGAAAAGCAAGACCAAAGCGAAGGGCAACAAGGGTAAACGATGAAACAGTTTCTAATCCAATTTTCATAAAAAGATAGGAAGAACCCCAGGTCATTGTTACAGCCAAAATCATTAAATCAGCTTTATAGGGTTTCATTTTGAACACTCCTTGTCAGTTTCTTTTATTGCTATTAGTATAATTGTGAATGAAACATTAGTAAATTGAATGTATGTAATGATATACTTGAAAAAAACTCTTAGATAGAGGAGGGAGATCTTTGAGTCTAGCAAAGTTAGAAATTTTTCTGAAGGCAGTTGAATTAGGAAATTTATCAAGGGCTGCAGAAACATTAAACCTTACGCAATCAGGAGTTAGTCATGCAGTACGAAGTCTTGAATCAGAATATGGTTTTCTGCTTCTCTCTCGAAATAAAGCAGGAGTCCAATTAACCGAAAATGGCAGACGAGTGTTAAAGTATGCGCGAGAGATATTGAATTATAATGAGCAATTAAAACAAGAAATTGCAGCAATAAATGGATTGGAAGCAGGTGCCATACGAATTGGAACCTTTACGAGCGTGTCTATTCATTGGCTGCCTGGGATTATCAATCAATTTCGTCATGAACATCCTCGTATCGAAATCAGTTTGATGGAAGGCGACTATAGTGATATTGAAACATGGATTCATAATGGAGTGATAGATTTAGGTTTTATGTCATTGCCATCTTCTGATAATTTAGAGGTTATCCCTTTGAAGAATGATCGCATGCTGTGCATAGTGCCACAAAATCACCCATTAACCAATCAATCTAAAATAAGTTATGCTCAACTTGAGAAAGAGCCTTTTATTATGCCTTCCTACCAATGTGGATACGATGTCAGGCAAGTATTAGAAAAGGCTTCTGTTCAACTAAATGTTCAATTTGAAGCCGGCGATGATCATGCCATTGTCGCAATGGTAGAGAGCGGACTAGGAATTAGTGTTATGTCGGAGCTGGCATTACAAGGGCAAAGTCGAAACGTGTCAGTGGTAGAATTGGAGGACTGTCCTTTTCGATCACTTGTACTATCACTATCTTCAATTAAGCAAGCTTCACCTGCCGCAAAAAGGTTTATTGAACTTACCAATAAATGGATAAAGAGCGTCGAGCAGCAAACAAGGTAATCTTGCTATTCCAATAATAGATTTCTTTTATGATATTCTATTTTTTTACTTCATCATGACGGTTGAAAGATTGGTTTTGGCAAGTTAAAATGTTTCAAACTGAACGAAGCGATATATAAATCTAAAAGGTGGATGAACAATGGCAAAAACAATCGTAGAAAAGCTAAGCTTACATAAATATAAAAAAGCAGCGATATTGAATGTGCCAAATGGTGCAGATTATTTTACTGAGCTAACCGATTATGATACGGAGCTAACGGATTCTTCATATGATTTAATTTTTGGTTTTGTGTTAGATATGGAATCACTACAAGGACTAGTAAGCAAGGTTGTTGAGAAGAATGCTCTTAATAAAAACGGATATCTTTTTTTGGCTTATCCCAAAAAGGGGAATAAAGTGTATCCAACGTTTATTCATCGCGATGATTTATTTGGTGGGTTAGGTGCGGATGAAGATGGTTATGTAGGGACAAGCAGCATTAAGTTTGCACGTATGGTTGGGTTAGATGATGTTTTTACGGTTGTCGGATTAAAAGAAGATTCTAAAGGTAAAAATCAAACATCTACGAAAGCAAGTCAATGTGTAGATGATTATATAGAGCTGATTCCTGAGGTCGAAAAAAGCCTGCAGGATGCTCCTGATGTACTAGCTCTTTATCAATCCCTTACACCTGGTTACCGTAAAGATTGGGCCCGTTATGTGTATAGTGCGAAACAAGAAGCAACAAGAAAAAAACGGCGCGAGGAGATGAAAATGATTCTTGCTGCGGGCTACAAAAGTCGGGATTTATATCGTCAAAACAAAAAATGAAAAAAAGGCTTATAATCGTATAAACGATCATAAGCCTTTAGGTCTTTATGCCTTAACCGGCCATTCCCCAACAAATTCAACCTCATTATAGGCAAAGAAATCTTTAAGATTTTCATCGCGATCATCAAGGAAAAGTTGATCGGTTACTGCTGATACGAGCTTTGGTACACCATATCTCATGCCGGAAAGTGCAGAGGCTGCAATTCCGCTGTTGATTAGAGCGGAATAGTTAAAAGCAAAGATTCCATGAAGCAGCTTTTCGCCTCTTGCATCACGGCTTAAGTAAGCAAAGCCAGGACTTAAGTAAGGATGTGCATCTAGCATTGGGTTGGCTATTTCTTCTGGAGCTTTAAAGCGGTCACCCCAGCGAGTAATATGGCTTTCGACGAGTCTTAGTTCCGGACGCAAAGCCGGATCTGTAATAAGGCCGGTACTGATAATTAAGAAATCAAATGTGAATTTGCCTTGAGGTGTAGTCACCACTGCTCCCTCATCGGTTGCCTCAACATCTAGCCATGGAGCACCTAAATGCAGATTAAAGCCAGGCCATGAAGCTGCACGTCCAAAGGTATCATTCGTCGGCGGCTGATTATGCTTAAAGAAGTGAGCCATCGCTGTATATTTATCGGCGTCCGGTAAAGCGTAAAAATGCTCGATCATACCGGAAACCTCCATTTGACGGATTGGATTAATTCGCGGCATTTCCTTGCGGCGAACAAAAACATGTGCCTCAGCCACACCTTCTGATAGTGCGAAATTGGCATTATCAAAAGCCGAGGCCCCGCCGCCCAAAACAGCAACTTTCTTACCTTTTAGCGCTTCAAAATCAATTGCTTTTGAAGTGTGTGCATAGAGATTTTCTGGCAATTTATCTGAAATAAACTTCGGAACATGCCATTCGCCGCCACCTTGAATTCCAGTAGCTAAAACTACCTTACGTGCAAGTAATAGGTTAGATGGTGCTCCTGGACCTTCGATATGAAGTCGGTGAATTCCATCTTCCGCAGGATCGATTAGATTCAATTTCACCTCATTAATAACGGGGAGATTAAGAACCTTTCGATACCAACGAAGATAGTTCATCCAGTCGCCCCGTGGAATCTTATCGACCTCTTCCCAGCCTTCTGGTCCGAATTGGGCTTCCCACCACGAGCGGAATGTTAAGGAAGGAACTCCAAGGTCGATGGAAGTTAAATGCTTTGGCGTTCTAAGCGTCACCATACGGGCATAGGTTTCCCATGGTCCTTCTACGCCTTCTGGGTTTTCGTCAATAACGAGGATGTTGGATACGCGCTCACGCAAAAGTCCGAAAGCAGCTCCTAAGCCACTTTGTCCTCCGCCAACGATCACTACATCATACACATGTCCCTCTGGATGGCTGAGTTGGCGAACCCAGTTCGGACCACCGAAGGCGAGATAAGAAAGGTCGTTTTTCACTCGTTCATTTAAAGCCTCTAAGCTCATCATTTATCATTCCTTTCAATGGTTTCTTTGATATAAAATCTATTATTATTCTCTTAAAAGCCTTTTTTGGTAGAAAACTTTTCACATTCTTAATCAGAATAATAGATGCGTATGTAATATTTTATTACATCATATTGAAGCAAAACATAACATCATTTTCTTTTCTATATATTATCATTTTTCTGTAAATTTATTGAATGTTCATTTTGTCTAAATATTGTTTTAACGATTGTTCAGAATCACTAATAGAAGCAGTTCGTAAATTCTCCTTGAGAATAGAAAAATATCTATAGGAAACATAAATGTAAGGTGTAGGATGGGAAATCTAATAGGGAATATCAATGTTCTTACTCGATTATTCGGCAGTTAGCGGGTTTCAAGGTATTTAAACGATTGTAATGAATTTATCTAAGGGAATATAGACGTATAGAATGGCTACAGCTAACACCTCTTTAAGCTTTATCTTTATTTTAGCTACTGAAATCGGATCAGTTAACAGTCAAAAATACGTAATTGAAGAATATGACATATAATAAAGAAAATTCATACTCATAGTAACGTCTTTACTAATACACCAGAAAAATGATTATATAGTAAGATTATTTGACAGTCTATTTTATTGACGGGATTCTTGAAACAAGAACGTAATGAATAACAAGGTAATCTTTGGCTAATCTAGGCGGGGGGACTCATGAATGATCCTTGATGATCAGGTTGTCGAATTCTTGGTGAAAACGGAACCATTATATATCCATTTAGCTGTTTCAGATGCGAACAAACGGCCTTATTCGTTGCGCTGTTTTGGTGTAAGAACCTATGAAGGAAGCGATCAGTTAAGTGTATATATACTTAAGTCTCAAGCAGAGAAACTTCTTTCGATTGTAAATAATGGGAAAAGTATAGTGGCTTGTTTATTTACTGATGGATTTTCAAACGAATCTTATCAAATAAAAGGGGAATTTCTAGATTATAGGTCAAGCGATGATGAAAAAGATTATGAAATTTTAAACAATTATCGAAAAGGAAGCTTAAAAATTTTTCCGAAATTATATATGAAATATCCCCTTTCAAAAGCTCATTGTGATGTTATTACCTATCAAGCGACAGATATCTTTGTCCATACTCCTGGTCCCTATGCTGGAAAAAAGTATCAAAGGAGGAATGATACATGATTCCTGAAGAGATGAAGCCAGCTTTAATGGGCGTCTTACCAGCAACTTTAATCACATGTAGTCAAAATGGAATCCCAAACATTACGAACATATCACGAGTCTGGTATGTTGATAGAAATCATGTAGCGATCGCAAACCATATGTTAAAGAAAAGTATTCAAAATTTAAAAGAGAATCCTTTTGCCTTTATCCGGACAGTAGATCCAAATACTTTTTCAACTTGGGAGTTGGAGGTTGAGTATACAGTAACTAGAACGGATGGAGAAATTTTTGAAGAAATGAAGAAGCAATATGAGCTGCTTACCATGATGTTAGAAACTGGAATCACTATGACGGTTCATTCTTCTGAAATGTTCCGAGTGCTGTCTGCTCGTATATGTTCAGAGGAAAATAGTCTGATCGTATCAATGATCAATGTTTACAATGAGCTATTAGAGCAATTAGAAAAGAAATTCGGTTGGGCCTGTTCGGCGTTATGGCTGGTTGAGGAAAATGAATCAAATCTTTTACAACTTGCCGCTGTGCGCGGAATAGATGAGGAAACAGCGAAACAAGTTCTTTATCGTGTTGCCTTGTGGTCTGTCCAAAAGGGAAAACCAGTCCGAATTAGTAATATTCGGTCGCAATTTCAATATGCGATGACAACCTTTCTCCATCATCAGAAGAATAAAGAGGATTTTTCCAAGCAGGATTATGAAAAGGTTGACCCTCATTATATAGTAATCCCAATTCTAGGTGATTCCGGAAAAATAACAGGTGCCATTTGTAGTCAAAGCAATGACTCTGCTTGTTTTTCGGCATTTAACGATTACATGCTTCAAGTTACATCTCGACATCTCTCAGAGCTTATTAAAAAGATATCACTTCTAGAAAAAAAAGAGAGACAGCCAATTATCGAACAGGCTTTAGAGCGGATTCAACTAGAAGGATCGAAGAAAAGCGGGGAGGTAAAAAGTCCTTTAAGTCCTAGGGAATTGCAGGTTGCGATCCTTATAGCTCGTGGGTTATCAAATGCCGAAATTGCTGATACACTATTTTTAAGCAAAAGAACCGTTACTACGCACTTGGAACGGATCTATCAAAAATTAGAGATAAACTCAAGAACAGCACTTGCAAGTTATATCATCGAACATGGATTATTAGATCCAAAAAATAATGTATAAAATACGTAATTTAACCGATATTTGGTTTTTTTATCGCCATTTATAATAAGGTTCGAAAACGAATCTTATGTATAGGTGGTGATTTTTTGATGGAATGGATTGTATTTATTCACGTTATTTCAGCTGTCATTGGGTTTGGTCCAGCATATGCCTTTCCATTTATCTTGAAAAAAGAGAAATCAATTGTAGAAGTACAACGGACGACAGAATTGGTCAGCCGTTTAGAGGTTTTTCCTAAAATTTTTGGGACGTTAACTTTGCTTTCTGGATTGCTTCTCCTTTGGCTTGGAGAATATGGAAGTATTATTTCGATATGGATTGGAGGGACTCTTGTACTCTATCTAATTGCTGAAGTGGTCATCGTTGGTTTTTTAGCTCCAGCAGCTAAAAGGCTATCAAGTCATCTCGCTCAATTGATTGATTCAGGTGAAATTTTAGTAAATGAAGAATCTTTAGTGTTGCTGCAAAAGGTTCGAAATCTTCATATTGTGGCATGTGCAATTGTCTTAATTATTTTTATTTTTATGGTCATCAAACCTGTATAGGAGGAAGTGCAGATGAAAAGCTGGAGCGACTTATACTTGCAATTTTTAGGGATCGAAAAAAAGGAGCCTACTTATGAATATCTTCAAAGATTAATTGAAACTCATCTCCACCGTGTTCCTTTTGAGATAGTGAGCAAATATCATTATTATTCAACTAGGAAAAAGTCAGATCTCATTCCTAGCAAGGAAGAATATTTGGATAATTTAATTCAAAAAGGGTGGGGAGGGAACTGTTATATCTTAAACATCTATTTTGGGGAATTACTACAATCACTTGGCTTTGATGTGAAAATAACACGGGTAAGAGGGGGGAATAATCATCTTGCCTTAATGGTGACGGTCGAGGGCAAATCTTATTATACCGATGTGGGATACATGGCTCCATTGTTTGAGCCATTATGGATTGAAAGTGAACCATATATCGTTCGCTGTGGGGAAGAGATTTACATTAATAAACAAAGTGACCAGCATTATATTATTGACCGAAGAACTGGAGGGAAAAGCTTTGTAACGAAAACCATTGAATGGTTTCCAGTTGAACGAGAAAGCTTTTTGGAAGATATCGTCTATGCTCATAGGGATGAAGATGAAAATCCTTTTATGAGAAGAATGGTTGCAACAATCTTTAAGGAGAGAATAAGCTATTCTGTTATGAATTCCAAGCTTCTCATTAAATCCAATCATAAGACTCAAGTGAAGGACTATTCGGATAGAAAAGAATGGTTGAACATGATGCAAGAGACATTCAACCTTCAGGAACAAGACCTTGTCTTTGCGTTGGAGTTTTTAGAGGAACGCAATGTCATTCTTTTTCCTGAAGATTAGATTTTTTGGGACACTGCAGATGGATAAATCACCTTATTTGCGGTGTCTTCAGTATAAAAACTTAACCTAATCACTCCTATGAAACAATTTCTTAGCCATTAATAATGACCTGAACACCCCTGATTGTTAATAGCTTGGCATTCCAATTCCTCGGGTACTCCCGCTTCTACAATCTTAGAAAGCTGGTGGCTTGATAAAAACCGTTACCTTTTTTATACTGCCTAAAAGGTTTTTATTCCAGTTGGATATTGTCCATCATTCCCATGCATAGATATCAATTACTATTTTGATCCCTTGGTATTGTTTTCTCTTTTTTAGGCCAAATAAAATAACTTATCGTAATAAACATATCAATTGATAGAATAAGGGTCCAAATTTTGATCATTCCATAAAGGTTGTCAGTTCGTTTGGAATCGTTAATATAATAAATCATCATTAATAAAATAGAGGAGCCTATTAAAAAAGCGATTATATGCCTAATAAATCCTTTTGCATAGCTCTTAGCAAATTTAATCCCTGCTTTTTTGGAAGGTTTTGTTCCCTTTTTAATAAAATAATATTGAAAGCGTTCATCCGCCCATTTGATCATACTTTTGCCGAATGCAATTGACACGCCGATATAAACGGCTGCGAGTCCATGTGCAATAGTAGCGGTTGCTCCGTTGTACAAATCTATACTTGTAATAATAATCAGTAGCAAATCAATAACAGGTGTTAAGGCAAGTAAAATAAGTCCTAGTTTTTTAAAATGAAACAAATATCTTAGAAGTAAACCGAAAAGAATAACTATCCAAAAAGCTACTTCGCAAGTGATGATCATCCATGCAATAAAGTTCATAATTCCCTCCTTTTGAAAATTATAACATTTGATGGTAGAGGGAAAAACTGATTTTTATCTCTGTAACAATTAGGTACTATCACTAAGTAAGAAGCTTACTCCATAGCTAGATTAGAAATTTCCCAATCTAATCTCTCCTATAAAACAACTTTTGAACCAATAATAAAGACCTGATAACCCCTGATTGCGAGTAGCTTGGCATTCCAATTCCTCTAGCACGACCACGGCTATACAATAATTCCGGCATGAGGCCACAAAAAGCACTATTGTGGTAATTATGGTTGAAGTATTTCCATGCCTGAGCGACATCCCCTTTCACGAAAAGGGCTTCACCTAACCAAAAAGTAGGTCCGAACCATGGTTTTAAATCGCCTTCTTCAGTTGTTAATGCTTCATGTCTCCAAATTCCTCCGATAAAGGGATCTTCTAATCTTAGTTGAATGGCCTGCAAGGTTGGATCTACCCATTCTTTTGGGAAAATTGGAAACTCCGAGAAAAACAAAGTTACGGATGCATCCAATAGCTTTGATTCCATCGAACGAGTCACAATGCCATTATGAACATTATGTTTCCCGATCGCTTGAACTAGTTCATGTGCTCCTTGTCTAAACTCCTTCGCTTTTTCATTTTCCTGAATCGCTTCAGCCATTTCTGCGGCTTTAAGTAACCCATAGGAGGAAATGGCAGACGTCCATGTCATATGCTCAAAAGACTCGCCTAAATGTGGACCGAACGTTTCCCAAATTCCTGCGTCGGGTAAAATAAGACCGGTTGAATCCCGATTTTTTAAGATCCAGTCTGCGGATTGGCTAATGATGTGCCACATGTCGTATATAATAGTGTTCAATTTTGTTATGGACCATATTTGCCAAATGGCATATAAGATTAATCCAGTTGTATCATTTTCAAATGCATGCTCACTTGGTAAACGAGTAACAACGTTATAGGCAAAATAATAATTGCCATCGGGACGCTTTACTAAATAACTAAGGGTTGCGTATAAAGCCCTTACAGCATCCCCCTTATGACCTGCGAGTGCTAAAGTGGAAGCAATCCATAAGCTATCACGTATCCAAACATTCCCTTGGTATGGTTTAAACCCTATGATAATAGGAGTGCCGTCCTTTTGTAAGCTCATCTTTAATAACGTATTGCTAAGTCTCCAGAAATACTTAAGCTGTGGTGAGAGCGTTCCTATATCAATCGTTTCTTTCTGCCACTCTTCCCATTCATGTAATGTCTGCTGTTCACTTTGTTTAATCGTTGCAAGTGTTTTTTGCAGTTCTTTGAGTGCCTCTTCTTTTGAAGAGCCAGCTGCGGATACTTGATAAACAGGCTGACTGTACTTTTCACGGGGAACAAATTGCTTAATCGTAAAAACTAAAGGGATAGGAAGTAGGCTATGCTCGAACATGAATATTTGACCGCCTGTTACAGCTTTAGCCACATCACCTGCGATTCCTTTAGCATCTGGAAAGACGGTCGCAGCGAGCCATTGATTTTCAGCTATTCGCGAAATAAATGTATTTTCTATTCTTTGGACTATGTTTTTGAGATGGATGACAGGAAAGATGGTTGCGGTTGAATGATTTCCGCGGAGTGTTTTGACTTGTACCGAACGGATAAGCGCGTTTCTGGAAGGAGGAGCCCATGTTTTTGTTTTTACAACGGTATTGCCTTTATGAGAAACCACTTCATATATACCTGTTCCATTTATGTAACGAGTGCTGTTCATCGAAATAATTTCACCAATTTGTCCAACATCCTGTTGAATCAATCCATATGGATCGTACCAGATTTTTTCATTATGATCCTTTACAAGTACATAAGAGCCTTGTTCATCTAATAAAGCACTTGATAGATCAAAGTTTGGAAAAAAGAATTGGCTTATTTTATCAATAGGGCGGCAGCAGGCATCATATTGCTGCAGCCATGCTAATACGTTCCCGTTCGAAATAGGAGCATGATTATCTTGATTTTGACCGATAAAATAATGCATAAATTTAGTCTCCCTTCATGAAGGTCAATATATGATATGTAGATTATAAGAAATATATTTAAGTAGAATGTGTTTCATGGAATTTTATTTTTGAGTTGTTATTAACTAGGTTTAAAAGGGAATAAAAACAAGAGGATTTTAAGTTCTTTATCGAATGGTTATCTTAAAAGTAATTTTTTGTTATTTTTAATAGCAAGTTTGTGTTAACAGAAGCATATTTTTCTCACATCAAATCATTTTGATAACGTGGAGGGATTAGGATGCCAACGTATACATTAAAGGATCAGACTCAGCTTTATTTTGAAGAGAAAGGACAAGGAATGCCCATTATTTTTATACATGGAGTTTGGATGAGCAGCCGCTTTTTTCACAATCAACTACCTTATTTTTCAGAGAATTATCGAGTATTTTTACTTGATTTAAGAGGACATGGAAAATCGGATCAAGTACCATTTGGACATACCATTGAAACATATGCCCGTGACTTGGAGGAGTTTATTACAGGTCTCGGATTAAAGGATGTTGTTTTAGTTGGCTGGTCGATGGGAGCCTTCGTTGTATGGGAATATCTTCAACAATTTGGTGAAGAAAATGTAAAAGCAAATGTAATTGTAGACGAAATGGCTTCTGACTTTAAATGGCCTGATTTCCCAATAGGTGCTTTTGATTTTCCGACGCTTATTCATTTTATGAGGGGAATTCAAAATGATAGACGAGCTACATTAAAAGGGTTCGTGCCATTAATGTTTAAGGAAGAGCTTCCTGAAAAGGAAATGGAATGGATCATGGAAGAAGTAACAAAAATGCCAGAATCGATTGCAAGTGCCATTTTGTTTGATCAATCAGTTGTTGACTACCGTGAGTTTCTACCCAAAATAACAATACCGAGTTTGCTATGTTTTGGAAGGGAAGAAAAATTAATCCCTGTTGCTGCTGGTGAACACCTTCGAGATAACATTCCAAATTCAAAGCTGGAAATCTTTGAAAATAGCTGTCATTGTCCGTTTTTAGAAGAAAGTGAGCGGTTTAATTTAGCTGTGCACCAATTTATACAAACTGTACAGTGAACATGTAAAAAATCGTAGAAAAGTTGTTATTGTTCCTAATTTAGTAGTTCTTGTTTTACATAGAACATCATAGTTGGGATATCAAAAAGATCCTTCTCTTTCAATAAGAAGGATCTTTTTTAAGCTCATTTTCTTATTGAAAATAATCGTTTTAGACCCTCGAATCATTCGTTAATCTATAAAAAGTATATTCCCAAAATGTTTTCTTCTAAATTATTGCAGATATAAGTATACTTTTGATACTAAGTGTATTTAAAGTATGTACTTTCAAGAGAAAATGGCCCCTGTTATACTGAAATCTATAAATATTCCAAATTAATTGTAAGAATATTTGAATAAATCATTAAGAGAAAAGGAGGAACCTGATGAAACTAAGAGTCTCAGCGGTTCAATATCATCTTCATACGATACATTCTTTTGAGGAATTTGCTAATCAAGTTGAACACTATGTCAAAACAGCAGAAGAATTTGGAGCAGAATTTATTATGTTCCCCGAATTTTTTACCACGCAGCTTATGTCTATTGGAGATCTCCAAGGAAATGCGTTATCCATCCATGACTTACCCAATTTCACTGAGCAATATCGTTCGTTATTTATCCATTTAGCTATTAAAACAAATACGCATATTATAGCAGGTACACATGTTATCAAGAGAAATAATAAGTTATATAATGCAGCCCATTTGTTCTATCCAGATGGAAGAGTAGCGGAACAACCAAAGCTTCATATGACACCAACAGAGCTGCAGGAATGGAACTTAACTCCTGGTGAAGGATTACAAGTATTTGAAACAGATAAAGGAACTATTGCGATGTTAACTTGTTATGATATTGAATTTCCTGAAATTGTCCGAATGGCCAAGGCAAAAGGAGCCGATGTTATCTTTTGTCCATCTTGTACAGATGACCGACATGGTTTTCATCGTGTTCGTTATACAAGCCATGCGAGAGCCATTGAAAATCAGGTGTACGTTGTAAACTCTGGTACAGTTGGTTCTCTCCCGACCGTTGACTTTATGCGAGCAAATTTTGGGCAGGCGGCGGTTATTACGCCTAACGATATTCCATTTCCGCCTAAAGGCTTATTAGTAGAAGGAGAAATGAATCAAGATATGATTGTTACAACGGATTTGAATTTAGAGCTGCTGTATCAGGTCCGTGAAAGTGGTTCCGTTACGACATGGCGAGATCGCCGAACAGACCTTTATCCAGATTGGGATTTAAAAAGAGAGCTTGTTCTTTAAATTAAGTATAGGGAGAAATGAGGATGTATCGAAAGGAGTTTTTTGTTTTTGACCAGAACCGTCCTGTTCCAGCAGTGATTCGAAATTATGGAAAAGAAGACTTTCAAGATTTAATTCGTATCCAACAGGAGAGTTTCCCTCCGCCATTTCCGTCTGAATTATGGTGGAATGAGGACCAATTAAACAACCATGTTACGTTATTTCCTCAGGGAGCCTTATGTATAGAAGTAGATGGTAAAATGGCGGGATCGATGACAGGGCTGATGATTGATTTTGATCCGAAAAAACCTGAGCATACATGGGAAGAGATTACAGATAATGGTTATATTCGAAATCATAAACCAAATGGAAATACACTCTATGTTGTCGACATTAGTGTAAGCCCTACCTATCGAAAACTGGGATTAGGAAAATGGATGATGTTATCGATGTACAATGTTGTGATTCATAAAGGGTTAGAACGATTGTTAGGCGGCGGCAGAATGCCTGGCTACTATAAACATGCCAATGAAATGACTCCAGAACAATATCTCAAAGCTCTTGTAAAAGGGGAATTAAAAGACCCTGTCATCACGTTTCTGCTTCGCTGCGGTAGGACTCCGCTTAAAGTCGTAGCAAACTATATAGAAGATAAAGAGTCTTGTAATTACGGTACACTGATGGAGTGGAAAAACCCCTTTATTGTAGACAAGGAGAAAACGGAAGATGAAATATCGTCGAATTACGAACATAGAAGATCCATTATTTAAACAAATGCATCAATTAATACAAGAAATATTTCCTCCAGAAGAGGTATTGGAATTATCTCTTTGGAAAGAACCTTTAGAAGATCCGGGAATTCGTGTCTTTGTTGCAGTTCTTAATGGAAAGGTGGTAGGAGCGACAGAATACCGGTATTATGAGGATTTTAATGTAGCAATGACCGACTTTACCATTATCAGGAAAGACGGGCTTGGTATTGGAGCATTTTTGGCACAAAAGAGGTTAGCCGATTTACATTCTTTAGCATTAGCGTGCGGAAAGAAGTTACATGGAATGTTTGCTGAAATTTATGACCCATATCAAGTAGAGCAATATGAATTTGGCGGAGTTAAGTCGATGAATCCATATGTACGCCGAGAAGTTTTGTCTCACCTTGGCTATAAACGTCTTGATTTCTCTTACGTTCATCCTTCTTGGCATAATGATGGAGAAGCTGTATCTGGACTCGACCTATGTTTTCTTGTCATGGACGATAGTAGGGATGAGTTAAATAGCAGCTTGATTATAAACTTTCTAAAACGTTATTATTCAGTGCTGCCTAATAAGCCAAAGTCTTGGGGTGAAATGATTCAAAGCTTAGAAGAAAAAGATACGATCAAGTTAATGCCAATATAATGTAAGACAAAGGCTTAATCACCATAGGTTAAGCCTTTTTGCTTTTTCTATATAATCTGTTCCGCTAGGCACTTCACGATTCTCTATTCTTGCACCTAAACGGTAATTTAAACCGTTGTCCAAGTAATCCATTTCCTTTATCAAACAATGCTCTTTTTATATTTTTATACCCCTTTAATAGGATCCTCGTTTTTTAAAAGGTGAAAGCAACCTGATCACTTTCTGCTTTATTAGTATTATTAGGCCATTTCTTAAATTTGTTCTGTCACGAAAGATAGTACACTATGTATTTTAAAAGGAGGAAGAATCGTACACTGGTATCGTTTTTTAAAGAAATTCGTAATGTTACACGTGAAACATTTAAACGTTAGGAAGATTCGCTAAATCATCCAAAAATCAATAGAGTCATTCACATAGCCATTTCAAGTAAAACTTACAAGAAAGGCGATGATGTAATTTGTCCAGTTTTTGGATGGAAATATTTTGCTTGAGCTTAGCAAAAATTATACAATGAAAAATTTCTTCCTATGATTTTTTAGTAAAACGATTAACACATTTATAAAATATGGAAGTTATGATTCGAAAGTATGCTAAAATAAACGCGGCATGTATATAACATGACCTCGTTTAAACAAATCTATAAAATTCTAACAAGAAAGGAAAATTTAATATATGGAGAAAATGAAAAGGTCATTGAGATATTCAGGTTTATTTTTTATCCCGATGATCATTTTAGTCCTCGTATTTATAAGACTTAAAATCTCTCCGTTTGGAGAAGCTTCAATCTGGTATATTGATTTACCAGCTCAGTTAACCATGTTCTATCATCATTTATATGATGTTTTGACAGGAAGCAGCAGTGCCATCTATACATGGAATTATGGATTGGGAACATCCTTTTGGGCGACAATATGTTATTATTTATCATCACCTTTATCTCTTTTAATTCTCGTATTTCCTAGGTCTTTTATTCCTTTTTCCATACTAATGATATGGATGATAAAAATAGGTTTAAGTTCTTTAACCATGTCTTACTTACTGAAAAAGCACTTTACACAAAACCATTTTACTATTTTTATTTTTTCCATAAGCTACGCACTGATGTCATTTTCCATTACTTATTATTTTCTGCCAATGTGGTTAGATGCCATTTATTTATTACCGATTATCATTGCAGGAATTCAAGACATTCTAAAATCAGAAAAGTACACTTTATTTTTAATCAGTTTGTCGATATTATTTATCGCAAACTTCTATATTTCATATATGGTTGGCATATTTGTATTTCTTTATTTTGTTGCAGAATGTTATGTAAATATTTTTACTAAAAAAGATGTCATAAAAAGATTTATCCTTTTTTTCAAAGGTGTCTTTTTAGCTGTTTTATTTACGTCTTTTATAACGATTCCTACTTATCTAGAGTTGAGAAAAAATAAATACACGTCAGAAGATACAAATCTCTTTACATATCTACTAAATCCATTGGATTTATATGGTCATTTCTTTAACGGTACTACCGAATTACAAAATTTAAGTATATATGCAGGAGTGGGAGCTGTCCTTTTAGTCCCTTTATATTTTTTAAATCAAAAATACGCTGTTAGAGAACGTATTATTTATGGATTATTGTTAGGATTTCTTCTATATTGTATGACAAATGGTTTCTTGAACAGGGTATGGCATGTTTTTGAAGTGCCAGCTGGAGCAAATTATCGGTATGCATTCGTTGTATCCTTCCTTATGCTAATTCTGTCTGTTAAGGCATTAGAAAAGTTAGAATATACTTCCCCTAAGCGACTAATAGGTGTTGCTGGGTATAATATTCTGTTTTTATGTATGGCAAATAAATTGTTGAATCAGAACATCTTTACAATAGAATTGATTAATATGAATATTTTAATTCTAATTTGCTATGCTATATTCTTTTTCTTTTTAGTAAATAAACGATTACCTAAAAGGGTACATGTCTTCTCTAAAGTATGTTTATGTTTTCTTGTTCTGGGAGATATGGGATTGAATAGTCAATTTATTTTAAGAAATTATACAGGATCATCCGGTCCTTATAATTGGTATAACAAAAATAATCCTTCCTATGAAACAGCAATTGCTTCGCTGCAATCATTAGATCAATCTTTTTATCGAATAAAGATTGATACTAGCTTGGTTTCATTTCCAAATGAGTCTTTAAGATATAAATACAAAGGGATGACCATTTATACTTCTACTGGTCGAGCAGAAAACAATATGTTCTTAAATAAACTAGGATATTCTGCTAGTACACGAGCAGTTTCCATGGAAAACGGAATCTTTTTAAGTGATGCACTCTTAGGATTTAAATATATAGTGACAACGAAAGGCTTAGATGAAAGAATATATACGAAAATGTTTGAAGAAGGAAATATAAAGGTATACAAAATAAATATTAATCTGCCATTGGGTTATATGGTTAATAAAGGGTTTATGAATGTAGAAGGTCAATCTGATATTTTTAACATACAAAATCGTTTGATTGACGGATCCGCTTATTATGAAAAGCAGAAACCGCAAACGAATTTAAATTCTTTAACAAAAGGTACGAATCAAGTTTTACAAATACAACAGAGTAATGATAAACCTTCAATTGAAGCATCTATGAAAATTTCAAATACAAGAGAATTGTATATGCAATTAGATAGTGAAACATATCAAGATTATGAAGGTAAAATGGATATCTTAGTTAATAATGAACCTATTGATGCTACAAAGGTGGGATTGTTGAATTTAATTGATTTGGGTACGTATGAAAATCAAGATGTAACTGTATCTATTTTGTTAAAAAATAATACACCAAATCTCCAAATGCCTATTTTTTATACCTTAAATTACTCGAGTTTGGAAAAAGAAGTGAACAAGCTAAACCAAAACTCGCTTAAGATTAAAGATTATTCAGATACGAAATTAAAAGGTGAGATTACCGTCCAAAATAATCAAGAAATGCTCTTTTTAAGTATACCTTATGATAAAAATTGGAGAATTAAAGTGGATGGGACTCTTACTGAATATCAAAAAATAGGAGAGTTTATAGGAGTTAAATTAGAAAAAGGAACACATATTGTACATTTAAAGTATGTACCAAAAATATTGTATATTTCAATGGGAGTGTCAGCATTCTCCGTTTTGGTTTACTTAACATGTAGAATAGTAAAATTTAGAAGAAATTCTCTAAAAAAGAAAGAAGGTAAATAACATAGTCATAAAATTATAATAGAAGTCTATATAATTTCGAAATATAACAATCTTATTGTAAACTACGAAAAATAAAGTACCACTTTGTTAAGGGTGTAGGGTTCACCATATGTAACTTAGCTAATAGATTCGTTTTCATCTATTAAGCTGATAAAAAACGGTTGAACCCTACAGTGTTACAACATTCTATTGTTTTCCCCTGCGAGTAATACTGTGACGGCCATCAATACTTACAGGTATTTCCCCTTTAACAGTTACACGGCGTACGACGCGATGTTGATCGCCATAATCATTAATGGCGTAATGCTGTGTTGCACGGTTGTCCCAAATTGCTACATCACCAGCTGACCAGCGCCAGCGAACCGTATTCTCTAATTTAATGATATGATTTTGCAGCACAGAAAATAGATGGAACGAATCTGAGGAAGACAAGCCCAAAATCTTTTTCACAAAGTGCCCTAGTATTAAAGTTCGTTCTCCCGTTTCAGGATGTACTTGGACGATAGGATGTTCTGTTTCGTATACAGTAGAGGCGAAGACTTCATTGAAATGTTTTACTGCCTCAGTAGAAGCTTCTGTATGAGATCCCAAATAGTCGTATTCGTTTGTGTGCAGCGCCCAAAGTCGATCAGCTAGTTCGCGCAACTCAGGAGAAAGATCCTCGTAGGCAGCAGCAGTATTTGCCCAAACGGTATCACCGCCAGCAGGTGGGATTGAAACCCCGCGAAGGATCGATATTTTCGGATAGGCATCAACAAATGTGACATCTGTATGCCAGGAGTTTGCTCTTCCTCCTCCATGTGAGGAGTCAAGCTCATGAACGTAGTCTGTTGCTTGTCTTGTTGGAACGGTAGGGTGGGCAACAGGTTCGCCAAATAATTGGGCAAACGCTTCTTGGCTTTCGTCATCAAGATGATTCTGATCGCGGAAGAAAATCACTTTATATTGAAGCAGCGCCTGCTTAATAGCGTCTACTGTTGGTGCGTCAAGCTCTGAGGAAAGTCGAACACCTCGAATTTCAGCTCCAATGCGCCCCGCAACTGGATGTATTTCTAAACCCGCATTTGTTAAGATTGTTTTTTCAATTACGCTCATTTTTCTTACCTCCTATTAATTCCCCTTCATTGGGTTCAATGAAAAACAAAAACACACTGGGCTTCTTTAACTATTGAGTTCAAAGCAATACATCTCACATACCTTGTACTTATCATCCTCCATTAACATAATTCGACGGGTTCGTTGCATTTACAAAAAAAGGCCAGGACACTCGCTTAAGCGGTGTCCTGGCCTCCAGATGACTGGTGGGCAGTCGTAATATCTAACGAAAAATTAAAGTATAGTAATCCCATCGGTTATTATGATATTAGATTCTCTTTTGAAAAATGTCAACAAAAAAATTTAAAAAAAAATTTAATTTTGAACTTTAAATCTCTTCTCTTTAACTCTAAGTTATTTTTACAAAAAGACCTTGACAAACATTTTCACGCTCATTATAGTGTTAAACAAATAAATCCAATAAGTTTAATCGGTTATTTTAAAAACATATGCTGACCGTTCTGACGGAAGCACTCTTCTAATCTACTAGAGGAGTGCTTTTTTGTCAGAAAGTACGAAAGGAAAGGAGTGGTTAATAATGAGTATTGCCCAAGAAAATTTGATCGTCATTAAAGACCTTGTTAAATTTTATGATCCTAAGTCAAAAGAAAGTGTGATCCAAGAAATCAATCTTGAAATTCCTCGGGGGGAGTTTTTCATTCTCCTTGGACCTAGTGGTTGTGGTAAATCAACCTTGTTAAATATTATAGCTGGTTTTATTCGTAAATCCGGTGGAGATTTTTTTATTCAAGGCAATGAAGTAAAAGGGCCAGGAAAAGAAAGAGCGATGGTCTTTCAACAGCCTGATGCCGCTTTATTTCCTTGGTTAAATGTAAGGGAAAATGTTGAATTTGGGCTAAAAATGCAAAAAGTGAGCAAAAAAGAAAGAAAAGCTGTTTCAGATCAATACTTAAAATTAGTTGGTTTGAGTGGGCATGAGAAAAAATATCCAGATGAGCTATCTGGTGGGATGAAACAGCGTGTACAAATAGCAAGAGTTTTAGCGAACAACTCGGATATTTTATTAATGGATGAGCCTTTTGGAGCATTAGATGCACAGACAAGACGTACGATCCAGCAGGAGTTATTTCGTATTTGGCTTCATACAAAGAAAACCATCATTTTTGTTACTCACGATATTCAAGAAGCGATTCTTTTAGGTCAAAGAATAGGGATTATGTCGAAAGGTCCAGGTTCTATTATTGAGAGTATTTATGATATAAAGCTTCCTTTTCCTCGAGATATAACAGCACCAAATTTTAACGAATATTATAAAAAGATCCAATCTCATTTTGAACTGAATATAGATGCTAATCATAGTTTCGATGTTGAAGATATTAGCAAAATTATATAAAAGAGACTGGAGGAGAATCAGGTTGAAATTCTTTAATAAAACTAGAACTTCCGAAGCCGTATGGTTAGGCCTTTTTGGATGGATCGCTGGGATCATTATTTGGCATGTCATCTCTCTATTTTCGAAGCCGGAATTTTTTCCTGGACCGTGGCAAACCTTACTTGGCGGAATTGAATTAGTGCGTGATGGATCCTTACAAAACTATGCTTTCATAAGTTATGGCCGTATCCTAGCTGGTTGGACTCTCGGTAGTTTAATTGGCATTCCTTTTGGATTATTAATGGGGAAATTTCGTTATATTCGATTATTACTAGAACCGTTTCTCAATTTTTTTAGATTTATTCCTGCACTCGTATTTGTTACTTTATTTATTCTTTGGTTAGGAATTGGGGAACAGTCCAAAATAGCCCTTATCACTTATACAACTCTATTTGTCGTAACCCTTAATACAATGACAGGTGTGCTTGCGATTGATGAAAATAAATTTCGAGCTGCTAGGTCGATGGGAGCTTCAGATTCACAAATCTTATTTCATGTGATTCTCCCAGCAGCTGTTCCATACATTTTTAATGGAATCCGCTTAGCGATGGGAAACTCCTTTATGGCCATTGTTGGAGCAGAAATGTTAGCTGCTAAAGAGGGGATTGGCTATTTAATTTGGACGTCTAGACTATATTTAAAAACCGATTGGATTTTTATTGGCATCATTACACTAGGTTTAATGGGATTCTTTATGGACAAAGTCCTAACAAATGTAGGCAGTCTGTTGCTAAAAAAATATGGTGTGCGTAAAGCAAATAATAAAAAGAAGGACTTGCTCAGACAAGCTTCCTAATAGAAAGGATCAATTCAATGAAAAAAAACGTGTCTATTTCAACTATATTTCTATCAACCATTCTTATACTTGCCATTTTTTTAGCAGGATGCAGCCAATCAACTTCTGGGAAAGAAAGCAAAGGGCAGAAGGTATCCATCGCTTTGGATTCGGGTGTATTTTCACTTCCTTTTCGTGTTGCAGGCGACCAAGGTTTTTTAAAAAAACATGGCGTTGATGCAGAGTTTTCAACTTATTCTTTTGGAATAGATACATTAAATACGGTTATTTCCAATCAAGCTGATATCGGAATCGCAATGGATTATGCTGCATTAACTCGTTTAGGCAAGGGTGATTTAAAAATTATTACACGGTTTACGATCCCTAGCCCTAGTCGATTGAAATTAATTGTGAAAGACGAAATTAATAAACCAGAGGATTTAAAAGGAAAACGTTTAGGGGTACAAAGAGGAACAGTGAACGAATATGTTTGGGCAAGATATTTAGATAAGTTTAACATTGATAAAAGCGACGTAACACTTGAACCATTAACATCTACTGCAGAAATATATGCAGCGTTTGAAAAGGGAGAGATTGATGGTGCTTGGTTTGATGGATCTTTTCTTGCCAAAGCGACAGAAGTTAAGGGATCAAAGGTATTGAATGATCTTAACGATATTAACTTTGCCATGAGAGGCTATGTAGTAGCAAGCGGAGATTTTGCCCAAAAAAATCCAGAGACGGTAAAGAATATAATCAAAGCTTTGAATGAAGCCAATCCATATATAAAGAAGCATCCAGATCAAGCAGCTAATTTAGCATTTAAAGAACTTAAATTACCAGCAGACAAGGTTCAGGAAGAATTAAAAAAGGATTGGGATTTTAATCTAGCGTTTACCCAGGAGGATGTACAACATTTACAAGAAATCCTTGATTGGACGCAGAAAAACGGGCTCATTAAGGAACAGTTCGATATTGAGGATAAAACGGAAGTTGAACCTTTAAAAGAAGTATATCCGGATAAAGCAAAATAGCTGTATTTTGGATAAGAAAAGCACAAGCGCCTTGGTCATCGACGTACAAACTGGAGGGGCTTCGACTGAGATAAAGGATACACGATGAGCGTTAGCGAATCGATGTTGACTTATCGTAGGGAGAAGACCTGAAGTTTGATAGTCGATAGGCGCTGGAGCTAGACAGTAATCTAACTTCAGATATAAATTCTGATATTAAAACAAAAAGCATCTGTATATCTTAATAATTCCGACAAGGTATACAGATGCACTAAATCTTATTCTCCTAATTTACCAACGAGTTTCTCAAAAGGATATTCAATCCCCCATTGATTACGAACATTCGTCATAAGATCCATGACATCAACGGATAAATCTAATGTTTCCTTGCTGCTATTTTTTAGAATATAATTTTGCATATCTTCAATTTCATAGTTTAATGCTTTTGCTGTTTCACCAGCTTCGATGATTTCCTGTGTCCCATCGACATACGTAATGATCGCTTTCTCAGCTCTAGGGAAATTATCCACGGTGATAAAGCCTAATTCTCCAGCGACTACTCCTCTTTTTGGCATTTTTGCTCTCATTGTTAATGAGATGACAGCCATTTCATCAGCGGCATTTTTCAAAATAATGCCTGATTGCTCATCAACACCAGTCTCAAATTCTTTCACAGTCGTCAAGACTTCATGAGGCTGCTCTGAGAGAAAGAATCGAGTAAAGGAAAGAGCGTAGGTACCGATATCGAGTAGTGCCCCGCCGGCTAAATCCTTGCTGAAAAATCGATTGGTCACATCGTACTCCTTGCAGCTTCCAAAGGAGACTTGAACCATTTTCAGCTTGCCTAATTTTCCTGAGTGAAGGATTTCACGTAATTGTTTATATAAAGGCATATGATAAATGGTCATCGCTTCAGCGACTACTAAATTCTTTTCTTCAGCTAATTGAACGATCTTCTTTAATTGATGACTATTTACTGTGATCGCTTTCTCGCATAATACATGTTTATTATTTTTTAAGCTTTGGATGATATATTCATAGTGATTGCTATGTGGAGTTGAAATGTAAACAACATCAATCGCTGGATCCTTTAACATTTCGTCGTAATTATCATACGCTTTTTCAACATGAAAACGATCGGCAAATTTTTGCGCCTTTTCTATAGTTCTTGATCCTACTGCATAGATGGTACCATTCACTTCATTTAAAGCCTGTGCAAATTCTGCAGCAATGTTCCCAGGTCCTAAAATTGCCCAATTAATGGTTGTCATTTGTTTTCACCTCATTTATTTTTTTCAAACACTTTTACTTCATCATCACTCGCCACAAGCACCTTTGTAACTTCTTTCGTAAACAAAGAAGTATCTACCACGCCACAAATTCTTTTAAGGCTACCTTGAAGCTTTTCAATATCCTTACCTGCTTGAAAGTGAACATCTAATAGTAAATTTCCGTTATCACTAATGGTTGCGCCATCTTTAGCTGTACTTTGCCTTGTGACGGGTTCCCCTCCTAATTTTGTGACGGCTTTTGTTACATAGGCTAACGATTCCTCTAAAATCTCAAGAACAACGGGCTGCCCGAAAGTTAAAGCCTTGACGAATTTTGTATCATCCACAAGAAGAATGTAGTCATCCGCCATGCTTGCAATGAGCTTTTCCTTTGTATGTATCCCGCCTCCGCTTTTGAGTGCGAATAATTGTTCATCTACTTCATCACAGCCATCAAAGGCGACATCAACATGATCAACAAAGGAAGTATGAAGAACGTCTAATCCATTCTGAAGACAAAGCATTTTTGTTTTAAATGAAGGGGTTACAACTTTAACTTGAAGCTCCTTTTCCTTGATAAAGTCGATTAAATAGGAGATGGTGCTTCCACCACCTAATCCGACGATCGAATAATTATTAATATAAGCGAGAGCTTCTTTTGCACAATTCTTCTTTTTATCCAATGGCTATTCATCTCCCAAGTATACGAATGAAATCGAAAAAAAGTTGATTTTGCACAAATGTGCTTTATTGATATAAAATGTGCAATCAATTGATTTCAGTATACATTCGCACCTTTTATCTGTCAATCATCAGGATTCTCCTTGCGTTTTTCTTCATATAAGTACATTTATTATGTATGAAAAACTAACATGATCCATTCATTTTGCAAAATCATTAAGCGATACAGTTTTACAAATAGGGCAAAAAAATTGTATAATGAGCGCAAAAACTTGAGCACATATTTTCCGTTAGTGAACATATGTGCAAGCTGTGTGAGGATAAAAAATGAAAAGCAATGAAGAAAAAAAGCTGTTAATCAAAATTGCCCAAATGTACTATGAAAAAGATATGACCCAAAATCAAATAGCGAATGAGCTCGGAATTTATCGTACTACTATTAGTCGGATGCTGAAAAAAGTACGTGAAGAAGGCATTGTCAAAATTACGATTAATTATGATAGCAGCGATAATTTTACGATTGAACAAAAATTGAAGGAGCGTTTTGGATTAAAGGAAGCAATCGTTGTTCCTGTTGGGGCTGATCAACCAAGCTCTATGAAGCTGAAGGCAATGGGGCAAGCCTGTGCAGGATTGTTGGACAGAGTGGTAAATGATGAAGATGTGATCGGTTTTTCCTGGGGAAGCAGCTTGGCTGCGGTTATAGAAGAGCTTCAGCCATCGAAGAAAAAGGATGTTATGTTTGTACCAATGGTAGGTGGACCATCTGGAAGGTTAAATAGTAAATATCATGTAAATACGATTTGTTATCAAGCAGCGCTAAAATTTCATGCTCATTCCTTGATGATTGATGTACCTGCTATTGTTGAGAAAAAATCAACGAGAAATGATTTATTAGCCTCCCCTCACATACAAGAAATTACAGGCTTGTGGAATAAAATAACGGTTGCTGTTTTTGGCATTGGTTCACTAGAGATTGCAGGGAAATCAACATGGCACACCTTTTATGGTGATTCTGTCATTGAAGAGCTCGAGGATGGAAGAGTTGTCGGTGATATTTGTTCCCGATTCTTTGATGAAAACGGAGTTCCAGTACAAACAGCACTTACAGAACGGACGATTACAATCAATCTAAATCAAATCAAAAAAGCTCGCTATTCGATCGGAGTAGCAGAATCGCTCGAAAAGGTTCCAGGAATCATTGGAGCATTAAAGGGTGGTTATGTAAATGCTTTCGTTACAACCGAAGAAACAGCCAATGCGATTTTGAATAATCTTTAATAAATGATTCAGGAACACTTAGGAAGCAGCAAGTCCAGTTTGTTAGATTATCTGACAAGTTGGACTAGTCTTCTTAAGTGTTTTTATTTTGATTAAATGATAAAGACAAGGATGTATATATATGAAGAAACTCAACTTAAATGGATGTAATTTTTAAAGAGTCATAAAATCTATCATTATATGTAAATTATTATCCCAAAAAAGAACAATCAAAGATTTTTGTTATTTTAAAAAAATTCACATTAATTTCATATTTGTAGATTTCTATTATTTAACGTAGTTTTCTGTTTTTTATATTATCCATATATATGATTATTTTAAATCTTGAATTGAAATAAAATCTTGATAATACAGTAAAAATGATGAATAGATACATAAGTTCAGAGCTAAAATTAATTTTTTTAAATAATATTAAAACTAGCTGTAATTTGTCGAAAGTTGGGGTGGACTAATTTTATTATCTGTTTTAGAATAGCAATTGTTGTTTTTGTAAACGTATAATTATTTTTTGAATTTTTTGAATACTTAAAAAGGTAAGGAGATTTGCAATGAAGAAAAAACTAGGCTATTTATTTATGACTTCAGCCTTAGTAGCTGGTATTTTATCCGGCTGTGCAGGTGGAAAAGGTTCAACGAACTCATCTGATCAAGATGTTATTAAATTAGGGGTAAATCTAGAGCTGTCAGGTGCTGTAGCTTCTTATGGACAATCACTTGAAAGTGGAATTGATCTCGCTATCGATGAAATAAATAAAGATGGCGGTATTGATGGAAAGAAAGTTAAACCAATTAAAGTTGATAATAAATCAGAAACTTCAGAATCAACGAATGCAGCGATCAAATTAACGAGTCAAGACAAAGTAACAGCGATTATTGGTGCAGCAACAAGTGGAAACACGGTGGCTCAAGTGCAAATTGCCAATGATAATAAAACGGTACTTCTTTCCCCATCTGCAACGGCTCCGAATGTAACCGTTGGAAAAGGCGGGAAAGTAAATGAATTTGCTTTCCGTACATCTTTTATTGATCCATTTCAAGGAACAGTAGCAGCGAATTTTGCAGCGAAAGAATTAAACTTGAAAAATGCGGCTGTTTTTTCTGACAGTGCAAGTGATTATGCCAAAGGATTAGCTTCGTCCTTCGATAAAACCTTTAAAGCAGCCGGTGGAAAAATCGTATCGAAAGAATCATATGTCGCAAAGGATACGGATTTCCGTTCAACTTTAACTCGTATTAAAGCAAAAAATCCTGAATTTATTTATATTCCTGGATATTATGAGGAAGTAGGCTTAATTGTAAAACAAGCACGTGAAATGGGTATTACCGTTCCGCTAATAGGTGGTGACGGCTGGGCTTCACCTAAGCTTGTTGAATTAGCAGGTGCTGATGCGTTAAATAATACATTTATCACAAACCATTACTCTGCTGAGGATCCAGATGAAAAGATTCAAACGTTTGTTGCAAACTATACGAAGAAATACAATAAAGCGCCTGATGCATTTAATGCTCTAGGCTATGATTCAGTTTATATGTTAAAAGCTGCTATTGAAAAAGCCGGCAGCACGGATGCAAGTAAAATAAAGGATGCTCTTGCCGAACTTAAGGATTTATCACTTGTAACAGGTACAGTAACGATTGACAAAAATCACAACCCGATTAAATCGGCATCGGTATTAGAGTACAAGGATGGAAATCAAGTCTTTAAGACAAGAATCAATCCGTAAGGAAGTTGACAAAAGTGAAAGCGCCTTGAACAGCCCCGACAGACATAAGATGCAATACGCAGGAAATCCTGATTTCTGGAGTATTGTGGCTTATGATCCGAGGGGCTAGGCGCTGGAACTGGATGTGGATACATTACTATCGAAGCTATCTACAACCTACTATTTTATAATTTTCTATGTAAGGTGAAAGTGGGGGGAGCATCTCTCCACTATTTTTCCGTTTTTTAGGATATGAAAAGGAGTGAAAAAAGATGGAATGGATACAGCAAATCGTAAATGGCATTTCCCTTGGAAGCATTTATGCGCTAATTGCATTAGGCTATACAATGGTATACGGAATTATTAAGTTAATTAATTTTGCCCATGGCGATATATTTATGATTGGTGCATTTGTTGGTTTTTACGCGATTACTGGCTTTGGGCTTGGCTTTTTTCCAGCTTTAATACTTTCCATGGCTGTATGTGCGTTGTTTGGTGTTCTTATCGAAAGAATTGCTTATAAAAGACTTCGAAATGCAACAAAAATTGCAGCCCTCATTACAGCTATTGGAGTTTCATTGCTTATTGAATATGGTGTCATTTATGTTCGTGGTGCGCAGCCGGAAGCTTTTCCAAACGTACTTCCGAATAAAACATTTTCGATTTTTGGCGCTCACATTAGTAGTCAATCATTATTGATATTACTTATTTCCGTCATTTTAATGGCGATCTTACAGTTTATCGTTCATAAAACAAAAATTGGGAAAGCGATGAGAGCTGTTTCCCATGATATAGATGCGGCTCGTTTAATGGGCATTAATGTAGATCGAACAATCTCAGCTACGTTCGCGATTGGCTCTGCATTAGCTGGCGCAGCGGGTGTTATTTTTGGTGTGTATTATACGAAAATCGAACCATTAATGGGTGTTATTCCTGGGCTAAAGGCCTTCGTTGCAGCCGTATTAGGCGGCATCGGCATTTTGCCAGGTGCAATGGTCGGTGGCTTGATTCTTGGTGTGGTAGAAACCATTGTTAGTGCGTTAGGTTTTTCTTTATGGAGAGATGCAGCTGCTTTTATTATTTTGATCCTTATTCTTATCTTTAGGCCATCAGGCATCTTTGGGAAAAATACAAGAGAGAAAGTGTAGGTGAGAAGCAATGAAGAAGTCAAAAGGATTTTGGATATGGATCATCCTATCTGCAATCGTTTATGGAGTTGTCCAATTTCTTATTAATAGTGGAATTTTAAATCCGTTTTATAGCAATATGATGATATTTATGGCTATTAATATCATATTGGCCGTTAGTCTACATTTAGTGATTGGGATTACAGGTCAATTTTCAATCGGTCATGCTGGTTTTTTAGCGATCGGTGCTTATATATCAGCAATTGTAACGATGAAAATGGAAGGGCCTTTTTTTGTGGCATTAATCGCTGGCGGAATTGTCGCAGCTCTAGCTGGTTTAGTAGTTGGTATTCCGAGCTTGCGTTTAAAAGGGGATTATTTAGCGATTGCTACTTTAGGCTTTGCGGAAATTATCCGAATTGTATTTTTAAATATTGAATATGTCGGTGGAGCAGCAGGGATGCAAGTATCCCATTTTACGACTTGGACCTCTACCTTCTTAAGTCTCTTGATTACAATTGTGGTCATTGTGAATTTTACTAATTCCAGACATGGACGAGCGGCGATTTCGATTCGTGAAAATGAAATTGCAGCTGATGCAATGGGGATTAATACAACCTATTATAAAGTAGTGGCGTTTGCCATTGGTTCTTTTTTTGCCGGAATTGCTGGAGGGTTATATGCACATAACTTTTACATTATCAACCCGACTAACTTCGGCTTTTTAAAATCATTTGATATTTTAATTTACGTTGTGCTAGGTGGTTTAGGCAGTATTTCAGGAGCAGCCATTGCCGCAGTGCTATTAACGGTTGTGTCAACATTTTTACAGGATTATCCTGAAACTCGAATGATCATTTACAGTCTTGTACTTGTCGTTGTCATGCTTTATCGCCCGCAAGGCTTAATGGGAACACGTGAAATTACCGATTATTTTGGAAGATGGAAAAAAATGAAGGGAGGGAACACATATGGGAAATAAGCCGTTGCTTCAGGTTCAAGGCGCGGGGATTCAATTTGGCGGATTAAAGGCTGTATCAGGCATTGATATGGAAATTTCACAAGGAGAATTAATTGGGTTAATTGGACCGAATGGAGCTGGGAAAACGACGAGCTTTAACCTTCTAACAGGTGTTTATGCCCCTACGGAAGGGTCGATCGTCTTTGACGGGAAACGACTAAATGGATTGGCTCCATACCAAGTTACTCGTCGAGGAATTAGCCGTACCTTTCAAAATATTCGCCTCTTTAATGAACTTTCGGTATTGGATAATGTCAAGGTTGCCTATCATTCCTTAGCGAAGCACTCTATTTTAAGCTCGATTTTACGACTTCCTTCTCATTTTTCAGGTGAAAAAGAGATGGAGGAAAAGGCGATTGAGTTTTTGAAAATTTTCAAATTAGATCGATACAAGGATGAAAAAGCAAAAAATTTACCATATGGACAACAGCGAAGACTAGAAATTGCAAGAGCGTTGGCAGCGGGTCCGAAGCTATTGCTGCTGGATGAACCGGCGGCTGGGATGAATCCTCAGGAGACGCAAGAGTTGATGGAGTTAATCGCCTTTATTCGTAAGGAGTTTCAATTGACGATCCTGTTAATCGAACATGATATGCAGCTTGTCATGGGTATTTGTGAACGCATTTACGTGTTAGACCACGGTCAGCTTATTGCGGAAGGATCCCCAGATGCCATACGTAACCACCCGAAGGTTATTGAAGCTTATTTAGGAGAGGAGGTTATTAACTAGCATGCTGAAGGTTGAAAATATTAATGTTTATTATGGGAATATTCAAGCACTCAAAGGTGTTTCCTTAGAAGTAAACGAAGGAGAAATAGTAACGTTAATCGGAGCAAATGGCGCAGGAAAAAGTACTTTACTCAAAACCTTATCTGGTCTCCTGAAGCCAAAGGAAGGGACAATTGAATACTTAGGTGCATCTATTTCAGGTAAGCCAGCTCAGTCAATCGTAAAAGCAGGAATCTCTCATGTGCCAGAAGGGCGCAGAGTATTTGCTAATATGACAGTGGAAGAAAATCTTGAACTAGGTGCCTATTTAAGAAAGGACTCAAGTGAGGTTCGAAAAGACTTACAAAAGGTCTATGACATTTTTCCGAGATTATTTGAACGTAAAAAACAATTATCTGGAACTCTCTCTGGCGGTGAGCAGCAAATGCTGGCGATGGGTAGAGCGATAATGTCTAAGCCAAAGCTCCTGCTCCTTGATGAACCTTCAATGGGACTTGCACCTCTTATAGTAAAAACGATCTTCCAAGTGATTGAAGAGGTCAACCGTACGGGGACAACAGTCCTTCTCGTCGAACAAAATGCCAATATGGCTTTATCGATTGCAGATCGAGCATACGTGTTAGAGACAGGGAAGATTGTTTCTTCTGGAACAGCTGAAGAGCTGCGAGCAAGTGAACAGGTTAAACTTGCCTACCTTGGCGGACATTAATAGAAAAGCGTAAGCGCCTTGAACAGCCGCGACAGACATAAGACAAACTGGTAGGGAGGGTGTTTTTCACCTTCCCTACCAGTTTGTCTTTTCTTCTCTACCCTCTGTCAACATCCCACACATTTTTAATTCCTCGCAAAAAAAAGCTAATTTATATGTACAATCACCTAAAAGGAAGAATCAACATACCATTATAAAGGAAAATTCTTTTAGGGGGTGGTATGTTTGTATACTTACTATTATGACAGACAAGTAAACTGGTTAAATATATTAAATTTGCTGCAAAGGAGTTTATTTGCCGAAGAAATGGTTTGTTCGATGAGCAGTGAGCTATATCATATTCCACAAACGAAAGATTTAAAAGGGAATAATGAAATGCATAATCATTTAGTCCCAGCGTCCTACCATCGTGTGACTGCGGTTGGATCGGCTCAAAGGCTCAATACGGGTGAGCAGAGACAATCGATCATTGATACGATGATCACATGTATAAACAATGCTGAAAAACAGGATCGTTCTGTGAAAGAATGGTTAAGAGTGATGGAGGGAAATGCCAGCTCTGAATTTAAACCATTTATACAAATGATTATAAGGTGGCAAAATCAAGCTGAACATTATTTAAATCAAGCAAAGACTGAGCTAATTAAATTGGGCATTTCCATTTCAGCAGAAGGCGAACAGCCGAGCGGTTATTAAGAAAAACGGCCGCTTTTCTTGATGTCTAGCTCCAGCGCCTAGCCCTTGTGAAAAATAACCCTTTGCCTTAAAAAGCAAAGTACGCGCTTTTGGAGGCAAATGAACATTTTTCTTCAGGGCTAAATAAGGCGCATCTGCTTTTCTTATTATGGATAGCTAAGTAGGAAGAATACATCGTTCACATTTGGCGAAAAGTTTAGGTGTTTTTGTTAAATATGGAATTATTTCAACTAAGACGAAAGAAAGAGTATGAAATTTCTACATAATAGTACAAAATTCCTTAAAAAGAGATTGACTAAAAGGACATGTCATGATATTATCCAATTATTCCAATTAAACAACTCGGTTTTATATATAAAAGTAAAAAATAAGATTTTCTACATAGAATTGTGTTTTTGCTTTACTCACATAGTAGATTGATCAAGAGTGAAAGGCCAAGTGAAAAATTTTTAAACTTTGATAATAAAAGACAACTATACAGGTTCATGTCGAAATATGTAGATTCATATTATTTCTTATTAAAAATATGTTGACGAAAAAAGAAACGCAAAATATAATAATTGTATACAACAGAATAGTCTGAAAACTCTAAAAATAATTTCGATAAGACTATCTTACAAAAAGATCCTTCCTCAACTAAGATACATGACCTTATATGTTTTAAATCATGTGATTCAATTCAAATGGCCCTTTTCACAAAAAAGTAATTTCAGAATGTAGAACCTTCCATTAAACTGTGTATTCTTCAAGTGCAAGAAATATGTACGACCAGTCAGCATACTGAAATCTGACCTGCCAATATATCTTGATTTATCTGATGCCATTAAACGTGATGTTTGCATTTTCTGAAACTAAACAGTGTGAATAAGTGTAAGTATCCTCAATAAAAATGTATACAATTATACACATCAAATTTAGATGCTAAGCGAAATAGTTTTAATTGGTTGTTAGGAGATGGATATATGAACCGCTTTGATGCAAGACCACGTAGATTATCAAAGGATAATGCTTATTTTGCACTAAAACAAAAAATTATAGAAGGTGAGCTAAAGCCTGATCAAATCGTGCGAGAAGAAAATTTAGCAGCCTTGTTAGGAATTAGCCGAACACCTTTAAGAGAGGCTATACAAAGATTAGAAATAGAGGATTTTCTCATTCGACAGCCGAATGGCAGATTGAAAGTCGCGCCAATAACAATGAAAGAGGTTGAAGAAATTTTTCTTATTCGCAGTATGCTAGAAGGATTTATCGCTAAGCATGCCGCAAAAAACGCCACCAGCGAGGATATTCAAAATTTAACGACCGTACTTGAAAAAATTAAACAATCCTTTCAGCACGGCTATAATCAAGATTTAGTTTCATATGGGTTTGAATTCCATGATTATTTATCTGAAATAAGTGGACTAAAAACATTTGTGAAAATATTGGACCTTTTAAGAGATCATGCTCTACGCTATTGTCGATTTGTTTCTATGCATGGGAATTGGAACACGCTAGCTGATGAAGAACATAGCCTTATCTTACAAAACATAGCCCAAAAAAATCAGGAGGGCGCGGAAAAAGCTATGCAAGATCATATATTAAGCAGTCTATCTACTGCACTAGAGAGAATTAAAGAAATTGGAGATAAAAGTGAGGAGTGAGTTTTCAATGAAAACAGAATGGAGTATGGATACAAAAATTATCCATGAAAACCAATTTCCAGACTCCCAAACAGGTGCCATCTCTCAAAGTATTGTACCAGCAGTCGCTTATGCGTTCCCTGATGCAGAAACAGCAGCGGCTGTTGTTTCGGGTGAGGAGGAAGGAGTTTTTTATGGAAGGTACGGAAATCCTACGTTGCGTACACTAGAAAACAAGATAGCTGCATTAGAAGGCGGGGAAGATGCTTTAGGAGTTTCAAGTGGAATGGCTGCAATCTCTATTGCATTGCTCGGTTTTTTAAAGCAAGGGGATCATGTCATTGTCACAAAGGATGTTTATGGAGGTACATATAGCTTTTTAACTTCCTTAGCACCGAGATTTGGCATCCAATTTGATTTTGTCGATTGCACGGATATCACATCAATGATGAATGCTATTAAACCGAACACGAAAGCGGTATATATTGAAACTCCCTCAAATCCAAATTTAACGATTTTAGACATTCAAAAAATTACAGAAGTTTGTAAATCTTATAAGCTGCCCGTCATTGTCGATAATACTTTTATGAGTCCTTGCTTACAGAAGCCATTGGAGCTTGGCGCAGATGTTGTTGTACATAGTGCGACAAAATATATAAACGGACATGGTGATGTACTGGCTGGTTTTATTATAGGAAAAAAAGATGTCATACAGTTTATGAGAAAGAAACTGATGGGTGATTTAGGACAAAATTTAAATGCTTGGGAATCCTTCTTGATTTTAAGAGGGATTAAAACGATGGCATTACGAGTAGAAAGACATTGCAGCAGTGCTCAAAAAATTGCTGAATTCCTTGAGTCTCATCCTTACATTGATAAAGTCTATTACCCTGGTTTAGAATCTCATCCACAGCATGAGCTTGCAAAAAAGCAAATGAAAGGGATGGGGGGAATTGTTTCCTTTGAAGTAATGGGTGGCTTAGTTGAAGGGAAAAAATTTATAAATTCTTTAAAGCTGGCGATGATTTCCTTCAGCCTAGGTGATCCAGAGACATTAGTACAGCATCCTGCTTCAATGACTCATGCGTCAATTCCAAAGGAAGAGAGAATTAAATTTGGCATTACAGATGGATTAATTCGCCTTTCTGTTGGCTTAGAGGATGCTAATGATATTATCAGGGACTTAGATCAAGCATTAACAGGCATTTTTACCAATCCTGAATTTATAACAAAAACGAAATGAGAGGAATACAGATGATTGAATTAAAGGATATTTACAAAACCTATCATCGTAAAGGGATCAAAAATGATGCATTAAAAGGGATCAATTTAAAGGTCGAAAAGGGCGATATCTTTGGGGTTATCGGCTATAGTGGAGCTGGAAAAAGTACATTAATCCGCTTAGTGAACTATCTAGAAAGGCCGACAAAAGGACAGGTCTTTGTTGATGGACATGATTTAGATGCTTACAGTGTGAAAGAGCTGCGTGCGGCAAAAAAACATATTGGGATGATCTTTCAGCATTTTAACTTATTAGAATCGAAAAAAGTATTTGATAATGTGGCAATTCCTCTCGTTTTGTTAAAGAAAAATAAAAACGAAATCCGTAAGCGTGTTATGGAATTGCTTGAGTTTGTTGGATTAAGTGAAAAAGCAAACAGCTTTCCGAGTGAATTATCTGGTGGACAAAAGCAGCGCGTTGGGATTGCAAGAGCACTTGCCTCAAACCCATCTATACTTCTTTGTGACGAAGCAACATCCGCTTTAGATCCACAGACGACTCATTCTATCTTGCAGCTTTTGAAAAAAATCAATGATGAATACAACATAACAATTATGATTATTACTCATGAAATGTCTGTTATTCAGGAGATTTGCAACAAGGTCGCTGTGATGGAAAAAGGAGAAATTATCGAGCAAGGAAGCGTCCTTGAGGTATTCGGACATCCGAAGCACCCGACCACACAAAATTTTGTGAAGACTGTTATTCAAAATAGTATTCCAACTAGCGTGCAAAAAACAATTAAAGTTGAACAAGGAAGTAAGCTTTACAAACTCGAATTTGTTGGCCAATGCGCTTCTGAGCCTATTATGTACGAATTAATTCGTTCGTACGATGTGAAGGTCAACATTTTATTTGCCAATATGACAGAGATTCAAGAAACAACAGTAGGAAAAATGATTATTCAGTTAAATGGGGAGAAAGAAGCAGTGAACGATGCACTGTCATTCTTAAAAACCAACGGGGTTGGTATTGAGGAGGTAGAAAAAGCATGATGTCAACCACGATTACAACAGATCAATTTATTCAAGCGATTATCGATACGATACATATGGTTTCGATGTCCTTGCTTGTTGGATCTTTAATCGGGATACCACTCGGGATATTACTAGTGGTTACTCGACCAGGCGGTGTTTTGGAAAGCAAAGTGTTGTATGCCATTTTAAATCCGATTATGAATATTGTTCGCTCATTGCCTTTTATTATCTTACTCGTTGCCATTATCCCGTTTACCCGATTGATTGTTCAAACTTCTATTGGGACAAGCGCAGCAATCGTTCCGCTTATTATTTATATCGCTCCTTATATTGGACGATTAGTAGAGAACTCTTTGCTTGAGGTAAATCCAGGGATTCTTGAAGCAGCAGAATCGATGGGGGCTACACCGTTTCAAGTGATTTGGTATTTTCTATTACCAGAAGCATTTGGTTCACTAATCCTATCTTTAACGACTGCGACAATTGGATTAATTGGCGCGACTGCCATGGCTGGAACGGTTGGCGGTGGTGGAGTTGGGGATTTAGCCATTGTATATGGATACCAACGATTTGACACCGTTGTAGTTGTTGCTACGGTTATTATACTGATTATTTTTGTACAAGGAATTCAATCATTAGGAAACATTTTAGCAAGGAAGATTCGCCGTTATTAATGATCTACAGTGGAAACGGAGAGGGGAGATCCCTTTTTCTGAATCACATAAAGTGAAACTTCAATCAATGGGGGGGCTTCATCCCACACTGATTGTTAGTTGAACCAATCACGCTCATACATGCCACATCCTGTGGCATTCGCCTGACTAGGACGTCCTGTCCGTCGTCGGGCTTTTACGGTCAGTTATCCCCTACCTAGGATTTCTCGTTTACCCGTATAACCTTGAGGTGGGGGACTTACTGACCGTTAATGCGGGATAAATACATTCATTTAAAAGGAGGAAAGGTTAAGTGGGTGAATGGAGTAAGAAAGATCGATTTAACGCCCTATTATCAGGCGAACAGGCTGATCGTCCTATTGTAAGTGGATGGCGTCATTTCGTCGACAAAGAACAAAACGCCGAAGATTTAGCAGATACAACCGTCACATTCACAAAAAAATATGATTGGGATTGGGTCAAAATTAATCCAAGGGCAACCTATTTGGCTGAAACGTGGGGAAATGTGTATGACTTCCAAGATTATAGAACTGTTTTTCCTCGACAAAAAACGACTGCCATTCCAACAGCCTCAAATTTATGGGATATTGAAGTCAAAAAAGCAGTAAGTTCAGCTCCATTATTAGAGCAATTGGAAGCGGTGAAAAAGATTCGTCAAGGTCTGCCTGATACTCCTTTGATTCAAACGGTTTTTTCACCTTTAACGGTCCTGCTCTTTATTGTAGGCCGATCTGCTTATGTAACAGAAACAGTTTTTGGCATTGAGAAACCTGTGACTCTTGAAGCGTTATTTTCAGAGCATAGAGCAGCAGCACATCATGCTTTACATGCGATTTCATTAACTTTAGCAGATTATGTAAAAGAATTAGAACATGCTGGATCAGATGGACTCTTTTATGCGGTGACAGGCACAGCTCATCCAGGCTTATTTGACGAAGCGATGTTTAATGAGTTTTCTAGACCTTACGATTCTATTGTTTTAGAAGCTGCAGAGTATGGGAAAAATGTCCTTCATACTTGTGGAACATATGCCCAGCCAGAGAGATTTAATGACTATCGAATTGATGGGATTAGCTGGGATACAAAGGCTGAAGGAAATCCTGACTTAGATGCAGCTTTAAAAGCTACTAAGGTAGGTGGTGTCGATCACGCATTATTTGCAACAAACAACATTGTTCAAATTCAAAAGCAAGCTGAAGAAGCTTTAAGCCTAATGAAGGATCAACCTTTTATTCTCGCTCCAAATTGTGCAATACCGCTTAATGTAACCGATGAAGCTCTAGAACAACTAAAAAATTCTGTATTTGAAAAGGAGACGAAATAATGAAGAAATTATTCCTTACTATTTTACTTGGAATTGTATTAGTATTATCTGCTTGTGGTCAAGAAGACACAAAAAACTCAGATTCAGGTGCGAAAAAAGAAGAAAAGAAAGAATTTACGGTGGGCTTTGGTGTTGGAACGTATGAAGAGCAATTCCGTCAGTCGATTCTGCCTATCTTAGAGAAAAAAGGCTACAAAGTGGATATTAAAACTTTTTCTCAAAACATGCAGGTAAATCCAGCGATGAAAGAAGGCTCTATTGACGCAAGTATATTCCAAAGTACAGCTTATATGGAAGCAATCAATAAAGAAATTGGTTCAGATATGACTGGAATTGCCTATGTCCCAGGTGCACCACAAGGTCTTTACTCTACAAAGCATAAATCACTTGATGATGTAAAAGATGGTACAACCGTTGCTGTTCCAAATGATCCAGTTAACCAAGAGCGTGCGCTTCGTATTTTAGAAGAGCTTGGCTGGGTAAAAATAAAAGCAGGTGCTGGTACAGCTGACTTTAACATTAACAGCATGGAGCCAGATAAATATAAAATTGATATTAAGATTTTAGATCCAGCACAAATTTTAGTATCCCTTCAAGATGTTGATTATGGGGTTGTAAATGGAAACTATATTGCAAATGCAGGCAAAAAGATTACAGATGCATTAAAAATTGAAAATACTCCAATGCAGCACAGAATTATCGTATCAATTAATAAGAAGGATGAAAATACACAATGGGCGAAGGATCTAAAAGCTGCCTACGAATCTCAAGAGTTTGAAAAATATATTACTGGAATAGAGAAATATGATGGTTTCATTCTACCTGAAGCGTGGAAAAACAACTAAGTAAGGAAGTGGACAGGTTGACAAAGAAACAGATTCATTTTATCGGTGGCGGACAAATGGCAGAAGCAATCATTCGCGCCATTGTGACCAATCAGACTGTGTCAGCAGATCAAATCAGCGTAGCGGATATTAATGAGGCACGTCTACAGTTTTTGAGTGAGACATACGGTGTAAAAACAGATGGCTCACAGGAGAGCTACCTTGCAGATGCAGACTTGATTGTGATTGCTGTCCGACCACAAGATAATTTGGCTGCACTAGGTCAAGCCGTACAACAATTCGCTGCACCAACTGCCGCAATCGTTTCGATTGTGGCTGGTGTAACGATAGAAAAGCTAGCTGGTTTTTTTGGAGAGGAACGCGCGATTATCCGGGTCATTCCAAACACCTTGACCGATACGGGATATGGCTATAGTGGAGTAGCATTAAATGCTTATTCAACAAAAGATCAAGTAGATGAATTCTTAAATGGATTCGGAAAAGTCCAATATATAGACGAATCCTTAATTGATATTTTCACTGGATATGGTGTAGCTGGACCAAATTATATTTATTATTTTATTGAATCACTTGCTGATGCTGGTGTACTAGCTGGATTGTCTCGGGACCAAGCGTGGAAGGTTGCGTTGGAAAATGTCGCTGGTTCTGTCGCTATGCTTCAACAAACTGGCCTGCACCCAAGACAGCTGCTGGATATAAATAATTCAGCTGGCGGTGTAGGAATTCATGCCTTATACGAACTTAACAATAGTGATTTCGCAGCCGGCTTGCAAAGAAGTGTCTTAGCAGCCGTAAAGCGGACAACGGAGTTAGGAGAGGACTAGTTATGGCTACAAAAAATTGGGATCACCTCGTTCATTATGTTAATGAATTAAATCAAACGCTTGAAACCTTTGAAGAAAATGGATTGATTGCCTTTAAAGGAGGTTCACATAAAGAATGGGGAACCTATAATACGCTAAGTTATTTTGGCTTAACGTATATCGAGTTTCTAGCAATTGAGAATCTTGAATTAGCAAAGGCAACGGAACATAATCGTGTCGTAAAGGATGCCGTTATCACTTTGCCAGAACATGAGGTTTTAAGCAGAGTAGTTATTCGGACAAATGATATTGAAGAAATCGCAGCTTCTTTAAAGGAAGCAGGCTTGAAACTGTCTCCTATCATGGATGGCAAGCGCTTGGATACGAATGGGAGATTAATAGAATGGCGAATGATGACCATTGATGGCGATTTTCAAGGATTAGTCTATCCATTTGTTATTCAATGGAAAGGGACAGATGAAGAAAGATTGGATAACTTAACCTCATCTGGAATTATCCAGCGACACCCTGCTGGTGATGTTATTATTAAAAAAGCGGTCTTTCATGTTTCTGACCCGGCAGCTGTTGCTGAGCATTGGGGAAAATTATTTGGGCTGTCCGTCGTAGATTCAGATGATACTTCCGCAACCCTTGGTATTGGAGATAAGACTTTTACTTTCGTAAAAGGGGACGAGAACCAATTTAAGCAAGTCGTTTTTGAAACGAATTCTGAAATGCTAAAAGGGAAAACCGTTACGATTGGTGAAGGTGAGTACATTTTTTCTTAAAAGATAACACGAAAGTAAGTTTTTTATCGATTTTACTATTTTATTTATCGATTTTCTGATTTTTTTATCGAATTTTTAAATTTATTATCGATTTCGGCTAATTTTATATCGAATTGAAAATAGGTTAAGCCATTCAAATGGCTTAACCTTAATAATTGTCATTTAAGGAGAGAGCATGCCTCTTCTTTTCTGTACCTCTTCCAACTGAGCCATTGTTACAAGGATATATCCTTGATTGCTTAGCTGTTCAATGATTTGTTCTGCTGCTTCTGCACTTGTTTGGTAAATGTCATGCATGAGAATGATTTTTCCGTCGCCAGCCTTACACATGACATTTTCAATGATTTTTTGTGTATTTTTATATTTCCAATCCTCTGAATCAACATTCCACAGTGCCACGCTCATATCTCCAATAGATTGACGGACACGTTCATCTACTGCTCCAAAAGGCGGTCTTAAATGGACAGGTCTATACCCGCTTACTTGCTCGATAATAGATTCGGTATCATAAACCTCATGATGAATTTCATCCTCGTTTAACTTAGTAAACAGACGGTGATCCCACGAGTGATTTCCTACTTCATTTCCTTCCTTAACAATCCTTTGAACAGTTTCAGGATAGCGTTGGGCGCGATTTCCAAGCACGAAAAATGTCGCATAAGAACTGTGTTTTTTCAAGGCATCAAGGATTCGATTCGTTGAACTTGGATTTGGACCATCATCAAATGTAAGCGCGATTACTTTTCTATGAATATCGTTTTTTAACGGTTCAGGCAGCACTTGTTCTGACTGAACATATTCAATCAAACGATCTTTCGTTAAATCTTTTTTTATGGAGGCGATTGGTTTACTTTTATGTAGAGTGATCTGATAAGGGTTACCGGTTTGTTGATCTACCACTTTTTCTTTTGACATAAAGCTAGATAAAAGGACCCAGTATACAAAACCAACTAATAGAATCATAAGTAATTTATATTTTTTCATTATATATTGAAATTCCCCTTATTATATAATCTTCCAAATGGATCGTATGGTGAGTAAATAATTTGTTGAATAACTTCACCTAATATACAAAACTATCATATTTATCCGTTTATTGGAAGATGAAATAGGGAATAAAATGGAAAAAATTTATGTTATTCGATTCTTTGAAGCTAGCATTAGGCAGTAATTGACCGAAGGTAAATTTGTGATGTCGATATAGAAATTTTATTTCTACCAATTGGGGATGATGACTTTGAAAAAAATAACGAGGGTTTTAGCCCTCGTTGTTTTTACGCTTTTTCTTCAAACAGCTTTGCTATTTCAATAATAACAGTAGTTGCTTTGATCATATTGTCAACGGAAATATATTCGAATTTGCCGTGGAAGTTTTCTCCACCTGTAAAAATATTAGGCGTAGGGAGTCCCATATACGATAATTGAGATCCGTCTGTGCCGCCGCGGATCGGGATGATGATAGGCTCAATATCGAGATTTTGCATTGCTTCGTGAGCAATGTCAACAATATGTTTAACGGGTTTAATTTTTTCACCCATATTGTAGTATTGATCCTTCATATCTAACACAATACTGTCCGGTCCGTACACTTCTTTCAATTCATCAACGATGGCCGTGATGGTCTTTTTCTTTGCTTGAAAATTCTCTTGATCGAAATCACGAATGATGTAATAAAGCTTTGTTTCTTCAACATTTCCGGAAATGGAGATTAGATGATAAAAGCCTTCATAGCCTTCCGTATACTCCGGAGCTTCTGAAGCCGGAAGTTTGCTTTGAAATTCCATTGCGATTTTCATGGAATTAACCATTTTTCCTTTGGCGGTGCCGGGATGAACACTTTTCCCTTTAAAGGTGAGCTTGGCTCCAGCCGCATTAAAGCTTTCATATTGAAGTTCACCAAGTGGGCCGCCATCTAGGGTGTAGGCATATTCTGCGTTAAATGCTGAAACATCAAACTTATGAGGACCTCGTCCAATTTCTTCATCTGGTGTGAACGCAACTCTAATTTTCCCGTGCTTAATCTCTGGGTGTTTAACTAAATAAGCCATGGCAGTCATAATTTCAGCAATCCCTGACTTATCATCCGCTCCAAGAAGTGTTGTTCCGTCCGTTGTAATTAACGTATGGCCAGTGTAGTTTAAGAGTTCTGGAAAGCTTTGCGGTGATAAGACAACGTTCAGGGCATTATTTAAAACGATATCCTTGCCATCGTAGCTTTCGACGATTTGGGGCTGGACATTGGTACCTGTAAAATCTGTAGCCGTATCCACATGAGCTAAAAAACCAATCGTAGGCACATTTTTTTCTGTATTAGAAGGTAAAGTAGCCATGACATAGCCATTTTCATCGATGGTTACCTCTTCTAGACCAATCTCTTTTAATTCTTCAACGAGCATGTTTGCAAGAACAAGCTGCCCTGGTGTAGATGGACATGTTTCACTCTCATCATTCGATTGTGTATCTACTTTGACGTATGAAATAAAACGTTCGATGATTTCATTTTTCATTCTTGATTCATCTCCCATCGTTATGTAATGAATCCATCATATCATATAATAGGAGTATTTTTCCTATTCATGTACCCTTCATAAGACGTAGAAGGTGTCGTACGATTGGTAAAAGAAGCTAGATTGATCATTTTTATTATTAAAAGTATAATAGAGTACTAGGGTTGATATAAGGTCCCTAGCTAGTTATAAATTGCAAAAACAAGCAGTAGATTCATAGTTATTGAAGGGATAGGAGTATATAAACGTGAAAAAGGTTCAAATCTTAATGTCCACCTATAACGGCGAAAAATTTATAGGTCAACAACTAGATAGTCTACTTCAGCAGGACTACCCAAATATTGATATTTTAGTACGTGATGACGGTTCGAAGGATTCTACCGTCGCGATCTTAGATGAGTATGGAAAGCAGCATCAAAATATAAAAGTTTTGAAAGAACAAAATAAAGGGGTTATCGCAAGCTTTTTTGATTTATTAAGGCAGGCTTCTGATACAGCTGAATATTTTGCATTTTGCGACCAGGATGACTTCTGGAAGCCAACAAAAATATCAAGAGCAGTCGAATTAATGGAACAAGAAAATACACAAATTCCTCTTATGTATTTTTCACGGCTAGATATTGTAGATGAAAACTTACAATTATTAAAGCAATCTCAAATTCCACCCAAAGGGGTTGAATTTAAGAATGCTTTAATTCAAAATATTGCAACCGGCTGTACCATTGTCTTTAATAAAAAAATGTTGAACTTATTTAAGTCCAACATTCCAGATGTGAAAAAAATAACCATGCATGATTCTTGGTTTTACTTACTTGGAACTGCTTTTGGCAAAGTCATCTATGATGAACAATCCCATTTATTGTATCGCCAGCATTCCTCTAATACGCTTGGCATGGCAAATAATAAATTCAAAAGCATGATGATTCGCTATAAAAATTTTAAGAAAAAAGGTCATGAAAAATCTTACACAGTACAGACGGAAGAATTTTCCCATTTATTTCAAGACCAATTAAGTCATGAACAAAAAAGACTGGTTGATGATTTCTTATATAAAAGACAATCCTTTTTCGGAAGAATTGACTATGCAATAAACACACCCATTTTCCGGCAAAACAAGAGAGATACGATTATCTTTAAAATGCTATACGCTTTTAAAAGTTATTAAACAAAAGCGCGGGGATTCTTAATCAGCCATAGTATGGCAGATCAAGGATCCCCGCATTTTTTATAGTTTAAATCATTGGGCCTGTTTTTCCTCTTAACGCGTCAAAGGTACCTTTAATTATGCTACCAAGCTTTTTTAATCTGTTTTTTTCGAACAGGAGGATAACGAGAAATTCTTTTGCTGTTGCAATCATATCCTCTTTCATCCATTCCTTCTCTGTCCGAAAATATTTTTTATACGTATAAAGTCTATTTCTGGTAATATAGTAGCGCCTGATGGCATTATGATTCGTAGCTTGTAGATTAGAGCCTAGTACTTTATGACGCTCAGTATTTCCTAAATTATGCAGCATTGTCACTTGAGGAACTTGGACAATTTTATATCCAAAGCTTCTAGCCCGCAAACAAAATTCAATATCTAAGAAATCAATGAAATAGCTTTCTTCAAATAAACCTATCTTCTGAAAAACATCTTTTTTTACAAGACTTCCAGAAGTAATCACCGTTTTTTGCTCTTGTAATTCATAGCTTTGCTCTAAATTTGATGCATCCTCATTTTTCGCTTTCTGCTCAATCCAATTAGGTGCAAGAATGGCTAATTTGTCTTTTTCCTGGTAAGTATCATAGGCAAGCATGATTTTTGTAAAATAATCCGGCTCTACATGACTATCCTGGTCAAATGTAGCAATCCATTGGATTTGTTGTAGATCTTCAGCATTTAAAATATAGCGAATCCCAGCATTTAAGCCAAAGCCGAGCCCCTTATTTTCATTGTTATAAATAAGGATGATTCGATCCTCGCTTTCAAGCTCCTTAAGGTATGCCTTTGAATCTGCATTTGAACCATTATCAATGATGACTAGTCTTTCACATGATTGAATAATGGATTTTGCATTTTGAACAACATCTGAATCGGGATGATAAGTAACCATAATAGAAGCTACTTTGTTTATTACCATATGTAAAAATCCTTTCTTAGCGTTTAAATTTCCAAACATGAATCCCTTTTTTCCATAAAAACCCTGCCATTAAAAACGTTGCTAATGCCTCTGCGAGAATAGCATTCCAAGCGGTTCCATATTGCTTAAAGGTTGGGATAAGAACAATTGTTAAGAGAACTCCAAAGATACTTGTAATGATATAAATACGGGATAATTCCTTTTTATAATCAAAATTAATCATGGTGAGGATGCCAAAAACATTTGCCCAACCAAGCAGCAACGGTAAACCAGAGAGAATTTGAATTAAAGGGACAGAATTTTCATATTCATGACCTAAAATCTTAACTACAAATGGTGCACCAAACCCAATTACGAGTGATAAGACTCCCATTGATACAGTGATTAGAATAAAAACTAGACTAAGTATCCACATAGCTCGTTCCTTAGAATCCTGTAAAGCTTTGCTTAAATAAGGATAGACAGTTTGAACAAGCGGAGATATGACACTTGAAATGGCCTTTACGATTTTTTCTGCACTTGCGTAATAACCAACAACCTTATCACTTGCAAAGAAGCCTAAGATGAAAATATTGCTCGTTGTATATATGCTTGTCACAATATTGGATACAAATATATGCCAGCCTTCCTTCAACTGATGGATGATGTCGCTTTTACTTGGTTTGATGAAACTAATTTTATAATGAGCATAAATGATATATAAAGCAACTATTCCAATGACAATAGATCCTAATGTGTTAAACAAAGGAACATATAAAAATTGGGACTTTTCTTTTACAAAAACAAATATTCCGATTGTAAAAATAATTTTTGCAATAGCATTCAGTATAGAGATTACCTTCATCTGTTCAATGCCTTGAAAAAACCAAATGGGGAACAGGACATTCCCTAAAACCATTCCAAAGGTTAAGAAATAGATGATGCTATTCGTTTGGAATTTTGGAATGAAGCATACTAGACCAACAAGAATTAAAAAACTTATAATTAATAACATAAATCGAACGAACATAACAGAAGAAAAAATAATAGATAGTTTCTTTTTGTCATCACGAGCTAATGAAACCTCTTTTGTTGCGACAAAATTAAATCCATAATCTGTAAAGAGGATAAAATATTGAATGAAAGCTTGAGCAAAGTTTACTAATCCATATTTACTTGGTCCTAACACGATAGCTAAGTAGGGTAAAGTGATAAGAGGAAGAATATAAGTCAATCCCTGTACACTCGCTAAAGATAAAAAATTTGTAAGTAATCTTTTTTTTGTAGACATATTTGTATCGAAATTTCTCCTTTATTAAAATACTTTCACGTTAAGAGTGTAGCATGATGAGGTAGGAATGCAATCATCATCATTTTCAATTATGAATTCAAAGCGCGATCAACAGCTGCACCATAGCCTTCTCCAAATAAATTTAAATGGGCAAGCAAATAGTAAAGCTGGTACCAAGGAACTCGTTCTTGCCAGCCGTTATCTAGAGGGTAACGTTCATTATAAACCTGATAGAAGGAAGGTCCAAATCCTCCAAATAATTGGGTCATGGTAATATCCATTTCTCGATTTCCATAAAAGACTGCTGGATCGATAAACACCGGCTCCCCATTTGCGGCAAACATGACATTTCCTCCCCATAAGTCCCCATGCAAAAGGCTCGGCGTCGCGCTTAAAGTTTGATAAGTGCTTCTAATTTTATCGACTAAATGAGTGAGACGTTTTTCACGATTCAAGGTCCAGAGTCCTTTTTCTTTTGCCATTTTGACTTGAGGCAGCAACCGACAATGGATGTAGAAAGAAGCCCAATCTTTTTCTGGATGATTATATTGTGGCAGTTTCCCCAAATAATTATCTTCTGAAAAGCCAAATAATTCGTTCGTTTGTTTGTGTAAGGAGGCAAGCGCCACAGCAAGCTTCTTGTCATCCCGAGAACCACTTTCAATCCATTCTAGTAATAAAAAGGCATCTTCGTCAATTTCCCCAGCATCAATCACTTCTGGTGTCCGGACTGTTTTACCTAACAGCCTTAGACCGTTCACTTCCTTTGAAAAAAAATGCACCTTTTTCTGGCGTTGTACCTTCAAGAAATAGGTTCCTGTTTTTGTCTTGAGAGCATAAGCATCATTAATATCGCCGCCAAAAACGGGTTTTATTAGAAGGATAGGTGCAACTGGCAATTCAGCAAGCCAATTTTTTGAAAGCACGAGGATCCCCTTCTTTCTTTTTTCCTTTAACTTAAAATATATCAAAATAAGTAGATAAAGAGTTAAATCTATTCTGTGAAATTCATTTTATTGAAAAAAAGGATTTCCTAAAAGGAATGATCACTTTTAGAAAACCCTAATTCGATTAAAGGAGAAGTATAAGTTTTCGGAACGCCGACCGGTGTCTAGCTTTAGCGCCTAGCCCCTCGAGGTCATAAGCCACTCCTGAATTGAAGGCAAAGAACACCTTCTATTCAGAACCGTCTTATGCTTGTCGGGGCTGAACAAGGCGCTTCCGCTTTTCTTATTTTTGTTTGAATAAATTTACAAACGCTTGATAAATTTCAATTCCTTGGTAGGAAAGAAGGGTTATGGCCGTGATAGAAAAAGCACCCATCATCAAATATCGAATCCACATCATTTTTCCCCCCTTGATTTTTCATTTTTTAAAACCAAGGAGAAGTGATTACATAATTGGAGTGGTAGCGGACAGGGATTAAAAAGGCATTCTTTTTATTAATCGTAAACAGTGGATTTCTATAGAGAGATAAGTAAATAAGTACAATGAAAATAAACAATAGACAGGATTTAAAAAGAAAGGCTGTATAATGGCCAGTGTGCTTAATTAGGAGAGGTTTTTCAGATTCATCTGATGTAAAGATTATTTTACTTCCGTGGTGTAGCTGTGATGTAGAGCCTGGGTGCAAGCTTACCAAGGTTGAAAAGAGAAAGATGAACAAAAAGCTTAAGGAGAGGACGCTTAATTTTTTCATTATTCACCGCCTCTTTGAAGAATGTGTTGTTAATATCATAAACCCTATAAAAATGTTTGAAAAGGAAAAAGTTCTAAGGTTTATGGAAAATTATTTCAAAAATAAGCTTTAATCACTGTATTTGACGGCTTTGAAAAGGGGTAAAATAATTCATTATTTTTTTTGAAAACAACACGTGCAATTAGTAAAAGAGTGTGCTAAGATACGATTGTTTTCTACTTATGTATAGAGTGGAGGTTTAAGGGTGAAAAAGAAGCTTGCAAATTCCATGATGTCTAGTCCAAATGATTTAAAATTAGTTAGTCTAACGTGGCCGATTTTTTTTGAAATCTTTTTATTTATGCTGATCGGTAGTGTAGATATATATATGATAAGCGCTATATCCGATGATGCAGTTGCAGCCGTTGGAATGTCACATCAAATGATTATGATAGCGATCCTTATTTTGGAGGTTATTGGAAACGGTGCAGCCATTGTTGTTGCTCAATACATTGGCTCGCGAAAATTTACTGAAGCAGCAAAAATTTCGGGTGTAGCGATTACTCTTAATTTAATGGTTGGTTTATTTATTAGTATTATTTTTATTGTTTTTGGCGGTTGGATGCTGAAAACATTAAATCTCCAAGGCGATATTCTTGTTTATGGAAAAACATATCTTTTGATCGTTGGAGGAGGAATCTTTTTACAAGCACTTATTAATATATTTGCAGCTATTATTCGGACGTATGGATATACAAAAGAAACGATGCTTGTGTCCTTGCTGATGAATATCATTCATTTAGTCTTGAATTATCTTTTCATTTTCGGGCATTTAGGGTTTTCGGAAATGGGTGTAAAAGGAGCAGCCTTGTCAAATATTTTTAGTCGCCTCATTTGTTTAGGCATCTTCTTCTGGCTGCTGTACCGATTAATGTCAGTTCGAATCCGGTGGACGTATTATATCCATCTTTCAAAAGAGTATATTAGAAAGATATTGAAAATAGGAGTACCTTCAGCTGTTGAGCAAATTATGTATCAATGCTGTCAGCTTGTCTTTTTCTTTTATACAACCTATATTGGTGCAGAGGCGTTGGCAACCAAGCAATATGCAGCAAACATCTCTATGTTTATCTTCTTGTTTTGTATGGCCGTTTCAATGGGGACAGCGATTATTACGGGTCGCTTAATTGGAGCTGGAGAGCCAGAGGAAGCGTATCGGAGAGTTCGTCAAAGCCTTAAATGGTCAATGGTTGTAACCATTGCTGTTAATATTATAGTTATCATACTGCGGGAACCGCTGTTAGGCTTGTTTACAGATAATAAAGCGATTATTCAGCTTGGATCACAAATTCTTCTTATTAGTATTTTGCTAGAAACAGGGCGTACAGGGAATATCGTAATGATCAATTCCCTTAGGGCAGCTGGAGATGCAAAGTTCCCGTTATATATGGGAATCATTTCAATGGTCGGAGTTAGCTTGCCACTTGGATATATCCTTGCGTTTCAACTGGATTTGGGGCTTGTCGGGATCTGGATTGCCAATGCAACAGATGAATGGATTCGCTCTATTATCATGCATTTCCGTTGGAAGAGTCGAGCATGGGAAAAGCATGCTTTGGTGAATCATGACCACGCAGAGCAAAAAGAGCCAATTATTAATCCTGTTTAAACAAGGGAGAATACTACTAAACTAAGTGTCTAGCACCTCCTGCTTGATAGGACGTTTAACAATCTATTAAAAAAATAGGAGAATGCTTGACACCTTTTATTTTCAAGACGCTCAATTATTCGTTAATTGAGCGTCTTATTTAATCTGAGAGAACTGCTGATGAGTTTATCTCGCAGTTTATCTGGCAGAAGTCTTAATGCAACAAACATACCCGCTCCTCTTCCAACTGCATATCGGGTATGAGGTTTAGTGGCAGTCATAGCGTGAACGATGGCTTCAACCACTACATGAATAGGAGAAGCATTTTGGTTTGCCATGGATGAATGAATCGCTTCTAGTGCCTTTTCGTATAAAGAGCGCTTTTCAGCTGGGACCTGTTTTAAGGAATGATTGAAATCTACCGTTGATTTTTGAAAAATTTCTGTTTGAATGGCTGCTGGCTCAATCAATGAAACGTGAATATTCCAAGGCTTTAGCTCCACTCGGAATGCGTCAGTAATGGACTCCATTGCATGTTTGGAAGCCGAGATAGCTCCTAAAAAAGGAATGGTCGTTTTCCCTGTCACAGCCCCCACATTAATTATTCGTCCGCTAACCTTGCGAAGTAAAGGCAAAAATGCTTGTGTGACAGTAATTTGCCCGAAGACGTTCACATCAAATTGATGTTTGATTTCTTCTGGGGAGAGTAGCTCCAAAGGACCTTGTACGATGTAACCGGCATTATTAATTAAGCCAACGATTCCTTCATTTCCAAGAAATTTTTCCACTTCTTTAGCCGCAGCTTGTACAGAAGAAGGAATTGTAATGTCAATTTCTATCGGTACAACTGCAGTAGATATCGCTTTTTTTAGTTGTATGCCCTTTTCTTTATTTCTTACACCTGCAAAAACAAGGTAACCCATTTCCGTGAATTTCCGGACACAAGCTGAGCCGATTCCTCCTGAGGCTCCTGTAATAAAAATAGCTCCTTTACTGTTTCCTAATGTCATTGCTATCACTCTCCAACATGTATTTACAAAACAACTAAATTTAAATTTTTAAACTTCCTATATCTGAATCCAGCATTGTAAGCTGTTCGCTATACTCCCATAATTTTTGTCGGAAATCACGATCATAGGCCTGTGGATCGACTTGGGATTCTTGTTTCTTATCGAAATATTTGCCGGTAATGTGATTTAACTCTTCGGAAATAGCCAGATGGACAACTGAAGCTGCTCCTGATTTCACACTGCCAAAAGCGATGGGGATACTCTCACGAACCATTTTCGTATTCAATAATGATCCTGGGTGAAGGCAATTGACAGTGATATTCTCTGACTTCAGTTTTTGAGCAAGCTCAAAAGTATACATTATTAATGCAAGCTTGCTTTGTTTATAGGCATCGAAAGGATCATAATTACGTTCCAGCATAACATTGTCAAGATCAATCCGTTTTTGACCAATCGAAGCCACATTGATAATTCGTGAAGGAGAGCTTGCTTTCAATGTGAGTAAGAGCAACTGTGTTAATAAAAAGGGTGCCAAATAATTAACAGCAAACCGGAGTTCATAACCATCTTGGCTAAAAGACCTGCGTTTATTACTGAGTTTTCCCGAACCTATCCCCGCATTATTGATCAGGACATCTATTTGCACCTCTTGGTTAGAAACTTCTTTTGCCATACGGCGGACATCAGTAAGTGATGAGAAATCTGCTAAATAGTAACGAAGTTTATGATTGCCCGTACGGTTATGAATCTCCTCCATGACAGCCATGCATTTTTCCTTGCTTCTGCCATGCAGAATGACTGTTGCTCCTATCTTAGCAAGCTGTAAGGCTGTTTGTTTGCCAATTCCATCTGTTGAGCCAGTTACAAGAAAGATTTTGTCCTCAACTCTTTTCATAGCTTTGAGTGTACCTCCTTTAAATGGGATAATTCAATCCTATAAGATTTTTTGTATAATAAGGAGTACAGAGATTATCCTATTAAAATTGGTCGTAATTGTTCTTATCGTAGGATTGTCACTACCAGTCTAAATTACGGAGGTTTTTATAATGGGAGAGTCAACGAAGCAAAAAGAGCTTGCAGATTTTTTAAAGACGAGACGAATGCGCTTATCTCCACAAGAAGCAGGTTTGGATACCGGATCAACACGCCGTCGAACTCCAGGTTTACGAAGAGAAGAAGTGGCTGTATTATCTGGGGTGTCCTTAGCATGGTATACGTATTTAGAACAAGGTCGACAAATTCGCGTATCAGACCAGGTATTAGAAAGTTTAGCTCGTACGCTGAAACTCGATAAAGATGAACGAAACTACTTATTTTTATTGGCTGGTCAAGGGGTGCCTGCTGATGTGGAGTTCAACGCAGACAATAACGAGAATATTTCTCCAGCTGTCCAGCTTATTCTTGACGGACTGAATCAATACCCAGCTTATGTTATCGACAGGTGCTTAAACATCGTAGCGTGGAATCAGCTGGCAAACGATGTGTTTGGAAGCTTCGAAAAATTAACCGATTTAGAAAGAAATATCGTTTGGCGAATGTTTACGAGAGAGGATTACCGAACTTTATTTGTTGATTGGGAGTACATGGCGAAAGGGTTGTTGGCACAATTTAGAGGCTTTTATGGAAGGTATACAGAAGACCCTTGGTATCAGGAATTAGTAGAAAAATTAATGAAGGTAAGCAATGAATTTAGGCAATGGTGGGAACAGCACGAAGTTAATAGTATTCCAGACGGTAAAAAAGAAATTAATCATCCTAAACTAGGACTATTAAAAATGGATTATACGAGTCTATTACTGGCCGAAAATCCAAATATGGTTTTAACCGTATTTACTCCACAGCCGAATTCAAACACAAAAGAAAAGCTAAATTATTTAAAACAGGATCGATAGCGATAACAAAGAAAAGAGCGCAAAATCGTTGCCCTTTCATTTTTGCTAAATAGTATTAAAGTTAGTTTATAACTTTTTTCAGCAGAGAATCGATCAATAAAAAACAGGGTGATTCAAAAGTCTTTGATCACCCTCTTATCATTTCCTATGCTAGCTCTTGATTTTTCGTTTCTTTACCTAACAGCAACACCGCTGCTGCGCCTATGAGGATGGCGATGCAAAAAATGGTGAAAATAGAATTGATGGATACTTTTTGTGCGACAAGGTAACCGATTAATAATGGACCTAAGATGCCTCCGATCCGACCAAAAGCGGCAGCCATTCCTGTTCCCGTTCCGCGAATAATCGTCGGATATTGTTCAGGAGAATACGCATAAAGTGCTCCCCACGCCCCAAGGTTAAAGAAGGACAAAAAGATACCTGATGTCATTAACAGCGGCAATGCTTCTGCTGTACCAAAGAAATAAGCACTTAGTCCTGTTCCAATAAGATACGTTACTAATACAAATTTTCTTCCCATTTTTTCGATCAGCCAAGCAGCTGTAAAGTAGCCCGGCAATTGAGCCAGCGTCATAATCAATACATACTGAAAGCTTTTGATCAAGCTAAATCCTTTTAATACCATCACACTTGGAAGCCATAAAAACATGCCATAATAGGAAAATACGACACAAAACCATAGAATCCAAAGCATGAGTGTAGGCCGAATGTACGGTTTTGACCAAACCTTAGTGAAATTTCCCCAAAAGCTTGGTTTAGTCGTTTTTTCATGCAACGAAATAAATCGGCTTGAGTCTTCTAGATGCCATCTCAAATAAATGGCATAAAAGGCAGGCAATGTACTAATAATGAGTGCTGTTCTCCAACCAAAGTCAGGAATAATGAAATAAGAGATAAGCGCAGCAATCAACCAGCCGCCAGCCCAAAAGCTCTCAAGCAGGACAACGATTCGTCCTCGTTTTTCAGCAGAGACACTTTCTGAAACAAGAGTGGATGCAACGGGAAGCTCTCCCCCCAATCCCATACCAATAACGAAGCGGAAAATGAGAAATATGCTCAACGTTGTAGTAAAGGCAGAAGCACCGCTACCAAGTGAAAATAGTAATAAAGTTATAATTAATACCGATTTTCGACCAATCCGATCAGAGATAAACCCAAAGAAGAGTGCCCCAACTGCCATGCCAATGGAGTTGACACTCCCGATCCACCCCATTTGTTCAGGTGTTAAACTCCATTCTGTTTTCAATGCAGCGATGATAAATGACAAAATGCCCACATCCATCGCATCGAAAAGCCAAGCTAGTCCAGCAATTCCTAGAAGCTTTCTCTCTGCACGTTTGCTAGATGTAATCATGATTCCCCCCCTTAATAATCGACATTATTTGATGAATTTTTCCTTATCTAATTTCCTATTTTCCTCTTTTATTAACAGCTGTCAAGACAAAAGGTAATATTTACTGTCATTTGGAATAAATATTCATAAAATAGGTAGAAGATCCTTTGTTTTATCTTTAACCAAAAGAGGAATTTTAGTCTATAGTAGTTTTTTGTCGAATGTACTATGATGATGTCAGCAAGAGAAAACAAGAAAATATAGTTGGATTGTTACTGTTAAGCAGGCATGACCTAAAATCCGTGTACGGATCTTCCTCTTTTGGAAGGCACGCACAGGAATTTTAGGTCTTTTTCTGTTTAAGAGTAAAAATAAAAAAATTATAAGTAGAGAGGGAGAAAGTGATGAATTTCAAGAAGATTGTTAAGCAAGCAACCGCAGTAACCTTTACTACAGCCTTACTAGTGGGAGGCGGAGTTCAAGCATTTGCAAGCGAAAAAGTGGATTACAAAGAAGACTATGGCTTTTCTCACATTACACGTTTTGATGCGTTGAAAATTCCTGCGCAACAAACAAATGAGCAATTTAAAGTGCCACAATTTGATGCATCAAAAATTAAGAACGTTGAATCTGCAAAAGGTTATGATGAGTTTGGAAACCTCATTAATTTAGATGTTTGGGATACATGGCCTCTTCAAAACGCAGATGGCACAGTGGCAAACTATAATGGCTACGAGATCGTATTTGGTTTAGCAGGAGACCCTAAAAGAGGATGGGACACATTTGTTTACTTGTTCTATAAAAAAATAGGTGATAATTCAATTGACGCTTGGAAATCTGCTGGAAGAGTATTTAAAGACAGCGATAAATTTAATACAAATGATCCTATTCTTCATAATCAAGCAGAAGAATGGTCTGGATCTGCAACTTTTACTTCTGATGGAAAAGTTCGCTTGTTCTATACAAATCGCTCAATCTGGGATGCATCAAAAGGATATTTTGGTAAACAAACATTAACAACAGCTCAAATCAATGTATCTCAACCAGACGGCAACACGCTTAAAGTGGATGGCGTAGAAGATTTCAAATCAATCTTTGATGGTGACGGCAAAAACTACCAAACTATGAACCAAGCTTTCGGAAATGGCAACTTTGATGACAACCATACATTGAGAGATCCTCATTATGTGGAAGACAATGGCCGCAAATACCTTGTTTTTGAAGCAAATACAGGTACAGAAACAGGCTACCAAGGAGAAGAATCTTTCAATAATAAAGCTTTCTATGGCGGAAGCAACAAATTCTTCGAAGCGGAGAAAGCTAAATTGCTTCAAAGTCCAAACAAATATTACTCTTCATTAGCAAATGGTGCACTTGGTATCGTTGAATTAAATGATGATTATACATTGAAAAATGTAATGAAGCCGCTTATTGCATCTAATTTAGTAACAGATGAAATTGAACGTGCTAACATTTTCGAAAAAGATGGAAAATGGTACTTATTTACAGATACACGTGGATCTAAAATGTTCGTTGACGGCATCGATAAAGAAGACATCTACATGCTAGGATATGTAGCAGATTCAATCACTGGACCATACAAACCATTAAACGGAACAGGACTTGTATTACATCAAGATCTAAATCCATATGACATCACTTGGACTTATGCTCACTTTGCAATTCCACAAGTTAAAGGTGATAATGTAGTAATCACAAGCTATATGACAAACAGAGGCTACTTTGCAGATCATAAAGCTACTTTTGCACCAAGTTTCTTAGTGAACATTAAAGGATCTAAAACATCGGTTGTTAAAGACAGCATCCTTGAACAAGGTCAATTAACAGTTGAGTAATAAATAAAAATAATTAATTTTTGCCTTCTATCTACTAGAGGGTATTGAAAAAACATAATAAATCTAACGAAAAGAAAATGTCAATATTCAATTGGCATTTTCTTTTTGTATAATTTAGTAAGTTCGTTTCTTTCTCTTGAAACGAGATGATCAAGAAAAAAAGCGAGGTTTCAAATTGAGGAATAAGAAAATGTTTATATGGTTAGGTGTAATCATTATCTGTATAAGTATATTAATTTCAGTAGGTTTAATGATTTATCATTCAGACAAAAATAAGGAAATGGAAAAGAATAAGAAGAAAGAGACGATTATATCTAATCATAAGCCCACCTATCGAGCGAACTATCATTTTACTACTCCTGACAAATGGAAGAACGATCCCCAGAGGCCGATTTTTTTTGAAGGAAAGTATCATTATTATTATCTCTATAATCGGGATTATCCAAATGGAAATGGGACAGAATGGCGGCACGCGACATCAAAGGATTTGGTGCACTGGAAAGATGAAGGGATAGCCATCCCTAAATATACAAACAAAAACGGTGATCCATGGTCAGGCTCATTCGTTGTGGATGAGAATAATACAGCAGGCTTTGGAAAAGGCGCCCTTGTGGCCATCGTAACCCAGCCTTCTGCTGATGGAGGGAAGCAGGAACAAAATTTATGGTACAGTACGGACAAAGGAAAAACGTTTACATCATTTAGTGATCATCCTGTTATGCCGAATCCAGGGACAAAGGATTTTAGAGATCCGAAAATCATCTGGGATCAGCAAGCAGGCAAATGGGTAATGACATTGGCAGAAGGAATGAAAATAGGTTTTTATGAATCCAATAATTTAAAAGATTGGAACTATACAAGCAGCTTCTTAACAGAAAATATCGGTATAGTAGAATGTCCCGATCTTTATATCATGAGAGCAAATGATGGGACATTTAAATGGGTACTTGGTGCCAGCGCAAATGGGAAGTCGATAGGGAAGCCAAACACATACGCCTATTGGACTGGAAGCTTTGATGGAAAAGCATTTTCCCCAGATCACAATGAACCCCAGTGGCTAGATTATGGATTTGACTGGTACGGGGCTGTCACGTTTGAAGAAGGGGAAGGCAGTGATCCATACAACCATCGTTATGCATTGGCTTGGATGAATAATTGGGATTATCCGCATAATACGCCAACGCTGAAAGAAGATTTTAACGGATTGGATTCGATTGTCCGTCAAATAAAATTAGTGCAAGCAGACAATGGCACATATACACTGACTTCACAGCCTATTGAAGCACTGAATCAATTAGCGGGTGTAACGGATTCTTTTAATCAAATTAAGGTAGATGGTTCTAAAATGCTTAACGTAACAGGCGATGCGTACCAGTTTGATGCTGATATATCTTGGTCAGAGCTCAAAAATGTCGGTGTGAGGCTTCGAGAATCAGCAGACAAAAAACGCCATGTTGATGTAGGTATTTTTGTCGATGGTCTATATTCTTATGTGAATAGAGGACTAACGGGGCAGCCTGATCAAAGTAATAAATATGTTGAAAGCAGGGCGCCATTTGACGTCAATAAGAAGAACGTTCACTTAAAGATCCTCGTCGATAAAACGAGCATTGAAGTCTTTGTTGATGATGGAAAAGTCGTTTATTCCAATGAAATATTCCCGGAATTAGACGATAAAGGGATTACCCTTTTTACTGAAGGTGGTACGGCGATCTTTAAAGATGTTAAGATCAAACACTTTGACAGTATACATGAATGAAATAAAGAGATGTAGATAAAAAAAGTGCCAAGCTCCTTTCACGTAGGAGATCTAGCACTTTTTTTGTATAATATAGGATATCTTATACGAGTTCTTCCTTTAACTCACGATGCAATACATCACCGATCCGCTTCATGCCTTCAATGATTCGTTCCTTAGGCATATTTGAGTAATTTAAACGGAAGGTATTTTTCTGAGCACTGTTCGGAAAGAATGGGATTCCAGGGACAAAAGCTACATTGTTTTTTAAGCATTCATCGAAGATTTTTCTTGAATCAATAGACTCAGGAAGCTCAATCCAAATAAATAATCCACCCTCTGGTGAGCTGTAGGATAAATTTTTCGGAAAAAATTCATTAATACAAGAAAACATGACTGCGCTTCTTTCTCTATAAACATCTTTTATTTTTTCAATATGAGCCTCAATATCGTATAGCTCCATATATTTGGCAGCTATCATTTGAGCAAAGCTGTCAGTATGTAGGTCAGCTGTTTGTTTGAAGGCAACATATTTATCAATAAAAGCTTGGTTCGCACAAATCCAACCAAGTCTAAGACCAGGGGTAAAGATTTTTGAAAAGGTGCTAATATAAATGACTCTGCCTTCTGTGTCAAAATGTTTCACTGGTGGGAGTGTTTCTCCAGCAAACCTAACAGCACCGTATGGATTATCCTCTACAATGAGAACATCATACTCGTTAGCGAGCTCAATCATTCTCTTTCTTCTTTCAAGCGTCATTGTCCTTCCGGTTGGGTTCTGAAAGTCCGGAATGGTATAGATAAACTTTGCTTCTGGATGCTGCTTCAGCTTCTTTTCTAACTCTTCCATAATCATTCCGTCTTCGTCCATTGCGACTTCAACAAAGCTAGCATCATAAACTTTAAACGCATTGATGGCTGCAAGATAGGTTGGACTCTCACATAGGACAATATCACCTTCATTGATAAAAAGCTTTCCCGTTAGATCTAAGGCTTGCTGTGACCCTGAAGTAATCAACACATTTTCAAAAGGTGATTCAATGCCAATCATTTTCATTCTTTCACAAATCGCTTTTCTTAAAGGAACATATCCTTCTGTCGTACTATATTGTAAGGACGCAGCGCCGGCCTCTGTTAATACAGCTTCGCAGGCAGCTTTGATTTCTTCAACTGGGAATAACTCTGGTGCAGGCAGGCCTCCAGCAAAGGAAATCACCTCTGGTCTTTCCGTTACCTTTAATATTTCACGTGTTTCAGAAGATTTTACATATCCAGCTCTTTTGGCAAATTTATTGTCCATTTAAACATACCCCACTAAGTTTTTATTTTTTACAGTTAGAGAAGATTCAAACAATTGGATTACTGTTTTGATTGAAATCATCTACCAATTTATGTTGATTAAGCTTTTGAATCTCATCTGATAAAATTGAAATGCCTTTTTCAATATTTTCGTTTGATTCATAGGTGAAATTTAGGCGAATATAGGTGCCCCCCTCATTTTCGTGAGAAAAAAACACATTTCCTGGAGTATAAATGACCCCTTTGGATGAAAGAGCATTCCATAATTTTGTTTGAGAAATCCCTTGAGGAAGCTTACACCATAGATAGTAGCCCCCATCAGGAATATTAAAATGTAACAGTTCTGGTTTTTCCTTTAAAGCTTTTACCATGACGTCTCTTTTTCGAACGTATGCATTTGTAATCAGTGAAAGATGCTTCTCATAATAGCCTTTTCGTAAGAAACGATCTAAAAGATATTGGCTCGGTGTATTGACATGAAGATCGGCCATTTGCTTTAAAAGCACAAATTTTTTGATTACTGGTGCAGGCGCTACGACCCAGCCAATTCGCATTCCTGAAAAAAGAACCTTGGAAAAAGTACTTAGATAAATCACATATCCATGCTGATCCAACGCTTTTAATGGAGGTAAGGAATGACCTGAAAAAGTGAGTTCACCATAAGGATCATCTTCAAGAATCGGCACATTATATTTATACGCTAGATGAAGCAGCTCGATCCTTCGTTTCATACTCATGACTATTCCCGTAGGGTTTTGAAAAGTTGGAATGGTATAAATAAATTTTGGCTTATGCCTTTTGAGAAGCACTTCTAGCATATCCGTTCGGATTCCTTCATTATCAAGCGCAACACTAATCACCTTGGCACCAGCTGCTTTAAACAACTGAAGAGCTTGCAAGAAGCTAGGTTCTTCCACGATCACGATGTCGCCAGGTGTAAGAAATGTCCGGGTGGCAAAATCGATGCCTTGCATCGATCCGGAAAGAATCATCATCTCTTTAGCGGTAGCAGAAATACTTCTTCCTTCCATAAGCTGGCATAGGCTCTCTCTTAAAGGGAAATAACCTTCAACCGCACTGAGGTTCAGCATCTCTTTTGTAAAGGAACCGCCAAAGCTATTTTGAATTTCTTGAAGCTGAGCGGTAGGATAAAGCATAGGGTCTGCAATACCTGCTGCAAAAGAAATCACGTTTTTTCCATCCATATTCATTAGACCACTAACCGTGTCATTTGTTGAATCAAGGTTCTCATTAAAATAGGAATGCCATGAAACGGGCAATACCACAAGATCCTCATCTGTGCCTTCAGCCTCTAAATCTGCCGTAACAATTGTACCTTTTCCAACATGAGATTCGACAAGACCAACCGCTTTTAGCTCGTCATAGGCTTTGATAACAGTGCTTCGGCTGACTCCTATTTTCAAGGCAAGCTTTCGTTCTGGTGGTAGAACAAATCCTTTTGGCAATGAACCTGAAAGAATGAGTTCATGGATTCTTTTTTTAATTTGTACATAAGCAGGGATGGCCAAGTTTTTGTCTACTGTAATACGCAATATTATCACTCCAAAAGGAACCAATCATCAGAAAATTCTAAAAGATATTCCTATCATACCACGTTTTAATCATTGGAAAATAACCAATTGGAATAATCCTTTGCAATCCAATTTTCTGGTTGTATAAGTATTATTTTTAGTAAACATAACTTTCGAAAAAAGTTCACAATATACAAGCATTTAACAGATCGACATTCAAATAATGAAATGCTAAATTATTATTGAACAGTGTTTAAAAATAAAACGAAGTTTAATATCGTTAAACAAGGAGTTTTATATTGGGTATAAAAGAACGCAAACAACGTGAAAGAGAAGAAAGGCGAGAGCTTATATTAAAAGCTGCACATGAAATTATGAAAGAAGAGGGAATAGACAACCTATCTATTCGAAAAATTGCGAACAAAATTGAATATTCACCAGCTATTATTTATCACTATTTTCAAGATAAAGATGAAATCATTCATGAAATAATGAAAAGAGGATATCAAAATATCATCGATACACTTTCATCATTGCAATCCTTTGATGGTGAACCGGAAGAAAAACTCAAGGAAGGGTTACTTAGGTATATAGAGTTGGCTTTGCAAATGCCTGACGAATACCAAACGATTTTATTGAACTCTTCGCCAGGAATACTAGAGCATACATCTGTGCTTTTCGAAGGTGCTTCGAATCAGAGAGCTGCGATTGGAATGCTATGCCAGTCGTTAAAAGAAATTTACAGCAAACATACGATTGAAGATTCCTCTATTGAGTTAACTGCACAAATCATATGGGCGGCTACCTTTGGGCTTATTATTAGGCTAATCATCGAAAAAGACATTTCTAGGGAACAGCGGAGAAATCTAATTGAGCGGCATATAAAAGTAATGGTAGATCGAGTGGTTCTAGGTAAATGTTAAATACCTAATAAAGTAAGGGGATATTAAATTGAAATTCCAAAAATCTATTAGTCTTCTTTCTGTCGTCATTATTGTATTATCATTAGTTGCTTCTACGTACGGAGTATTCTCAGATCAAGGCAAAGGAAAGCAGGAATTTATAACATTACATGGACAAACTGTACAAACATATGGGAAAGGATTATACGAAAACGATTCAGTTTCAGTGGCATCCCAAGCGATAGCCCAAGATATCGTAACATTGGTAGCAGGCATTCCGTTACTTATCGTCGCAATCTATTTAACTAGAAAAGGATTACTTAAAGGAAAACTACTACTTGCAGGAACTTTGGGCTATTTTTTATATACCTATACCTCTTACACATTTCTTTCAATATTTAATTCTTTTTTTCTGATTGATGTTATCTTAATGTCTGCTAGCTTCTTCGCTTTTACATTGACCATGATGTCATTTGATATAGAAAATATAGCTTCACATTTTAATGAAAATCTACCTGTAAAGTTTTTGGGAAGTATGCTTATATTCATTGCGGTGGCTATTGGGTTCATGTGGGTTGGTCGGATAGTACTGCCACTTCAAAATGGAACAGTACCAGTTGAGTTAGAACAGTATACAACATTAGTCATTCAAGCATTAGATTTAGGGTTTGTGGTTCCTGTAGCGATTTTATCAGGTGTATTAGTTATTAAAAGAAAACCAATTGGATATCTCCTTGCATCTATCATTGTTGTTAAAGCAGGTACCATGCTTGCCGCCATTACAGCGATGGAAGTTAACATGATTTATGAGGGGGTAAAAGTAAGTTTAATCGAGATCATAGTCTTTCCTCTTTTTAATATGGTAATGATTTATTGTCTGATTTTAATTATGAAAAATATTAAAGAATCCAATTTAAGGAGTCTGTGATGAAAACAATCATAATATATGCAACGAAATACGGAAGTGTGGAAAAAGCCGCACAAATATTGAAATCAAAAATGGGTGGTCGCGTTGATTTATTCAACATTATGAAGGAAAGCATTCCTTCTCTTGAAAAATATGATCGAGTTATATTGGGTGGTTCTATCTACGTTGGAAAAATACAGAAGAAACTATCAAACTATACCGTAAAAAACTTATCAACCTTGTTAACAAAAAATATAGGATTATTTATATGCGCTGGAGAGAAGGATTCGGATGTAAGGGAGAAAGAGCTTATCGAAGCTTATCCGGATGAACTATATCAGCATGCAACGACAAAAGAAATTTTTGGATTTGAAATTAATTATGAAAAACTGAACTTTCTTGAAAAACTAGTCATGCGTTCAAAAGGTGTTAAAAAGAGTGTTTCAAAAATAGCCGAGGATAAAATTGAAGTATTTGCAAAAAAAATGTCTGTAAATTAAAGCTTTAATTAGACAAACCCTTGTACGAAAGATTAAAGACGGGGTCGTCGAAATGCTTTGAACCACATAAGACTCCCACCTCTAAACCTAAGGTGGGAGATAGCTGTTTACAATAATTATTAATTAACTTATATGCTCAAGGAGAGCATCTTCTCCGATTCTTTTCACAAACTTATAGAGTGGTTCGCGCTTTTTACCTTGTTGACTATATAAGTCAATAATTTTTTCTACGGCTGAATATAAGTCTTCTGGATTTAAGTTTTCAAGCAGTAATTTGCCTGTAACCGCATCTTTTCCTTTTGATTTTCCACCGACATACAGGTTGTAGGTGTCTTTTATTTTCATCACGCCAATGTCGTTTATTAAAGGTTCACCACAGCCAACTGGACATCCTGTATAAGCAGGTTTTAATGTAAAAGGCACAGGTGTGCCAGCGATTCTTCGGTTTAGTTCAATCGCAACGGGCATTCCTTCCTCCTCTGCTCCTTTGCAGAAATTACATGTGCGTAAGCTTTTCACATAATTTCCGATTGGGTAGCAGCTCAAACCAGCTTGTTCAAATTCAGCTATGATTTCCTCTTTCTTAGTTTCAGGAATTTCGATATATAACTGTTGGAAAGTGGTTAATTCAAGCTCTTCTCCTTCATCTAAGTATTTCGCAAGAACAATAAGTTGTTTGGCAGATAATTTTGCTCCGAATTGGATTCCGCCGTTTACCGCGATTTTAATTTTTTTTTCATTGCTCTCCATAATGATTTCCTCCTGCTTTTTAGTTACTACCCTTATCAATGAGGTTACATAAATACAATACGACTATCCCGTTTGCTTTTTACATTAAGTTAATTATAGTATACCTTAGTATGGTATGTAAAGATTTTTTCGAATTTTAAGAATGTTCCTGTTAAGTTCAGAAAAATAAGTTACTCTACATAATTGAACTCTTTCAAATTTTCGCACCGGTGGTAAAAAAACCGTTTCCTATTTGAACAGGAAACGGTTGTACATCTATATAGGGGAGTAAACGGAGCTTACTTCCTGAGGTTGATCTTGGCGATTATGCTTTTGTTGTACTAATCGTGATCACTTTAACATCTGTCATTTCTTCAATGGTAAATCGAGGACCTTCTTTCCCGATACCGCTTTGCTTTACACCACCATAAGGCATTGAGTCCGCTCTTGAGATTGATGCATTATTTATATTGACTCCACCTACATGACATCTTCTTGCAAGGTCCATTGCTGTATGGATATTACTTGTAAAAACACCTGCCTGGAGACCATATTTACTTGTATTAACCTTTTCAACCAGTTCATCTAAATCATCATAAACCTGAATATTAACAACTGGACCGAAAATCTCTTCACACATGACTTTACTTGTGCTGTCAGCTTCTACTATGATGGTAGGGGTAATGATTGATCCATTACGGTCCCCGCCATATAAGATTTTTGCTCCCTCTGCAACCGCTTCTTTTATCCAGGATTCAATTCGTTCCGCCTGGACTTGATTGATAACAGGTCCTACGTCAGTAGTCGTTAACATTGGATCACCTAACTGTAGCTCTTTGGTTAATTGAACGAATCGATCCATAAATGTTAGAGCAATATCCGAATGAACATAAATACGCTGAGAAGAAATACAAACCTGACCGGCGTATGCAAAGGATGCTTTCACTAATGTTTTTACAGCTTGTTCTAGATCGGCATCATGATGAACAATATTCGGTGCATTGGACCCTAATTCTAAAGCAACTCTTCGGAATCCTGATCTATTCTTAATATGCAGTCCTACTTTGGCGCTGCCAGTAAACGAGTAAAAGTTGATTCTTTCATCGTCTAATAAAACATCTCCTACATTTTTCCCAGTACCTACTAGCATATTAAGAAATCCATTCGGCAACCCAGCTTCCGCTAGTAGGTTAACAAGAAGCTCACCTGTTCTTGTTGTTTGTTCAGATGGTTTAAAAATAACTGTATTGCCGGCAGCAATAGCAGGTGCAATTTTATGAGCTGCTAAAGCTAATGGAAAATTAAAAGGAGTAATCGCACAAACTACGCCTACTGGTTCTCGTACTGTTAATCCAAGCGAATAATCAGCTCCTGCTGGCGGTAATAATTCTTCTGTATAGCCGTGAATTCTTTTCGCCTCTTCAGCTGAATCCTGAAAAGCTTTAGCAGCTCGTAACACTTCGATTTCAGCATCTCGGATTGGCTTGCCGTTATCTTTTGAAATCACAGCAGCTACTTCAGTCTTGCGTTCTTTTAATAAAGCTGCGACTTTGGATAAAATCTCAAACCTTTGATCAGGATTAAGTTTTTTTGCACGAAACGTTTCAACTGAATTTTGTATGACTTGGTCGATTTCATAAACAGTAGGTTCAACTAACGTAGCTAACGTCTCATTATTCCAAGGGTTAAAAACTTCTAGTTTGCTATCATTAGAGGATACGATCCATTCTCCATTGGAGTAAATGCTAATTAATTTTTCCACGCTGTTTCCTCCAAGGCAAGCTCTACTATATTTAACCCTGTTTGTACATCTTCATCTGTTGCAATAAGAGGAACTAGGAAACGAATCACATTATCGTGTTGTCCGCATTTAATAATCAGTAAACCATTTTGATGACAAAACTTGAGTATACGGTTTGTTAATTCAGCATCTGGTTCCTTGCTTACTGGATCCTTTACGATTTCAATTGCATTCATGGCACCAATTCCTCGGACATCTCCAATTTGTGGGAATCTTTTTTGAAGGTCTTTTAGACGTTTCATGATTTGTCCACCGATGTTGTTTGCCCGTTCACAAAGATTGTTTTCCTCTAGGAAATCAATAGCGGCTAAAGCACCGGAGCAAGCTACAGGATTTCCTCCGTATGTTCCTCCTAGCGCGCCTGGTCCAGGGGCATCCATTAATTCTTTTTTTCCTATAACTGCACTAAGTGGTAAACCAGAAGATAATGACTTTCCAACAGTCATTAAATCAGGCTCTACTCCAGAATGCTCAATGGCAAACATCTTGCCAGTACGTCCAAAGCCAGTTTGAATTTCATCTATAATAAGTAAAATATTGTATTGATCACAAAGCTTGCGTAATCCTTGTAAGAATCCAGCAGGCCCGACAACAAATCCTCCATCACCTTGAACGGCCTCTACGATAATAGCGGCAATATCATCAGGAGCATAAATAGAGTTGATATTCTCTTCAAGCTGTTCGAGGCATTTTTCAACAACTTCCTCTTCCGTACTGCCAAATGGAGAACGATATTGATAAGGATAGTATTCATGATGGATGTAAGGAGCAAGTGGTCCATAATTACTTTTAAACGGTTTAGATTTCCCTGTTAAAGTCATTGTCAAAAAGGTACGACCGTGAAATGCATTTCGAAACGCAATCACATTTGTTTTGCCTGTTGCATAACGCGCAATTTTAATGGCATTTTCTACTGCTTCAGCCCCGCTATTAGCCAAAAAAACCTTTGAATTTTTTATAGGACTAATTTCTGTCAATTTCTTCGCTAATTGAATATAAGAAGGATAGCCGATTACGCTAAAACAAGAGTGGATTAATTCAGCCGTTTGTTTTTGGATAGCCTCAACCACTTGCTTAGGCGTGTGTCCCATATTTAAAGCGCCTATCCCTGCGGCAAAATCAAGATATTTTTTTCCTTCGATATCCTCTACCCAGCATCCATGTGCTTTTACAGCAATGTTTTTTTCTGCTGTTGCTACTGCTCGCGTTACATATTGATCCCAATCTTGAAGCAATTGTTCTTTATTGGATATTTGTACATTCATTTCTTGCTTCACCTCTTTTTTATTCATTAAAAGGGCTTCATTTACGAAGCCCAATCTTAATCTTATTTAACTAGCTCTTTCTCCCACTTGATACTTTCAGTTTCTGCCATCGCTTTTATAAGAAGAGCAAATGTTGCCATATCACCTACTAGGTATGTTTCTTGAACATCAACTGGTCGAACTTCGCCCTGACGGTTAATCCAGCATGTCTTAAAGCCTAGTTCAGTAGCAGGTACAACGTCGTATTTAAACCCGAATCCAGCATGTAAAACCTCTGATTTATCTAAACCTAAACGTTCTAGTGCTAAATGAAAGCCCTTATGGCTTGGTTTATAAGCTCCTGCTTGTTCAGCCGTAATAATCTCATCAAATTCTACGCCGATTTGTTTTACTGATTCTGTAATGATTGCATCGTCAGTATTTGTAATTAATACGATTTTCGTGTATTTCTTTAGTTCTAGTAACGCTTCTTTTGTATCAGCGAATGGCTGCCATTGTCCCATTGATTCAGAGAACTCGATACAATCCTCTTCAGTGAATGGATATCCAAAATCACCAAATGCCATTGGGAGCGTATTTTTCAACACTTCTTTATATGGACGATATTTTTCTTGAATATAGTCAAATTGACGATTTTCCCAATGTCTTTGCAACGCTTTTGTGTCGGCATCAACAATACCGTGCTTCGCTAAAATTTTCTTAAAAACCTTTTGAATTTCACCTTCCCAATCAATTAGAGTACCAAAACAGTCAAACGTTATCGCTTTAGGTGCAGTCATTTATAATTCCTCCTGTATTTTAGAATTTTGAAGTGTATAATTCATTTTTTTTGATAAATAAAATCTCTATATTTAAAGTATAAAGGCTCTTATTTTTATTTGTTTTTCTATATCAAAGATGTTTTTGTCTCTTTCTTGTGTGATAATCGATAATCTTTTGGTGTTGTATTATATAGTTTAAGAAATAATCTTGTTAGTGAGCTAGCTTGATTGTAGCCAACCTCTAAAGCAATTTCTAAAATAGTAAAATCCGTTTCTCTTAATAATTGCTTTGCTTTTTCCATACGAAGAAATTGAATATATTCACTTGGAGACATGCCAAATTTATTTTTGAACCATTGTGTATAATAAAAAGGATGAAAGTTTTCAATTTCTGCAAGCTGTTCAACGGTAATCTTTTCATAATAGTTTTGATGTAAATATTCAACTGAGGGAGACTTATTTCCTGAATGGAATAGAAACTCGGATGCGTATTCCATTAATGTATGCAGCCTGTGATTGGCACCGTCATTATTTTGAGACTCATTTAACAATAAATAACGAATCGATTCCCATTTCTTATCGAGTGTTAGGCATTGATCGCCCAGCTTTTGTTTTCGAAATTTTGCTGGAATAGATGATTCGGGTAAATCTAATACGAGAAATTCATTTCGAACATCTGAATAAAAACTATGAGTGCTGTTTGGAGTAATTAAAAACAGATGATCAGACTTTAATTCTGTTCGTAAATCTTTTGTTTCTATTTGCATAGCTCCTTTTAGAGGGAGAAGCAGCTGGAAATAAGAATGACTATGAGTATTTTTTTCACCTGAATAAATTCTTTTTTCGCAAACAATTTTTTTTCTTGATTCAGTCATGATGTAACACTCCCTTTTATTGTTTTAAAATCAAGTAATCACTAGAGCTGTTTCGTATAAAAAAGATCATTTATGGGAAATAATGAATGTTTTAGAAAGATAAGAAACTCATATGGCGGCGTATACTTTCCGCCACATGAGTTTCTTATCTTTTTAAAGGCCTTATCGATGATCGAAAAGGCCTTCTAGCTTACATGGATTGAAATCTGTTAATCATAATCATAACTTTGTGGATTAGACTGTAACTTTTACCTCTCTAAACACTTCAAGTGCTTGTGTGAAATCTGCAATTAAATCGTCAGCATCTTCAATACCTACTGATAGACGGAACATTCCAGGTGTGATGCCCATTTGACGTCTTATATCGTCAGGAACATGGCTGTGAGAAGATGTAACGGTATGATTTAATGTTGTTCGAAGTCCGCCAAGTGTTGGTGCATAGTGGGCGAAGTTTAGTTTTTTCATGAATGCATCGATTTTTTCCATATCTTCTGGAACAACAAAGCTTAGCATCCCGCTGTAGCCTTTGTCTGTGAACATTCTCTTAGCTAACTCATGCTGAGGAAAGCTCTCTAAACTTGGATGATTTACTTTTGATATGAATGGATTATCTTCAAGTGCTTTCGCTAGCTTTGCTGCTGTTTCCATTTGCTTTGGAACACGTAGCTCAATTGTGTGTAAACCTCTTAGAATCATCCATGAACTGAATGGATCACCAGGAGTTCCGCAAAGCATACGAATTGGATGAATTTCATCGATGATTTTTTCGGAAGCGGTGATGGATCCTCCAATAGCATCACTGTGGCCATTCACATATTTTGTTAAGCTGTTAATGACGATATCAGCTCCGCATGCAATCGGTTGAATAGCGAGTGGTGTAGTAAAGGTATTGTCTACCATGAGGTAGCCGCCGTTTGCATGGGCAATTTCAGCAAGCCCTTCAAGATCTGCTAAAGCCATTGTTGGATTGCTCATAACCTCTGTATAAATCATTTTTGTATTTGGTTTTACTGTTTTTTGAACGGTTTCTAGGCAGCTTAAGTCAACTAGATCAGACTCAACACCAAATTTTTTCATTAGGATAGTCATAACATCAAAAGTTTCACCATAGATGTCGGAGTTGCAAATAATATGGTCACCTGGTTTTAGTACAGTCATTAAAGTCGTCGTGATGGCCGCCATACCAGAAGAAAAAATTAGGGACTTTTCGCCACCCTCAAGGTAAGATACTGCATCTGCAAGCATATCACGGTTTGGATTGCACGTACGGATATATGTATATCCTTTTTCTGCATAAGTATCTTTTACTTCTGATAAAGAGTCCATTGTAAAAGCAGTTGTTAAAAATAAAGGAGTAGCCTCTGGCTTTAAATCCATTCCTTTTACTTTTTTACCTCTATAGAGTAATTCAGATGCTCTTGAAAATGTCATGTCTTCCATTGCTTTGTCTCCTTTTTAATATCATTTTTTTGTTTTATACACTTTGTTGTTTCCTTTTAAATACTGAGAAATTCATTAAATCTTATGTGGTGTTGACCAGTAGGATAAGTACGTCATTGGCACATTTGATTTACTCAGCACTCAATCTTATTACAAACACTATAAACTCTATCATTGCTAAAGAGTCAACAGAATTTTCAAATTATTATAAAAAGAAAAAAAGCAAGCCGCGAATAATACGGGCTTGCTGATTGGTTAATATGCAAGAAAGGATACGTTTTTGTAGTAGACTGGTGTCTAGCTCAGCGTCCAGCGACTCATGTACTTCGCTATACGGGCATTTCCGCTTTTCTATGAAGGCAGAAGAATTTGCACCTCATACATACATTGAGAGTATTCCATTAAATTATCTTCATATTCATTGGCTAACACCAATGTAGGCTTTGGTCCGTTTTGGAAGAAAGATGAAACAAGAGCAGGATTCCATTGATCTGTCAGAATCCGCCCTCGGAAACATAAATATTCTCCTGCCGGAATTTCTATAATATAGTCTGATTGAACCTTTGGAGCCTCTTTTAAAAACATCCCTAGATGAGTGGGTTTAAGCTTTTTGCCTATTAATTGACTAAAATCTGCAATATACGAAAATTGACGCTTATACTTTAAAGCTTTGAAATTTTTACTGCTCTTTATTTCATTTAATCGAATATGATAGGCTGCTGAGCTTTCTTCCGGCAAACATGGTACTGCAACCATATAACGTTTATCCAACATCAATTTATAAGGAACATCTGGGAAGCTATCTTGTCCAATATATTTAAAATAGTCGATATACCACTGAATATCTTCGACCGTTTCCTGAGCTTTTTTTACTTCCTGGATATATAATTGCTTTTGCTTTTCTAGAAATGGAAGAAGGGTATCAACACTGCCATCGGTGAGAATGGTATCAATTTCAGAGAGGGACAGCCCGAAATTCTGTAAATACTTTAAACGATCAATAAAGTGAAACTGATCGACAGAATAGTATCGGTATCCTGTTTCAGGATTAATATACCTTGGGTTAATTAATTGAAGTTTACTATAATGGCGAAGTGTTTGTACTGAAATACCCATTAATTTTGCTGTTTCTCCGATAGAATAGAGGTCTTTCACAAATATTTCTCCTTTCGTGCCATCGGGCTTTTTCTATAGTATACTTGATTTATATTTTCTGCCTTATTCGAGATGAATTTTAAAATAATATCAAAAAAGAAAAACTCTATACTTAGAATAGAGTTTTTCTTTTAAAAAATCAAGAACATTATTTATCGAATATTGAAAATTAACGTTAAGATAGAAAATAGAAATCTATATATAATAGAAGAAACACGGATAAAGAAGAGATGGAAAGGCGCTTGCGCTTTCCTTCAAACTAGAAACCTATTGGAGATAAATGGTCAATTGAACATGTCGTTTCGTTTTCTAAAAGTATATCCGCTGTAATTTTCCCAATGGCTGGGGCCATTTTAAAACCATGGCCTGAAAAACCACAAGCTACAACGATATTTTTTTCATTTGGCAATCTTCCTACAATAGAATGACCATCAGGAGTATATCCTTCCATATAGGCGCTTACACGAATGGGATCAGGATAAAGGTCAGGTAAAAAATCACGAATGGTCTGTCTTATGGTTGATAGCTCCTCAATTTCAACCGTTCTATTTATATCATTAGGACCGTTAATCTTATCTTTTTTGTGACTGCTGATTGCTATTTTGACAGAAGCTCCATCGACCGTTGGGAAACCATAATATATCACTCCGTTTGTTTCTCGTTGAAAAACAGGGAATTTATCTGGGGTGAATAAACTTAAATTTTTGGAAGTAAACCAAGTGTTGACTAATCGACGAACTTCAATTTGCTGTTCAAAATCAGGTAGAAACTCTCTTGCCCATGGCCCAGTAGAAATTAGAACTTGGCCAAACATATAATCTTTTCCATCAGCTCGGACTCTTACACCATTGCCCTCGGAACAGACTTCTTCTACACGAGTGTAGCTGTGAACAATAGCGCCGAGTTCTTCTGCTCGTTGAACTGCAGATACAATTGCATATTGAGGACGAAGGAACCCAGCCTCTTTATCAAGAATCACGATTTCATCATGTAAGAGTTTATGCTGTGGAAATCTTTTTTTTGCTTCTTCATAAGCTAATATTTCGTGATCTAAGTCGAACTCTTTAATGCTTTCTAGCATATTTTTCATTGACTTTATTTGCGGATTTCCGATAGCTAGTCCGCTCGTTTTAGTATATAAGTGATTTTTTGTCTCTGATTCTAGCTGCTTCCATAATTCTTTTGCTTCTTTTAATATCGGTATATATTCTAATCCCGATTGATAGGCTGTTCTAAAAATGCGGGTTTCGCCTCCAGCAGCTGATCGGTCGTGACCTATACCATATTGTTCGAATCCTATTACCGAAGCACCTTTACTAGCAAGCTGCCACATGGCCATGCTGCCCATTGTTCCAATTCCTATTACCCCAATATCTGCATCCATATTTAGATTCCTCCTTTAACCTTTTAACGTCTGTTTTGAAGATTTATTAAAATATGAAAATTTAGAATAATCTAATTAAAACTATGTGGATTAATTGAATATATATTTAAAAGTTTTTTTCTTAAGGCTTTGTTAAAAAGTACTGTTGATAAAAGCAATTTTTGAATCATTCGTAGGAAATATGGTTTCCCACGCCTTGACGCGTAGCTTCAAGGTAGCAGGAACTTATGCTAAATGATTCAAAAATCAAAAGGGGGCTTTTCTTAAAAATAAATATAAACTCTATCGCTGCTAAAGAGTCAACAGAATTTTCAATTTATTTATTTGATAAAAAAGCCCAAAGATAATAATTAAAAAAATACAAACTCTATACATTAAATAGAGTTTGTATTTTTGAAAGTAAAATTATTTTGGTAATTTTAATATATATATATAGAAGAAACTCGGATAAAAGTAGAGTTCCTACCTTTAACATTTAGTCTTTAAATACATCAAGTGCTTGATAGAAATCAGCAATTAGATCGTCCGGACTTTCAATACCGACAGATACACGCATTAGACCAAAAGTAATTCCCATCTTCAGACGTTCTTCTTCTGGCACGGCATAATGTGAAGAGCTTACTGGATGAGAAATAGTAGAACGATAACCACCTAAGGTCATTGCGTAATGAACTATTTTCAATCGACGCATAAATGCATTGATTTTTTCTCTGTCGTTCGGCATTTCAAAGCTGAGCATTCCGCCATATCCGTTTTCAAATATTTTTTTGGCTAATTCGTGCTGAGGATGGTTTTCAAGACTGGGGTGGTGCACCTTTAAAACGCATGGATGCTCTTGCAAGGCTTTTGCTAGCTTGGCAGCATTGTCCATTTGCTTTTGAACACGAAGGTCCATCGTACGCATGCCACGCTGACACATCCAGGCATCAAATGGATTGGCAGTTGTTCCTAACAATACTTGTAAACTATATGCTTTTTTGATGATTTCATCAGTAGAAGTAATAGAACCAATAACAACATCACTATGTCCATTAGCAAATTTCGTTAAACTGTTAATTGTAATGTCGGCACCTTTTTCAATAGGCCTAATAGCTAGGGATGTTGTAAAAGTGTTATCGACAACTAATTTCGCTCCATTCTCATGGGCTATATTTGCAACAGTTTCAATATCAACAACGGTAATCATAGGATTGGAAATCGTTTCTGTGTAGAGTACTTTCGTATTTGGTTTAATAGAAGCTTTTATTTCATCAATATTAGTGAAGTCAATAAACGTGACACTAATACCGAATTTTGAAAAACCTTCTAATAAATCAATGGTTTCACCATACAGCGTTTTATCTGACAGTACATGATCCCCTTGCTCTAATATAGAAAGTAATGCAGTGGAAATGGCTGCCATCCCGCAGCTGCAAATAAGTGATTTTTCACCCTTTTCCAGGTATGTAACTAATTCTGCCAATGCATTACGATTTGGGTTTCTCGTTCTGATATAAGTGTAACCTTGAACGGAGTACATATCTTCTAAATCATCTAAATCCTCAACATTAAAGGCAGTTGTTAAGTAAAGCGGAGCTGTTTCAGGAGAATCTGCTCTTCCTTTCAAATAAGCCCCTTGATTTAATATTTCTGTTTCCCTGCTAAAATTTGTTTCTCCCATATTAATTGCCTCCTTTTATCCGTAGTAAGTTTATACGTCTAATGATGATGTATAAGGATTCTATTTTATATTGTTAGGGTGTAAATGTCGAATGAAGGTGTAATAGAATCATACGATCAAAAAAGTGAATTTTCTAAAAATATTTCAGACAATTCCTAACAAATTTAGTAGATACAATGATTATAAACTCTATGATTACTACATAGTCAACACGAAGAAAGAAATAAAAAACCGAGAGCCACTTGGATGGTTATCTCTTCATGGATAATGGTTAAGGTCACACCCCTAACCGAAGAGTAGATAGGATTTTTCAAAAGGTAAAAAAGTATAAATAGACTGTGTCTGTCTAGCTCCAAGCGTCTTGTGCTTTTCTTAAGTAGTTAGAGTAGATCTCCACCTGGTTTCTCGAAGTTTCATTTGCTGCAACAAGTTCACTCCAACCTATGTACTGTTTAATGAAGAAGTTGCAAAAGGAGATTTCTTTAAAATCTAGAGATACATAGAGGGATAATGACAGCCTATTTGAAAGATGTATAAATAAGCGTAAAAATTGTAAAATTATAAAAAATTAAATTTATTTATCGATTTCATATTGACAATTAATCATGGCAGTTTATATACTGAATACCAAGTTCACATTGTTGTGTTAAACAACTTAACAACAGTGTTAAAGTTATTATATTAGAAAAATTTTCTAATTATATATTCAAATCATTTGTTTTAAAAGTAATACTAGATAATATTGTAAAAAACCCTTGGCCAAGGGAAATATTAAAAAGTGAAAGGAGGAATAAAATAGAGGGTTTTGTAGATAAATAATCCTAATTATTATCTGTTTTTCTGTGAATTAATAATAAAAATGTACAAATATTCTAAAAAAGATACAATAAAATGTATACAAAGAACTAACCTCACTATTTTGTAATCAAATCATAGAGACATCTTCAACAAAGAATCTTGTCAAATTATGCTGCTAAATCATTTTACCTAAAAATAAGATTATTAAATTTCATACTCAGAATTGGATCTTTCTAAATAAATTTTTTTATGGCTTTTTGCGGACTTAAAATTTTCAATATTTAAAAATAACAGAATATTAAAAATATACAGCAAAGGAATAATAAAACATGATAAAAACAAAATGGAAATTTTATTTAATGTTAGTATGCTGTGCTTTTGTCATATTGTCTGGTTGCACTAGTAAGAAAGAAACTACTTCTCAAAAAACAACAGAGAAAAGTATTAAAGATGAACTAGTCTATGCGAGTACAAAGGATATTCGAGATATTAATCCGCATTTATATGCTGGAGAAATGGCTGCTCAAAATATGGTGTTTGAGCCACTTGTTAAGAATACCGAAGATGGAATTAAACCAGCATTAGCTGAAAAATGGGATATCTCTCCGGATGGTTTAGTATACACTTTCCATCTTAGAAAAGGCGTCACTTTTTCAGATGGAGCTCCATTTAATGCTGAAGCGGTAAAATTAAATTTTGATGCTTTACTAGGTAATATAAAAAGACACTCTTGGATCAATTTAATTCTTGAGATTGCAGATACAAAAGTAGTGGATGAAAATACATTCCAATTGGTTCTAAAACATCCTTACTATCCAACTCTTACAGAGCTTGGACTTACTCGACCGTTCCGCATGATTTCACCAAATAGTTTTATCGATGGAACAACTGCGAATGGCGTTCAAAGTTATGCTGGGACAGGCCCTTATAAATTAACTGAACATAAAAAAGATCAATATGCTTTATTTACTGCGAATGAAAATTACTGGGGTGATAAACCAAAAATTCAATCTGTAAAATGGAAGGTTATGCCTGACGCACAAACGATCCTTATTGCTATGGAAAAGGGGGAAATTGATCTTTTATTTGGTTCCGATGGGGACGTGATTGACAATGACTCTTTCCAAGCATTAAAAGATAAAGGCACATACAAAACGATTATGAGCGATCCGATTGCTTCACGTGCGATCCTTTTAAATGCACATGCTCAATTTACAAATGATAAAAAAGTTCGTGAGGCGTTCCAATATGCGATTAATAAGGATGCTGTAGCGAATGGGATACTTAATGGAACTGAAAAAACAGCTGATACATTAATGGCTAAGAACCTACCATATGCTAATGTCGGTTTAAAAGGAATCAAATATAACCCAGATAAGGCGAAAAAAATATTAACGGAAGATGGATGGGAATTAAGTAAAGATGGATATCGCTATAAAGACGGCAAAAAGCTTGAAGTAACCATATACTATAATTCAGATAATGCACAAGAACGAACAATCAGTGAGTCTATGTTGAATGATCTAAAAGAAATTGGTGTTAGCCTTAAAATTGCAGGTGAAGAAAAACAAGCGTTCTTAGATCGTCAAAAAACTGGTGAATTTGATATGATGTACTCTCTTTCATGGGGCTTGCCGTATGATCCTCATACGTTTGTATCTTCATGGCGAATTCCAGCGACTGGTGATTATCAAACCCAAGTAGGTCTTGAGAAAAAAGAATGGCTAGATAATACGATTACAGATCTTATGATAGAGCAAAGTGAAGAAAAGCGTAAAGCGATGTATAAAGATATTTTAAGCTATATACATGAAGAAGGAGTCTATATCCCACTAACCTATTCTGTAACAAAAGTTCTTTATACCAAAGATCTTAAAGGTGTAGGATTTAACGTATCTCAATATGAAATACCTTTTGAAAAAATGAGTTTTGAATAATTTTTTATAGAAGAAAGGCATGGATGCCCTGTTTAGTCTTTACAAGCGTAAAACGAATCACGAAGGAAAATCCTGATTTCGCTAGAACTTGACTAGTCTTACGGGGCTAAGTGCTAAAAAATGACCAATAGAGGAGGGATAATATGAATAGTTATATGTTAAAAAGAGCGATCGCTGTCGTCCCAATTTTAATCGGGATATCGTTTTTAGCTTTCATTCTTATTAATTTAAGAACCAGTGATCCAGCAGAAATTGCCCTTCGAGTAAATCAGGTTAATTCACCGACAGAAGAAATGATACAAGATATGCGAGAGGAGCTGGGGCTGGATAAGCCGTTTTTAGTTAGGTATAGTAATTGGCTAATGGATAGTTTAAAAGGCGATTTTGGTATGAGCTTTGTGACTCATAAGCCAGTGATAGATGAAATCGCTGAAGCGCTGCCAGCAACACTTTATCTGGCTGGAGCTGCCCTTATCATAATCCTGTTTTTAAGTATAGTCATAGGTGTGTTGTGCTCTATTTATGAAGGAAGTGTTGTGGATAAAGTTCTGAGAGGAATAGTATTTTTAAGTAATGCAATGCCAAACTTTTGGGTAGGCATCTTGCTAATGTGGTTGTTTGCATTAAAACTAGATTGGTTTGATACGAGTGGGATGGAAAAACCAAGCTCGATCATATTGCCAGCTGTTACTCTATCATTTGTATATATTTCGACGTATGTTCGCCTTATTCGAAATAATATGATTAAAAATAAAAATGAAAACTTTACTTTATATGCGAAGGTCCGAGGACTAAAGGAAAGCACCATAATAGTAAAGGTGTTTAAAAATTCCCTTCAAACCTCTATTACTGCTTTGGGAATGTCTATTCCAAAACTGATTGCAGGAACTGTAGTTGTAGAAAATATCTTTGCATGGCCAGGCATTGGCCGATTATGCGTAACGGCTATCTTTAATTCAGATTTACCTATTATTCAAGCTTATATTTTAATTATGGCTGTTATGTTTGTTGTTTGTAATCTTTTGGTTGATGTGATTAACAATATGATTGATCCACGATTAAGAAAGGAGGCATAACATGACTTTTTGGAGCCGTTTAATAGCTGATAAAATGGCGGTAATCTCTATGTCGATTATTTTGTTGTTTATTATCGCTGGCGCTTTTGCACCAATCCTTGCACCTCATGATCCATTAAAAATGAATATAGCGCAAAAATTTGCAGGAATGAGTTGGACCTATCCGTTAGGAACAGACCAATTAGGCCGATGTGTACTGTCTAGATTGCTTTTTGGTATTCGGACAACCATTTTTTACGCCATGATTACTACGTTTATTACACTTGGAATCGCAACAACATTAGGAATTATTGCTGGATTTTTCCGTGGAAAAGTTGATGAATTCATTATGAGAATTTGTGATGTGATGCTTTCTTTTCCGTCAGAAGTCATGATTTTGGCGATTGTTGGTGTACTAGGACCTGGCTTGCTAAATGTAGTAATTGCTAATATTATTGCTCACTGGGCATGGTACACACGCATGATCCGTTCGGCCGTGATTCAATATACGGATAAAAATTATATTCGTTTCTCAAAGGTTTCCGGCTGTAATACAAATCACATTATGAGAAAACATTTGTTGCCAGGAGTATCAGGTGAAGTTGCTGTCTTTTCAACACTTGATACAGGTTGGGTTATCTTAAGCATATCAGCATTATCCTTTCTTGGCTTAGGTGTACAAGCGCCAACTCCTGAGTGGGGAATGATGTTAAACGAAGCGAAGAACGTGATGATTACAATGCCTACACAGATGCTTGCACCAGGGATTGCGATCTTGATTATCGTCTCCGCATTCAATTTTCTTGGTGATAGCATGCAATCAGCTCTAAATCCAAAACTCTTTCAAAAAAAGAAAGGAGTGAAATGGAATGTCTTTATTAGAAATAAAAAACCTGTCAGTAATTGATTCGCGTAACGAACTACCTATCATTAAGAATCTTAATTTTACACTTGAAGCAAACACCTGTTTAGGTGTAGTAGGTGAAAGCGGCAGCGGCAAATCGATGACGGCCAAAGCCATTTTAGGCTTAACATCTCCATGGCTGAATGTTACAGGAGAGATCTTATTTGATGGAATGAATCTTCTTGAACTATCGAATAAATCTTTAAGAAAAATTAGAGGTCAAAAGATCTGTATGGTTTTGCAAGATGCGATGTCTTCGTTTAACCCTCTTTATACAATTGGTAAACAAATGATTGAAACGGTTCGTGAAAATTTAGGAGTTCGTAAAAATGAAGCAATCAAATTGTCATTAGAAGCTCTTGAAAAAATGTGTATTCGCAACCCGGAACAGGTAATGAAAAAATATCCACATCAGCTATCTGGAGGGATGCTGCAGCGATGTATGATTGGCATTGCCATCATGATGAAGCCAGACATTATCATTGCAGATGAGCCGACTACAGCACTTGATTCGATTAATCAGCGTGAAGTTGTTGAAGAGTTTAAGCGCCTGCGGGAACTGACTGGGACTTCCATCATTTTTATCTCACATGATTTGGGGGTCGTTCAATACTTAGCTGAAAGCTTGCTCGTCATGCGTAATGGAGAATGTGTAGAATATGGGAATGCGAATGAGATTTTTATAAATCCGCAGCATACTTTTACAAAATACTTAATAGACACACGTGTGAGTTTGGCTAATCATTTCAATCAATCTATGACATGGAGGTTATCGCAATGTTAGTTCAAATTAAAAAGGTATATAAAAGTTATCATAAAGCAGGCGGATTTTTTAGTAAAGGCAAGGTTGATGTTTTGAACGGAATTGATTTTTCGATAAAAGAAGGAGAATGTGTAGGTTTAATTGGCGAAAGCGGCAGTGGAAAAAGTACACTTAGCCGAATTATATTGGGGTTGGAAAAGGCGAATCAAGGTACTATCAAAATAGATGGGGAACCAATAGCTAAGTGGATTAAAAAAAATCAAGGCAAGATGAGTGTTGTTTTTCAAGATTATACTTCATCCGTAAATCCTTATTTTAATATTAAAAGCATTATTGCAGAGCCTCTAATTGCAATTGGTGACAAAGAAAACCTTGATCAGAGAATAATTGAGCTCCTGGATAAAGTAGGTCTTCCTCAATCAATGATCTATAAATATCCACATGAACTAAGTGGAGGACAATTACAACGTGTATGTATTGCACGTGCCATCTCTACCCATCCTAAGTTTGTTGTGCTTGATGAAGCCATTAGCTCATTAGATGTTTCTGTTCAATCTCAAATACTTGAACTGCTACATAAACTGAAACATGAGATGAACATGACGTATCTTTTTGTGGCGCATGACTTACAAGCTGTTTGTAATATGTGTGATCGAATTTTCTTTCTATATAAAGGACAGATTGTAGAAGAATTGGCTAGACATGAGATTGCACATGCGAAAAATGAATATTCTCAAAGATTATTAGATTCGGTTATTCCTTTGAATGTAAACCAAAAAATTAATGAAACAGTGTTAGGTCATAATCATAATGTCGTTGCTTTCACTTAAGAAAATGGATTGTTCTGAAAAGTTATCTTAACGTTCAAGATTTTTTTAGCTTAATGTCCCCGTTTATCGGGCATTTAGATTTGGACAGGAACTTATTGTAAAGGATCTTTTTGTTGTATGATGCTTTTTGGAGATTGTTAGTATTTTTAATCCTCAAAGTTAAATAATGCAATGCTAGTGATTCCTAATATTTTAAAAACTATTCAATATTAAAAACTCTATAGTAACTAAATAGTTAACAGAATTTTCTGTCACGAATGAACAGAATTGAATTTTACAAATGCAAACTCTATATAAAGAATAGAGTTTGCATTTGTAAAAGCTAATGATTTATTGACATATATATAATAGAAGAAACACGGATATAAAAAGAACAATGATTCAAGAATTCGTCAACTTTTTGATAGTTTAAGTCTTTACATACAACATAAAATTGATGAACATTATAAACTCTATGATTACTACATAGTCAAAATCGAATAAAGAAAAACCCAAAAGAGCCACTATTAAAAATATATGAGGTTTATATTTTCATGTTTAATTGGTTTGGTAACTAGTGTCTAGCTCCAGATAGATTCCATTAGCTCGAGTTATAAGTAAATCTCAGAGAAATATTTTTGCTTTAAAATAAAATTTACTATAATGATTAGATAATTAATGTCATATTATCTGACGATCAAAATGAAAAGTCGTAAAGATTTTCAAAAAATTTTTGATATAGATCTGTAAAAATTAATTAATTTAAAAAATAATTAATAAAAAAATATTTAAACTATTAGTGAATAAACATGTATTTTTCGGGTCTTTATGCATACTTTTTGTCGAATTTATTAAATAATCAGGAAAAAATGAATAAAAAAATAATTTGCATAAGTCAGAAGAGTATGTATAATGAAAAACATGAGAAATGAAAAATATTACGAATTGTGTCATATTATGTAACATAATAATGTTATATCAATTACATAAAATGTTTAAAACTCCAGTTGTAATTATATTAAAAAAATTATACTAGCTGGAATTTTACATAAAAACATTCAGACAGACTCAAAAGGGGGAACAAGAATGAAAAAATCTTTATCCGTATTCATTAGTCTTTTTCTAGTATTAATACTTGCCCTTACAGGTTGTACAAGCGGCGGAAACAAAGCTTCAGACAAAAATGAAAGCAGCGGGAAAAGTACCGCATCTGGCAAAAGCTTACTCGATACAATTATTAAAAGAGATAAGCTTATCGGAGGTATTACGGATGCAAGCCCTGGGCTTGGTTATGTAAATTCTAATGGGAAAAATGCTGGTTTTGATATTGATTTTGTAAAAGCAGTAGCTGCTGGGGTTTTAGGAGATGCTAATAAGGTTCAATATCGTCCTCTTTCTGCAACAGAACGTTTTACTGCTGTACAGTCGGGTGAAGTAGATGTATTGATTAGGCAAACTACTTGGACAACAAATCGTGATGCAGAAGTTGGTTTGAATTTTGGTCCTGTTATTTTATACGATGGACAAGGTCTCATGGTACGTAAAGATAGCGGAATTAATAGTTTAAAAGATTTTGAAGGAAAGCGTATTGGTGTTCAAACTGGTACAACGACTGAATTAAATTTAGCTGACACAATGAGAGCAAACGGTATTAATTATGAACCAGTTGTATTTGATTCTGGAGATGCTGTCATTGCTGCGTATCAAGAAGGAAGCATTGATGCTTGGACTTCTGATAAATCATATCTTGCTTCACAGCTTTCTGTTATGAAAAATGCTTCTGATCAAAAAATATTAAATGAAACGTTATCTAAAGAACCTTTAGCTCCTTCTGTTAAAGACGGAGATGATAAGTGGGCTGACGCAGTATCTTGGATTGTGTATGCAACCATTCAGGCTGAAGAATTTGGCATTACATCTAAAAACGTGGATGAATTCTTAAAAAGCGACAATCCAGAAATTAAACGATTATTAGGAAAAGAAGGCAATCTTGGCGAACAACTTGGTTTAAAAAATGACTTTGCTTATCAAGTAATTAAACAAGTTGGAAACTATGGAGAAATTTTTGATCGCAACTTAGGTCCAAATACAACATTTAATTTAGAACGTGGATTGAATGATCTATATACAAAAGGCGGTTTAATGTACTCTATACCTTTCCGTTAAAAAGAAAAGCAGAAGCGCCTTGACCATCGACGTACAAACTGGAGGGACTTCGACTGAGATAAGGCGAACCTTCTATCAGGGGATGTTCCTTTCCTCTGATAGTTAGTTGAGCCGATCAGGTTTTTTAGGGGCAGTTTTTTATCTACTATCCATTTTTTATGTAATAGCTTACTGCCCGTTAAAACGTGATAAAGGAAACTCGATGAGCGAAAGCAATCGATGTTGACTTATCGTAGGGAGAAGACCTGAAGTTTGATAGTCGATAGGCGCTGGAGCTAGACAAAAAGAAAATCGGAAGTGTCTGTTTAGCACTATTCTACCTTCAAAAAGTTATGCTTTCTTATTTTGTAATCTAAGACCTGCTATTCCGAGCAAACCTCGAATAGCAGGTCTTTTCTATAAATTTTCTAATTCTTCAATACAGGAAAATGTAGAAACTTCTCTTAATTCTGTATTTGTAGTTGAAGTTTTTATTGACCTTTATAAAAGGCGAGCATATAATAAAAACATATCCAATATATGAGTAAGTGTTCATATATGCACTTAAAAACAAAATAGTTATAGAGACAGAGATTTATAGACGAATGATTATTCATGAAAATATTGAAGTTATATAAAGAAGTGAGGGATGAGGCCAAATGGAAGCACAGCAGCTAATAAAACGCGAATTTACGTTAGAAGGATTAGATTGTGCGAATTGCGCAATGAAAATTGAAAATGGTGTAAAAAAGATAACTGGTGTTTCGTCTTGTTCGGTTAATTTTGCTACCAAGACCCTTACGTTGGAAACAGAACAAGCACAAGAAGGATCAGTTGTCTATGAGACAAAGAAAAAAATAATCAAATTGGAACCTCATATCAAAGTAGAAGAAAAAGGTAACATGAAAAAAAGATCTTCTACTCGTACATTGATTCTAAATGGGTTAGATTGCATGAATTGTGCGATGAAAGTCGAGCAAGGAGTAGGACGTATAGAAGGAATTACATCTTCTACCGTCGATTTTGTTTCTAAAAAATTGATTATAGGGGCGGCTTCCCCAGCTGAACTGGATCGATTAGCAGGAGAAGCGACTAAAACGATTAAACGCCTTGAACCGGAGATAGAGGTTGTGTCAGAAACTTCTAACCATGATCACGGTCATAGTCATAGCAATAGTCATGATCATGGAAGTTCAAATACGAAAAAAATGCTGGTACGGTTAGTAATCGGTGCTGCAATCGCTAGTATCGGCTTTTTCGCCCCAGTTTCTAATATAGTAGAGCTCGGCTTGTTCCTTGTTGCTTATTTAATTGTCGGTGGTGATATTGTTCTACGAGCTGCAAAAAATATTTTAAGAGGACAAGTATTTGATGAGAACTTTCTAATGGCTATCGCTACAATCGGTGCATTTGCGATCAAGGAGTATCCTGAAGGAGTAGCTGTTATGATGTTCTATCAGGTAGGCGAATTGTTCCAAGGGATTGCAGTCAATCGTTCACGTAAGTCCATTAGTGCATTGATGGATATTCGACCAGACTATGCAAATGTAAAAGTAGAAAATGACATTAAACGAGTATCACCAGAAGAAGTGAAAATTGGCGATTTTATTGTTGTAAAACCTGGCGAAAAAATACCGCTAGACGGAAAAATTATTGAAGGAACCTCTATGGTGGATACTTCAGCTTTAACCGGAGAATCATTGCCGCGAGAAGTAGAAGCTGGGAACGATGTATTAAGTGGGTTTATTAATAAAAATGGCGTATTAACGGTAGAAGTAAAAAAAGAATTTGGAGAATCAACGGTCTCAAAAATTCTTGATTTAGTTCAAAATGCAAGTAGCAGAAAAGCACAAACAGAAAATTTTATTACTAAATTTGCACGTTTTTATACGCCAGTGGTCGTAATTGTTGCAACTGCATTAGCCGTTATTCCACCACTTCTTATAAGTGGAGCTACTTTTTCAGATTGGATTTATCGTGCATTGATCTTTTTGGTTATTTCTTGTCCTTGTGCACTTGTTATTTCTATTCCTCTTGGTTTCTTTGGTGGAATTGGTGCTGCTTCCAAATCGGGTATTCTTGTAAAGGGCAGCAATTATTTAGAAGCGTTAAATGACGTAAAATATGTTGTATTTGATAAAACAGGCACACTAACGAAAGGTGTGTTTGAAGTGACAAGTATCCATCCAACGGGTACTATGTCTAAAGAAGAATTGTTGGAATATGCTGCATATGCGGAAGTCCATTCCAACCATCTAATTGCGCAATCGATTCGAAAAGAATATGGAAAAGAAATCAAAGAAGAAGCAATACAAGACTACAATGAGATTTCTGGATTTGGGATTCAAGTTGAAATCGGAGGAAAAGAAATTCTTGCTGGTAATGCAAAGCTGATGAAAAAAGAACACATAAAGTTTCAAGATCCAAATGAGATAGGAACGATTGTACATGTAGCGGTAGATAAACAATATGCTGGATATATTGTCATTTCAGACTCAGTAAAAGAAGATTCAGCACAAGCGATCCGTTCATTAAAGGAATTGGGCATCAAAAAGACGATTATGTTGACAGGAGATGCCAAGGCAGTTGGAAATGCTGTAGGGAAACAATTGGGATTAGACGAAGTACTTGCAGAGCTTTTACCACAGAATAAGGTAGAGGAAATTGAAAAGCTGGATGCTAAAAAAGCTCCAAAAGAAAAAATCATTTTTGTCGGTGATGGAATTAATGATACACCTGTATTAGCACGAGCAGATGTGGGGATGGCTATGGGAGGACTAGGATCTGATGCAGCGATTGAAGCAGCAGACATTGTCATCATGACAGACGAACCTTCGAAAATTTCAGAAGCGATTGGGATTGCAAAACGTACTCGCCGTATTGTATGGCAAAACATTCTGTTTGCTCTAGGTGTAAAAGGAGTATTCCTGTTGCTAGGAGCATTTGGAATTGCGACAATGTGGGAAGCTGTTTTCTCGGATGTAGGCGTGACACTACTTGCGGTATTAAATGCAATGCGTGTGTTAAGAGCGAACTAATTTCATGAATGAAAAAGAAACGGAGACGCATGTTGTCTCCATTTCTTTTTTCCAGAATAATTAAATCCGAACAAAAATCTAATAAACAATATCTAATCTTTTCTCTTTTTTCCACCTAAAAATGCTAATAATGATTCCAATGGCTATGAGAACTGTATAAGCAACGGGCAGAAAATAAATGGGAAGGCTAATTTCGGTTAATCTAGTGATTAGATATTTCAATAATATACTAAATGTAATAAAAGCTATAGGTACTTGTACGCCAATAATCGATAGATAATTTGGAACCATACTTGAAAGAACCGCTACTATAATAGACATCACAAAGGCTAAAAAATAAAGGGCGACGACTGTTAGAATAATATATTGGAAAAAGGTAAAATCAAACCAGAAAACAAAATGTTGAAAAAACGAGTTGATATTCGAGTCGAAAAACATGGCAACATGATTTTGAGAATACGCAGCGAAAAACCATAAAAGGTGTAAAGTCGTAATGATAAAAGAGGAAAGCAGACCTGTTAATATTTTCCTTTTAAATAGTTCACGTCCTGTTTTAGAAGTGTACTGAAGGAAAATTAGCTTATTTCTTCGATCTCTTAAATTAATAGGAGAAAGCATCAGCATAATGCTGACTAATACAAGCATAGATAAATTAGTAATAAGATTATTGTAGTTCCAAAATACTAAGTCTGGAAATGCGCTGCCGTTATCGATTACTTCTTTAATCCGTTTTTTTTGCTTTTTGCTTGTTGGAGCCGCATCATTATAATTCATTTTATATTCTTTATGCTCATAAATCTCCATTAACGACTCCCTAGCCTGCAGCTCCCAAAATAAATCGACTTTTTCTTCAAATAAGACCTTATCAGATAGATTTTTTACCTTTTTATTGTTTAAATCCATTTGTCGAAATTGTTGATAGGTTGTAATCCCAGCATCCACAAATTCTTTTTTTGATAGCAAATAATCATCTGCTGCTTCTACTTTTTTCTGATAAACGTTTTTAAAATGTAAATAGTCCTGTTCATCAAAGGAAGTTCCATAATCCTCGACCATTTCCACACCAACATGATATAGATCGAGCGCTGGTCTTCCATTAGGAAAATACTCAAACTCAAAGCTAATAAATAAATGGTAAAAAATGAAACTAATCACGATCATTAGCAGCACTATTTTTAATTCGAATATTTTCTTTAATTCATTTAAAATTATATTCACAACTTTCCTCCTAATAGATGGATTGCTTCTTAAATCTTTTCAAACCTAAAAGACACAGGATCGGAAGCATTATGATCCAAATGGCAACGGTATTTATTTCATAATATTTAGACGAAAAAGGTCCCCATCCAATAAACCATAAATGAGGGTTTAATATAAGGGAAAAAGGAGTATAGCGAGTAATAAAAATTGCATTCATATCGGTGGGTACTGATCCTGGAATTAATATGCCCAGTCCTAATAAAATAGCAAATATACAGAATATAAAATAACTATTTCGAATAAAGATTGAAATCATAAAGGTAATAGCTGTAAAACAAAGCTGACAAACATATATGAGTAAAATCGTCCAAATCAAGTAGGTGGTAAAAGTCATTTTCCACCACGATATATAGGGAAAAGACTTTTCCGCATTAAAATAGCTGCTAATTGAAGCCTGCCAAAGCCCAGAATAGTTAAAGACGATAAAATAGCTTCCAAGAGTTACGCCTAAAATCAATGTTGTCACAATAAGACTAGCAGCAATGGAAGCTAACAGCTTGTCCATTGTCAGTTTTCGGCCTCGTTTTGAGGAGTACGCTGTTAAATGTGTGTTGTTTTCAAATTCATATGTAAGGATATACCCGGTGATTAAAACAACTAAAATCATGATTTCAAATACCATAGTTCGAAAGAGCGTCTTAAACAGCAAGGAATGCATTTGATAGATTTTTCCGATGAAAAACATATTTTTATGCTCTTCGTTTGCAATTAGCTTATCCAGTCTTTCCCCAAGGGTTGAATAGTTTTTCTTTGCCGTTTCCGCAGCTTCTCCGCTAAGACCACACCTTTCTATTTCATATTCAGCCATCTTCGCCATATTCAATTCATCATATTCACGATCAATTTCGTCAAACATTCGGATATAAGTCTCGGTAAGCATTACACTCGTGATTGTATCTTCCTCTTTTTTAGAAAAATTTGTTCTTTTATCATTAAGCTGATCTTTGAAAAAAGCGGTCGTATTATCGTATGTTTTAGATAAATGTTTATTGGTAATCTGATTCATTTCATCCAGCTGTGATTGATAATATGCTTGAAATTCATAAATCATAGAATCGTTTATTTCATAACCAAACTTTTCAACAAGCTTATTGACTATTTTCAACTCGCTATTAAAATACGTATGCTGAAAGATGATAAAAAAGTTATACAGCAAAAATAATATCGTTAATGCGATGACGATCGGAGAGGTGAAAGCTTTTTTTAGTTCATATGATTGAATTCTTATCATTGGCCTTTTTCCTGTTCATCTTTATAAATATAAAGAAAGACATCCTCTAAATTAGGCTTCACTTTTGTCCATGTAGGATCAGGCATATCTTTCGAAATAAACCTTACGATTAATTTTCCATCTTCTTGTTTTTCAGAGAGAGAAAAAAATTGATTTCTAAAGTCCTGAGCTTGTTGAAAAGCTATTGTTGTTTCATAGACCATACCAGAAATGACGTTGCAAATATGGTGAATACTGTCTTTATAAAGGATTTCTTGATCCTTGATCATAATAATTTCATTGGCAATCGATTCAACATCCGAAACAATATGAGTGGAAAGAATGACGATTCGATCCCGCGCGAGCTCGGTTAATAAATTTCTAAATCGAACACGTTCTTTCGGATCTAACCCAGCAGTTGGCTCGTCTAAAATCAAAATTTTCGGGTCGTTCAGCATCGCTTGGGCAATTCCTACCCGCTGGATCATTCCTCCAGAAAATTTTTTCATTTTTTTATTGGAGACATGATCTAAAGCAACGAGCTTTAAAAGCTCGCTTACTCTTTCCTTTACCATTTGCTTATCGATTCCTTTTAAGGCTGCAATATAAGATAAATATCGAGTTGGACTGTAGTTTTTGTAATATCCAAACTCCTGAGGAAGATAGCCTAAAAGATCGCGATATTGTTCATCTAATTTGATAATATCTGTACCGTTATAGCGAATTTCGCCTTTGCTTGGAAAAATTAAAGTCGTTAACATTTTGATCAAGGTTGTTTTACCTGCCCCATTTGGCGCCAGCAATCCATATACCCCATTGCTAAACTCAAGGTTAATGTTTTTTAACGCCTCGAAATTCCCAAAGTTTTTACTAACATTGCTTACGACTAACATGTTAAGCCACCCCTTCTACTCTTCTAAAAGTAATCAGTTTTTGTAAATTTCTTAGATAAAGCCATATACAGAAAAGGGATAAAACGATATACACATAGATAGGAAGATTTTTAATCCATAAATGATAAATTTCTTTGCTGTAAATGGATAATATGATATTTACAAGAAGCCATCCGGCTGGATATAAAACCTTCATTAATCTGGCGTGCATTTTCATAATAAAAAACAAAAATAAGCCTGAAAATAAAAATAAAGACGTCACAGAAATCATAAAAGCAAGCAGGAAGTTTATTTGTTCATAAGCAGAAACGATCACTGAGACAAAGATCATATTTACTCCTAAACAAATAATGCTAAAGGCAAGCATTCTAAATGCCGCAAGCTGAAAAATATTATATTTACACGTCATTTCGATTTCATACGTATTGGTTTGCTTTAATTTCCAATAACAAAATAGGCAGATTAGTAAATACAAAATTGGAGAAACAATAAAAATAAAAGAATAGATCCTTCCATCATGAACGCTGAAGTAGTCTCCAGCTGTATAGCTTATAGACAGCAACACGAATAGGAATAAAAGAATGGCGTAGATGATTTCTGTCATCCCGCTGAATAAGTGTTTGAATCCTACGTGCTGATACATCCTTTTCAAATAACTGTAAAAAGAATCTTTTGCTGGCATCCCAATTATCACAATCTTGTTTATTTGTTCACTTATTGTGTTTTCATTGGGGTAATCGATTGAAAATTTATCCTTATTCATCTTCTTCCTCCTTTAAGTATTTTTTGATTTTTTTTATCATAGAATAATATTTTGTTTTCGCTGTAGATTCTGGAACATCTAGTGAAGCTGCAATTTCCAAAAATGTATACTCGCCAAATAGCTTCAATCGAAAGATCTGTTGCGTAACAGACTCGAATTGATTGACGATATGGACAATTTTTTCAATATCCTGTTTGTACTCTAATCGAATCGTAAAATCTTCATGATGATATAAATCCTCGCCTTGGATCGATTCAACATGAGAATGATATTTGTAGTACTTTGAACGGTAGTAATCAACGATTCGGTAGGTTGATAGCTTGTACAACCACGTTCGAAACGATGCCTTTTGTTCATCATAAGAATCAATGGACTTCAGCATGCTAATGAATACTTCCTGCGTTAAGTCCATCGATAGCTCTTTGCTCATGGTTTGCTTGTATATATATGCATAAATTTCTTTATAGTATTTAGAGATTAATTGATTTGCTGCAGCTTGACTTGCTTTTGCTTTGATTTGTTTAATCCATTTCTCCTCTTTTTTCATCCACCTACGCTCATTTCTACTTATGTTTAACTATTTCAATTGTATATTCGTAAGGATTTGAAAAAAAGTTTTGCTTCTCGTTACATTTTTTATTTCTCTATAAATAGATGGTCATTCTACTTTGCAAAGTTACTATTCTAATCAAATAATTTCTTTTTAAGATATAGAAAAAAGGTATTTATTTTAATTTTGAAGCGACAAGAAATAGCCATAAAAATTTAATTGACATTGAAAATCATTCTCTATTATAATTCGATTAGTTAATGAAAATCGTTATCATAAATTTTTTTTTACAACAAAAAAATAGATCAGTTAAAGGGGAATATTGCATGCGTAAGAGAGAACTAAAACAAATTTTTGCCTCGTTTTTAATAGCTAGCACTTTGTTAGCTGCATGTAACACAAAAGATCAGTCTTCTGAAAAACAAGAAGAGAAAAAACAAGAAGAAACGGTAAAAGAAGAAGCAGCAGAAAAAGAAGAAGTGAATGCTACTCAAGTTTATCAGGAAGCTATCGCTGAGTTAGATAAAGCGAAGGAAGGAAAAGAAGTTGACTTTACGAAAGTATCAGATCTTTATACAAAGAATCTTCAAGGCTTAGTACAAGATCGTGATGCTGAAGTAGAAGCAACCCATGATCAGCATATTACTGCAGCCCTTCAAGCTGGAAAAGAAGGCACAATGGATCCAATTGTTTCTAGACAAATTTTCGATAAGTTAATGCAAAAGGTCTTTTACACGACGATCAAACATGAATTTACTGAAATCGATGAAAAATGGGGCAACGCTGAAGAGGTTAATAAAGAACTAGAAGAGGCAAAAGAATATTATGCTATTCTGAAAACGACTGTTGAAAAACGTGATGCTGCCTATGGAACGAATATGGTAGATGCGATTGCCGGCGGATTTGAAGAAATTGAAACTGCTGTAAAGGGAGACGATAAATTAGGCTTCCTATTAGGCAAACAAGTAGTAGACAAGACATTAATGAAAACCTTCTATTTAGCGACAGGAGCTCTTCCAAACGGTTATGCAACGAAAGCTTCTGCAGAAGCAAAGACCGATCAAAAGGTTGCCAAAATAGAGCAGGCGGAAGGCTGGGCCTTTTATCAATCGTTATTCCCTTACTTAAATAAGCATGCACAGGAAGAAGCTGCTTATATTAATCAACAATTTGACTTGCAAACAGACGTAGCTGCATTAGATCCTGCTTTAGTCAATAAAGCCTTTATTCGTGGGTTTGCGCAAACAGCCCTTGATGAGTATAAGGAAAGCCAAGAGCTCTGGGGACAAGAAAAATCACCTGTTACAGCTTTAGAGGGAGCTTTATTTATTGATATTATCGGTGAAGACGTCAAAGGTTTATTAGGCGAACAAGCCTATACTGACTTAACGAAGAAAGCACAGGACTATCTTGAAGCTGCAAAATCAAAAGATAAGCAATCTGGTGATCCACTAATTAAAGATCTAAATTCAGCTTTACAGACTGTAATCGAAAAAGCAAAATAAACGCTTAGATAAGAGAGTGATTCAAAATATACCAGGCCCCTTAAATTCAAATCGTTATCAAAACGGTTTCATTTGGGGGTGTCTGGCGGTTTTTGAATTGCCCTCTTTTTCCTTTTTATTCATTCGGTATATAATAGAATGAATTTGATTGATCGAGGTGTTATGGTTGAAAATCGTTGTAACAGGTGGTGCTGGGTTTATTGGAAGCCACCTTTCGAAAAGGCTGCTGAAGGAAAATCATGAATTAACGATCATTGATTCTCTTCATCCATATTATTCGCCAGAGAGAAAACAGCAGCAATTAACAAATATTGCGCGGTCTGGTGCTTTTCATTTTATCGAAAAAGACCTTCTAAATAGAGAAGATGTGTTGTCACTATTTAGCGAAATTAGACCGGAGGCTGTCATCCATTTAGCTGCTCTTCCCGGTGTTGCTTATTCCATTCAAAAGCCTTTAGAGTATGTTGATTATGATATTAAAGCTACGATTAATATACTTGAGGCTGCAGGTAAATATGGTGCTTCACAAGTCGTATTTGCCTCTTCATCCTCGGTATATGGGGATCAAGCAGGTCCTTTTAAGGAAGAAATGGCATCAGGAAAAGTCCTTTCGCCATATGCAGCATCGAAGTTTTCAGCTGAGTCCTTTTGTCATGTGTATGAGGCTTTATATGGATTTCAAATGAAAATTGTCAGACTTTTTACCGTTTATGGTCCGTGGGTTCGCCCTGATATGGCTATCGGGATTTTTCTAAAAAAATTATTGCTTGATCAAGAGATCACCATTTATGGGGAAGGAAGAGTACGTGACTTTACCTACATAGATGATATTGTCGATGGGATTTATTTATCGCTTACGAAGCTAAAGCAAAGTAAGATATTGAACATCGGCTATGGGAGACCTGTCAGTATGGAGTACCTATTAAACGAATTAATGCTATCCTTTCCGAATATGAAAGTGAACTATGATTCATCACGAGCAGGTGATGTGTTGCAAACATGGGCTGATATTAGCAAGGCTCAGCGTTTATTAGGATATGAACCAAAAGTAAATATTGAAACTGGTTTAGCTAAAACAATTGCGTGGGCGAAAGAAAATGAATCATATTTATAAGAAATTAATAAAATTTGGTCTATCCATCTTTGTATTAACTGGGTTTGTTTTTTTAACGATCCGCTATTTTAATGGAAAGCATCTTTTAGATAATGTAAAAGAATTATTACAACACCCTTTTATTCTATTATTCATATGTACGATTTATCTCCTTTCCTTTGGGTTGAAAGGTTTTGCTTGGAAGCTATATTTAAATGGGAGACCAAGGTTTTCCTCCTGTATGCTTGGTATTTTCTATAGTTTATTCATCAATCACATACTGCCCGTTAAAGCAGGCGATCTAGTCAGAATAAAAATACTTAGTACAAGAGATCCCCATATAAAGGATGAGGAGTCCATCCATTCGGTGATTGTTTTAAGAATACTTGATATGATGTGCCTAATGTTGCTCACACTTGCAGGGCTTGTAACCTTAAATGTAAATTATTCAATTCCAATACCGCTAATTGGACTTGTTAGTTTAATCTTTATTATCGTAATTATTTTAGTGAAAAAATATTTTCCTGCTTTTTTAGAAAGACAGATGACATTATTGAGAAACGCATTTAGTGGGAAAAACGGTGTGGCCATTTTTAGTCTTATTTTTTTAAGCTGGGTTTTAGAAGCTTCGATCCTGTATGGAACTGTTTTTATCGTAGGGCAAGGCGACCTTTCCTTGTTGCAGGCTGTATTCGCAAACAGTGTCACAATTGCGGGACAAATTTTTCAAGTAACACCAGGCGGAATTGCAAACTATGAAAGCTTTCTTGTGTTTGCTTTACGCTTATGTGATATTCCAGTTACAGACGGATATACAATTTCCATACTTACACATGCATTGAAGTTCGGTTTTTCATATGGTATAGGAGCAGTTGTTTTTATGATTTATCCAATCCCATTGAAAACAATAAAAGGGTGGATGAGGAGAGTGAACAGAAATGAAAAGCGCATCTAAATTTGAAAAAGTAGCTGCACGCTGCTGGAATTTGTTAAATGAGGGAAAGCCCTTTACACCGATCTTTGCGGTGGGAACCTTTCTATTCTTTCATCATACGCAGTTAGGATCCTTAGGATTTATACTAGATTTAATTGTTGCCTTTATTTATATTATTCCATTATTTGTAATTTATTATATTTTTGATTTTCCTCTTTTTTTAAGAAATTATTTATGGATTCCTTTTGTTGTTTTTTTAATCATTTGGAATGAGGTTGATATAAAGCTAGTTTTATTTTCAATCGGTCTTTATTTCTTTTTTACCGTTTTCTTTTGGGGAACTCTCTATTACCACTTGAGAATCGGAACATCTTGGCTCAACTTTACTCGTTTTTGGAAGCTTGTGTTAAAAAATAGTGATTCAACAAGCGGAAACGCTCAGGAGCAGCTGCCAAAATTTTTGTTGATTTTATCCGTATGGGAAATGCTGACGGTTCAAAATAAAGCTGGAGAGCCTATTCCTTTTATCCCACTTATATTGTTTTACGCTTTTATTTGCGTATTTGCTTATATTCTTCATCGAAATTTATTTGATTGGAAACCGAAAGCCTATCCTAGCTTTACAAAGGAAGACTTTCTTCCAGCTATGAAAAGTCTTTCTGATAAAGTCATTGTCATTGTTATTGATGGAATGCGCAAAGAACGCTTTTATGAAGCACAGACCCCATTTTTAGACTCCTTAAAGGAAAATGGGACGGAATATATGAATATGGAAACGGTCTACCCAGCTCGAACAGTTGTATGCTTTTCGTCCATGTTTACTGGCACGTACCCAGCAGAGCACGGAATTAAATCAAATATGGTTTGGAAATTAGGAATTAAAGTAGAAAGTATTTTTGATTCATTAAGAAAAGTGGGGAAAAAAGGGCGGTTGCTTGGGATTGCCCATTTAGTTGATTCAATGGGGAATGATGTTGAAACCGTTACAGCCGTTATGCATAACGATCAAGCAGATCCTAACATTATGAAAAGAGCAAAAAAAATTATGGAAGAGCAGGATCCGGATTTATTGGTCGTCCAAATGATTGCCACTGATCAAACAGGTCATAGTCGTGGGGTTTTATATGATGAATATATCCAAAAAATAGAGGAAGCGGATCTATTAGTAAAAGATTTTGTGGAGTGGCTTGAATACCAAGGTAAAATGGACAACACCACTCTATTTATCTGTGCTGATCACGGACAGGCAGACGGAATCGGAGGGCATGGCCATTTAGATGAGGGTGAACGTTATGTTCCGTTTTTTGTCCATGGACCAAATATTGTGAAGGGAAAGAAGGTAGAAGAAAAACACAGTCTTGTATCATTAGCACCGACACTAGCTTATTTGTTAGGGGCACCTTTTCCTAGTCATAGTCGAGGGAAAGTTTTATTAGATGCAATCGTACAGAAGGATGAGATCAAACAATGAAAAAACATCAAGTTATGGTTTTTTTGCCTGCTTATAATGAGGAAGAATCGATCGGAGAGGTTATTCGAAGCATTCCGAGACATTTCCATGAACAGATTGAAGTGAAGGTATTAGTCGTCAATGACGGATCGACAGACAAAACGGTGGAAGCGGCGAAATCAGCGGGGGCAGATGTGATTGTCAGCTTTGAGAAAAATCGAGGTCTTGGAGCCTCTGTCCGAACTGGGATCAAGGAATGCTATGAAAGAGGGGCAGATATCGGTGTCATGATTGATGCTGATGGGGAATACCCAGCGGATGAAATACCTGCATTATTACGACCTATCATAGAAGGAGAAGTAGATTATACAATGGGTTCACGTTTTTTAGGAACCATAAAGGGAATGAAGCTACATCGTCGATTAGGCAATTATTGTTTTACGATTCTGCAAAGTATTTTAATTCGAAAATGGATTTACGATGGACAATCAGGTATGAGAGCCTTCACTCGCCAAGCCCTTTTGCATGCAGAAATCATCCATGATTATAATTATGCTCAAGTGCTAACTTTAAACCTTGTCAGAAAAGGCTTTCGTGTTAAGGAAGTTCCAATTCGATATAAGGTGCGTACTACAGGGGAATCGTTTATTACTTTTAGAGGGTATCTAACTTCGGTGATTCCTGCTATTTGGAAGGAAATGAAACGACCTGTTCAAAAAGTAAATATTGATGCTCGTACCGATTTTAGCAATCATTTGGATACATTAAATGTAAGAGAACAAAATTTTTAAGAAATTTAATGTTCACAAAATTGTCATTGACAATAATATTGATAATCATTATCATTAACTATATCAATAGGAGGATTCATAAATATGAAAAAAATTTTATTTTTACCATTAGCCTTGATACTACTTTTTAGCAATTTGTATGTTCATTCGGCTTATGCTTATACATATGGTGATCCGAATAAAGAAGAGTTAGCAGAAGTTTATAAAAAGATGCTTATTGAACTAGACAAAAATCCTCCAGATTATGATATAGCCAAGAAGCATTTTCTTACGATAAAAGAAGAAGTCGACATGCATATGGGCCCTGAACCAGCAAAAATCATTCTTCAAAACCTTGATGAGAAAAATAAAGATGAAGCAATTAAGAATTTAGAAAAGCTTCTTGTCTTAAATATAGCAAGAAGATTAGAAAACATAGAGAAAAATTTTGCAGAGTATGATACAAGCAAGCGTTTATTGGCAAAAGGGAATGCTACATATGAAGCATTGTCACCAAAGATCGAGGCAGAAAATTCTAATTTAAATAAAGAACTAAAAGCTGATTTTGATCAAGCATTAGATTCTTTAGGGAACCCTGGCCTTTTCGGTGTTGGAAAAAAAGAAGCGAATTTAGAAGCATTTAAAGAGAGTAAAGAAAAGATTTTGTCTGCACTTCAAAAGCAATTCAACTTAAAAAGTCTTGAGGTAGGTCATTTTTCAGAAAGTGCAACGGCAGAGAGCAGCCAGAAAAAAGATTGGACAGATATTTCGAATTTACGCAATTGGCTTCCACTTGTATTTATCGTCATTTTACTAGCAGCAGCTGTCTTATTCGCCGTTAGGAAAAAGAAACGCAACTCTTAAAACAAAGTTGGAAGGGTTTATGCATGGAGAGGAGTATAAAAGTTGGAGATACAGGCTTTATTAATCACATTTCGAGAAGTTCTTGAAGCGTTAATTATCGTTGGTATCATTAACACTTATCTAAAAAGAACGGATCATAGCCAATATACAAAATATGTTTGGCTAGGAGCCGGATTAGCGGTGTTAGCCAGTGTTGGTGCAGCTATGTTATTCCAGATCGTCTTTACGGGTTTTGCTTCAATGGGAAGCGAAATGTATTTAAAAATTGGCATTATGCTTGTTTCTGCTCTGTTGTTAACACAGATGATTTTTTGGATGGCAAGCCATAGCCGAGACATGAAAGGGAATATGGAAGGAAAGATGAACCAGTTTATTTCAACAGGTAATATTGTTGGGATGGTCATTCATTCTTTTTTGGTCGTCTTTCGTGAAGGGATTGAAACGGTCTTTTTCTTTGCTGCAATCACCGGTGGGAATATTGGTGCTGCTATGCAAGGGTGGGGAGCGATCACTGGAGTGGCTATTGCTTTTGTCGTCTCCTACCTTTTCTTTAAAGGCACGATGAAGGTACCTTTGAAAACCTTTTTTAAAGTAACAGGTGCTTTTATTATTTTAATCGCCGCAGGATTATTGGTCCAAGCGATTTCCATGATGCAGGATTTAGAAATCATCGGAAGTGTAATCCCACATCTTTATGATATCACTTGGCTGCTTCCTGAACATCCTATTGATTATAGCCACTACTTGCGTGATCATGGTACTGCACCTTTACTATCAGGGGATATCGGCATTTTCCTTAAAGCAATATTTGGTTATTCAGCCATGCCGTCCATTGAAGAGGTTATCGCCTATATAGGTTATTTTGTTGGCATTTTTTTATTAACCTCAAATAGGTCTGAACCCAAAAGAACGTTAAGCAAAAAAGAACAAGTTAGTATCTTAAAAACAACGGTTAAATAAGAAAAATCTTCTCTCCATGTTAAGAGAGCGATCCAAAACAAAAGCTAGTACCTTGAATCAAAGTACAAAGCTTGTATGGAGCGCTCTTTTTTCTCTATAACAAAAGAAGCGGTGACAAAATGGGAAAAAAATATTCAATCAAATGGGTGAATAGCTTAATTGTTTTATGCAGCTTTTTATCGATTGGTTTTCTTTTATGGACTCAACTTAGGTATCTTAATCAATTTGCCGCCTCGTGGGATCAGGTCGATTATGCACTAGCTTTAGACCGATATGATATGATGGCGATGCAGCCGCATTTTCCCGGATATCCCTATTTTATTTTAGGCGGTTTTTTTGTACATCTATTTGTTGAAGATAAAGCTGCTTCCTTGACCACGTTTAATATTTTAGTCTATTTTAGTGCTCTTTTTCCGATGTATAAGTTAGCAAGAGAGTATGTTTCAAAGTCTTTGAGCTTTTTGTTGGCTGCAATACTATACTCTTCATCCTATATTATCCTAACAGTCAATCAGCCGATGTCTGAAGGAGCGGCAATTGGTGCATTATGGTGGTATTTTTGGAGCATACAAAAAGCAATGAAGGAAAATACACGCTTTTCAAATGTATTACCATTATTCCTATTTAGTGTTTTGTTAGGCATTCGTTTATCTTATGTGTCATTCGCTATTGGGTTAGGGTATTTATTTTATCGAAAATGGCGCGATAAACAGTATGACTTTAAAAAAATAGCGGCTTATTCAGCATTGGCCATTGGATTTCAGGTGATTTGGGTAACAGCTCTGATCATTTCGGAGGGAAGCTTAATTGGATTTATCAAGCTTTCCTTAGCGTTCACAAGCGGTCACTTTAATGATTGGGGCAATACTGCGATCGTAAGCGAAGTTCCATTTCTAGAAAGAGTATACATCTTGATTGTTGATACGTTTTTTTGGAATGGGGCAGCTTCTCAATCTATATTATTAGCTATATTATGTATAATTTTATTCGGAATAGGATTATCTCGTGTGAAAATGAATGAGCTTAAAAATGATTTTATTCAGAAATTAACTCTTTTGATGGGGGCTAGTTATTTTCTTTGGGTCTTATTTGCGCAAAATATAGACAAGCCAAGACATGTTGTACCGGTCGTCATTTTCATTTTTTTTCTAGTTCTGATCCATGTAGTGTCTAAGAAAAGTAGCTTGTTTAGCATCTTTTGTTTATTCTTACTTGTCTCTCAAACAATTCAATCTGCTCTTCTAGTAAAAGAGCAGGCACATCAAATTCCAGCAACATATCAGCTTAGTCAATATGTTAACTCTTTGAAAGAACCGTCTGTTCTCTATACTTGGGAGGAATCAAGGGTATTAGATTATCTTCATGTAGCTGTCCCTCATAAAGAGATCAAAACATACGATGTTTTTGAACATGATCAATCGTATTATAAAAATCATAATATTTTAATTACCAACAAAACTTTGGAAGGATTTAAATCCCAAGGTGTTAAGCTTTCCGGGAAAATAAAAAAAGTGGCAGAGTTTCGTTCAAATTCTCTTTTTGATCCTGTTTATCATCATATTGTTGTGTACAAATATGTGGGAAAAAAGATTGAGTAAGTAATTTCATAGAATTTACAAAACAATTAAAAGTAGCTAGAAATAATTATCTCATTGTTCAGCAAACGGGCCAGATTGTTTAGACGAAAGAGGCGATTCAATCATACGCTCTCTCTTTCTGAAAAAGAATTAATAGAAGTTAAGGAGTAGCTACATGGAATTAAAACAATTGGAATTTTTTTTAGCAGCCAGCAATTGCGGAAGCCTGAGCAAGGCAGCAGCCAGGCTCTATACAACACAGCCAAATGTTAGCAAGGTTATCGGAGCTCTTGAAAAGGAGCTGGGAAGCCCCTTGTTTGAAAGAACAAGCAGAGGATTAAGGCTTACGCCATATGGAAAGTCCATATATGAATATGCAGAAAATATTCTGAAAAACGCAAGTCTAATTACTAATATGGAGCTGGTGGAAAGGCGCAATACTTTTAACATATCTACATATCCGAGTAATATGATCTCATGGCTTTTGGTGGATTTGTACCAGAACAATCCAGATTTAATTATAGAGCATCATCAAGGTACAGTGGAGGAGATAACGACTCATGTGGCACAAGGGATTGTAGAGCTTGGCATCGTTTATGTTTCCAAAAAGCAGCTTAATGCATTTCGACATATTATTTCACATAAAAAACTGGAGTTTATCGAGCTTGGAAAAAGAGAGGCATGTATTTATGTAGGACCAAACAGCCCTTTATATTTCAGAGAATCCATTTCTGTTGAGGAGTTATCGAGACTGTTCTTTGTAAGAGGGTTAAGTGACTTTTTTTCTATGGAGCATCATTTAGAACAGATCAGTGTAGGGGCGGTGAACGCGGAAAAACTCCACCCTGCTGTATATACCAATAGCGAACACCTTTCAATAAATTTGCTCTTAAAGACAGAATTGGTGCAATTGGGTATCGATATTAGTTACCCTGGTTATCAACAATATGATATCAAAAATTTGCGGGTTGAAGGGGAAGATGCCTATTTGACATTGGGATATGTTATAGAAAAAGATCATGTATTAACAACCACAGCGAAAAAACTCATTGAATCTTTGAAATTGATAGTAAAGCCATAACGTTTTGTTATGGCTTTTTGTATATAATATGATAATTGTTATAGCTGTATAGTGGGGATATAATTGGGTGACATAAAGAATGAGATGAAATTTATAGGAATTAAATAACGGGAGGAATATCGTGGAAAAAACAACAGTCACTTTACAGGATATACAGGAAGCTGCGGAACGTATCTCTCCCTACATTCACCGCACACCGCTGCTGCGGGGAAAAAACATGGATGAGGTATTGGGGTGTCAAATTTATCTCAAGCCCGAGATGCTCCAAGTAACTGGAGCTTTTAAGCTGAGAGGTGCACTGAGCAAGATTTTGTCTTTAACTCCAGATGAACGAAAGAAGGGGATTATCACCAGTTCTTCTGGTAATCATGCTCAGGCATGCGCTTACGCAGGCAAGATGCTGGGCATCCATACGACAGTGGTCATTCCGGAGGATGCACCAGCCATCAAGATTGAGAATGCTAAAGCAATGGGAGCCCATGTTATTGTGTGGGACCGCAAATATGTTGAACGCTGGAAGAAAGTTCGCGAAGAGGTGGCAGAGCATGGGTATGTTATTGTCCATCCTTACGAAGACTACACTGTTATGGCAGGCCAAGGTACTATTGCCTTAGAAATGATGGAAGATCTGCCTGATGTAGAAACTGTGCTTGTACCTATCGGCGGCGGTGGACTGATTTCAGGTATTTCCACAGCTTTAAAAGAATTAAAACCGAATGTACGGGTGGTTGGTGTTCAGGCCGCTGCCAGTTGTGCTTATTATGTCAGCCGGCAGAATGGATATCCGTCTGCAGCGCCGTGCCTGCCAACTGTGGCAGATGGTCTCTCCTGCAGATATCCGGGTGAGAATCCGTTTCCTATTATTGAGAAGTATGTGGATGATATCGTTATCGTAGAGGAAGAAGATATCAAAGAGGCTGTGCGATTGGTGGCACATGATGCCAAGCTAGTGGCAGAACCTTCTGCCTGTGCGGGCATTGCTGCCCTGTTATCTGGAAGGGTGAAGACGCGGCCGGATGAAAAAGTGTGCACAGTATTGACTTCTGGTAATTGGGATATCGATATGATAGGGAAAATTCTTAAAGAAGAGCATATAGAAGGTGTTTTATAGGAACAGCAAAAGTGGAGACTTTTTCAATGAGAGCAAATTTGTATAAAAAGGAGAATCTCAAAATGGAGACTTTATTGCTGAATAAGGAAGAAGTAGGCAGCCTCGTTGATTTAGATGCGATACTTGAGGCAGTGGAGGTTGGCTACCGGTCCTTTAACAGTGGTCTGGTGGTTCAGCCGGATTTCATGGCCATAGAATTGCCTGGTACACATAAAGGCATTGACTTCAAGGGAGGTCTCGACATGAACGGTGGATACATGACCCTGAAGGCTTCCTCTGGTGGATATGACAACAATCCAAAATTAGGTCTGCCAATAGGTATGAACACTGTAATGCTGTTCGAAGATAAAACCAGTGCTCTCAAGTGCATTATGGATGGTACATGGATTACCGGCTGCCGCACTGGTGCTGCCGGAGCCATCTCAGTAAAATACCTAGCACGTGCCGAGGCAGAAAAACTGTGTATCATCGGAGCAGGTAACCAGGCTCGCAGACAATTGCGCGCCATTATGCGAGTGCGTAAGCTGACAGAGGTGCGGGTGTGTAGCGCGTCGCCGCAGTTTCTGGATACTTATGTGAAAGAGATGTCCGAGGAAACAGGACTGCAGATTTACAAATGTGCAACGGCGGAGGAAGCGGTAAGGGGTGCTGATATTGTGGTGACCACTACCCGTGGCCGCAGTGGCCCTATAGTAAAAAAAGAATGGGTACAGCCAGGGACACATATTGTAGCAATAGGTGCCGATATGCCAGATAAACAGGAATTATATGCTGATGTTTTTGCCGGGGCAAAGGTTGTTAATGACTCGATTCCCCTGTGTGTGAAAAGTGGAGAAACCCACAATGCGGTAAAGGCTGGTATTATCCGAACGAAGGATATTCATGCCGAAATTGGTGAGATTATTTTAGGTAAGAAGTCCGGTCGTGAAAGTGAGGATGAAGTGACAATTTTTGATACTGTTGGGATGGCTATTCAGGATAATGTGACTGTTGCAATGCTCTACAAAGCCGCCTTGGAACAGGGCCTTGGAACTCGGTATGAATTTTTTAAATAAAAGATATTTGAATGAGTTTTAAGTTGCAGAAATACCTTCCGGTAGAATTATTGTATTTTAGGATTGTTGCTACTCCTTCTCTCTTAATGTCGATGATGTATACCATTGGGGCTATTTTAAGAGGGACAGGTGATACTAAGACTCCTATGCGTGTAGGGATATGGATGAATATTGTTCATATTGTCTTGGATTATATTTTGATTTTTGGTGTGTTTTTTGAAGGGTTCGGAATTCAAGGTGCGGCACTTGCTTCTGTTATTGCACGATTATTTGGTGTGTTATTATTGATGCGTCATTTATTCGTACAAGGATTGATTTCTGATAAGCTAAGTGAATGGAAAATGAAGATTGAAGTTATTAAGGATTTAGTAAAATTGGGGATTCCTGCATCTATGGAGCGTCTGTTTATGCGTTTGGACAAGTTATTTATTTTGGGATGATTATTCGTATGGGAACTGAAGTGTATACAGCCCATACATTGGCAGGGAATTTTACTATTTTTGCATCTGTAATTGGGACAGGTTTTCAGGCGGCAACAACAACGCTCGTAGGGAAAAGTATAGGTGCTGGTGAAATAGAGAAAGCAAAAAAGTACACCCTCTCTTCCATAAAGCTAATGTCACTATCAATGACCTTAATGCTGTTTGTCACCTATTTATTTTCCGTACAAATTAGTCCAATCTTTACAAGTAATCCTGTCGTCATTGGACTAATTACGGCTGTTCTTGCAATTGGTGTACTAACTCAGCCAGCTACTGCAACGGTTGCCTCTTTGACAGCTTCCTTACATGCTGGAGGGGATACTAAATTCCCTATGCACATAACTGCAATAGGAATTTGGGCTATTCGGACAGTAGGAGTTTATTTACTTGGAGTTTATTTTGGATTCGGGCTTATTGGAGTATGGATTGTTATTGCAATAGACAATTACTTTAGGGCTGTGTTATTACTTATACGATATCACTCTTTCAAATGGATTAAAAAATTAAATTGAAGAATAGGCAAATCATATTTTCCTATTGAGCTAACAGATCGTTATTACAATAAGAAATAGTAGTGAAATATTGATTCTTTTAAATTAAGATCTTCTGTAGCTTTGAAATAAAGTTAGATCAAATTAATACAAATAACCTTGATAAATGAACAAATAGAAAAAGCATGTTTTGATCTATCTTTTTGCAAAACATGCTCTTAAAATATTTAGATAGCTTATTTTGGGGTACAACCGAGATGTGTATCAAAATGAGTCATCGTGTTTCCTTAATCTCAGTTGAAGCCCCTCCAGTTTGTTACGTCGATGATCAAGGCGCTCGCGCTTTTCTTACAATTTTTACGAATTAGGTCTTGAGAAGAAGAATTTTAACCTTTTTTCGGGAATTAATCAGGTACAGCTTCGAATAGAACGGCAAGCCCAATCCCGCCGCCGCTTCCGATCGCTGCAACAACATAACGAGCCTTAGGCTGTCTTTGTACCTCGTAAAACAGCCGCGTAACGAGCATAGCACCAGATGCGCCGTATGGGTGGCCGATGGCAATTGCACCGCCTCTTACGTTTACCTTTTCGATTGGAATTTTTAGCTCATTCGTACAAGCCATAATTTTTGAGGCGAAGGCTTCATTGATTTCAAATAAATCAATTTCTTCAATCGATAACCCGTTTCGATCTAACAATTGTCTGATGGCCGAAACAGGAGCAATCCCTGGATAAAAGGGATGCACGCCTGTTACTTCGCTGTCAATAAATCGCAGGATGGGCTTGAGGGAAAGTTCATTGGCTTTTTTTTCACTCATAATGAGGACCGCACAGGCGCCGTCATTGATGCCGCAGCTGTTTGCGGCTGTAACCGTTCCATTCTTTTGAAAGGCAGGCTTTGCTCTAGAGATAATCCGATCCATGTTTCTCTTTTGATGAAAAACTTCATCTGAACTTAGATTCGAAAGAGGGAGGATCTCCTTATCGAAAAGTCCATTTTCAAAGCTTTTCCATGCTCGTTTATAGCTTAAGCTGGCATATTGGTCCTGCATTTCTCTAGAAATGCGGTACTTTTCGGCCACGAATTCAGCTGCAATCCCCATATCAGGATCACCGATATGCTCAGGGGAAAATCGTGCTCTTTTTTCAAAGAGAGATGTGCTTGTACTTTCGACCCCACCTGCAATATAGCAGTCCCCCGCTCCGCCTTGAACAAGGTAACCAGCCAGTCGAATTGCTTCTAATCCAGCACTACACTGGCGATCAAGAGTTAAGCCTGGAACGGATAAGGGCAGATTAGCTTCTAGAGCGGACAACCGAGCAACATTTCCGCCTGGACCGACTACATTTCCTAGAATACAATCGTTAATCTCCGACTCTATTCCTATACTTAGCTGCTTGAGAATAGGTGCGGCTAATTTATGTGGAGAAAGGTGTTTCAGAACCCCGTCCTTTTTTCCAATCACTGTTCTTTTCGCTTTTACAATCACTGCATTATTCATGGGCGACATCCATTTCTTGAATGATGTGAAGAAGCTCCTTGCGTGCCACCTTACCGCTAGTTGTGTGGGGCAGCTCCTTTACAAATATCCATTTTTTCGGAACCTTATAGGAAGATAGGATTTCCTTAGAATAACGTTTTAATGCCTGTTCAGAGGCAGTACCTTTAATAACGGCTGCAGCAATCTGACCCCAATAAGGATCAGGAAGTCCAATCACGGCCGCTTCGTCCACTTCAGGATGTACTGATAAAACGGCTTCGATTTCTTCAGGAAATATATTCATTCCACCATATAAAATCATTTGATTCGCTCTTCCGAGAATATATAAAAACCCATCTTCGTCAAGATAGCCCATATCATCAACCGTCATCCATTCTAAATCATTTCCTTGCAGCGAACCATTCTCCTGTAGATAGCCCATAAAGGTCATCTGACTTTTGACGAAAATTTTTCCTGTTTCTCCTCTTTTCACAGGCTTCTGATCAGTCCCTACAATGGTAATCTCAACATTATGGCATGGCTTTCCAACGGAGAGAGGTTTTACTTGCTTATCTTGATGAGACAAAACGGAAATGAAGCTAAGCTCGCTGGCTCCATATAGCTCATAAAAGGTAAAGGACGGAAAAAGCCTATTTAATTGCTCTTTTGATTGCTCTTTCCATTTGGCTCCTGAGGAAATAACCTTTATAGGTTTACTCATGTGCGTATTTTCTCTTAATAAAGCTTCTATCATGGTCGGAACTGCATACATGACTGAGATTGGAAAATGGTTTAGCGTATCAATGACTTGAGAAGGAATAAACTTCTCCATTAAATATACGGTTCCTCCTAAATGCAAGGTACTAATCGTCCCATATAAAAAATGCGAAGAGATCAGGGATCCAGGAATAAGCACGTGCTCCTCCTTGGTCATATGAAGGTCCATAACATTGCAGTCAAAGCTTTCAACCCAAGACTGCTGAGCTCGAAGAAAGGCTTTAGGTTTGCCAGTTGAGCCTGAAGTGAAGCCCATATAAAAGGGAAGATTCGGCTGGATTTCTATCTCGTAATTGTCCGATTGGGATAGAATATCCGACAAACAGTTATCGACAAGCCTTACACTTGCTGATGTATCACCTATTTTTGCCTTTAAGTGTTCTGTCGTGACGATTATAGAAGGCTGGCAAACCATTAATCGTTCATGTAATTCATAGGAGCTCCATTTTGGATCTAAAGGAATGGCAATCCACCCAGCTGCTGCAGCGCCTGCAAAAAGCTGAAGGAAGGAGATGCTGTTATTCATCAAAATGGCTATTTTTTGATTAGAAGCAGTTTGCTTTTGCAGCCAATAGCTCGTCTTTTCTACAAGCTGATTCCATTCTCTATAAGTCACCGAGCGTTCCTTCATTTGGATAGCGATTCGATTAGGATAAGTGAAAGCATGCATATGATATGTTTGAGTAATCGTCATTAAATTGCCTCTCTTTCTAAAAAAAGCAAATAGTGCCCGGCATCCCCCATTGGCTATTGGAGGCGCCTGGCACTCATACGGTTTGTATTACGCAGGTCGTCCTTCGCTCTTCTTATTATATAAGAAAGTACGAGCTGGTGAAACTCTGCTTAATTTAACAGCTAGGAAAGAGGCGATTACAATTTTTATAAAATCGCCAGGTAAGTAAACAAGGCTTAGCTTTACAGTTTGCAGGATGGAAATTTTCATGATCAATGCTTGAACAGGAACTCCTAAAGAATAGATGATTAGGATTCCGCCAATGATATGAATCACGAAAGCTTTCCAAAAGGTAAATGCTTCAACTTTTGAAACGATCAACCCAATAACAAAGGCTGCGATTGGATAGGAAAGCAAATAGCCGGCACTCGGACTTAGAAAGACCTCGAATCCTCCGCGACCGCCAGACAGAATCGGCAATCCAACTGCAACTAGCAATAAAAAGAGTGCTTGGCTCAATGCTCCTAATCTAGGACCAAGAAGGCTTCCTGACAGTAAAACACCTAACGTTTGTAAAGTGATAGGTACTGGTGTAAAGGAAAGAAAAATAGGCGGAACTAAGCCAAGAACGGCCATAATAGCACTAAATAAAGAAACGTAAACCATATTTTTTATTTTCATCATGTATTCTCCTATGCAATGAGATTATTTTTTCTTAATTGGCTGACCTTATTTTATGAAAAGTAAATATATATGTCAACCATACTTTTTTTTAGTTAACTAAAAAAGATTAAGGGAAAATAAGCCTAAATTCACTGCTCGAAGAATAATAAATTTACGTTGTTGCAATGAATTTAAGTTAAAAAAAAAAGAAGACCTGTAGAAAGTATTGCTTTCTACAGGTCTTCTTTTTTTGTAGTAAGAATTATATAAGATGGCCCGATCAGCGAAGAGCTCTGTTTAATCTTACAGCTTGTTTTACTTTTTCAAATCTTCTATAGAGTCAATTTCCATATAAGACGGTACAACTAGACCAAGCTTTGTTCCATGAAGATTAGAACCTAAATCTTCAAATTTTCCTTTGTATTTTGCATAATAGTCAGCGTGTGTGGTTGGCAGCCATGCACCTACGATTGCATCGCCACTTCCATCTGAAATACCTGCCCACATCGGACCTGCATCCACTTGAACGAGCTCAACATCATAGCCTATGCTTTCTAATACTTTTCCGATTACATTCGTACTGGCAATGACATCATCCCATGCCACGTATAGTAATTTCAATTTTTCCTTATTAACCGAGTCGACGCCTTCGGTCCATTTGCTCACTACATCTTTGTGTTCTTTAATCCATTGTTCGGCTGCTTCCTCTGGATCCTTCCCATCATCGATTAACAGCATAACATCTTCAATATCAGCGGGCTTCCAATTAAATTGATCTAATGTTTGGTAAGCGCTAGGCTTATTTTCTTTTAATCCTAAACGAGCTATGGTGTGAACATCTTCTTCTCCACCATAAACACCTTTTGGATCTTCTAAATACTTAAGATCGAATTTAGAAAACATCCAATGTGGACTCCAGCCCGTTATGATAATGGGTTCCTTTTTTTTATAAGCTTTTGCTAAAGCGGCCGTCATGGCAGCTCCAGAGCCTTCGACAACTTCCCATTTATCTAAGTTGTATTCTGGCAATACTTTTTCTGTTGTGATCTTCATTAATCCAGCACCTGGATCAATTCCGACAATTTGATGATCTACTTGTTCACCTAAAGGCTTATTTGATTGATCTTCTCCACTACTACACGCGGTTAAACCGAGTGCGAATACGGATGCTGCTGTCATTCCAATTATTTTTTTAAACATTAAGCTTTTTCTCCCCTTTTTCCAATTCCTATATTTTGCGTTATTCTATCCAATATAATCGCAATAATAACGATCGATAGACCTGCTTCAAAACCAATGCCTGTTTTGATCTGTGTAACTGCCCGGTATACTTCTGTTCCGAGTCCTGGTGCACCTACCATTGAGGCAATAACAACCATGGATAAAGCCAGCATAATACTTTGATTAATTCCGGCCATAATGGTTGGCATGGCAAGTGGTAATTGTACTTTCAATAAACGTTGTTTTGTTGTGGATCCGAATGCTTCCGTTGCCTCTATGAGGTCTGAAGGGACTTGCTTTATACCTAGAATCGTCAACCTTATTGTTGGTGGCATAGCAAAAATAACGGAAGCAACAACCCCTGGCACTACACCAATATTAAAGAAGAAGATTGCAGGAATTAAGTAAACGAAAGCTGGCATGGTTTGCATGAAATCTAATATCGGAGTGACAATTTGCTGTACACTTTTCTTTTGTGATGCCCAGATTCCAAGTGGGACGCCAATGACGATCGAAACAATAACAGCCGTAAGAACGAGTGATACGGTGTCAATCATGTCTTCCCAGTATCCAAGATTCCAAATAAGTAATAAACCTATTACGGAGAATAAAGCTACGCGCCATTTACTTGTCTTCCAAGCGATCAAACTAATTAAAATAATGAAAAGTAGAGGATGGAATAGTCCTAATAAAGATATGATACCTTCAACGATACCTTCTAATAAGTTACTAATGACTTCAAAAAATCCATCTAGATTAATCGTTAACCAATCAACTAACCTATCAACATAATCAGCAAAAGGAAGTTTTGGAATGTTTTTTCCCATTTATTTCACCTCCCTTAATGATTCATGCTGTATATCAGTAAGATCATTAATATATTTTTCATTACCTGCTAACGCACCAATCACTGCGCCTTTAACAAGAATTCCTTTTAATCGATGTTTCTCATCCGTAACAGCAACAGGAATGGTTGCACCTGACACTTTATCAAATAAATCGGTTAGTAAAGTCTCGGGTCTGACAGTTGCTAAATCTACTGTCATGATTTCCTTAAGGGTGCGTTTGTTTTCAACTGCTTGAGAAGCATCATGGGCTGAAATAGCACCTAGTAATGTTTTTTGTTTATCGACAACGTATATAGAGGAAATTCCTAAATCCTTCATTAATTGAAGAGCAACACGAGGTCCTTTTTCTGCTTGTACGGTTTCAGCTCGTTTCATCACATGGTTTGCGGTAAGAACTTTTGACAAGTCTACATCCTCAACAAATCGCTCTACATATTGATTAGATGGATTCATTAATATTTCTTCAGGTGTTCCAATCTGTACGATGTTTCCATCCTTCATAAGAGCGATTCGATCTCCAATGCGAAGAGCTTCATCTAAATCGTGGGTAATGAAGATGATGGTTTTTTCCATTGAAGATTGTAAATCTAATAGCTCATCCTGCATATCCTTTCGAATAAGTGGATCCAATGCACTGAAAGCTTCGTCCATTAAAAGAATGTCTGGGTCATTAGAAAGCGCGCGTGCTAATCCAACCCTTTGCTGCATACCTCCACTGAGTTGGGCAGGGTATTGATTTTCATAGCCTTTTAGACCAACTAGTTCCAATGCTTGTAAAGCTTTATCCTTACGTTCTTTCTTTGATACTCCTTGTATGCTTAATCCATATTCTGTATTTTCGAGAATTGTGTAATGAGGAAATAAAGCAAATTTTTGAAAGACCATACTGATTTTCTGTCTTCTTACAGCTCGGAGATCATGGTTATTCATATTGACGACATCTTTCCCGTCAATATAGATACTTCCGTTTGTTGGATCAATTAACCGATTTAACATCCGAACCAAGGTGGATTTCCCGCTTCCAGATAGCCCCATAATGACGAAAATTTCTCCAGCATAAACTTCGAAGCTAGCTTGATTAACTCCCACTGTACAACCAGTAGATTGGAGTATTTCATTTTTATTTTTTTTCTTTTTTAGCTGCTGCAAGGCTTGTTTAACATTGTTGCCAAAAATTTTGGTAACGTGATCGACCTTAATTTTCACATCTCTTGTTTCTTCCATCCTATCACCTCTTGGAATTTATCTTGAAAAAATACATTGCTTTATAAGTATATAGAAGCACCAACTATTTACTCAAAGCTCATATTCTAGCAAATATATTCATAAAGTACGTACAGTTTTAACTGAACAAACTAAATATACATTATCCATACAAATCCTTCATGATCCTCCTGATTCCTCTCGTTTTATGAGTTTCGCAATCAATTTACATATGATAGGATGAATGATAGAAAACTATCGGGATGTGATTAGGTGATTGAATTAAATGATGAGGAAAAGCTGCAAGAGGCTCGAGCACGTTGTATTGAATCATGGGCTCAAAATATGAATCTATACGGAATTACTCCATCAATTGGAAGATTATATGGGCTATTGTACTTCAATGAAGAACCTATGACTCTAGATAAAATGAAGGAAGAGCTTGGAATGAGCAAAACAAGCATGAGTACATCTGTCCGGCAGCTTCAGGAGTTAAAAATGGTAGAGAAAGTGTGGAAAAAAGGTATACGGAAAGATTTATATGAATCTTTAGATGATTGGTACCAAACATTTTCTTACCTTTTCTCAGTTAAGTGGCGCAAGGCTGCTCAATTAAATATTAGCGTCATAAAAAAATCACTTGTTGAATTAGAAGAGCTCATAGAAAATCCAAATACCTCCCCTACCATAAAAAAAACAGCCATCATTGATAAAGAAAAGATGCAATATGCATTAGAATATTACGATTGGTTAAACCGATTCGTTGATTGCATTGAATCAAAAGAGATTTTTAATTTGATTCCAAAACAAACAGACACTCCATGAACAATAGGGAGTGTCTGTTTTGTGTCATAAAATTTCTTGTTGTATAGGAAATTATAAATTGGTTGGCTGCGCATAACTTTGAAGGTCATGTATGCTTGCGCTTTTGTTCTGCAAGAGTCAGCTTAAAATGAAATCGAGGAGATTCGTGTTAAACTAAACGAGCTCCTGCTTTACTTTGCTGGCATTGACAAACGCTTCAAAGATTAACTGAGCATCATTTGATTGATCAAACATCATCTCAGGATGCCATTGAACGCCTAGTACAAAGCGAGACCCGTTCATTTCGATCGCTTCAACTACACCATCTGGAGCGGTGGCCGTAATTTCGAAACCTTTTCCTAAGTCTTTCACAGCTTGATGATGGTAGCTGTTTACTTGAATTTGATCATTTGAAAGAATTTCAAATAGCTTTGAATCCTTTTTTATATGTATTGGTTGGACGGGATGGTGCTTTGGTGAATTCACGAGATCATGTCTGTTGCTTCCTGCTATCTGTGTTTTTAAATCCTGATATAACGATCCCCCGCTTGCTACATTGATCAGCTGTACCCCGCGGCAAATTCCAAGGACAGGGATGTCCATCTTTTCAAGAACGTACTTGGATAGATCGATCTCATGTTTATCTCTTTTTGGGTCAATGGAGCCTAATTTGTGGTGAAGAGCTTCACCATAATATTGGGGATCAATGTCAGACCCGCCGGTAAAAACGATCCCATCTAATTTAGATAGAATAGTAGACAAGCTTTCAACATTTTGTGTAACAGGTAAAATGACTGGACTTCCGCCAGCGAGTTCTACAGATTTAATGTAATCATCAGGTGTTATTTGCCATTCTCTTCCGTGAGAAAATGCGAGTGATGGATTTTCATTTTTATAGGAGAAGCTTCCGCCAATGCCGATTAAAGGTTTCATTCAATGATCAATCCTTTTCTTTTAGTCTTATCATAACAGAATTTTTTGGAAGGAAGTAACATTTATTAACGTCGTCGATATGGTTTTTTTGCTTGGAAAAAGGCTGTAGAGGAATAACCTTTGCAGCCTTTTTTCTAATTTTATTCAAACCCAGCTAACGTCCATTTTTGTAAATCTTTATGAAATCCTATAGCTTTTGAGTCGCCAACCTTCACTTGTTTTGAAACGGCTACGAAATCATAGTCAGAGTAGAGGGTTAAAACAGGCATATCCTCATTCCAAATTTTTTGCAGCTCATTATAAATTTCATGTCTTTTTTCTATATTAGCTTCTGTTTTTCCAGCTTGTAATAGCTCATCTGATTTAGGATTTTGGTATTTCATAAAATTATCCTTGGCGTATAAAGTATTATCCGGGTCCATTGGCATGCTTGACCCCATCAATAATAAATCGTACTCTCCTGCACGCATCTTGGACATAATGGTTGGGAAGTCATATGTCGTTGTTTCTACATTTAATCCGATTGCTTTTAAATTTTCAGCAATAATATCTGCAGACTGTTCACGAACTTTGTTTCCGATTGGAACTATTAGCTGAAGTTTTTTACTGAAATCCCAGTTAGCTTCTTTAAGTAATTGTTTTGCTTTATTTGGATCATATGTATATTTTTTAAGCTTTTTATCTAAATACGGATTTATAGAAGTATACGGACCATCGACAATTTCGCCTTTCCCTTGCAATAGCTTATCTAGGATTGATTGACGATTAACTGCATAGGCAATGGCTTGGCGTATCTTAGGATCTGTAACCTTTTGAGTATTAAACATCATCATCTGAATATTAGTTGTTGCTTCTGTTTTCGTTTTTACATGATCAAAGCCTTCAACGGTTTTATAATCCTGAACAGCTATTTTCCCGATGCTGCCTGGAGGATTCATTAGAATTTCCCCTGATTGGAGCTGTAAAACTAGATTTGGAGAAGGCATAATTTTCACGAAAAGCTTTGAAAGCTTTGGTGACCCTAAATAGTAGTCATCATTTTTTACGTATTCAACATATTGATCTTTTTTATATTGGGAAAATTTAAACGGTCCGTTGGTTACGGTTGGATTTTGCATAAAAGGATCCTTTTGTAAATTTTCTGGAGCTACATCTTTTAATATGTGCTCAGGAAGGATCATAAACTTTGTTCCAAGCTGCTCCTTAATCATGCTGGGATCAACAGGAGTTTTTGTTTTAAATTGAATCGTTTTCTTATCAATTATTTTGATAGAAGGAATTTGGGTTACACCTTCAGGAAGCTTTCCATTTTCGTTTAGGCCTTCAATGGTCGTGAAAAAGGTTCCGATGCTTGTTGTAGTTTTTGGATTTGCGACAAGATTCATGGTAAAAGCAACATCATTTGCTGTTACAGGGGTTCCATCAGACCAGTTGGCGTTTTTTTGAATTTTGATCGTAAATGTTTGGTTGTCTTTCGAATCAAAGGATTCAGCAAGCTTAGGTGTAAATTTTAACGGAGCATCCATATCTAAAAAAGTATCAAACATGAATTTTTCTAAAAACTGAGCTGAAGAATCAGATGAGTTGATAGGATTAAAGCTTACGGGTGCGTTGACAAGTCCAATGAACATTTGATTGTTTTTATTTCCATTTGCAGATCCATCTTTTTCTGAGTCATTGTTACATGCTGCTAATAGAAATAATGACATGATCACTGTGAAAATAATAACTTTTTTGAATGATTTCATGACGATTCCCCTTATGTATTTAAGATAAAAAATGTAAAAACAAAACATAATACCGATAAGAATAGTTGGTATTTAATAGAATGTCAAGATAGAAATTATATTTTATTAAAATAATTTCTATTTGAAATATAAATAATATATTAGTTGTAATATTTAGAATTATAAGCCAATTAACAATAATAATGATATATTTATATATAATAATAGTTTTTAAATAGAAGTATATAATATTTGCAAATATTGTTTTTGTAAATTTCTTCTTTTATTGTTAAAGATCATAACATGCCAAACTGGTTTATAATAGAACCAATTTCCAGTTATTTTTTTAGTGCCAGTTGGATCGGAGGGGTGTCATGTTTTTATTTACGATTGATCGTGAAAGCAAAAAATCATTGACTCAGCAAGTTTATGAAAATATTCGAAATGGGATTTTATCAAAAGAGTTATCGGAAGGTGAAAAGCTTTCATCAACAAGGCAATTAGCTGAGCAAATTGGTGTATCTAGAAATATTGCGGTAGAAGCATATGAGCAGCTGGTAGCAGAAGGGTATCTTGAAGTGCGACCAAGTGCTGGAACCTATGTATCACAAGGCTCCTCTTTACCAATTGTACATACGAAGGTGTATGCTCCTTTTCAAGAAGTAGAAAAGAAAAAGAATACTTGCATTAATTTTCAGTCGCGGAATATGGCAATGGACTATTTTCCACGTGCTAAATGGGGGCGCCTAGCAAAAGATATATGCAGTGAAGTCCCTGAAGATGTTTTTGGATATAGCGGTTCAGAAGGTACGAAGGAGCTTAGAACCGTTCTTTCTAGATACTTGCTGCGTGCAAGAGGTGTTCGGTGTCACCCAGAGCAAATTGTCATTACATCAGGAGCAACCCAGGGATTGCATCTCATTACAGAACTGTTGTCTAATCGAAGTGATTATATTGCAGTGGAGGATCCTGTTACTGATGAAATGAGGACGATCTTTTCATACGCGGGTGCGAATATTTTGCCAATACCAATAGATGAAAAGGGGATATTGCCAGACCAATTGCCTTCTGATAAAAAGCCAAGTTTTGTCTTTGTCATACCATCGCATCAGGCTCCTTTAGGTGTAACCTTGCCTATTCAAAGGAGAATTCAATTGATTGAATATACGAGAAAAATGGATTGTTATATCGTTGAAGATGATTATGACAGTGAATTTACTTATGAAGGAAGTCCTGTTCACTCTATACAAGGGCTTGATCCTGAACGAGTGATTTATGTTGGTACTTTTAGCAAAATATTATCTCCTGCCCTGCGAATCGGGTATGTGGTCCTTCCTACACCATTGATAGAACGCTTCAGAACGCTAAAATGGTTTACAGATCGGCACACTTCTACGCTCGAGCAACTAGTGCTAGCACGTTTTATTGAGGATGGACATTTTGATCGACATGTTAGACGCGTGAAAAAGGTTTACAGGGATCGAAGAGCAGCGTTAGTTTCTTGTATTCAAGAGCATTTTCCGAATGCAAATATATTAGGGCAAGCAGCGGGTATGCATTTAGTCGTTGAAATGCCAAATGTCAAATTTACCGAAGATCTCAATAATTGGTTGAAAAAAGTAGGTGTTCTCGTCTATCCAGTGGAAAGGTATGCGCTAAACAAAGGTTTCCATGAGAGCAAAATTGTCATGGGTTATGGCGGATTGACGGAAGAAAAGATAAGGATTGGTGTTGCGAGATTAAAAGCTGGACTGGAAAGCTACAAGCAAAAGAAGTATGGCAGTGAAAAAAATGGATAAATGTTTTTACAAATTTTTTCTTCAATAAGGTTGAAAAATCTGCTTAATTATTAGATACTAATGCAGATAAAGTGAAACTTCAATCAGTGAGGGGGTTCTTTATCCCTCACGGATTGTTAGTTGAACCAATCGGGCTTTTACGGGCAGTTATCTCCCACCTAGGATTACTTGTTTAATCCCTACACCTAAATGTGGGAGTCTTACTGCCCGTTAATGCGGGATAAAAAAACTAAGGAGAGACTTAATCTTGAAGGAAATAATTGAGACCGTCATCAGTCCATGCTGTGGAAAGGTCGAAAAAATATATATTAGTGAAAATTCATACGTTTACGAATGGGAAAAACTTATGCTTATTCAGACGGAAGATAATCAAATGGTAGAAATTCAAACAGGTGTCAGCGGTCATATCTTATCATTAAACGTTAATGAGAATACAACGATAGATAGTGGAACAGAGCTATTAAAGTTAAAAGATGACTTGTATATGACTGGAACAGATTGAGTCTAAAGTAATTTTTTTGAAAAAGAAGGTCATTAATGACATTATATAGAAACGTAGAAGGATGCCAAAAACAATTTGGACATCCTTTTTTTATTGTGAACGACTGTTAAATAGGGAGTGAAATACATATGCCATATAAAATATTGCTCGTGGAAGATGATCTATCAATTAGCGAAATGGTGCAAAATTATTTGCAAAAGGAAGGTTATGAGATTAACCCTGGTTATAATGGTGAGCAAGCGTTAGAGCTATTTAGGAATCAAACCCATGACTTAATTATTCTCGATCTTATGCTTCCTAAGTTAAATGGAATCGACTTTTTAAAAATCGTAAGAGAGCGAAGCTTAATTCCCATCTTAATTCTTTCTGCAAAGGATGGGGAGGTCGATAAAGCATTAGGGTTAGGCTTTGGTGCAGATGACTATCTATCAAAACCATTTTCTCTAATTGAGCTTTCAGCTAGAGTTAAGGCTGCGATCCGCCGAGCCACTCAATACGCTTCTGCTGAAAAAAAAGATCAAGTAATAAAAATTGGTGATCTTACCTTAAATGTTGAAAGTTTTTCATTACATAGAGACATACAAGAAATCCAGCTTACATTAAAAGAGTTTCATATACTAAAGCTTTTCTTTTCAAATCCAAAGCGTGTTTTTACGAAAGCGCAAATCTACAGCTCTGTGTGGAATGAGGAGTACTTTGGCGACGAAAATGTAATTAATGTGCATATGAGAAGATTAAGAGAAAAAATAGAAGATGACCCATCCCAGCCAAAATATATACAAACGCTTTGGGGAATTGGCTATAAGCTGGGAGATTTTTAACATGTCTTATTTTTATCTTTTTATAATCCTGTCCCTATTGGTTTACATTATTTATCAAAAAATGTCTCAAATGAAACGAACAGCTGATATTCGATATATTCATGAGAAGCTTAGAGAGATAACCGAACAGCAATTTTCACAAAAGGTGCTTGTAGTAACGGATGATCGATACATAAAGGAGCTTTTGAATGAGATTAATAAGCTATTAGATTTCAATCAAGGCACAATGGCAAAATATCATAAAACAGAAAAAAGCATGAAGAGGATGCTCTCTAATTTTTCCCATGATTTGAAGACCCCATTAACGGTTGTTCTAGGTTATATTGAAACGATTATTCATGATTCTGGAATGTCTATGGAAGAAAGGGCTAATTTGCTTCTAAAGGTACATGGAAAAGCACAAGAGGTTCTACAGCTTATGAATAAATTTTTTGATTTGGCTAAGCTGGAATCAGGAGATAAAGAAATCCCTTTAAAAAGATTAAATATGAACGAAATTTGTAAAAAAAATATCCTTGCTTTTTATGACATTTTAACAGCTAAAGGGTTTGATGTCGTCATTGATGTACCCAGTTATCCTTTATATGCATTAGGAAACGAGGATGAACTGGAAAGGGTCTTTAACAACCTGATCTCAAATGCTATAACTTATGGCAGTGATGGCAAAACGGTAGGGTTGAGTTTACGCTCCGATGAAAAGTTTGTCTATGTGGATATATGGGATAAGGGAAAAGGAATCAGAGAGTATGAACAAGAACAAATTTTTGAAAGAATGTACACGCTTGAGGATTCACGGAACCAGGCATATCAAGGCAGCGGACTCGGTTTAACAATAACAAAACACCTGATTGAAAATTTGGGTGGAGGCATATTCGTTAACAGTAAGCCGTTCGAAAAAACGACCTTCACCTTTCATTTAAAAAAAATCACCTTTTAGTTTTTTTCAACGAAGAAAGTATTAATTTTTGGAAGTTAGACTGGTGTCTAGCTTAAGCGCCCAGCGACTAATGTCCACCCCACTCCTCCCTACGATAAGTCAACATCGATTCGCTAGCGCTCATCGTGTTTCCTTTATCTCAGTCGAAGTGGGGCCCAGTCCATACGTCGCTAAACAGGGCGCTTGCACTTTTCTTCCAAACTTAAGAATTTTGTAAGAAATGGGTAAGAAAAAAGAAAAAATCAAGCGTTAGTATAAATGTAATAAGAATTGAAAGGAGTTAAGATCGTGACTTACTTATTGCAAACAAATCAATTATCAAAGAACTATAAAGGAAATAGCATCGTTCAAACGGTCAATATGAAAATAAAAAAGGGAGAGATTTACGGTCTTTTAGGTCCGAACGGAGCGGGGAAAACAACGATCATGAAAATGATCACAAATTTAGTCAAGCCAACAAATGGCGAAATTGAAATTTTTGGAGAAAAGTTAACGGATACCTCTTATGAATTGTTAAAAAGAATGGGAAGCATCATTGAAAGCCCGGTGTTTTATGACAAGCTTACGGCCTATGAGAATCTGGATCTTCATTGTGAATATATGGGGTATTACGATAAAAAGATTATCAAACGTACGCTTGATCTAGTAGGCTTAAAAGACATTGATAAAAAACCAGTCAAAAAATTTTCCCTCGGAATGAAACAGCGTTTGGGGATTGCAAGAGCTATTGTAACGAAACCAGAGCTCCTTATTTTAGATGAACCGATCAATGGTCTAGACCCAGTGGGAATTAAAGAAATCAGAGAGTTATTACTCATGTTGAGCAAAGAATATAACATAACCATATTAATCTCTAGTCATATTTTAGGAGAGATTGAACAAATGGCAGATACGATCGGGGTTATCAATCACGGAAAATTAATAAAAGAGGTAACGATGGAGCATATTTTGAAAACACACTCCCAATATATTGAATTGGACACACCTGATCCAAAAAAGACGGCATTCGTAATAGAAGAAAAATTAAATCTATCAAATTATCGCGTGCTTGAAGATGGAAAGATTCGAATTTATGATGCAGATGCGGATCAACAGCATATTACGAAAACATTGATTTTAAATAATATTGACGTAAATTCTATCGTTAAGAAAACGCAATCACTTGAGGATTACTTTCTAAATTTAATAAATGGAGGCGCTGGAGTTGCTTAAGCTTATCAGTTTAGAATTGAGAAAAGTAAAAATCACTGGGTATATTAGGAATGCTTTTATTGCTATGCTTGCTATTGCTGGATTTATTACTCTTATGTATTTTGATCATACAATTAAAGACTATAAAGACGGATTTACTGCTATTGAAACATTTGTTCAAGTAACATTTACCATATTTGCAGCTGTTCTCATATCACGCTTAGTAATTGAGGAGTACAGGAGTAAAACGATTTCAACATTATTTATGTATCCAATTAATCGAAAAAAATTAATCGTTGCAAAGCTTCTTATTGTTATACTCTTTACCTTTATTGCGATTGTTCTTTCTGATATTCTTATCGCTATTTTCCTATATTTCGTTGATTCTAAGTATCATAATATTTCAGGTGAGCTTACCTTAAATCTTATTTTAAAAGAGTTATTTAAATTAGCGATAGCTGCGTTTTCTGCTGCAGGATTAAGTTTAATCTCTCTCTTTTTTGGAATGAAGAAAAAATCAACCTCTGCAACGATCGTTACAGCTGTTATTCTCGTTTCTATTACAAGTTCTAATAGTAATGGCTTCTCATTGAATTCAATTATTGCGATTCCTCTTTCACTGGCTTGCCTAGGATTGCTCATAGCTTACTTGTCATTTCGAAATATAGAAAAGGTAGATGTTGAATAATTAAGCTTTTTCTTTAATTATTCATAAAAAGATTATAGTCATTTGGCACTGCAGCCATATGACTTTCCTTTTGTATAGTGGAGGTAGAGGGTCCTGTAATCTACGTCTTAGGTCTTAGTTATAATTAAATCTCTGGTGCATTATGCAAAAAGTGGATATTTTAGTACGATAAAGACTGTAAAGAATGACAATTTTTGAGGAGGCATTTATGAAATCGATTATTCGTTTTAGTATGAAAAACACGGTCGCTTTATGTTTAATTGTTGCGATGCTGATTGGAGGTGGGATTTATTCTGTACAGAAAATGAATATTGAAAAATATCCTGGAGTCGATATTCCTTATTTAAGTGTGTTTATTTCCTATCCAGGTGCATCGCCGGAGCAGGCATCAAGGGATATTGCAGAGCCTGTTCAGAAGGAAGCCATGAATATTAAAGGAGTGAAAAATGTTTACTCCGATGCGACAGCATGGGGAGTCTGGCTTACGCTCGAATACGAAATGAGTGTAGATATGGATGATGGGGAGGATCTAGCAAGACAAGCCATCTCAAAAATAAAGCTCCCAGAAACGGCAGGGCAGCCAGAATTCATGCGCCAATCTCCTGACGGGGAAGCCGTGTATAAAGTAGGTCTCTATGCAAATGGAGATCAAAAGGATATTCAACATTTTGCTAAAACAGAAGTGGTTCCTGCTTTAGAAGGGATTGAAGGTGTAGCAGAGGTTAAGGCGGCGGGCATTGATGAAAACAAGATGAATGTCGAGCTTTTACCAGAAAAGCTAACACAATATGGATTGACACTTGATGAAGTTAAGCAAACGATCATGGCCAATCATTTATCCATCCCAACGGGTGAAGTAGCAGTTAATGATGAAGTATTACCTGTGCGTGTGAGCAAGGAACTCAGCTCAGTAGAGGACATTCAAAACATCAACCTTCTATTGCCTAATCAAACCACGGTTAAAGAAGGAGAATCGGCTCCTTCCATTCCATCAATAAAATTAAAAGAGATTGCCAATGTTACCTATGGAAATGACGAGCAAAAAAACTTTACAAGAATCAATTCTAAGCCAGCTGTGATCATCGATTTAACGGTTGAATCGGGAGAAAATACGGTTGCGATTGTAAAAGAAGCGAATAAAACCTTGAAGGAAATGGACATTCCGTCTAATTATAAGCTGGTCACTCTTTCCGATCAATCGGTATCTATTCAAGAATCGGTTTCATCAATGCTTCGTGAAGCGATATTAGGTGCATTAATGGCCATTGTTGTTACGCTGCTGTTCTTACGTAACATTCGATCAACTCTCATTGCCATTATTTCAATACCGCTTTCCATCCTTTCCTCATTTTTACTGTTAAAAATGCTGGGGTACACATTAAACATTATGACACTAGCAGGGATCGCGGTAGCGGTTGGTCGAGTCGTAGATGACTCCATTGTTGTCATTGAAAATGTATTCCGTAGAGTGAGTGCTTCAAAAAATCGTGATCATAAGCTCGTCGAAGAGTCGACAAGAGAAGTGGCAAATGCGATTACATCATCAACCATTACGACAGTTGCCGTCTTTTTGCCAATGGCTTTCGTACCGGGAATTGTGGGAAGATTCTTTGCACCGCTTGCATGGACAGTTGTTATTTCGCTATTGTTCTCTTTACTGACAGCAATCACGATTGTTCCTTTGTTATCCAGAATCTTTTTACTAAAAGTGAAACCGAAGGAACATAAGGAAAACGGGCTGCAAAAAGGATACCGAAAGGCGTTGGCATGGGCTCTTTCTCATCGAGCGTTGACATTAATTATTGCGGTACTATTATTAGCTACAAGTATCGTGACGATTGCGCCAAGACTGGGAACAACCTTTTTACCACAAGAAGAATCACTTGAGTACCGAACCTCTATTTCCATGGAGCAAGGAATTGGGGCAGAGAAGACCAATGAACTCGCTAGTCAGGTAGAAAATATTTTAATAAATAGAAAAGAGGTTAAGCAAATTGCAACCTCTGTAGAGGAAGGATCCGCATCTGTTTCTTTTGAGATGAAGGATTCAGTGAAAGACGCTAAAAAATTAGAGAAAGAGCTGCGTGATGAATTTAAGAGCATAAAAGGTGCAAAGGAAATCACTTTAACTAGCACTGGGGATATGACTGGTGGAGGTCAATCTTACTTACAAATCATCGTGAATGGTCCAAATATTGAAGATATAAAAGCAGGCAGCGAGCAAATGACTCAAACGCTTAAAAAAATTAATGGATTAGCGGATGTCAGCACAAGTCTTGAAGGAGAAAAGCCTGAAATCAATATGGATTTAGATGAGCAAAAGCTTATCGATCATGGTTTCATGCCGGGAATGGTCGCTCAAAGCCTTCGCAGCCTTATTACGGGTGATACCGTGACGGAGCTTGAGATGGATGGAGATAAAACCGACTTGCAATTAAAGCTTCAATTAGACGATGTTCATTCTATTGAAACGCTTGGTGAGCAAAAAATAAAGAATCCATTAGGTCAAGAGGTTGCCTTAAAGGAGCTTGGGACTCTTGAAAAAGTAAAAAATAGAATATCAATTAGTTACTTAAATGGTAAAGAATATGTGATGCTGCAAGCAGCGATTACAGATTCTAATACAGGAGAAGTAAGTAATAAAGCGAATGCCGCGCTTGAAAAATTAGATTTGCCGAATGGAGTGTCCTGGTATAAAGAAGGTGCTTCGGCTGCGATGGATGAAGGCTTTAAAAACATGACGATTGCAATTGCAGTTAGTATTCTACTCGTCTATATGGTCATGGTCATCGCTTTTGGAGAAGGAAAGGCACCATTTGTGATCTTATTTGCCATTCCATTCTCACTAATTGGAGCTTTAGTTGGGTTGTTCGTTGTAAAAGAGCCAATTGGTATGCCAGCTATGATCGGAATTATGATGTTAAATGGAATCGTAGTGACCAATGCGATTGTGCTGCTCGATCGTGTAAAGCAAAACGAAAAGCTAGGTTTGAATATCCATGAAGCATTGCTTGAAGCAGGAGCTGTCCGAATTCGTCCAATCCTTATGACAGCGATCGCAACGGTTGGGGCTCTTATCCCAATGGCTGTTTCCAGTCATGCTGGACTTGTTTCTCGATCATTAGCTGTTGTTGTTATTGGAGGATTGACAACATCAACAATTCTAACGTTAATTATTATTCCGGTTCTTTACAGCTTGTTTCATCCGAAACGAAAGAGCAAACGTAATGAAAAAAGCGAGCATGAGGTTGCATAAATATTTACAGCAGAGTTGAAAGTTCATCAGCAGGGGAGGTAGCTTCCCTGCTGATGAACTTCCACTAAAAATTGTTAAATTAATTCTTGACACTAAAATACTATGCTGACATAGTATCATAAAATCATATCGTTTTATTCTATATATACTTAGGAATTGGCCTAAGCGTTTCTATCCTGTGAGCTTAAATTACAGATTTTCCGAACGAGAAAGCCCACTCCTTCAGGCGTGGGATGAAAGTGAGATCGGATACATAGTAACATAAAGATCAAAGGTTTATGGTGCTTCAAGTATCTGAAAATATACAGGCAGCTGATAAGAGTGTTCCTCTTGTCTTTTTTATTTCTAAAATTATATAATAATAGAAACAAACGTTCGGAAGGAGGTTATACATTGGGGACCTATCATAAAGGATTTAAATTTCGTCTATATCCTACAACTGAACAAGCGACTCAAATTAAAAAAACGATAGGTTGTTGTCGGTTTTCATTTAATTTGGCATTAGCTAAACAAAAAGAAAAAGATCTATTGTGGTGGATCACAGAAGAAATGTTTCAAAATGGACAACTTCTTTCAAATGAATGGAAAGGTACAAGATTTAGTGCTAATGCTTCTATGAAAGATAGCACTGAGTTTAAGAAAAACACTCCGTGGTTAAAAGAAGTTGATTCGACAGCCATCCAAAACTCTATTCAAAATTTAGGAGATGCTTATCAAGCTTATTATAAAAAAGAAAAAGGAAGACCAAAATTTAAATCAAAGAAAAATGAAATTCAGTCCTATACATCTAAATGCAATTATAACAAAGGAGTAGGAACTATTCGCATTGTAGATGAAAACTTTATCATTCTACCAAAGGTAGGGAAAGTCCGTTTTGCTAAATCAAAAGAAATAAAAGGTAGAATTATTAACGCCACTGTTCGAAGAACACCAGAAGGTAAGTATTTTGTCTCTGTTTTGTCTGAAGTCAAAACAGAGCCTACTCAAATAAGTGCGTTTCAAACAGGGATAGATCTTGGTTTAAAAAAATTTGCTACCCTTTCAGATGGATCTGTGATTCATAATCCTAAACATTTTTATCAACTTGAAGAAAAAATGAAAAAAGAACAGAAAATTCTTTCAAGAAGAGTGATCGGAAGTCGAAACTGGTATAAACAAAAGATAAAAGTAGCAAAAGTTCACGAAAAAATAGCCAACACTAGAGAAGATTTTTTGCAAAAAATAACGACAATGCTGGTGAATGAAAACCAAGTCATTTGCATTGAAGATATTAAGGTGAAAAATCTATTGAAAAATGGAAATCTAGCAAAAGCGATTTCCGATGTATCGTGGTCAGAATTTAGAAGAATGCTAACTTATAAATGTGATTGGTACAACAAAACACTTCTGGTTATTGGATCTAATTATGCATCTTCTCAAATTTGTCACAATTGTGGTTATAAAAACAAATCCGTTAAAAATTTAGCTTTGCGAGAATGGGCGTGTCCGAATTGTCAAGAAATACACGACCGGGACCATAATGCATCTAAAAATATCTTGGCCGAAGGGTTGAGATTACTTTCTGAAATGAACCAACCTCAAGTAGCGTAAATGTCATTTCTAACCGTGGGGCACACGGGGATAGCCTAATGAGAATCGCTAGAGATTAGATTCTCTTTGCAAACCGAAGGTTTGTAGGACATAGGAAAACTCACAGCAGATAGAATGTGTGAAAGAAAACTCTATCTAACGAGCTTTTGGGATAAAGAATCCCACTGCTTCAGCTGTGGGAGGAGCCAAAGGACTATGAGTGAAAATATCTCCAGATTCTTCTACTTTTACTTCTTGGAATGAAAGGGAATAATTGATGTACATAATGTTTGTTTCAAAGCATTATGACAGAAGGGGTTTTTACCCAGGTGGACCATTTTCGCTTTTAGAAAAGAGTGAAGGTGATTAGCCTGGGTTTTTTTGCAGTCTCAGTGATAAAAACCTTGATGTTAAGCGGTTCATGCAACTTCGTATAAAAAACAAGATAGAAATAGTGTTAAATAATCTGACAAATTAATAGACATTTTAACCATTTATTTCTAGAATGAGATCTTAGGTGTAGATTTAAAGGTCTGACATCTGATATCAGAGGACCTTTGAGGAAGATTTGGTTTAAAAAGGATAAGCAGGATGAAAATGATACAACCTAAGATAGTTATGGTAGCTTAAAATCCTTTTAATTAGAAATTTATGTATTAATCTTTAGGAGGAAAGAAGATGAAAAAAAGAGTAGGTTTAGCGTTGTCTTTATTATTAGCAGCAAGTACGGTACTAGGAGCTTGTGGAGCGGAGGAAGGTTCAAAGGAAAGCGGTAAGACATCTGATTTTAAAGTTGGAATGGTTACGGACGAAGGCGGTATTGATGACAAATCCTTTAACCAATCTGCATGGGAAGGCATTACGAAGTTTGGAAAAGAAAACAATCTTGATGAGGGCAAAGGCTTTAAATATTTGCAGTCGACTGCTCAAGCAGAATACGAACCTAACGTAACGAAATTTGCAGAAGCCGGTTATAACTTAACTTATGGAATCGGCTTTAAGCTGGAAGATACGATACAAAAAGCAGCTGGTCAATACCCTGATTCTCACTTTGCGTTAGTGGACAGCCTATTGTTAGATGAAAAATTCCAACCTGTTTCAATGGATAATGTTGTTACACTTACTTTCCAAGAAGAGCAAGGATCTTTCCTAGCAGGTGCAGTAGCAGCAAAGCATTCTAAATCGAATAAAATTGGTTTTGTTGGCGGCATTAATTCACCGTTAATCAAAAAATTTGAAAATGGCTTTAAAGCGGGAGCGAAAGCTGTTAATCCAAATGTAGAAGTACTTGCGCAGTATGCTGAAAGTTTTTCTGCTCCAGATAAAGGAGCAACAATCGCATCTACTATGTACGATAAAGGTGCTGATATCATTTATATCGCAGCAGGTGGTACAGGGAACGGAGTATTTACTGAAGCAAAAAATCGTAAGAAAAAAGGACAAGACGTTTGGGTCATTGGGGTTGACCGTGATCAACACGAAGAAGGAATGCCGGAAAATGTAACATTAACGTCCATGGTTAAACGTGTAGATATCGCTACATATGAAACTACAAAGCAAGCGATGGAAGGAAAATTTCCAGGTGGAAAAGATGTTGTGTTCGGTCTTAAAGAAGATGGAATTAAGCTTGCAAAAGGAAATCTGAGCGACGAAGAAATGAAGCTTGCAGATGAATGGAAGGCAAAAATTTTAAGTGGCGAAGTGAAAGTACCGAAAACAGATGAAGAATTTAAAAGCTTTTCTGTAAAATAAAGGCTTTATAAAGGAATCAGGTGAAGTGGATCCTTCACCTGATAATTCTTATTGTCATTACTCGGAAATCTAAATAGTCTTAATTTTTTGATAAAAAAGGTCGCTCTTCACTTGAGAGCGACCCATCCATGTTCTGACGATATTTAAGTGGAAGAAACAGAGTGGGGTTTGTGCACCTATTAAATTGTTTTGCTGCAACTACTAATGCGGTTTTTAGAAAACCTATAAGGAGTGAATAGGTTGGAATATGTAATTGAAATGCTCAATATACGTAAGGAGTTTCCAGGTATTGTTGCGAATGATAACATTACGCTTCAAGTAAAAAAAGGTGAAATTCACGCTTTGCTTGGGGAGAATGGAGCTGGAAAGTCTACGTTAATGAATATCTTGTTCGGCCTTTATCAACCAGATAAAGGGGATATAAAAGTCAAAGGCCACAAAGTCAAAATAACAAACCCGAATGTAGCAAATAAACTAGGGATTGGCATGGTTCATCAGCACTTTATGCTCGTTCAAAACTTTACGGTAACAGAAAATATCATTTTAGGGAATGAGCCTACTAAAGGCGGGAAAGTAAACATAAAGGAAGCAGCGAAAAACATTCAAGAAATCTCAGAGAAATATGGACTAGCTGTTGATCCATTTGCCAAAATTGAAGATTTATCTGTAGGTGTTCAGCAGCGAGTGGAAATATTGAAAATATTGTATCAAGGTGCCGATATCTTAATTTTTGATGAACCGACAGCCGCCTTAACACCTCAAGAAATTGCGGAATTAATTAAAATCATGAAGCGTTTGGTGCATGAAGGTAAGTCGATCATCTTGATAACACATAAGCTTAAGGAAATTATGTCTGTATGTGATCAATGTACCGTAATTCGGAAGGGAACAGGAATCAAAACGGTAAAGGTGGCAGACACCAATCCTAATGAGCTAGCTTCTTTAATGGTTGGACGTGAGGTGCTTTTTCAAACAGATAAAAAGGAGGCAGCTCCAAAAGAGAATGTTCTCACTGTCGATCAATTAGTGGTTAAGGATGTCCGTGGAGTTGAAGTGGTAAAAGGGTTAAACTTAAAGATCCGTGCTGGAGAAATCGTTGGCATTGCAGGCGTTGACGGAAATGGACAGACGGAACTGATTGAGGCCATTACAGGGCTGAGGAAGTCAACATCAGGTTCAATCCAATTGCGTGGAAAAGAAATATCATCTATGAAGACAAGGAAAATTACGGAATCAGGTGTTGGGCATATACCGCAGGATCGTCATAAGCATGGACTTGTGCTTGATTATACAATTGGGGACAATATCGTCTTGCAAACATATTATAAGCCTCCATTTTCTAAGTCAGGCATTTTAAATCAAAAAAAAATAGATGAAAAAGCAAAAGCATTAATTAAAGAATTTGATGTACGTACGCCAAGTGACTATACTCCGGCTAGAGCGCTATCTGGAGGAAATCAGCAGAAGGCGATTATCGCAAGGGAAGTTGATCGGAGTCCTGATCTGCTTATTGCCGCGCAGCCAACAAGAGGTTTAGACGTTGGTGCGATAGAATTCATTCATGCAAAGCTGATTGATGAACGTGATAAAGGAAAGGCAGTTTTGCTTGTGTCAATGGAGCTAGAAGAAATATTAAATCTAAGCGACCGCATTGCTGTCATATACGAAGGGCAAATTATTGATATTGTGAATCCGAAGGAAACGAATGAACAAGAGTTAGGTTTCCTTATGGCGGGAGGAAAGCGGGAAAAGGCTGGTGAAGGAAGATGATGCAAGGAACAAAAAAAGAATCCTTTTTAACTATTTTAGTTCCCATTTTAGCTGCGGTGCTTGGATTAGTAGCCGGAGCAATGGTCATGCTGATCGGCGGCTATGACCCTTTTACAGGCTACAGTGCCTTATTAGATGGGATGATTGGCAGTCCAAAAGCGATTGGAGAAACCATTCGTGCGATGACTCCGCTTATTTTAGCAGGGATCGCGGTTGCTTTTGCCTTTAAGGCAGGTTTGTTTAACATAGGTGTAGAGGGACAGCTATTAGTTGGCTGGATGGCATCTGTATGGGTAGGATATGCAATGGATCTTCCTAAATTCATCCATCTTCCTGTCGCCATTATTGTGGCTGCTTTAGCGGGAGCAGTTTGGGGCTGGATTCCTGGCTTTTTAAAGGCCCGTTATAAAGTTCATGAGGTTATTGTGACCATCATGATGAACTATATTGCGTTGAATGGAACAAGCTGGGTCATTAAAAGCTTTTTATATGCTGGCAATGAAAAGTCTTTTGATATTAAAGCTACAGCTTCATTAGCTTCTCCTTTTCTTTCATTAATAACAGGGAACTCGAGACTTCATTACGGAATTATTATTGCCATTATTGCTGCCATCATTATGTGGTTTTTCTTAAATAAAACAACAAGGGGCTATGAAATTCGAGCTGTAGGCTTTAATCAAAATGCTTCTGAATATGCAGGGATGAATGTGAAGAAAAACATTATGCTGGCAATGGCTATATCTGGAGCCTTTGCAGGATTGGCAGGAGCAATGGAAGGTCTAGGAACCTTTCAAAATATGTCTAGCTTATCGGCCTTTACAGGGACAGGCTTTGATGGAATTGCCGTTGCGTTGTTAGGAGCTGGTCATCCAATCGGTATTATTTTAGCGGCTGCCTTATTTGGCGGATTAAACACAGCCGCACCAGCTATGAACTTTGTGGCGGATGTTCCAGCAGAGCTTGTTAAAATCGTCATTGCCTTTATTATTTTCTTTGTAGCTGCCAGCTATTTAATTCGCTTGTTTTTAGGCCGCTTCGTCAAGGAGGGGAAATAGTTGAATTTCATTGATATATTAGCCATCATTATCCCTACCGCCTTATATTCAGCAGCACCACTAGTCTTTACAGCATTAGGCGGATTATTTAGTGAGCGATCAGGTGTCGTCAATATTGCTCTAGAAGGGTTTATGCTATTCGGAGCCTTTACGAGTATTGCTTTTACCTTACTTTTTCAAGATACATTAGGTGCGGCAGCGCCATGGATTTCAATCATAGTCGCAGCGGTCGTTTGTGCCGTGTTTTCACTTTTACATGCGGTCGCTAGCATTTCCTTAAAAGCAAACCAAGTGGTCAGTGGGGTAGCCTTAAACTTCCTAGCGGCGGGTCTTTCCGTTTTCTTAATTAAGAAGATTTTTGGGAAGGGTCAGACGGATTTCATTGATTTTCGTATTAATAAAATGGATGTGCCTTTTCTTTCAGATATCCCAATCATAGGAAGGATTTTCTTTTCATCTGTTCCCCTTACCTCTTATATTGCAATAGGATTGGCCTTTGCTGTTTGGTATGTTGTGTATAAAACGCCATTTGGCCTCAGACTTCGGGCAGTCGGTGAGCACCCAATGGCAGCTGATACGATGGGTGTTCGTGTGAACAAAATGCGTTATATAAGTGTTATGATATCTGGAGCGTTTGCCGGAGTGGGGGGAGCTGTTTATGCGGCATCCATTTCTGGAAATTTCTCAGGAGGAACGATTTCTGGGCAAGGGTTTTTAGCACTGGCAGCCTTGATTTTTGGAAAGTGGCATCCAATTGGAGCGATGGGAGCAGCCTTATTTTTCGGATTCGCTCAATCATTAGGGATTATTGGGGCGCAGCTTCCTGTCATACAAGATATACCTGCCATTCTTCTAACGATTGCTCCATATGTCTTAACGATTTTAGCACTAACTGGATTTGTCGGTCGTGCAGATGCACCAAAGGCTTTAGGTATTCCTTATGAAAAAGGGAAACGGTAGTGTTTATATAGAATTTAGAAGAAAACCTCGTCCCCAAGGTGGACGAGGTTTTGTTGTATTCTTCAATAACCTACTATAATTTTAATTCTTGCTTTTGTTGTCTAAAATGAAGATTTCTCATTTTTCCAAATAAAATCCAATCAACAAATAATCCAGCTATTAACCCCCAAAAAGCTGATCCGATTCCAAATATAGAAACTCCTGATGCTGTAACAAGAAAAGTAATTAAAGCACTTTCCTTTTTGTCCCCTTGCATCGAAACACTTAAACTGGAGCTTAATGATCCAAACAGCGCAATTCCCGCAATTCCTGCAATTAATTCTAGAGCAAAAGCCGCAAATAAAGAAACAATGGTGGCTCCAAATATACCAAAGATAAGATAAAATATTCCACAAGATATCCCAGCTATATAGCGCTTATCAGGATTAGCATGTGCTTCTTTTCCTGTACAGATCGCTGCTGTGATCGCTGCCAAGTTAATGCCATGAGAACCAAATGGTGCAAAGACAAGAGAAGATAAACCCGTTGCAGTAATAAGCGGACTCACAGGCGTTTGATAACCGTCCGCTCTTAATACACTAATACCAGGTGCATTTTGTGATGCCATAGTGACAATACATAACGGAATGCCAATTCCTATTAAAGCATTAATAGAAAAGGAAGGTACTGTAATAATAGGATGGACAAAATTAATATGAACGTTATGAAAATGTAATTCATGTGCTAAATAGGCTGTAAACAGCCCTGTAAGTAACGATACGATTACAGCATATCTAGGAATCCAACGTTTGGAAAATAGATAAAATACGATCATTGGGATAACGACAAAAGGCAGTTTTCCTAAAGAAGTAAATACATTAATGCCGAAATGCAATAATATGCCTGCTAACATTGCCGTTGTGATAGATTGAGGGATTTTTTTCATGATGTTTGAGAAGAGACCCGTAACGCCTAAAATCGTAATAATAACAGCTGAAACGATAAAGGCTCCAATGGCTTCAGAGTAAGAGTATGTACTCCAACTAGATACTAATAATACAGCCCCCGGTGTAGAAAAAGCCGTTATAATTGGTGCTTTGAACCAGAGGCTTAATAAAATACAAGTTAATCCACTGCCAAACGAAATGGCCCAAATCCAGGAAGAAACAAGGCCTTCACTTAAATGAGCTACTTTAGCTGCTTGGAAAACGATTAATAAAGGACCTGCATATGAAACTAGAGTTGCAATTAAGCCGATAACGACAGCGGATGTAGAATAATCCCTTTTAACATTTTTTAATGATGTAAGAATAAAGGTGTTTAACTTTTCCATTAGATACTCCTTTTTGTTAAAAATATTTAGAATAACCCATGAATAAATATTAATTTGCCTGATAATTTAACTTCTCAAGCTCTTCATCGATTCTTTTTACATCAATTCTTTCAAAAAGCGGTTTTACTTTGTTAAGTTTTTTGGGAGGGCAAGTTATAGGTTGCCACTCTAATTTTGAAAGTCCTAACAACTCTTTTACTTCTTCACTTGAAAAAGGAAGGAAGGGACTTAGTAATTGAGCTAAATTAGCAATAATCAGAACGCAGTTCACCATTGTATTTTGACAGGCTTGTTTGTTTTCGTTAATTTGCTTCCAAGGCTGTTCTGCATCAAAATATTTGTTGCCTTCACGTACAAATTCAAAGATTTCCTCAATCGCTTGCTTAAAATGAGCATCCTTAATCAAAAAGCCAATTCTTTGATATAAATCTTCAATCCTTGTTTGAATTGCTTGATTGATTTCACCCTCTGGAATGTCTCCTTCAAAATATTTTTTGATAAACTTTAAGGTTCGGTTTACTAGATTTCCGTAAGCTCCTAACAGCTCGCTATTGTGGCTGTATATAAACTCCCGCCATGAAAAATCGGTATCACGATTTTCAGGGGCATTCACGGTTAAAAAGTATCGGATAGAGTCGGGATGATACCTTTCTAAAATATCCGGAACCCATACTGCCCAATTTTGGCTCGTTGATATTTTCTTTTTTTCAAGTGTGACATATTCATTGGAGATGATATGCTTTGGCAATCCTTGTACACCGATTCCTTTTAAAATCGCTGTCCATATAATGGAGTGAAAGGGGATGTTATCTTTACCATGTACATAGTAGGTTTCTGCATCTTTTGTCCAAAATAGAGCATCATCCTGATTGGTCTCCTTTGCCCATTGCTTACTGGCAGTATAATAACCCGCAACAGCTTCTATCCATACATAGATCTTTTTTTCTTCGAAGCCGGGAACAGGTACTGGGACTCCAATTGGTAAATCTCTAGAAACAGCGCGATCCTGCAGTCCTTCATGCAAATATCTTTCAGATAATTGTATTGCATTTTCTCGCCAAGCCTTTGATTCTTTTGCTTCTTTCACAAATTGCTCAAGATCCGCTTGGAAGGAACTTAACGCAAAATAAAAATGCTCGGTCTTTTTTATGGAAGGAGGCTCGCCGCACAGCTTGCATGTCTTTTCAAGCAAATCGAGCGGGTCTAAGATTGTAGAGCAATAATCGCACTGATCGCCACGTGCTGGCTTTCCGCAATTGGGACAAATTCCTTCTACATATCGATCCGGGAGAAACTGTTCATATGTGTCACAATACGCTTGTTCAATCTCTTTCTTATAAATCAAACCATTTTCAATTAAGCTTAAAAAAATTTGCTGCACGATTTCATGATGATCTTTTGAGTCCGTGCGAGTGTATATGTCATAGGAAAAACCTAATCTTTCTAAACAGTCTTTAAATTCATGATGATAACGATCGGCAATGACAGCAGGTGAAACGCCTTCTTGCTTAGCTCGAATTGCAATAGGCGTCCCGTTACAATCGCTTCCTGAAACATAAAGGACGTCCTCACCTTTTAAACGAAAATACCTCGCTAAAATATCTCCTGGCAGTAAGCTCGATAAATGACCAAGATGCAAGGAGCCATTTGCATAAGGCCATGCTCCGCCAATAAAAATACTCATGTCAGATTCCTCCTAATCTTTATTGAAAAATAAAAAACCCCGCCCTAATCTAGTCATAGATAAGGACGAGGTTTGAATTCCCGTGGTACCACCTTTATTTACTTTCGCACTTGCATGCAAAAGCCTCACTAAGTACGGAGTAAATTCTTACTCGTATACTGTGGTTTTGATAACAAGTGCCAACTCTTGTCGCATCCTACTAGTATCAATGATACGTTCAGTGCGAGGCTCAAAGGCCATTTTTCAAAGGGAAATCTTTGCTTCTTTTCAGCTCCCGAAGCTCTCTGGGAAAGATATCATCCTTCTACTTTTCCTCTTCATTGCCTGTAATTATTTTCATTTAAAAGGAATTATATCTAAAATGTGGAAAAAAGTAAATAAGAAAAAAGTAGATTGGTTAATTAAAGCATGGAGTTGCCAATGTTAAACCGATTTCTATAAGGTAGTGGATGGAGGAAGAAAAAAAGAGTGCCTTATCCAACGGCACTCAGGTTATAGAAAGGAGTTTTTAATAGACTTTCACTTGAAAAATCTGATCGATTTTATCAATTTCTTCTGGCGATAATTGAACCTCTATGGTTTTTAGATTGTTTAAGACCTGTTCGGCGCGTTTTGCTCCTGGTATGAGGACATCAATTGAATCTTGGGTTAAATACCAGGCTAAAACGATGTGAGCGATTTCTACATTTTTGGCTTCTGAGATAGGACGCAGCTGATCGACTTTTTCTAAGTTTTTAATAAAATTGTCTCTTTGAAAATGGGGTTTATTTGCACGTAAGTCATTGAAGGTTGTATCCTTGCTATATTTTCCGGCTAACAAGCCTGAGGCCAATGGGAAGTATGGAATAAAGGAAATATGATTTTGTGCAGTATAAGGAAGCAAATCTTTTTCCGCATCTCGTTGAATTAGATTGTACTCATCTTGAACGACATCAACATAGCCGTCTTTGTTTGCTTCTTTTAATTGTTCTAACGAAAAATTGGATACACCAATGGATCGAATTTTTCCTTGATCCTTTAATTCTTTTAAAGCGCCGACCGCTTCATCTTTAGGAGTTGCTTCATCAGGAAAATGGATATAATACAAATCGATGTAATCCGTTTGCAGCCGCTTTAAACTATCCTCTACAGATTGCTTTAAGAAGGAAGGTGAATTATCAAGCACTATTTGATTGTTCACAAATTTATGAGCCCCTTTGGTTGCGATCACAACATCCTCACGTTTCCCTGTTTCTTTGATCACTTCTCCAATTAATTCTTCTGAACGCTTCGGACCATAAATAAATGCTGTATCCAAAAAGTTCATCCCGTTGCTCAAAGCGGTCCTTACAAGGTTTTTACCTTCTTCTTCATCTAAATTAGGGTATAAATTATGCCCGCCTACTGCATTTGTACCAAGACCAATCGGATTCACGTATAAATCTGACTTCCCTATTTTCACAAGTTTTGTCACTAATAAGCATCTCCTTTTGTTAGGTTCAACACAATCTTAACAAAATAATGGGAGGAGATGAAAAAATTTGCTTGTTATCTCCTTATTTAAAGAGATAGAAAAGGTTATATATTTTATCATCTCTCAACTTACTAGTACGATCTAAATTGATTCTAATAAGGAAATAAAATTTTGTACAACTGCACGAGAGTTATCTTTTTTCCATATTGCAGCTATCTCGAACCCATTTGTAACCTCAACTAAATCACGATATACGACCCCTTGTCTCTTTAACCTTCTTACTGAACTAGGGACAATGGATAAACCAATTCCAGAGGATATTAAATTGATCGTTGTATGCATATGTTTGGCTTCTTGGACAATTCTAGGAGAAAAACCTGAATCTATGCATAGTTTGATGATTTCATCATAATAGTTAGGTCCCATATGGCGGGGAAAAATAATAAAAGATTCATTTTTTAAATCTGATAAATGAATTTTTCTCTTATCTGCAAAGGGATGGCTCTCAGGAAATGCCACAATCAATGTTTCATGCAATACTGTTTTTTTATTTAGCAATTTTTCATCTGATGGTAACCTTGAGAAGCTCACATCTAATTCCCCTTTTTTTAATGCTTCAATTTGCTTAGTAGTCGTTAACTCTCTTAATTCCATTTCCACATCTGGATATCGTAACTGATATTCTCTCAATATTTTTGGTAATACATCATAGGAGGCTGTTGTAACAAAACCTATGGTAATTTTTCCTTTTTCGCCACCCCCTGCTCTTTGAACTTGACGAACCGAATCGTCCACCACCTCAAAGATCTGATAGGCTCTCTCTAACAACACTTGACCTGCATCAGTCAAACGAACTTGCCTTTTACTTCGTTCAAAAAGCAAGATCCCTAATTCTTGTTCTAATTGCTGTATTTGTCGACTTAATGGCGGTTGCGCTATTTTTAGAATTTCTGCAGCACGTCCGAAATGTAGTTGTTCTGCAACCGTTATAAAATATTTTAAATGTCTCAGTTCCAACTTTTAATACCTCCAAAGTATTAAATGATAACGAAATATATATTTTACATATTGATTATTTAAATTTACCATAGGATTACAATAAGGGAAAAAGAATGTGCGAAGATCTCTTGTGTTCATTAAAATCAAGCTTTTCATAAATAGAAAAAAGGTATCAAATAGTTTCTCAGAAAGGGCTGGTCAATTGTGGATAGAAAAAAAGTCATTGTCATAACCGGAGGAAATAGTGGAATAGGAAAAGCAATAGCAAAAAACTTCAGCAAAGATTCCAATGTTATCATTATTGGTCGAAATGAAGAACGTCTTATTCGTACTGCACAAGAGCTAGGAGATAATGTCACATGGCTAAAGGCTGACATTTCTGAAAGAGAGCAAATTGAAAAATTACGAGCAGCTATTACAGAAAAATATAATCATGTGGATGTATTGGTCAATAATGCTGGATACATAAAAAGAACGACTACCGACTTGGATCTAAAAGAAGCAGAAGAAGCATGGGACAGCATGGTTGACACGATCCTTAAAGGAAGTTACTTAATGTCTGTCGCTATTGCAAAATACTTAACAAGACCTGGAGGAAGAATCATTAATATAGGTTCAATTGCTGGTATTACAGGAGGAAGGAGCCCAGGAGCTTTAGGTTATGCATCTGCAAAAGCGGGTCTTCATGGGTTGACTTATAGTTTAGCTCGAGAACTAAGTCCTCAGGGTATTACTGTAAATGCTGTTAACCCAGGATTCATAGAAAAGACTGGGTTCACTGGGGATTGGCCGAGCGATGCCATTCAAGGAATCATTGATCAGGTCCCTTTAAACAGAGCTGGACAAGTAGAGGATGTAGCTTCTGCAGTCAGGTATTTGGCATCTTCTGAAGCTTCATTTATTACTGGAGAAATACTGAATGTAAACGGGGGCTGGGTGTTTGGACGAGGCTAAAGGAGAATAATAGATTGATAATTCTATATTAATATTTTAAACATTCACTACATCTATTTCTTAATAAAGGAAATTAATAGCATTTCTGTATTTAAAATAAATCGAATTAAAGAAGGAATGGATCAAGTCATTCAAGGAGCTTATTTTACTCTGTTGAAACAAACGATCTGTTCCTTTTTTCTTTTATAAAATATCATACTGTCTAAAATTCTAAAAGTTGAGCCTCTAATTTATCGGATAATAATACATAATTATGTTGTAAAGAGTTTTTGTTTTTACCAAACTTCCCCCCTTATGTAAATCGTCTAATAAATAAAAAGAGGTGAGCGTCCATTTGGAAGAGTCTGTTTCAGAGTTATTAGAACTTGAAAATGAAGAAGCATTATTAGATGAAATGATGATTAGGTACGGTCAATCTATTTTAGAATTGGTCTATTCCTATGTACATAATCAATCCGTAGTGGAGGATTTGACACAGGAAATTTTTGTAAAATGCTATAAAGCTCTTCATACCTATCAGAGGGATGCCAAATTTAAAACGTGGCTATGGCGGATTGCGATTAATCATTGCAAGGATTATTTAAAAAGCTGGTATCATCGGAAAGTATGGATGACAGAGAAAATGGCAAGCTTTACGGGTCCTGCAACTCAAAATGTTGAGCAAGATATTCTTAATAAGGAAAGTGAAGAAGTACTTGCCCATGCGGTACTTCGTCTTCCAGTCAAATATCGAGAAGTGATCTATCTCTATTATTTTGAGGAACTTTCAATAAAGGAAATAGAAGCCATCATCGATGTAAAAATAAACACCATAAAAACAAGGTTAAAGCGGGCAAAAGAGCTTTTAAAAGTAGAACTGGAGGGTTGCTGACATGGATAAGCAATTACAAAATCTCCGCCAATCGATGAAAAATAGTGTTTATAAAGACCTGGTGTTTTCCGAAAAGCATCGTGAAGCTGTTCGTAGGGATATTAAACAAGAAAATGTCGTGGAAGCAGTATTGCAATTGCTTGTTCAAGAAAGAACAGGTGTTGAATTAAGAAAGTTGATTACAGCAAGAGGGTTTACGAAATTTGATCATCGGGAAGGGTTTTTATATACATTGCTGCATCAGCTTGAACAAAAAGGCTATCTTGCCACTCGTTGGGACGATCATAAATTGAAATATTATGCTTTAAATCAAAAGGGACAAAAAGTATTAAATAAGGTTGAGAAAAGTAAGCGAGCTAAGACTCTTATCCTACGAAAGCTGCAAGGAGGGAGCTTGTCATGAATGATAAACAGAACTTTTTGGATGCAGTCACAAAGCAAATCCGCTCCAAGGAAGCGATAAAACTAGTGGCAGAGGAGCTTGAGCATCATCTTAGAGAAACAAAAAGGACTTCGTTAAAGAGGGGCTTTCCGAACAAGAAGCTGAACAAAAAGCAGTAGAGCAGATGGGCAACCCAGATATAATCGGGCAGAAATTCAACAACCTTTATCAGCCAAAAATCGAATGGGGATTGGTTAGCTTGTTTCTAATTGTGTTGGGACTTGGATTTTTGCCAATGGTTCTTTTTAATGGCAATGGAGGATTGTATTTAAGTTGGACGAGCAAGATCGGTGGCATCGTTATTGGGTTGATCATGGTAGCAACCATAAAGTTCTTTAACTATCAAAAGCTGAAAAATTTTGGTTGGTGGTTGTTTGCGTTTGGCTCTCTTCTTTTGCTCGTGGCGAATAGTCCTCTTTTTCCGACTTTTAATCTTATGGTAAACACAGACATTCTGAATTACACAAACATAAGCCGAATCGTGAATTTTATTTTTTTCATACTTCAAGAGAAAATCTTGATATTCGTGAGAAGAAATGGATAGGTTTGAGAAGAATATGATTAGTATTAAAGAAGTAGTTGGCTTACCTTTTGTAAAAGCAAAAATCACTTTTCGCGGGAAAAGTATGAAATTAGCAAATGTTTTAATCGATACAGGTTCTGCTGAAAGCGATAGTAGTTTTTTTAAAGTGAAAGTAAAAATCTCACCCAATAAGCACGAGATTAAGAGCTTCTTATTGGATGGGATCTATATCGTTTCACTTAATTTTCTGTTGTAACCTTCTCTTTCAAGCCAGCACTTTCCTTATTCAAATAACCAATTGAGGTTGAAAGCAAAATTTTTGCTGCGATGAGCATCGATTTTTCATCGATGTTAAATTTAGGGTGATGGTGAGGGTAGATCGCCCCGCTTTCCTCGCTTCCTGCACCTGTTAAAATGAAGGTACCAGGAACCTTTTCTAAATAATACGCAAAGTCCTCTCCGCCCATAATAGGGGTGACTTCCTTCACGTTTTCTCCCCCAATGATTGGAATGGCATGCTGAACAATGAGATCTGTTTCTGCAGGATGATTAACGACAGCAGGGTACCCTTTTAAAAAGTTAAATTCATAAGTGGCACCAAAGCCTTCACAAGTAGTTTTAATCACTTTTTCCATTTCTGCGATGATGAAATCTTGAACATCTGTATCAAAGGTGCGCACAGTTCCTTCAATTTCGGCTGAATCTGCGATAATGTTAAATGCATTTCCAGAATGGAACTTTCCAACCGATAGAACAGCCGGTTTTAAAGGATCGACTCGTCTGCTAACGATTTGCTGAAGCTGTTGAATTATCGTCGTTCCTAATACGATCGAATCGACCGTTTGATGCGGAGCAGATCCGTGACCGCCCTTCCCGAAAAGCTTAATTTCAAATTTATCCGCTGCCGCCATAATCGGACCGCTGCGATAGCCAATTTCCCCAACCGGAATAGTTGACCAAAGATGGGTGCCAAAGATGGCATCGACTCCATCTAGACAACCGGCTTCAATCATTGGTTTTGCTCCCCCGGGTGAAATTTCTTCGCCAAATTGGTGGATTAAGACTACATTTCCGTTCAGATCATCTTTTGCTTCAGATAAAACCTTCGCGATCCCGAGTAACGTAGAGGTATGGGCATCATGTCCGCAAGCATGCATTACCCCAGGAACCTTGGATTTATATTCGACCCCTTTTTCATCCTGAAGAGGAAGCGCATCAAAGTCCGCTCGTAATGCAACAGTTTTACCAGGCTTCCCGCCTTTAATGTAGCCGACGACCCCATTTCCGCCAACACCTGTTTTCACTTCAATCCCTAGATCCTTTAAGTACTCTGCGATTTTTGCTGCTGTATTTACTTCTTGAAAAGATAGTTCTGGATACTGATGAAAATAGCGTCTAAGCTCCACCATTTCTGGAAAAATTTCTTCAAGTCTATTAAGCAACCCTTCCAAAGTAACCCCTCCGAATAATTAACATTTATTAATTATTATACTGCTATATTTGGATAAAGGGGGCTATTTAATAGAATAATATTAAAAATTTAGTACACGTGTTTTAGTAATTTGATTGTTTCTTTCATAAAACTTGCTTCTTTTACTTTCTTCGCTGCTTCATTTGATACGATTACTTTATAATTATTAGAAAGCATGCAATTGCGAAGCTGATCAATGGAGTCACACTCTTCAAAGAATTGATTTTTCACACAACCAAACTGGACGGGTAAGTGTGAATCACTGCCTGCAACGACTGGTTTATTCAATCTTTGTCCTAGTGCAATCACTTCTTCTTGTGTAAAAGGCTGCTTGGCGACATCCTTGCCATTTAAGTCAAAGGCATCAAATTGCTGCAGGCGATCATCCCCAAGATGAATAAGAGGGGTTGATTTTCGAGTAGGATGTCCACCAATCTTTAATAGATTAAAAGAGTGGGCAATGTCAAAAAGCTCATCGAATGATGGGAAGTTGTCTTTATCCGTTCGGTCTGCAAAATGAGATCGGATTTTACGAATGTCATCTCGATGACCGATTAATAAAATGTGCCCTGTTTCCTTAATATCAATCTCCATACCGCTAAATACCTTGAATCCGTCAACATCATAATATTGCGTATATGAGTAGTGTTGATCTAATGTATCATAAATATCTTCAAATCGGCGCGTGTTAAAATGCTCCGTTAACGCTATGGCGGTCAATCCATTTTTTCGAGCACTTTTTATCATGTTCTTAAAGTAGCCAATATTAAAATCTACATCCTTAGACATTTTTGTATGTGTGTGAAAATCGATAAACATAAATCATTCTTCCTTCCTCTAAGTAGTTACATTTGATAAATATTTCCAACATAAAAAGTGAGAGCCATAAAAAGGATTGTCGCTCCTAAAAAGAGCATATCTTTTTGGCGTATTCTTAAATAAGATAACTTCAATCGTTTTGCTTCTGGATTGTGCAGCCCATAGGTAAAGCCTTTCACTTCCAAAGCTTCAACGGTTGTACGTGTCCGCTTCGCTGTATTTAATATCATTGGATAAAAAGCGATCACGGCAATTTTACTAATATATATAAGCTGTCTCCAACGTAAAAAACCTTTGTGAACAGGCATTTTTCCCCTTAATCGATAGGAGTTTATAATTTGATGGTACTCCTCGACAAGAATAGGAATCATTCGATATCCATAGGAAACGCCAAAGCTTAGTTGTCCAGGTAAACCAAAGCTGAGCAATGCATCACTAAATTTCTCTGGATCGAGGCTTGAAAAAACAGCCAAACTGGCAAGAGCGACCGTTACCAATTTTAAGGTAAGTGTCAATATGGCTAGAAAGACTTTGAGATCGCCACTCAAAAATAGCGTAATCAAAACGATCGATACTAGATTACAAATTGTAGTAAATGCCAGCATCATAATGATGAAGCCGCTAATCCTGGAAATCGAAGCAATAAGAAGCATGAACCCGAAAAATATGACTAACACGATTCGATTGTGTACAAACCATGGAATGATCGCAAAAAACATATACCAAATAAGCAGTACTCTCGGATCAAATCTAGATAAAAACGTATCTTTCCTTACAAATGCCGTTCGAAATAAGGTTAATTTCAAATTTTCTAATGAAAAATTACTTAATATCTTCTCGATATAACTCAACGTCATCCCTCCTAGTGCTTATTCGATCACAGAACTCCTCCACACTTAATGCTGGAGGATGCAGCTCAATTGCATGACTAAGCTCTGTAATTTGCGGAGGTCTTAGACCAGCTTCTCTCATTAAGAAAGGATTCGTAAATAATTGCAGCCCGTTTATGTCTGCTAGCACTTGACCATCCTTCATTACGATAATTCGATTTGCCCATGATGCAGCTAGCTGCATATCATGAGTAGCTATTATGATCGTTTTTACATGATCTTTTAATTGATCTAGCATAGAAACGATTTCTTTACGGCTTGATACATCTAAGCTGGCAGTTGGCTCATCAAGCAACATAATTTCTGGACGCATCGCAACTCCTATTGCAAGAGATGCTCTACGCTGTTGCCCGCCGCTAAGCAGCCGACCATCATGATCTTGCAGTTCCTCTAGATAAAATTGTTTGATGAGTTTATCTACAAAAGGATCACGGTCAGGAACATTACGTGCCTTTAAAAAATATTCAATATCTGCCCGAATATTGTCAGCGATAAACATTTTTTCTGGATCTTGATAAATATAGGTGACCGATTCTGCTAGTTCCTCTGGGGATATATCTCTTGTATTTTTTCCAAGAACCGTCACCGTTCCTTCTTTTGGCTTTTGGATACCGGTAATGATTTTTTGTATAGTGGACTTTCCAGCTCCATTAACCCCAACAAGAGCGACTCGGTCACCTTCATAAAAACTCAAATCAATCCCGTCTAGTATTCTCTTATCTGACTTATCTATTGCTTTGTACCCGTGAAATACATCCTTCATCTCAATAAGTGGCTGATTTTGTTGTGATCGATCTGTATTTGTGAAAGCATCGCTTGTATTTGAAGTGAGGGATTTTGCATGGTTAAAATACTGAATTCCCTGTTTTAGACTCACAGGATAAGGTTTCAAGCTCCAATTCGCTTTATAAGCGGCTAGTGTCACTTGAGGCGGGAAAATGTTCCGCTCCAAAAGTGTGTCCACTTCGTTTAATGCGAGATCAACTGGCTTTTTCCAAATTAATTTTCCTTGATCCATTAAAATAACAGACTTACAATATTCAGCAATAAATTCCGTATGATGTTCAATCACAATAATCGTTTTATTAAATTGCTCATTTAGCATTTTCAGTACATGATAAATATGAACGGCATTCATAGGATCTAATTGAGCTGCAGGTTCATCGATAATAATCATTTCCGGGTCCATTGTCAGAACACTAGCCAAGGCAACCATATGCTTTTGCCCGCCGCTTAACTGCCAAATGAACTGATCACGAAGGTGATTCAATTCTAACAGCTCCAAGATCTCATCAGCCTTTTCCTTATAATCTGCAAATCCAAAGTTCATTCGGGAAAAAATCATTTCATCATATACTTTTGGACGTACTAATTGATTTTCAAAATCTTGATAAACATAGCCTACATACTTTGACATTTCTGCAACAGAGCACATCAAGGTATCTGTTTCGAAAACGCTAGCCTTGCCTGAAAAATCTCCGATATAATAATGAGGAATAAGGCCATTAAAGGTTTTGCAAAGGGTAGACTTACCGCTGCCGTTGCTTCCAATGACAGCGATAAAATCGCCTTTATTAATGGTTAGATGAATATCCTTTAATACCTCTTTCGTTGAACCAGGATACCGGAATGATAATTGTTCAACCTTGATGATTTCTTGACTCATTTATCTACCCTGCCCTTGTATATTCTTTGTTACGTGATTTGGATTTAATGAAAAATACAATAGCAACGACTACAGCAGCGATTACAATGCCTATCCACACAAATCCATCTCCGAATTGGTCGATAAAATCAGGCTTCCATGCCCCAATGTCGACAACTTCACCTAAAACTCCAAAAAGCATCGCCACAACAAATACACCAGCCGCTAAAGCAAGGAATGAACCAGCCGCTACTTTAGAGATGCTTCCTTCTCGTGGTTTCATTCCTAGAAGAGGTTCAATTTTGCCGTGTAATCGAGGGATTAAGTACATGGCAGGAATGATCCCAACGATAATCCCAGCAACAACAAACTCCATTGAACATTCAATGATTTCTAGGACGAGAATACTTTCTGGCAACCCTTTAATAGCGTCTATATCACTAACGCCAATCCAAACCTTAATACAGTCTGCTAGACCACTTAATACCTGTTCTACGGCTACACCTACCATTCCAGCAGCTGCAATCGAAGCTTTACTTTTTAAATTTTTGACCATTAAACCTGCGATGTATAGGCCAATAAATAAAGTAAGAACGCCTTCAATTTCTCCAAGTCCACCAAAGTCACCCATAAGGAGGTCTGAAAAAATAACCTCCCCAACAGATGCACCAAGAGCTGCATAAAAGGGGTTTAACAGCATCACTAAAATTAGACCGATAAAACCAAAATAAGGGATTCCAAGTTCGATTGACCCAATTGCAACATCTGGAATCATTTCAGTAACTAAATCACCTAAACCGAAAAGCGCCATTGATAAGACAAATATCATTAATTTTTGTGATTGACCTTGCTGAACCTGCCTTGTTGATAGAGTAGGATTCATTCATAGTACCTCCCATTGGATTATTCAATGTTCATTTTATAAATATAATGTTTAGTAGATTTGTTAATAATGTAAACGAAATGCAAATTTTTTATCAAAAACATTTCATATGATAAAAAACTTTCATCTTCGTTGTACTTTCAAATCTCTCATGATAGAAATAAGGGGAGGTGAGTATGGATGGTCAAATTAAACTTCGAATCTAAAAATCTCTCGCACAGTCAAAAAAAAGTGGCGGATTTTATCTATAAACAGCTAGAAAGCCTTCCTTTTTTAACAGAGCAGGACATAGCAAGGCAATCTGGAGTTAGTATCTCAACCGTATCAAGATTTTGGAATGTTATAGGGTATAACAATTTGAAGCACTTTAAGCAACAGCTGAAATCAGAAAAAGAGACGACACCCGTAGTCAAAATGAAGGACAAAATGGAGAAGGTTGCGGATCATGATCTATTTAGCGAAATGATTCAATTGGAAATGAGGAACCTTGCTGAAACAATGAATTCTCTTGCTAGATCTGATTTTAATGACACGGTTAATCAAATTATTCAAGCAGATCAGATTTTCCTTTATGGATCGGGTCCATCCCATTCTTTGTGTGAGCTGCTGCAATTTCGTCTTAACCGTCTAGGATATCGTATTCATCACATTTCTAAAGGAGGGTGGGAGCTATTTGAGTCTGTAGGAAATATCGGACAATCCGATTTACTAATCGTGTTTGGTTTTGCTAATTCAACACCAGAGTCTAAATTACTATTAGATTTGGCAAAGGAAGCTCAATGTCCTTCCGTTCTTATTACGGATATGTTGGTGTCCAATTTAAGAGATGCTGCTGATTTGGTTTTATACACATGCAGAGGAAAAATGTTCGAGTTTCATTCATTAGTTGCACCAGTTGCCTTAATTGATTCATTAACGGTAGCGATTGTAAAAAAAGATGAAAAAAATGCGTTGCATCAACTACAAAACATGTATGAATTACGAAAAAAATATTCATCATTTATTCAATATAAGTAAAAAAATATTCTGAAAGGTAGCTGCTTCTCTACCTTTCAGAATAAAGTTATAAAAAATTACTCTCTATCTTCTTTTTCCTCATAAAAAATAGATCCACTTTGTGAAGTAGGGTGGTACACCATTTTTCCGCCGTAATGTCCAGTTAAAGTCAAGGTTGTTGCCCCAGCAATACAAAAAATAAGAATGAGAGGGAGTAAAAAGGATTGTTTTCGATAATGTCTTACTATTTTTAAAGCAACAATCACGCCAAAGATTAAAAGGGTGATGAGTGCATACCTTTCATGAATATGGACGATAGAACTGATTTCGTTTCCGTTTCTTTCAGCAAACTCTTCTGCTCCGTCACCAGTAAGGTAGGAGAGAATTCCAGTAAATAGACCAGATGAAAATAAAAATAATGCAAGCTTATCAAAAAAATCTTTTTTCCATAGTGCGAGGAATTGTGCGATAACCCCCATAATCAATAGTGCAATTGGAAAGTGAACCAATAATGGGTGAAGCGGTGTTGACAACATATACTCTCACTCCTTTTATTATGAAAACAAGGTAAGCATACAAAAGAAAGCTGAAAATAAGCTGAAAAAATTAAGAAGGTAAAATAGGTAAGGTAATGATAAATGTACTTCCTTCCCCCGGCTTACTTTTGACTTCAATCGTCCCATTTTGATCGAGGATGAACTCTTTTGCGATGGAAAGACCTAAACCGCTGCCCCCAAATTTTCGAGACCTCCCTTTTTCTACTCGATAAAAACGATCAAATATAAAAGGTTGGTCAGCTTCTGGTATGCCTATTCCGTTGTCTGAAACGGAAATAGCAACGTCTTTTTCATTTCTTGCCCACGCTTTCAGCAAAATTTGCCCCTGATGTTCAGTATATTTACATGCGTTGTCTAAAAGAATATAGAGTATTTGCTTTAGGTAAGATGGATCTGTCATAACAAGCATAGGTTCATCTACCATATCTAAATGAAAGAAACGTTCATGCTCCTTTCTTTGGTATTGCTCAAGGATCGATTGTATGAACTCTTTTAGTGAAAAATCAACATGATGAAGCTTTATCTTCCCTTGATCTGTTTTTGCAAGAGTTAGCAAATGGTCAACTAATTGATTCATTTGTCTTCCTTCATCTTTTAAATCGAGAATAATTTGTTTTGTAAACGAAGAGCAATTGTCCATTTCTTGCTCTAAAACCTCAAGAGATGTTGTAAAAACGCTCAATGGAGCACGAAGCTCATGAGAGGCGTTTGATACAAATTCTCGTTGCTTTTCATAATTTCTTTTTATGGGTTCAATAGCACGCTTAGATAAATGATTAGCAAGGAGAAAAGAGGCAAAACTACTGAGTGCACTAACAATGAATAAGAGAAAGAACCACTTTTCCAACTGTTCATGAAAGTAGCTTAAATCCTTAACGACCCAAAGATATCCTAATTTTTGATCACGATCGTAAAGAGGGCTGCACATATAAATTATATGTTTTTTTCCATGTGATTTTGTTTGCAGTTCGATAAAATATAATTTGTTTTCATCAGCATTTAGCTTGCTCATCTTGTTTATAAAACTAGAAGTGATAAGAGGGTCTTCCTTTAGGACATCAATTTGTTTTTTATTTTTTGAAACAAAGATGGATAAATAATAGGATTTTTCTGAAGGGGTACGCTTCCTATTAGGTTCAAGTTGTGAAGATATTTCTGATTTTGATATATTTAAGACTTCATTTCTAGCAGCATCGAAAAGAATCATTTTAAATAAAAAATAAATAATCAACAAGATAATTGAAAGTACAGTAAAGAACCAAAAGCTATAGGTCCATGTCAGCTTTTGTTGTAATTGTTTAAACAACGTCGTTCACCCACTGATATCCAACTCCTCGTACCGTTCGGATATAGATCTGTTTTGTGGAGGGATCTTCAAGTTTCTTTCTTAGCAGTTTTATATAAACTTCTAATGTATTAAAGGTAACATCACTATCGAAACCCCAAACCTTTTCCAAAATAAAATCTCTTGTTAGAACATGTCCTGGATGGTGCACAAAAATTTCAAGCAATTGAAATTCTCTTGTGGTGAGTGAGATCAATTGACCGTTTTTTTGGACGCAATGCTCCTTTAAGTTTATCTTTAAATTGGAGATTTCAATGACTTCTTCTTGAAGCTGATAATAATTCCTCCTTGTTAATGCTTTTATTCGAGCAATTAACTCTTGAAACTCAAAGGGTTTAACAAGATAATCATCTACTCCTGCATCAAAACCTGCTAGACGGTCTTCCAAAGTATCCCTTGCTGTTAACATTAATATAGCTCCTTGATACCCCGTTTTTCTCAAATTCTGACTTATTGAAACACCATCCGTGTTTGGAAGCATCCAATCCAAAATAATAACATCATAATGGGTGGTTGAAGCATAATCAAAGGCAACTACCCCGTCTTCAACCCACTCCACAGTATAATAATTTTTTTTAAGTAAATGAATGAGCAATTGGGCTAACCGTCGATCATCTTCTGCTAATAAAAGTTTCACCTTCATCTATCCTTTGCTTTCATTTAGGTAATTGAGAATGATCTTTAAATCCATAGTACTACCAATGTTTAGGGAAATGAAGTTGTATTACTTAAAGATAAGGATCAATTGGCTTTGTTGAATATTCTTAGGAAAGGAAATAGTAACCCAGCTAATGCTGTTGACATGAAACAAGAAGAAGTGAACTCCAATACGAGGTGAAAAATGAATAAATATAGAAGATAAAGAGAATATGGATACAAGAGAGAATATGAAATATAAAGGATAAAGATTAAGTGATCAGGATTTAAACATGAAGGATGATATGATTCGGGGGGCTTCTATTGAAAAATGAAAGTCGATATGAAAAATAGAAGCTCGTTTCATTCTCTCTCCTCACAGTGATAAAATAAAGAGTAAGTAATAAATAAAATGAAGCCACTTGACCAAACGAATATTACTCGTAGGTGATGAACCCCAGAAAGCAAGGTTGGAAAAGGAAGTACATTTTCGCTCATTTTACAGATTCATAAGTGAGGTGTAGAAGGATGAACTGGAATTTCTTTTTTGAACGAGGATTAAATGTTAGAAAAAAATTAACACGTCTGCATCATTTGAATGCCATTATGTTTCTTGTTTTAAGCATAACGGGCTTTATATTATTTTCTTCGTCATTTCGTTCGGCACTGCCATCTATTAGAGTTGGGATCCGAAGTGTTCATGTATGGATCGGAATCATCAGCTGTCTGCCTTTCTTATTCTATTTGCCTAAAATGAAAAACCATCTTTTTACTCTTCGTAAAAGGAAGAATAATCGTTTGAATCTCCATGTCGTCCTAACCATTCTAGTCTTGCTGATCGTTTCTGGTTTTCTTTTAACTTTTCATCGTGAACTGCCGCTTAGAGTAGTCTCCGCCTCTTTATTTGTTCATGATATTGCCACGTGGTTTGGCGTTCCGTATGCAATTTATCATAGTATGACTCGTAGCAAATGGTTTAAGGCTCTTGAAAAAAGTAAAATACGAGAAGAGCCGATGGTCATTGACGATTATAACCCCATTTATAAGAGAAGAACCTTTTTACGTGTAACCAGCGGAGGTGTGATTGCCCTTTTATTTGCACCTGTCATAGTGAAATGGCTTAAAACCTATTTTCCATCTATAGGTGAAACGACGTCTCCCTCCAATGCTGCTGCTTTCACACCTTTACCAGCAGCTGATCCTTCATCGTTACCGCCCATTGGTGGAGGGAGGAATGGAGAGTTTCGTTATTATACAGTAACAGAAATGCCTTCTCTATCTTCAAATAATTGGACATTCACGATTGACGGCCTAGTGGAGCAAAGTAAAACCTACAATTGGAATCAGTTTATTGAGCTGAAACGCAGTGTTCAGGTGAGTGATTTTCATTGTATCACGGGTTGGAGTGTTTACAATATCACATGGGAAGGCATTCCACTTCATCAGTTTTTGAAGGAAGCAGGGGTAAAGGGAAAGGCAAAGTATGTTAAGTTTTATTCGAGTGATGGGGTTTATACGGATACGTTAACGATCGACCAAGCAATGATGGAGGATATGATGGTGGCCCTTATGATTGATGGTGAATTAATTAGTCAAAAAAATGGTGGACCCGTCCGGTTAATTACTCCCAAAATGTATGCCTATAAATCGGTCAAATGGCTCAATCGAATCGAGCTTATTGAAAAGGAACACACTGGCTATTGGGAGGAACGAGGCTATTCCAAAGACGCTTGGGTGTAAGAAAAAGTGTAAATGACTTGCACTAATGTTGAAAAAAGATTCCCTTGTGCTCAGAAGGTGTCCTGCAAGGCTAGTCACAGACTATGGAAAAAACCACGTTAGATAATCTTACAAAAAATGCATATTTGTCCAATAAATATGATATATTTATAATCAGAAAATTCGCAATAAAAATACAATTCCATTAAGGAGGGGTTGTTCTACATATTCACGTTTCATTGATTCGTTTGGAGGTGAGTCCGATTGTTGTACATCAGCTGCCACAAACATTAGGTGAATTTAAGCAAGCACTTATGAAGGAATATAATCAAGTGAATCAATTGATTTTTAAGGTTGGAGTCATTGAACAACAAGTGAGTGTTGTGGAAAATAAGATTCTAATTATTGCCAAGCATAAGCGTATTCCAGTATTAGAGATCATTGAGAGTTCAAGTGATAACCTATCGGTGATCATTGATCGCTTATTGATTGAAAAATACAAGAATTTGCTGGAAATGTATCTAGTAGAACGATTCGGATTTAGAATTCAAGTTATTTTGAAGGATTATCACCCCGAAAAGGAAATTAGTGGAACGATCATTATATTAGATCAAAAAGTAGAAGAATATTTGACTGGTAAAATGAGCTCAATCATGAGAGCAGGACAACCGTCAGGAATGTAAAAATCGAAAGAATGTTTTTTCGATTTGTTCACTGACGGTTGTCTTTTTATGTGTGAAAAAAAGCGGAAGCCTTTATGAATGAAGTGAAGAGCACTCACCTGTTGAAAATATCGCTCATACGATACAAATAGAAGTGTTTTTCATGAAATGAGATAAAGTGAAACTTCAATCAGTGAGGGTCTTACTGCCCGTTAATCCGGGATTAAAGGAGTGATCGAAATGTATAAGCTTGAGGTAAAGGATTGCGGAAAAATGTTCAAAAAAAATGGCCAAGAAGTCATTGCATTAACGGAAACAAATTTGCAAATCTCAGAAGGAACATTTGCTAGTATCATTGGACCAAGTGGCTGTGGAAAATCAACCTTATTTAATATGATCGCTGGATTGTTAAAGCCAACAAAGGGAGAAATTCTGTTAGATGGGAAAAGCATTGTCGGAAAAAGCGGTTATGTAGGCTATATGCTCCAAAAGGATCTTCTGCTTCCGTGGAGAACGATTTTGAAAAATGTCATATTGGGGTTAGAGATAAAAGGGGTTTCAAAAAGAAATGCGGAGGAAAGGGCCTTGCCTCTTTTGCATAAATATGGATTAAAAGGGTTTGAACATCACTATCCGCATGAGCTGTCGGGAGGGATGAGACAAAGAGCAGCTCTACTGCGAACTCTGCTTTACGATCAAGATATTATTCTTTTAGATGAGCCTTTCGGTGCGTTAGACGCACAAACACGTTTACTTATGCAAACTTTACTATTGCAAATATGGGAGGATTTTCAGAAAACGATTCTTTTTGTCACACATGATATTAATGAAGCGATTTATTTATCTGATGACATCTATGTCCTTTCGCCGAGACCAGGGAGATTAAAAGCAAAAGTATCCGTCAATCTCCCGCGTCCAAGAGATGAAAGTACGCTATTGACCAATGAATTTATCCAGTTAAAGCAGGAGCTTATGTCTATGTTAAAGGAAGATGAACAGCCGATCCAAATAGCGGAATAAGGAGGTCATGGATGATGGATGGAGAGTTAGAAACAATGGCGATGAAACAACAACAAATAGAAAAAAACAGCAAGAAAGCAAATGTAAAAGTACCACCTAAAATAGATGATGAAGAAGCTGTGGCTCTTAAGAAAAAGCGAATGATTGTGCTTGGTCAAATCCTTTTAGGCATTATGATTGTAGTCTTATGGGAGTTTCTTACTCGTTTAGAAGTGATGGATGCTTATTATTGGAGCAGCCCAAGTGTCATTATCGAAACGAGTTGGGTAGCTTTTTCGGAAGGAACTCTTTTACAGGATTTAATTTATACAGCAGGAGCAACGATCTTTGGATTTATTTCAGGAACCTTTGCTGGCTCCTTATTGGGATTATCTTTTTGGTGGTCAACAAGCTATTCAAAAATCGTCGAGCCTTATTTAGTAGCCTTTAATGCGATTCCGAAGCTTGCTTTAGCTCCTGTTTTAGTGATCATGTTTGGAATTGGTTTTAGCTCAAAAGTAGTTCTGGCTTTTATGATGACGGTTATTGTTACAGCGATTGCTGCCCATAGCGGGGTGCGGTCAGTGGATAAGGATCTTGAAAAATTATTATTTTCTTTAGGAGCAAAAAAACGTCATGTCTTTACAAAAGTAGTTGTACCATCCGTAATGCCATGGATAGTCAGCAGCTTGAAAATAAACATTGCTCTTGCATTGGCTGGGACTATCGTAGGTGAATTTATTAGCTCAAGGCAAGGTGTAGGTCGGATGATCCTTTATGCAGGTCAAATCATGAATATTAATTTAGTCTGGGTGGGTGTCGTTGCTTTATCGATTTTATCCATCCTGATGTATCTAGGCACTGTTTGGCTTGAAAAATGGCTGTTGAAAGGGAAGTCACATCACTAGAAAAGCGGCCGATTAAGTACGCCATGTCCTGTGGCGACATCGGCACTTGTACATCCTGTACATCGGAGCTAGACACTATTCTAACTTCAAAAAACTAATACTTTCTTACTTAATAAAAATAAGGGGGAGATTTCATGAAGTACAGAGGAAAAATAAAAATGCTGGTGATCATGCTCTTTTTACTATTAGCAGGATGCTCGTCTACACCTTCTAGTACAGATGAGAAAAAGGAAGACGGAAAAAGTCAAGAGTTAAAAAAGCTTGTCATTGCCGAGCCTGTGCATCTAATTGGTTATCTCCCGTTATATGTGGCTATGCATGAAGGTTACTTTAAAGAAGAAGGATTGGAAGTTGAAGTCATTACAGCAACAGGTGGTGCTCATGTCACCTCCGTAGTAAGCGGAGAGGCTTGGGGGAATATAGGCGGACCAGAATCCAATGCTTTAGCGAATATTGGAAGCAAAGACCCAATACAATCGGTTGTCAATGTCGTTAATCGAGCTAATGTGTATTTAATGGCGAACCCAGATTTAAAGCTAGAAGACAATAGCTCCCATGCACTAGCTGAATTTTTAAAAGGAAAAACGATTGCTGCAGGACGCTATGGCGGAAGTCCGAACCTTTTAACAAGATGGCTGCTAATGGACTTAGGGTTAGATCCAGCAAAGGATGTCAAGCTTGAAGAGCCTGCAGATGCAAGTGCGGTGGTGTCTCTTGTGGAAAGTGGGAAAGCGGATATGGCAAATGGAGCAGAGCCGCAAATTACAGAAGGAAAAAACAAAGGGGTGTGGGCGGAGCCGTTTTATAGCTTCACCGATTTAGGAGATTACCCTTATTCTGTACTAAGTGTGAAGAAATCAACGATTGAAAAAGACCCTAAAACGGTCCAAAGCTTTGTCAATGCAGTTATTAAGGGGTTAGAGGCTGTAGAAAAGGATCCTGAGTTAGCGATGAAAATATTAAAAGCGGAGTTTCCGACAGCGTCTCCTGAAAGTTTACAAGCAGCCTTAGATCGAGCTTATGCAGATGAGCTATGGAGTAAGGATGGGTACATTTCAGAGAAATCTGTAGCAAAGCCAATGAATGTGGTAAAGAAAACAGGTGTTTATAAAGGTGAGTATAAATATGAAGATCTGATTAACATGACATTTGTTGAGAAAGCTTCAGAATAAAATTGGTTTTTTGATTCAAAACTGATTAAGGGAAGGGAGTCTTTCCCTTCCCGTTATTATAGAGAAGAAAGGGTGTCATATAGTGAGCTTTCTTGAAAAAATGGATTCTAGCCACACGGCCTTAATTATCGTCGATGTACAAAATGATTTTTGCCATATTGATGGCAGCTTAGGAAAACAGGGACTTGATGTAAGCATGGTGGATGATATGATGCCATCTCTTCACGGGTTAATTGAGCACGCAAAAGCACAGCATCTTCCTATCATTTATGTTCAAACGATTCATGAGGATTGTACCGATTCAGAGACGTGGAGCCACCGTTTAAAGGGGATAAACGAAAGAAATGTGTGCCGAAAGAATACGTGGGGAGCTGGCTTTTACAAAATTTCACCAGAAGCTAATGACATTGTGGTGATTAAACACCGTTACAGTGCATTTATCAACACAAGACTTGATTCAATTTTACGGTCGATGAAGATCGACACGTTAATTATGACGGGAGTCAGTACGAATGTTTGCGTTGAATCGACGGCTCGTGATGGATTTATGCTTGATTATCAGATTATTTTCCTCTCAGATTGTACAGCAGCCTACTCGAGGGAAGAGCATGATATGACGCTAAGCAATATTCATCAATATTTTGGTGAAGTAGCGGATTCAAATAAAGTGATAAGCATGCTTAATTTAGAGAAGACTACATAGAGGTTCAAACAAAAAGAAGAGTCTGCCACAGATGGCGGACTCTTCGTATTTTAAACAAGTTTTAATGATTGTTTTAGAAGTAAATATTTTTTCATTTCCCACAATAAATGATACAATTGTGCTTCTGTTTCAAATGTTTCCCACGTTTTTGGGAGAGGTGTTTTCTTAAATTCCTCTTCTAAAACAGTAAGTTTGGATAAGAAAAGTTTTGCGGTATTCCCTCTATGGATACATAAGCTAAGTTCTTCAATGAAGTCCGCAACTAGATATCTTTGCTCAAGCTGAGAATCAATCGATGTCATAATATCTAGTAGACGCTGAATGATTTCAAACTGCTTTTCGCGAATGGAAAAATAACTGTAATAATAGTTTTCGGATTGAGTTAAATGATTTTCCACGTCTCTAGATGCTAATGTTTTAGCGGTCTTTAATAATTTCATGGTTGCTTCAATCTCATGATCTTCCCATTTCTTCTCGCTTGTTCGCAAATATTCCACGATTAAAAGAAGAATAGATTTAAAGCTTTCCTCTATTTGCTTTTGCATCACTTTTAATTGCTTATCCAAGCTAGGCATATACAAATTAACCAATAGGGCAGATCCAATCCCGATTACGATTAAACCCATCTCATTAAAGACGACATCCCAGGTTACATGATTAGTCGAATAAATGTGTAAAATGATAACGGTACTGGTTACAACCCCTTCGTTTATTTTTAACCATACCGTTGTAGGGATGAAAAATAATAACAATAGCCCAATGACGATTGGATGAAAACCGATTCCTTCAAAAAAGATGAAGGAAGCTGGAATCGCAAGCATACAAGCAAGAAATCGAGAGCTTGCACTTTTAAGTGATTTTTTCTTTGAATTCTGTACACAAAGAATCGTAATAATAGCTGAGGAAACATAGAAATTCAATTGACATAACTGGGCTAACATGATTGCTAAAGACACAGCTGCTGCAGACTTAAACGTTCGATACCCAATTTTATATTTCATCTTGTTTATTAACTCCTAATTTTTTGTTTAAAAAGATTGTTTATTTGAATCACTGCTAGATTCAAAACAAACTGTATGTTCTTGTAGTTTTCTGTGGAAATAAATGCTTCTAATCTTTCTAACGTAGGAGATTGTAGCATAAAAATTTGTTTTGTAAATACCTTTTTGCCAGATTTCCTTACACGTTTTTTAAAAAATTATGACATTTTCAATTAGTCCAAAAATCTTCTCATATAGTAGCTAATCGTTTATGATAAAGAAAAGAATATTTTTGATTAATGACTACTAGGGGTGCCTTTCTAGGCTGAGAAAAAAACGAACGAGTTTTTTAACCCTAAAAACCTGATCTGGATCATGCCAGCGGAGGGAAGTAGCGATCATACCATTGTCTATTTTCTAGTTTGTCTACAGGTCAGGTCTGTCTATACATTACAGATCTGGCCTTTTTATTTATATTGAAAGTCGGCAAATCCAAACGCGAGTGAGACAGATGATCAAAGATATCTTTTTAAAAAACAAAAAAGGTGGTTTTTATCATGAAAAGAATTTATCAATTAGCGTTAATGGGTGTGTTTACGGCGATCGCAACCTTTGGTTCCACTGTCCTTTGGTTTCCTGCAGGTGTGGCGAAGGCCTATCCAGTTCAGCATGCGGTGAACGTAATAGCGGCTGTGCTGCTCGGCCCAATACCAGCTGTGATCATTGCTTTTGCGACAGGGTTGCTTCGAAATTTGATGGGAACGGGTTCGTTGCTTGCTTTTCCTGGAGGGATGATTGGAGCATTATTAGCAGGGTATATCTATAAGAAGGTGAAACGGACTTGGGGGGCTTCGATTGGAGAAATCATAGGAACAGGATTCATCGCTCCTTTTGTTTCGGTACCATATGCACAACTGTTAATGGGAACTAAGGTAGGAGCGCTCTTTTTCTGGCCGCCGTTCTTGGTCAGCAGTGTGGCAGGAGCTATTATTGGTTTGCTCCTTGTCAACCGTATTCTCAAAATGAATCATCCTCTTGCAAAAATGAATGTGATGATTGATAAAAAGTAGGTAGCCTCAAAGAAAGGTGCAAGTTGAGTGCTAATATGATAGATGATAGAAGGTTTTGGATCAAACCGCTTTTAGGTTGGTGAAATCCAGAACCTTTTCATTTATAAAAAGATCTTCATCTTTATGTGTTATTGACAATACTGAAAATATTATTAATACTTTTTTAAAAGACGTTATAAAATGAAAGTGAAATGATTGGCTTTGTTAAATAGTATTGTTGAAAAAATCAACAAAGTTATTAATATAGCCAAATGATTAATAACAGTACAATTGCTGCTTTCCTTAAAGAAGAAGGGTAGGAATAGATATTTTTTAGTGAATAGCTCTTTGATGTAAATGGAGTAAAAGAACACTCAAAGATAATCAAAGAATATCCGCTAAAATAGGAAGGGAGTAGAAAATGGTATCATTTGAGCAAGCGAATCCATTTCGGCGAGATAGCTATGACTCGCTTGAAAGTTTTGTAGATCATATAAGTGAAGTGTTGGGATGTCCAATCACACTTGAGGATACCCATCATCGCTTATTAGCGTATAGCAGTCATGATGAGGAAACTGATTCTGCTAGAATCTTAACTATTATTCGCCGCAGAGTACCCGAAAAAGTCATCAATCGCTTATGGAAGGATGGGATTATTCCTCAGTTGTTAAAAAGCAAGGAACCATTGCGCATTGAAGAACGCTCTACGATTGGTTTAGGCAACCGAGTTGCAATCTCCATCTGGAGAGGAGATGAAGTACTAGGCTATATATGGGCTATAGAAATGGAGAATCCGTTATCTGAAACTGCCCTTCAATTACTGTGTCAAGCAGCATTAACGGCAAGACATTTACTTCTGCGGTACGGAAAGAATAAATCGTATATGACAAGTGACAATCAAGAGTTCTTCTGGAAGCTGTTGACGGGTCATTTAACCGATCAAAATGCGGTGAAGGAAAAGCTTCAGGATGTAGGCCTATCCATGCCTCCTTCCTTTGCTGTGGCGGTATTTGAATTTGCAGAAACGATTAGCAAGGATTTGGATAAACAAATATCCTATTTATTAAAAACAACAGAAAAGGTGAAAGCTCCTTTCTATACAGTGGATGATAAAGACCTCATCATTTTAGCGTGCTTAGAGGATAACGAAATTAAGGCAATGGAAACGTATAAAAGCTTCGTTTCTACTTTTCAAAAGCATATGGCTGACCGCTTTGGGGTTTTTCACATAAAAGCTGGGATTGGAGGAATCTATCATCTATTTAATTATGTCGTGAAAAGCTACAAAGAGGCTCGTACTGTACTCGAGGTCCAAGAGAAATTCCCTGCAGAATCCTCCCATTTTATTAGTTACCAGGACCTTGGCATTTATCAATTTTTGGATTTGCTTTTAGAAAAGCGCCAAAAGGATGGTTTTGATAATATCGCTATTCAAAACCTAGCTAATTATGATAGAAAACATCACACTGAATTATTGCAGACTCTTGAAGTATTTTTAGACGAAAATGAAAGTATGCAGAAAACATCAGCAAGTTTGCACATTCATGGGAATACCCTAGCCTATCGATTAAAAAGAATTTCTGACATTATGGAAGTAGATCTGACACAACCAAACCAAAAGTTTATGCTCTACCTCGATTTAAAGCTTCTTAAATGGAAGAAAAAATAACATGATTTGTGAGTTCTCACAAACGGATGGGGACAGATTCTCTTTTTAATACAAAGAAAATAATAAATATTCGGTTTATGATAAAAGTAAGTTAATTAACGTTTTGATAAACCACTTGGGAGGGAATATTTATGATTATTGGTGTAACGAAAGAGATTAAAAATAATGAAAACCGTGTAGGAATCACCCCATCTGGCGTTCTTTACTTAACGAAAAATGGACATGATGTATTAATCGAAAAAGGTGCTGGAGTTGGAAGTGGCTTTGCAGATGAAGATTATGCAAAATCAGGTGCGAAAATCATTGAGGCTGCTGCAGATGTGTGGAATACTTCTGAAATGATTATTAAAGTAAAAGAGCCGCTTCCCTCTGAATACCAATATTTCCGCAAAGGTTTAATTCTTTTCACGTACTTCCATTTAGCGGCGGAAAAACCATTAGCCGAAGCTTTAGTAAAAACAGGTGTAACAGCTATCGCTTATGAAACCGTTGAAAAAGATGGCAAGCTTCCATTGTTAATGCCAATGAGTGAAGTAGCCGGTCGTATGGCTACTCAAATTGGGGCTCAATTCCTTGAAAAGCCATATGGCGGTAAAGGAGTCCTTTTAGCAGGGGTACCAGGAGTGAAGAAAAGCAATGTAACGGTTATCGGAGGCGGTGTCGTTGGAACAAACGCAGCGAAAATCGCAATTGGCCTAGGTGCAAATGTTACGATTATTGATTTAAGTCCTGATCGTTTAAGAGAATTAGATCTTCTATTCGGATCAAGTGTGAATACAGTCATTTCAAATCCAGTGAATATTGAAGAAGCTGTTGTTGAGTCAGACCTTGTTATTGGAGCGGTATTAATCCCTGGGGCAAAAGCACCGAAGCTTGTTTCTGAAGACATGGTGAAAAAAATGAGCGAAGGCACTGTCGTTGTGGACGTAGCAATCGACCAAGGTGGTATTTTTGAAACAGTTGACCATATCACAACACATGACAACCCGACATATGTCAAACATGGTGTTGTTCATTACGCCGTTGCAAATATGCCAGGTGCGGTTCCAAGAACATCAACGATTGCATTAACAAATGTAACGATTCCTTATGCACTTGAAATTGCAAATAAAGGCGCTGTTAAAGCAATTGAAGAAAACACAGCGATTAAAAAAGGCGTTAACGCATATAACGGTCACATAACATTTGCTCCTGTAGCAAGAGATCTCGGACTAGATTACCTATCTGTTGAGGATGCTATTAAGGATGCTGCGGCAGTTTAATCATAATTAGAAAAAAGGGAGTGCAGAAAAGTAAATCTTTCGGCACTCCCTTTTGATTTACTGATAAATATGCTTAGAGAAAACGCAAATATATTGCGAAAAAGTAAATATATCTTTTGAAAATGCAAATATATCTACGAAAAACAAAATATATCTGTGAAAAGAGACCGCTGATACAATATTAGTTTTTTTTCACAACTGGTATCCAAACGTAGCTTTTGTAATCTGCACTCGTAATATCACCTGGGCTGTATAATTCAAGCTGTGGTGCGTGAATAGGTTCATAGCCGCTTTCCGGAAACCATTCTGAAAAAATACGTTTCCAAACATCTTGAAGAGCATCTGGCAATGGTCCTTTTGCTTCAAAGCATGCCCACGTTGCAGCTGGAACATGTAGAGAATCCATACCGGTTGGGATGTCATTGCCATCATTCACAGCTGCAATATAATAATCAAATTGCTGAAGATCATTAGAGAAGTTAGCACAAATTCCCATAACGCCCATCTCTTGATTCATACTCATGGATTCGATTTTTTGATAAGACCCATCTTCCATGCATTCACTCCAAAAAAGAGGAATTTGTTTAAACTGCTCATTACTGACGCATGATACACTTATCTTTTTCCCGATTACTTGAAATTCATCTTTTTCAAAGATTGTAACCTTCATTTTTTACTCCCCTTTCACTGTGGAGTGAGCTGTTCCTCTTCTTTTTCAACATGTATATCCAATTTTTCTGTACACCATTTACAAAATAAAGCATAATCTTCGATGACCTGTTTTTTATAGGTCATCGAAATAAAGGTGACCTGTGTACAAAACGTTTCGAATTCATCACCAATTGCACGGATTATTTCTTTTTCGCTATGATAATCTAATAGCTCTCGCTGCACATCGCCATCTGCTCTTGCGTGGATTTTGGCTGTAATTTCTCCCATGATTTCAAGAGTCGAGTCTAACTTTTCAATAGTTGGTACATGCTTAGTCTTCACTTTCTTTTTGTATGGAGAACGTTCTCTCACGTAAAAATATTTTCCATCTATCGTCATATAGCCAAGGTATGGATCTTCAAGATGATGCATCATTTTTTGTGTAGTGGTCACTCGTTCTCCTTGATGTTCATATTTTTGCCAAAATGGTTCGTGATAAGGCAAGAAATAGCTTGGAATAGGAGATCTCACTTCTTTTACTTCTAATACGAGATCATCAAACTCATCTTTTCCGCCTTCAACAAGGATATAGTAGCGTTTTAATCCAATTGAAGCCGTACCTGATCCAAATTTTCGTACGACATCCTTTATTTTATAATGTTCTTGATTGCGCCGATCTTCTGTATCTATCGTTTCGATGTAGTTTTCCCAAGCTTGCTCTAAAGCAGATCGTTCTTCGTGTTCCACCGGTTGAATCTCATCAGAGTAAACAAAGCTTCGCTGCTTGTGCTCATTGATAACAGTAAGCTCTTCGAGTAGTTGATTGGACTTGCGTTTTTCTAGTTTTTTTAGAATGTTTCGGACGGGCCCTTCTGTATTCTTTTTCGAAAAAAACAAGGTGACGGGGTCATCCTTCTTATTGTTGAATCGCTTCATTTGCTTATAATAAGACTTAATATAAGTGTGAATTCTTTTTTCTTGATCTTCTACACTGAGTTCAAGTGTCTCGCAAATTAAGGCGATGCTCACTGTCATTCGAAGTACGTCATATAAGTAAGAGCCAATATATCCTTCATCAAAATCATTGACATCAAATATAAGGTCTCCTTGTTCATTTTGGAACGCTCCGAAATTTTCAAAGTGTAAATCTCCTTGAATCCAAGTCGATTTATCTTCTGGAGTATGGTAGGAAAAAGGGATCTTTGTCATATCGTAATAAAATAAATAGGCACTTCCTCTATAGAAGCGGAAAGGGCTCTCCATCATTTGCCGATACTTCTCACGCTTTTGCTCCAAGTCTAATCCGATTACCTCATCATCCATTTGATGCAAGATCGTTTCAAGCACATGCTGGCGAAGCATTGTCCGTGTATCTCTAACCTTTGTGAGCCAATTATTTTCCATCTTAAAAATACCCCCATTTACATTATTTTAGACTTAAAAGGAAAAGCGAAAGACAGCCTGCTTAGATGTTTTTAAACAAGGTTCTTTCGCTTTCTTTTGTGTATATCTTCGATGTACAAATGATTAAATTAAATCGATTTTTCAATATTTTTAACCATTAATCTAAAATGATTAATTTTTCGGGGGCAAAATGATAGCCCCCTTATGTAGTAGATGCTTAGATGTGTGATGTAATTAATTCAAGCTTTCCTGTTAGAAGGAAATCATTAAATCCAGAAGGGAGAAGGAAGTGTGTTCCTTTATGTAATGGATACTTCTCGCCGTCTTTTAATAGAGTACCTTCCCCTTCAATCACGCTGCATAAAAGAAATGGATAGGATTGTTCGAAGCTAGCTTCTCCATTTATTTCCCATTTATAGACAGTGAAATACTCTCCCTCTACAAATTTTGTGACTTTGGCATTCTCTTTTTCAAGGGTTTCAAAGTTGAGAGATTGAGATGCGTGCGGAACTGCTACCACATCTTTAGATTGTTCTAAATGAAGCTCTCTAAGATTTCCTTGTGCGTCCTTTCGATCATAGTCATATAATCGATACGTCGTGTCAGAATTTTGTTGCGTTTCTAAGATAAGTGTTCCTTTGCAAAGTGCATGGATCGTTCCGCTTGGTACGAAGAAGAAATCTCCTTTTTTAACTTTCACTCGTCGGAGTAAATGGTCCCACTTGCCACTGTCCATCATGTCAACAAGCTCAGCTTTTGTTTTAGCAGTATGTCCAAAAATGAGCTCGGCTTCTTCATCACAGTCAATGATATACCAGCATTCTGTTTTCCCTAGCTCGCCATTTTCGTATTCCTTGGCATAGGTATCGTTTGGATGCACTTGAACAGATAAGTCATCATTTGCATCTAATATTTTAATAAGAAGTGGAAATTTCTCACCTTCAAGATTTCCAAATAATTCACGATGATTTTCCCATAGAGATCCGAGCGTCTCGCCTTTATACACTCCATTTCTTACAATGGATTGTCCATTTGGATGAGCAGAAATTGCCCAGCATTCACCAATAGGTTTTTGGGGGATATCGTAATGAAACACTGTTTTTAATTGCTGTCCGCCCCAGATTCTTTCTTGAAAAATAGGAGAAAAAAAGATTGGCTCCTTCATTCATTGATCACCTCATAACATATTTTACTATATAAAAGGAAAAAGACCTTCCCTTTTTACAAACTTTGTTTATAAAAAGATAATTTTTCCATTTGTTTTTTAAGTAAAAATCTAAATGTGATAAGAATAAGGCATTTTTCCCTTCTTAATATCAATCTTGATCATGGGATTTTATAATAAGGTTAACGAAATGGAGGGAGATTGCATGAAGGTCATAATTGCGAGTGATTCATTTAAAGGGAGCTTATTTTCAATGGAAGTAAGCCAGGCTATTACTTTAGGAATAAAGGAGATTTTTCCAAAAGCGCTTGTTATTTCGTTTCCATTAGCGGATGGAGGAGAAGGAACAGTAGAAGCGTTAGTAGCGGCAACAAATGGACAAGTGGTATATAAAACCGTCACCGGACCATTAGGTGATCCAACACATGCGATGTATGGGATCGCAGGGGATGGGAATACAGCGGTCATTGAGGTTGCGGCAGCGTGCGGATTGCCTCTTCTTGCAACAGAGCGGCGTAATCCACTTATAACGACCACGTACGGTGTGGGAGAATTGATCCTTGATGCGATCGAAAAAGGCTGTCGGGATATTGTCATTGGATTAGGCGGCAGTGGAACAAACGATGCTGGAGTAGGGATGCTTCAGGCACTTGGGTTTCAATTTTTAGATAAGAATGGTGAGGAAATTGGCTTTGGAGGAGGAGAACTCCAAAAAATTTTCTCGATTCATGATCAAAAGGTACGTACCGCTGTAAAGGAATGTACCTTCCGAGTTGCTTGCGATGTGAAGAATCCGCTGCATGGGACAAATGGAGCTGCTTATGTTTTTGCTCCTCAAAAGGGTGCCGCAAAGGAAATGGTATCAGAGCTTGACGAAGGATTAAGGCATTTTGCTGAAAAAGTCTCTTCTTCACTGCATATAGACGTACAAAAAATTGAAGGAGCTGGGGCCGCAGGAGGCTTGGGCGCTGCATTTGCAGGCTTTTTAAATGGAAAACTTCAATCAGGAATTGAGCTTGTTTTAAGCTTAATTCACTTTGAAGAAGAGCTAAAGGATGCTGATTTTGTCATAACAGGAGAAGGAAAGCTCGACGGGCAAACTTCCATGGGAAAAACCCCATTAGGAGTGGCGAAGCTTGCAAAAAAATATGAGATTCCAGTCATCGCCCTTGCAGGCAGCGTTACGCAAGAAGCAGGTTCATTACATGAAGAAGGAATAACTGCTTTTTTCTCGATCGTGAACGAACCTATGAATCTCGGAACCGCAATGGATCATGATGTGGCATTTGCTAATTTAAAAGGAAGTGCAAGTCAGATTTTTCGGTTGATAAAAGGGATTAAAGGGTAGATAGAGGTTGAGTTAAACAAAGGGCCTTCATTTTTCAAAAAGCTTATTTTTTAGGATTATTTTGATTGAAACAACCAATAACCTTTGGTGGAAACTATTTTCATATTCATTTCTGAAAATATATTTTATACTAGGACAGGAGACTAGAAAAAGGTTGTTTGTTGATGAAAATTACTATTAATCCATACACTAAAGAGACGCAGCTAGTTGGCATTATTCCAAAGGTTATTATGGATCACTATTGTATTGAGTGTTCTAGTTATGAAGTATATATGCTACCTGGGTTTTTGAAGCATTTACAAAGAAGAGGGCATTGGAAGGATTTTCTAAAATATTACGAGGAGATCCCATCTGCAATTGCAAATCCAGATTATGTTGGCCAAAATCCTAGAGAGCCTGGGACGGTAGAATTATACAAAGTAATGAGAAATTATGTACTAATTGCCATTAAAATGAATCCAGATAAAAGGTTATTCTTGGGATCCTTTTACACGCTAGATAGTGGAAAAGAAAAAATTAAAAAGCGTTTACGTGTTGGTCGTATTCATCCTTTTTCTTATTTTATAAAGCTGCATAAATGTTAAAAAATGTAATTTAAACACTACAAAATGTAGCGTAGAGTTTACAAAATTAGCATATTTGGTTATTATATAGATAAGTAGTAAATATTAATAACAGTAAAAGTTATTTGAGGTGGGAAAGGTTCCCCACGCGCTGCTATTGGGTAGTTACCAGAGATCAGGATTGCCGCCCTGCTAATAACTTTTATGAATGGTAAAGCCTCCTTTCTTGTGAAGGGGGCTTTTTTACAGGATATTCTTTAAATAACCGACCATATACAAAACCTCTTTTGTATATGGTCGGATTTTTATTTGTGGCAAAAATTGAGTTCCTGCTTACTTCCCAATCGCTGAAGGGTATACATCTGCTGGAATCGGACATATATAGCCGTCTTCCCCGATGGTTTGAGCGAGCTCTGCCTTTGCCTCTGCAATAAGTTCAGGCTTTTGTAATAATTTAAGTGCTGTCATTGAAAGTACCTTTGCCACCTGCAGCATCCCTTTGTGCGCATAGGAGGTTTTTCCTTGTGCTACGACCTGCCAAGTATGAAAGGGGGTGCCAATCGCGCAAGTTGTGAAGTGGCACTGGGCTGTTGGGGTGATCCAGCTCACATCTCCGACATCTGTTGATCCTGGAAGAATGCCAACTCCTTTTATATATGGCTTTACTCCGTCAGCAAGTGGTTTGTTTCGTGATATGGAGCTTCCGGTTAATTCTCGAAAAGCGGTTCTCATATCCTCGGTAGACAAGGTGGATTGGATGTTTCCTGCAAATTGCAGTTCTTTTTCTGTATAGGAAGGAAGGCCGAACTCTGCGATTGTGTCAGACATGACTTCACTAATCACATCGTTCGGGATATAGTTTGAACAAGCTTTATCAATGACGATTTCGACCTCAGTCTCTGTCATTAAACAGGCGCCGTGAGCAATCTTTTTCACTCGTTCGAAAATTTCCTGTACTTGAGTCATATGAGGGGCGCGAACTAGATAAAGGACCTCTGCGTATCCTTGTACGACGTTCGGTGAGATGCCTCCAGAATTTGTGATTGCGTAGTGGACTCTTGCTTGATCGATGATATGCTCACGTAAATAGTTCACACCAATATTCATAAGCTCAACGGCGTCTAAAGCGCTTCGTCCTAAATGAGGGGATGCGGCTGCGTGGGAAGTCTTTCCTTTAAACTGAAAATAAACTTGAATATTTGCAAGACTGCTTGCTCCCATTGCATAGGAGATCGCTCCAGGATGCCAAGTAAGGGCGACATCTACATCGTCAAAAACCCCTTCTCTTGCCATAAAGGTTTTCCCTGAGCCGCCTTCTTCTCCAGGGCATCCATAAAATCGAATCGTACAAGGAATATCATGTGCTGTTACATATTCTTTTAAAGCGGTTGCCGCTGCTAAGGCTCCTGTTCCTAGTAAATTGTGGCCGCAGCCGTGTCCATTTCCATTTTTTATGATCGGTTCTTCAAAAGAAATTCCCTCTTTTTGGCTTAGCCCAGCTAATGCGTCATATTCTCCCAAAAATCCAATAACAGGTTTTCCACTTCCAAATTCGCCGATAAAAGCTGTTTCAATATTGGCGGCATTCTTTTTTACGGTAAAGCCTTCCTTTTCTAATGCTTCTATTAAGAAGGAAGAAGACTTGAACTCTTCGAATCTTGTTTCTGGATTTGCCCAAACATAATCACTTATATTTGTCCACTTATCTTTTGTTTTTTCAATAAATTGATCTATCCACTTGTATTCGTTCACGAAATTAGCCACTCCCTTAAAATTGTTCAGCACATATCAATGTATAAAATTAACGTTAAATATATTTTAACATCAAAACAGTGAATTTCTAAATAAACAAACAATGAATATTGAAACTATTCTAGTAATTAAGACTCTTTTTCACGAAGACACTTGAAGAATTTGTGACATTAATTTAAAATGATGTTAGATTTTTTAACGCAAATTTGGAAATTGAAGTCCCAAAGGTCATGCGGAGTTAAGAAATAGAGTAAGAGTTTTTACCTATTATTGATTGTTAAGTTGTGTATAAATGAACAGGTGGAAAGCGGTTTGTAGAAGAAATGAAGCCGGTTGAAACGGAGAAGCTATTTATTTTCTTGGCAGGTAAACTAGCGGAAAAGAGGAAGAAAAAAGGACTAAAGCTTAATTATCCAAAAGCTTTCGTGCTGATTTGCTGTTTTTGCTAGAGGAGCTTGATAAGGAAAAATTGTAGCTTTGTTCATACAGGATAAAGTAAAAATGAGCGTTAGTCGAAGCAACGCTCATAAACTTCTTGATTCACGGTGTCTATATAATGAAAGATTTTTAGCTGTAAAATGGTTTAGTTATTTTGGACAAATCTTAACAGTTCGAACGCACGGTCACCTGCTTTTTCAGCGAGTGTTTCCCATATTTGATCTCTAAGCAGATCTAATTCAACTATTTTTTTCGCAAGCTCAATGGCTTCTTTGTCAATCATTGTGATATCTCCCTCGTTTGAAAAATAAAATTAAACTTTTGTAAATATTCGCTAAAAAATAATCACCAGAAACATTGTCAAATGCATCAATGAAACAATCTAAATCAAGTATTTTTCTATTGCTATGGCTATTTTATTCGAAAATAGAGAAAAAATCATCTAAACTGTAAGAATAACTGACATATTTTATTTGGAAATGTAATATTTTCTTACAAATAGTATGAACATTTATTGAAAAAACAGGTATAATGATAATTATTAATTAGAAATCTTAACTTCATGGAGTGAGAAAAAATGGAAAACGAACCATCCTACAAAAAACGAAAAGTGATAACGATCGGTGTTGTGAGTGAATTAACAGGATTAACAGAAAGGCAAATTAGATACTATGAGCAACGGAAGCTTATTTTCCCTGAAAGATCAGAAAAAGGGAACCGGAAATATTCTTTTTCAGATGTTGAGCGGTTAATTGAAATTGCTAACAAAAGAGAAGAAGGTGTACGAACTCACGAAATTAGGCAAGAAATCATTAGAAAGAATCGAGAGGAGGAAGAAAGGAAAGTCCGCAAGCAAATGCTGCGAGGCCAAATTAATGCGCGATTTGGGATTCAAAACGATTAATCCAAAAAAGGATAATCATTACACCGCTCAGAAAGTACCTAGTAACCTTATGCTTCTTTATAGTTAACCTGAATGATCAGGAACGCTATATTCATCATATTGGTTACTGGGTATTTTTGTTTGAGCATTTTTTCTAAAAAGCCCCCTTCTAATTTGGAGATATCAACTATTGATTCTTATATAGTGAATCCATTAAACTGTAGTTTGCAACAGTATGAGGATTCATGGAGAGATGTAAATGGAAAATCAATCATTAAAAATGTATGAAATATTTGAAGTATGTACGCTCGCCGGTAAAATTATGCTTCAAAATGGAGCGGAAACTTATCGAGTAGAAGATACGATGAAAAGAATTGCAGCCTCCTATGGGATCTTGGAATCAAATAGCTTTGTTACACCAACGGGCTTAATTTTTTCTCTTGAAAAATCAGGAGAAGTAAAAACAAAAATGATTCGAATTAATGATCGAACCACCAATTTAGAAAAGGTAACGAAGGTCAATAGTATATCTCGAGATATTAGCAATGGAGAGGTTTCGGTCCAAGAGGCTCAACGTTTATTAAAAGAAGTAAATGCAGCTAAGGCTACATATCCGCTAAGTGTTCAAATTGGAGCGGCTGCCCTATCAAGCGGCTGCTTTGTCATTATGTTTCAAGGAACATGGAGTGACTTCCTCCCTGCTTTATTAGCAGGAGGTATAGGCTTCCTCTGCTTAACCTATTTTCACTATTTAGTTCCAATTAAATTTTTCTCAGAGTGTTTAGCCTCCTTTATTATTGGAATTGTAGCTTATTTTTTTGTAAAAATGGGCTTTGGAGATGAAATTGATAAAATTATTATTGGTTCTGTTATGCCGTTAGTGCCCGGCGTTTTAATTACGAATGCGGTAAGAGATTTAATGGCCGGAGATTTAGTGTCAGGATTGTCAAAAGGAGCGGAAGCTTTTTTAACTGCTTTTGCGATTGGGACAGGGGTGGCGATTGTATTTCTATTGTTATAAGGAAGGAGAATAAGATGTGGACGTATTTGAACAGCTTGTCACAAGCTTTATAGCCTCAGCTGCCTTTGGTGTCCTCTTCCATGTCCCGAAGCGTTCCCTGTTATTGTGTGGATTCGTAGGCATGGCTGGCTGGCTCATCTATTATGAGCTTGAGCATAAAGGGATAGATATGATTCCAGCCACCGTAGCGGCTGCTTCGTTTGTATCCATTATTAGCCAAATAATAGCCAAAAAATATAAAATTCCTATCATCGTTTTTACTGTTTCAGGGATTATTCCTTTAGTGCCCGGGGGTATGGCTTATCATGCGATGAGAAGATTTGTAGAAAATTACTATATTGAAGCGATTAGCATCGCTGCAAAAGCTTTTATGGTTTCAGGTGCGATTGCGATTGGGCTAATTGTTTCAGAAGTGATCAACCAAATGATTCGAAAGTCAAAGCTCGTTTCGAGAGGAAAAGGATGAAGTTTTCTTTTATTTAAACATATATGGGTAGGAATGTGTGCATGCTTAAAAATAGCATGCTTTTTTTCATGCAAAAAAATAAGATAAGGGGTTAATCAATGATTTATGATTGCATCATCATTGGAGGGGGAATTGCAGGCTTACAGGCTGCTATCCAATTAGGGAGATATAAACATCGAGTAATCGTCGTCGATTCTAATAATGGAAGATCGAACTTATGTAGAAGTTATCATAATGTTTTAGGGTATCCAGATGGAATCAGTGGTCAAATATTACGAAATATTGGGACAGGGCAAGCGAAAAGCTTAGGGGTAGAATTTTTATATGACAAGGCTGTAAAAGCAAAAAGAAATGACAACTTTGAAATAACGACTGAATCTGGTGATGTGGTTTTAGGAAAGAGAGTACTAATCGCAACAGGTATAATGGACCGCATTCCCCGAATTCCCTATTTGCTTCCTTGCCTGGGAATAAGCATTTATGTTTGTCCGGATTGTGATGGCTATGAAGTAAAAGATATGCCAACAATTGTCATTGGATCTGGCGATGTTGGAGCGAATATGGCATTGACGCTTACATATTGGACAAACGAACTTATTTTTATTAATCATGCGGAAACAAAGGTAAGTGAGGATTTACTAATCAAGCTAAAAGATAAACATATTCAATACATTGAATGTGCTGTTAAGGAAGTAGTGGCTGATAGATCTAAATTGAAAGCCTTGGTCTTATCAAATGGTCAAAAAATAGCTGGAGAGCACGCCTTTATTGCTTTTGGCGGAAATGAAGTGAGATCGGAGTTGGCAAAGCAATTAGGGGTAGAACTGCTTGAAAACAAGCATATTGTTATTAACCCTAGAACGAAAATGACCAACATTCCTTATGTTTGGGCTGCAGGGGATGTAGCCGCTCACTCCGAACAAGTAACCATTGCGATGGGAGAAGGATCTCAGGCTGCCATTTGGATACATAAATCGTTGCTGGAAGAAGGGGGCTTCTGAGCTAAGTTAGTTAAATATATTAAATATTGGATTTTAAAAGGGGGGACAAATAATTTGAAAAAAAGAGAATTTTTGTTTTGCTCTTTAATTCTAAATATTGTTTTGATTACAATGGCATTCGTTTTTATTCATCAAAAAGGAGGACTTTCACACTTAAAAAATATGTTAGGAAATACATCAACGCTTCATAAAAACAGTATTTCACTAGTAAAAGAGGAGGCAAAGACGATAAGTAGTACAAAACACCATGATGTTGTTTTTTTAGGCGATAGTCATACGGAATACTTCGAATGGGGAGAATATTTTTTAGGAATAACTGTTTCTAATCAAGGGATTGCTGGTGATACATCAAAAAAATTATTAGAACGTTTAAATCAGGTTAAAGCTGTTACACCTAAAAAAATATTTTTGATGATAGGCATAAATGATTTGAAAAAAGGGTTATCTGTTCAGCAAGTATCGGATTATTATAAAGAAATTATTAACGTAATAATACGTGATAATCCAGATGTTAAATTATATACACAGAGCGTTTTATATGTTAATAGAAATAAATTTCCAATGTATTTTAAAAAAAATGCCAATAAACTGAATAAGAAAGTACAAGATTTAAATAAAGAAATTGAACGTTTAAGTAATACAAGGAAAAATATAAACTATATTGATGTAAATAATGTTTTACAAGAAAAAGATGAGTTACCAGGCGATTTAACAGTTGACGGTCTACACTTAAATGCTAAAGGATATAAAAAATGGACAGAACACTTAAGTCCATATATCAAGGAACGGTAAGACGATAAACATAAGTTTAATATTTAAATCTTCATTGAGTTAATAGGAAGATGCCGAAGAATCTTTTGAACGAAAGAGTAGAAGAAGGGAATATCTAAACGTTCGCAGAAAAGAACGAAATTGTTTGACTTTAGAGTAAAAAGTTGTCAAAATAGCAAATGTAAGCGAATTCAAAAACATTGTTTTACAAGAGACAATCACTTTAAGAATGATTGTGATTGGAATGTAAGCAGGAGGTGAAAATGACGGGTGATTGCAATTTTGAAACCGCTTGCATAATTGAATATGTGAAATGTTTAATAAACAAATAATTCGTAAGTACGAATTGAAAATAAAAAATGAGTATGTGTGTTGAATCCACTCTAAGGAAAAGCGTAAGGGTCATGTTAACGAATGAAAATCATTTTAGTTTCACAAAAAATAGTATTCGGGGGAAATGAAATTGAACCAATATGTAAAGAAGCTGATGATTGTTTTATTGTTATCGATGGTCGTATTGCCTATTAGTGGAAAAGCTTTGGAATCTGATTTATATCAAGAAACATATCGTAATCAGTATCATTATTCTGCAAAGAAAAACTGGTTAAACGATCCGAATGGTTTAGTTTATTTTGATGGGGTCTATCATATGTTTTACCAGCACAATCCTGAAGGGAATGAGTGGGGGAATATGTCTTGGGGTCATGCAACAAGTACCGATCTTGTTCATTGGGAGGAACAGGAGGTTGCGATCCCTCAAGCAGAGAATAGCCCTTGGGTCGATTTTTGGTTTAAAACAGACGCAGATGAAAAACCCGTTCATTATATTGGAACACCAACTACCAACTGGGATGGCGGTCATCCAAATGGGAAGAAATATATTTTTAGCGGCTCTATTATTGTTGATAAAGAGAACGTCGCAGGCTTTGGTGAAAACGCTTTACTCGCCTATTATACAAGCACCTATCAAGTTGCAGTAAGAGACGATGATACAAGCATAGATCCATTAGGAAATTATTTGGGATTGCGTGAAATCCAAGAGCAATGTCTGGCCTACAGCACAGATGGAGGTAAGACCTTTACAAAGTATCAAGGCTCAACGCCTGTCTTGCCTGTAACGGCAGTACCGAATGGACAAACGGGGAATTTCCGTGACCCGAAAGTCGTATATGATGACCAGCATAAAAAATGGTTAATGCCACTTGTTGCGGGGCAGGAAGTCACCATTTTTTCATCTACTAATCTAAAAGACTGGACCTATGAATCTAGTATTATTCGTGAACATGACAGAGGGGTCGGCGTTTGGGAATGTCCTGAACTGATTCCGATGCGAGTAAAAGGAACAGATGAATTAAAATGGGTGCTATCGCTTAGTGTACAAGCGGGTGCACCTGCGGGCGGCTCTGGCATGCAGTATTTTGTAGGAGACTTTGATGGAAAGCTATTTCATCCATTAACGAACGATACGTTGAAAAATCCTAAATGGTTAGATTTTGGTGAAGATTTATATGCGGGAATGACATTTAGCAATGTACCAGATCGAACTATCATGCTAGGATGGATGTCGAATTGGGCGTATGTTGGTGAGCAAAAAACGACGCCATGGAAGGGTGAGATGACGCTGCCTCGTGAACTGACACTGGTAAAAAATGGAGAGAATGATTATAAAATTATCCAAAAACCTGTTAAAGAAATTGATCAAATCAGTCAAGGGAACATTCAATTAGGTGATCGGAAAATAAAAGCGATCGAAACAGAAAAAACATCTCAAATTACAAACTTCCAAGGAACACAATATAAAGTGAGTGCAAATTTTTCTTGGAAAGATGATCTAACTCCAGATAACGTTGGTTTCAAACTAAGACAATCAGAAGATGGCTCGAAATATATAAGTGTAGGCTATAATCCGAAAAGTCAGGAAGCTTATATTAAACGTTCTACAGATGGTGAGAATATAAATCGTGATCAGACGAAAGTAAAGCTTGAAGGAAACCCTAAAAATATTAAGCTTACTGTTTATATAGACTCATCTTCCATTGAGGTATTCGTCAATGATGGCGAGAAAACTTTAACTCAAATTGTGTACCCAAATCCAGAAAACCCAAGTGATACGAAAAACCTATCATTTTTTGCAAGTAATGGGGAAGTGCAAATTTCAAATGCAATAGGATCTCATTTGAAAAGCATTTGGGGGAACTAACCATCAGTGGGGTGCAGACAAAAGTACGACGTCCTGTCACATTGTCTGCACTAACTCTTCCTATATGTCGAAAAATCCCCGACTGTTTAAAGTTACACTTAATCACTTATCCTTATATTTATATATCCAAGAAAAAGGAATTTATAATAGAAAAAGAGAATAAGTTAACTAGGATATCTATCTTAAAAATGTAAGGATGAATTAGTAAAAATGGCACAAGTGAAAACAAATGCAATGCGGATACTTGATTCAAAAAAGGTTGATTACCATTTCATTACCTATGATAACAAAGATGGGAAAATTGATGGGGTATCGGTTGCAGAAAAAATTCAGAAAGATCCGAGTGAAGTTTTTAAAACACTAGTAGCGCAAGGGCATAGTAAAGAGATTTATGTTTTTGTTATTCCTGTTGCAGAAGAGCTTGATTTAAAAAAAGCAGCGAAGGCAGCAGGTGAAAAAAAGGTTGAGATGATTCATGTCAAGGATATTCAAAAGCATACAGGCTATATTAGAGGCGGCTGTTCTCCTGTCGGGATGAAAAAGCAGTATCCAACCTTTATTGACAGCCATGCAGAAGAAAATCCTTCAATAGTGGTTAGCGGTGGGAAGATTGGTGTTCAAATTGAGCTGGCAGTCGATCATTTAAAAGAAGTGACGAATGCAAAGATAGAAGATATCATTAAAGATCATTAATGTATAAACGATCAGCAAATTTGTGAAAAGAGTAACAATAAAAGCGGTTAAACCTAAATGATATGCTCTGAATCACCCTTTCAAATCACCAAAATAGGCGGATTGCATACATTACATAGAAGATGCTTTGAAAGGGGATTAAATGATGTTTGTACCGCCGTTTTATTACTATCCGCTACCGTATGATGATCAATATGAATTTCGTCAACAACCTGGAAGCCCGCCGCCTTTTCCGCCAGGCTTTCCTGGGGGACCGTCATCTCCTGGAGGGGCGCCAGGAGGGGGAGGAGCACCAACATCACCACCGCCATCCTATACACCGCAGCTCCTAGAATCACCCTCTCTTTATGCCGTTGATCCAGGATCAATGAGAAGATGCTTATATCGCTTCACATATGTTTGGCTTCGGAACGGACGAAGCTTTTGGTTTTATCCGACATACATTGGAAGAACTTCCGTTGCTGGTTACCGTTGGAGAGGCAATCGTTGGATGTACTATGGAACAGACGCGGATCGAATTCGTTCCTTCCAATGCTCTTAAGTTGAGAGGAATTTCAAAAAAAAAGAGGTGTTCAATTAGACACCTCTTTTAACATTTTTCTTTAAACCTGATCAAGACCCTGCACTTTCATATTTTCACTAGACTTTTTGGAAAATCAAGCTGATATAATTTCTGATATCGAAGTGATTTCTCCATCAATTCCTCGTGTGTCCCTTTCATCAAGATTTTCCCATTCTCCATAAAAAGGATCTCGTCCATGTCCTCAACGCCAACGAGGTGATGAGTGATCCAAATGATCGTTTTCCCTTGCAGACTTGAAAAAATCGTGGAGAGCAGCTCCTTTTCAGTCCGTGGGTCAAGGCCGGCATTAGGCTCGTCTAAAAGGACGATCGGGGTATTTTGCAGTAAGATTCGACTAAGTGCAATGCGCTGTCGTTCTCCCCCTGAAAATCGTTGCCCCATCTCATGCATTGGAGTTTGATATCCTTGTGGAAGTGCAGCAATTAATGGCTCCAATTGCGAAAGCTTAATAGCCTTGTTTAGCTCCTCATCTGATGCTTTTTCATTTCCTAATCGAATATTATTTTCAAGTGTGGTATCAAATAAATGAGGGTTCTGATTTAAAACAGAAATCATCTTCGAAATTTGGTGACCATAAGCAGCTGCAGACGCTCCATTAATGGTAACAGCTCCACTGGTAGGAATAAGAGCCCCGTGTAACAGCTTCAATAACGTCGATTTTCCTGAACCACTCTTCCCGATAATGGCGATTCGTCTTCCTTGCGGGATTTCGATAGAAATATCATTTACAGCATAATCATCTCCTTCATCATAACGAAAGCTAACATTTTCTACCGAAATGAGAGCGTTTTGTACCGTGTTCTCTATTAAAAGACCTGTATGTAAGGATGGCTCTTTTAGACTCACCATTCTTAAACGTGAAAGTGAATCCTGATACTGTGGAATTTTCTCTATCGCATTTGAAACGGCAAGAAAGGATTCCATAATGGGAAAAGCAACTAAAATAATAGCAGCGATCAATGTTACCGAGATCCTTTGCTCTGTATATAGCTGTGCTGACCAATAGATAAGAGAGATGACAACAAGGCCGATCACCAGTTGACTAAAAAATCCTCTCCAGCGAACAAAGCGATGCAAGGTCTGATGAATATGAGCAACCTTCTTTTCATCCTTTTCATAATCTAAAACAAAATCGTTCGCTCTTCCGCTGATCATCCAGTCACCAATTCCAAGAATAGAATCTGTCAGCTTTTGATAAAGTCCGCTTCTCTCCTTCTTCAATTGGATATGCTTCCTCTTTGTGATCAGATAAGAAAGAAAAGGAATGATGATGACAAGAATAAAAATATAAAAAGCCATCAAAAGCGAAAATGTGAAATCAAATAATCCGAGTGTACCAATAACGATCCCATACATCAAAAGCACGGCGATGCTAGGGAAAATCGTTCGCAAGTACACGTTTTGAAGCTGTTCAATATCCTCAGCAAGAAGGCCAAGCATATCTCCTAAGCGGTAACGTGAACGAATAAAAAGGGCTTGAGGCTCTAAAATTTGGTAAAGCCTTACCCTCATTTTAGATAAAATTCGCAAAATGGTATCATGGCTTATTAATCGTTCTACATAATGAAGGACTGCGCGACTAATTCCGAACGTACGGACCCCAACAATCGGAACATAAACCATTAATACATTCTCGGGGCGGAGGGCCGATTTGGAAATAAGGAATCCTGATGTAAACGTGAGCATAGCAGCTGACATAAGAGTCAGAATGCTTAGAACGATGATTAGGCTAAAGCGTCTCTTGTTTCCTTTCGTAAATGGACTCAGCCATTTTTCCTGTTTCAAAAAAATCCCTCCGATCCTAAGTAGTTAATAATCGATAATACGCTCCTTTTTGGGCAACAAGCTCGTCATGAGTTCCGATTTCTGCTATTCTCCCTTGATGGAGCACAATAATCATATCCATTTCCTGCATCCAATGAAGACGATGGGTGGCTAAAAAGACAAGCTTGTCTTTGAATAATGAAAGCATCGTTTTCTTTAATTCATACTCGGTTTCTATATCGAGGTGAGAGGTCGGTTCATCTAAAAACATAAGCGGACGCTTGCTTAGAAAAGCACGAGCAAGGGCTACTCTTTGCTCCTGTCCGCCGCTTAAAGACCGCCCTCCTCCTCCGATTTGTTCATTCATACGATTCGGAAGGCTTTGGACCATTTCCGATAAACCTGCTGCTTTAATCGCCTGATTAATTTCTTCTTCGGTCGCTTCAGGTGTATAAAATCGAATGTTATCTGTAACAGAAGCGCTAAAAATGTAAGGCTTTTGCGGAATATATGTTGTTTGATTGCGCCAAGCCTGGCTCGTTAAGGGAATTATCTGTCCATTTAGACGTATTTCCCCGCTTGAGGGGGATAAAAACCCACTTAGTACATCAATCAAAGTTGATTTTCCAGCACCACTTTCGCCGATAATCCCAACTTTCTTTCTTCCATTTAAGGAAAAAGATATGTCATCCAGGGTAGGAGGGCTTCCTTCTTCTTGAAAAACAGAAATAGAAGAAAGGGTTAGAGCATTTTGCTTAGTTGGAGACTGAAGTTCTTCTGAAAGGTCTTTTAAATCAACCATTTTCTCTATGCTTGGTTCTTTTAAAATTGCTTGAATTGCTTCTCCGGCTTCTTTTCCATTTAAAGTGGCGTGATAATCGGCTCCGACCATCCGAACGGGAAGAAAATATTCTGGTGCAAGAATCAGAACGGATAGTGCTGTGACAAGCATTAAATCTCCATCAATCAGCCTCATTCCAAGTCCTACTGCAACGGATGCAATGGAAAGCATCGAGAAAAAATCGAGAGAAAAGGAAGACAAAAAGGCAACCTTTAACGTCCCCATCGTCGCCTTCCGATACTTGTGACTGACCCTTTCAATACTGCTGCTGTGAGCTTTGCTTTTTCCTAAAAACTTTAACGTCTCTAAACCTCGTAACGAATCTAAAAAATGGTTAGAAAGAACACGATAGGACGCCCATTGCTGATCCATTTGCTTTTTGGCTGTTAAACCGACAAGGATTAAAAAGGCTATTAATATAGGAAGAGTTACGGTTAAAATAATGCCAGAGATGAAATCCTTCCAAAAGATGTAGACCAAGACGAGAGCAGGAACAACACCCATGGAAATCATTCTCGGTAAAATCAACTCTAAATACGTTCGAAAATGATTGATGCCTTCTAATACAAGTGTCACAAGATTACCTGTTCCGTGATGCTTTGTAAACCTCGGTCCAAGCTCAAAAAGCTTTGTTACGAATTGCTGCCGTAGATCTTTGCTTGTTTTTTCAGCAAATTGAAAGGCTATTTTTTGTTGAAGCATCCCGATAAAATGCCGCAAGCTAAAGGCAATCAGAAAGAAAATAGTTTTAGGTAGTTGGGACTGCAGCGATTGACCAGAAAAAAGCGAAGAGATGACTTCCGCCAGCCACTTCGCTTGTAAAATAATGCAAATACCTTGAATAAAAGTGAGTACCGTTAACAAAAGGAGAATCGGCTTAATCCCTTTGTATTGAAATAAATTTCGTCCCATTAGTAATCCAAATGCTGTTTCTCATGAACCCGTTTATGAAAAACAAAATAGCTCCAAATTTGATAGCCTAATACAAACGGAAGGAGAGTGACAGCTACAATGGTCATAACTTTTAAAGAATAAGTCCCAGATGCCGCATTCTGTACAGTTAAATCAAAGGTTTTGCCTAAAGAGCTAATCATGACACGCGGGAACATGCCGATAAAGATTGAAGCAAACGATAAAACGATAACCGCTCCAGTCATTCCGAATGCCCATCCATCCTTTTTCTTAGAGATAAAGTAGCCAATAAGTAAAAAGGCAGCAATCCCAAGTACAGCAATAATGGAAAGAATGACTCCGCGAGCTTCAAATAAATCAGTCATGAAATATGTTAAGATCGCAAAAAGTGCAAGCAGCAGGCCGAGTGGAAGAAGGAGCTTGTGAGCAGTTTTTCTCGCTCTTTCCTGTAATTCCCCAATCGTTCTAAGCGTTGTAAAGGTTAGTCCATGTACAAGGCAAAGCATGACAACGGTGATGCCGCCAAGAAGAGTATAACCATTAACAATGTCAAAAAAGCCTGCATTCATTTCCATATTTTTATCAATCGGAAGTCCTTTTACTAAGCACGCAAACACGACACCGAATAATAATGGAGGTAAAAGGCTGCCTAGAAAAATAACGACATCCCATGTTTTCTTCCAAGTAGGATCCTGAACCTTACCCCTAAATTCAAAGGACACGCCTCGGCCGATTAAGGCTAAAAGGACGACAACAAGAGGAGTGTAAAAACCGCTGAATAAGGTTGCATACCAATTTGGAAAGGCGGCAAACATCGCCCCTCCAGCGGTAAGAAGCCAAACTTCATTCGCATCCCAAAAAGGACCAATAGAATTAATTAAAACACGTCTTTCCCCTTCTGTTTTGGCGATGAGTCCTGTTGAGATCCCGACTCCAAAATCGAAGCCCTCTAAGAAAAAGAATCCGATAAATAAGACAGCAACTAATAAAAACCAAACTTCATTAAGAGCCAACGTTGTAACCCTCCTTTTGAAAAGGATCATTTGTAACTTTTGGTGCTGCTTCCGTTGCATAAGGTCCTTTTTTTGCAATTCCAACAAAGAGATAAACCAAGACACCCGCAAGAATGGCGTATATACCAGAAAAAGAAATAAGTGAGAAGAGCACTTGTCCAGCGCTTACGCTAGGTGAAATACTATCCTCTACCCGCATTAATCCAAATACAGTCCAGGGCTGACGGCCAATTTCAGTCATAATCCAACCAGAGGTATTTGCAATAAAAGGAAGTGAAATAGCGAAAAGCATAAAGCGGAAATACCATTTTCTCGCTTTTTCTAATTTTTTTCTAAAAGCAAGATAAGCGCCGTATAAACTTAATAAAATCATAAGAGATCCAGCTGCCACCATAATACGGAAGCTCCAGAAGGTCGTACGTACAGGTGGAATATAATTTGCCTCACCGTATTTTTCTGTGTATTCAGCTTGCAGCTCCTGCATTCCTTTTACAGAGCCAGAAAACTTGCTGTAGGATAGAAAGCTTAGAAGATAGGGGATTTGAATTTCTGCTTTATTTTCCTGGTTTTCTGAATCAATGGAAGCTGTTACAGTCCAAGGAGCTGGGTCAGGACTTGTTTTCCATAGTGCTTCACTAGCTGCCATTTTCATCGGCTGCGTTTCAACCAAATATTGTGCTTGGCTATGTCCAAACACAGCTGTTAAAAAGGATGAGATTAAGGCTACAACAATCGCAATGTTAAAGGATTTCTTAAAAAAGGAAACGTCCTGCTTTTTCATAAGCTTCCAAGCACTAATTCCTGTAACGAGAAAAGCTCCTGTTGCTAATGCGCCTAGTACAGTATGGGGAAACTCCACCAGTACCTGTCCGTTTGTGATAAGTGCAAAGAAATCATTCATTTCGGCACGGCCGTTATTGATTGCGATACCCACTGGATGCTGCATAAAGGAGTTTGCAACTAAAATCCAAAAGGCAGATATTGTTGTACCGAGAGCGACAAGCCAAATGCAGACTAAGTGAACTTTTTTCGATAATCTCTCCCAGCCGAATATCCATAAGCCAATAAAGGTGGATTCCATGAAGAAGGCCAATAGTGCTTCAACTGCCAATGGAGCACCGAAAACATCTCCGACAAACCGAGAATAATTAGACCAGTTCATGCCAAACTGGAATTCCTGCAAAATCCCTGTTACGACTCCAACAGCAAAGTTGATAAGAAAAAACTTTCCCCAAAACTTAGCCATTTTTTTATACTCTTCGTTCCCTTTTACCACATACATCGTTTCCATTAAGGCAATTAAAAATACAAGTCCAATCGAAATAGGTACAAAAATAAAGTGAAAAATCGTGGTGGAAGCGAATTGAAGCCGGGATAAAAATACCATATCCATCTTGTTTATTCCTCGCTTTCTTTTTTTTCATTCAACCGTAGAAGGCCTGTGACAAAATGTGAGTTAAAGTGACAAAAGTCGTTGATAGCAGATCAAACATTTTATGAAGAATAAATATTATGTTATCGCTTGTAGGGCGTCTCCCCTTTGTTTGTTTATGTCTTTTATCATAATGAAAAAAAGTAAAAAATAGGTGAAAAATGGGAAAAGTTAATAAAATGTTCATAATTTCACACTTATATGCCACATGGATATTGAACAGTATTGCATCCCTTTCAAACATATTGTATAAAGGAGATTTACGGATTTAATCAAAAAAAGAACCAGCTCAATCGAGGGAATGAGCTGGTTCTTACTATTTTATGCACTTACTGGTCGTAATTAAGCTTCTTTTACGAGTCGATATTTTTGCTTAAATTCTTTATATTTATTGGCGACTTTGTGATGGACAGGATGGGAGCTTGGAATGCCTAAATATTTTGTGATGACCTGATTGATTCCGTTTTTTCGTATAGCTTGCTTCAATTTAACGGCTTCTGGGTCTTTGTCGTAATCAAATAATAGTGCGGCAGCCATTGCTTTTGTAAGATTGGATACATCCATGCCAAGATCATACGTCTGCAGAGCTGGGCGAACTAAGCGGTCACTAATCGAAAGCTTGCGAATCGGGGAGCGTCCAACACGAATGATCTTATCAGTCAAATCAGGGTTCGTGAAGCGATTAAGGATCTTATGAATATATTTTTCATGCTTTTCTTCATCTAGACTGTATTTTTCGGTTAACATATTTCCTGTTTCCTGCATGACCTTTTTAATTTCTAATTTTAATTTTGGATCAGCCATCACTTCTTGGATTGTAGAATATCCTTCTAGATAACCATAATAAGCTGCACAGCAATGGCCGGTATTGACAGTGAATAGTTTTCGTTCAATAAAGGCTTCGAGGGAATCTACTAATTTGACATCCTTTATGTCTGGCAATCCTCCAAGCATCGCAGAACGGTCAATTACCCATTCGAAGTAAGGCTCAACGGTTACTTCAAGTGGATCTTCGTGGTGCTGTGCGGGTACGATTCGATCGACAGCTGCATTCGGAAACGCTACATAGCGATCTACTTTTTCATGTAGGTCTTCTGGGATATGCTCATAAACCCATTTCTTTAGCTTAGAACTAGCCCCAATTGCATTTTCACAGGCAATAATATGAAGGGGGTGAGTATTAGTCTGCAATCTAAGCTCGATTCCTTTTGCAATTTTCTCTGCGATGTTTTGTAAATTTGATACACCTACAGCAGTGGTGATCAGATCAGTTTCAACAATGCGTTTAGCTACGGAACCTTTATCCTGTGAAGAAATGCATGTGACGTTTTTAACCAATATTTCGTCGTTTGTTTGGTTGGCGATATAGACGGAGTATTCTTTTCTTTGCTTGAGAAGTGAGATTTTCTTTTTGTTACGTGTAACAAAGCAAACATCATATCCTGACTCTGATAAAAGTAATCCAATAAAACCTCTACCAATATTTCCTGCTCCAAAATGTACAGCATGTGGCCTTTTTTTGTGAGTTAACTCACGTATATTTAAATCACTACTTTCATTGTGCGGCCTATTCATAGGCTATCACTCCTTTTTGTGATTGTTTGAAAATTCTGATATATACAGATATGCAGTGACCTTGCCGAAGGAATCGGCAAGGAAACTCACATTTATGTGGAAAACTTACAATCTATGATCCTATTTTCTGTAATAAGCTTTCAATTAAGTCATTTAATTTGTGGTCTTCTAATGAATTAATCGTATGATGGCCTGTGCCAAATGGCAGTTGCTTCGTAATGGTGTTTTTAATTACGACAGTATGAATACCGGCAGCAACAGCAGCACGTGAGCCATTCGGTGAATCCTCGATGGCAATTGCCTCGTTTGCTTCAACGCCTAAATGCTCTAAAGCTTGCAAATAAAGGGTAGGATCTGGTTTTACATTTTCAACATGATCTGCTGTTCGGTAGCAGTCGAAATATTCTTCAATACCTAGCTGATTTACATATTTTTCAACCCAATCCATATGGGAGCTTGTTGCTAAACCAATTTTAAATCCTGCAGCCTTCGCTTCCTTCAAATAATTGAGAACCCCGGGTCTAATAGACTCTTGTTCCATTAATTCAGTATGTCTTGCTTGGATTGCCTTTCTGAATTCATCAAGGTCGATCGGAATATTGTGATGTGTACTTAAATAAGTGTAAGGATTGAAGGAGTGGAGGCTAGTGCCGAGGCATTCCGAATATTTTTCAAGTGTTAATTCAACGCCATGTTCCTTATAGGCATCTCGAAAAGCAACATACCATGCCGTCTCTGTGTCAATAATGGTACCGTCAAAATCAAAAATAATCGCTTTAATCATGTAAATTTCATTTCTCCCTTCAGATAGAATATTTGTCATGCTATATGACAGAGTTAAATAAAATTTTGCTTGAAATTCAGTAAAAAATGTGAATCTCATATATAACCGTAACATTTAGTGACGAAGTGTTCAAGGAAGATACAAGAAAATGGGCTGGATATGTAATAAAATGTAACAATGCAAACCATCTGTATAATAGTAATGGAATCGCTGTCATAAAAAAATTTAAAAAATTTTATTTTCAGTTAAATGAAAGCGAATTCAAAAAAGAATGAAGTTGAAACAACAATGAAAAAATTCATCTTAAAACAAAGCCAAAAACTGTAAAGGGGTTTGAAAAATCGGAGAGATCTTTCCATAAATAGGATGATTCCATCTTTACAACGTAACAGTGTTATGTTACATTGATGGAAATGAAAGGAGAGATTGAATGAGTGGTGAGCTTATATCAAAAAAAGATTTATTGGATCTTACTGGGATTTCTTATGGCCAATTATATAGATGGAAGAGGAAAAACTTAATTCCTGAGGAGTGGTTTATTCGTAAATCTACTTTTACTGGTCAGGAGACGTTTTTTCCAAAAGAAAAAATATTCGATAGAATTGAAAAAATTCAAGCAATGAAAGAAAATCTGTCGCTTGATGAATTAGCTGGCATGTTCTCCCCGAGTGTTTCAGAGCTTCAATTAAGTCAGAAAGAATTAATAGAACGAAACATTGTTTCGGAAACTGCTCTGGATTTTTTTCTAGAGAATTTCCCGCAAACTGAAGAATTATCCTTTGAAAAAATTCTACATGTATATATATTAGAAAAGCTTTTACAGTCTGGTGATATCAACCTTTCGGAAGGAAAATTACTTTTACAAGTACTAATGGATTACTACCAGCAAGTAAAGCAAAAAAACAGCATGGTCTTATTTATTCGAAAATTAGGTGTTTCTTCATGCCTGCTCGTTTCAAATACAGATGGCTTATTTTTTGATCATGGTACAAAAGTTGTTGTAAAAATGTCCATTATGGATTGTATGGAGGAATTAAAAACGAAATTACTGTAGTGGGGGCGTGAGTTATCATGGATCAAATGAAAAATTTAATGATTAACGGATTTGGTTCTTCCAATGGTGGTGAATTTTACCAAGTAACGATTAATGGAAAAGGCACCATTAACGGTGACTTGAAATGTCATGATTTTGGTTGTAATGGAACGGGCTTAGTGAATGGAGATATAAAGGCAGACAAAGCAAAGATTAGTGGAAATGTCAAAGTGACAGGCAATGTCCATCACTCAGAGCTTATTGTTGAAGGCAGGGCATCAGTGACGGGAGATGCGAATACAACAAATTTAAGAATCTCTGGAAAAGCTTCTTTTGGTGGCAGCGTAATGGGAGAAGAAGTGAGGGTTCAAGGAAAAGTAGTAACAGGCGGTAATTTGGAGGCTGAAAACTTTTATGTAGAGGGACAGTTTACAGTTGGAGGATTACTAAATGCCGATCAAATTGAAATTGATCTTTATGGGGAGTCTAAAGCAAAGGAAATCGGTGGTCAGACAATTAAGGTGAAGCAAAAAGGAAATGGTTTTTTTGATTTGTTTAAAAGTGTTTTTCAAGCGAGGTTGGAGTCGGAGCTAATTGAAGGAGATTATATTGAAATAGTGAATACGAAAGCGAAAATCGTAAGAGGTAATCATGTCGTGATCGGGAAAAATTGCGAGATAGAATTAGTGGAGTATAAAGAAATTTTTAAGCAGGACAAAAATTCATCAGTAAAGAAGCATATTCAAATTTAACGAAAAAGAGGTGTGTGCATGAGTGAAAATAATCATCTTACGATAAATGGTTCTGGAAGCTATGCAGGGGGCTCCTACAATAAAGTGATAATTAGAGGAGAAGGAACTATTACGGATCACGTTGAATGTAAAGTATGTAAAATATATGGAACTGGTGATATGCATAAAGATGTATCAGCTGATTTTTTAAGTGTATTTGGTGAAACGGAAATTGGAAAGAGTTTAAAAGCAGAGAAAATAAGCATACTAGGTACGATCTTAATTGGCGGGAAGGCTTCTATTGGAAAAACAAAAGTGTTCGGTACAATCGATATCCATAATGGATTTACAGGAGAACAAGCTGACATTAAAGGGACTTTATCTGTCAATGGGGATGCGGAGCTAGAAACCCTTATGCTTAGTGGTGGCTTTGAAGTAGCTGGTTTATTAAGTGCAGATACGATAGATATTGGCCTTCGTTTTGGCACAAGTAAAGCACAAGAAATAGGTGGAGAACGCATAAAAGTCCGTAAAAAAAATCCGTTCTTTGCATCGAAAAGAATGGAAGGAAGTCTAGAAGCAAAAATCATTGAAGGTGACGATATTTATTTAGAAAATACACATGCAGATACGGTGAGAGGGAATCATGTTCAAATTGGAGCAGGCTGTGTGATAGGTTTAGTCGAATACAAAAATACGTATAAAGCCTCAGCGGATTCGGCGGTAAAAGAATTTCGAAAAGTGTAATGAACGAAGTAGATATTTTGGTGAAAAAATTTTTCGACTTGAAAAAGAAACGTATGTTCGGTAAACTATCATTAATAAATATCACCCAAAAGGAGTATAAAAATGGAAGCGAATCAAAAAAATCTGGGCTTTGTTGTTGCTGGATTAATGCTTGGGATCTTAATGGCTTCAATGGATAATACGATTGTCGTGACCGCAATGGGAACCATTATTGGGGAATTAGAAGGACTCGAAAACTTTGTTTGGGTGGTTTCAGCCTATATGGTAGCAGAAATGGCAGGTATGCCTATCTTCGGCAAGCTATCCGACATGTATGGAAGAAAACGCTTTTTTATTTTCGGAATCATTGTATTTATGATCGGGTCTATTTTGTGTGGGACAGCAGATAGCATTATACAGCTAAGCATTTATCGTGCGATTCAAGGGATTGGAGGAGGAGCACTTGTCCCGATCGCCTTTACGATTGTGTTTGATATTTTTCCACCGGAAAAAAGAGGGAAAGTTGGAGGGCTGTTTGGTGCTGTTTTTGGTTTATCAAGCATTTTTGGACCATTATTAGGAGCGTATATAACAGACTATATTAGCTGGGAATGGGTGTTTTATATTAATCTCCCTTTAGGCATTTTGGCTTTTATTTTTATCGTTATGTTTTATAAGGAATCTAGAGTTCATAAAGAGCAAAAAATCGATTGGCTTGGAGCATCCTTGCTTGTTGGAGCGGTTGTTTGCTTGATGTTTGCCCTTGAGCTTGGCGGCCAAAAGTATGCTTGGAATTCATCAGTAATCATCGGTTTATTTACAGGATTTACTCTGTTGTTTCTGCTTTTTCTTTTTGCTGAAACTAAGGCAAAGGATCCAATTATTTCATTTCAAATGTTTAAAAACCGCTTATTTGCAGGGAGTACTATTGTTGCTTTTTTCTACGGAGCAGCTTTTATGTCAACAACGGTCTATATTCCTATCTTTGTTCAAGGTGTATATGGAGGGACGGCAACAAATTCAGGTTTAATCCTTCTTCCGATGATGCTCGGATCTGTTGTATCTGCTCAAATGGGTGGTTTTTTATCGACAAAAATGAGCTATCGAAATGTCATGATTTTATCAGGAATAATCTTTATTACAGGCTTTTTGTTGTTAAGTACAATTACGCAAGATACAGCTAGAGGTTTGCTTACACTTTATATGATTATTGTTGGGCTTGGAGTTGGGTTTTCCTTTTCTGTCTTAAACATGGCAGCGATTCATCACTATGATTTTACGCAAAGAGGCTCGGCTACATCAACAAACAATTTTGTTCGTTCATTAGGGATGACAATTGGTATTACGGTTTTTGGAATGATTCAAAAGAACGGATTAGCCAATCAGCTAGAGGAGGTATTTGCTGGAACAGAACAAATGCCGAAAAATGGAGCTATGGGAGATTCAAATGCTATTCTATCTGAATCAGCTCGTGCGTTAATCCCGCCTAATATATTAAATAAAATTACAACGGCATTATCAGAATCGATCGTTCAGACGTTTATGTGGGGGCTTGTACCCGCAGGGCTTGCGTTTCTATTTATCTTTTTAATGGGAAGAGAGCAGTTGAGAATACATTCTAGAAAAAAAGAGAAAGTTGAAGAGAAATTAGTTTAAATAAATAGTGAGAGCTTTGCTCGAACTTTTTGAAGAAAAGTAACATCAATTTAATTCATTCCAGAACCATTATAAAAGGAAAACATCGTTCAAATAAGAGCGGTGTTTTCCTTTTTTATTAACTATGCTCCATCTCTTTTAACCTCTGGACAGTATTTAAGATTAGACGTTCAGCAGCCATACTTAACGGTGCACTTCGTTCTTTTGTTAATAAGCCAATAGGAGGAGAAATCTCCAAGTTTGAAATTGGAATTGCTTTTGTTCCGCTAAATGGTACTGAATGGGCAGTCTTTGTGAAAATAGATACTCCGATACCCGATTTAACATAATATTTATGTGACATGCTGCTAGAGACTTCCATTCGTCTATAGTTGCTGCCTATTTCCTTTAATAGTGCTTGCTCAATTTTTATACGAATCGGGCAATTTTCAGGAGTGAAGATAAAGCGTTCATTTTTTAACTCTGATAGTTCAACTTGATTTCGATCTGCTAAAGGGTGGTTGTCAGGGACTAACAAATAGAATTTATCCATAAACAGAGGTTGGAAATATGTCTCTAGTGTAACTTCTGGGGCACCACATACTGCAAAATCGATCTGATCGTGCAGGAGTTTTGTATTTAATGTGTTGGCATCAGCTACGATTACATCGGTTGTAACTTTTGGGTATAACGCTAAAAAGTCAGATAAAATCGTTGGGAAAACTAAGCTAGCTGTTGGTTCGGATACACCAACACGTATTAATCCTGCTTCTCCCTTTTTTAAATCTAAGATTGTATGGTCTAAGAAAGAATACTCGGCTAGAAGTGTATTGGCCCGCTCATAAAAAACTCTTCCAGCTTCCGTCATTTTTAATGTTTTTCCTCTTTCAAGTAATTTGATGCCGAGATCAGATTCTAACTGCTTAATATGCATGGTTACAGTAGGCTGTGAGTAACTAAGCTCTTCAGCTGCTTTTTGAAAGCTTCCGAATTTGATAATCGTATGAAATGTTTTGATTGTTCTTAACTCCAACATTCTTCTCTCCTCCCAATTCGAATTCAAAAATATTAATCTGTCAGTTTATATTTTTTAATTATACAGAAGCGTTTCCATAAATTATAATGACTATAACTGATTAAACATACCTGTTTACAAGGAATATTTAATAGTTTAATTCGGTTGAGGCATTTTTGCAATAAAAAAAATATATGTGTATTTAGGTGAAAATCTCATCTTTTTCACATAAAAGGGAATCGGGGGTTTACGTCAGATGAAATTTGCTTTATTTAGCCTAATGCAGAATCTCCCAAATGCTGTAACTGGGGAAAAGCTGACGACACAGCAAAAATTTCAAAATATATTAAAACAGGCAGTGCTAGCTGAAATACATGGCTTTGATGCATTCGGAGTTGGAGAGAGACATGGTGAACCATTCTTATCTTCCTCCCCGCATGTCATCCTCACCGCCATTGCTGCTAGAACTTCGAAAATACGTCTGTTAACCACCGTTACTGTTCTTAGCGTATTAGATCCAGTGCGTGTGGCTGAGGATTATGCCACCCTAGATCATCTTTCAGGCGGGCGGCTAGAATTAATCATCGGTAAAGGCAACGATCCGCGCCACTATCCTCTTTTTGGTATTACTGAAGAGGAGCAATGGGAATCCCTTGCGGAGAGATATGACCTTCTAAAGCGATTGTGGACAGAGGAAAATGTCACCTGGCAGGGGCGTTATCGTCCTGCACTGAATAATATAACGACTCAGCCCAGACCCTTTCAGCAGTCTATTCCAGTATGGCATGGAAGTGCATCAAGCGTGCTCTCTGTTGAGCTTGCTGCAAAATACGGAGACCCAATATTCTCATCCAATACCTTTCATCCTCAGGCTAAGTACAAAGCCTTGATTGATCACTACCGCGAACGGTGGGTCTATTATGGTCATGATCCAAAGGACGCAGTCGTCGGTTCTGGTGCGGGCGGCTTGTATTTGGCGGATACAACGGAGGAGGCGATCAAGCGTTTTCGCCCATATTATGATGCATTTCATAGTACGGATGCTGCGAAGCATAATCAATCGCCTTTTAAGAGTCTTGAAGACAACATCGAGAATGGCCCTGTTTTAGTTGGCAGTGCAGAACGGGTAATTGAGAAGATACTAAACTATCATGCTGCCTTTGGAAATCAAGTATTAAGCATTAGTGTAGATGGATTAACTGAAGCAGAGCAGCTAGAGCAAATCGAGCGATTCGCCACTGAGGTTGCCCCAATACTAAGACGAGAGATCCCAAGTTCAATATGGAATAAAAAACCTCGAGCCATCATAAATAACATTCAGTAATTGTCAAAACCACAAGGAGGGATTGTAGATCATGTTTCAAAGTATATTTGTTGATGAAATGAAAGAAGATGAAAAAGAAACGGTTCGAAGTGTTTTAATTGAGAGCTATAAACAATATGAGCATGAATATACAAATCCTTTGGTATGGAAAGAGTATTTGAAAAATATTTATCATTCTGTAGATAATCCACTTGTAGATAAGATTTTAGTTGCAAAAAACGGAGAGGATATCCTTGGTACATTGCAGCTTTTTCAATCATCTGAAAATGCATATGGGCGTCCAGAACTGCAAATCTTTTCACCTATCATTCGTTTGCTTGCTGTACTGCCTCAAGCAAGAGGGCGCGGAGTAGCGCAAGAATTAATAAAGGCTGGCATAGGCTATGCAAAAGCTCAAGGAGCTGTCAATTTGTATTTGCATTCGAGTGATAAGATGTATAAGGCTATACAACTATATGAATGGTTAGGTTTCAAACGAGAGAAGACGAAAGAGTTTCAAAATCATGATATTTTAGTAAAATGCTTTCGGCTTGATTTATAAATTAGAACTCTTCAAACGATCTTTATGAGATTTGAAGTGGTAAGTGTACTACAGCTGAATACGATACAGATATATTTAGTACATTCAGGATTATTAAAGTATCACTTCATAAATACAAAATATACATTATAGTCGTAATCCCTTATACTAAACATACTTTATTAATCCTATCGGAATAAAAAGAAAAATAAGGAGAGGTTTGCTAATGACAAAAGTGGCATTTTTAGCGGGGGGTAATTCCGTTTATTCCCGGCTAACAGGTTTGATCGATTTTAGCACAAATTATTTAGGAGAACATGGAATTGATTCAGAGGTGATTCAAATTCATCAATTACCAAGCGAAGCGTTAATAACTGCTGACTACAACAACGATAAGATTAAGGAAATTAATCAAATCGTAGAAGAAAGTGAAGTTATTGTAATTGCAACACCGGTTTATAAAGCCTCTATTACAGGGATTTTAAAAACATATCTTGATTTGCTTCCTCAAAATGGTCTAAGCAATAAAATCATTGTCCCATTAGTTCTTGGTGGGTCTTTTGGTCACTTATTGGTGATTGATTACGCCCTAAAGCCTGTTCTATCCGCATTAGGTGCAACAAATACTTTAAAAGGCGTGTATACAGTTGATACACAAATTACGAAGCTAGAAGGGAATCGTTTTGAACTAGAAGAAGCGGTAAAGGAGAGATTAATAAACACTTTTGACGAAGTATTAAGTCAGATTCAGCAACCTGTGAAAGAATAATTGATCAGGAGATTCGTAGAAAATCAATTTCCGAAAATTAGATAAAAAATGCAAAGTACAAAATAGAAAGGAGTTGAAGCAAATTGGTTGTGTCTATTAGTGTTCTTGATCAAAGTCCAGTCGCTGAAAATGAATCAGGCGAGCAAGCATTAGCAAAAACAGTAAAATTGGCTCAAGAAGTAGAGAAACTGGGGTATCATCGTTTTTGGGTGGCTGAGCATCACAATACAGGGACACTGGCAGGATCTGCTCCAGAAGCATTGATTGGATATTTGTTAGCGAAAACATCAACGATTAAAATTGGTTCCGGAGGGGTTATGCTCCAGCATTATAGCCCGTATAAAGTGGCAGAAGTTTTTCATGTTTTGTCTTCTCTAGAACCAGGCAGAGTGAACCTCGGCGTTGGAAAAGCGCCTGGTGGTTTTCAATTGTCCACCAGTGCTCTCCAGCAGGATAAGGTTGAAAATCAGCAGCCCTTTTATGAAAAACTGGAAGTATTAACTCGTTTTCTACATAATCACTTTCAGGAGGATGAACCTTACGCTGAACTGAAAGCTTTTCCAGTTCCATCAATAGCGCCTGATGTGTTTCTTCTTGGCGGCAGTGTAGAAAGTGCGATCAAAGCTGCTAAGCTAGGTATTTCTTTCGTGTTTGCCTATTTCATTAACGGAGAAGAGGATGCTTTGAATGCTGCAAGAGAGGCATTTCGTAAGAACCTTCCAGAAGGTTCGAGCGCTACGTTCATACTTGCTGCTGTTATCGTAGTTGCTGACAGTACGGAAGAAGCGGAAGAGAATATTAAATCAAGAGAAGTCTTTAAAATATTACTGGCTAGTGGGAAATCAGTTAATGTAGGAACTCTTGAACAAGTAAACGAATTTATTAAAAAGATTAACGAACCCTACGAAATTAAAGTTCAAAAGGCAGGGATCATTGCTGGCACGAAAGAAACTGTTCGAGAGAACTTAGAAAGACTAGTTAATGTCTATGATATTTCTGAAGTGATTGCGTTAACACCAATCGAAGATTTTCATAAAAAATTAAAATCTTACTTCTTATTAAAAGAAGCGGTTTCAGAGCATACAACAATACAAAATCAATAATAAAATGGAGTGATTAAAATGGGATTTAATAAAAACGTGGTTGTGTGGAGTAAACAAGGATGCCATTACTGCAATGAAGTAAAATCATATTTAAATGAGCGGCATATACCTTTTAAAACCATTGATGTAACTGAAAATGATGGATTAAGAGATGTGCTGGAGGCAAAATATGGCGTCCGTTATGTTCCGGTGGTTGAAATAGAAAGACAAGACAATCAATATGAAGCAGTCGTACAAGTTGGAATTGATTTTTTGAAGAAGGCTCTCGTGTAAGTTCAGATCATGCTATGAATCTAAAAAAAGGATTGCTTTTAAGCAAAAACCGACTAAACTTATAAGAATACTTTACGGAGGGGATTTCGATGGTTCAAAAGAAACATGTAAAATTTGGGTTGATTATTCATGGTGTTGGTGGGTCGACAGACGGTTGGAGACATCCGGATATCCCTTCCGATGCTAGTGTTAATTTGGATTTTTATATCAATCAAGCAAAGACAGCGGAAAAAGGATTATTTAGCTTTGTTTTTATTGCAGATGGTGTTCACATTAATAAAGAATCGCTGCCGCATTTTCTTAACCGATTTGAACCGATTACCATATTATCGGCTTTAGGTGCAGCGACAAAAAATATTGGTTTAGTCGGAACTGTTTCTTCAACGTACAGTGAACCATTCACTGTAGCAAGGCAATTTCTCTCCCTTGATCATATTAGCGGCGGAAGAGCAGGCTGGAATGTGGTTACGACACCACTTGGTGGAGCCGCTGCAAATTTCAGTAAAAGTGGTCTTCCATCTCATTCACTCCGCTATGAAATTGCAGAGGAGCATTTAGACATTGTTCGAGGACTATGGGATTCTTGGGAAGATGATGCCTTCATCCGAGATGAGCAAACAGGTGTATTTTTTGATCCCGATAAACTGCATGAATTGAATTATTCTGGAAAGCATTTTTCAGTAAAAGGACCATTAAATATTGCCCGCTCAAAACAAGGACATCCTGTGGTTTTCCAAGCAGGTTCTTCTGAAAGGGGCAGGGCATTTGCGGCAGATTCAGCGGATGCGGTCTTTACGAATCAAAGCGATATTACGAAAGCCAAGGAGTTCTACAAAGACATTAAGCAACAGGCGATTCAAAAGAGAAGATCAGCTGAAAGTGTGAAGATTTTTCCAGGGATTACTCCAATTATTGGACGTACGATTGAAGAAGCAGAGCGTAAATATCACGATTTTACCAGTCTCGTACCGATTGAACATGCACTTAAATATTTAGGAAGATTCTTTGATCACTTTGATTTCAGCAAATTTCCGCTTGATGAACCGTTTCCTGATATCGGTGATGTTGGAAAAGAAGCATTCCAAAGCACAACAGATGAAATTAAGAGACTAGCAAAAGAAAACAATTTGACGTTAAGAGAAGTAGCACATCAGGTAGCAGTTCCAAGAAGTAATTTTTTAGGTACACCTGAACATATTGCAAACCTGATTCAAGAATGGCTGGAGGAAGAAGCTGCAGATGGCTTTATCATTCACACTCTTCTTCCTAATGATTTAACCGATTTTGTTGAACAAGTAGTTCCTATTTTACAAGAGCGCGGGATTTATCCAGAAGCCTATGATCATGACACATTAAGAGGTAACTTAGGTTTACCGGTTCCGATTAATCGGTACAGTAAAATACCAGAAAGAAAGTAAATATGAATGATAAGGCGGTGGATGGGTATGAAGAGAATTCTTTTTCGTATCTTTTCTTATATAGGATCGAATAGCGCTTATTTTGGTTCAGTTTCTCTACATTATGAATTACCAGGTGATGTTGTGGACCAACTAATGGATCATGACCCTGCTTTGCCACCACGCATGACTGAAGGGCAAAGTTTGAAATGAAACAAATCAGTCAACGTGTGGCTTCAACGTTTATTGTCATTTTCGGCTCTTTATTTATTGTCTTTTCTATGAATTATTTTTTGCCGGGAGATGCAGTGGATCAAATGATGGCAGGCAATGATGCTTCGCCTGAAGCTGCTAAAATGCTAAGGCAAGAGTTGGGGTTAGATTTGCCTTTTCATACTCAATTTATGAACTATCTAACGAATTTAATTCATGGAGATTTTGGCCAATCCATTATTTCTCATGAACCTGTCATCGATAAAATTTTAACTCAGTTGCCGGCTACGATCCAATTAACCTTATCGAGTGCGGGGATTGCTTTGTTAATCGGTATTTTCATAGGTGTATTGTCAGCTATTCACCATAATACCCTTTTTGATCATTTGGCTAGAATACTTAGTTTGATTGGTACATCAATGCCGACATTTTGGTCAGGAATCTTATTGATTCTGATTTTTTCTGTACATTTAAAATGGTTTCCATCCATGGGCTCTAATGGATGGAAAACGCTCGTTTTGCCTGCTATTACGTTAGGCTTATATGGTGCTGGATACATCATCAGAATGGTTCGCAATAGTACGCTAGAGGTTATAAACGAACCGTTTATTTTGACTTTACGTTCCAAAGGATTGCCAGAGCGGTTCGTCATGTATCGTCATGCATTACGAAATGCACTTATACCAGCGATTACGATGATCGGTGTCATTATTGGCGAACTATTGGGAGGTGCTGTTATAACAGAATCGGTATTTTCAAGGCAAGGCATTGGAAGACTCGTAGCGGATGCTATTGTAGCAAAAGATTTACCCGTTATTCAAGGTGTTGTTTTTTTTACAGCTCTTATCTATGTATTGATGAATCTTATGATTGATATTTCTTATACGTTTATTGATCCCCGAATTAGACGAGTTCAACAAGGAGGGGCGAAAATTTGAGAAATGAGGTTATTTTTAAACGTCAAACTCACATAAAAAGAATGCCCTTTTTTCGAAGTATAAAGTTTAAAAGATTTAATTTAGGCTTTTTTTTTATTACTATTTCGGCTTTGGTCATTATGTTCCTTAACATTTGTGCCTTGTTTCCACAGTGGATCGCACCTTATTCGCCAACACAAATGTTAAGCAATCAAGTGCTGCAGCCTCCGAGTGGCCGTCATTGGTTTGGTTCAGATTATTTTGGCCGTGATGTATTTAGTGTCGTCGTACATGGTACTCGTTACTCACTGCTTATTGGCTATGCTTCTGTTTTGTTAGCAGGGATTGTTGGTTGTTTAATTGGAGGGATCGCAGGTTATGTGGGTGGAATCGTAGACTCTATTGTTATGAGAATCATTGAAATTTTAATGACGATTCCAAGTATTTTACTTGCTTTAGCGCTGGTAGCCGCTTTAGGTCCGAATTTAGTGAATACCATTATTGCGGTGTCTATCGCTGCATTGCCCGGGTATGCAAGGGTGATGAGAGGGCAGATGGTTTCTCTTAAGAATCGAGGGTTTGTGACCGCTTCACGATCCATCGGGTCATCTCATTTTTTCATTTTTTTTAAGCATATTTTGCCGAATGCTTGGTCGCCTATATTAGTAATGGCAACGGTCGGTTTAGGAACTTCAATATTAACAGGAGCAGGTCTTAGTTTTTTAGGCTTGAGTGCTTTAAAGGAAAATCCCGATTGGGGCACGTTTTTATCACAAGGAAGAGGCTATTTAACAGTTGCTTGGTGGATTGCAACATTCCCTGGTCTTGCGATCACGCTATTCGTCTTGTCAATCAATGTGTTAGGTGACCGATTGCGAGACTACTTTGATCCAAAGAAAAGTAAATAAAAGGAGGGGGGACATTGAACACATTATTAGAGGTAACCGATTTAACGGTAAATATAAAAACTAAAAAAACAATGCTTACTGCTATATCTAATCTCTCTTTTCATATCCATCCAAAGGAAACAGTCTGTTTGGTGGGAGAATCCGGTAGTGGAAAAACGGTTACAGCAAAAACGATCATGCGGTTAATGGATTATGAAAATGGATTCATTACAAACGGTAAGATTCATTTCCACGGAGAAGATTTAGTGCAATTGCCGCAAAAAAAGATGCAAACGATTAGAGGAAAAGAGATAGCAATGGTTTTTCAAGAGCCAATGGCAGCTTTTGACCCATTATTTACAATTGGATCGCAAATCATTGAATTCATAAGGCAACACCAACATATATCCAAAAAAGAAGCCAAACAGAAAGCGATATATTTATTAAAAAGAGTAGGTATTTCGGATCCTGAATTTCGAATGAATCAATACCCGAATGAATTATCTGGAGGAATGCTGCAACGGGCAATGATTGCGATGGCTCTTGCGTGTGAACCTAAACTATTAATTGCCGATGAACCGACAACAGCGCTAGATGTGACCATTCAGTCATAAATCATTGAATTGTTAAATGAAATAAAAGAAGAGTTTAATATGTCGCTCCTGCTTGTGACTCATGATATGGGTGTTGCAGCAAATATTGCGGATCGGATCATTGTGATGTATGCAGGGGATATCGTTGAGGAAGCAGCGGTTCATGAAATATTTACAAAACCGCATCATCCTTATACACGAGGGCTGCTGCATTCTGTTACAAAACTAGACAGCCCGAAAGAGAAAAATTTGTACTCCATTTCAGGCTCAATTCCCAATTTGTCCGATTTGCCTGGAGGCTGTTCTTTTCATCCGCGATGTCCTTTTGCAACAGATGAGTGTAAAAAGAAGAATCCATCCCTGCAAAAAGTGAATGGTCGTTTAACGGCATGTATATTTGCAGAGGAATTAGTAAAACGCTCCGATTGGCTTAAACCAGATGACAATCTGATTGTAAATGAAGCTGAAAATTTGCCCGTTACAGCACCAAAAGAAGAAGTTCTCATGGAAGTTAAACATTTAAAAAAATATTATCCTTTGACGAGAGGGTTTGGAAATCACTCAATAAAGGCTGTTGATGACGTTACATTTTCAATCAATAAAGGGGAAGTTTTTGGACTTATTGGAGAATCTGGAAGTGGCAAATCAACTCTAGGGAGAGTGCTGCTTCAACTAGAAAAAGCTACATCTGGAACAGTTAAGCTTCAAAAAGAAGAGTTGCACAATATGAATAGAGCGGGTTTACGGAAGACAAGACAGGAGATGCAGATGATATTTCAAGATCCACACGGGTCTATTAACCCGCGTTGGAAAATCAAGGATATTATTGCAGAGCCACTCATTGCACACCGCAAAATAGAGAAGAAGCTGGTTTATGAACATGTTCAGGAACTCATGATTAAAGTGGGATTGAAAAAAGAATGGATGAATCGTTATCCCCATGAATTTTCTGGTGGTCAAAGACAGCGCATTGGCATTGCCAGAGCTATTGCTCTTCATCCGTCATTTATCGTAGCAGATGAACCTGTGTCAGCACTAGATGTTTCCATCCAAGCTCAGATCATTAATTTAATAAAAGACCTTCAACAATCAATGAATTTAACCTTTTTGTTTATTGGACATGGTCTTAGTACGGTTCGATACATATCAGATCGAGTCGGTGTCATGTATTTAGGCAAGCTGATGGAAATTGCACCAGCGAATGAACTATTTTCTTATCCAGCACATCCTTATACTCAAGCACTTATTGAATCTAATTTAGAACCAGATCCACTAAAAAACAGAATGAAAACAACGATAAATGGGGAAATTCCCTCACCGGCAAATCCACCAACGGGATGCAGATTTCGTACGAGGTGTCCACTGGCTACTGAGCGTTGTGCTCAAGAGGAACCTGAATTAAATCAAATCGCACCTGGTCATTACGCAGCTTGTCATTATCTTTAAATGATTATGTAGCAATTGAAGGGATGATGAAAATGAAAAAACGAACACTAATTCAAGTCGTACTAGCTTTGTTAGTGGGTCTTCTATTTATATTATCTGCATGCTCGAGTTCGAATGAGAAAAGCAGTGCGTCTTCACAAGCAAAACCATCAGAATCCAAACCCGTTCGCGGGGGAACCTTTACGTTTGCCCTTGCAACAAACCCTGATGCATTAGATCCACAGGTAAGTGGGCTGGCTGTTTCTACCCGTGTTAATCGCAATATTTATGATAATCTAATTTATAAAACGGAATCAGGTCAATTTAAGCCCTGGTTAGCAACAAAGTGGGAGGTTTCAGATGATAGGAAATCCTATACTTTTACGCTAAGAAAGGATGTTACATTTCAGGATGGAACAAAATTTAATGCAGAAGCTGTAAAATTTACTTTTGATCGTATCCTTGATCCTAAAACAAAAGCTGGGGCAAATTCGCATGCTGCGATATTAAACTATGTATCCGCAGAAGTACTTGATGAGTACACAGTTAAAATTAATTTGTCAAAACCGTCAGCTCCATTTTTAAATAATGTAAGTCAAAGTAACTTAGCGATTGTATCACCAACATCGGCGAAAAAATTAGGGGATCAATTTTCAACAAATCCAGTAGGATCAGGCCCATACAAATTTGTCGAATGGGCTGAAAATGATCAAATTGTTTTAGAGCGAAACGAGGACTATAAATGGGGACCGCCTATTGCTGATAATAAAGGTCCAGGCTATGTTGATAAACTAGTATTTAAGATTACACCCGAGGAAGCTACCCGGATTGGCAGCGTTGAAAGTGGGCAGGTTGATGCAGCTGAAACCGTTCCTTCTCAAAATGTTATTTCGATCAAAAATAGCAATAACTTAAAATTAATTGAGCATAAAACAACAGGCATGCCATTTGTATTCTTTATTAATCAAACACAAGCTCCTTGGGATCAGTTGAAAGCAAGACAAGCTTTACAAGCAGGGATTGATGTGAATAATATTGTTAAAACATTATATCTTGGTGTATACGAAAGAGCTTGGTCTGCTGTCACACCAGGAATTCTCGGATATGATAAGAGTTTAGAAAACAAAGACTTCTATAATCCTAAAAAGGCAAATCAACTATTAGATGAACTCGGTTGGAAAATAGGAAATAACGGCTACCGGCAAAAAGATGGACAAGAGCTTACATTCCAATTTGTTAGATCATGCTGTAAACCGTGAAAAAAGACATGATATTGACTTGATGGTAAAGCAGCAGCTAAAAAAAATCGGTGTAAATGTTGAGATAAAAACATCCGCTGAAGCTTTTGTATTAACTAAAAATTAAAACGCTTATAACATCTTTGGGAATAGCATTGTTTCTGGTGATCCAGATGTTATCAATAAATTTTTCCATTCTGGTAAAGAGCCTGATAAAGGCGGATCAAATATTGGTCGTTTAAACGATCAGGAAATTGACAGCTGGATAGATCAAGCATATGAGGAAAGTGATCCTCAAAAGCGCGAGAATCTTTATAAAAATATACAGAAGAAATTAATAGATCAAGCAGCTATTATTCCAATCTATGTTTATCCTAATATAGTAGCGACAACGCAATCTGTACAAGGATTAAAATTCGATTCACAAGGTTATCCGCTATTTTATGATGTTAATATAAAAAAATAAGATGGAAAATTTATGTTCTTAAAAAAGATTTTTCAAAATGGTATGAATAAGGAGCCAGAACACTTATGCCTGAATGTGCTGAGTTCTGGCTCTTTTGTTTTGAATTTTGTACATTTAGAAGCAGAGAAAAAAAGATGAAATCATTCTCCTTTTTTCTAACGTTTATCGTTTAAAATGACAGCATCCCTAACTGATTGTTAGTCACGTAGAGCCTGATTGACTTTTCTAAGGGCTGAAGTCCAAAGAAAAGTCTTATTTCACCAATTGAGCTTTTACAGTTAACTTATATACAGGGAGAAAAATACATAAACTTACATAAGGAGTGTGGATTCATGAAAATTATAGACGCGCATTGTGATGCTTTATATCGTTTGCATCAAAATCAAAAGCTAAGATTCGCTGATTCTGAAGAACTGCAAACAAATCTTAAGAAACTAATAACAGGGGAAGTATATATACAGCTATTTGCTGTCTTTGTGGATCCTGAGGTCAAGTCGGATGAGAAATTCAATGTAGCTTTAGATCAGATCAGCCTTTTTCATACAGAAGTTCTCGCTAAAAATCCTGCTATGAAAAAGATTAGTTTCTGGGAAGAGATTGATCAATTAAATAAAGGAGAAATCGGAGCTATTCTTACATTAGAAGGAGCTGATGTTTTCGGAAATGATATCAACAAATTAAGGACACTATATCAATTAGGTGTAAAGTCACTGGGGCTTACATGGAATCAGGCAAATCTTTGTGCAGATGGGGTAGGTGAACTAAGAGGTGCTGGACTGACCGAGTTAGGGAAGGAAGTTGTCCAATTAAACAATGATCATCTTGTCTTTACAGATGTTTCCCACCTAAGTGAAAAAGGGTTTTGGGATGTAATGGAATTGGCAGATTTCCCTATAGCGAGCCATTCTAATTCAAAGACGATCTGTAATCACCGAAGAAATCTGACGGATCAACAAGCTCAAGCTTTATTCGAAAAAGAAGGATTCATTGGTGTTGTCTATTGCCCCGATTTTATTAAAAATGATGGAGGAGCAACGATATCCGACTTAATGAAACATATTGATCATTTTTGCAGCTTAGGTGGCGTTCACCACATTTGCTTAGGCTCGGATTTTGATGGAATCCCTTCTGTTGTTCAAGATTTAGCAGACGCCTCTCAATCGCAAAGTCTCATTAATGAACTTTTAAAGCATTATAAAGAAGAAGAGGTAAAAGGATTTGCGTATCGAAACTTTTTAAATCATCGTCCTGTTAAAGGCTAATACAGATAAAAACCCACGGTGAAATCTCTTTATCACCGTGGGTTTTAAAATGATAGTTTTTACACTAAAACAATTTATTAGCTAAAATAAGGGATAATAAATCCTCCGTAAATAAACGCAGCTACAATCATAAAAGCAGGATGAAGTTTGAATTTTGTTAGTGCAACGAGTGTAATCAAGCCGATCACGACGGATTGGATGATTCCAAGTGAACCGAAAGAATCCTTGACTAAGCCCCAAGTTAGAAGGAGCATCATAATAGCAACAACAGGTTGAACTAATAAAGTCATTCCTTTTACCACTAAAGATTGGCGATGACGTTGGATGATTTTAAGTAGTACGATAAGAGCGATTGCTGATGGGAAAACTGTCGCAAATAAGGCAATGAAAAATCCCCACCAACCTAAAATGTCATAACCAACATACGCAGCGATTTTTGTTGCAATCGGACCTGGAAGTGCATTTCCTAAGGCAAGCATTTTTGAGAAATCTGAATTTGTTAACCAATGGTAATGAGTAACAATTTCTTCGTACATTAATGGAATAGAGGCAGGTCCTCCACCATAACCTAGAAGATTAGAAATAAAGAAGCCTAAAAAGAGATAAACCGAAACCATTATGCAGACACTCCTTTATCTTTGTTTGAATTACTCTTTAATCGGTTCTTTAGCTTAAAGTGGAAAGCTCCATATGCTAAGAATAAAACAATGACAATAGCAGGATGAACTGAAATAGTTTGCAGAAGGATAAAGCAAATAACAAATAGGATGCAACCTAGCCATTTGCCCAATCCTTTCACTGCTTTTGCAGCAAATTCATAAGCCATTAACCCAAGCATAACAGCAATAACCGGCATAACAGCTTCAATCATTCCTTTTACCACTGTAGAATAACTAAGTACGTTCACAAGAGTTAACAGGAATACCATAGCAATACAGCTTGGCAAGATATGTGCAAGAACACTAACAATAGCTCCAAGGGTCCCTTTATCTCGATAACCTAAGTATGCAGCCATTTTTGTGGCAATTGGACCTGGTAAAGCATTGGCAATGGCTAAAATTTCTCCAAATTCTTCGTCATTGATCCATTTGAAACGTGTAACAGCCTCATATCGGATTAACGGAATAACGGATGGACCTCCTCCGAAACCCAAGATCCCTGTACGACCCATGGCGATAATTAATTCTTTATATGTCGCTTTCAACTTTTTTCCTCCTAACATTTTTACCGTTAAAATCATAATAATTCTACGAAACTAATCATTTATGAAACTTGTAATTTTCTATAAAAAATAAGAAAGTACTACTTTTTGTAAGTAGACTGGTGTCTAGCTCCAGCGACTATCGACTATCAAACTTCAGATCTTCTCCCTACGATAAGTCAACATCGATTCGCTGTCGCTCATCGTGTTTCCTTTATCTCAGTCGAAGCCCCTCCAGTTTGTACGTCGATGATCAAGTCGCTTGCGCTTTTCTTGTTACAATTTCATTCCCATTCGACTCTTATAACGTTTGATTAACATTTGACAGTCAACACTGACAACACCTTGAAGTGGGTAGATCTTTTTTGTTAAAAACTTTTCCATTTCTTGGTTGTCTGTAAAAATTCCATGCATGTGAAGCTTGCTTGGGCCAGTCATTAAGTAAAGGCTCGTAACAGCTGGATCACCTGCTAATTGCTCTGCTACATGTTCTAAATATTGAGGGTCAACCTCTACGTTGAAAAAGGCCGATACATGGATGCCAACTTTTGTAGGATTAATGACAGTTGTAAATTTTTCTATAACACCTTGTTCAATTAGATTATTAATTCGTATCTGGATAGCAACACGAGACAAATCTAATTGCTTCCCGATTTCTGTATACGATATACGGCTGTTTTCATGAAGAATAGAAAGAATCTTTTTATCAATCTCATCAATTGATAAGTCTGGAATACTGTAATTGGATGCCATATCAGCTTCAACTCCAATTCTTTTTGATTTCGTTTCGTAATCTATAAATTATATTACCATCCTTTATGAATAAAAAAAAGACTAATTTTTTACGAAAGGTAAAAACTTCTTATAAAAAAACGAAAAAAAATAATTTCAAAGTTGAAATTAATTGTTATAATAATTAAAAATACTAGAAATTATTGAAGTGAAAAATTTTATTGTTAGACTAATAGATTTATACAAAAAGGGGAATGGGTATGAATAAAGCAATTGTTGGGACAAAATCAATGGTAGTCAGCCCTCATTATTTAGCTTCTGCAGCTGGAAATACGATTTTAGAAAGAGGAGGAAATGCCTTTGATGCAGCTGTGGCTGTTAGTGCTTGTCTTGCAGTTGTGTATCCTCATATGACCGGGTTAGGAGGAGACTCCTTTTGGTTAACCTATAATACGAAGGATCAAGAGGTACAAGCTTATAATGGGAGCGGCCGAACAGGTTCAAAAGTAAACCGTGATCATTATCAAGGGCGCGATTCAATTCCTTTCCGTGGGATTGAAAGTGTCATTACTGTTCCTGGAATGGTGGATAGCTGGGACGCTGTCTTGAAAAAACACGGGAAATTAACATTAGCGGAAGTATTAGAGCCTGCGATTGAATATGCGCAATCAGGTTTTCCTTTTTCAAACGATCAGCATGAAAATACAGTAAAATGCGCGGATTTATTACGTGAAGACGCTGATACTAGAGCCGTTTTCCTGCCAAATAATCAAGTGCTAAAGAAGGATGAAAAATTTGTTCAAGAAAATTTAGCGAATACCTTAAAGACGCTTGCATTAAAAGGCAGAGATGAGTTTTACAAAGGTGAATTAGCTGATCTAATTGTGTCAAGCCTGCAAGAGAAGGGTGGGTTATTGACAAAAGAGGATTTTGCTGACCATAAAGGCAACTGGTCTGAACCTTTATCAACTACGTACCGAGGATATAAGATGTACCAGGTTCCGCCTAATTCACAAGGTTTTACCGGATTGATGGCTTTGAATATATTGGAAAACTTTGATTTGGCTTCAATCCCTCATGGGTCGTATGAATACTATCATTTATTAGTAGAATCATTGAAAAGAAGCTTCCAAGATCGTAATCAATTTTTAACGGATCCAGATTTTCATACCATTCCAATCGATAAATTGATCAGTAAATCCTATGCTGTAGAAATGGCAGAAGGGATTAGTTTTCAGGCTGCAAAGGATATTTCAACGCAATCCGTTGGAAGTGATACAGCGCATGCAGCGGTAGTGGACGAAGAAGGGAATGCGGTTTCCTTTATTCAAAGTCTTTATTTTGAATTTGGGTCAGGAATTGTTGCGGGGAATACAGGAGTCATTATGCAAAATAGAGGCTCTTTCTTTTCGCTTGATCCAACAAACGTCAATTGCTTAGAACCACGAAAAAGAACCTTCCATACGTTGATGCCGGCGATGGCTTTCAAAGACGGAAAGCCGCATGTTTTATACGGTACACAGGGCGGAGAAGGTCAGCCGCAAACGCAAACGGTTATGATTACAAGGATGCTAGATTATGGCATGAATCCGCAGCAAGCGATTAGTGATCCGAGATTTGTTTGGGGAAGAACATGGGGGAATCCTACGCAGGAATTAAAAATAGAAAGCCGTGTACCAGTTGAAGTAACAGATCAACTGGCAAAAGCGGGCCATGTCGTAAATCGAGTGGCAGAAATTGATGGCATTATGGGTCATGCGAATGCGATTTTAATTGATGACCAAGGCTTTTTACATGGTGGAGTGGATCCTAGAAGTGATGGAGCAGTGGTTGGAAGGTAACCAAAATAGTAGAAGCTAGATTGGGAAATTCTAAATATTTTATACCCACCTCGCAATGTTGCGAAGGTGGGATTTTTATATTAGGTGGAGAAAAATGATAGAATTATTTAAAACATAATATGTTTATAAATAAGGAGTGATTAAGAAATGTCACAAAGTATATTAACAAGCAGTCTGGAACAGTTGAAAGAGCATTTAATTGAGGTTCGTCATAATCTTCATCAAGAGCCGGAGTTGTCAAATGAAGAGTTCGAAACGACGAAGAAATTAAAAGTGTGGTTAACAAATGCAGGAATTAAAGTACTTGATCTACCTTTAAAAACTGGTTTAGTTGCTGAAGTAAATGGGGATAAAACAGGGCCGGTTGTAGCGATTCGCGGCGACATTGATGCACTTCCGATTCATGAAGAAACGGATTTATCCTATAAATCAAAATTCGATGGGAAAATGCACGCATGTGGACATGACTATCACACAACTGCCATGTTAGGAGCTGCTTATTTGCTAAAGCAAAAGGAAAATGAACTAAAAGGGACTGTTCGGATTATATTCCAGCCTGCTGAAGAAACAGGCCATGGTGCAAAAGAAGTGGTCGCGTCTGGCGCTCTTGAAGACGTTCAAGCGATATTCGGGCTGCATAATAATCCTTGGCTAAAGTTAGGCCAATTAGGTACAAGAGCTGGGGTGTCAACGGCAGGTGTGGATCGCTTTGAAATTAATGTTGAAGGCGTAGGGACACATGCAGCTCATCCTGATAGTGGCGTGGACACTATACTAGTTGCTGGTCATATATTAACTGCCTTACAATCTATTGTTAGCCGAAATATTGACTCTAGGCAAAGTGCTGTTGTCAGCGTCACACAAATCCATAGCGGAAGCACATGGAACGTCATTCCAGCTACAGCTTACTTAGAAGGTACAGTCCGTACATTTGATGCAGACATTCGTGAGAATATCCCCCAAAAAATAGAGACTATTATTCAAGGAGTAGCTGCTGCTTTTGGTGCAAAGGCTGAACTAAAGTGGCATCCTGGACCAGCATCCGTTGTAAACGATGAAGCCTGGACCTCATATACGGTTGATGCTGCCAAAACATTTGGCTTTGATGTTGTTGAACTTGAACCATCAGCTGGAGGAGAAGATTTTTCATTCTATCAACAGCAGATTCCAGGAACCTTCGTCAATATTGGTACAGCACAGCCATACCCGCTTCATCATCCAAAATTTACAGTAGGTGATGAAGCTTTGCTCCCAAGTGCAGAATTCTTTGCACTACTAGCAAATCAAGCACTGGAAAAGCTTATAACTGACTGAGTTTTAGAGTATCCACTGATTTTTTGGTGGATACTTTTTTTAAGGATTCGCCGATACCCTCCTTCATTCCTCGAAAAAAACTGTTTCCAGCATATTTCTAATGACTAAGAACAAATTTTCTGTACAAAAGGACAACTCCTCCAATATGCATCACTAAAGCGATGAAAAAGTGAAGCACAAATAGAAGAATCGAAGAGTGTAAGGCAAAATGATAGCTTGCTGCAATCCAAAATGGCGGCAGGATTCCTCCAATATACTTCCATCCATCTGAAATCAAGTAAAAAGAAAGTGGAACTAGCAATAAAATACTGGCGACTTTTGCAACGGCTAAGCCTTCTACCTTATTTTTGGCGAAACCAGCAATAAATAATGCAACAAGTGGAGCTTCTATTCCAACAAGAACTATCACAGGCAAGGTTGAAGGCTGAATGAAGTTTCTGTAGCCGGCAATAAAAAGAGCTACGAAAGAAAGAACCGTGCTGATGAAGACAGGTGCACTTAATCGGTAAAAAAGATAGCCTTTTTTCGAAAGAGGCGTAACTGCAAGGAAGGGTATAATGTGTTCATCCTTTTCATCAAGGATGATAAAAGCGGCAAACATCCCTATCATTACAGGTACGGTCATCAGCAAGACGATCGAAAGAAGCTCTGTATATTTTTCAAGTTCGATATTTATACGCCCTTCCAATAAATCAATGATAAGCGGGATCCCAAAGCGAAAAATGATCGCCATAAGAAGTGGTGCGAAAACAGCAACGATAAGCAAAAAATCCTTCCAAATGTATTTCAAATCAAATAGCATGAGTGAGGTTAATTTTTTCACTTTCCTTATCCCCCGATTTTTAAAATGATATGTTTATAAAAAGAATGAGAAGCGAGCTTATATGCGATTCCGATATACAATAACAAAGTCCCAATGGCATAGAGCCACTCAAGTTTAGACAAAGAAGTGAAAGCTCCTTCCATAAGCAATAAACCAGCTTGGCTTGGCAGTAAGTAAAAGAGTGGCGAGTGGAATAAGTGTAAAGAGCTTAATATCGGCAAGAAAAATATCGTTACAAATAAAGGGGAGATCATTAAATATTGATTAATTGATTTTACTCGTGCCGCAAAAATAAGTCCAAGCAGGCTGGCAAAAATAGAATTAAAAGCAATACCGATAAGTAAAGGAATCATTTTCATAGACAGTCCAAAGGATAAGAGAAAAATAAATAGACTAGAAGCTAACGATAAAACCCCAAGGGAGAACACCTTCGCCCAAATAAATTCATTAAGTTTCATAGGTGTTATAAACAAATGATCATAAATGCCTTGTTCTTTTTCAAGAAGAACGATGCCTCCGATGAAAAAAGCGCCAAGGAATGAGCAATCAGAAAATAAAAGAAACATCGCTGTTTTTTCTGTTAGATGATTAGGTATCCAATGCAAAAGGAGAATGTATAGAAAGCTGATAATAATATAGGCATAGTATAAAAAATAACGAAATTGAAAACGAATATCTGCTTGTAAGGCTGCTGTCAATCTCATGATAAGCTCCTTCCGGTTATTTCAATAAAAATATCCTCTAATGACGCTTCTTCTGTATGAATGCTCAAAATATACTCATTTTGAAGAATATCTTGAAAAGATCGATTTGTTTTTAACTCATTTAATAAAAATTCGGATGTTCTTATCGCTCCTTCTTTTTCGTATTCAATTTTGACTGATTTCTTGCTTTTTTGAAGCATAAGTTTTTTAGGGGAGTCAATTAAGCTAATTTGACCATCGACGATAAAGGCGACTCGGTCACAAATTTCTTGAGCAAGCATCATATGGTGAGTGGTAATGATGATTGTTTTTCCATCCGATTTTAATTGCAGAATCTTTTCCTTCATCAATCGAGCGTTTACAGGATCAAGTCCAGACGTAGGTTCATCAAGGAAAATAACCTCTGGCTTGTTCATAAAAGCTCTGATAAAATTCAACCTCATTTTCATCCCTTTTGAAAAAGAACCAACCTTTGTATTTGCATCCTTTTCTAAACCAACTGAACTTAATAGTTCAAGTGGATCTATCGTTTCAACGGAGTAAAATCGCTGAAAGTGCTTAAGATTTTCCAAAGCAGTAAATTTACTATAAAAATTCGGGAATTCAAAGGCAACACCTATTTTTTCATAGAACTCACTGTTCGTTGTACGAATTTCTTCTCCTAAAACCTTTACTGATCCAGAATAACCCTTTAATAAACCGATTAATATTTTTTGTGTGGTGCTTTTACCTGCACCAGAGGGACCTAAAAATCCAAAAATCTCTCCTTTTTTAATTGAAAAACCAATCCCTTTAATTGTTCTATCCTTATGATGGGGGTATGTGTAAGTAAGACTTTGAACATCAATCATTTTTCCAACTCCTTTTCCTTAATCAGTTGAACAGCAATCGCCTCTGCCATAAATTCCAGAACTTGATTGTATTGCTCTTTCCCAATTTCTTTCTCATGGATGGACATGGTAAAGTAGGCTCTGATGGCCCCGCTAATGACTAAACGATTTTCTTTTTTTTGAATGCCCCAATGCTCCAAAAGCGGTTCAAGAAGATCGTTATCCTGTTGAATATGGGCTTCGACTATCTCTTTTGGAAGCTTGCGAACCATTTTTTCGTATTCGCCCTCAAAATAAAGCCTTTGAATTAAGCTGTTTTCTTTAATTAATTGAATTCCTTTGATTAAGAAGACTTTTATATCTTCTACAGTCATGGAAGCAGACAGATAATTAAGGAGACTTTCTTTAATTGCTTCTTCCTCCGCTTCTAAAATTCGAAAATACAGCTCTTCTTTCGATTGAAAAAATAAATAAAACGATCCTTGTGCAATTCCGACACCTTCTGTCAAATCTTTTATACTTGTTTTCTTTAAGCCAAGGCTCGAGAAAAGTTCTCTTCCTTTTTCAAGCAGCTGTAAGTGAATCGTTGCTTTTTCTTGCTCTGTAAAGCCTCTCATCAAAAAACTCCCCCTAATATGAACATATGAATATTTTATATTTTTATTCATATATAGTCAATAATTAACATAAATTAATGCATTTTGCCAAGAAAGCTCATAATAAATACCCATTCTTCAAGCTGCTAAACGGGTACATGTTTTCCATTTGAAATATAATACAAAAAAAAGATAAGGAGAAAAAATATGAATCCTGTCGAGCTATTAAAAGAAATCTTCGAACCGCATCGAAATGAAGAAAAAGCCATTCCGATGCAAAATTATATGAAAAATCACTTTCCTTTTTTAGGTATTAAAAAGACAGAAAGAAGTCAGTTTGTTAAGCAATTTTTCCAAGAAAGCGGGATTTTAAAAAGCGATTTTCAGCAAGATTTTGTTTGGGCACTTTGGAATGAGCCAGAAAGGGAGTACCAGTACACAGCACTTGATTACATAGGGAAATATTTAAAAAAGTTACGTCCAAGTGATTTGCCTTTTATGGAAAAGCTTATTTTAACAAAATCGTGGTGGGATACGGTAGATGGGATTGCATCGAATGCGGTAGGGACCATTGGAGCAAAATATCCAGAGGTTATTTCTGAAGCGATTAATGATTGGGCTTATGGAGATCAACTATGGCTTCAAAGAGCCTCTATTATTTTTCAGCTAAAATATAAAGTGAAAACAAATGAAGAACTCCTTTATCGCTATATGATTCAAAATACAGACAGTAAGGAATTTTTTATCCAAAAAGCGATTGGCTGGGCATTAAGAGAGTATTCCAAAACAAACCCACAGTCTGTTAAGGAATTCATCGAGAAACAATCTTTACCAAAACTTAGCATAAGAGAGGGGAGTAAATATATAAAATCGTAGGAAGCTCATGGTAAAATGCAAAAAGGGAGTCCAATAAAAAATAGAAGGTGAAATTATGATCAAATGTATTGCAATTGATATGGATGGAACTCTATTAACCCCAACAGAAGAAATAACACAGGAAAATGAAATGGCTATAAAGAAAGCACAAAAAGAAGGAATCGAAGTGGTTGTTGCAACAGGGCGATCGTACGAGGAGGCGAGCTTTGTCTTAAAAGAGGCTGGCATTCAATGCCCGATCATTTGTGTAAATGGAGCGGAAATCAGATCGATGTCACATGAGATTGTGGATGATAATCCACTTGAAAAATCGATCGCAAGGCAAGCTGCTCAAGCTTTATTCCAAAATGATGTTTATTTTGAAGTATATACAAATAGAGGAACTTTTACAGTAGATGTAGAAAAAGGGATAGCAATCATTATGGATATTCTTGTGAATATAAGGCAAGAAAAAGATATAGATAAAATAAGAGAAGCGGCAGAAGAACGATTTCATAAAGGTCAAGTTCACAAAGTAGATAGCTATGAAGTGTTATTTGATAAGGATGAATACAAAATTTACAAATTATTGGCTTTTTCTTTTGACTTAGAGAAACTTTCTCTTGCAAAAAGGAAGCTAGAAAAAATTGAAGGGCTAGTTATTAGTGCTTCAGGAGAAGAAAATTTAGAATTAACAAGTGAAAAAGCTCAGAAAGGAGTCGCTTTGGAAGCTTTTGTGAAAGGAAAAGGGATTGCTTTATCGGATGTGATGGCAATTGGAGATAATTATAATGATCTTTCGATGTTTATTAGAGTGGGAAGAGCGGTTGCTATGGGTAATGCACCAGACGAGATAAAAAAACAATGCCATTTTGTCACGGAAACCAATGAAGAAAGCGGTGTAGGCAAGGCTATCATGAAAGTTCTGCAAGATGAAATACTAATAAAAAAATAGAGAAAACATCCTTGAGAAACTTAAGCAGAATAAGATCTCAAAACCTGGAGGCCAAAAGATGAAAAGATGTTTATCCATTGTAATAATTAGTTTTGTCTTTTTAACTGGATGTACAGTCGGTCGAGAGGGACAAAAGGAAAATATACAAGATAATCATCACACAGAGACTTTAGCTAACAAATATGAGGTCATAGCAGATCAGCTTAAGATTCCTTGGTCGATCGATAAAATAGGAGAAACGATTTTTGTAAGTGAAAGGGTAGGAAGCATCGTAAAAATAGAGAACGGGCAGACAGTACGTCAAAAGGTATTATTAGACAAGCCTCTCTCAAATGCAGCAGAGGCAGGATTATTAGGCTTTGTCCTTTCCCCGGAATTTCTAGATACAAATGAAGCGTATGCTTATTACACCTATGAATCGGAAGGAGGACAATTTAACCGTATTGTTATCCTTACTTTAGAGAACGACACATGGAAGGAAAAAAGGACTTTAGTCGATCGAATTCCAAGCGGAGCATTTCATCATGGAGGAAGATTAAAAATTGGAACAGACGGCAAGCTCTATGCCAGCACGGGTGATGCTACGATTCGAGAGATCGCTCAAGATACAGAGTCTCTAGGTGGAAAAATATTACGAATGAATTTGGATGGCTCGGTGCCTTCCGATAATCCATTTCCAAAATCTTACGTATTTAGTTACGGACATCGGAACCCTCAAGGCTTAACGTGGACTGAAGAGGGGACCCTTTACGAAAGCGAGCACGGTCAATCAGCTCATGATGAAATCAATTTGATAGAAGCGGGAAAAAATTATGGATGGCTTGTTATTCAAGGAAATGAAACGAAAGTCGGAATGGAAAGTCCCCTTTTTCACTCTGGAGATAACGAAACCTGGGCCCCTTCTGGCATGGCCTATAAAGAGGGGAAGCTTTATGTAGCTGCCTTAAGAGGAACCAGCATTATCGAATTTGATCTTAAGCAAAAGTCATCAGAGAAAATCGTTACAGGGTTGGGGCGCATTCGTGATGTATACATTGATGGAGACAGACTCTACTTCATTAGCAACAATACAGATGGCCGTGGTAACCCGGATCCTAAAGATGATAAGTTGTATCAAATCTCCCTTAAAAGTGCTCTGGTAGCGACTGATTAATAAGTGCAAGGGGGATCTCAATGATTAGAAGCCCCCTTGTTTGAAACTATATTATTTTCTTGGTGACAAACCATATAAAATAAATTGAATCGTTCTCTCAATTTCAGCTTCATCGTCCCAGTCGGCTTCAGGGAGAAGGATAAAACGAGCAATAAAATAACCAAAAACCGCTGAAAAGGTCATTCGAATTGCACTGAATGCTGGCATTTCTATAATTTGCCCTTTCTCTTGATAATAATTAACGATATTAGTTAAGCGCTCAAATACTTTTAAGGCAATGTGTTCTTTAAACTGCTCCTTCAATTCAGGATGAAAAGGAATTTCTTGGATTAATATTCTAAATAAGGACATATTGTGCTTTAAAAAAGCTCGGCGGTTCTCAATCATCGCTCTTAAAAAATCTTCAAACTGACCGTATTGATGATCAAGTACTTTGTTTAGGTCTCGGATGACAAATGGTGCGATAAAGTGGCTAAGCATTGGTGCGACAATGGATATTAATAGATCTTTCTTCGTTTTATAATGACGGAAAATCGTTCCTTCCGCTACCCCAGCTTTTTTAGCTATTTCACTTGTTGATGTGGCTGCGTAGCCTTTCTCAGAAAAAGATTCGATGGCAGCCATCATGATCTTTTTTTGCTTCTCCGTAAAATCTCTATTTTGATTAAACAGCTCTTCAAGGTAAGAATCTTGCTCAGACATCTCAAACTCCTTCAATTATGTCATTTCCGTTATTATATCAAAGCTTCCGGTATTTTCTTAAAGCAAAGATATTCAAGCACATAAACAATAGAGAAAACCCTAGTAAGACTATTATGTCGACATAAATTTCCCCCCAGCCATATCCCCTAACCATAACATTTCGAAGAGCATCAGCTGCATAATAAAGCGGGGTTAAGGGCCCAATCCAGCTTAAATATTCAGAAATGGTATCAAGATTGAATAAGCCAGAAAAGAAAATTTGCGGGACAACCACAATCGGAATAAACTGGATCATTTGCAGCTCATTATTCGCAAAAGCTGATAGTAAAATGCCGAGTGTTAAAGCAGTAAGGGACAGCATTAACGTAATCAATAGCACATACCAGAAGGAGCCTTCCATCAGCATATTTAATACATAAATCGCATAGGAGGCAATAATGGCTGCCTGAAACATTGTAAAAATCCCAAACCCGATAATATAGCCAATAACAATTTCCCATCTTCTTAAAGGGCTTGATAATAAACGTTCTAATGTACCAGTCGTTCGTTCCCTAAGAAAAGAAACCCCAGCTATTAAAAAGACGAAAAAGAAAACAAAAAATCCAAGTAGAACAGGTCCGAAATAATCAAACTGTCCCATATCGCTGGAGCCATGCAAGTATTGAATATCTAATTTAATAGGAGCTAGATTTTGTTGAAGAGGAGCTAAAGCCTTTTGAATCCATTGAATGGTTTCTCCATTAACACTCGGATCGCTGCCTTCTAAGACAATTTTTGGAGAAGCATTATCAAAAACAATATAACCGTCTAATACTTTATCGGACAAATCATCTTTAGCTGTATCTAGATTTTTATATGTTGTAACCTTTGCATCTTCTAATTGCAGTTGGTTATATACAGCATCAGGTACATCAACAAATCCAACATTTGGAATATAGTCATCGCCATTAAAGACAAGGTTTAACATCGTTAAAACTAATATAGGAGCAAAGATCATTAACCCCATTGTTCGTTTATCTCGGAAAAACTGGCGTAAAATTCTAATCACTAAAGCACTAATTCTCATCATTAGCACCTCCATAAACTAAGAATGCTTCTTCAATAGTTGCTGACTTGGTCTTTGCGATCAGCTCTTTTGGTGTGCCGGTCGCAATTAATTTTCCATCGCGAATCATCCCGAGGCGATCACACTTTTCAGCTTCATCCATAACATGAGTGGTAACAATGATGGTTGATCCTTGTTTTTTTAATTCATAAAAGGAAGTCCATATATTTTTTCTTAATACAGGATCAATCCCTACAGTCGGTTCATCCAAAATTAGTAGCTTTGGTTTATGCAGCAATGCGATGGCTAAAGAAAGTCTTCTTTTCATTCCGCCAGAATAATTGTGAACAAGCTTTTGAAGATGTTCAGTTAATTGGACAATCTCCATGACCTCATAAATGCGCTTCTTTCTTTGCGCGCCTTTAAGTCCGTATAGAGAAGCGAAAAATTCTAAGTTTTCCTTAGCCGTCAGTTCTCCATAAAGAGCATCTGATTGTGCCATATAGCCAATTTCTTCAATCAACTGTAAGGAAGGCATTTTTTGATCATAAAGATAAATTTCACCAGATGAAGGAAGATCAAGACCAATCATTTGCTTCACAAGAGTTGTTTTTCCTGCACCTGAAGGTCCAAGGAGGCCAAAGATTTCACCTTCTTGAATAGCTAACTGAATGTTTGTCAAAACTTGCTGATCGCCAAAAGACTTTGAAACATTGTCAATAAAAACAATAGGTTGTTGAGTTTCCATCTAAATACTCCTTTCGTTTTAGGAGTGAGTAATCACTCATATTATGATCATAATGAAAAGTCTAAAAGATGTAAAGTGAGTAATCACTCATTAACAAAGAATATTTTTCGACATTTTATGAAAAAAGGATTTCCGCTATACTATTTGATAGAATCTATGAAAACTAGGACCTTTAGTAGATAATAGGGGAAATGTTCTTTTCTCTATGGGTCAAACAAAAATGGAGAGGTGTTCAATGGCTGATTTTCGATCAAGCATTATTATAAAAAAACCGTTACAAGAAGTATTTCAATACATGGTAGACATGGAGAATGCTACTGAAGTCATGGTAAATGTTGTTGAAGTTGAAAAGATAACAGAAGGACCAATCGGTGCTGGAACGAAATATTTGGAGACGAGAAGTATCCGTGGAAAGAAGGCAAAAGCAGAGATTGAGTATACACAATTTGAAGAGAATCAATCTTATACAGCCAGCAGTGAAGTAAACGGATTAGAAGTTACATACTATTATCAATTTCATGAAGTAGAGGAAGGGACGCATGTCGAATTTGAAGCAAATATTCATACAACGGGCTTATTCATGAAGTTAACAAAACCGTTTATTGTTAATATCATTAGAAAAGAAGATGGGAACCATCTTCAATATGTGAAGGAAGCGCTTGAAAAGTAGGAAAAGAGCCATACCGGCTCTTTTCAATCTAAGTTATAGGTCCAAAAACGCTCAGTATAGAATCTAGCAAGTACACTCGGTTCTTCACTTTGTAACTTTTCGTCTAAATCAGGGATCATTAATTGTGTTTGTGAACGATGAGCACTGATCGCTGCAAATTTCTTTTGAGCATAAGGAGCAATGTCATTGATAATATCAGGTTCACCTAATGCCTCCACGCAGTTGTTGGAAAAAGCAACGCAGTGAAGCTTTGGCCGATCCTCCTTTGGAATTCGTTTCACAGCCTTAACTACCGCTGCACCGCAAGCATCGTGGTCGGGATGGACCGCATATCCTGGATAAAATGTGATGACTAAAGATGGCTGCAGTTCATCTATAAGAGAAGAGAAATGATTAATAAGAACCTCTTCGTCAATAAATTCAATCGTTTTATCACGGTATCCAAGCATTCTTAAATCGTTTATTCCTAAAGCAGCCGCCGCATCCTGAAGTTCTTTTTTTCGAATATTAGGCAGTGACTCTCTCGTTGCGAATGGTGGGTTTCCCAGATTGCGGCCCATTTCGCCAAGTGTTAAGCAGGCGTAAGTAACAGGGGTTCCTTTCTCAACGTGAAAGGCAATTGTACCAGAAACACCGAACGCCTCATCATCAGGATGAGGAAAAATGACCAATAGCTGTTTTTCCTTTTCCATACCATTTCCCCTTTCTAATACTTATATATTAAATGGCGTTGGGCTAATTTGAAGCGCAACAGCAAGCTTTCCTTCATAATCATGTCCTGCTAAAAGCAGTCGGTCGAACTCGTCCACCTCAAAATGTGTAATGCCTTCTGCATAGATCCAGCCTATCTCCATTTTCAGTCCAACGCGAAAAGGTCCATTTCCAGTGATTTTTCCATATTCATAGCGAACCAACGCATTTCGAATATAAGCGCCTGAAGAGAAAAAAGACTCATCCTTATGCGCAGCATAAGCGCCATTTGTCGTTTCAAGGTGGATATACACATCTTTATTAGCAAGCTGATCCAGCTTTTTTTGTACATTTTCCACATTCACTAATTCCATCTATTTTCCCCCTTTCCACATATTATGCGGTATTTCTTGATATGCAATTAAAAAGATATATTCATCTTACTAGAAAACGAAAAAAAAAGAAAAGAACAAAAAAGAAGCGGCCTATTGTATTTGGCCAGCTGTAAAACAATGTATGCGAAATCTTGTCTGCTCTTTCTCTTATTTTATTGTAACTAATCGGTTGGCTCCAAACGTTCTATAAGCACCATGCATGGTCGGACCAACGTGCTCATTTAATTTAAATCCATGTTTGATCGCCCCTGTAATAAATTCTTTTGCTATTTCAACAGCCTCAATGACAGATTTCCCTTTTGCAAGCTCAGCTGTAATAGCTGCAGAGAATGTACAGCCGGCCCCATGCGTATAAGTTGTATCAATTAGCTCGCTTTCAAAAAGCGTGAACTCTTCTCCATCATAAAGAAGATCAACTGCTTTTTCATGCTGCAGCTTGCTTCCACCCTTGATCATGACAAATTTCGCCCCTAGCTTGTGTATATTTACAGCCGCTTGTTTCATTTCATCAACCGTTGTAATAGCACCTGTTTTTGCAAGTTGTCCTGCCTCAAAAAGGTTTGGGGTTACTACAGTTGCATGAGGAACAAGCAGCTCTCTCAAAGCATCAGCTGTTTCTGGGTGAAGGACTTCATCTTCTCCTTTACATACCATAACTGGATCTATAACCACTGTGTCTATGTGATTATCGACGATCGTTTTAACGGCAAGCTCAATGATTTCAACCGAACCAAGCATCCCCGTTTTCATTGCATCAACCCCAACGGATAAAATCGTTTCGAGCTGAGCTTTTAACGTGTTAAGCTCGATAGGAAAGACATTGTGGTGCCAATGCTCCTTTGGATCCATTGTCACAATGGTTGTTAAAGCTGTCATTCCATAAACACCGAGCTCTTGAAACGTTTTTAAATCTGCCTGGATGCCAGCGCCTCCACTTGTATCAGAACCTGCAATGGTTAAAACTTTTTTCACTTTGAAGCTCCTCCTTGAAAAAAACAATCAATTTTTTCTTCTATAAATTGATTATATCAATAAAAGAAGTTCTTTCAATGAATCTGAATTTTCATCTTCCAAAAAAGAACATTTTTCCCTATGATGGAAGAAGGTGATAAAAATGAAACGAATTTTGTATATAGAAGATGATCTTGAAATCGGCAGTTGGGTAAAAGAGGATCTGGAGCAAAGGGGATACGAAGTGGTTTGGCACAAATCGGGGGAAAAAGCACTTGCTGACATTCGTGAATCACATTTAGTGATATTAGATGTGATGCTTCCTGGTTTAGATGGATTTACAATTGGACAACGGTTGAAAAAAGAATCCCCAGAGGTGCCAATCTTAATGCTGTCTGCCAGAACAGCTGTTGATGACAAGCTGCAAGGATTAGAATTTGCGGATGATTATGTCATAAAGCCTTTTCATCCAGATGAGCTCGCAGCACGGATTGAAGTATTACTAAGAAGGTTTACTCATATTCTGTCGAATGAAATCATGCTAGGACATATTCATGTATATATGAATGAAAATCGAATGACAGATAAACGAACAGGAGAAGAAATTATTTTAACCGGCAAACAGCACCAAATCTTTATGTACCTTCTTCGTCATCCGAATCAAATTTTAACAAAAGAACAAATTTACGAAGCCGTATGGGGAGAGTCTTATATCGAGGGCGATAAATCGTTAATGGTTCACATTCGCCATTTAAGAGAAAAAATAGAAGTAAATCCAGGATCGCCAGCCATTGTTGAAACGATTAGAGGAATTGGCTACAGGGTGAGGCAATGAAGTTTCAAAAATCATTACTATACAAATATTTGCTTATTATTATTTGTGCTCTTTTATTGCTCCCTTTTACCTTTCCATTAATATCGTTCTTATTTTTTATGCCAGTTGAAACCATTTTTAAAGAAAATCCAAATATTTATAACAATGGAGAAGATTTAGAGGAAATGTGGCATAAGGAAGCTAAAGGCTTAGCGGGTGCATCTGATGACGAGGTTAGTCAAAAACTAAATCAGCTCCATAAGAAATACAGCAAAGCAAACATGTTCTGGGTGGATAAAGAAGGCATAACGAAACTGAAGCTTCCAAAAGATATTGATATCCCACAAAAGTGGAATACCTCCTACACAGTTGAATTTATGAAAAAAAGCTATGGCGCAGATCCTTTTACCACGGTTGCTTTTATTGATGAGGAGAAAACAGAAGGCTTTATCGTTTTTCAAGTGCCACGTTCATTCATGATAAGCACGGGGAAAATAATTCAAGAAAAATATTGGTCGTATGGATATATGATAGTCGTGTTGATCATGTTAACGTTATTTATGTTTATTTCTTGGCTGTTTTTCTATAGAATTCGAAAAAGGCTTATTTCATTAATAAAGGCTATGGCGATTCCAGCAGATAATGGGATTCCGTTACCGATATCAGTTGGGAAAAAGGATGAAATTGGTCAACTAGAAAAGTCCTTTAATGAGATGATTCATCAATTAGAAACAAGCAGAAAGAGAGAAAAAGAAGAAGAAAACTTAAGAAGGCAGCTGATCGCTAACCTTTCTCATGATTTAAGGACGCCGCTAACCACTATAAGAAGCCATGCCTTTAGTTTAAAAAAAGAGCCTATAAGTTCAAAAGGGGCAGAATCATTAGAATTAATCGATAAAAAAATTCATTACCTTGGGGAGCTTATCGAAAATCTCCTCTCCTATACACTATTATCAGCACGTAAATATCCATTTCATCCAGAAAAAACAGATATCGTCCGTTTTATTCGAGCATCGTTTGCTGCTTGGTATCCAGTCTATGAAAATCTGGGGTTTGAAATAGAACTGGGGATTCCAGACAAATCCTATGTTTGGCATATTGATCCTCAATGGATGAATCGAATCCTCGATAATTTTTTTCAAAATATCGCTCGCCATGCCAAGGAAGGAAAATATATCGCTGTCTACTTAATTGAAGATGGGAAGACCCTCACCATCAAAGATCGAGGTCCTGGGATGAACCAAGCATCTAAAGATAAAGGAGCAGGGATCGGGCTTACCATTGCCGCTCTTATGATCAAGGAAATGAAACTCGATTGGGAAATTAAGACGAGTGAGTCCGGAACAACTATACAAATTTCAAAGGGAGAAGATTGAGAACCGACTTGTTTCGGTTCTTTTTTATGATTTTTAGAATTTATATCTGAAGTTAGATTACTGTCCAGCTCCAGCGCCTACCCCTTGTGAAAAATGTTCTCATGCCTCTAAAAAGTAAAAAACACTTTTTGAGTCATGAGAACATTTTTCTTCAGGGCTGAAAGGCACTTCCGCTTTTCTTAATTTAACCCAAATTTAAACTTCCTTTACCCTTACATTTAACCTTTATCTTTTAATATTGAAAACGAGGTGAAGGAAATGAGTGAATATATTATTGAAACAAATCAGTTAACGAAGTCATTTGGATTAAGAAAAGCGGTGGAAAACGTTAATTTGAAAATTAAAAAAGGAGAAATTTATGGTTTTTTAGGTCCAAACGGAGCGGGGAAAACAACGACGATTCGTATGCTTCTTGGACTTGCGAAGCCGACAAAGGGTTCGATTCATATTTTTGGCAAGGATATGAAAAAGGAAAAGCTTTCTGTATTAAAAAAGGTAGGTTCTTTAGTCGAATATCCTTCCTATTATGGGCATTTAACGGCTTATGAAAATTTAGAAGCTATCCGAGTGCTATTAAATGCTCCGAAATCAAGGATTGAGGAAGTACTTTCAATTGTTCGTTTAACGAAGGAAGCGAAACGTCCTGTCAAAGGATTTTCTTTAGGGATGAAGCAGCGCTTAGGGATTGCCGCTGCTCTATTAGGCAACCCTGAGCTATTGATTTTAGATGAGCCGACCAATGGACTCGACCCATCAGGAATTTTAGAAATTCGAGAATTGATCAAAAGCATGCCAAAGGAATATGGGATGACAATTGTTGTTTCCAGTCATTTGCTTTCTGAAATCGATCAAATGGCAACGGATGTCGGAATTATTTCGAAGGGTCAGCTGATATTTCAAGATTCGATTGAAAAGCTAAGACATCAATCAAAGGAAAAAATCAGCATCACTGTCAATGACCCTGAAGAAGCATGGAGAATGCTATTGTCAAAAGGGATTCAAGCAGAACGAATGGATGATCAATTGATGTTTAATACGGTTGAGAATCAAGTGATTGCTTCAATTATTGAAAAATTGGTTCAACATCAAATCTCGATTTACCGTGTAGAGGAAGAGAAAAAATCATTAGAGGACATTTTCCTTGATTTCGTTGGAGAGGAGAACAGCTTGTAATGGGACGTATTTTAGTTTCTGATTTGATTAAAATCCGTAAAAAAATGATCTGGTTTCTTGTCTTTTTTGGTCCATTTGGCGTTATTGGTTTGGAAGCACTCAACTTTGGAATACGATACGATTATTTAACGCAGTTTTATAAAGATGACTTATGGAAGGGGCTTCTTGAAAACGTTCAAGCTATGGCTATGCCTGCATTAATGCTCGGATTAACGATTGTGGCATCTATGATTGCGAATATAGAGCATCAAACCAATGCATGGAAGCAGCTGATTGCATTACCTATTTCAAAAAAGATGATTTTCACAGGAAAGTTTTCTTTAGCTGCCCTATTATTGTTTGCTTCTTCTACTTTGCTTCTGTTGGGAACAATCATTTTAGGGATTGCATTAAAATTTGGAACTGACTTTCCAATCATTCTATTGTTAAAAATATCTTACTATCCATTTTTAGCGATCATGCCTTTTATTGCTTTGCAAATTTGGCTTTCCATTATCATGAAAAACCAAGCCATTTCTTTAACGATTGGAATAGTAGGAACTGTATTGTCACTTTATTCAACAGTAATGCCTGACTGGATGCCATATAAATGGCCAACGCTTATTAATGACTGGGGTGGTCCAATCTATTCTGTAATAGCAGGACTTGTAACAGGTTTGGCTGTTTATTTGCTCGGTTTAATGGACTTTGTTAGAAAGGATGTAAAATAGATGGTCAAGATCTTTCGTTCTGAATTTTTAAAAATGAAAAAATCAACAATTTGGTTATTAATATTTATCAGTCCCATACTTGCATCATTAACGATTGCATTTGGGGATCAGGAAGATTGGAGTTACGCGTATGCCATCATGACCTTAGTTCATGCGGTCCTTTTTTTACCATTATTAACAGGTGTTTTTTCTGCCTTTGTTTGCAGATTTGAGCATATAGGCGGAGGGTGGAAGCAGCTGCTCGCCTTGCCTGTTTCAAGAAGGAATGTTTATATCGTTAAACTATTGATCGTATTTGGATTATTAGCGATTACTCAAATCTTATTTTTGCTTGGTTTAATGTTGGTCGGCCATGTTAGACATTATAGCGGAGATATTCCATGGGAGATGATATTAAAAGGTCTAATTGGAGGGTGGATTGCCTGCATGCCTCTTGCTGCACTGCAATTGTATGTTTCCGTTGCTTGGTCAAGCTTTGCCGCGCCGCTCGCAGTGAATGTGATTTTTACCCTGCCAAATATACTGATTGTAAATTCAGAAAAATACGCTCCATTTTACCCTTGGGCACAGCCTTTTCTTGCGATGACCCCAAGTAGCGGAGGAGAGGGTATCATGAATTTTAATGTATCTTCTGAAACGCTTTTTATCGTGATTATTGGCGGCTTCCTTTTATTTTTTCTATCTGGACTTGTGTATTTTCAAAGAAAAGAAATTTAGCATCTTCCATTTGGAGGATGTTTTTTTGTAGTTATCAGGTCGGTATGAAGTTCCAACTTGGGTACAGCAGTTTTCAAATTAAATGAAGGCGATTACAAATGATATGTATCCGATTTCAAGGAAAAGGTAGCCGTTTTCATAATACAAGTTTACTTATTTACATAAAGTAGCCGCTTTCAATCAGTATGTAGGCGGTTTCGAAAAGAAAGATGCCGCTTTCACAATAAATGAAGAATATTTACTTCTACTTTTCTTTTAAAATTCTCAAAATTTGGACAAATAATCTCCTTTTATTAACACCTAAAAATATGATAAGTTCAATGTATATAGGCAAAGGGTTGGAAGGGGAATGACTTTTGATTGGATCAGTCATCATTTTAGCGGGTGGAAAATCGAGCAGGATGGGGAAGAATAAAGCTCTTTTGGAATTAAGAAATGGTATGACCGTTATTGAAAGCATTATTGAAGAGCTTTCGAGCTTATCAGAACATGTTGTGATTGTGACAAACCAACCAGAGGAGTATCGTTTTTTGCAGCTTCCTTTGATTAAGGATACTTGGTCAGAAATAGGACCGCTCGGAGGCATTCATGCAGGGCTGCGAGAGTCGCCAACCAGTCGAAATCTGATTGTTGCTTGTGATATGCCTTTTCCATCTGCTGAAATTGGAAAATATTTATTGCTTCAGCTCGATCATGTACAAGCCGCTGTACCTCAAATAAACGAGTACACTCATCCTTTATTTGCTGCTTACAGAAAGGATATACTAAGTGTTATAGAGGAAGTTGTAAAAGAGAATAAGCGAAGTATGAAGCAGCTGCTGCAGAAAATTCAGCATAAACTAGTGACGGAAACAGAGCTTGAAAGGTTGGGAATTCAACGGATCGAAAAATACTTTTTTAATATGAACAATCCAACTGATTATCAAAATGCTTTGTCGATAGATAAGCTCTGACGATGAGCAGTCCTAACCGGTTTAACACATGCTTCGATTATGCTAGAATGTCGTAAATGAGGTGAAGCAATGAATTTTACCATATCAAAGGAACCGATCCAAATTCAAACAGTGATCGATAAGGTCGTTCAGCGCAATGCGGGTGCCATTACCACTTTTATCGGTACAGTCCGCGAACTTACAAAGGGGAAGAAAACATTATTTCTTGTTTATGAAGCTTATGAATCAATGGCAGTTCATAAGCTTGAAGAAATCGGTAAAGAAATAAAGGAACGTTGGTCAGGAGCTGAGGTCGCCATTACGCATAGAGTGGGGAAGCTTGAAATTACGGATGTAGCTGTAGTGATCGCCGTATCCACCTCACATCGTGCCGACGCTTATGAAGCGAACCGATATGCGATTGAACGTATTAAAGAAATCGTCCCTATATGGAAAAAAGAACATTGGGAGGACGGAGAGGAATGGATCGGCAATCAGCTTGAAACCGTAGCTTATCCAAAGGGGAAACCAAAAGAGGAGGATTTGCATGAATAAGATCTTATTTTTCGCCCATTTAAAGGAAACTGTCGGAGAAGAAAAGCTAGTGATGGATGTACAAGGTAAAACCGTTTCGGAAGTAAAAAAGATTTTGATTGAAACCTATCCTTCTATTCAGCTTAATTCAGCGATGACCGCTATTAATGAGGAATTTGCCATGGATCAAGATGTGATTCAAGAGAGTGATGAAATTGCGTTTATTCCTCCAGTAAGTGGCGGTTGATTTCCCTTTCGTCATGTTAGTAAAAATAAAGGCCGTTTTCTCAAAGTTTGTTGCTTTTGACAGAAAAACATTGGGAGAAACGTTTCGGAGCGGCCTGCATACACGTAGACTCCTGTGGGAATGCGAGAAAGGCAAGACCCCACAGGAGCGTATGCGACGAGGAGGCTTGACGCTCGCCCACGGAAAGCGAAGTGTATGCAGGCTGCGCGTTTAAAAGCAAAAATCTATACGAAAACAGCCAAAATAAAAAATAGAGGTGACATCGTGTCTGAGCGTTATTCAAGGCAGGAGTTATTTGCTCCCATCGGCCCACAAGGGCAGCAGAAGCTTCGAGAAAAACATGTGCTCATTATTGGAGCAGGAGCTCTCGGGTCAGGAAGTGCTGAGATGCTAGTGAGATCGGGAGTTGGAAAGCTGACGATTGTCGATCGGGATTATGTGGAAGAGAGCAATTTGCAAAGGCAGCAGCTATATTCGGAGCAGGATGCAAAGGAGCAGCTGCCGAAAGCAATAGCGGCTGAAAAGCGGTTAAAAACAATTAATTCGGATGTTCATATAAAAGCAATCGTCGGGGATGCTTCTCTGGAAAATTTAGAAGAGCTTGCTAAAGATGTCGACCTGATTTTGGATGGAACGGATAATTTCGAAACGAGAATGGCAATCAATGATCTATCTCAAAAACAAGGTATCCCTTGGATCTATGGGGCATGTGTCGGAAGCTATGGAATGAGCTTTACCATCATTCCAGGCAAAACCCCATGCCTCCATTGCTTATTGAAAGCTATTCCCATTCAAGGGATGACATGTGATACCGGGGGGATTATTGCACCAGCCGTTCAAATGGTGGTGGCCCATCAAGGGGCTGAAGCCTTGAAAATTTTAGCTGAAGATTACGACGCCATTCGTACATCCTTTGTTAGCTTTGATTTATGGCAGAACCAATATACTAGCATGAAAGTATCACGAGCAAAGGATCCAAATTGCTTATCATGCGGCAGTCATCGCACCTACCCTTATTTGGATATTGAGAACCGAACAAAGTCTACGGTACTATGTGGAAGGGAGACTGTCCAAATACGCCCGCCCAAAACGTTGTCTGTTAGGCTAGAGGATTTATCAGGTCAGCTGAAGCAGCTGGGCTTTGAAGTAAAGGGAAATCCTTTTTTAATATCAGCTAAAATAGATCAACAACGACTTGTCATTTTTAACGATGGACGAGCCTTAATTCACGGAACAAAGGATTTAACACAAGCAAAATCAATTTATCAGAAAATACTAGGCTAAGATAAGAAAAGCGGAGGTGCCTTGGTCAGCCCCGACAAGCAAAAGATGCTTTTGAATAGAAGGGGTTTTTTGCCTTCAATTTAGAAGCGGCTTTTGACCTCGAGAGGCTAGGCGCTAGAGCTAGACAGTAATCTAACTTCAGCTATAAATTTCTGATTATACGAAGAAAGAGGAATTCATCATGAGGGAGATACTCCATAATGATTGGAGCACGGTTTTAGGGGAAGAATTTAAGAAGGACTATTATCTTGGATTAAGAGAGTTTTTGAAGAAAGAATATACGGAACAAACCATATATCCAGATGCTTACGATATTTTTAATGCGATTCATTATACGTCCTATCAGGATGTTAAGGTGGTCATATTAGGGCAGGATCCTTACCATGGACCAGGTCAAGCGCATGGATTAAGCTTTTCTGTTCAACCAGGTGTTGATTTACCCCCTTCTTTACGTAACATTTTTAAAGAGCTGCATGATGATCTTGGCTTTAATGTTCCAAATAATGGCAGCCTTATTAAATGGGCAAAGCAAGGTGTGCTTCTATTAAACACCGTCCTTACTGTTCGTAGAGGCCAAGCCCATTCTCACCAAGGTGCTGGCTGGGAAATGTTTACCGACAAAGTCATTGAAAAAATCAATGAAAGAGAAAAGCCGGTCATTTTTCTATTATGGGGACGTCCTGCAGGAGAAAAAAGAAAGCTCATTGATCAACGTAAACATTGCATTATCACCTCTCCTCATCCGAGCCCTCTATCTGCTTATCGAGGATTTTTTGGAAGCAAGCCGTTTTCGAAAGTAAATGCTCAGTTAAACAAATGGGGGGAAAAGGAGATCGATTGGCAAATAGAAAATATTTAGCCAATCATGCGGGGCTGATCAAGGCGCTTGCGCTTTTCCTGAAAAGAGGTGAAACAATGAATATTTCGATTCAAAAGCTTCTTTTAAAAATAGAAGAACAAGTAGCTGAGGCAAAGAACAGTCACTCAGAAAATGTGATTCGTGAGAGAGTGCATACAATTAAGTCTCTATGTGAACTTATTCTTGAAGATCAGGCTGTTTTAATTGAAAAAGCTAGTGAATGGACGACCTCGAGTGCTGTTCCGAATCCTGCTGCGACTTCTCAGATGCTGCAGCCAAAGAAAATAGAAATTGAAAAGGGTGTAAATGGTGACTCCTTATTAGATTTCTAGTTCAAAGGGGAGAGAGTAAATGAAAACGTTCATTATCATAGGAGCAATCAATGCCTTTTTATCCGTAGCGTTAGGGGCTTTTGGTGCTCATGGTTTAGAGGGAAAGCTAGAACAAAAGTATATCGATATTTGGAAAACGGGTGTCACGTATCAAATGTTTCATGCTACCGGTTTGCTCATTATTGGTGTGCTTCTTGGGAAACTGCCTGCGAGTAGTTTATTGACTTGGTCCGGATGGCTTATGCTCATTGGAATTATATTATTTTCAGGAAGCCTTTACGTATTAAGCTTAACGAAAATTGGAATACTAGGGGCGATCACCCCATTAGGAGGACTTTCTTTTTTAGCAGCATGGATTTTACTGATTATTGCAGCTATGAAAGGATTATAAAAAATGGAACGAAGGCAGTTTGCCTCGTTCCATTTTTTAGTGTGCAGATGAGGATTTTACCGATAAAAATAAATTTTCGCAGATATTGTTCCCAGTTTCGTAGATATCCCTCATAAAATTCTTATTCAGTTAGCGTCAAATAAACATTTTAAGGCGCTTCCGACGTACAGGATACTAGTGCCGATGTTGCCACAGGACGTGGCGTTTTTAATCGCCCGCTTTTCTAATTGTCTAGCTCCAGCGCCTAGCCCTTGTGAAAAATAACCTCATGCCTCTAAAAGTAAAAAACACTTTTTGATTCATGAGAACATTTTTCTTCAGGGCTGATCAAGGCGCTTCCGCTTTTCTTTTTACCTCGGAGAATATGAAGCCATTCCAGGTGCTGAACCAAATGGGTACTCATATTCGATTTCCTCTTCAAACGTAACATAATTTAAGTAGACCATCAGAATTAAATAACGCATGCCTGTTTGAGGATCGCTCAATATTAAATGATCTCTTCCGGCCGCTTCGATGATTCCTTTGAATATTTTTGCGTTCCATTCTGGATTATTTTCAAAGGTGCAATATACAGTAGCAAGCTTTCCTTTATTTAATCTTAAAATGTTCTCAACATAGGACTGCTCAAGCGGAAGCATTCCTGGTATTTCTGGAGCTGCAGCAGGGGCAGCTGGAGCACCTGGAGCACCTGGGGCTGCAGGAGCAGCAGGCGTCGGTTGAGGGTATCCAGGCTGAGTTCCATAAGTAGGAGCTTGCCTGGCATCCACTCCATAATAAGGCTGATAACCGTAGTAATAAGGATAGGTACTATAGTAATCTACAGCTGGTTTATAATTTGATTGACTCAATTTGTTTTCCTCCTTAATAACGATAGATCGTAATTGTAAATAGAAATGAACATACTCACTATTCCATTTTTATGAAGGAGGCAATTTGAATATGACTTTTGAGAGCAGAAAAAGAGGACGATCCAAACGTATTGGGATCGTCCTCTATGTCGTTATTATAAAGCTAAAAATGGACTAATTTGTTCTTCTTGTAGAAGATTTCCTACATAAAAAGCGCCAAATTCACCATACCGTGCACTTACTTCATCAAAACGCATTTCATAAACAAGCTTTTTAAACTGCAAAGCATCATCGGCAAAAAGGGTTACTCCCCATTCATAATCATCAAATCCAACTGATCCTGTAATCACTTGTTTGACTAAACCTGCATATTTTCTTCCGATCATACCATGGCTTCTCATTAAACTGCGTCGTTCTTCCATCGGAAGCATGTACCAATTATCTTCACCTTGGCGTCGTTTATCCATTGGATAAAAGCATACATGATTCGCTTTTGGTAAAATTGGATATAACCTCGCTAAAATTTCTGGATTTTGATATGGATCTTGGTTGGATGGAAGATAGTTGCTCAGCTCAACCACAGATACATAGGAATGAACCGGTATCATATATTCAGCTAGCGTCGTTTTGTTAAACTCATTTTCAAGGTCGTTTAGCTCTTCAAGTGTTGGACGTAAAAGCATGAACATTAAATCGGCTTTCTGCCCAACGATTGTATATAAAGCATGGCTGCCTTCTTTTTGATTTTGTGTGTGGTTCCACTTTTCAATCAGCGCTAAAAATTCATGAATGGCTGCCTGACGCTCATCGCTTGATAGTCGTTTCCATGCTGTCCAATCCATTGAACGGAAATCATGCAGAGAATACCAGCCTTCTAGCGTTTTTGCTGCTTCACTCAATTAAATCACTCCTATATATGTACTTATAAACCCAACACAACTATATCATAGTTTAGCCATGCAACGTGTGAATAAAACTTGGAAGGATGACAAACTTGTTGATAAAATAGGAGTGAAGGAATACAGCGCAAAAAATAGGGAATCATGTAGCATGTGTTTCTAAAAAAGAATGTAATTGTAAGTAGTTTTAATGGATGATCATCATAAGACATACAATAATAGTTCGTTACCTTATAGTGAAAATATCAAAGGAGGAAATTTATGAGCGATTTATTTATTGGATTAAAGGAAAAGGTAAGTGGAAAAAAGATTAAGATTGTTTTTCCAGAAGGGTCAGATGAGCGAATATTAAAGGCTGCTGCACGTTTAGGGAATGAGAATATTTTAATCCCAGTTATTATCGGGAATCCAAATGACATACATAAGAAAGCAAGCGAATTAAACATCTCATTAGAGTCTGCAGAAATTGTGAATCCGAATGATTATCCTGAAATGGATACACTAATTGCAAAGTTTGTGGAAAGAAGAAAAGGAAAAGCGACAGAGGAACAAGCGCGTAAAATTTTATTAGATGAAAATTATTTTGGGACGATGCTCGTCTATACTAATAAAGCAGATGGACTTGTGAGCGGAGCTATTCATTCAACAGCTGATACCGTTCGCCCAGCCTTACAAATTATTAAGACAAAAGAAGGCGTCTCAAAAACCTCTGGTGTCTTTATCATGGTTCGAGAGGACGAAAAATATGTCTTTGCAGATTGTGCGATCAATATTGCACCTGACAGTAAGGATTTAGCAGAAATAGCGATTGAAAGTTCGAAAACAGCGGATATGTTTAGTATCAAACCACGTGTTGCGATGCTCAGCTTTTCAACAAAAGGCTCAGCTAAATCTCCTGAAACCGAAAAAGTAGAGGAAGCGGTTAAAGAAGCTAAATTACGTGAACCGTCGCTCGTGATAGATGGAGAATTCCAATTTGATGCTGCGTTTGTTCCATCTGTAGCGAAGCAAAAAGCACCTGATTCAACTCTTCAAGGAGATGCGAATGTATTTATTTTCCCAAGTCTAGAAGCGGGAAATATCGGCTATAAAATTGCTCAGCGTCTTGGTAATTTTGAAGCAGTGGGTCCTATTTTACAAGGCTTAAACAAGCCAGTAAATGACCTCTCGAGAGGCTGCAACGAAGAAGATGTGTATAAGTTGGCGCTTATTACAGCTGCACAATCACTAAAATAAATAGAAGCAAAAAAAGAGTGATCCATAACAGCTGCTAAGCAAGTTGGGTCCTCTTTTTTTAGCTAAAATGGTATAATATCAAGAGATTTTTATGCAAAAGGAGTACCAAATGAGCGAGACCTTAGATTTATTATGTCAAGAACAATGGCGAGTAATCGATCAATCGGTTACAGGTATACATGTAAACGCTCTTTATTCCTTTGGAATGGACGATACCCTCTGTACTTCAGTAGGGTCCAAGCTTGTGCCTCCCACTGCTAGGTCTTGGGTTCACCGAGATACCATTGTATTAGGAATTCAAGATACGAAGCTTCCTTTTTTAAGAGAAGGAATTAAGAATCTAGAAAAAAAAGGATATCAAGTGATCGTACGAAATTCAGGAGGTTTGGCGGTAGTGTTAGATGAAGGTGTTCTTAATCTATCACTAATATTACCCGAAAATGAGCGAGGAATTGACATCAATCGTGGTTATGATGCAATGTGGAAGTTAATCAAGCTTATGTTTTCTGATTTTCATAAGGAGATAGAAGCGAAAGAAATTGTTGGATCTTATTGTCCGGGAAGCTATGATCTTAGCATAAATGGGAAAAAATTTGCCGGTATTTCACAACGCCGTTTACGAAAAGGGGTGGCAGTGCAAATCTATCTTTGTGTAAATGGAAGCGGTGAAAAAAGAGCAGGTCTAATAAAAGAGTTTTATGACATTGGAAAAAAAGAAGTAAGTACAAAATTCGATTACCCCATCATTAAGCCTGGAGTTATGGCATCCTTATCTGAATTACTTCATACAGAGCTAATGATGCAAGATGTGATGCTTCGATTATTACAAGCATTACAAAAACAAACGAACTATTTATTTGCTGGGCAACTAAATGAAGAAGAACTGCCGTTATTTGAAGCTTACTATCAACGGGTTGTTGAAAGAAACGAAAAAGTACTAGAAGCTATTTGAATATGCAGCCATAAAAAAGGGTGGTTCCCATGCTTTGGGCCGCCCTTTTTTGATATGGATCCAATTTTTTTATGTTTTCGCTTTTTTTATTCTGCGACCTTTTCTAAATTTCCGTTTCGGTCCATTTTAAATTTGGTTGATGGTCGTTCCTCTTCTTCTAGTAAAACAAGCTTTCTGGCACGGTTCATAATTTTCATGATAGTCTCATAATCCTCTTGAATGGTTTCAGAATTTGTTTCTAGATGTGCGAGCTTATCTTCTAATACCTTATTGCGATTTGAAACCTCGTTTAGCTCACGTTTTAATCTTTCATTCTCGTTTTTTAATCCTTCTACTTGTAGATAGGAATGACCTAGACTTTGTAAATAGGAGATAACCATATCGAGATTTATACCGGAAGGATCCGAGTAGGATAGCGGAAGTTTTATTTCTTCCTCTTCGGCAAATTCAACATGAAAACCTTCTGTTTCCGCTTGTAGAGATGGTGTGAAAACATCTAAATTTTCCACTGATGCTACAGGTGGAGAATATAAGAGTTTTTTCTTTCCTCCTTGTTCCTTCCCAAGCATTCTATTTCTTTGTTTTCGTTGTTTTTTCGCTAACTGTAGAGCTTTTTCATAGTTGTGTCTTACTACTGCATTCCAACGAAATCCACATGCTGCTGAGGTTCGATTCAGTTTATCACCAACCTCCTCAAAAGCATTTAACTGTGTGCTTCCTTCTCTAACATGTCTTAAGACGGTTTCCGCTAATAAAAAATCATCCTCGTCTGTCCAAGCATCTTGGCGCACTTTCATATACTCAACTCCCTATCATTTTATTGATGTAAATCATCATGATATTTTCATGTTGTCCAATTTTGATAAACATTATTCAAATGGATTAAAAGGATAGTAGATTTTTTTATAAGATCAAAATAGATATCTGTGAAGGTAAGTGGGCAATGTACTAGTGACATGAAAACATAAAGCGTGACAAATTTTATCGATCAGCCCCAAGCTTCTTGTGCTTTTTTCAATTTTACAGCTTGCATTGAGAAGAGAGAAATTGTAGAATACCCTTTAGTGTTAGAAAATAATTATCATGTTATGTTTATGATATAAATAGAAAGGGATGGGCATGGAATGGCAACCGAATTTCGAGTTTGCGACGACTGTCAAGCCGTTAATCTTAAAACATTAATCCCTCTTTTAAAGAAAATAGATCCAGAAGCAAAAATAGAGATTGGGTGTCAATCTTATTGCGGCCCAGGTAGAAAAAAGACTTTTGCTTTTGTTAATAATCGGCCAGTTGCTGCTTTATCGGAAGAAGAATTAATGGATAAAATACAAAAAAAACTGAAAAAATAAGATCACCTTTCACGACAACGATAAGGTGATTTTTATTTTTATTTTTTCTATGGATCTTTTTTACAGAAAAAAAACCGATATAATAGAAGGAAGAGAAAAAGGAAGAAGGGTAGCTATGACGTATGCGTTGGAAAAACTAGCTGAAGAAAAAGTATTTAAAGATCCTGTTCACCGCTACATCCACGTGCGTGATCGTGTGATTTGGGATTTAATCGGAACAAAGGAATTCCAGCGCTTACGAAGAATCAAACAGCTCGGAACCACCTATTTAACTTTTCATGGAGCCGAACACAGTCGGTTTAACCATTCTCTCGGAGTATATGAAATTATTAGAAGGATTATAGACGATGTTTTTGACGGAAGATCAGAATGGGACAAGGATGAGCGCTTATTGTCTCTTTGTGCAGCCCTGCTCCATGATTTAGGACATGGTCCTTTTTCGCACTCCTTTGAAAAAGTATTTGATCTAGACCATGAGAATTTTACTCAAGAAATTATTTTAGGTCAAACAGAGGTAAATCAAGTTCTGCAAAAGGTGGGACAAGATTTTCCGAAGAAAGTAGCAGAAGTCATTGCTAAAACGTATAAAAATAAGCTTGTTGTGAGTCTCATATCAAGCCAAATTGATGCAGATCGTATGGATTATTTGCAAAGGGATGCGTATTTTACGGGTGTCAGCTATGGGCATTTCGATATGGAAAGAATCTTGCGAGTTATGCGTCCAAGAGAAGATCAAGTCGTCATTAAACAAAGTGGCATGCATGCTGTAGAGGATTACATCATGAGCCGTTATCAAATGTATTGGCAGGTTTACTTTCATCCTGTTACACGTAGTGCTGAAGTCATACTTACACAAATTCTACATAGAGCCAAGCACTTGCATCAACAATCGTATGCCTTTAAATCTCATCCCATTCATTTTTACTCATTATTTGAAGAAAAAGTTACTTTAGAAGATTATGTGAAATTAGATGAATCGATTATTCTCTATTATTTTCAAATGTGGCAGGAGGAAACGGACCCTATTTTAAGGGATCTTTGCTGTCGTTTTATGAATCGGAATTTATTTAAATATGTCGAAGTTGATCCAGCAAAGGAATATAAAACGCTGGCAAAGCTCACTCATCTTTTTGAACAAGCAGGAATGGATCCAGAGTATTATTTAGTGGTCGATTCTTCTTCTGATCTTCCGTATGATTTTTATCGTCCTGGTGAGGAAGAAGAGCGCCTCCCAATTCATCTATTAATGAAGAATAATGATATAAGAGAATTGTCACGAGAGTCGGAAATTGTCGATGCGATTTCGGGTAAAAGAAGAACGGATCATAAGCTTTATTACCCAGCTGATTTTCTCAAGGATGACTCGATAAATCGAGAGATTAAAGAAAAGATACGAAAGCTGTTGGATATAGAATGATCGGAATATTTGAAGTAGGAGATGACTGGGTTTGTTAAAAGATCACGCAAAATTAATGCATGCTATTGCAGCTTCTGGTGAAATTATTGGAAGAAAAAAGCTTCAAAAAATGATTTTTATCGCAAAAAAAATGGATTTTCCATTTCAAGAGAAATTTCAATTTCATTTTTACGGTCCTTATTCAGAGGAACTGACCTTACGGGTAGAAGAGCTTAGTAATATGGGCTTTTTGAATGAAGTGAAAGAGAAAAAGGGCGGCTATTTTCAATATCGCTACACATTAACGGATAATGGTAGAGAATTTTTAGAGTTAAATGCCGTTCCGATGCCACAATTGCCAGCATGTTTGACTGATATGAATGGTCAAAATGCTAGATTCCTTGAGCTTGTTTCAACGGTTCTCTTTTTTGATAATTTGCCGAAAGAAGAAGTAAAGGAAAAGGTCTTTACGTTAAAAAGCAAGCAGCGTTATACAGATGAAGAAGTCGAAGCGGCTTATCAATATATTGAACGTTTACAAGAAAAAGCTAAACACCAATAGGCGTTTAGCTTTTTTTCAAAGGCATTATTTTCTGCTTTATTTAAAGGTTTCGCCGATAAATTTAAAATATCGCTGATAAATATGAGAAATTCGCCGATAAATTCAAAATATCGCCGATAAATATGAGAATTTCGCCGATAAAACAAAATTTTCGCTGATAAAGACTAAGACATACACAAAATTCCGCATTTCTTATTCGTCGCTTAGTCTTTTTCCGCCTACAGCATAATGGTTTTTGGACATTTCTTCAATGAACACGACGATTTTTTCTTTTGGGGCTCCAGTTGTTTCACTTACTGCTTCAGTTACTTTTTCAGCTAAGTTCTTTTTTTGTTCTTCGGAACGTCCTTCAAGCATTTTTACTGTTACGTATGGCATGATGATTCCTCCATTTTTTATTGGCTATGTATTTTTCATATTTTTTCACACTTTTTGAATTTGTTCAATAGCAACAGCTTGATTGTACGATTCTTGTAACTTTCGCAAAAGAAAGCAGGATTCATTCAGGCAATCAGCTAGTTCTTTTTCACTTTTAATAAGAATCATGTATACTTTACTTAATTGTGTAGTATAAGAAATTTAGTATAAAGGAGTTTTTAAGAAATTGGATCAAAATTCGCCTTTTTCATTTTTAGAAAGATTTTTGGCATTTCCATTGGAGCTGCTTCCATTCGTCGTGATTACACTTATTGTGGCGTTTACGGTTCATGAATTTGCTCATGCATATGTAGCGTATCTGTTCGGGGATTCTACCGCGAAAAAGCAAGGACGGTTAACGCTTAATCCGATCCAGCATCTGGATCCTTTTGGTACGATCCTTTTATTAATTGCCGGGTTCGGATGGGCTCGCCCAGTTCCTGTCAATCGCTTTTACTTTAAAAATCCTAGAATAGCAGGCATACTTGTTTCGGTGGCCGGCCCTGTCAGCAATTTATTGTTGGCTATCATAGGGTTTTTCATATTGTATCTTTTGGCTAGCTTAAATATAGGGCTCAATATGCCATTTGTACAGACTTTTTTAAACATATTTATTCAATTAAATTTAGTTTTGTTTGTGTTTAATTTATTGCCATTGCCGCCTTTAGATGGTTATCGCATAGTCGAAGATTTAGCACCTGAAAGGATAAGACCAAAGCTTACTCAATATGAAACATACGGGGTCGTTATTTTTCTTATTCTTGTGATCACACCGCTGGATCAATATACGATACAGCCTATCTTTCAAACGGTTATTCCATTTATTGCAGATGGATTAAGTCAGTTTTTTTCCCAATTATTGTTGTAGGCTTTTGTGAAAAAAATTAATCGAAATGAATAGGGAGGATTATAAATTGGAAGAAAAAAAGAAAAAGCTTGGCTTTAATATTATTAAAAATGACCCAACAGACGGTCATGGAGGCTATGGTGTTGGAAGCTTGAGCCTAGAAAATGTATCACCAGTGATCATTGATGTCGAAGCGGGTGAGGCTGTGGTGGACATTGGAGCTATGCATGCAAGAAGCACTGTGGAAAAAGGAATCAAGTTTCTTCCAAATAAAGATGATGTACCAAATGGGAAGCCATATTGGCTCGTTTGGGTAACGATTGATCGGAAGCAGGAAGGTCCCTTTTATGCAGGGGTTACGGCCTGTGAAATGACAGTGGACAGAGATATACGAAGAGGATATAAATCTCTTCCTGAGCATGTTAACAAAATGGATAAATCCTTGAAGCGAAAAATCATCGTTGACCATATGGATGATAAGTCGAAAGGAATTTTAGCTGCCTTTTTGAAAAATCATGATAAAGGCATGTGGGATCGAGCCTCACAGCAGTTGAAAGATGATTTAGCGAAGTAATCGATCAACTTCCATCATATGGTTATTGCAATCGTTGATGGAAGTTCACTTTATATAATTGGAAGGAATGCTCATCAATGTCTAGAAAGTCCTTTGTTTTATTAGCTTGTATTATGTTTTTATCGATGACAGGTTATGGGGTGGTTTTGCCTGCTTTGCCGTATTTAGCAAGAAGTATTGGACTGAGCTCCTTTCAAATGGGGAGTTTAATTACAGGTTGGGCATTTGCTCAATTTTTAATTGTGCCTTTTTGGGGGAGAATGATTGACCGTATTGGAAGGAAACCTGTTTTATTATTCGGACTATTTGGTTTTGGTCTGGCCTTTCTCCTGTTAATTTTTGCAAAAAGCTACTTGCATCTTCTTATTATTCGGATTATTGGAGCAATTTTATCCTCAGGTACTCAACCAGCAGCGTATGCGATCGTTATTGACTCCTTCGATAAGAAGGAAAGAAGCGCCGCCTTAGCAAAAATGGCTGCTGCCAATGCTCTTGGATTTCTTTGTGGTCCTGTTGTAGGTGCTGTTTTTTCCCCTTTTGGAATAGAAGTTCCCTTTATCGTCGCAGGCATGTTTAGCCTTCTAGCCGTCCCTTTAGCCTGGATCTATTTAAAGGAACCCGTTCAGAAAAATCAACCCAAAAAAACGCCATCCTTTTTTAGTTCTTTAAAAATCGTAAGCAAGTCTGGCTATCGAGAGCTGTTAATCATTACTTTTGGTTTAGCAATCGCTGCCTCCAGTTTATTTTCCATGCTTGGATACTACATGATGGAGAATTTCGGTTCAAAAGCAAGCCAAACCGGCTTAGCCTTTAGTATCCAATCAATGGCTGCTGTCGTGATTCAATTATTTATCATGAAGCATATTTATGAAAAATATAAAGAAGAAGGAATTGCAAAAACGGGTCTGCTTATTGAAGCAGCAGGCTATTCATGTGTTGGAATGGCTTTTTCTTTATGGATGATTTTTTTAGGCTGTATATTGGTCGGAATGGGCCAAGCCTTGTCTAGACCTTCTCTTCTTACCTTATTAGCTAAAAAAGATTCAATCGGACAAGGTTTGGTAATGGGATTTCAACAGTCCATGGATAGCTTGGGCCGAAGTATTGGACCGCTCCTTGCAGGCTGGATATTTTTATTTAATAGCTCGGGTCCATTTATAATTGCATTATGTATAACGCTCGTATTATTTTTCTTTTTCACAGTGGGCGTGCAGAAAAACGCAATGGAGATTGGAATGGTTGGCAGGCTAAAGAAAAGAGTTATGCAAAAGTAACATAAGATACGTTTGAATACGTAAAAAATGAATGCTAACAATAAAAACCCCATTTTCTTTTCATTCCTCGATAAAAGAAAATGGGTTTTTATATCTGACTAAGACCATTCAAGTATTTTTTTGTACCAAGTTTTATGCGAATCGTGTTTACGGTTCTTCTGGCTCTTTTCTTTTGGAGGTTGCTTTTCATGGAAAAGGTGCTCCGTACAGTATTCAGTTGGCTCTGTACCTGAAGCGAAATAGGTAAGTCGTGAAACAGGACAGTTTTTCGTAGCAATTTTTCCATTGGCTGGATTTATTTTTACCCCTACAACTCCCTTTGGAGCTTTAAATTTTTTTTTCGGCTCTTTTTTTAGGGCGTCTTCCATAAAGTGAATCCATATGTTTTTCGCATAGCTTTTTTCAGCTACGAGATCAATCGGCTTTCCTTGATCAAAGCCAGTCCAAACAGATGTAACGAGCTGAGGGGTGAATCCAATCATCCAGCTATCAGATTCAGTCGTTCCTGATTTCCCAGCATAGGCTCTCGACATTTGATTCATAAGAGTGCTTCCCGTTACACTTGTGTACCCGTTTAACTTTTTATCAAACATCCCGGTCATCATTTGTGTCATTACAAAAGCAAGATTTGGTTTTAAAACTTCTTCATCTTCCGATTGTTGCTCGTAAATGACTTCACCTTTGCTATTTTCCACTCGTTTAATAAGAACAGGTGAAACTTTTTTCCCTCCATTAGCAAACATACTATAGGCATTAGCCATTTCAATAACTCTTACTCCTGATGTTCCTAACGCAAGAGATGGAACCTGAGCCATTTTGGTTGTAATACCAAACCGTTTAATCGAATTGACAAGCGTTTCTTCTCCTAAAAATAAATGTGTTTTCACCGCATAAATATTATCGGAAAGAGCGAGCGCTTGAGCCATCGTTATTTCTCCATTCGCATAATGATTATTAAAGTTATGCGGAGTATAATTTGCATGGCCGTCATCAAAACGAAAAGTTGTAAGCTCGCTTCTCATTAAGGTGGCAGGCGTGAAGCCTTGCTCTAAGGCAGCATAATAAAGCAATGGCTTAATAGTGGAGCCTGGCTGGCGAACAGCTTGCACGGCTCGGTTAAAGGAGCTTTCTTCGTAATTGGTGCCTCCAATCATGGCCTTCACTTCACCATTTTTAGGATTCATGGAAACAAGTCCAACCTGTATATCTGAATCCTTTGAAACGGTATTGGCAACGGTTTTTTCTGCAATTTTCTGTTGGGGTATGTTTAAGGTCGTATAGACCTTTAGACCGCCTAAAGTAATTAAACGTTCATCAAGACCGAGCTTCGTTTTCAAAGTATACTTTACGGCATCTTGAAAGTAAGGAGCAATCTCGACTCTTGCATGTGGATATTTTCCAATAAAAATAAGCTTTTCGTTTAAGGCTTTCTTTGCATCTGCTTTTGTAATGTAGCCATCCTTTTGCATTGAGTTTAAGATAATGCTCTGTCTTATTTTTGCTTTTTCAAGAGATTGAAGAGGAGAATAAATGTTTGGCCCTTTTGGAATTCCTGCAAGCATGGATGCTTCGGCAAGTGATAGCTCCGTTGCGTCCTTGCCAAAATAATATTGGCTTGCGGCTTGTACTCCATAAGCACCATTTCCATAATAAATGGTATTTAGATAACCTTCTAATATCTCTCTTTTTGAGTAATTCATTTCTAGGCGCAACGTGTAATAGGCTTCTAACAGCTTTCGCTTCCACGTTTTTTCATGCTCAAGAAATACGTTCCTTGCAAATTGCTGGCTGATCGTACTAGCCCCTTGTACCTTTGCCATTGCTTTAATATCTGCTATAACAGCTCCTGCAATTCTTTTATAATCAAATCCATGATGCTCATAGAAGCTTTTATCTTCAATCGAAATCGTAGCATCAATAATCGAAGGACTCATTTTCTCAAGCGACATCCAGTATCGTTTTTCACCAGTATGACTTTCTCCGATTATGGTCCCATCATCAGAGTAGAAAAGGGTTGATTGTGGGACTGCTAAAGGAGGAGGTCCTTGAACTTTGGCATAGATGAGAACGCTGATAAATAGTATGAGCACGAGGGACATACCTATTAAACTCACGAATAGGAAGGCCCGTACATATTTTATTGCGTTTTTAAATCTCGGATCGGTCATTAATTCCACAAAGTTCCCCTCCCATGTCCAAAAGTATAATTTCAGTATTGGAAAAACGAGAGGGTTTTAAACAGTGATAATTGATTTTAAAGAAATTTTTCTTGGTTTTTTGCTAGATTCATCTAGACTTTGTTCGTGTTTACATTTAATATTTTGGGTACGATAAAAGAGTAGTTTTATTCTGCATAAACAGCAGCTTATACAGCACTGATTTTATAAGAGAAATAAGAAAGTTCTATTATTATAATGACAGTTCCTCACTATTTATAGAGGATTATGGAATGATAAACAAGGAGGAATGCATATTGAGTATTTGGTTTACAGAAAAGCAAACTGAAAACTTTGGGATTACAATGAAAATTAAGCGAACTTTACATACGGAAAAAACAGAATTTCAAAAGCTTGATATGGTAGAAACAGAAGAATGGGGGAATATGCTTTTACTAGATGATATGGTAATGACTTCTGTAAAAGATGAATTCGTTTACCATGAAATGGTTGCTCACGTGCCTTTATTTACCCACCCTAATCCAGAAAATATATTAGTTGTGGGTGGTGGAGATGGTGGAGTTATTCGTGAAGTATTAAAGCATCCAAGTGTGAAGAAAGCGACGCTTGTTGATATTGATGGTAAAGTGATCGAGTATTCGAAAAAGTACTTGCCTGAAATTGCAGGGATGCTTGAGGATGAGCGTGTGGAAGTGAAAGTAGGCGATGGCTTTATGCACATTGCTGAAAGTGAAAATGAATATGATGTCATTATGGTTGACTCTACAGAGCCTGTAGGTCCAGCTGTTCATTTATTTACAAAAGGCTTTTATGCCGGAATATCAAAGGCATTGAAGGAAGATGGTCTTTTTGTTGCTCAATCTGATAATCCTTGGTTCAAAGCGGATTTAATTCGTCAGGTACAAAAGGATGTTAAGGGAATTTTCCCGATAACGAGATTATATACAGCAAACATTCCAACCTATCCAAGCGGCATGTGGGCTTTTACAATAGGTTCGAAAAAATATGACCCACTAGAGGTTAGTGAAGAACGATTCCACAATATCGAAACGAAATATTATACAAAAGAGCTTCACAATGCAGCTTTTGTGCTGCCGAAATTTGTAAAGGACTTAATTTAAAACGGAGACGGTCGTCTCCATTTTTTGTGGATGGCTGTTTTCTCAAAATTTGTTGATTTTGACATAAAAAACATTAGGAGAAACGTTTCGGAGCAGCCTGCATACACGTAGACTCCTGTGGGAATGCGAGAAAGGCGAGGCCTTGCAGGAGCGTATGCGACGAGGAGGCTTGACGCTCTCCCACGGAAAGCGAAGTGTATGCAGGCTGCGCGTTTAAAAGCAACAATCTATACGAAAACAGCCTTGTGGATTAAGAAAATACTCATCATCTTGCACTTCCCATATAAAGAATTTATACTTATAAAGTTATAAGAAGTAGTTATAAAAAGAAAAGCGTAAGCACCTGAAGCTAAACATCAGTATAACCTCAAAAAGTTTATACTTTTTTATTAATGAAAAAGGATGTGTGACGTTGTCGAATCGACGTGCGGAACAAATACCGGTGAAGGTCCATGTGAAGACGGATATCCAAAATGGATTAGAAAAAGAAACTTATGAATTTACCACATTCGGTCGATATTATCAAAAAGGAAGCGCTGTTTATCTTCAATATGATGAGGTTATGGAAGAGGGAGTTATTAAAACAACAGTGAAAATGTCGCAAGCAGAAGGGGTTATCATAAGAAACGGTGCTGTAAAAATGAAGCTTTCCTTTAAGCTTAATCAAAAACTTAATGGCATCTATGAATCTCCCTATGGAACTTTACAATTGAATACATTCACTAGAAAATTGCAATCCCAATTCCAAACTTCTACCAATATAGGATTAATGGAAATATTATACGAATTATACATGAATGGATCTCTATCGGGGATTTATCAGATGAAAATTACGTTTGAGGAGGAAAAGAATGAACATCGTTGAACAGGTTCAACAAAAGCTTAAATCAGAAATAAAAGACGCTGTGTTGAAAGCAAATCTTGTGACAGAAGAGCAATTGCCAGAAGTCATTTTAGAACTGCCAAAAGATAAAACACATGGCGATTATTCGACAAATATGGCTATGCAATTAACAAGACTAGCTAAAAAAGCCCCGAGGATTATTGCAGAGGAATTGATTGCAAATTTTGATCGGACAAAGGCTTCAATAGAAAAGGTTGAAATTGCTGGCCCAGGATTTATTAATTTTTATATGGATAACAGCTATTTAACGGAATTAATTCCTGCTATTCTAACAGCAGGAGATGCATATGGGGAAACAAAAGTTGGAAACAATGAAAAGCTGCAAGTGGAATTTGTATCTGCCAATCCAACTGGAGATCTTCATTTAGGACATGCTCGAGGGGCTGCCGTAGGTGACTCTCTTTGTAATATACTAGCTAAGGCTGGCTACGATGTATCACGTGAGTATTATATTAATGATGCGGGGAATCAAATCAATAATTTAGCTTTATCCGTAGAAGCTCGTTATTTTCAAGCATTAGGTTTGGACAAAGAGATGCCACAGGATGGCTATCATGGTGCAGATATTGTTGGAATTGGTAAAAAGCTTGCAGAAGAATATGGCGATCAATATGTTCAAAAGGATGAACAAGTTCGTTTTGACTTTTTCCGTGAATATGGCTTGAAATATGAAATGGCTAAACTAAAAAAGGATCTCGAGGATTTCCGTGTCTCCTTTGATGTATGGTATTCTGAAACGTCTCTTTATCATAATGGCAAAATTGAAACGGCCCTCGAAACGTTAAAAGAAAAAGGGCATATTTATGAAAAGGATGGGGCAACCTGGTTTCATTCAACTGAATTTGGCGATGATAAAGACCGTGTACTCAAAAAACAGGATGGATCCTTTACTTACTTAACACCAGATATCGCATATCACAAAGATAAGCTGGAACGAGGTTTTGAGAAGCTGATCAATATTTGGGGTGCAGACCATCATGGATATATTCCAAGAATGAAAGCTGCTATCCAAGCATTAGGCTATGATAAAGAAGCTCTTGAGGTTGAAATTATTCAACTCGTTCATCTTTATAAAAACGGAGAAAAGATGAAAATGAGCAAAAGGACAGGAAAAGCTGTGACGATGCGTGATCTTGTTGAAGAGGTAGGATTAGATGCAACTCGTTATTTCTTTGCAATGAGAAGCGGAGATACACATCTAGACTTTGATTTAGATTTAGCTGTTTCCCAATCTAATGAAAATCCAGTATTCTATGCACAATATGCACACGCACGTATCTCAAGTATTTTAAGACAAGGGGAAGAGCAAGGCTTTACCTTTGACCCAAATAGCAACTTTACGTTGATTCAATCTGAAAAAGAACTGGATTTATTGAAAAAGCTTGGCGAGTTCCCCCAAGCTGTTGCAGAAGCGGCTTTAAAAAGAATGCCGCATCGAATTACCAACTATATTTTTGATTTAGCTTCTACTTTCCACAGCTTTTATAATGCTGAAAAAGTACTTGATTTAGATAATGTTGAAAAAACGAAAGCACGACTTTGCTTAATTAAAGCAGTTCAAATAACGCTTAGAAATGCCCTTACACTAATTGGCGTTTCAGCTCCAGAAAAAATGTAGCATAACTGAAAGGTATCCATCATCGAAAGGATACCTTTTCCTATTATGCTCTTAAAGTTTAAGAAGTACTTCATTTTATTTAAATTAAACAAAAATTAAATGAAATCGCTTACTTTTCCATCTTCCATCCGCCTTCGCATCATTCTAACCTTATTTGGACGAACATATATTAGTTATGAGGACATGTCTTCTAAAAAATGAACTTGGAATTTACATGTATTGTGCTAAATCTTCACAATCAAATGATAAAGTGAAATCACAAAAAATGTATATTTCCCTCATTAGAATGACAGAGGATGTGAAAAGATTGAAAAGAATTTCTATTTTCATGGGTATAGTAGCAACATTGATTGTAACGATTTATTTATACAAGAATCAGCTCGGAGCAGTACCTTTTTTGATCCTTTCTTTATATTTTTTTATTTTGGGAATTAAAACCATCTTCTTATCTAATAAAGGATGAAATGAAAAATGTACAAAACGTTCTAAAAGATGAATAAAAGTAGATGAATCAACAGATTGAACTAGCATAAACACCTAGAATTTGTTTATAATGAAGAATATGTGTTTACAGGAAGATGTTATTGGATTTATTCACTCCGATGGGAGTGTTACATAGAGAAGGGAAGTGCGAGAATTGAGTTTAGAACAATACTCACAAACAGAATTGCAGGAAATGTCTTTAATTGAATTAGCATTTGAATTACTAGAAAGCAAAAAGCAGGGGATTCCTTTTAAAGAAATATTAGATGAATTGACAAAAATTCTTGGTCTTTCTGAGGAAGAAGTTCGTGCTAAAATATCACAATTTTATACTGATCTAAACTTGGATGGGCGTTTTCTTGCTTTAGGTGAAAACACTTGGGGTTTACGTGTATGGTATCCAATTGATCAGATTGAAGAAGAGGTCGTTGCTATCTCTAAACCTAAGAGGAAAAAAGGCAAGAAGAAAGATCTTGAAGAAGAAGACTATGATCTTGAAGAAGACTTTGATGACCTTGACGAATTTGACGATAACGAGGATGAAGAAGATCTTGAGGATGAAAGCGATATAGAAGTGGATGATGTCTTAGAAGACGATTTAGATGATACAGATGATGAAATCGAAGAAGATGTGATTGATGAAGAATTTGAAATCGATGAGGAAGACGATCTAGATGAAGAAGAGGATTTTGACGAATTAAACGATGATGAAGAGAAGGATCAATAATCATCTTGACTTTTATAGCTCGTACTTGTAAAATCATTTTTGGGCTCCTAAAAAGGAACGATTCATGAACGCTAACAGCGCTCCCTTACTTTTAAGTAAGTGGGAGCGTTTTTTATTTTTTTGAAAGGAAGCTTAAAAAATGGTCGGTGGATCCGCTTTTCTACCAGCATTGTTCCTTATCATAAAAAGCAAGCAACATTTAATAAGACTAAAAAATTGCCTCGAATAGTTAACCTATTTGATCTATCATTTAGGTCTGTTAAGGCATTTTAGTTTTTTAAAATACAAATGATCGTTTCAATCCCCTCAAAAAAATAAACTTATTTTAAGTCTTAAATAAAGGCAAATATGCACAAACTGTTGATAAGGGGGAACATTAGAATGACAAAATATATTTTTGTAACTGGTGGTGTTGTATCATCACTAGGAAAAGGAATTACAGCAGCATCATTAGGTCGCTTACTTAAAAATCGCGGTGTAAGTGTAACGATTCAAAAATTTGATCCATACATTAACTTAGATCCAGGAACAATGAGTCCGTATCAGCATGGAGAAGTATTTGTAACTGATGATGGGGCTGAAACAGATTTAGACTTAGGTCACTATGAACGCTTTATTGATATTAACCTATCAAAATATAGCAATGTTACGACTGGGAAAATTTACTCTACTGTATTAAAGAAAGAACGCCGTGGAGATTATCTAGGTGGTACCGTTCAGGTTATTCCGCATATTACAAACGAAATTAAAGACAGAGTTTTTCGCGCTGGAAAAGAAACGAATGCAGATGTGGTTATAACAGAGATTGGAGGAACGGTAGGAGATATTGAATCATTGCCATTCCTAGAAGCTATTCGTCAAATTAAAAGCGATATTGGCCGTGAAAATGTTATGTACATTCATTGTACACTTGTGCCTTATATTAAAGCAGCAGGTGAAATGAAAACAAAGCCGACTCAGCATAGTGTTAAAGAACTTCGCAGTTTAGGAATTCAGCCAAATGTCATTGTAGTCCGTACTGAAATGCCAATCTCTCAAGATATGAAGGATAAAATTGCTCTTTTCTGTGATATTGATACAAAAGCAGTCATAGAGTGTCGAGACGCGGATACTTTATACTCTATTCCGATCGCTTTACAGGAACAAGGCCTAGATCAAATCACATGTGAGCATTTAAAGCTTAATTGTCGTGAAGCAGATATGACAGAATGGTACCAATTACTTGACAAGGTATGTCATTTATCTAAGAAAACAAAAATTGCACTTGTTGGTAAGTATGTTGAGCTGCAAGATGCCTACATTTCAGTTGTAGAATCATTAAAGCATGCAGGTTATTATTTTGATGCGGACGTTGAAGTAAAATGGATTAATTCAGAAAATGTATCAAAGGAAAATGTTGCTGAATTATTAGGAGATGTAGATGGAATTCTTGTTCCAGGCGGATTTGGAGATCGTGGAATTGAAGGGAAAATTCAAGCGATACAATATGCGCGTGAAGAGAAAAAGCCTTTCTTTGGAATATGCCTAGGCATGCAGCTTGCTTCTGTAGAATTCGCAAGAAATGTTCTTAATTGGAAAGATGCGCATTCTTCCGAATTTAATTCAGAAACGACTTATCCAATTATTGATTTGCTTCCAGAACAAAAGGATATTGAAGATTTGGGCGGTACATTGCGCTTAGGTCTATTTCCATGTAAGTTGAAAGAAGATACGAAAACGTTTGATGCATATAAAGATGAAGTGGTTTATGAGCGTCATCGTCATCGTTATGAATTTAATAATGAATATCGACAACAAATGGAAAATGAAGGATTTATCTTCTCAGGTACAAGTCCAGATGGCCGTCTTGTTGAAATAATTGAACTTAAGGACCATCCTTGGTTTGTCGCTTGTCAGTTCCATCCTGAGTTTATTTCAAGACCGACAAGACCTCAACCATTGTTCCGTGAATTTGTTGGAGCTTCAATCGAACTAAGTGAAAAATAATTTTTAAAAAAAGATTCGGCCATTTAAGCCGAATCTTTTTTTAAAAGGTAAGTAAGTTTCTTAAAGGTAGACTGGTTTCTAGCTTCAGCGCCTATCGACTATCAAACTTCAGGCCTTCTCCCTACGATAAGTCAACATCGATTCGCTGTCGCTCATCGTGTATCCTTTATCACGTTTTAACGGTCAGTAAGATATGACCTAAAAAATGTACAGTGGATAAAAAACTGCCCGTAAAAACCTGATCGGCTCAGGCTAACCATCAGGGAAGAACACCCTGATGGAAGGTTCACCTTATCTCAGTCGAAGCCCCTCTAGTTTGTACGTCGATGATCAAGGCGCTTCCGCTTTTCTAATATTCTTCTAAAATTTCTTCCATTGTGAATCGAAGGCCATAGTAGGCAAATAATGCTGCTAAGGAAGCGGGATACCCGAATCGATTTCCTTCTTCATCTGGTAATAGTCCTTTTGTTAAGCCTAATTCAATATGAACATCAGCAAGTTTAGATAAATCTTCTACATCGGAATCAAGTGTCGTTGAAATCCCGACAAATGGAATGTTATGCTTACATAATTTTTTCGCGAGCTCAACAACTTCTGTATCTGTGGAATATCGTGAAAGGAGAAGAAATCGATCTCCTTCGGTTATTTCATCAAAATGGAGCTCTTCGTTCCATTCCTTCGCATGTTTGAGAGGCTCCAAGCTATGTAATGCTTCACTAATTACCCCATACGTTTCCTTTGAAGCAAATAAATAGATTGTACTAGAACTAATAGAAGCTTGTGCCAAAAGCCGGGCGCCATCTTCAAAACCATACTCGTTTTTATTTAAAACCCTATTAAATAGTCCTGTTAATTGAGTTGAAAACATTTTTAACAATGAAGGCTTCCTCCTAAATTAAATAGATTTCCTTTTTAGTATATCGATTTGATCAGAAATGGTAAAATTGTCGAATCGTATTTTTAAAAAAAAGAAGGAATTTTACTAAGTAAAATAGAAAGCATTATTTAGGAAAATATTTGCATATATTTCCTCTGATAGACATACAAAAAAGTCCAAGTGACATAATGAATAAAAGGAGTGTTTTATGTGCAAGGGAAAATATTAATTGTTGATGATCAATTCGGAATCAGAATACTATTAAATGAAGTTCTTCAAAAAGAAGGGTATGAAACATTTCAGGCTGCCAATGGTTTACAAGCTCTACAAATTGTAGAAGAGCACTCTCCGGATCTTATGCTCCTTGATATGAAAATCCCAGGAATGGATGGAATTGAAATTTTAAAGCGAATGAAAGTAAAAGATAAAAACCTTCAGGTGATCATTATGACCGCATATGGGGAGTTAGATATGATTCAGGAGGCTAAGAATTTAGGAGCCATCACACATTTTGCGAAGCCATTTGATATCGATGAGATAAGGGCAGCTGTTAGAAAATATATAACTGCAGCAAATTCACTCTAAGCTGCAGTTTTTGTCCTGGAATGACAACGCTTTCTTTATAGCCAAATTATGAAAGTTTATAAAATCTTGTCTGAACAATGGCAATTCTCTTCTCATTTTGGTATGATACAAGTGAATTCAAAAGAGGGTTGTTTTCGTGGATTGGGGAGATATAGGTACATAATCATACCTGTTAGAGGGAATTTTAATAGAGAACCTTGAGAAATGAAAGCGATTCTTGCATAAGGAGGAAGAAAAATGCCATTAGTTTCTATGACTGAGATGCTTAAAAAAGCAAAATCAGAAGGCTACGCAGTTGGTCAATTTAATTTAAATAATCTTGAGTTTACTCAAGCAATTCTTCAAGCTGCACAAGAAGAAAATTCACCAGTAATTCTTGGTGTTTCTGAAGGTGCTGCACGTTACATGGGTGGCTTCACAACAGTAGTAAAAATGGTAGAAGGATTACTAGTTGATTACAAAGTAACTGTTCCAGTTGCTATTCATTTAGACCATGGTTCTAGTTTTGATAAATGTAAAGAAGCAATTGATGCTGGTTTCACTTCTGTAATGATCGACGCTTCTCACCATCCTTTCGAAGAGAACGTAGAAACTACTTCTAAAGTAGTTGAGTATGCACATTCAAAAGGTGTTTCAGTTGAAGCAGAACTTGGAACTGTTGGTGGACAAGAAGATGATGTTGTTGCTGAAGGCGTTATCTATGCAGATCCTGAAGAGTGTAAAGCTCTAGTAGAACGTACTAATATTGACTGTTTAGCTCCAGCGTTAGGTTCTGTTCATGGACCTTACAAAGGTGAGCCGAACTTAGGTTTTAAAGAAATGGAAGAAATTGGTGCTGCAACTGGCCTTCCATTAGTTCTTCATGGAGGAACTGGAATCCCTACAAAAGATATTCAAAAATCTGTTTCTTTAGGTACAGCGAAAATCAACGTAAACACTGAAAACCAAATTGCATCTGCAAAAACGGTTCGTGAAGTGTTAGCTGCAAAACCTGAAGAGTACGATCCACGTAAATACTTAGGACCAGCTCGTGATGCGATTAAAGCTACTGTAATCGGCAAAATTCGTGAATTCGGTTCTAACGGCAAAGCTTAAGTTTTTAAGTAATCTATAAAAAGAAAAGGAAACCGTCTTAATATATAAGGCGGTTTCCATTCATTTTAAGGGAATGAAAAATTCGTCGAAAATTCTGTTGAAACAATATCCTCCATATTAAAGTACCGTAATTGTTCTTAATGGTAAAAAATACGGTAAAACCATCAGTATCAAACGCTTTTCTCACTAAGTATCTGTCATATTTTAAAAATTTGTTCTTTCTAATTCTTAATAAAACCAATATTGCAGGTTTTGGAATAATAGGAAAACAAAAATATTCTACTTTTTTGCATTTTTTTTCTTTTCCATACATGAAGTTTAGATTTTTGTGTAAACTATATTATGAAGATATTGTCGGAATCCATCGTCATTTGGTGGTAAACATCCCCAGTTTTATGTTAAATATATTTACAGAGCGATTTTTTCTGACATTAAAATAAAGATTAAGCCCTATCCTGATTCTTATCTTTGCAATGATATATCCTCTTTGCACTTGATACTTCGGCGGCTAAGAAGGGAGTTAGTAATGGAAAAAATTATGATTGCAGGTGGCTATCCACTAAAGGGAACTGTTCGTATAAGTGGTGCAAAAAATAGTGCAGTTGCCTTGATTCCAGCAACCATTTTGGCCGATTCCCCTGTCACAATTGAAGGTTTGCCAGATATCTCGGATGTTGAAATTTTAAAAGATTTGCTTGAAGAAATTGGAGGATCCGTTCATTTCTCAAACCATGATATGACAGTTGATCCATCATCCATGATTTCTATGCCTATGCCAAATGGGAAAGTGAAGAAATTAAGAGCATCCTATTATTTAATGGGAGCTATGCTTGGGCGCTTTAAAAAAGCTGTGATTGGATTACCTGGTGGTTGTCATTTGGGTCCTCGTCCAATAGACCAACATATTAAAGGTTTTGAAGCACTAGGCGCACGAGTCTCAAATGAGCAAGGTGCGATCTATTTAAGAGCAGATGAGTTAAGAGGAGCCCGTATTTATTTAGACGTTGTAAGTGTAGGTGCTACCATTAATATTATGCTTGCGGCCGTAAGAGCAAAGGGTAGAACCGTCATTGAAAATGCAGCGAAAGAACCAGAAATTATTGATGTGGCCACGTTGCTTACTAATATGGGAGCCAAAATAAAAGGTGCAGGTACAGATGTGATTCGTATTGATGGCGTAGATCAGCTTCATGGCTGCCGACATACGATTATTCCAGATCGAATTGAAGCAGGTACGTATATGATTCTTAGTGCAGCAATAGGAGACGGGGTACTCATTGATAATGTTATTCCTCAGCATCTTGAATCTTTAACGGCTAAGCTTCGTGAGATGGGAATTCAAGTGGAAACAAGTGATGATCAAATATTTATTGCGTCTAATCCCGTTATGAAATCTGTCGATATTAAGACACTCGTTTATCCCGGCTTTCCAACAGATCTCCAACAGCCTTTTACCTCTCTTTTAACAAAGGCAGCTGGGACAAGCATGGTCACAGATACCATATACGGAGCGCGATTTAAACATATAGATGAATTACGAAGAATGAATGCTAATATTAAAGTTGAAGGGAGGTCGGCGATTGTTAATGGTCCAGTTAAACTGCAAGGAGCTAAAGTGAAAGCAAGTGATCTAAGAGCTGGTGCAGCACTTGTCATTGCAGGTTTGATGGCCGAAGGGATTACTGAAATAACAGGTCTCGAGCACATTGATAGAGGCTACAGCCATCTAGTTGAAAAATTAACTGGCTTGGGGGCAACCGTTTGGCGAGAAGATTTATCAAGAGATGAATTAGAACAACTAAAAAACGCGTAAACAAATTCAGGTAATGAACAAAAGCGCAAGCGCCTTGATCATCGACGTACAAACTGGAGAGACTTCGACTGAGATAAGGTGAACCTTCCATCAGAGTGTTCTATCCTGATGGTTAGCCTGAGCCGATCAGGTTTTTACGGGCAGTTTTTTATCCACTGTACATTTTTTTAGGTCATATCTTACTGACCGTTAAAACGTGATAAAGGATACACGATGAGCGATAGCGAATCGATGTTGACTTATCGTAGGGAAAAGGACTGAAGTTTGATATGCGATAGGAGGTTCTTATGGTTCGACTCAATCGCTCGTTATGAGAGCAAAATCAGGAACTGTTCGATTTGTTGATGGGCGGCATGCCTGAAAAAGAAACCGAACCTTGTAATAAAGTAATAGATTTTTGTTGGAAACCCTTACATTATTCACTGAAATAAGATACAATTTATAGCAAGGAAAGAAAAGAGAAAACCATATAAAAATTTCTATTTGTTTTCAAAATCAATGAGGTAGACGATAGGTAAAGAAGATCGCTCAAACGAATGGGACAATCTCTTTATCTTTATCTGTTTTTTGGAAAGACTCTCTAAAAGTTTGATTAAGAGAGTCTTTCAATCAAACAGAGTATTTGGTAACGTATACAAAGCTGCTAAGTCTCCTCAGCATGGTTCCTTCCTTCATTTAACATTTGTCCATCTAAATGATAAGAAAAGTGCAAGATTCCTGTTTATCGGCGACAAGCAAAAGACGAACTAATAAGGAAGGTGTTCTTTACCTTTACTGCCAGTTTGGCTTTTGAACTCGAGTCGATGGCACCTGGAGCTGAACATCTAGAAAAAACTAGTTGATAAAGCTTAATAGATAGGAGTAAAATAGAAATTGTTTTTTGAAAAATAACCAACTTGTTTTACAGAAGAGTTTTTACAAAATATAGGGTGTCGTTTGTTTCATAAGAAAAGAAAGATAATTTTCTGGAATGTACTAGTGCCGATGAAGACATGAGGATGTGGCGCTCTACATTTGACAACGTCTAGTCCCTCAGGAATTGAAGGTAAAGAACCTTCTATTTCATGACAGGGTCGGACAAAGTGTTTATTTTTTCTTATAAGATAAAGGATGCTGTACACGATCTGTAAATCTGCCTGACATTACATAAAATGGCGAATAGACAATGCCTTCGTTTGTACAATCTCACTTTTAATTAACTCTGCCGTAAAATATTCTTTCTCTTCACTTCATGAAGCCTCAAAAACAAGATCATCTTTCCTAACGAGCAAAAACATTGCGAGTATTTGTATGTAAAGGAAATAACTGAAAAATAAAAAGAGTGGTGTAAAAATGGGATTAAATATTTCTAGTTTAGAAAATATGAAATTAAAAGAGCTTTATGAGCATGCTCGGGAGTATAAGGTTTCATACTATAGTAAATTAACGAAAAAAGAATTAATTTTTGCTATTTTAAAAGCTCGAGCAGAGTTAGAAGGATATTTCTTCATGGAAGGTGTCCTTGAAATAATTCAATCTGAAGGCTTTGGATTTTTAAGACCGATCAATTATTCTCCTAGCTCAGAAGATATATATATTTCAGCTTCACAAATTCGCCGTTTTGACCTTCGGAATGGGGATAAGGTTTCTGGTAAGGTTCGACCGCCAAAAGAAAATGAACGTTATTTTGGATTATTACAAGTGGAAGCGGTTAATGGGGAAGATCCAGAGACGGCAAAAGAAAGAGTTCATTTTCCAGCACTAACTCCTTTATATCCAAATCGTCAAATGAAGCTTGAAACGACTCCAAAGCATCTTTCCACTAGAATTATGGATGTACTAGCCCCAGTTGGATTTGGTCAGCGCGGACTAATTGTCGCACCTCCAAAGGCTGGTAAAACAATGTTATTAAAAGAAATTGCGAACAGTATCACAACGAATCATCCAGACGCTGAGCTTATTGTTTTATTAATTGACGAACGCCCTGAAGAAGTAACAGATATTGAACGCTCTGTTGCGGGTGATGTAGTCAGCTCAACCTTTGATGAAGTCCCGGAAAATCATATAAAAGTCGCAGAATTAGTTTTGGAAAGAGCGATGCGTTTAGTTGAGCATAAAAAAGACGTAATCATCTTAATGGATAGTATTACAAGGTTAGCTAGAGCGTATAACCTAGTGATTCCTCCAAGTGGAAGAACCTTATCTGGAGGGATTGATCCGGCAGCTTTCCATCGACCAAAGCGCTTCTTTGGAGCTGCTAGAAACATTGAAGAAGGCGGAAGCTTAACAATTTTAGCAACGGCTTTAGTTGATACGGGCTCTCGGATGGACGATGTAATTTATGAAGAATTTAAAGGAACTGGAAACATGGAGCTTCATCTTGATCGTACCCTTGCAGAAAGAAGAATTTTTCCAGCTATTGATATTCGCCGTTCTGGAACTCGAAAAGAAGAGCTTCTTATTCCGAAGGATCGCTTAGATAAATTATGGGCCATCCGGAAATCAATGTCAGATGCTCCCGATTTTGTTGAGAAATTTATGCGAAAGCTTAAACAAACGAAATCAAATGAAGAATTCTTTTCTCAACTAGGTGAAGAGATGAAAACAGCATTGGCAAGGAGCAAACGAGCAGAATAATAGATAATTAAGAAACATCTGTTGCAAAGCGAAGATGTCCTTGCTATAATGAGTACAGTGTGTTTTGAATAAAGCAGTGGAAACTGTTGCATCTTACTCTGTTTCGAATGATTCAGGGCGGAAGGAGCTGAAAAGAATGAAAGCAGGAATTCATCCTAACTATAAAGAAATTAAGGTGACTTGTGCTTGTGGTAATGAGTTTTTAACTGGATCTGTTAAAAATGAAATCCGTGTTGAAACTTGTTCTGAATGCCATCCATTCTATACTGGTCGTCAAAAATTCGCTGAAGCTGGCGGACGTGTTGACCGATTCAACAAAAAATACGGCCTTAAGTAATCATAAACGTTTAAAAACAGGCAAGATGCTTTTCAACTTGCCTGTTTTTTTATTTTATTTTAATAGATGAAAATGAAATTAATTGGAATATACTGTGTGAAAGGGGCGAAGTGTCATGTATGTGATGAAGCATCATGGATGGGTTGAGGTCATATGCGGAAGCATGTTCTCTGGTAAATCAGAGGAGCTCATTCGACGTGTACGCAGAACTCAATTTGCAAAGCAAGAAGTTGTTGTTTTTAAGCCTCAAATAGATAATCGATACAGTAAGGAAGAGGTTGTATCACATAACGGAGCCGCTGTCACCGCTTTGCCAATTACATGCTCAACGGATATTTTTAATCATATCAATCCTGATATAGAGGTCATTGCAATCGATGAGGTGCAATTTTTTGATAAAGAAATAGTCACCGTTATTCAGCACCTGGCTGATAGTGGATATCGAATTATTGCAGCTGGACTTGATCAAGATTTTCGAGGAGAACCGTTTGGTGAAATGCCTGCATTAATGGCGATTGCTGAATTAGTGACAAAGCTTCAAGCTGTTTGTTCTGTGTGCGGATCTCCAGCTAGTCGTACGCAACGATTGATAAATGGACAGCCTGCCTGCTACGATGATCCTATTATTTTAGTAGGAGCATCTGAAGCTTATGAGGCAAGATGTCGTCATCATCATGAGGTACCAAAATCCCCGAATCCAATAAGCGATGAACAAACATCCTCTAAAACTCTAGGATAAAGTCTATTGCTTGGCAATAGCGATAGGAAATACCTCATATTGAGGAGCTTTGACTGTAAGAATGGGCTATACTATAATGAAAATAATATAAGTAAAGGGGCTCTCCTTTTATAAAAAGAAACGACTTAGAAGCTAGCTTATTGTCTAGCTCTTTTTTAAGTAAAAGAAATTTAGTGCAGAAAAGCAGCGTTTTCGCTTTTCTTATGGAATGAAAATGAGGTGAAATAGTTATGTTTGATCGACTTCAAGCAGTTGAAGATCGTTATGAGCGGCTGAATGAGCTGTTAAGCGATCCTGATATTGTAAATGATCCAAAGAAATTACGTGAATTTTCGAAGGAGCAATCTGACATACAAGAAACGGTTGAAGCCTTTCGAGAATATAAAGAGGTTCGCGAACAATTTCAAGATGCAAAAGTGATGCTTGAGGATAAGCTTGATACGGAAATGCGTGAGATGGTGAAGGAAGAACTATCAGAGCTATCTGGACGTATGGAAGAGCTAGAAGGCCGCCTGAAAATATTATTAATACCGAAGGACCCTAATGACGACAAAAACGTAATAATGGAAATTCGTGGTGCGGCTGGTGGAGATGAGGCAGCTTTATTCGCAGGTGATCTTTATCGTATGTATAGTCGTTTTGCGGAAGCGCAGGGCTGGAAAACAGAGGTCATTGAAGCAAGCTCTACAGGCGTTGGTGGTTATAAAGAAATTATCTTTATGATCAACGGAAGCGGAGCATATTCAAAGATGAAATTTGAAAACGGTGCTCACCGTGTTCAGCGTGTTCCAGAGACAGAATCCGGCGGTCGTATTCACACATCAACAGCCACTGTAGCCTGCTTGCCAGAAGCAGAGGAAGTGGAGATTGAAATCCATGAGAAGGATATTCGTGTTGATACATTTGCATCAAGTGGTCCTGGTGGACAAAGTGTTAATACAACGATGTCTGCTGTTCGTTTAACGCATTTACCTACTGGAACAGTGGTTTCTTGCCAGGATGAAAAATCGCAAATTAAAAATAAGGAAAAAGCAATGAAGGTTCTACGTGCTCGCGTATATGACAAATTTCAGCAAGAAGCTCAAGCTGAGTATGATCAGCAGCGTAAATCAGCAGTCGGAACCGGTGATCGCTCGGAACGAATTCGTACGTATAACTTCCCGCAGAATCGTGTCACTGATCATCGTATTGGTTTGACCATTCAAAAGCTCGATCAAATTCTTCAAGGGAAATTAGATGAAGTGGTCGATGCCTTAATTATGGAAGAGCAATCTAGAAAGCTAGAAGCCGCTTCAAATGTGTAATTCATTGAAAATATATGAAGCCCTCCAATGGGCTTCTTCTTTTTTAAAAAAACATGATCGGGATGAAAATGCGGGAGAAATTTTACTTCGTCATATTTTAAATATAAGCAGGTCTCAGCTTTTGGCTCAACTAAGAGATGATCTATCCGTAAACGAGCTTGAACTATTTAAGGAACAGGTTACCTTACATGGTGCTGGTCAGCCGATTCAATATATGATCGGGTTTGAAGAGTTTTATGGTAGAGAATTCAACGTCAATCATGAAGTATTAATTCCTAGGCCAGAAACAGAGGAGCTTGTACTTGGTACAATTGAGCGAATTAACCGTCTTTATGAATCTAACGCTTCCTTAGAGCTTGCTGATATCGGAACGGGTAGTGGAGCGATTGCGATTACGTTAAAATTAGAGAAACCAACCTTAACCGTTATCGCAACTGACATCTCTGAACGATCACTGATGGTAGCAGAGGAGAATTCGAAAAAGCTTGATGCGGATATTCAGTTTGTAAGAGGCGATTTACTGCAACCGTTTTTAGAAATAGGAAAAAAGCTTGATATTGTTATCTCAAACCCTCCATATATTCCAATTGGTGACAAAGAAAAAATGTCGAATGTCGTTACAGAGCATGAACCTCATCGGGCTCTATTTGCTGGAGCAGATGGTTTAGATATGTATCGACAGCTATGTTTAGACCTTCCTCGTGTATTGAAGGAAAAAGGATTGATTGGCTTTGAAGTGGGAGCAGGACAAAGTGAAGAGGTCGAAGCTTTATTAAAACAAGCCTTTCCGCATGCGAAAATGGATATTGTCCATGACATAAATGGCAAGGATCGTATGGTTTTTGCAGAAATCGGGTTTTAAGATTATTTTCAGCCAGTTATGCTGTTAAAAAAGCATAGCTGGCTTTTTGTGTGCATTTATCATTGTGTTTTGAATAAAAAGATTCGATTTGAATCTTTTTTATGTGTAAAACCTTCAAATTGGTATTTAAATACAGACGATAATCTTTTATGATTAATAATAGAACGATTGAACGTCAATTTCATGTGAATGAGGTGGTCGTGAGAGTGAAAAAAATATTATTTATTTTATTTGGCTGTTTATTAACTGCGAGCGGAATTCTTTTCCTAAGGCACGGGCATCTCGTTACTGGAGGAACAGCTGGTCTAGCTTTAAGTCTTGCCTATCTTAGTCGTTTGCCTTTTGATCTCGTTTTCTTCATCATTAATATTCCTTTCTATGTTTTTTCCTTTTTTAGAATGGGTATGAAATTTACCCTTGCAACCATTTGTTCCATTTCAACCTTAACCCTTTTGACAAGCATCGATCATTTTCTTCCTGCGTTTTCTATTTCCATTTGGCTCAGTTCTATTTTGGGAGGGTCATTAATAGGAATAGGTGTTATTTTTCTTTTTAAAAATGGATCTTCTCTTGGAGGAGCCCAAATTCTAACCCTTTTTCTACAAAAAAGATTCGGATTTAATCCAGGCTACGTAAACTTTCTTTTTGATTTCATTGTCGTATTGATCAGCTTTTATTTAGTAGGAATCACCAAAGGCTTACTATCTATTCTTTCGATCGCTGTTACAAGCTTTTTAATTGCCTCTTACAAAAATCAAATTTCTTTACCTAAAGGCAATAAAAAAAACTATCAAGTTGAATCTACCATGGCATTAAATAAATAGTAGATTTAGAAAAAAATAAGAAGATAACTCATTTGGGGAACAGGCATTATCGGTTTCTTGGATGAGTTTTTGTTTTTAGGGAGTGATAGAATGTTTTGTTGTGGATATTTACGATAGAAATATATTGACGTCCAGCTCCGACGTACAGGACGTACTAGTGCCGATGAAGACATGCGGATGTGGTGTTCTTATCGGCCAGCGCGCCTAACCGCTCGGATCATAAGCCACAATCCGAAAGTCAATCAGGATTTCCTGCGGATTGCGTCTTATGTCTGTCGCGGCTGTTCTTGTATTTGAAAAAAATAATTTAATAGTTTAAGAATTTATTTTTCTGTCCACAATGTTTTTATGAAGGGGCGGTGCAGAAAAATGAGGATTAAACATATGGCAATCATTTATTTACTTACTCTAATAATAGGTACAATATTCAGTTTATATATTCCGAAGAATGAAGTAACAGCGAAGAATGAAGTGGTTATTCCAAATGAAGCGATCCGATTGCGTATTTTAGCGAATAGTGACAAAGAAGAGGATCAAGCAGTAAAAAGACGAATTAGGGATGAAGTAAATAAAGAGATTACAGGCTGGGTGAAGGATTTAACCTCGATTAAAGAATCTAGACGTGTGATTAAACATAAACTTCCAGAAATTAATAAAATTGCAGAAAGAATTATGAGGGAAGAAAAACTAGACCAAAATGTGAAGGTAGAGTATGGAAAGGTTAATTTTCCTACAAAGCTTTACGGTCAATTTCTTTATCCTTCTGGTCAATATGAAGCGGTTTTGATCACTCTTGGAAATGGAAAAGGGGCCAATTGGTGGTGTGTTCTTTACCCTCCATTATGTTTTTTAGACTTTTCAAATGGAGTAGCTGTAGGTGAAGGCTTTGAGGAAAAAGGAGCTTCAGAAAGTCAAAAAACAAATGATGGAAGGAAAATAGAAACTACGGAAAACAATGATTCTATTAAACACGAGGATGATGTAGACGAAGCGGTACAAAACATAAAAAAGGTAATGGATGAGAAAGACAACCAATCTGAAGTGGAGAAAGCGGCAATTAAAGCCATAAATAATAATCGTACAAATTCAAATACAAAAGAATCGTCAGCGAACAATCATAAACAGGTAGAGGAAGAAAAACTTGTGAATAAAAGCAGTGACCATTCCAAAGAGGAGCAGAATCAAACGAAAAACAGCGAGAAAGCATCTAGTCAAAAGCAGCTTTACGTTCAAGACACTGAAGATAAGGTGGAAGTAAGGTTTTTTGTGAAGGATATTTGGGATAAAATCGCTAACTAGGCTTAATAAATGTGGAAAAAATAAGAAAAGCGCAAGCGCCCTTGGGCATCGACGTAAAGTGCTGGAATGGATCGAGTGAGATATCGGAAACACGAAGAGCGCAAGCGTCGATGTTGACTTATCGTAGACGAGGTGAGGGAAGTACTTCTAGTCGATAGGGTGCTGGCCGATTAAGTACGCCACGTCCTGTGGCAACATCGGCACCAGTACGTCCTGTACGTCGGAGCTAGACAGTAATCTAACTTCAGATATAAATTCTGGTGTATGAAAAAGAAGAGGAATTTTGTCTATTTTTTTTGTGGATAACTATAAAAAGCAAGATAGTTTTCTAGGTATATCCACAGAGTTACCCACAAAACAAGGTTATTTATACACAATTTGTGGATAAAACATGAGTTATACCCATTTCTTAATTTTTTTTTAGAAATAAAAATTGCAATGAGCTTTTAAAATAGGCATAATGAAGGGAATGTCATACTATTTTGCTGAAGGTGAAAAAAATGAAAACTTTTTTTTGGTCAGTGGATAATAATGTGGATAATCTTGATAGTTATCCACAAATCTTAGAAGCTGCTGATCTATTAAATAAGAATGAAGTCGTTGCATTCCCAACGGAAACGGTTTACGGACTAGGAGGTAATGCGCTTGATGATACGGCGGTCACGAAAATTTTTCAAGCTAAAGGAAGACCGAGTGATAACCCATTAATTATTCATATAGCTGAACAGAAACAGCTTCATCAGTTTGTAGAGGAGATACCACATAAAGCGCGCCAATTAATGGATGCTTTTTGGCCGGGGCCATTAACGATTATCTTTAAGAAAAAGGCAGGATTGCTCTCGGACAAAGCAACAGCGGGTTTATCCACAGTTGCAGTAAGGATGCCTGATCATCCTGTTGCCTTAGCCATTTTAAAGAACGCAGGTTTGCCTATTGCCGCTCCTAGTGCCAATAGTTCAGGTAAACCTAGTCCTACACAAGCACTGCATGTAAAGGAGGATCTAAATGGCAAAATAGCAGGGATTGTAGATGGCGGTCCGACGGGGGTTGGAGTAGAATCAACAGTCATTGATTGTACGGAAGAGATCCCGGTCATTCTACGTCCAGGTGGGGTGACAAAAGAAAAACTTGAAGAATTCATTGGCTTTGTAAAAGAAGATCAGGCCCTGCTGGATGAAAAGCATGCCCCGAAAGCACCAGGAATGAAATATACACATTATGCCCCGAATGCCCCGCTTTACTTAGTAACAGGTGACAAAAACACCATTCAAAAGCTTGTAACCAGAACACGTACGGAAGGCATAAAAGTAGGGGTATTAACAACAGAGGAAAACAAAAATGCTTATGAAGCAGATTTTGTGTATGCTTGCGGGCATAGATCAAATCTTGAGTCCGTAGCAAGCACGCTTTATGAGGCGCTTCGCAGCTTTAACCACTCTGGGGTAGAGGTCATTTATAGTGAAATGTTTCCGAGTGAAGGAGTAGGGCAGGCGATTATGAATCGACTGTTAAAAGCTGCTGGGCATAAAGTCATCTCATAGAGCAGGTGAAGACTTTAAGCGGTATTAGATGGCGACACAACCTGTTTTAAAATTCCGACTGCATTACTTCAAAAAGAATGACTGATTTCCTTCTTTTTGAAATTCGCTCTATTGAAAGTCTAAACTCCTTTGGACGTGCATATGCTGAATTAGCAAGTCCAAGGGGGCGACGAAATGTCAAACATGATAGGAGAATTAGTTACACTCATTCTAATGACATTCGCACTAGGGATGGATGCATTTTCCATCGGCTTGGGAATGGGGATGTATAAGCTTCGTCCAAGACGAATTTTTACAATAGGAGTTACAATTGGTTTATTCCATGTTTGGATGCCTCTATTAGGGATGATGACAGGCAGATATTTATCTGAACAATTTGGCTCCATCGCAGCATATATTGGAGGAGGATTGCTAGTATTACTTGGAATCCAAATGATATGGTCGAGCTTTCGCCAAGATAATGATAGTCTCATTACTCCTGTAGGTTTAGGACTGCTTGTTTTTGCGTTAAGTGTCAGTTTGGATAGTTTTTCAGTTGGTTTGACACTTGGAATCTACGGTGCTAAAACGATTATCGTATTAACGAGCTTTTGCATTGGTGCAACGCTGTTAACCTGGTTTGGCTTGCTTCTTGGACAAAATGTTCAGAAGTGGTTAGGCTCCTATAGTGAAGCCATTGGAGGGAGTATCTTACTTGTTTTTGGGGTTAAGCTATTATTGTGAACACCTAAATATGGTGTTTTTTTTATGGAACCAGAAATGATATCGATAAGATGAACGGGCTATTTCTGATATTTTCCTATAGATTAAGAAAGAATAACTTTTTGAAGGTAGACTGGTGTCTAGCTCCAGCGCCTAGCCCTTGTGAAAAATAACCTAATGTCTCTAAAAGCAAAAAACACTTTTTGAGTCATTAGAACATTTTTCTTCAGTGCTGATCAAGGCACTTCCGCTTTTCGTTGTGTCTAGCTCCAGCGCCTAGCCCTTGTGAAAAATAACCTAATGTCTCTAAAAGCAAAAAACACTTTTTGAGCCATTAGAACATTTTTCTTCAGTGCTGATCAAGGTGCTTCTGCTTTTCTTATTTCTATTGTGATTTAGCCATTTGGATTATAATAAATCTAAAGGGAGGAATGGAAATGACCCGTATTTTATTTGTTTGTACTGGAAACACATGTAGAAGTCCAATGGCGGAGGCCATTCTTAAAAATATGAAAATTGAAGGTATGGAAGTGAAGTCCGCTGGAGTGTCTGCAGTGGATGGAAGTAAAGCGTCGTACCAAGCTAGGGTTGTTCTTGAGGAACAAGGAATAAAGCATGACCATAGCTCGTCGTTTTTGACAAAGGAGCTTGTTGATTGGGCAGATTATATTTTTACGATGACGACAAGTCATAAGTATATGTTGATGAATCAGTTCCCTAGCTCAATTGAGAAGGTTTTTACAATAAAAGAATTTGCTTTTAACAATAAAAATGGAAATGTATCTGACCCGTTTGGAGGGACAGTAGAAATGTATCGGGAAACCTATAACGAACTTAATGAAATGATTAAATTAATCACGCAAAAAATGGAACTCTATAATGGGTGATAGCTACAAGAATTTTTGTAGAATGCTTCTTTAAATTTTGAATAGTTTGTGTCAAAATGAATGTTGATGTAAAAGGCGACAAGGTACCTAATGATAAACTGTCTTGAATAAAGAAAGCGTACAGAAAATCTTTATTCTAAGGAAATCGAAAGTGCCTGATTCCTGACCATCAACTAAGTGAAAATAGTATGATTTTGAATAAAAAAGTAAGTATTAGCTGGAGGTATAGACCTTGAAGGTAGCAATTGCATCAGATCATGGTGGTATGGTCATCCGTAAAGAAATTATGAACCTTATGGATGATATGGGTATCGAATATGAAGATTTTGGATGTGAGTGCACTGCATCCGTAGATTACCCGGATTTTGCATTGCCGGTAGCAGAAAAAGTTGCAGCTGGAGAGTTTGAACGAGGAATTCTCATTTGTGGAACGGGGATCGGAATGAGTATCGCGGCTAATAAAGTAAAAGGGATTCGCTGTGCACTTGTTCATGATGTTTACAGTGCTAAATTAACACGTGAGCACAATGATAGCAATATGATTGCAATGGGTGAACGAGTGATTGGACCAGGCTTAGCTCGTGAAATCGCGCAAACATGGCTTTCAACTAGTTTTGCAGGTGGAAGACATGAGCAACGTTTAGATAAAATTAAAGTTTATGAAAACAATTTATGTAACAGCTAATGAATAACAAATCAAGATTTGTCTAATTGAAAGGCTGTGCTATTATGAACGATGATATGAAGGCTTTGACGTACGAGTTAAAAACGATCTTAACAGAGTTTCAAGAGCAGGTTCAATTGAATGATCAACACCTTTTTGTTATTGGCTGCAGCACAAGTGAGGTTATAGGCAAGAAAATTGGGACAAATGGGACAACCTCTGTTGCAGAGCTTATTTATAACCAATTTAAGGAATTTCAAAATCAGACTGGTGTTTCCCTAGCTTATCAGTGCTGCGAGCATTTAAATCGAGCGCTTGTTGTAGAAAGAAAAACGGCTGAAGCAAAAGGCTATGAAGAAGTATCTGTTGTGCCTATTCAACATGCTGGAGGAGCGATGGCCACCTTCGCATATGAACATTTTGAAAATCCCGTTATGGTCGAATTTATTAAAGCGGATGCAGGTATAGATATAGGAGATACGTTTATTGGAATGCATTTGAAGCATGTAGCAGTACCCGTACGTACTAGCTTGAAAACTTTAGGAGATGCGCATGTTACTTTAGCAAAAGCACGTCCGAAATTAATTGGCGGTCCTAGAGCGGTATATGAAAAAAATCTGGATAATAAATCTTGTCAGTAAGAATCCCTTGTGAATAGCAAGGGTTTTTTAAATATTGGAATATTGATCTTCGTCAATTACGAACATTAATACTATAAAAACTTAAATGATTCGTATTTTTTATCTTTCTTTTTAAAATACAAACATGTTAGAATGTAATAGGATTTTTGAATATTGTATGAACATGTTGACAAAATACAAGAGTAGGGAATAAAGGGAGGATATATTCACATGAAGCATCTTGCACAGCAGGACGAGCAGGTTTTAAAAGCCATTAATCTTGAACTTGGTCGTCAAAGATCTAAAATTGAATTAATCGCATCTGAAAACTTCGTTAGCGAAGCGGTTATGGAAGCTCAAGGTTCTGTTTTAACGAATAAATATGCAGAAGGTTATCCAGGCAGACGTTATTATGGTGGTTGTGAATACGTAGATATTGTCGAAGATCTTGCAAGAGAGCGTGCTAAGCAAATCTTTGGTGGAGAATATGTAAATGTTCAGCCTCACTCAGGGGCACAAGCAAACATGGCTGTATATTTCACTATACTAGAGCCAGGTGACACAGTACTTGGAATGAATTTATCTCATGGTGGTCACTTAACTCATGGAAGCCCAGTTAACTTCAGTGGTGTTCTATACAACTTTATTGAGTATGGAGTAGATAAAGAGACTCAATACATTGATTATGAGGATGTTTTACAAAAAGCTCGTGAGAATAAACCAAAATTAATCGTTGCTGGTGCAAGTGCATATCCACGCCAAATTGATTTCAAACGTTTCCGTGAAATTGCAGATGAAGTGGGAGCTTACTTAATGGTTGATATGGCTCATATTGCAGGACTTGTTGCTACAGGATTGCATCCAAACCCAGTTCCATATGCTGATTTTGTGACAACAACTACTCATAAAACACTTCGTGGTCCACGTGGTGGAATGATTATTTGTAAAGAAGAGTTTGGCAAAAAAATTGATAAGTCTATTTTCCCTGGGATTCAAGGTGGTCCTTTAATGCATGTTATTGCAGCAAAAGCTGTATCATTCGGAGAAGCTCTTCAAGACAGCTTTAAAGAATACGGACAAAATATTATTGCGAATGCGCAAAGACTAGCAGAAGGATTGAAAAAAGAAGGTTTAAACCTAGTATCAGGTGGAACAGACAATCACTTGCTTTTAGTAGATTTACAACCGATTAACCTTACTGGGAAAGTAGCTGAACATGTTCTTGATGAAGTAGGAATTACTGTAAATAAAAATACAATCCCTTACGATCCACAAAGCCCATTTGTAACAAGTGGTATCCGCATCGGTACAGCTGCGGTAACTTCACGCGGCTTTGGATTAGAAGATATGGATGAAATTGCATCTATTATCGGATTTACACTTAAAAACCATGATAATGCAGAAAAGCTTGAAGAAGCGAAAAAACGTGTAGAAGAATTAACAAGCAAGTTTGTTTTATATAAAGAGTATTAAAATGTAATGTCGAATGAAAGAGCCAAACCATTGAAGCTAAAGAGGTAGGCTCTTTTTTTCTGTTTTAAATAGAAAATGATCATTTCCGAACAATCTTTGTTGCCCTCATCCGCTAATTTCTGTAGAATTAATAGAAGTGTAATTTAAAAGATACAGCTGCATATAAAAGAAAAGGAGCGAATCTTAAAATGGCAAAGGTATATGTATTTGATCACCCGCTTATCCAACACAAGCTTACATACATAAGAGATAAAAATACTGGAACAAAGGATTTCAGAGAATTGGTAGACGAAGTGGCTACGTTAATGGCTTTTGAAATTACGCGCGATATGCCGCTTGAAGATATTGAGATCGAAACACCGGTTCGTCGAACGAAATCAAAGGTGCTTTCCGGGAAAAAAATTGGTCTCATTCCGATTTTGCGTGCAGGTATAGGGATGGTAGACGGAATTTTGAAGCTAATACCAGCAGCGAAAGTAGGACATATTGGGTTATATCGTGATCCATCTACGTTAAAACCAATTGAATATTATGTAAAGCTTCCAAGTGATATAGAAGAGAGAGATTTTATTGTCGTTGACCCAATGCTTGCGACAGGTGGTTCAGCTGTAGAAGCGATCCATGCCTTGAAAAAACGAGGTGCCAAAAGCATTAAATTTATGTGTTTAATTGCAGCTCCTGAAGGTGTAGGAGCATTGAGAGAAGCTCATCCAGATGTAGATATTTACATTGCGGCGCTTGATGAAAAGCTAAACGAAAAAGGCTATATCGTCCCAGGTCTTGGTGATGCTGGAGATCGATTGTTCGGAACAAAATAATATCCTCTTCGTTTTGAAAAGGGACGTAAGCATCTTGTTTAGCAAGTTGCTTATGTCCCTTTTTTCTATTCAATATGTATACTCTTTCAAACAAAAGAAAACGATAAAAAAGAAAAGCGTAAGCGCCTTGATCAGCCCTGAAGAAAAATGTTCCAATGGATCAAAAAGCGATTTTTACTTTTTAGAGACACTGGGTTATTTTTCACAAGGGCTAGGCGCTGGAGCTAGACAAAAAGAAAAGCGGCCGATTAATGACGCCACGTCCTGTGGCAACATCGGCACTAGTACATCCTGTACGTCGTAAGCGCCTTGGTCAGCTCTGAAGAAAAGCGAAATGTGCAGCAATTTTATATGGAAGGGTATAAATAGATGAAAAAACTCACCTTTTGTATTTTGATCAGTATTTTTTTCCTTTGTACATCAAATGTCTCCGCCAAACAACTTGATCATCCTCCTATTCCACTAGAACATCCAAATAGTGAGAAAGTTGCCATTGTCATCACAAAACAAAAAAAGACAGAAAAAGAAATTGATCAGCTTCTATTAAATTATCCTCCGTTAAAAAGAAGATACGTTTTTCATCACGCAGTTACCGGTTTTTCTGTAAAAGGCACAGTTGAAAGCTTAGAGAGATTTTCAAAAGATCGTGAAATATTAATGGTATCTCCGGTTAAGAGCTATACCTTAACGAATCAAAGATCTTATTTCCAAACGAATATGCTTCAGCAAGAAAATATCAAGCTCATTGGAGGAGAAGAAATAAGGGGAATATACGATCAACAAGCACACCGTTTAACGGGCAAAGGGGTAACGGTTGGTGTAATTGATACAGGGGTTGATTACACACATCCTGACCTAAGAAATAATTACGGCGGTGGGTTAGATTTAGTTGATGGAGATCAGGATCCAATGGAAACAAAGCAAACGGGTATTCTAGACACGATCCATGGGACTCATGTTGCAGGAGTAATTGCTGCAAATGGAAAAATAAAGGGTGTTGCTCCGGAAGCAACCATTGTGGCGTATCGAGCGCTTGGACCTGGTGGTTCTGGAACGACAGAGCAGGTAATTGCTGCCATTGATCAAGCCATGAAAGATCATGTTGATATACTTAATCTATCACTAGGAAGTGATGTAAATGGGCCTGATTTGCCGATAAGTCTTGCCTTAAATAAAGCCGTCGATTACGGAATTACCGCTGTCACTTCTTCTGGGAATTCTGGACCAAAGGTTTGGACAGTTGGCTCACCAGGAACAGCGGATAAGGCTATATCCGTTGGTGCCTCGACACCACCACTGAAAATCCCTTATTTAACCGTCACAGGAATGAAATATCCGATTCGGCTCGAACCAATGCAAGGTTCAATTATTTGGGCTGAGGTGCGGCCAAATTTGCTGACAGATGGTTATTTAGGAAGAAAAGAGGATTTGAAAGAGGTGAATGGAAAGGTTGTTCTATTAAAAAGAGGCGGCATTTCTTTTACAGAAAAAGCGAAAAACGCTTATCAAGCTGGAGCGTTAGCCGTGCTTATTTACAACAATACGAGCGGAGCCTTCTTTGGAAATGTAACCGACGCGTTACCTATCCCAGTTTTATCAATGATGAAAAAGGATGGGGAAAAGCTTCTTAAAGCTGTAAAAAAAGGAAATGTGTTTGTAAGAAGTGAGCTTAGAGAGGAAATGGATTTTATGGCTGATTTTAGTTCAAGAGGTCCAGTTACTTCAACGTGGCAAATTAAACCAGATGTAGTGGCTCCTGGTGTTGCGATTAATAGCACAGTTCCAGGCGGATACTTGTCCTTACAGGGGACGAGCATGGCTGCTCCACATGTTGCGGGTGCATGTGCACTTATTAAGCAGGCGCATCCTGATTGGAGACCAGAGCAAATTAAAGCGGCTCTTATGAATTCAGCAAAGCAGCTTATGAATCGAAAGAATCAATTTTATAAAGCATATGAGCAAGGAGCTGGAAGAATTCAAATAACGGAAGCGGTTAAAAAGCAAATTCTTGTATTCCCTGGTTCCGTTCAATTTGGGAAATTTGCACGTTCTGAACGTTTTCATGAGCATGAAGCAATACTCACAATAGAAAATACAGGATCGCAAACTGAACAGATTTCATTTCCGGTTCCGAAAAAAGAAAAAGGGATCACCTGGACGATGCCGATTTCTTTTTCGCTTCAACCGAAGGAAAAAAAGAGGATTAAAGTAAAAATATCGATTGAACCTTCCCTTTCTAAATCTAAGCTTTACGAAGGACACTTTACCATTCTAACTGGAGGTCGATCATTGAATATTCCTTATTTATATGTGTTGGAGGAACCTGATTATCCTAGAGTCATGGGATTTGAGCTCGGTGCAGGTGATAAACCAGGAACCTATCGCTATGAGGTCTATTTACCGGGAGGAGCAGATAGCTTTGGTATTGCCTTGTTTGATCCAAACAGCCTCCGTTTTATTCAGTTTTTAGATTGGAAAAAAAATATAGGGAAAGGAATGCTTCAGAAGGAAATCGGTACAGAGCATCTTCCGAAAGAAGGTCTATATTTAGTGAAAATTTTTGCTGTAAAAGCAGGGAAAGAAGAAATGATAGAAGATTATTTCTTACTTGGAGAAGAAGAAAAAAAGGAACAAAATGGCGTTCATTAATGATAATTTGAAATATTTGTGAATTCATAAAAGTTGAACGTTTTCAAAGGGAGTATTTATATTTTTACTAATTGACATTGACAGGCCCCTATTGTATGCTTACAAAGGATAATAATTGGTAAGGTTTTCAACGGTTATTTTGTGCGACTTAATTTATAACTTAAACATAGTGAAAATATAGTTATTTCTTTTCTTTTCAGGCGAAAGAGAGGATGTGTTGCAATGCCTCAAAAAGACCGTCATCCGTTTCAAGCAATGGCTTTAATGTCTGCTATATTATCACAATTAGTAGGCTCAATCTTAGTAGGAATTTTTTTAGGGAGATGGCTTGATAAAGTCGTTGGAAGCGATCCATTGTTTTTAATTTTAGGCCTTTTTCTTGGATTAGCAACAGGGATCTATGCTATGTTAAGATTGATTCGACACTTTTTTTCAGGAGAATAATGAAATATGCCAGAATTTAAACAGATTTATGTAAGACAACGCAAAAATATCCTTTTGTTGATGTCTTTATACGCAATTGGCTGGGGGGTTACGCCCTATAAACCAGTTTTTTTAGGTCTTATTCTTGGCACCGCTTTTAGTCTCATTAATTTATGGCTTTTAGTTAGAAGAACTGAGCATTTCGATCAAGCTGTAAAAAAGGGGAAAAAAGTCCGTTCGTTTGGGATGCTATCGAGAATGGCGGTAGCAGTTATCGCTGTGATGATTGCCATGGAATATCCACAAAATATTCATATAATTAGCGTTGTCTTGGGATTAATGACATCTTATATTGTCATTATGATAGATTATTTTCTACAAACTTTACGTCTACATAAATAAAAGGAGAAAAGAGGTGAAATTTGATGAACCATGGAGCTCCTATAGTTGAGTTTTTAGGTCTTAATTTTAATTTGGCTAATATTTTGATGATTACCATCGCTAGTGCTATTGTTTTTATTATTGCACTTGTTTCAACACGCCGTTTAGCTTTACATCCAACCGGAATGCAAAACTTTTTTGAATGGATTATGGATTTTGTCCGAAACATCATTAATAGCACAATGGATTGGAAGGATGGCGGAAGATTCCACATACTTGGGATTACGTTGATTATGTATATTTTTGTATCCAATATGCTTGGACTCCCTTTTTCAATCGTGATAAACGATCAATTATGGTGGAAATCTCCAACCGCTGATCCAACTATCACACTGACATTGGCAGTAATGATTGTTGGTCTTACACATTTTTATGGGATCAAGCTTAAAGGAGCGAAAGAATATGGAAGAGGCTTCATTAGCCCAATGCCTTTCTTATTTCCTTTGAAAATTATTGAAGAGTTTGCAAATACCTTAACGCTTGGTTTACGTCTTTATGGGAATATCTTTGCTGGAGAACTGCTTCTAACTCTTTTAGCAGGAAGCTTAGCAACTGGAGTAGTTGGTCATATTGCTGCTGCCCCTTTAATGTTAGTATGGCAAGGCTTCTCAATCTTTGTTGGCGCTATCCAGGCATTTATCTTTACGATGTTAACAATGGTATATATGGCACACAAGGTGAGTCATGACCATTAATATATAACTGTTCATTTTCAATTAATGAGCAATAAAAATAAATATTATTTTTCATACAATCTTAAGGAGGAACATTATCATGAATCTTATAGCAGCGGCAATCGCAATTGGTTTAGCAGCAGTAGGTGCAGGTATTGGTAACGGTTTAATCGTAGGTCGTACAGTAGAAGGAATTGCACGTCAGCCAGAAGCTCGTGGATTACTTCAAACAACAATGTTTATCGGGGTTGCGTTAGTTGAAGCATTACCGATCATTGGAGTTGTAATTGCGTTCATGGTTCTTGGACGATAATTAAATCATTCATTGGCGAAGTTATTCGATTTGAACCTTCGCCATTCGTTTATAGTTTTACAATTTTGAAAATCAACTCGTTTTTTATAGATAGACTCTTGAAGGGAGTGAAGCGAGGGTGTTAGCAAGTAATCTCGTTTTAGGTGCAGCGGAAGCAGCATCTCACAGTAGTTTTAATGGCGGGGATATTATTTTCCAGCTCCTTATGTTTATTATTCTTTTAGCAGTATTGAAAAAATTAGCATGGGCTCCCCTAATGGGCATTATGAAAGAGCGCGAAGAGCATATCGCAGGAGAAATTGCTGCAGCTGAAAAAAGCCGTCTTGAAGCTAAAGGGGTTTTAGCAGAGCAACAAAAGCTGTTAAAAGAAGCACGAACAGAGGCTCAAACCTTGATTGAAAATGCTAAGAAGCAAGGGGAAGTACAGCGCGAAGAAATTATTAAGGTTGCACGTTCAGAAGCAGAGCGCATCAAAAATACAGCTACGCTTGAAATTGAACAACAAAAAGAAAAAGCTGTTGCAGCTATTCGTGAACAAGTTGCTTCTTTATCTGTATTAATTGCAACAAAGGTTATTGAAAAAAATATAAATTCAGATGATCAGGAAAAATTGATTAAAGATTATATTCTAGAGGCAGGAGAAGGCCGATGATGGACTCAGGCATTGCTAAGCGTTATGCATTGGCTCTTTTTCAGCTTGCAAAAGAAAACCAGCTTCTTAATCAAATAGAAGAAGAGCTTCGTACAGTGAAAGAAGTCGTGATTTACAATACTGATTTACAAGCAGTATTAAAATCTCCGAAGCTTTCAATTGCCCAAAAGAAGGACATTGTAAAAGCAGCTTTTTCATCTGCGAATGCTTACGTAATCAATACGTTAATGATCCTTATTGACCGACATCGTGAGGAATTTATTGTCGATGTAGTGGATCAATATATTCAAATGTCGAATGATGAAAAAGGAATTGCAGATGCCATCGTATATTCTGTTAGACCTTTAAAAGAAGAAGAACGTGAAGCTTTATCCACTGTTTTTGCTGCGAAGGTTGGTAAAAAATCGCTACATATTGAAAATATCGTTGACTCCAATTTATTAGGCGGCATTAAGCTTCGTATTGGAAACCGAATTTTTGATGGCAGCTTAAAAGGGAAGCTAGATCGATTAGAAAAACAATTATTAGGCTAAGATTCATAGATAGGGGTGAAACTTATGAGCATCAAAGCTGAAGAAATCAGTGCGCTGATAAAGAAACAAATTGAAAATTATCAGTCGGAAGTTCAAGTGAGTGATGTAGGTACAGTTATCCAAGTGGGTGATGGTATCGCTCGTGCTCATGGTCTAGACCATGTTATGTCTGGGGAACTTGTTGAATTTTCAAACGGCGTTATGGGTTTAGCGCAAAACCTGGAAGAAAATAACGTCGGGATTATCATTTTGGGACCTTTCACAGAAATTCGTGAAGGCGATGAGGTGCGCCGTACTGGACGCATCATGGAAGTTCCAGTTGGAGAAGAACTAATAGGTCGTGTTGTTAACCCACTAGGACAACCAGTTGACGGAATGGGACCGATTCAAACGAGTAAAACTCGTCCAATTGAATTTTTAGCACCGGGTGTTATGGATCGTAAATCTGTACATGAGCCGTTGCAAACAGGTATTAAAGCGATTGACGCTCTAGTACCAATTGGTCGCGGTCAACGTGAGCTAATCATTGGGGACCGTCAAACGGGAAAAACATCTGTTGCGATTGATACGATTTTGAATCAAAAAGATCAAGACATGATTTGTATTTATGTGGCAATTGGACAAAAAGAATCTACTGTACGTAACGCAGTTGAAACGCTACGTAAGCACGGTGCTTTAGAATATTCAATTGTTGTGACAGCGTCTGCATCTCAGCCGGCACCATTATTATATCTAGCACCTTATGCTGGTGTAACAATGGGTGAAGAGTTTATGTATAACGGAAAGCATGTCCTTGTTGTGTATGATGATTTAACAAAACAAGCTTCTGCATACCGTGAGTTGTCATTATTATTACGTCGTCCTCCAGGTCGTGAAGCTTATCCAGGGGATGTATTCTACTTGCATTCTCGCTTACTTGAGCGTGCTGCAAAGCTTAGTGATGCAAAAGGTGGAGGTTCTATTACTGCACTTCCATTCATTGAAACACAAGCTGGGGACGTTTCAGCTTATATTCCAACTAACGTAATCTCTATTACAGATGGACAGATCTTCTTACAATCTGATTTATTCTTCTCGGGTGTTCGTCCAGCGATTAATGCAGGGCTTTCTGTATCCCGTGTTGGTGGTTCTGCACAAATTAAAGCAATGAAAAAGGTAGCTGGGACGTTACGTCTTGACCTTGCTTCTTACCGTGAGCTGGAAGCTTTTGCTCAATTTGGTTCTGATCTCGATAAAGCTACACAGGCGAAATTAAATCGTGGTGCTCGTACTGTTGAAGTGTTGAAGCAAGATCTAAACAAACCGTTAAAGGTTGAAAAACAAGTAGCTATTCTTTACGCATTAACAAGAGGTTTCTTAGACGATATTCCAGTTCATGACATCCAGCGATTCGAATCTGAATACTTAACATGGTTAGACCATAACCGTAAGGAACTTTTAGATCAAATCGTCACAACAAAAGAACTTCCAGCTGACGAAGACTTAGCTTCTGCGATCAACGAATTCAAAAAAATCTTTGCAATCTCTGAATAAAAAAGAAAAGCGGAAGCGCCTTGAACAGCCGCGACAGACATAAGACGCAATACGCAGAAAATCCTGATTTTTGGAGTATTGTTTCTTATGATCCGAGCGGCTAGGCGCCGGAGCTGGACAATGAAGAAAAGCGGAAGCGCCTTGAACAGCGCTGAAGAAAAATGTTCATCTGACTCAAAAAGCGTTCTTTTGCTTTTAGAGGAGAAGGGTTATTTTTCACAAGGTCTAGGCGCTTGCCTTTTGCTTGACATTCTTTGAAAGGATGGTGAGAACCTGTGGCATCATTACGCGATATAAAAGCACGTATTAATTCAACAAAGAAATCAAGTCAAATCACAAAAGCAATGCAAATGGTATCGGCTGCCAAAATGAGTCGTGCTGAGCTAAATGCAAGATCGTTTGTTCCATATATGGAGAAAATCCAAGAAGTTACTTCCTCGATCGCAATAGGAAGCAAAGGAATTGGTCATCCCATGCTAACGGCGCGTCCTGTTAAAAAAACAGGGTATGTCGTCATTACAGCTGAACGTGGTTTAGCAGGAGCCTTCAATAGCAATGTTTTACGTCAAGTGTACCGTACCATTACAGAGCGACATCAATCAAAAGATGAATATGCTGTCATTGCAATCGGCCGAATTGGCCGTGACTTTTTTGTAAAGCGTGATATAAACGTCATCCTTGATAGTGTCGGCGTTGCTGATTTACCTGATTTCGTTGAAATAAAGGATATTACAAGCAAAACAGTAGATATGTTTGCAGATGGTACCTTTGATGAGATTTATTTATATTACAACCATTATGTGAGTGCTATTCAGTACGATGTAACAGAGAAAAAGCTCCTTCCATTAACGGATATTAGCGCAGCCTCAACTAAGCTAACAGCATATGAGTTTGAACCATCAGCGGAAGAAATATTAGAAGTTCTCCTGCCACAATATGCTGAAAGCTTAATTTATGGTGCACTTTTAGATAGTAAAGCAAGTGAGCATGCTGCAAGGATGACGGCCATGAAGAATGCAACGGATAATGCGAATGAGCTAATTAGTTCATTAAGTCTTAGCTATAACCGTGCCCGACAAGCGGCTATTACGCAAGAATTAACGGAAATTGTTGCTGGTGCAGCAGCCTTAGAATAAATTTTTGCGAAAAAAACATATACATGCAAAAAACGGTTTATTGAGAAATGATTTTTTACAGATCGTTCATTGAACGTTAGGAGGGAAAATGATGAACAAAGGACGAGTTCTTCAGATTATGGGTCCGGTAGTAGACGTTAAGTTCGAAAGCGGCCAGCTACCAGAGATCTATAACGCATTGAAAATTGTTCAAAAAGCAAATGAAGAATCTAACGTGAACATCGACTTAACGCTTGAAGTTGCCCTTCATTTAGGTGATGATACAGTTCGTACAATTGCGATGGCTTCAACTGATGGTGTAACACGTGGGATAGCAGTATTAGATACTGGAGCACCGATTTCTGTTCCAGTTGGAGATGTAACATTAGGTCGTGTGTTCAATGTTCTTGGTGAAACGATTGATTTAAATACTGAAGTTTCAGCAGAAGCTCGTCGTGACTCAATCCATAGAGAAGCACCAAAGTTTGAACAGCTTTCTACAGAAGTAGAAATTCTTGAAACAGGAATTAAAGTTGTAGATCTTCTAGCTCCTTATATAAAAGGTGGTAAAATCGGTCTATTTGGTGGTGCCGGAGTAGGTAAAACCGTTTTAATTCAGGAGCTAATCAATAACATCGCTCAGGAGCACGGTGGGATTTCCGTATTCGCGGGTGTTGGAGAACGTACTCGTGAAGGAAATGACCTTTTCCATGAGATGACAGACTCTGGTGTTATTAAGAATACTGCCATGGTTTTTGGTCAGATGAATGAGCCGCCTGGCGCTCGTATGCGCGTGGCCCTTACTGGATTGACAATGGCTGAGTATTTCCGTGATGAACAAGGACAAGACGTGTTGTTCTTTATCGATAATATTTTCCGTTTCACACAAGCAGGTTCAGAGGTATCAGCGTTATTAGGACGTATGCCTTCAGCGGTTGGATATCAGCCGACACTTGCTACAGAAATGGGTAGACTACAAGAACGTATTACTTCAACAAATGTTGGTTCTGTTACATCCATCCAAGCGATTTATGTACCAGCCGATGACTATACTGACCCGGCTCCAGCAACAACATTTGCTCACTTAGATGCAACTACGAACCTTGAACGTAAGCTATCTGAAATGGGTATTTACCCTGCAGTGAATCCTCTTGCTTCAACTTCTCGTGCACTATCACCTGAAATTGTTGGAGAAGAGCATTACGAAGTAGCACGTCAAGTTCAATCAACGCTTCAAAGATATAAAGAGTTACAGGATATTATCGCGATCCTAGGGATGGATGAGCTTTCTGAGGAAGATAAGCAAATTGTTCACCGTGCGCGCCGTATTCAATTCTTCTTATCTCAAAACTTCCACGTAGCTGAGCAATTTACAGGACAAGCGGGATCATACGTACCTGTAAAAGAAACAGTTAAAGGCTTTAAAGAAATTCTTGATGGTAAGCATGATAGTTTACCTGAAGATGCTTTCCGTCTTGTTGGTAAAATTGAAGAAGTTGTTGAAAAAGCAAAAAGTATGGGTGTAGAGGTCTAATTTAGGACCAGGAGGGTAAAAAATGAAGACGATCAAAGTCAGTGTTGTTACTCCCGATGGCCCGGTGTATGAATCAGATGTGGATATGGTCATTACAAAGGCTCAGAGCGGTGAGCTTGGGATTTTGGCTGGGCATATCCCACTTGTTGCACCGTTACAAATTGGAGCCGTCCGTTTAAAAAAAGGTGGAAATTATGAGTTTATTGCTGTAAGTGGCGGATTTTTAGAGGTTCGTCCAGAGCAAGTAACGATTTTAGCTCAAGCGGCTGAAACAGCAGAGGAAATTGATGTTGAGCGTGCAAATCGTGCGAAAGAACGTGCTGAAGAACGTATTCATGCACAAAAGCTTGAAAACATAGACTTCAAACGTGCTGAACTTGCGCTTCAACGTGCAATTAACCGAATTTCAGTTACCGAAAAAAAATACTAACTACAAAAGTGCAAGAAAAAAAGGGACATGTAAATGCTCAACATTTACATGTCCCTTTTTTACGAATTCTTTTGATAAAATAAATAATATTACCCTCATAAACACTCTTATTTTTTCGAAAATATTTAGAGTGCATTGCATGAAACTTCTATGAAATAAATAACGTCTAATATATAGAAGTAAATCATATCAAAATGAAGATCAAAATGTTAAAATGAAAGGCAGGGCATTGGTTGAAGGAGGAGCAATGGGATGATATCAGGATTTGGTCAGCAAGCGTTAGTTAGTATTGTTTCACATCTTTGTTTTATTGCGCTTACCTGGTGGGCTTTGCAAGCATTGAATTTTGAAAAGCTTATACGCGCAAATCGGGTTTTACAAGCTAGAGTTTTATATATACTATTAACGATTTCGATCGGATCAACTGTTAGTAATTTTTTCCTGAATTATTTGCTTTGGTCACAACAGCTGCCTCTTATTTTGCAATATATTGTACAAGCATAGGTATAAAAAAAGGTTCTGTTAATTTAAAGCTAATTTGTATTTCGAAAGAGTTAAAAATCTTCTTGTAAAATTTCTAATTTTTTAAAAGATAGGTCTTCGTACATGTTCCATTTAAGAAATATTTTCTGTACAATTCATTTTGTTGTGTGAACCGCATGTCTAAAGGCTGTACATAAAAAGTTGAAAGAAGGGATACGTGGTTATCCATCGATCATGAGAATACACATAACCGTGTATTATTCACTTTGAATGTAATCTTTGATAAATGATCTTCTCAAGGGTTTATAGCATTAGAAAATAAGGCAATAATACAACACGTATTTTCTTATCTGACTTGTCAAAAAGTGACGACAATTCCCAAGTATGCTCCCTTGTACCTTGGAAACAATGGTAGTAAGGGGAGGAGTTTATGGTGAAATATAGATTTTTAACAACGATACTCATTATTTGTTTTGTTTTATTTAATGTAGGAAATAAACCGACGGGAGCTGAAGAGGAGCTTGACCTGCTGGCTTTAGCTGAGGTTTTTCATAACGAGAATATTTTCATACAAGAATGGTCTTTATATTCTAGAGAAAAATTGGACAATCAAACAAATATTGAAGCATATGTAAATCAACTGAGACGAAGCTTCCCAAATGCAAAATGGAGTACCGAGTCAGATGAAAACAAAACGAAAATAAAAGCGATTTTAAAAACAAGCCAGAAAATAAATGAAAGCATTCTAATTCTTTCTGCTCACACAACAAATACTACCGAATCGTATATAATATATGAAGTAAACGGAAGTGGTTGGGAGAAGGAGTCTGAACAGTTTTTATTACAAGAATTCCAACGAAAAGCAGACGCTATTTTTCGAGAGGATACAACAATTTTCTCTTGTATTAAAGGCGAAATTAATGATAAGATTAATGTTGCTTTGCCTTATTATGCCAAGCATTTACTTGATGTTTTTGATGCAAATGAGATAGAAGCTTTAAAGGAAAATTCTTTTGTTTCAACTTCAGCTTATTCAAGAAAATTTGCTGAAAATATAGAAACAAAAGGAAAAACAATGAACTTACAACTAGGAATTAGGAAGCAAGGATTGGGCGCTAAGACTACCATTGTAGCTGGCACACCAATCATAACGATTGAATATTAATATAGAGAAATTGGACGCGGAGGGGAATACATTTTGGAAAAAATCATCGTCCGCGGCGGAAAAAGGTTAAGTGGTACTGTAAAAGTTGAAGGTGCAAAGAACGCTGTATTACCTGTTATCGCCGCAACATTATTAGCTAGTGACGGAAAAAGCGTAATTCATGATGTGCCAGCTCTCTCCGATGTATTTACGATCAATGAAGTATTACGCTTTTTAAACGCCGACGTAGAGTTTTCAAATAATCATGTGATTGTGGATGCATCAAGAGAGTTAAAAGTGGAAGCGCCGTTTGAATATGTTCGTAAAATGCGTGCTTCTGTACTTGTTATGGGGTCCTTATTGGCAAGGAACGGTCGTGCACGTGTTGCCCTGCCTGGAGGATGTGCGATTGGATCAAGACCAATTGATCAGCATTTAAAAGGATTTGAAGCAATGGGTGCTGAAGTGAAGGTTGGGAACGGTTTTATCGAAGCAACGGTTGCAGATCGTTTGCAGGGAGCAAAAATTTATTTAGATTTCCCTAGTGTAGGTGCGACTGAAAATATTATGATGGCTGCAACACTTGCTCAAGGAACAACAGTCATTGAAAATGCAGCAAAAGAACCAGAAATCGTTGATTTAGCTAACTTTTTAAATAAGATGGGAGCGAAGGTCAGAGGAGCAGGCACGGGTTCTATTCGTATAGAAGGTGTAGATCAATTATTCGGTGCTGAACATAATATCATTCCTGATCGTATTGAAGCAGGTACGTTCATGGTCGCTGCTGCAATTACAGGAGGAAATGTTCTTGTGCAGGGAGCTGTTCCAGAACATTTAACTTCTTTAATTGCAAAAATGGAGGAAATGGGCGTTCAGTTTATAGAGGAAAATGACGGAATTCGTGTTATAGGTCCGGATATTTTAAAAGCAGTTGATATAAAGACAATGCCTCATCCTGGGTTTCCAACTGATATGCAGTCACAAATGATGTCATTATTGTTTCGTGCGCAAGGCACAAGTATGATTACGGAAACGGTATTTGAAAATCGTTTTATGCACGTTGAAGAATTTCGCCGTATGAATGGTGATATTAAAATTGAAGGGCGTTCTGTTGTAATAAACGGTCCATCTAATCTTCAAGGAGCAGAGGTAGCTGCAACCGATTTAAGAGCAGCAGCAGCACTTATTCTATCTGGTTTAGTAGCGGAAGGAATGACGCGGGTAACAGAGCTGAAGCATCTTGACCGCGGTTATGTCAATTTTCATCAAAAATTAGCTTCAATTGGTGCCGATATTGAAAGAGTAAACGAACTAGAAGAAATTACTTCTATTCCAAAAACATTCGTATCAGATTTAAATGCATAATATATGGTTTATACCAGACCGCAATCAGCAATAACAGTTGATTTGCGGTCTTTTTCGTAAAAAGATAAGTATATAAAATTTTTGAAGGTAGACTGGTGTCTAGCTCCAGCGCCTATCGACTATCAAACTTCAGGTCTTCTCCCTACGATAAGTCAACATCGATTCGCTGTCGCTCATCGTGTTTCCTTAATCACGTTTTAACGGGCAGTAAGATATAACCTAAAAAATTATTCAGTGGATAAAAAACTGCCCGTAAAAACCTAATCGGCTAAGGCGAAGGCCCTCCAGTTTGTACGTCGATGATCAAGTCGCTTCCACTTTTCTTATTACTTCATTATATGGATAAGTTATAACTTTAGAAGATGTTTTTTATCCTTTTTACAATGCTTTTTCCTTATAATCCATGGTCATAATTGCTTGTCCAAAACCATATGAATGAAAGGAGAAGAGGCAAATGAATGCCTCTTTATTTCAGGAATATGGAGGGTCTCGTCATGAAATGGAAACCTTTTATGGTACTAGGTGCTATCCTTTTTGTCGTAACGCTAATCATTCCTTCTCTTCTAGTCATCCCCTTTATGGAGAAAGTAAATGGCCGGCTTGGGGAAGCTAGTGAGAGTCCAATAAAAACAACTGAAGCAAGTCCAGGACCTTCTGTAGATGTAGTTGTCTATCGAACAGGAAAAAAGGATCTTGAAAAAGTACCACTTGAAGAATATGTAGCAGGTGTAGTGGCTGCAGAAATGCCAGCTGAATTTGAAGAAGAGGCTCTAAAGGCACAGGCTCTGACTGCAAGAACATACATTGTAAAGCAGATGCTATCGGAAAGTAAGCTGGGACTTCCTGAAGGGGCTATGGTATTAGATACGACTGCTTATCAGGTTTACAAAAATAAAGACGAATTACGAAGACAATGGGGAACGGATTATAAATGGAAGATGGACAAAATTGAGACAGCAGTGAAGACGACAGCAGGGAAAATATTAACCTACGAGGGTGCTCCGATCGATGCTACCTTTTTTTCAACGAGTAATGGCTATACAGAAAACTCTGATGCTATTTGGACACATGGATTGCCGTACTTAACGAGTGTAGAAAGCCCATGGGATAAAAAATCTCCAAAATTCGAAGGACAGAAAGTGATTCCTAAAACGGAATTTGAGCAGAAATTAGGAGTAAAACTTACAGATGAGGGAACGATTGGAAAAGTAGTATCTAGAACTGCAGGAAAAAGAGTTGCGATCGTCAATATAAATGGAAAAGAAATAAGCGGTAAGGATATAAGGGAAAAATTAGCACTCAAATCAACCGATTTTGATTGGAAACAAACAGGTAATCAAATCATTATTACCACAAAAGGCTATGGTCATGGAGTTGGAATGAGTCAATATGGAGCGAATGGAATGGCCAAGGAAGGAAACAAATATGAAGATATTGTCAAGTATTATTATAAAGGGATCGAAGTATCACAGTCTGACTCTCTTTTATCAAAGGTTGTAGCAAAAAAATAAAGAAATTCGTTACTCTTTCGTTTAGAGACATTAATACATTAATTTGATGTCTCTTTTTTGTATATTTTTATTGAGATTGTCGAAAAATAAGAGTAAAAAAATTTTTTTCATCATGTATATAATTGACTAGATGTGTTCAGAATGATTGCTGAGGTGATGATAAATGAGAGAGGAAGAAAAGAAACGATCTTCTCACGATTCCAGCATTAAGCGCTTATTTAAAAAGCGTTGGACATTCCCAGCTATTTATCTTGCAAGTGCAGCAATCATTATTACAGGTGGTCTATGGTATCAAAATAGTACAAAAAATGCTTTGGATTCTGGTGAATACGATTATAAGGCAACAGATATTCCAGGCAAACCGTACAATGAACCTGCAGTTGAGGTAAACAAATCGTTAGAGGAAATTACAATGCCTGTCGATAATCCTGATACAGTTGTCTATAAAAAGCAATTCTATGACAATGATAGCGATAAAAAGGATCAAGAAGCAGCACTTGTATTTTTTAATAACGCTTATCATCCAAATACTGGAGTAGATATTTCCAATAAAGATGAGAAAGATTTTGAGGTAGTTGCTGCACTTAGCGGAACAGTAACAGACGTCCGTGAGGATTCTGTACTTGGAAATGTTATTGAAATTGATCATGGCAAGGATGTTGTCACAATTTATCAATCTGTGAAGGACATTCAAGTGAAGGTTGGCGACGAAGTCAAAAAAGGACAAGCTCTTGCTACGGCTGGAAAAAGCTTGTTTAATGAGGAAGCTGGCGTCCATGTACACTTTGAAATTCGCAAAGGTGATGTACCAGTAAACCCACTTGAGTACTTTAACAAGCCTTTAAGTTCTTTACAAGAGGCTGATGTAACAAAGGAAAATAAAGTGGCTGATGACAGTGGAAAATCTCAAGGAAATGATGCTGTTGAAGAAAACAAATCTAATAACAACAGCACAACAGATGATAAAGCTGTCGAAAAAGAAGATAATAGCACTGACTCAAATACAAACTTAGATGAGCATAGTGTTCCTTCAGATAACAGCAATAACACATCTGAAACAGAAAACACTAATGGATAAAAAGAAAAGCGGAAGCGCCTTGATAAGCCCTGAAGAAAAATGTTCATTTGGCTTCAAAAGCGCTTTTTGCTTTTTGAGACAAAGGGTTATTTTTCACAAGGGCTAGGCGCCTGAAGCTAGACAATATGTGGAAAAGTAAATGGATACTCGACACTTTTTGGGTATCCTTTTTTTTATGACTAATTTCTATTTGAAAAAAGTAGCTAATGAATAAAAAAGCTACATAAAATTGAAGGATTCCTTGTCCCTATTAAGTTTTTTGTGCATATATCCTCATCCAAGCTAATAAACTGTTACAAACCTGCAAAGAGAGTGTTTGAGGTGAGGAATCGTTTTGAAGATAACACATATTTAGTTGAGGACTTGATTATTCTTTGTAAGCTCAGAAGGCTGAGGCTTTCTGCCGCATAAAAACAATCGAATGCGGAATGAAGTATTTCAAAAACCGAAGCGAGTCTCATTTCACACTTCTCACATCCAACTTAGGGAGGGCGAGTGGTGTGCACGATTACATCAAAGAGAGAACTATCAAGATTGGAAAGTATATCGTGGAGACGAGGAAAACAGTTCGCGTGATAGCGAAGGAGTTTGGCGTATCCAAAAGTACAGTCCATAAAGACTTAACCGAAAGGCTTCCTGAAATTAATCCGGATCTTGCAAATGAGGTAAAAGAAATACTCGATTATCATAAATCCATTCGACATTTACGTGGAGGAGAAGCCACAAAGCTTAAATATCAAAAAGAAGAACTAGAAGAAGAAACAGTGCAATAAGAAAAGCGGCCGATTAAAAACGCCACGTCCTTATGTCTTCATCGGCACTCGTACATCCTGTACGTCGGAGGCGCTTTGATCAGCGATGAAACTAGACACCAGTCTACCTTAAAAAAAATTATATTTATCAGAATAAATACGAGTAGGCGGCAAAAGCACCTGGCGTGATGCTTTAAGATCGCCTATTTGTATTTAAAAATTTTGTAGAAAAAACGGTTAAATTTTTACATGCAATCATTTATTTTACTTTAAATGTGTTAAAATATACAATTAGGATAGATAGGACTTGCTTCTTAGAAGAATGCATAAAGAACTACTTAAATAGAAAAAAATGGAACTGTTATCCTTATTAAGGATCAATATAAAAAAATGGATCCTTTGAAAAAAAAATTAAGAGATATGAAGTTTCATTAAATTGTGTTTTAGAAAGGAACCTTATATTAACAATTGCAGGAGCTTTGTCCATGCGTACATATTAGGAATTAATCCTATAAAACATAATGAGAATAAAAAATAAGAATAAGCTCTAAAGATGCAAGAGGAAGCATCTGACCAATAGTTCAAGGAGGAAGAATAAGAGAATGTTTGCTAGGGATATTGGGATTGACTTAGGAACGGCTAATGTATTAATTCATGTTAAAGGTCGCGGGATTGTATTAAATGAACCATCGGTGGTAGCTTTAGATAAAAATACAAACAGAGTTCTAGCAGTAGGAGAAGAAGCTCGTAAAATGGTTGGACGTACGCCAGGAAATATCGTGGCTATTCGTCCGCTCAAAGATGGTGTTATCGCTGATTTTGACGTAACAGAAGCGATGCTTAGACATTTTATCAATAAGCTCAGTGTAAAAGGAATGCTATCAAAGCTTCGTATTTTAATTTGCTGCCCAACCAATATTACAAGCGTTGAACAAAAGGCGATTAAAGAAGCAGCTGAAAAAAGCGGCGGTAAAAAAATATATTTAGAAGAAGAGCCAAAGGTCGCGGCAATTGGAGCAGGCATGGATATTTTTCAGCCGAGCGGCAATATGGTTGTAGATATTGGTGGTGGTACGACGGATGTAGCCGTTTTATCAATGGGGGATATCGTTACATCTTCTTCCATAAAAATGGCAGGGGATAAGTTTGATACTGAAATTCTAAACTATATTAAAAGAGAATATAAGCTATTAATAGGTGAACGGACGGCGGAAAATATTAAAATCAATATTGGTACGGTTTTCCCTAACTCACGCAATGAATCCATGGAAATTCGCGGACGCGATATGGTCTCTGGTCTACCGAGAACGATTACGGTATATTCTCAGGAGATTGAACAAGCATTACGAGAATCTGTGTATGTTATTGTTCATGCAGCAAAAAGCGTTCTTGAGCGTACTCCACCAGAATTATCTGCTGATATCATTGACCGTGGTGTGATATTAACAGGAGGCGGTGCTCTGCTTCATGGCATTGATATGCTTCTTGCAGAAGAATTGAAGGTTCCTGTTCTTGTAGCTGAAAATCCTATGGACTGTGTTGCAATAGGAACAGGTATCATGCTTGATAACATTGATAAGCTGCCTAAAAGAAAATTTGGATGATGATCAGATCTATATAGCATCATATTATGATACTAATTAAGCGGACATAACCTGTGTGATAAGCATATATCATGCAGGTTATTTTTACATGAAAAACATAATGATACAAACCTAGACGTTTTTCTTCAAAAATATAATGTTTATTCGAGGATTTTTTTTTATAATAGAAGTATATAGTATGGAATAAAACTCAACAAAAAATTGAGGTGGAGTTATGTTTAGAGGATTTTATACGGCTGCCTCTGGAATGCTTGCTCAGCAAAGAAGAACGGAAATGCTTTCGAATAATATGGCGAATGTTAACACACCAGGATATAAAGCAGATCAAACGGTTTTAAGAGCCTTTCCTGAAATGCTATTAAAAAGAATCGACAAAACGAAAGTTCCAGTTGAAGGTCAGTTGAATACAACGGTAGGAGAAACGATTGGTCCTCTTCATACAGGGGTGTACTTGCAGGAAACCATTCCTCTCTTTATGCAAGGCGATTTAAGGGAAACTGAGCAGAAAACGGATTTGGCTTTAGTCGATGTGAATATGCCATTAAACAATAACAATGAAAAAGGATCTGTATTTTTCACCATTCAACATCCGTCAGGGGAGCTTCTTTATACACGAAATGGTGATTTTACAATAGATGCACAAGGGTTTTTAACGACAGCAAGCGGTTTATATGTCTTAGATGATCAAGGGAATCAGATTCGGCTTTCAAGTGATCAATTTGCTGTGAATGACCAAGGTATAGTAATCGGAGTTGGTGGAGAAACAGCAAGATTAGGTATAGGTTATACGAATAATCCGTATGCTTTAATTAAAGAAGGGGACGGCCTCTTTCGAACAGAAAATGGGAATCAGCTAGCTAATGCTTTTAATGCACAGGGCGTTCAGTTTAAGCTTCAGCAAGGATTTTTAGAAGGCTCCAATGTGGATACTTCTAGAACGATGACAGATATGATGACTTCATACCGCGCTTTTGAAGCTAATCAAAAAGTATTGCAAGCATATGACCGAAGTATGGAAAAAGCAGTCAATGAAATCGGTAAACTATAGAGAAACAAATTGTTAAAAAATGATCCCGAAAAAGGGGAAGAGATATGAATAGAACAATGATCACAGCAACTAATACCTTATCCCAGATGCAAAAGCAAATCGATACTATTAGTCAAAATATTGCCAATGTCGATACAACTGGGTATAAAAAAAGAGATGCAACTTTTTCGGATCTCCTTTTTCAACAAGTAAATAATCAAAGGCATCAAAGCAAAGAGGTAAACAGATTCACACCAAATGGAATTCGGCAGGGTACTGGTGCAAAATTGTCTCAAACACAGTTGATTTTTTCTCAAGCGGCGATAAAAAATACGGATCGAAGTCTTGATACAGCTTTTACAAAACAGGGTCAGATGTACCGTGTATTGGTACAGCAAGGTGAAAATTCACAGATTCAATATACACGTGACGGCGCTTTTTCCTTATCTCTGATTTCAGAAAATGAAGCTTTGCTAGTCACAAGTAAAGGTTATCCCATATTAGATGAAAATAATCAACCTATTACGATAAATGCACGATCAGCTAAGGAATATACGATCTCGTCAAACGGACGTTTAACAGTGGTTCTTGATAATAATACTGAGCAAAACTTTAATTTAGGTGTTACATATGTCAAAAGACCACAGTTTCTAGAACAAAAAGGTGAAAATCTTTACAGTCTACCTGAGAATATGCCTGAAATAAATGTAACGACGGCCGATATTTTCACTGAGCTAAATGGTCCGTTACGTAATGAAATTTCTATTGAGCAAAAATCATTAGAGCAATCAAATGTGGATTTATCAAAGGAATTGACAGATTTAATAAGTACCGAGCGTGCCTATCAGTTTCAAACAAGATCCGTAACACTAGCCGATCAAATGATGGGTCTAGTAAATGGGATTCGTTAAAGGGGAATTTATTTATGTCAGTAAACATTCATAACCAAGAAGCAATCAAAAAAACAAGGGAACAGCATAAACAAGAACAAAATATGAAAGGCAAAAAGGACGTTCAATCAAAACGGCGTATTCGGGTTCGTCTGATTCCAATATGGCTTCGGGTTATAATTGTTTTAATACTGATTTTCCTAAGTACTATAGCTGGAGCTGTAATTGGCTATGGGGTGATAGGACAAGGTAAGCCGTCTGATGTCTTTCATAAATCCACTTGGACACATATCATCGATCTCGTTGATAAAGAATAAATGCAGGAAGGGTATGAATCCCTTCCTTTTTGAACGTACATAGTAGGTATTTATTTTGATTACGAAGGGGAGTCAATAACAATGTTAGATATTAAACAAATTAAAGAAATCATTCCACATCGATACCCTTTTTTACTTGTCGATCGTATTTTAGAGGTAGTGGAAGGACAAAAGGCAGTAGGTATTAAAAATGTGACCGCAAATGAAGAATTCTTTAACGGTCATTTTCCTGATTATCCTGTTATGCCGGGCGTTTTAATTGTTGAAGCTCTTGCGCAAGTTGGAGCTGTAGCTATGCTGAAAAAAGAAGAAAATAAAGGACGTCTAGCATTTTTTACAGGAATTGATAATTGTCGATTTAAAAAACAGGTTGTACCTGGAGATCAACTCCGTCTTGAAGTAGAAATGACACGTGTGAGAGGATCGATTGGAAAAGGGAAAGGTACAGCAACAGTAGATGGAGAAATCGTCTGCGAAGTTGAAATTATGTTTGCCTTAGGTGCGAAATAAGAACAGCGGCCGATTAAGGGCGCCACGTCCTATGGCAAATCGGCACTCGTACATCCTCTACGTCGGAAGTGCCTTGATCAGCCGCGACAGACATAAGACGCAATACGCAGAAAATCCTGATTTTTGTAGTATTGTGGCTTATGATCCGAGCGGCTAGGTACTGTAGCTAGACAATAAGAAAGGCGTAAAAGCACTAGAGTAAAAGGAGCCACTTCATTGAAGGGCTCTTTTTTTGCGTAAATCTAGAGATCACTAGAAATTGAAAAAAATATGCAAGTTGTGATGAGAATTGGACAAGATAACAGAAGACCGATAAAGTAGTGGTCAAAATGAGATAAATATATTTAGAAAGGAGCTACACAATTTATGAAGAAAAAGCTGTTAGCATTAATTAGTGGATCAGTATTAGCAGCAGTCATGGTAGCAGGCTGTAATGTAAACGACCAGGAGCCTCCTCCAGAAAATGATGTCGAGGATCGTGTAGATGATAATGTGAATGATACTGATCTAAACGATGCAAATGATACCAATAATGGTATGAATGGCGATGTTGTGGAAGATCAAAATACACCACAAGAAGACGTTATCGAAGATAGAGTTGACAGAAATGATAAAGACAACCTAGATCAATAAAGCAAAGGACAGGGGCTCAGCACCTGTCCTGCTTCTTAAGATACCTGCACTTTTTTCTTAATTAATAGCTTTAAATGAAGGCTTTTGTTTCATTAATTCATTAAACTGAACAATTAGATCCTCGCCAGAGACTCCTTTTTGAATTAGCTCTTTAAGCAGTAGTTGAGCATAATTATTTCGCGATCTTACTAAAGGACCCTCAAGCAAAATGCTCACATGTTTATCAAATGGATTGATAGACCGAACCTGGGTTTTAAAGGCAGCTGGCGTATTTTCTTTTTTTGTAATGACTGCCTGCACGGTTAGCAGATGATTTTCTTTCATAGCTTTTTGAAAATAGTCACAATTACCCTTATCCGTATAGGCTTCAATTAACCATCTACCTTGATCGTCCTCTTTATTAATAATTAACCCATCTATAAGCTCTACATCCACTAATTGCTCATCCTCGACGATTTGAAGCGTAATTAACTTAAAAGTTTTCATTTAAGTACCTCCAATCACAGCTTTCATTGATCAAAATTATAGCATTTTCAATCACGAAAACCTAGTTGATAAAAAATCTTTATATTTATAAAAAAAGGTGTATTAAAGAAAGAAGCCTACAAAAATAAAGGGAAAAATATCATTTTTATATATAGAAAATGATATTTTCCCTTTCATTTTCCCTTCAAAATAGCATTCCCTTCATTTTACATGAACGTATCATCTTTGTAAGATAAGGGTATTAAAGAGAAAGGAGAGCATAAATGATCAATCAAGTCACTTTAGTCGGGAGGCTTACAAGGAATCCTGATTTAAAGGTCACACCAGATGGGACGTACGTGACAAATGTAACGGTTGCAGTCAATCGTAATTATCGAAATCAAAATGGCGATTTCGATGCTGATTTTGTTCAATGTACGTTATGGAAAAAAACAGCGGAAAATACGGTGCAATATTGCCGGAAGGGATCATTAATTGGCATTACAGGCAGAATTCAAACGAGAAACTATAACAATCAAGATGGAAAAAGAGTATATGTCACAGAGGTAGTTGCTGAATTGGTTAAGTTTTTAGATTCAAAACCAATGGAAGACCAAAATGAATTCATTTGAAAGGAGAGAGTTTTCTTTGCCACAATCCTCTCATATTGAAAGTCTAATGGAGACAATTATTCGCATGCAAGGAAAGACAAATGAAAAATGGATCAACTTACATACGAGAGTATGACAAATTGAACATCTGTTAACCAGCTCCCTTATACAAGCTCATCCAGCTATTCAAAATGGTTCTTTACAGCAGTGAACTAATTCGCATCCCCCTATTCTTCCTTAGTAAGACTCAAATGACTTCTTAACAAATGGACTACTAAACTTATGTGCCCCTATATTTAATCTTTCATTATAAAAAATCAATTAACCTCCTCTAAATTTCTCCAATTTATCCGGCCGTTTGTGCCGGTTTTTTTTGCTTATTTAGCTGGGCGTAGTTTTTTCGAATTAGAAGCTTTGATACATAAATGTGCTTTTATAGGTAGAAAATAGTAACAGTAGAATAAATTAAGAGGTGAATCCATTGGATTTTTTTAAAAAGAAAAAACAGGAATCTATATCTAAATCAAAACAAAGCCAGCAATCTAAGGATTCAAATATAGAAAATCCTCTTAATAATAGTTTGAAGGAAAATATTCAACATATCAAAGAAATGCTTGGAAACAGTAAAGATATTATTATTCGAGAGATTCGGATTGGAAAAGATGGACAAATCAAAGCAGGAATTGTCTATACGGATGGATTGACAGACACAAAGTCCATTCAACATTTTATCCTAGAATCACTGATGGTGGATATACGAGAAACGGAGTTGGATCAAGAGGCCTCTTCTAAGAAGGATCCTATACATCTTATAAAGGATATTGTGCTAACAGCAGGAGATATTCAAGATGTAACGGACTTTGATGAGCTTTTTTATTCCCTTTTATCTGGGAATGCTATTCTGTTACTCGATGGTTATTCGCAATGTTTTTCTATTGGAATGAGGGAATGGGAAAACAGAGGGGTAAGCGAACCTGCTGATCAAACGGTGATTAGAGGACCAAGGGAAGCATTCACTGAGTCCTTACGAATGAATACCGCGTTAATTCGTCGGAAAATTAAAGATCCTCATCTATGGTTGGAAAGCAAAAAAATCGGAAAAGTCACGAAAACTGATATAGCAATTATGTATATTAAAGGGATTGTAAACGACAAAATAGTGGAGGAAGTACATTCCCGGTTAAATCGAATTGATACTGATGGGATTTTGGAAAGCAGTTATATAGAGGAAATGATTCAGGACAAAACTTTTACTCTATTTCCTACAATATACAATACTGAACGACCAGATGTGGTAGCAGCTAGTCTACTGGAAGGTCGTGTTGCCATTATAGTTGATGGTACACCATTTGTCCTTATTGCACCTGTCATTTTTTCGCAATTCTATCAATCAGCAGAAGATTACTATCAGCGAGCTGATTTCGGAACACTTATTCGTTTCCTTCGATATTTATGCTTTTTTATTGCCTTACTAGGCCCTTCTTTGTATGTTGCGATTACAACTTTTCATCAAGAGATGATTCCAAATCAGCTTTTAATTAGTTTAGCTGCGCAAAGAGAGGGGGTGCCTTTTCCTGCTTTTATAGAAGCAATGATAATGGAAGTGACCTTTGAAATATTGCGAGAAGCCGGTGTTCGCATGCCGAGAACGGTTGGTCAAGCAGTATCCATTGTTGGAGCGTTAGTTATTGGACAAGCGGCAGTAGAAGCAGGAATCATTTCAGCTGCAATGGTAATCGTTGTAGCTATCACAGCCATTGCCAGCTTTGCTTTTCCTTCCTTTAATATGGCGATTTCTGTTAGAATATTACGCTTTATTTTAATGGGGTTAGCTGCTTCCTTCGGATTATTTGGTATAACCGTTGGGTTAATTGCTCTTGTTCTTCATTTATGCAGCTTGCGGTCCTTTGGTATTCCTTATATGAGCCCATTTGCTCCATTTATAATCTCTGACCAAAAGGATACGCTTTTTCGTTTTCCTAGATGGGGGCTGCTCACACGTCCTCGCTTAATTAGTCAAAAAAATCTGAAGCGTCAGCAAGAACCCTCATTATTAAAACCAGATCCTAATAAAGATAGGGAAATGGAAAATGAAGGGGATCAATGATGAAAAGAAAATGGACCATCCTAGGAATGTTAGTTGTTTTAATGATTTTCAACACTGGCTGTTGGAATCGAAGAGAATTAAATGATTTGGCGATTGAAATCGCAATGGGGGTAGATAAAGTAGGAAATCAATATTTAGTTACTTCACAAGTGGTCGATCCGGGAGAAGTGGCTGCAAGAGAGAGAGGAGGAAATCGAGCACCCGTTATTACTTATCAAATGAAAGCGAATACAATATTTGAAGCAAGAAGAAAAATCACAACGATTAGCCCTCGGAAAATCTATGCGAGTCATCTTCGTATGGTTGTCATTGGCGAAGAATTAGCGAAAGAGGGGATAAATGGAATCCTTGATTACTTATCGCGTGATCATGAGCATCGAACAGATTTTTTTATTGTTGTAGCAAGAGGGACAAGTGCAGGTAAGGTGCTAAAAATTTTAACTCCATTAGAAAAAATACCTGCAAATAAACTTTTTTCATCTCTAGAAACGTCCCAAAGAAATTGGGCGCCCACTACAGGTGTTACATTAGATATGCTTATAAATGACCTAGTAAATAAAGGGAAACAACCTATTCTGACAGGCCTTCGAGTGAAAGGAGAGCAGAAAGTAGGTGAAAGTCCGAAAAATGTGGAGGAGATTGGTACTCCTTCTCAATTGCAATATTCAGGAATTGGTGTTTTTAAAAACGATCAGCTTATTGGTTGGCTAAATGAAATAGAAAGCAAAGGATATAATTATCTTATAGATAATGTAAAAAGTACAGTCGGATTTTTGCCGTGTAATGACGGAAAGATAACATTTGAAGTTATACGTTCAAAGACGGATTTGAAGGGAAAAGTTATAAAAGGCACCCCAAAAATTTATGTGAAATTGGACATAGAGGCAAATGTAGGATCTGTAGAATGTAGGATGAAACTAATGGATGAAAAGACCATAGCTAATTTAGAAAAAAAATCGGAACAAAAAATAAAATCTATGCTCAAGCAGACTATAAACAAAGCTCAAGAAGAATATGGGGTCGATATTTTTGGATTTGGCGAAGCGATCCATCGTGCTGATCCGCAATATTGGAAAAAGGTAAAAGGCAATTGGGATGAGATTTTTGTGGATGTACCAGTAAACATGAAAATAGATGTGAAAATTAGACGAATAGGTACAGTAGGTGAATCTTTCCTAGAGGGAAAATAAAACATAAAGATGCGCAGATAATACGACAGTATGCCTATTTTCGTCCCTAATATGAGCTTTTCTAATAGCGAAAAATCATATTTGCCTATTACCCTTATACATGACATGGCTATTCTGTCGTCTCTGTTTTAAAAGGAGGCGACTGTTTAATGTGTTTTATAAACCTAGTAAAAATAGGAAAGATAGGTGAAACAGAATGCTGGAAAATGGGAAAATCTCATCTCGTCAATTACTGATTCTTGTGATCCTATTCAATATTGGTACAACGATTTTACTGGCTCCAGGTTCCTTAGCTTCTATAGCAAAACAAGATGCTTGGATTGCCAGCTTAGTAGGAAGCGGAGCAGGTTTATTATTAGTCGGCTTCTATATCTTATTAGGAAAACTCTTTCCAGGATTAACACTCATACAGATTTGTGAAAAAGTGCTGGGGAGATGGATAGGTAAATTCGTTTCGATTCTATACATAAGCTATTTTTTTATGATTTGTCCATTTTTGTTATTTCAAGTTGGTAATTTTATGGCGACAGCCATAATGCCGGAAACCCCAATAGAAGCTATATTTATCCTTTTTATGGCTATTGTCATCATGGGCACAAGGCTTGGACTTGAAACTTTCACACGCTCAGCAGAAGTTTTTTTTCCTTTTATCATGCTGGGGTTATTTATTTTGTATATTACCTTATCTCCCCAAATGCAATGGGCTAACATTCAGCCAATTATGGAGGCAAATATAAAGACCATCTTAAAGGCGAATTATCATTATATGAGTATTCTTTATTTGCAGCTGCCCGTTTTTTTGATGTTAGCCCCCTTTGTTAATCAAAAAAAAGCAGCAGGGAAAGCACTATTTTGGGGTACGCTAATTGGGGGAATAATTACACCTTTAATTACATTTCTAGCGATTTCTGTTCTCGGTGCGGATATGACTTCAAGAAATTTGTTTACAACATTTGCTCTAGCAAAAAAAATAGACATTGGTAAATTTTTAACACGCATTGAAATCATTCTGGCCGGGATATGGTTACTTTCAATTTTTTTTAAATTAGTCATATGCTTTTATGGAACTCTTTTAGGGACAGCGCAATGGTTAGAACTAAAGAATTACCAAGTGTTAGCCTTTCCTATCGGATTTATTTTAATTGCTTTTACACATTTATCACTCCCAAATGTCGTGTATTTTTATATTTTTAGTTCAAAAATATGGCCATCTTATACGTTAATGTTCGGATTGTTTTTTCCTTTCCTGTTGCTAGTTGTAATGGCTATTCGAAAAATAGCAAAATAATAATTCACAAATATAAAAGGAGCCAATTCAAATGTGGGCTATATTAGGGATATTTGTCGCAGCAATTGTCATTGTACTTATCGAAGTTCCTACTCTTTTGAAAAAAGGTTTCAAAAAGGAACTTTGGGTATTTTCTATCTTACTCCTCTTTGGAATAGGATTGAGCATCGCAGAGGCATTGGATGCAAAAATTCCGAACCCTTTGGATTGGATTGCATTTGTATTTAAGCCGTTTAGTGATTTTTTATTTGATTTATTGAAGTAGAGGGGAAAGAATGTTCAAAATGTCAAGGTTGAAAGGAATTACAAATAAAATGGAAAAAGGAAAAATAACCACTTTTCAATTATTTAGTTTAATCGTCCTGTTTGAATTAGGTACAGCGATGATGATTCCATTAGGTATAGATGCCAAACAAGATGCATGGCTATCTATTTTGATTGCTATGATTGGTGGGATTCTTATTTTTTCAGTTTATGCATACCTTAATCATTGCTATCCGAAATTGTTATTAACCGGTTATGTTAAAAGGATAATAGGGAAGTATTTCGGTTTTGTAATTTGCTTATTATATATTTTTTTCTTCATCTATGGTGCAGCGCGTGATTTAAGAGATGGGGTTGAATTATTACTGCTTTCATATGGGGATACACCGATTTTTGTTCTTAGCTTGATTATGATGATGGTTGTTTGCTACGCTTTGTTTTTAGGAATTGAAGTGTTATCACGTATAGGAGAAATCTATTTTTTGCTTTTTTTATTTACTGGTGTAGTATCGATTGCTTTTTTATTTTTATCAGATGTAGTCCATTTTGAAAATGTACAACCAGTTCTCGAGGAGGGGTGGGAGCCTGTCTTTTCTAGTGTTCTAACGCAAACTGCGATGTTTCCTTTTGGTGAAATGATCTGCTTTACGATGATTCTTCCTTATTTAAATCAAGTAAAGTATGGCTTAAAAGTAGGGGTATTTGCCATCATATTAAGCGGAGTAGCTTTAGCTTTTATCGTGTTACTCGAAATAGCAGTACTTGGAATAAATAATATGGAACAAACCGTTTTTCCTTTTTTGGATATGATGGAGAAGATTGAAATTGGAGAGATTGTCCAGCGTTTGGATGCATTTGTTGTTATAAGCTTAATTATCAATGATTTTTTTAAGATTTCCATTTTTTCTTATGCAGCAGTCATTGGGGCTAGTGATATATTCAAAGTAAATAAGAATAAGCTTTTTATTCCTATTGGTATTCTAATTTTGATCGTTTCCCTATTAATTGCAAAAAATCTTCAATTGCATTTAGAGCAAGGAAGATTTGCATTAAAGTATATCTTTCCGCCATTTGTGATCGGTATTCCCTTATTGCTTATGATCATTGAAATGGTTAGGAGAAAGTTCAACAATAAATTAAAAAGCCATCAGCCTTCTCCACATAGCAATGGAGAAGGCTGATATTTAAAAAAGATGAACCAGATCGCGGAGCTCATCTGTAGAAAGCTTGGTAATCCAGTTTTCACTTTGGATAATTTGGTCATTGAGAGATTGCTTTTTTTCTAGCATGGCATCGATTTTTTCCTCTAGGGTCCCTGTACAAATGAGCTTATGAACATGAACGAATCGCTTTTGCCCGATTCGATAGGCACGGTCCGTTGCTTGGTTTTCCACAGCAGGATTCCACCAACGGTCATAATGAATGACGTGATTTGCGGCTGTTAAATTCAAGCCAGTTCCTCCAGCTTTTAAGGATAAGAGGAAAATAGGGAATTCTTGATTTTGAAAGCGATGAATCATTCGATCTCGTTCCTGCTTCGGAACGCTTCCATTTAGAAAGGGTACTTGTATATTAAATTGATCTTTCGCCATTTTTTGAATCATTTGCCCCATCTCAATGTATTGAGTAAAAATTAAGCAGCTCTCTTTTTGTTCAAGAACAGCTTTCAAAAGCTCATTTAATTTTTCAAGCTTAGTGGAACGAGTGAGTAAATGTGTCGGCTTCTCTTCCTTTAAGTAAAGAGAGGGATGGTTGCATAGCTGCTTTAACCTGCTTAGCATTTGCAGAACAAGTCCTTTTCGCTCAAAAGTGGTTAGCTTTTCAATTGAGTCAAACGTATCGCGCACGACTTGCTCATATAAGGATGCTTGTTCAGCAGTTAGTGGGCAGTATTCCTTTTGCTCAAGTTTGTCCGGCAGGTTTAATGAGACATCTTCATCCTTTTTCGTTCTTCTTAACAAAAATGGTCGGATTAACGTCTGTAGCTTCTGAATTTGCTCTTTTTCATCCTCTTTCTCGATTGGAAGGACAAATCGTCTTTGGAATTGACCAAGGCTTCCTAAATAACCATGATTCGTAAAATCAAAAATGGACCATAATTCAGTCAGTCGATTTTCCATTGGAGTTCCTGTTAACGCGATATGATGAAGCCCTTTCAACTTACGAACCGCACGGGATTGCTTTGTATGAGCATTCTTAATATTTTGTGCTTCATCGATTGCGACTGTACTCCAGGTTATTTTTTCCATATCTTCAAGATCTAAATGTGTCAGGCCATAGGAGGTTAATACGATATCAGAGTTAGCAACCTGCTCAGCAAAGGCATCTTCCTTCAATCGATTTGCTCCGTAATGAAGATACACGGTTAAATTAGGTGCAAACCGCTCCACTTCCTTTTGCCAGTTCCCAAGAACAGAAGTCGGACAAATAATTAAAGCAGGTCCAGCATTTTCCTGCTCCTTAACCTTTAAAAGATAAGATATAAGCTGAATGGTTTTTCCAAGTCCCATATCATCCGCTAAGCAGGCTCCAAATCGATAATTTCGTAAAAATAAGAGCCAGCTCATTCCAAGCTGTTGATATGGCCTGAGCTCACCTTGAAAGCTAGTTGAAACGGTTTCTAAAGGGAGCTCATTCACCTTTTTAAGCTTGTGAATCATTTGCTTCCATTGTCGATTTAATTCAATTTGAATTTTGGCAAAAGCTCTAGGGTTTTCAATAGCGTCTGACTCATCATTTTCTGCAGCGATTAGCTCTTGTTCGATAATGTCTCGAACATGTAAGCCTTCTTTTTCCGCTTTTATCATTAATTGTTGGATCTGATGGATAAAGGCAGGATCGAGCTTGATCCATCGACCGCGAATTTGAATGAGGCGCCTTTTTTCTTCAACCATTTTTTTGAACTCTTCCTCTGATAGATCGACTCCATTCATGGAAAAGCGCCAATCATATTCAAGCATTGCCTGAAGACCGACAAACGAGCGTCGGTGACTGTTGCTGCTTTTTACACGAGCTTTCATTTTTAAGCTGGCACTTTTCATCGCCTGCCACCAGGATGGAAGAAGAATATCAACACCTAATGCCAATAGTGTTTCACTTGCCTCGGTTAAAAAGATCCATGCTTCTTCTTCTGTTAGTTGATTCGCAATGCCCTTTTTTCCCTTTAACCACGGAAATAGCTGAATCCATTTTTCCTGTTCAAGGTCAATTTTATGCTCAAAGCTTCGCCATTTAGAAGGAAAACTCGCTGTATCCTGATGATCAATTAAACGATCAGGCTTATTTTTGTCACGTAAGAAAAGTTCTAAGCTCCAAGGCTGATCGATATCAGGAGGCTCCTCTAATTTAATGCCTAATGTAAAAGGAGTTGAGTTCTCCTTTAATCCAATCCATTCAAGCCAACTGTCTTCGTCAAAAAAGGAAGCTAGTGTTTTGGAAGGCAATTCTTGTTTTTTTAAGGAAGCAAGCTTATCTCCAAATCTATTTTTCATTTCTTCATCTTGATTCATATAAGATTCGACAGAATGATTGAACCATTCTTGTACGAATTGTTTATTTGTTATGCTCCCGCTATTTGTTTGAAGATTTTCCTCCCAAAAGTCAGCATTGAATTCATTCATCACTCGTTCTGGCAAAGTCCACTGGAATTCATTATTTTCCCAAGAAGCAAAATCAGGGACCCATTCATGGCGATGCATGGAGTCAAGGACCGTATGAGCAGACGCTAAACAAATTTGTGAGGTTTCATCCCAATCCCAATCGATCAATCGGTTAAATCTCTCTTTTCCAAAAAGGGTGACAAGCTGCCAGCCATCGATCAACACACCTTCAAGGCCATTCACAATTTTCGTTTCAAGCATAGTGCCAAAATAACTTTCATCATGCCGATTAAAAAAGAGGTATTTCCATTCATCTGGCGGTAAAATGTGATCATCGTTTCTTTTAACCATGATTAAATATTGATTTTGTTCGACGTTTGTCACATGTATTTTTAAATATCTACTTTTAAGCATGAATAAGCTTACCTCCAAGTACAGTGAAAAACTGCGCAAATCAAGATTTGTTCCTTGCTTCGTTATTGGTTTTCTAATTGCCTAGCTCCGACGTACAGGACGTACTAGTGCCGATGAAGACATAAGGCACTAGTACGTCCTTAATCGGCCACTTTTCTATTCTTCTTTAATGATCTTACCTCTTTTGCATTCCTCATGAAAGGCGCGAAGGCGCTTTGTACGATCTATAAGCGTTTTAATATATTGATCCCAATCTGTTTGCCGTTTTAATTTTTTATATAAGGTACGAAGCTTTTTCATTTCTTTTACAGCGGTACGGTAATGTTCGCGATTCTTCATATTAATATGCTCTTGTATAGATTGATGGTATAGTGGAAGCAAAATTTCGGGATCTTCATTTTGCAGATGCTTAATTCGATCGTTCGGCAGCATCTCCATGTCTAAGCCAATATAGGTCTGAAGCTCTAACCATTTATCAAAAATACCTTGATTAAAAAGAAAATATTCGTATTCTCCATAGCTATAAGGCAATGTTTGTACAAGAGCTTTTTCAAACAAGTCCAACCGTTTTCTTTCATGACAGTAAGGAGCGATCGTTTTCAAAGCTAAATTTGTAAAATCAAGACTTGAATCATAATGTTGCTGCTTTGCCAAAAAACCCTTTAAAGATTGGATGAATACTTGAATATAAAGTTCCATTCGTTTCCAATCCTTATGGGAGGATAATTGATTTAACCAGTATAAAAGAAAAGCAGCCATGTTTTCATCGGTTGTTTGAATTAGTTTTAATGCTGCTCGATCCTCTTGAAGCAAGAAATGTAGGTGGGTCTTTCCAATTTGAACAGACAAGCTTTTTTCCGAAAGCATTTCAAGTTTTTTTAGCTCTTCTTCACGCCACTCATTCCGATTAAATAACTGTGTCCATAATATTCGGTACACTTCAATGCACTCGAACCCAATTTTCGAATCCAGCAATAGCAAATGAGTGGAATCCTTTTTTAATTGATCAATAAATTGATCAAAGGCGAATGGAAGAGAGTGAACAGTAAGACGATCTAAAATATCGCTAATATCATCGGCTAGTCCTTGAAATAGATGACGGTAATAATGGTTAATGGTTTTTTCTTCATGCCTGCATTGAATGCTTAGTTCTGCAAGTTTTTGAAAGGAGAATATACTTGCGATTAGTAAATAAAGCAGCTTCCATTCCTTCTTAAGTGGTTCATTTGCTTTAATTTTTCTTCCATAAATACGAAAGAGCTCTGGGATTAGATGAGGCTTAGGCTCACCGTGACCCGTCATGATTTTATCAAAGCTCTGATTGAAATCGTCCGTCCAGGCTTCATAAGAATGCTGCAATCGACCTGATGTTTTCAATAAATCCTTTGCTTTTTGAATCCCTAATGCCCTAGCAGCTTGCTTTTCTTTTTGTGGTTCTCGAAAGCCTTCGAGCCAAGAAGCTACACTTCCTCTTTGAGAAGAGAGCAGATAAAAAAATACAGCAAGCATATGCCGGCAAAAGCCTTCTGCTGGGCAGGTGCATTCACTCATATTAATAAAATTTAAATCCAATGATACCTTCACTGGTGTAACGTCCTGAACTGTAGCAGTAACGAGATCATCTCCAAATTTTACTTGAGAAACGAGTCCTTGCTGATACAACAGAAGCCCTTTTTGAACCAAGCTTGCATCCTTTGTTTGATCAGGCTGCAAATGCTCCTTCAATGAGTTACTTACAAACTCTAAAGACTCCCAATATCTTTCTGGGATCACAATCACGAAAACATCCCTCCGGCTGGCAGCTAGCGCTAACCTATCTATTCAAAAATTTATTACCTTCTTTTTTCAAAAAACCTCATTCCTTTTATTATAGCTTGTAGCTGTCTCCTCTACCACTTTTTTTGGAATAGGATGATAGCAGCAAGTAAAAAGAGTAACTATTTTGATCTGTAATAGGCATAGGTAGTAGTAAAGCAGGAAATTATCGACAAAATCAGCTCATGCCTGTCACACTTTGTGCATTTGCGGTAAAATAGAGAGATGAAATTGTGTTCTATTGGAGGATTTTAGGATGAGTTATCAAGTTCAGCTGTTAAAAGGGCTTTTTAAGCCTTACAGTTCTTCTTATCAATTACGAAAAGCAGAGATGATGAGTGGTTTTTGGAAAAAATTTATCGTCCTCCTTTTATTAAGTGGTCTAATTCACGGAATTAGTGCTTATTTTGGAATAAATAATGAGCTCTTATCAAAGGAGCTAGATTCTATCACACTAAAAGAGTTTGAAGCACATAAAATACTTTTTGCTGCTGGTCAAGTTTTATGGGGATTGATTGTGTCAGTAATGAGTATATACATACCGGCATTATTCTATTGGGTATTCACCGATATAGAATGGAGAAAAATGGTCGTCATTCAGCTTTTTGTTTTGCTGATCCTGCTTCTCGAAAAATTATCACAAATACCGATAAGCCTATTGCTCGGTTTGCCGGACATATCATCTCCATTTTCATTTGGAATCATCGCACAAATTATAACAAAAAACGAATTTTTGCATGAGCTTCTCGCTCAGATTACGCTATTCAAAATATGGATGATGGTGATTCAGTACAAATATATACAAGCTATGTCAGATAGAAATTCAAAGCTCACAGTGTTATTGGTTATATTAGTGAACCTTTTTTTTATATTCGTCATCACCTTCTTCCATCTATTACAGCTGGAAAAATTGCTATAAGGGGGAGAAGTAGATGAAATGGAAAAACATTGCAATTAGTCTAGTAATCTTGTTATTTTTAGGCGTTAATCTTTTTTTATTCATAAAAGAAAATAATAAGATCAAGCAATCCTTTTATATAAAGAGTTGGACATCGGTAAAACAGCAACGGTTGTTAGAAACTTTTCCTACAACGGCTGTTGCAATACCTGCAGAAAAGCAAAGCATTTATTTTGATTCAAAAAATGGTGCCTTTAAAGACTTTCTTGTGCAAAAAGGGGAAGAGGTGGATGAAGGCACACCATTATTTGAGTATTCTGCTGCAAGTATTGAACAAAGACAAAAACAGCTGCAAGCAGATCTATCAGAGCTAGAACAAGAGTTAACGAGTATGGAAACCAATATTGATCGTTTATACGAACTTCAGTCAACAATCGAATCAGATAGCTATTCAGAAGAAGACCTTTCATCTTATTTGAGCGAGGATGAAGATAGCGAAGATGTATCTTCCATCCTAACACAAAGCACTCCATCAGATTCGTCTAGCAAGGTTTTAAGTGTATCAATTGAACAAGATATTTATGAAAAAGAACAGCAAAAAGAAAAAATAGAAGCAAAAATAGCAAAATATGAAGAGTTATTGAGTGGTGCAGATGAAGATTTATCCAATCTGGCAGTTGAAAGTGAATTGTCTGGAATCGTTCAAGAGATGAAAGAGGATTTGAATAATCCTGTTATTACAATTGTATCCAAAGAACAAAAGCTAGAGGGGACATTAAGCGAGTATAATAGACCGAAGATTGTGGAAGGAATGAATGTTCTCGTAACCTATGAAAATAACAAACAAATAAAAGGAACGATAGAGCAGGTTTCGAAAACTCCCGTTCAAAAACCAAACGTCAAAAAGGAAAGTAAGTATCCATTTACAGTACTGTTAGAGGATCAACGGGATAATCTCGTTCAAGGAACACATCTTGGAATCAAAATCATTACGAATGAAGTGGATGATGCGATAACGATTCCAGCAGAAAGTATGAAAAAGGAAAATAAGAACCATCTCGTTTATGTTTTAAAAAGCGGTAAGGTGGAGAAAAGAAAGATTGAAACAGGAATGACACTGAAAAAAGTGCAGCAAGTATCCAAAGGCGTAAAACAAGATGAAAAAATTGTTCATACAATGCCAATCTCAGTGAAAGATGATCATCCGTTTTTTACAAAATTAAAGATTAAACAATGGGATAAAAAAACAGTCAAATCCTTATCGAAAAAACAAATAGCGATCTTAATAGGAAAAGGATTTTTAGCTAAGTAATGTTGTAAAACCAAAAAACCCTTGTGAATTTGACTTCACAAGGGTTTTTTATCTATTTATTGGAACAATATTACATAAATGAGCATAGAATGACAATGCATAAGAAGATTAAGAATTAGCAATTCCGATAAATATGCCGCCTGAAATAATTAATATACTAGCAGCCGTTGCATATACTAACTGGCGTTTCGTTTTCTTTTCACCTAAGAAAATGATACTGCCGAAGATTGAAATGATAATCCCCATTTGTGATAAAGAAAAGCTCGTTGCAACCCCTAAACGTGATTGGGACATAAATAGAAATAAATTTCCAGCCGCCCATATTAATCCAGGAAGGATATTTCTTACCATATATTTATTAAAAGGTTTGTGCTTATACGTAATGATTAATCCACCAATCAACATTCCGATCGCTTGTGGAAATAAAGCAGTCCACCCATCAATATGGAAAATTCTTGCAACGACGACATAAATTAAAAAGCCACAACTTGAGATTGCTAAAGTGACGACTCCTTTTTTAAAATGTCCAGGATTGGCTGCTTCTTGGTGTTTTCCATCTAAAGTCGTTAGAAAAACACCGACTAGAATACAAAGAATGGCAATTGAACCTAATAAAAACGTTTGCAAAGTACTCCATTCTTTAAAAACAATGACTCCAAAAAGAGCAGTTGAAACTAATTGCATTCCTGTTGATATGGGCATTGATTTAGATACACCGAGATAAGGAACACTTTTAAATTGATTACTTTGGCCGATAGACCAAAAAAGTCCAGATACAATTCCAACAATAATAAGAGTAGGAGTCAACTCAGGTTTAACAATAAGAAATTGAACAAATGATAGTATTAATGCTCCGAAAACCGTCCCTAATGTTTGATTGTAAGGACCTCCACCCATTTTCATGCTAACTAAAATCATACTTCCCCAAGATAAAGAAGGAAGGATTCCTAATAGTATGTCCATTTTTTGAATAACCTACTTTCTTATGAAAAATTCACCCTGATGCTTATCATATGTAATCGATATCAAAAAGAATTAAACGTTTTCATTAGTATGAAAAAATATTGCCTTAAAGAATATTGGTGTTAAACGTTTACATAATTTAACGATATTATACATACCTCGCATTCACATTTTTTATTTTAACATGAACTTGCCCTTTTAAGGTAGTGAAAAATTTTTAACAAATGGATATTTTTGTCCAATATATGTCTATATTATAAAAATCATCATAAAAAATAGAGCACCTCCAAAAGAGTGCCCTATTTTTAAAAGTATAAAAAAGCATAGGTTTTCGGAACTCCGATCCAGTCTTACGTCGCTAAACGGGCGCTTGCGCTTTTCTTAATTACTTCCAAATATCTTTAAGCTCCCAATAAGTAAAATCTTGAACAAGGACTTCTCCATTATTAGAAAAAAGCTCAATGCCTAGTCTTTCTTCAGTCGGATAAATTCGGCTTGTCATTGTTTTTTGGCCTTCATTTGCAAACACTTCAATGGAAGAACGATCGAGAAAGATGTGAAGGTGGAGCTGTTCATTTGCATTCAGTGCTGTACGACGAATTCCATCTTCTTTTTTTCCGCTATTGGAACAATCTAATGTTAATGTTTGCTTTTTGATATCGTAGCTTATGATTGTTTCTTCTTGATTAATTCCACGAATTTTCAACCCAACGGTTTCCGAATCAGAGTTTTCTAAGTTAAAGACAGCTTTTATTTCAAGAAGCTCTTCTTTCGTTTCTACTAAATAACTTCCACTAATAATCTCATTTGTGCATTCAATATGTTCAGCTTGGCGCAATAATTTGAGCTCCTCGACTGGATTCATTAATAATTCTTGGTTGGCTCCCAATGTTAATACACGCGGAATGGTTAATGCTCCACTCCAGCCATCCGCTTTTGTAGGCATATTTGATTCCCACATGTCCATCCAGCCAATAGCAATGCGGCGCCCTTTATCATCCAATAAAGTTTGGACAGCATAAAAGTCATGACCATGATCTAATTCAGTAAAGGAACCATGTGCAAATGTGTTTGTTTCGTAATCATAATCCCCGATTAAGGAACCTGTTTGGAATAGATTTTGATAGGAATCTCCTTCAGGCTCCATTCCTTGAGGTGAGAAAAGTAAAACGGACTTTCCATCCAATTCAAAGAAATCTGGACATTCCCACATATATCCTACCGTTCCATCACTTTGCGCAAGTACGCCAATATATTCCCAGCTGCGTAAGTTAAGAGACCTGTACAGAATAACTCTGCCGACTTTATCCATTGTTGAATTTCCGACCACCATATACCAATGATCCTCGTGCTTCCATACTTTTGGGTCACGAAAATGCATAGAGCTATCAGAAGGTGCATTAGCAATGACTGGATTCTCACCGGCTTTTTCAAAATGAATTCCATCCGTACTAACCGCGATATTTTGATTTTGATAGATAATATCTTTTTCTTTGTCGAGCACATGATGTCCAGTATAAATAAGAGTAAGCTCTCCGTTGTTATCTACAGCACTTCCTGAAAAACACCCATCCTTATCACAATCATCTCCAGGAGCGAGGGCAACTGGACAATGCTCCCAATGAACAAGGTCTTTGCTCTTTACATGACCCCAATGCATCGGTCCCCAATTTTCATCATAAGGATGGTGTTGGTAAAAAGCATGGAATTCTCCATTAAACTGAACCAAGCCATTCGGATCATTCAGCCAATTTGCTGGTGGCATAATGTGATAGCCTAATCGGTAACGAAGGTTCATTTGTTTGCTTGCTTCTTCTAAATGCTTTTCTGCTTGCTGAATTTTGTTTAACGTAAACATGTTACATTCCCCCCTATATCATTTTGTGTGCAACGGATACCTTTTGCACTGAGGTAGTTCTTTTATTGCCATTAATCAAAGTAAAGGTTGAAGCAAAGGTGAAAATGAATACGAAGGCGCCCATGATTAAATAAGAATGGCGGAAGCCTATATCATCATACAAAATACCTGCAACTGGTGAGAGAATTGATGTTCCTACCTGTGAGGCAAATTGGAATCCAACAAGGTATAATATAGAAGAAAGTCTTGTGTCAAAATTGGCTGCTAAATATTTGAAAATGGCAATGAGCATAATCGGCAATTCTAGTGCATGTATAAGCTTCATCGCTGAAATGCCGACGGGTCCTGCTACCATACCTGAACCAATAATCCTAAAGGCCATTAAATATCCTGCAACAAGCAACGCTTTCTTTGCTCCAATTTTATTTACAATAAAAGGAGCAACAAACATCATACCTGCCTCTAAAAATACTTGAAAGGAGTTTAAATAGCCAAATGTTTGATTTCCTAATGCTTCTGTTGGAAACAAGGAGGCATAATAAATTGGAAATTGCTGATCATACACACCATAAACACAAGATACTCCAAGCACATAGACGATGAAAAACCAAAAATCTTTTAAAAGGAAAAGGTTTCTGACATCCATTATGCGGATCGATTCAGCTCTTTCAATCTCTTGATTCGTCATTTCGATCTTAATAGATAGAATAATAGATACTAAGATGACAGCTGAGACAGAGGCGATCCAAAAGTTAATATGTGGATTGATATTAAACAATTGTCCGGCAAAGAAGGTAGCGGCTGCCCACCCGAGCGAACCCCACATTCTTGATTTTCCATATTCAAAATTATATTTGCGACTGATTTTTTCTATATAGGATTCAATCGCACCAACTCCTGATAAAAAGGTAATTCCTAAATAAATCCCCCCAACAATCGCTCCTACAATAACATTGTACTGTAGCAGTGGTCCGTAAATATAAATAAAGAACGGACCAACAAAGAGTAGTAATAAACTGATCGTAAATAAAATATTCTTCTTTAAACCAATTTTATCAGAAATATAGCCATATATGGGTTGCATAATTAAAGCGAAGATAGCGTTTACAGAAAAGATTATACCAGTGGCAGCTCCACTTAATTTAATCTCTTGACCTAACCAAATAGAAAATAAAGAAAAACTAGCAGACCATGTGAAAAAGAAGAAGAAAAAATAAGCACTTAGCTTCCAATACATCTTTTTTGAACTTGTCATGATAATGGCTCCTTTATTTGTTAGATAAGGCTTCGGACAGGGAATCACACTCTGTAGGTAATCGCTTTCAAAAGTGAGAATTACTTCCCTGTGCTTTTCTTGAAGTTCTTACCGTTTATTCGGTAGACTCTAAGGGTGTCGGCTTAAAAGATTATCCTTTATTAAAAGCGCTTTCACCTAGTAGTATATGTCAACCGCTTTCATATGTCAACCGTTTGACATATGAAGGTAAAAAATAAATGGATGGATTTTTCTATATCCATCCATTATTGAGGTTTTGCTAATAAATATGTGAAATCGCAAATATCTCTCTTCAAATCGCAAATAAATGATAATCCTAAGTAGTACTTCCTTCTATTAATCTAATAGGAAGGCGAGTTTCTCGAGGAAATTGTGTAAATTCACCTTCTATTTCTTTTATAAGGATGTCGGTAGCTGTTTTAGCAATTTGCTCGATTGGTTGTTGAATGGTCGTCAATTCTGGCATCATGATTTGGCATGTTTCTGTTCCATCATAGCCTATTACTTTAATATCACTTGGAATTTTCTTTTCCCTTTTTTTAGCTTCTGTGATAAACGTTGCCGCAAATAAATCATTACTAGCGAACACCCCATCCAAGTCCGGGTATTCATCGAGGATTTGGTTCATCACTTCTTGTTGGCTTCGATGATTAAAGGTTTCACGCACTTCAAATGTAATCGGAGCTTTCCCGTATTTTTTCATCACATCTTCATATGCTTTCCTTCTTAATTTGGCCGGTGTTTCCAGTTCAATCGACCCGTCTATAAGAATGATAGACTGACAACCTTTTGAAAGGAGTAATTCGGTAGCTATTTTTCCTCCGGCATAATTATCACTGCTTACGATCGGAACCGTTTCAGATAAATATCGATCAATAGCAACAACAGGCAAATTTTGCTTATGATAATCGAGGATCCCTTGATTATGTGTGCCGACTATTATTCCATCCACTTGGTTCCGCATTAGCATCTCTAAATATTTTTCTTCTTTTTCAATTTGATTTAAGCTGTTGCACAGCAACACTCTATACCCCAATAAAGCACATATATTTTCAATATGAAAAATAAGCTCGCCAAAAAAAGGATTACTTGTCGTAGGAAATATTAATCCGATCAAATTCGTACGCTTATTAAATAAGGAACGAGCAACATCGTTTGGAAAATAATTCAGTTCATTCATCGCTTTATGAACATTTTCTCTTGTTTCCTTGCTAATGTAGCCCCGGTTGTTTAACACACGCGATACAGTAGTTGGTGATACGCCTGCCAATTTTGCTACATCTTCAATTTTTGGCTTCATCTCTATTCCCCCTATACCTTTCATTCTATGTTGTTAAGAGATAATCCTTTTCAGGTATTTCAAAAAAGTGAGTGCTTTATAATGTTGGGGCTGAAAAGGGCATTGCGCTTTCTTAAAAGTAAGAAAAATTATTTGTACTTCGACGAGTGTCTAGCTCTAGTACCCTATCGACTAGAAGTGCTTCCCTCACCTCATCTACGATAAGTCGAGAACGAACGACTAACGTCCTTCGACTCTCCTATATCTTACTCGATTCAGTCCAGCATTTTACGTCGATGAGCAAGGGCGCTTGGGCTTTTCTTAATTATATCGAATTCATTTCACCGTTCCAAAATTGAACAATCAAGACTTTATACGTATAAAAAAATGGAAAGGAGACAAGATAATCTAAACAAACAAGTAACACATCGAGCATCTTTTAATGTTGGAGTGTTGAAGACAATGAATCCTATATTGAAAAAATTAGCGAAAAAAATCAAAAAAAAGAATCAAAAGCCATCGTATCAGCAACAGCAGCTTCCTTCAAGCAATCAGGAAATCAGCCAAAGTCTTGATGAAAATATTAAAAACATAAAAGAGGCGTTAGGGAATAGCGGGGATGTGGTAGTCCGAGAATTCAAGATGGGAGCACCTTCCCAGCAAAAGCTTGCGATCATATTCATTAACGGCTTAGCAGATAAAGATATACAAGGAAGCTTTATTATTGAAAGGCTTATGAGTAACAATAGTGAAAATGAAAGTGACAAGCTTCAATCTTCAAAACAAATTTATACATATATCAAAGAAAAAATATTGGCGATTGGAGAAGTAGAAGATTTAAACAATTGGAAAAAGATGCTGCAATCACTCGTAAGCGGGCAGACCCTTCTTTTAGTAGATGGATCAAATCAGATCATCGGCTGCTCGGCTCAAGGAGGAGAGCTCCGAAATATTACAGAGCCTACGACAGAGCCTTCTGTAAGAGGCTCTAAAGAGGGTTTTGTTGAGGCTTTAATTACGAATACATCGATGGTCCGTCGCAGAATTAAGAGCCCAAATCTATGGATAAAAAAGAAAAAGCTAGGGAAGATCACTCAAACAGATGTGGCTATTATGTACATAGAAGGGCTTGTTAATGAGAAGCTTCTGAACGAGGTTAATGAACGCCTAGGGAAAATAGAAGTGGATGAAGTAGCAGGGGCAAATACGATAGAAGAATGGATTAATGATGATATATGGACACCATGGCCGATGATTTTTACAACGGAACGGCCGGATTCTGTTAGTGGAAATATATTAGAAGGGCGTGTTGCTATTTTTGTTGACGGAACACCAGATTGTTTAATTTTTCCATCTACATGGAATCAATATTTTCAAGCCACTGAAGATTATTATTTACATTGGAATGTAGCTAGTTTTTTGCGGCTTCTAAGAATGTGTGCATTTTTGATTACTCTTTTAGGGCCATCTCTTTTTATTGCTTTTATTTCCTTTCATCCGGAATTAATCCCTACTCCGTTACTCGTTAGCTTGACTGCTCAGAGACAGGGAATCCCTTTTCCGGTTTTTATTGAGGCGTTGTTAATGGAATTTACATTCGAGATATTAAGGGAAGCGGGTGTACGCATGCCTCGTACCGTTGGTCAGGCAGTCTCTATTGTGGGTGCACTCGTGTTGGGGGAAGCAGCGGTTGCAGCTGGAATTGTTTCAAGCGCCATGGTTATTGTTGTAGCAGGGACAGCCATTGCCAGCTTTACAATCCCCCACTATTCTATGATGGATGCGACACGTTTACTTCGGTTTATGATGATGATTTTAGCAGCTTCCTTTGGCATTTATGGCATTGGACTGGGGGTTATTGTGCTAGTCGCACATACGTGCAGCCTTCGATCCTTTGGTATTCCTTACTTAACTCCATATGCCCCATTCATTATTTCTGATTGGAAGGATTCCATTATTCGCTTTCCAAAGCCTTTTTTATCTAAACGTCCCCGATTAATTAGCCAAAAGAACGTTAAGAGGTCAGGCAATACGCATAATCTTGGACCTTCACCTAGAACATCAACGATGGAAGGGAACGTAACAAAGAGGGATTCTGATGAAACATAAATTATTTATCCTAAGCCTAATTATAATAGCTTCGATATTGTTGTCTGGTTGTTGGGATCGAGCAGAACTACAAGATCTTGATCTAGTAAGCGCAATTGGGATTGATGAAGGTGGAGACAATGTAGAAAACCGTTATAGGGTCACGGTTCAAATATTAAATGAATCTCAATTAGCTGGAGCCGCAGGAACACCTGATGTTTTACAACGATCTCCCGTTACCACCTTTTCAAATACGGGGAGTACAATTGCAGAAGCTCTTCGGAAAATTTCCTCCAAATCTCCACATGAGCTTTTTTATCCTCATGTCCGTCTTATGGTAATTGGAGAGGAAATAGCAAGAAAGAAAGGAATAGAAGAGTTGTTTGATATGATTGAACGTGATGCGCAATTTAGAACTCTTTTTCCAGTACTAGTGGTTAGAGACAATACAGCCAAACAGCTGCTTCAAGTTACAACGCCTTTAGAAAAAGTACCAACTGAAAAACTTGTTGGAGCACTGGAAACGACAAAAAAGGTTTGGGGAGAATACGCCAGTGCCAGTACCCGCGCGGATCAAGTTATTAAGCAATTAGGAAACAACGTGGCAAATTTAGCAGGAGTACAAATTAATGGGGACCCAGAAAAAGGGAATCGCCTGACGAACATCCAACAAATAGCAGCGAAAACGAATTTAGAAATAAAAGGAATCGCCATTTTTAAAAATGGAAAACTTAAAAAATGGTTAGATGAAGATACGGCACGTGGTGTGACATGGATTAATAATGAAATGACGAAGACTGTTGTGGATTTAAGTTGTGATAAGAAGAAAAAAGGAGTGGCCATTGATATGATGCGCTCCAAATCAAAAATTAAGGTGAAAATAAAAAATAATAAGCCTGTTATTGATTTAAGGGTCCGTGCAGAAGGGCATATTACGGAGGTTCAATGTCCGATTGATCTCAGCAAACACGAAACATTTGAAAAGCTTGAAAAAAAGCTAGAGAAAGAAATAAAAGAAGAAGTTTTTATGGCCTTAGAAGCTGCAAAAAAACAAAAAAGCGATATTTTTCGTTTTGGTGAATATGTCAACCGTGAGGATCCGAAATTATGGAAGAAGATTGAAAAAAGATGGAATGATGAAATTTTTCCTGAGACTAAAGTGAACGTAACCGTTAAAGGATTTATTAGAAGATCGGGCCTGCGAACAAAAACATATTCTAGGTAAATTAGGTTCAATATGCTTGTTGCGTTTGAAGAATTTCCCATTTAATTGAAAACGCGCAATAAGCTTTTTAAAGAATAATAGCTTACATCTTTTTTTAAAATCATTTGTCCTTATAAGTGTCAGCCGTCATATGAAAGGGGGTCGGAAAATATTGGAAAAAGCGAAAATAAGCGCCATACAGCTCTTTGTCATGATGTTTTTATTTGAAATGGGAAGCGCGCTAGTTGTGAGCTTAGGAATTGGAGCAAAAAAAGACGCATGGGTGGCAGTGCTTTTAGGCATGCTTGGCGGGGTGGCCTTATTTTTCGTTTATTATTCCTTATACCGCCATTATCCTACCCTTCCATTTATTCATTATGTAAGTAAAATATTTGGAAAATATTTAGGATGGGTGATTGGATTGTTATACATCGTATATTGGTTATACTCATCTGCACGAAATTTGCGTGACTTTGGAGATTTACTCCTATCATCGAGCATGCCAAAAACGCCATTATTGGTGCTTAACATGTTGATGATTGTGGCTATATGTTACGTAATCTATCTAGGTGTGGAGGTAATAGGGAGAACAGGAGAGCTACTGACGATGATATTAATTTTTTTTATTATTATCGGTAATCTTTTTGTTTACTTATCTGGTAATGTTGACATGCATAACTTGGGACCATTTCTTGAAAATGGATGGAAGCCCATCTTAAAGACAGCGTATCCAGCCACAACTCTTTTCCCTTTTGGAGAAATGTTTGCTTTCTCCATGATTATTCCATATTTAAACAAACAGGAGCTGGTAAAAAAAGTTTGGTTGTTTGCTTTGCTTTCAAGCGGGCTATTATTAAGCTATACGATTAGTTTAAATATTGCTGTTCTTGGAGTAGAGGAAGTAGAGAGATCTACTTTTCCCTTACTTTCAACAATTGGGAAAGTCAATCTTTTCGATTTTATACAAAGACTTGATGCGATGGTTGTTTTTGCCTTTTTGATTACTATGTTTTTTAAGACTTCTATTTTCTTTTATTGTGCCTTGATAGCCATCGTCGAATTGTTCAAGCTAAAAGAACATCAGCAGATTGTTTTCCCAATTGGAATCATCATTCTTTTTTTATCTATGATTATTGCATCCAATTTTTCAGAACATATCGAAGAAGGTCTAAATATTGTGCCATATTACCTTCATTGTAACTTTTTGATCATCCTTCCGTTGTGTATGCTGTTAGTTGCAAAGATCCGTAAACACTTTAAATAGTAAAGATGCTTGGAATTAAAAGAGTGAAAGAGAAAATGATAAATCCCATATCGTAACAAATTTCGGAATGAGGGGGGATTACCCATGGAGAAAGCTAAAATCAGCGTCACTCAATTATTTGCCCTCATGTTTTTATTTGAAATGGGAACTGCTATTGTCGTAAGTCTTGGCAGTCAAGCAAAAAAAGATGCCTGGCTTGCGATACTGTTGGGGTTATGTGGTGGAATCATTCTTTTTTTTATTTACTATTTTTTGTTTAGGCGATATCCAAATCTTCCTCTTACTGCCTATACACGAAAAATATTTGGTCAGTACTTAGGGTGGATCATAGGTTTATTGTATGTTGTCTATTTTTTATACCTTTCAGCTCGTAATTTACGTGACTTTGGTGATTTGCTACTTTCTTCGACCATGCAAAAAACCCCATTGTTGGCCATAAATATTCTTATAATAGTAGCCATTTGCTATGTTCTTTATTTAGGAATAGAGGTATTAGGGAGAACGGCAGAAGTATTTTTTCTCATTCTCATTATTTTAGGGGTAGTGGGTAATTTTTTAGTTTTTGTATCAGGGAATATCAATTTTGAAAATTTGCTGCCCTTTCTTGAAAATGGATGGAAACCAATTTTAAAAACAGCCTTCCCTTTGACGACCTTTTTCCCTTTTTCAGAGATGATGATCTTTACGATGCTGCTCCCTTATTTAAATAAAAGTGACTTAGTGAAAAAAGTCTGGCTCTCGGCTCTAATTTCTAGTGGGCTAATCGTAAGTTTTACTTCTGCTTTAAATATAGCCGTACTAGGTGATGAAAAAGTGGAGAAATCAACTTTTCCTTTGCTTTCAACGATTGGAACTGTCAATCTTTTCGAGTTTATTCAACGTCTTGATTCCATTGTTGTAGTAACGATGTTGATTACGATGTTTTTTAAAATAGCCATCTATATATATGGAGCTGCAATCGGTGCTGCGGACCTGTTTCAATTAAAAAATTATCAACGTATCCTTTTTCCATTCGGAGTTATTGTCACCTTTCTTTCGATGGCAATCGCTTCTGAGTTTTCAGAGCATATTGAAGAAGGGCAGAAAATTGTCCCTAATTATCTTTTTATCCCGCTGCATATCATCATTCCCTTGCTTATGTTAATTGTGGCATACATTCGCAGTCGTTTAAGAAGCAAAGGGAAGCAAAACTAAATCATTCTATTTTTTCGTTTTTTCTTTTCTTGAAAGTACAATTTGTTGAACGATTACGAATAATAATAACCCATAGAGCATCACATATTCACCTGTTTCCATTACCCAAAATGGGTTTAATAAATGAAACAAAGCATGAGTAAGCTTTATCCCTAATAACAGATCCATGACAATACTTAACATGGTTGTTAATATGAGAAAAAGAATGAAAATGGCTAATACCTTCATCTTTGATCTCCTTTAATTTTAATATCTGATTTAGTTAGTATCTGTTATTTAGGAGATTTTTATTGTATTCAATATAAAAAAGACCCTCGGATTCAATCCGAGGGCCATATAGCCATTATGCCGAATGTTTACTATTTGATACAGGTGCTTTACCAGGTTTAGGCTCTAAATTTTTCAGCTTATTTTTTAAGTAATCCTTTAAGGTATTCCGTTTCTTTTTTTGCCTTTTTTCTCGATTTTTGATAAGAGGTCACCGTCCTTCTATTACTGGCACGCAAAAAAATGGTGACAGTATTGAATTGTGATCAAACTTGTTTTCTGTGAAAAACAGTAGGTGCAATTAATTTCTCATGAAATGAAGTCTCTCTGTTTATTATAGCATATGGAATCATCGTAAAAAGAGACTGATTGTAAAGAAAAATTAAGTAATTGTATAAAAAATCAGCTTTTGGTTTTATATTGCTTAAAGATATGATTTATTTATTATTATAAAAAGGATGGTGCGAGATTGATTCATATTGTGAATGGCGATATTGTTGGAAAAAAGCTAAAACGCTTGAATGACCCCATTATCGTTTGGCATGAGATGTACGATTTTGGGCCACTTAAAGCTCAATGGTCGGAGCAAGAATGTATAACAAGACGTGCGGCTTATTTTGAAGAAACAGTAGGTGTACCAGCTTCTCTTTTTATACATACATGTAGAGAGCAGAATCAACAAATCGATGATTTATCCAGGGATGAGGAGATAAGCCTTTGGTTTGAACATGACCGATACGATCAAACGATGCTTATTTATTTATTAACAGTTCTTTCAGAAAAAGGATTTTCAAAGCTTCACATGGTAAGTATTGATCGATATGAAGGAATTAAATATTTTCATGGAATGAGTCAGCTAACGTCAGAGCAGCTTATCCAGCTTTACAATGAGGATTGCAAATCTATTTCCGTTGAGCAAATTGATGAAGCAAAAGCGGCTTGGAAAGCTTATTGCTCCTCTAATCCTCTTGACTTGGAAAAATGGGTGAAACAATCGTCGTGTAATTTGCCCTTTCTAAAACAAGCTTTACAATCCCATTTGAGTTATTTTCCTTCTTTGAAAACGGGTTTAAATGAAGTGGAGAACTTAACCCTATCCATGCTAAAAGAAACAAGCCTTTCGTTCGTCGATCTGTTTTCTAGTCTCTCAAAAAAAAGAATCTTAGATGGACTTAGCGATTTGCATTATGCAGCTATATTAAATGGACTTATGCAACGTCAGAATCCGCTTCTAACAAGCAATGTACCATTGCCAAGCTTTACTTCGCCGGATCCTGCGGCTGTTTTAACGATTACTCAAAACGGCATTGACTTATTAGACAGTAAACTTGATCGATTTGAATGTATAGGAATGGACTGGTGGCTTGGCGGTGTTCATCTTACAGAGGATCGGTGGAGATGGGATGGCATTCAATTGATTTTGAGTTGATCGATTTTTCGATAAAATTTCCTTATAAAATTTTCCAGTTTTTACGTAGACTTAATACTGAATTAATAATCACTCAATAATAAAGAGATAGAATCATAACTGTAAAGAAACTGAATAATTTTTGCTTCTGTTTGGGCAGGAGTACATAGGAGAAAGCCCTTCTTAAGCTTATAGATGTACGAAACGTATGTATTTTTTATATGTACGGTAGAGTCATGTTTATAGCTTAATGAAGTGGCTTTTTTGTTGTGAAAAAAAGCGGAGGTGCATGCTGATTAAAAACACCTAAATATAGAACAGCGCTATATTTGAGACCCAAAATACCGATTTAAATGGGAGAGATCCCGTAATGCGTGTAAAGGCCATTGTTCATAGAGATTATCCAGTAAAGTATCCTGAAAATACATTATCTTCGTTCCAGGCAGCTAAAGAACTTGGATTTGGTATTGTCGAGTTGGATGTTCATTTAAGTAAAGATGGGATTCCAGTGAATATGCATGATCGTACGATCGATCGAATGACGGATGGGCTTTGTTTAACAGGTTCAGCGCTATCAGTCTATATTAAGTGCCACAAATGAATTGGAGCGCTTTGCTCAGTTTTTCTATCAATATTAATGGAGGGAGGGTGATATACGTTGGATCAGGTTAATATTCAAGTAGACTCAACTCCAGAAATCCATCAAAAGATGAATAGACAAAAGAAAAAGAAAAGATCGAAATGGAGAAGATCCATTCAAAAAAACTATGGACTCTATTTGTTAATTTTGCCTGTACTCCTCTATTTCATTGTATTTAAATATATCCCAATGTATGGAGCCCAGCTTGCATTTAAGGAATTTATTGCAGTCAAAGGAATATTTGGAAGTCCATGGGTAGGATTTGAGCACTTTGAAAGATTTTTTAACAGCCACTATTTTTGGCGTTTAATCAAAAACACGATTGGGATCGGTATTTATGAATTAGTTATTGGCTTTCCGATTCCGATTATTCTAGCACTTTTTATTAATGAATTAAGGAATAAAAAGTTTAAAGGCTTTGTTCAAACGATTACGTATGCCCCACATTTTTTATCAGTGATTGTTTTGGTTGGAATGCTGTACCTTTTTTTCTCCCCGACCAATGGATTAATAAATCAGCTCCTTATACTTTTTGGAGGGAAACCAATCCATTTTATGACAGAGCCAGCTTGGTTTAAGTCTATTTATGTGTTTTCTGGTATATGGCAGCAAATGGGGTGGAGTTCCATTATTTATTTAGCTGCATTGTCCACTATTGATCCACAGCTACACGATGCAGCGAAGATAGACGGTGCTAGTAGATTTCAAAGAATTTTGCATGTGAATTTACCAGGAATCCTGCCCACCATTATCATTCTACTAATCCTTCAATGTGGACATACATTAGGGGTAGGATTTGAGAAAGTATTTCTAATGCAAAATCAATTGAATATGGAAGCCTCGGATGTCATTGCTACTCATATTTATCGAGCTGGGATTTTAGGAGCACAATACGATTACTCAACGGCGATCGGTTTATTTGAATCAGTTATTAATTTCTGTATTTTATTGTTAGTAAATTTTTTTGCTAAAAGAATGAGTTCTTCAAGTATTTGGTAACGAGGGGGATTGCATGATTAAGGAAAGCAAGGGAGATCGAATATTTACTGTTATTGTTTATATGTCGTTGATCATGGTTGCACTTATCATTGTGTACCCGCTCATCTACGTCTTAAGCGCATCGTTAAGTAATCCAACACTAATAGCGAGAGGGGAAATTTGGCTCTTTCCAAAAGAATTTACTTTTTCATCCTATGCGAAAGTATTTCAAAATCATGAAATGATGATTGGTTATCGTAATACCGTTTTTTATACGGTATTTGGAACAGCTATTAATATTATATTGACCATTATGATCGCTTATCCACTATCGAGAAAAGATTTTTACGGAAGAAATATGATTATGTTCTTTATCGTGTTTACGATGTTTTTTAGTGGAGGGATGATTCCTAGCTATTTATTAGTGAAAAATTTAGGCATGTTAAATACAGTTTGGGCAGTTGTAATTCCGGGAGCCGTATCCGTTTATAACGTCATTGTAATGCGTACTTTTTTTCAAAGTATTCCTGAGGAGCTTAAAGAGTCTGCTGAATTGGATGGTTGCTCAAATATTCAATACTTGCTTTATATTTTGTTGCCGCTATCTAAACCTATAATTGCAGTCATGATTTTATTCTATGGTGTAAGCCATTGGAATGGCTTCTTTGAAGCACTTATTTATTTAACTGATCGAGATAAATTCCCCCTTCAATTATTTTTGAGGGAAATGCTGATTCAGGAAGATATGGCTGGCATGGCCAACTATAGTGATTCTTCCATTTCCGATTTTATGATGAAAGTCGAAGGGTTAAAGTATGCTGTGGTCATTATCGCAAGCTTACCGATGTTAATTTTATATCCCTTTTTACAAAAGTATTTTGTAAAGGGTGTTATGATTGGCGCCCTCAAAGGCTAGTTCAGGAAGAAGGAAAAAATATTTTTACTATAATAGGAGTGAAAAACATGCAAATAAGAAAATGGTTAGCACTACTTTTAGTCTTAACAATGATGTTTTTGACTGCATGTCAAAACAGCAGCAAGGATGAAAAAACGAGTACAGCCTCGAAAGAAAAAGATGTAAACGAAAAAGGATTTCCAATTGTTAATGAGCCGATTAATTTAACTTTTTTAACTGGGAAAGCCCCAGATAACAGCAGTAATTTTGAAGAAACATATGTATGGAAAACGTATGCAGAAAAAACAAATATGAACGTAAAGTTTGAGCTTGTTCCATTTGAAACATTAACAGAAAAAAGAAATCTCGTACTAGCAAGTAACGATTTGCCAGATGCTTTTTATTCTGCAAGGATTCCTTCTGCTGATCTTGTAAAATATGGGAAGCAAGGTGTGTTTATTAGTCTAAATGATTATATTGATCAATATGCCCCAAATTTGAAAAAATTAATGGAAAAATACCCAGATTTAAAAAGAGGTTTAACGATGCCAGATGGCAATATCTATTCTTTTCCATCCTTTTATGATCCAGAATTCTTATCGATGTTAATCGGAAAGCCGCTGTGGGTGAATAAAGAATGGCTTGATAAGTTAGGAATGAAGGAACCAAAAACGACTGATGAGTTATACAAATATTTAAAAGCTGTAAAAGAAACAGATTTAAATGGAAACGGCAAGAACGATGAAATTCCTTATAGCAGTGCCGGAATTAATGAGCTATTAGACTCAATAAAAGGCGCATGGGGATTGGGGAATAAAGGGTTGGGACATAAATTTGCAGATCTTGATCCAAAAACGAATAAGCTCCGCTTTATCCGTACGGATGAAAAATATAAAGAAATGCTTGAATATGTTCATAAGCTTTACCAAGAAGGTCTTCTTGATCCAGAAATTTTTACCCAACAAGAAACTCAAATATATTCAAAAGGCATGGAAGGAATGATTGGATCTGCCGTCATACCTAACCCCCTTGCTCAAATGAAAAGTGACAAATATGTAGGATTAGGCGCGTTAAAAGGTCCTCATGGAGATCACATCTATTCTCATGTTAAAACACCAATGGTTTGGGTCGGTGCATTTGCTATTACAAGTGCTAATAAGCATCCCGAAGCAACGATTAGATGGATGGACCACTTCTTTAGTGAAGAAGGAGCTAAATTCTACTTCATGGGTGAAGAAGGAAAGTCCTATACAAAATCATCAGATGGTCAAATGCAGTTTACAGAGGAAATTACAAAAAATCCTCAAGGTTTGACGCAAGACCAAGCATTAACAAAATACGTAACATGGATTGGTGGAAGCTACCCCGGACATGTCCAACAAAGCTATTTTAAAGGCTCGGAATCCTTGCCTAATTCACTAGAAGTTGGGGAAAAAGCTGAAAAGAATGTGGATGAAATTTGGAATGCATTTAACTTTACAGAAGAAGAAATGGTTTTCAAACAAGCTCAAGGAGCCGATCTTGAAACATTTGTTTCTGAGATGGAAGCCAAGTTTATCACAGGTGATGCTTCTTTCGATGAATGGGATAAATATGTGAAACAAGTTGAAAATATGGGTGTTAAAGAATACATGGATATCGAAAAAGCGGCTTATGATCGCTATATGAAACAATAATAAGTGTAAAGATACATCTGTGCCTGTCACCCCAGGCGGAAAAGGACCTGAGTTTTGCCGATTCCGCCTTTCTTTCTTTTAGGGCTAGAAAAAGGAATGAAAATGGAAAGGAGAAAGAAATTGAGCGGAGTTAGCGGAAAAATATATCAATTATGCGATTGGCTTATGAAATTGGTGTATGTAAATCTATTGTGGATCATATTTATGATGATGGGCTTATTTGTTTTTGGGTTCTTTCCTGCGACAACAGCGATGTTTGCGATTATCCGCAAATGGATCTTGCAGGATATGGAGGTTCCCGTATTTAAAACATTTTGGCAACAGTATAAGCAAGATTTTGTTCAGGCCAATTTGATTGGGTTGATAATGATTAGCATTGGCTTATTTTTATATGTTGACTTGCGTTTTTTTCAATCATCTCCCCATTTTTTCGTGCATATGATGGTATTTTTTATCTTTACTTTATTATTTATCTATTTCGTTGTTGCTTTGTATCTATTTCCGATTTTTGTTCATTATGACTTGAAAACTGTTGAGTATTTTAAATATGCCCTTATACTCTCTATTGCCCGTCCAATTCAAACCTTTTTTATGATTGCTGGTTTTCTAACTGTATTACTCATTTTTCGCTATATCCCAGGTTTAATCCCAATTTTATTTGGAAGTGTCATGAGCCTTATATTAATGAAGGTGGCATCCCTTTCCTTTGCTAATCCAATTCTAAATGAAAAAGAACTCTGCTAAATGAACGTTATCTATGGGATCATTTCGTTTTGAAAAAACAACTAGGATAAAGGAGAGAAATAATTTGCCTATTTATTTTAATAAAAAGACAAATGAATTTCATTTGCAAGGTGCAGAAGTTAGCTATATTTTTTATATCCTTCCAAATAATCAACTTGGACATTTATATTATGGAAGAAAAATTAAGCACAGGGAGTCTTTCGCTCATTTAGGGAAGATCAAAACGAGAGGAGCTGTTGCATCAGTATTCGAAGGAAATCGTGAATTTTCACTTGACCTAATTAAACAGGAATACCCTTCCTATGGTACGACAGATTTCAGGGAGCCAGCCTATCAAATTTTACAAGAAGATGGAAGTAGAATAACAGATTTTCAATATAAGGGACATCAAATTTTTAAAGGAAAACTGTCTCTCGAGGGGCTGCCTAGCACTTATGTTGAACATGACCATGAAGCAACCAGTCTGGCTATTTTCCTTTATGATGATTTATTAGAAGTGGAAATTCAGTTGCTTTATACCGTATATGAAGACTTCAACATTATTACCCGATCAGCCACCTTCACAAACGAAGGAAGACAAAATTTGCGTTTGACACGAGCAATGAGTATAAGTGTCGATTTTCCTGATTCAAAATTTGAGATGATTCACTTGTCTGGTTCTTGGGCCAGAGAACGACATGTGAAAATTCGCCCGTTAGAAAGTGGCATTCAGAGTATTACAAGTACAAGAGGAGCAAGCAGCTCGCAGCAAAATCCCTTTTTGGCATTAAAAAGAAAGCACACAACAGAGTTTCAAGGGGAGGTATTTGGGTTTAGCTTAGTCTATAGCGGAAACTTTCTCGCCCAAGTAGAAGTGGACCAGTTTGATGTTGCAAGAGTCATAATGGGTATTCATCCTTTCGATTTTTCTTGGTGCATAAAAGGCAATGAAAGCTTTCAAACCCCAGAAGTCGTCATGGTGTATTCGGATCAAGGTTTGAATGGAATGAGCCAAGCTTATCATCAACTATATCGAACAAGATTAGCAAGAGGACATTGGCGTGATAAAGAAAGACCAATATTAATGAATAATTGGGAAGCAACTTATTTTCATTTTAACGAAGACAAAATCATGGAGCTGGCAAAAGCATCAAAAGAGCTAGGTGTTGAGCTTTTTGTACTAGATGACGGATGGTTTGGGAAAAGAAATGATGCAACATCTTCTCTAGGTGATTGGTTTGTGAATGAAGAAAAGCTACCAAACGGTATAAGTGGTTTAGCAAAAAAAATAACGGAAATCGGTCTCATGTTTGGTCTTTGGTTTGAACCAGAAATGATTTCAAAGGAATCTCAGCTCTACAAGAAGCATTCAGATTGGTTAATCCATGTACCAAACCGTCATCTTTCTCATGGAAGATATCAGTTTGTTCTTGATTTTTCAAGAGAAGAAGTAGTCAATTTTATCTATAAAGTCATGGCAAATATGTTAGATGAAGCACCGATCTCCTATGTGAAATGGGATATGAATCGCTTTATGACAGAAATCGGTTCAGCCACACTTGCAATTGAAAGACAGCAGGAGGTAGCACATCGATATATATTGGGTGTATACAATTTATATGACCGGCTTACGAATCGATTTCCACACATTCTATTTGAATCCTGTGCAAGCGGAGGGGCAAGATTTGATCCAGCGCTCTTACAATATGCACCTCAAACATGGACGAGTGACAACACGGATGCAATAGAAAGATTGAAGATTCAATATGGAACGTCTTTTGTATACCCATTATCTTCTATGGGTGCACATGTATCAGTGGTTCCGAATCATCAAGTGAAGAGAATCACACCGCTAAAAACAAGAGCAAATGCTGCCTACTTTGGGGTATTCGGATATGAGCTCGATCTAACAAAATTAACCAATACGGAAAAAGAAGAAATAAAGAAGCAAATTCATTTTTACAAGGAAAATAGAGAACTGTTTCAATTCGGATCCTTTTATCGAATTAAAAGTCCATTTGAAGACGATGGAAATATTACCTGTTGGATTGTTGTTTCAAAAGATCAAAAAACAGCAATCGCAGCCTATTTCCAAGTGCTTGCCGTTCCAAATCCAGGCTTTCAACATTTCAAGCTTACTGGATTGAACCCAAGTTTTGAATACAAAATTGAAGGCTTTTCTGGCACCTATTATGGGGACGAATTGATGAATGCAGGATTTCGTTTAACCAATGAACACTTCGATACAAAAGTTGGATTAGAGAATCAAGGAGATTTTGGCTCCATTTTGTTTAAACTAATTAAGGTTTGATTTGTAAAAGCTTGAAAAATTCTTTCGATTCCATGCACCACGCTGATCATCAAAAGATTCTCCATTTTGGGCTTTATTCACCCAATCTGCCCTTTGGTTTGAGCATGACCGAAACGATCAAACCATGCTTATCTTTTTGCTAACTGTTCTTTCTGAAAAAGGATTTTCAAGGCTTCACATGGTAAGTATTGATCGATACGAAGGAATTGAATGCTTTCATGGATTAGGACAACTAACATCTGAACAGCTTATCCTGCTTTACCAGGAGGATTGTAAGCTTATACCGTTGAACAGATTGATGAAGCGAAAGCGGCTTAAATATATTAGATGGCAAGCTTGATCGATTTGAATGTGTGGGAATAGTCTGGTGGCTTGGCGGTGTTAATCTTACGGAGGATCGGTGGAGATGGGATGGCAGAAAATTGATTTCGAAAGGGTCGAGTTTGTGAAACATTTTTCTCATAAAATTTGCCAGTTTTTACAAAGGATTAATACTGAATTAATAATCACTCAATAATAAAGAGATAGAATCATAACTGTAAAGAAATTGAATAAGTTTTGCTTCTGTTTGGGCAGGAGTACATAGGAGAAAGCCCTTCTTAAGCTTATAGATGTACGAAACGTATGTATTTTTTATATGTACGGGAGAGGCATGTCTATGGCTTAATGGAGTGGCTTTTTTGTTGTGAAAAAAAGCGGAGGTGCATGCTGATTAGATGAAAAACACCTAAAAAACGGAAGTTTTTCAAATATAGAACAGCGTTATATTTGAGACCAAAAATGCCGATTTAGATAGGAGAGATCCAGTAATGCGTGTAAAGGCCATTGCTCATAGAGGTTATCCAGTAAAGTATCCTGAAAACACGTTATCTTCGTTCCAGGCAGCTTATGAACTTGGATTTAGTATTGTCGAGTTAGATGTTCATTTAAGTAAAGATGGGATTCCAGTGGTTATGCATGATCGTACGATCGATCGAATGACGAATGGAAAAGGCTTTGTTCAAGATTTTACGATGGCAGAGTTGAAAAGTTTTACTGTCAAAGGCGGCGAAAGAATTCCAACACTGGAAGAAGCACTAACTCTTTTAAAGGATCAAGCCATTGTCTCAATTGAGCTAAAGCAAGACGGTCAAGGTTATTTCGGTCTAGAAGAAGCCGTCCTACAAACTATAAAAAAATTGGATATGGTCAATCAAGTATATGTCATTTCATTTAACTTTGCGTCCATTGCGAAAATGCGGCAACTTTCTGACGAAATTGAATTGGGACCGATTATAGCTGTAGAAACACCATCTATTTTTCAATTAATTGAAGAAGTAAAGGCAAAATACTTAGCTATAAAAATAGACTGTTTAAGTGACAAGTATGTTATTGAATGTGAAAAAAGAGGAATCCAACTAATCATTTGGCCAGTGGATACAGAAGAGGAAATGAAACAGGTCCAGCGCTATCCGTCTGTATTAGGTACGACAAATGAATTGGAGCGCTTTGTTCAACTCTTCTATCAATATTAATGCAAGAAGATCTAAAACAGTGTAAGAAAGTAACTAATTATAGGAAGGGATGAGTATTTATATGAGAAATAAAAAATTAGGTATTATGGCAACGATCATGCTTAGCTGTTCCCTAGTTCTAGGAGCATGTTCATCAAAATCAAGCAGTACAGCTGAATCAAAAGAATCAAAAGAACCTCTTCAAGTGTGGGTTATGGGTGCAGAAGGACAAAGATTTAAAGAGTTTTTAAAAGGTTATGAGAAGGAACATGGTACTGAAGTGGACGTGCTAGCCATTCCTTGGGGGGATGCTCATGATAAACTGCTTACGGCAGTAGCTTCTGGAAAAGGTCCAGATGTTTTGCAGATTGGTAATACGTGGGTTCCGGAATTGGCAGAAGCAGGTACATTTTTAGATTTAACAGACAAAATAAAAGACTACCCGAATCTTAAACAAGATAATTTTTTTGAAAGCTCAACTTCTACGACTAAGTATAAAGACAAAATTTTAGCTATTCCATATATAATCGATACGCGTGTTTTATTTTACCGCACCGATTTATTAGCGAGTGTTGGTTTTCCAAAAGGACCCGAAACTTGGGATGACACAGTTAATGCTGCAAGTAAATTAGCAAAAAGCGGGCAAGGATTTTATGGAATCGACATTGACCAAAAAAGCAGCCATATCCCAATGATGTTCGCTTGGGAGCAAGGTTGGAACTATGACATTAAAAAGGGTGCTGATAATTTCAAAGACCCTAAATTTAAAAAGGCGATTGAACTATACAACCGTTTCTTTAAAGAAGGTATGGCTCAGCTAGAAGCAGGTAAGGAAACTGTTCAAGCATTTAACGATGGCACGAAACCGATGTTTATTAGCGGACCTTACATGGTTAAAACCATTCAAGAGCAGGCACCTGATATTAAAGGTAAATGGGATGTGAAGGTGATGCCAAAGGGTGAAACAAGCAATTCTATCGCCGGTGGTTCACATTTAGCTGTATTCAATAACACGGACCAAGTGAAAGAATCACTTGAATTTATCAACTATATGGCCGATCCAAAAACTCAAGTGGAATGGTATAAAGCTTCCTTCACCTTGCCGCCTGTTAAAAGTGCTTGGGATGATCCTGTTTTGGCTGAAGATCCGATTTTGAAGACATTTGGTAAACAAATTGAAATGACAAAAGCATTTCCAATGATTCCGGAATATGAAAATATGTCCAAAGAGTTGCTAAAAACATTAGAACAGATTAATCGTGGTGGAGAAGATATCGATAAAGCTTTAACAAACTACCAAACAGAAGTTAAGGACATTCTTTCTAAATAACCGCAGCTAGGTAAAACGGATTAATTTCTGAGAGTGCAAGCGGATTGTACTTGCACTCTGCTTCATTTGCTAGTGTTTTAGGAGGATGGAAATGTACAAAATTAAACATAGGATGGTGCCATTTTTCTTTATTGGTCCGTCTGTTCTACTACTCATTGTTTTTTCTATTATTCCCATTTTCGTTTCACTTGGGATTAGTTTTACGGATATGGATCTGGCTGGTCTAGCCAACTGGTCAAAAGTAAAGTTTATCGGACTGGAAAACTTTCGAGATTTGTTAACCGATAAGGTTTTTCTACAATCGATAGTAAACACTTTATTTTATGTGGTAATTGGTGTACCAATGGTCATTATTATTTCACTTGCCATTGCCTTGCTGTTGAATTACACAACGAATGCTTTATTTTCTGTATTTCGAGCAGTTTATTATATGCCCTCAATCACAAATATTGTCGCCGTGTCGGTTATCTGGAGCTATTTATACAATCAGAATTACGGACTATTCAATCGTTTGCTTGCCTTGGTTCATATTGATGCAGTACCGTGGCTTGAGCACCCACTGATAGCAAAATTATCACTCCTTTTGTTGGCAATTTGGAAGGGCATAGGGGTTGACATGATTATTTTCCTTGCTGCTCTGCAAGCTATTCCAAAAATGTACTATGAAGCAGCAGAAATAGATGGGGCTAATCATTGGCAGCAGTTATGGTACATCACGCTTCCATCTTTGCGTTATGCGATTTTTTTCGTTACGGTTACGAAGCTGATCGGCTGGCTGCAGTTCTTTGGAGAACCATTTGTCATGACGGGTGGTGGTCCGTTGAATGGTACACTTTCCACGGCACTGTTTATTTATCAGGAAGGTTTCGAATTCAGTAAATTTGGTTATGCGGCTGCAGCGTCTTTAGTACTGTTCGTATTGATCATCGTTGTGACACTTATTCAATTTAGATTTAGAAATTCAGATCAATCCATGTGAGGTGATATTGTGAAAACAAAAAATATATGGGAAAAGCAGTTCGTCACACTCATCCTAATAGTAGGCGGCGTACTCGTATCAATTCCATTTATTTGGATGATCCTCAGTTCGTTTAAAACAGAAAAAGAAGCACTTAATATTCCGCCGACTCTGTTTCCTCATAAGTTTACTTTTCAGCATTACATAGATTTGTTTCAAAAGCTGGACTTTGATGTTTATTTGATTAATACGTTAATCATTGTTTTTTTCTCCATGATTGGATTGGTATTGAATACATTGGCCGGTTACGGGTTTGCTAAGTATCAGTTTCGTGGAAAGGAAGCGTTGTTTATCATTGTGCTTTCTACCTTAATGATTCCCGACCAGGTGACGATGATCCCTACCTATCTAATAGTAAATGAAATGGGATTAACGAACACTTTGGCTGGCATTATTTTACCTGGGCTTGTTTCGGCGTTCAGCCTTTTTTTAATCCGACAGTTCATGACAACGATACCGAATGACTTAATTGAAGCAGCACGACTCGATGGTGCAGGGGAACTTTATATTTTCTTCAAAGTGGTTTTACCATTGTCAAAGCCAATTTTGGCTGTGCAAATTATCTTTACCTTTATTGGTTCCTGGAACAGCTTCTTATGGCCATTAATTATCGCAAATGATGATGCACTCTACACGTTGTCCGTTGGCTTGTCACTCTTAAAAGGTCAATATTCCACTGGCTTTGCCTTGCAAATGGCTGGCGCAACCTATATGGTTGTCCCAATCTTAATCATCTTTTCGATCTTTCAAAAATACATTGTCAAAGGGTTTAATATGACGGGTATTAAGTAATACAGTATTGAGTTTACTCAGGATCCTTCCATTTAAAAATAACTTTTACATAAAAGGAGAATGAAAATGGCTGACACTCAAGTAGGTTTACAGATGTATACACTACGACATGAAAGCGAAAAAGACTTTGTTGGTACACTAGAAATGGTGGCGAAAATGGGATTTCAAGGAGTTGAATTTGCTGGTTATTGGGGACTGACAACGAAAGAATTGAAAAGCACAATAGATGCTCTCGGATTACAGACTGCTTCAAATCACATTAAACTTACATTATTAGAAAATGAATTATCAAATGTGATTGATGATCAGCATGTACTAGAAAATAAACATATTGTCTGTCCATTTTTACCTTCTGAAAGAAGAAGTAAACAAGATTATTATGAATTGATTAAGGTATTAAATGATATAGGCAGAAAATGTGCCGAAGAAGGGATCACGTTGTCTTACCATAATCATGATTTTGAATTAATAGAGCTAGATAACGGGGAAAAACCACTTGAATTACTGCTTAAAGAAACCAATCCTGAGTGGGTAAAAGCAGAATTGGACATTTATTGGCTAACAAAGGCAGGAGAGGATCCTGTTGAATGGTTAAAGAGGTATCAAAACCGAACACCTCTTATCCATCTTAAGGATATGACGGTCGATGGGGAAAAGTTTTTTGCTGAATTAGGTACTGGGGGAGTGAATCTTGAGGGTGTTTTAAACGAAGGAAATCATTCGAATATAGAATGGTTGATTGTTGAACAAGATCAAACAAAACGTTCACCTATTGAAAGCATTGCTATGAGTATGAAGTATTTAAAAGAGAAATTCATCTTAATTTAATAATCTTAAATCATGTGTGAGAGGAAGTTTACTAGATGAAAAGGGTTCGAGTAGGCGTGGTTGGCTGCGGCAATATTAGTGATATTTACCTTGAAAATTGTGCGAAGTTTGACCATCTGGAAATGGTTACGTGTGCGGATCTTAACATGGAGCTAGCGAAGGAGAAAGCGGATAAATACAATATTCCAAATGTGTTTTCTGTTGAGAAACTATTATCTGATTCAAGGATTGATTTGGTAGTCAATCTAACCCCGCCTAGTGTCCATGCTGAAGTCTGCTTATGTGCACTGAATAGCGGCAAGCACGTTTATACGGAAAAACCGTTAGCAGTCTTACTTGAAGATGGGAAAAGAATAGTGGACACAGCTAGAGAAAAAGGACTATTAGTTGGTGCTGCGCCAGATACTTTTTTAGGTGCAGGAATCCAGACCTGTCAATGGCTTTTACAAAATGGAGAAATTGGAGAACCTGTTGCGGCAACTGCTTTTATGATGAAAGCAGGTCCTGAACAATGGCACCCTAATCCTGAATTTTTTTATCAAGTTGGGGGAGGGCCGTTGTTTGATATGGGGCCCTATTATTTAACCGTATTAACACAGCTTTTAGGACCTATAAAACGTGTGGCGGCTTCTGTTAATACCTCATTTAATGAACGAATAATACAAGTCGGTGAAAAAAAAGGGAAGAAGATAAATGTAAAGACCCCAACCCATCTTGCAGGAACACTAGATTTTGAGAATGGTGCCATTGCTACGATGATTACAAGCTTTGACGTTGTAGCTACAAGACTGCCATTTATTGAAGTTTATGGAACAGAAGGGACACTTGGAGTCCCTGATCCTAATAGATTTGAGGGACCTGTATGGCTGCGTAAAAAGGGAGAGGAGAATTGGAGTGAAATACCATTAATTTCTGGGAGTGTGGAAAATAGCAGAGGGATTGGAGTAGCTGACATGGCGTCCTCAATATTATACGGCACTCCTTTTAGAGCTAACGGAGAAAGGGCTTTTCATGTACTTGAAGCCATGCATGCCTTTCAGAAGTCTTCCCTTTCAAACAAACACTATCAATTACAAAGCACTTGTCAGCCATCACCTTTATTATCTAATAATCTTAACTTCGGATTATCGTTTGCCTAGCTTTTTTTCCTGAAAAAGGGAGAATGCTATATATTAAGTTAAGAAGTGCAATTCAAAGTACCTTTTACAGGAGGCAGAAATGGATTATCAAGCCTATGTACTAGATATCGATGGCACTTTAATAGAAGGAATGAAAGTACTTCCAGGTGCGATTGAATTAATCACAAGATTAAGATCTCAAGAAAAACAAATTTTACTTGTTACAAATTCACCGCTTTTAAACAAAACCGAAATAAGGGGCAAACTAAAGAGATTGGGGATCAAAGTGAATGAAGAGGAAATCTTAACGCCAATAGATGGTTTGCTTTATTATTTAGAACAAAAATCGAATAGAGACGGTGCTATTTTATCGATGACCGATCCCTTAATTGTAAAAGAATTAATAAAAAATAATATTGATTGCTTTCTGCCGACGGAATGGGATCAATTAAGTCCTATCTCACACGTGTTGGTTGGAATGCATGATACTTTAACGTATCAAGATCTTGTCATTGGATTGAAGGCTTTAGATCAAGGTGGAGAATTACTTGGAATGAATGCAGATTTATTTTGCCCTATAGATGGAGGCAGAAAGCCTGATAGTGGCGCCATTATTTCCTGTCTAGAGCTCACAAGTGGAAAATGCTGCACTTTTGTTGGAAAACCGACTATTTGGATGCAGCATATCATTAGGGAGCATCTTCAATATGATGTTAAGGATAGTTTATTTGTCGGTGATTCTTTGTTGACTGATATTAAAATAGGGGCAGAGCTAAATATGGATACTCTGCTTGTTAAAACGGGTGTTCAATCCTTTGCTAATGGAATAAATAAACAGATCAGGCCGAAATATGAATTGCCTACATTAGAACACGCTTTGAAAAGAATGGAATGTCAAATCTAGAAAACGAGACGTGAAATGGCTTCAGTTAATAGATGACTGAATGGACTATTTGTCATAGTTTGGTAGCTAAAACATCTGAAAATAATGGATGGAAGGGATCTGATAAGAGTGTTTCAAAACAGCGGCACGATTGCCTCTATACATAACGAGGACGGCTTGTTCAAAGCTATTTCAAACGAGAAAGTCCAAATATTATTTTTGATGAATGGTGATCTATTAACAATGGCAAAGGTTGTTAATAAAATTCATGATGCAGGCAAAAAAGTTTTTTCACATGTCGATTTCATTAAAGGGCTAAATCCAGATTCTACAGGAATGAAATTCGTTTCAGATGTGATCAAGCCTGATGGCATTATCAGTACAAGAGGAAACGTGATTCAAAATGCAAAGAAATACGACTTGATGACTGTTCAAAGGCTTTTTTTAATCGATAGTCATGCGTTAGCTTCCGGGGTAAAAAGTATCCATACTAGTTCCCCGGATGCAGTTGAGGCGATGCCAGGTTTGATTCCGAGAGTGATCAAGGAGCTGACCAAGCAAACAAATATCCCAGTCATTTCAGGTGGCTTATTTAAAACGAAGGAAGAAATGTTTTTGGCCCGAGAAGCAGGGGCGGTGGCAGTTTCCTCTGGGAATCCAGAATTATGGTGAAGAAATCATAGATTTTAAGATTATTAGATGTTAAATAGATCAAAAATGAATAGATTATATCCCAAAGAAAACACAAGAATGACAAGCGTCCGAATTTTTTTAATAGCCACAGAGAGGGGAATTTATTTTGGCATCACTTACCTTTAATCATATAAAGAAAAGTTATGGAGAGGATTTGACCGTAAAGGATTTTCATTTAGAGGTAAAAGATAAAGAGTTTATTGTCTTAGTTGGCCCTTCAGGGTGTGGAAAATCGACTACTTTACGAATGATTGCTGGGCTTGAAGAAATTTCAGAGGGGGAGTTGTTCTTAGGCGATAAGCTGATCAATCATGTTTCCCCTAAGGATCGGGATATTGCCATGGTCTTTCAAAACTATGCCCTTTATCCTCATATGAATGTATACCAAAACATGTCATTTGGATTGAAATTAAGAAAATTACCGAAAAATGAGATTCATCAAAGGGTAACAGAAGTGGCCAGAATTTTGGAAATCGAACATCTCCTTAACCGTAAGCCTAAGGCACTGTCAGGTGGTCAAAGACAACGAGTTGCCCTTGGGAGGTCGATTGTTAGAAATCCAAAAGTCTTTTTAATGGACGAGCCATTATCAAATTTGGATGCAAAATTACGAACTTCAATGAGAACGGAAATCATCAAGCTGCATAAAAAATTAGAAGCAACCATTGTTTATGTTACCCATGATCAAACTGAAGCTATGACAATGGGAGATCGAATTGTGGTAATGAAGGATGGAGAAATACAGCAAGTCGCAACTCCATATGACATTTATCATTCACCTGCTAATAAGTATGTAGCTGGATTTATCGGAGCTCCAAGTATGAATTTTATTGATGGCACAATTGAAGAAATCAACGGGCACATTAAATTCATAAGTGATGGCTTTACATTCATGATTCCAGAAGAAAAAAGCCAAGAATTAAAAAAAGGATATGGTATTGGTAAGAAAGTTATTCTAGGCATTCGGCCTGAAAATATCGATTTAAGCTCGAACCAAGACCCAACGGCCATTCATTTTAAAGTAATGATCGAAGTGGTAGAAAATATGGGCCCAGAGCTGAATTTATATGTGAAAAAAGGAGAGCAATCGTTAATCGCAAGAGTAAAAGAAGATATTAAAGTGAAAGCAGGTCAAACCATTTCCTTATCTTTTCATATGAATCATGCTCATTTTTTTGATGCTGAAACGGAAAAAGCGATCTAAAAGAACAAAGTTTACGTGCGAGATGGAAGCGAAGAAGCTGTGGCGTTTCAGCCTGTTTCAGCTTCTTCACATGGTAATAGAATGTTGTAACCAACTGGTCTTGATAACCAGAAAAAATTATCCTTTCCTCCAATTGATAGAGCCGAATCCACTATGGGGATGTACTCTACAAACCGATTTTCTATATTCTTTTTCTAATTCTGCTAACGTTAATTCATATAAATGACCATCCTCTTGATCAATGCCTAAACGAATTAGTTTATTAATTAAGCTATTACGTTGTTTCGCTGCATTTTCCATTTTCATTTTCCCCCTAAAATATAGAATGATATCGTTTCATTTTAAGCGTATACAGTGGCTTTATTTCATCTTCCCGATCGGATAACTTAGTTTAATGATCATAAAAAAACTTTCCTCAAAATAAGAGAAAAGACTGACTAGTACATGTTTTCTCTTATCTTTCAGGTTTGAACCTGCTGGATTTGGCACAGTTCTTTATCGAAAAGTCTGTTGCCGAAGTGTCATAGGGCCAGTCCCTCCACCTCTCTTGATAAGATATTTAGTTGATCGATTTCATTTGATAAATTGAGATTAATATACACCTGCAAAATCAATAAGTCAATCCTTTCTCTTTAAAAAATAGATTTAATTTTTAAAAAATGATACTTGTATTTTATTCCAAAGAGTAGTAATGTTGATTTAACCGATAAATTAAATAGGAATTAAAAATATGAATGGAGGAACAAAAATGACTAATAAAGTAACAAATATCGCAACGAATCTAACACAATTGATTGGTAACACTCCATTGCTAGAGCTAGTCAGCTTTAATGAAGAAAACAAAGTGGGAGCAAAAATCGTAGCCAAACTAGAGTACTTCAACCCTGCTGGCAGTGTGAAAGATAGAATTGGATTTGCCCTGATAAAAGATGCAGAGAGCAAGGGACTTATCAATAAGGACTCAGTGATTATTGAACCTACAAGTGGAAATACGGGTGTAGCTCTAGCTTTTGCAGCTGCAGCATTAGGATACAAACTCATTATTACCCTTCCAGAGAGCTTTAGCATTGAGCGAAGAAAACTTCTAATTGCATTAGGAGCAGAGCTCGTTCTTACACCTGCTGTAGACGGTATGCCTGGTGCGATCAAAAAAGCTGAAGAACTTGCTGCGAAGACTCCAAATTCGTATATACCTCAGCAATTTAAAAATCCAGCCAATCCAGAAATACATAAAAAAACTACAGCGGAAGAAATTTGGAAGGATACAGATGGAGAGGTAGACATTTTTGTAGGTGGGGTTGGTACGGGAGGTACCATTAGTGGAGTAGGAGAAGTTTTAAAAGAGAGAAAAAGCTCTGTTCAAATCATTGCGGTAGAACCTTTTAGCTCACCTGTACTTTCTGGTGGAACAAAGGCCCCTCATAAAATTCAAGGGATTGGACCTGGCTTTGTGCCAGATAATTTCAATCGTTCTGTAGTTGACGAAATTTTTACAGTAAAAGATGAAGAAGCCTTTGAAGCAGCTAGGTTGCTAGCAAGAAGTGAAGGGCTTGTAGTAGGCATTTCCTCTGGAGCAGCAGCATTTGCAGCGGTTCAAATTGCTAAGAGACCTGAAAATGCAGGCAAAACGATTGTCGTTTTACTTCCTGACACAGGAGAAAGATATTTATCCACAGCATTATTTCCAGCAGAATAGATAAGTGGAATTGAGTGGAGATTGAAAAAAATCTGTCTTGTTATATAAAAAAACAATATAAAAGCAATTGAAGAAAGCTCTTCTTAAGCTATAGATGTACGACTTGAATATATTTTTATATTCGGGAGGTGTGTCTATAGTTTAATGAAGCAGCTTTTTTGATGTTGTGCGAAAAAAGGGTCATTGAGGTGCATGTTTTTATGATTTCATCACATTAAGCTCTGGACATGTTATCTAATTCAAAAAGGGTTGAAGGCAAAAGATGTAGAATAATAGTATTAGATTTTTCCAATAAGCAAACAAGGTATGCTTAACGAACATATATTATTTATTAGCCAATAATAAGGAGTCTGGTTTAAGTGATTGATAAAGATTTGTTTGTTAAGGATGAAGGAGAGACCTTTCCAGGAAAAACATTTAAACAAGAACTATTAAAACCTATTTTTTATGATCAAAGAGATTTTTTATTTGATGCGATGTTTTCTTTACATAAATCGCATGTAATCATGTTGCTTGAACAAGGAATCTTGGAAGAAAAAGAAGCAAGAAAGATCCTAGAGGGAGTAATTGGATTAACAAAATTAAATAAGAATGAATTGACCTATGACCCAAATTACGAAGATCTGTTTTTTTTAGTGGAAGCGAAATTAGGTGAAATGGTCGGGCATGAAATGGCAGGGAAGATGCACATTGCCCGTAGTCGTAATGACATGGGTGAGGGAATGTATAGAGTTATCATTAGAAAACATATATTGACTATTATTAACTATGTGAATGATTTAAGTGACGCATTAATTGAACAAGCTGAAAATCATATTGAAACGATTATGCCAGCTCATACTCATACCCAGCCGGCCCAGCCAACCACGTTAGGTCATTATTTAATGGCCATTTTTGATAATTTACAACGAGATCAAGAACGGTTATGGAATGCTTTTTATACCGTTAACCAATCACCATTAGGAGCAGTTGCTATAACGACAACAGGATTCCCAATTAATCGCTCGCGTGTTGCTGAATTATTAGGCTTCAATGGACTTATTGAAAATTCTTATGATGCGATTGCAACAGGAGATTATTTATTAGAGAGTGCACAAGCCATTGTTAGTTTAATGGTAAATATGGGTCGTTGGATTCAAGAGTTTCTTCGATTCTCAACTCATGAGGTTGGATTACTAGTTGTTGCAGATCCATACGTACAAATTTCAAGTATCATGCCACAAAAGAGGAACCCTGTGTCCATTGAACATTCCAGGGCACTGGCTAGTAGTTCTGTAGGAGAAGCAATGGCAGTTATTCATATGCTGCATAATACTCCATATGGAGATATTGTTGATACAGAAGATGACTTGCAGCCACATATTTATAAAAGCTATCAAAAAGGTACTCGAGTGTTGAAGCTTATGTATGCTGTGATCAGAACGATGAAAGTGAATGTAGAGCATATTGCCAATGATGCACGAAAGCATTTAATTACCATTACAGAAATGGCTGATGTATTAACTCGTGAACATGGCTTATCTTTTAGACAGTCTCACCATATAGCCTCTAAAATTTCAAAACAATCACTAGTAAAAAATAGAGAGCTATATGAATGGCCATTGGAAGAAATTAACGAAATTTTATCGGATCATGGAATACAATTATCCAAAGATGAATGGGAAAGTATCACTGATCCTAGGATTTTTGTCCAAAGGCGTTCTATTTGTGGAGGACCAAGTCCGAAAGAAGTAAGGCGGATGATTGAAGAACGAAAAATAGTAATGATGAATAAAAGAAAAAAATATGCAGAAATCAGCAGTGGATTGGAACAAACAGAAAAAATGCTAGATCATCTAGTTGATTCGCTTATTAATTAAAGGCGAGCATGGATCCCCACGCTCGCTTTACATTCTTTATCGTTCCGCCAATACATCCGCAAAAGCCTTTGCGTACGGTGGAAGATCGGGTGGACGGCGGCTTGAAATGATGTGGCCGTCAACTACAACAGGCTTATTATGCCAAATAGCGCCCGCATTTTCCATGTCATCTCTAATGCCAGGTGTACTCGTTACATTGACACCTTGAAGAATTTTGGCTGAAATAAGCACCCAGCCAGCATGACAAATTTGTCCAATAGGTTTTTTATGCTCATGAATATAACGAACCATGTCCAAAACTTCAGGATAGCGGCGCAATTTATCTGGCGCCCAGCCTCCAGGTACGAGAATCGCATCATATTCAGATACTTGTATATCTGAGAAAGCATAGTCGGATACAGCGGGCACTCCATATTTTCCAATATATGTTTCGTTAGCTTTTTCTCCAACTAAATGAACCGTTGCCCCTTCCTCCTGAAGACGCAGCACTGGATACCAAAGCTCCAAATCCTCAAAATCAGGACTAACAAGCGCAATAACCTTTTTATTTTCTAAACGCATCCCAAACACCTCCAAGGCTAAGTATAGCATTTTTTGAAGGGATCATAAAAAGAGTGACACTTGTTAAGTGAAGCGTTATAAAATGAAAGCTTACATTTTAATTACATAAAGTAAGGGAATAAAAACGATTAATAATAATATAAACCACCATGAATCTGTGAAATCATTCTGTTTTAATTTTTCCATTTACTTAACCTCACTTTTAACAAACAAATGGCTTTGTTTATCGTTTAACTCGCAGATGTATTTTTGGCTTCAACAGGCAACGCCACTTTAATTTTCGCTTTTCCACTCCATGAAAAATTTGTCCACATTCGCAATACTTTTTCAACTGGTCCATAAGTAAAATATTTTAAATAAACATAGCTTCCAGCCAGCTGTAATCCATAAATCCCTAGACATAATGCAATCCCTGGAATCACGCCTAATTTACCAAAATAGCCAAAGCCGTAGCCATAGAAAATAGTTGTACAAATAACGGTTTGCAGTAAATAATTACTTAGCGATAGTTTTCCTACACATTCAAATGCTTTCATTAGGATTGTTCTTTTGAAGTTTGTAAAGAGCCATGCAAATCCAAAAATATAGCCAACTGACAGCAAATTTGCTCCTAACATATGCGCTGAACCAGCCCATCCTGCGTTGGGAAAGAGATAATAACTGCTTTTTAGCAATAAGCTCAGTGGGATAAGAATGATCGCGGTTGTTCGATAAAGCTGTTTTTCTTTTCTTAGTTCATAAAACCAATTTTTTTTCGCCGCGTACATCCCAAGTAAAAATAAAGCTGCTGTTGCAAGAGGAGATAACAGAAAGAAAACGAGAAACATGTACTCTGGTAACTCTAAAGGATCCGCATTATTTCGAAAATCTTTAACTTGCTCGTACGTCCCGCTTCCATAAGTTTGCACGCTATCTTTCACATAATTTAGTAATGTTTGCTTGTTTATAAATCCTTCCATACCTTCACTGGCAGCTCCGTACCCAGCTAGTGTTGAGATTAGTAAAAAAAGAACCGTCCAAATCATCACCGTTTTAAGTTTTCTATTTAGAAAGATTAATAAAAAGAATCCCATCATTCCATAAAAAGTTAATATATCCCCTTCCCATAAAAAGGTTCCATGTAAAATACCTAGAGTAAATAGTAGTAAAAACCTGCGAATAAAATATCGTTTTACCTTTAAATTCTTTCGTTCTAAGCTTTCTTTCATTTTTATCATCGAGTAGCCGAATAAAAAGGTGAAAATGGGCATAAAGCTTCCTTCCACAACAATTTTTAAAAATAAATAAGCAGCTGTATCTGGAGCTGATAATGAAAAAAATTCAATCGTATCCTTCCCCCAGATACCGTATTGGAAAATCAGCATATTTGCTAATAAAATACCAACTAAGCTAAACCCTCGCATACTATCTATAACGACAACACGTCCTGTGTGTTTTATCATCTTACTTCATTCTCCTTACCTTTTAGATAGCTTCAGTGTATAATAGCTTCCTTTCATGCACATAACCTCAATATTATCATTACATAAACGATTTCCAATTTTGTTAATCTTTTCGTAATGTTCCTATGATAGGATGAATATCGAGGTGAACATATTGAATACTGAAACAATTTTACTAGTAGATGATGAAGTAGCGATTGTGAAAATGATCGAAACGGTACTTAGAAAAGAAGGTTACCAACATATATATATAGCTCATAATGCGAATGACGCTCTCCATGTTTTAAATAAGCATTCGATCGATATAATTATTTTGGATGTGATGCTGCCTGATCAAAGCGGTTTTGATATTTGTCCAAAAATAAGAGAAATTTCAAACGCTTATATACTTTTTTTAACAGCAAAGGTATCAGATTTAGATGTTTTAACAGGCTTTGCGATCGGCGGGGATGACTATGTAACGAAGCCCTTTAATCCACTTGAAATTGCCGCTAGAATTAAAGCGTATTTTAGGAGAAGCCAGGGTATTATTCCGGTAATAAAAGAAGTCAAATCACCTAAGCGCTATGAATTTGATCGTTTTATCGTCGATGAAGATGCTGGCGAATTGATCGTCGATGGGCAAGCTGTTCCATGTCCAGCACAGGTATTTCTCCTTTTACTCCATTTTTGTAAAAATATGAACATGGTATTATCTAAATCCCAATTGTTAGAAGCAGTATGGGGAATGAATCAATTTGTTGATGAGAATACAGTGACTGTACATATTAGACGAATACGAGAACGCATTGAACAAAATCCAAGCGATCCCCGTTATTTAATCACGGTGCGCGGACTTGGCTATAAATTCGTTCAAGGTGAAAAAGCATGAAATCAATCAAACGCCGATTGACTGTTCATTTTTCACTTCAATTTATCGCTATGTTTATATCGATTTTTATTATTTTAGTCGTATTACTTTTTGTTTTGATTCTAAATATTGTTAAATATGACATGGATCGAGACTTTACATCAGGGGCTCTTGATTTTTTAGCCACTGACACAACCGTTGAAAATGGAAAAGCCACCATATCTAGAGGACTAGAGAAAAAGTTACGTGAAGAGAATATGTGGTTTCAAGTTGTCAATGAACAGGGGAAAGTCATAGGTGCAGTGAATACACCAAAAGAGCTGCCTAAAAAATATAATGTGGCTGAATTGCTGCAAATGGAAGAAACGAAACAATATTTAGATTATAGTGTCGAATCTCAATATGAGAGTTTTATGGTTGAGCCAACTTACTATATTCTTGGATATAAAAATGGCTTGCAACAACAATTGTATACATTATTTAAGGAATATAGTGCAAATGGACTAGTGAAAAAAGAAGATGTGCCAAACCTTTTAACAGCATTACAAAATAAAAAGGCTTCTCTTCAAATCATCGATCAAGATGGAAAACTAATTGAGTCATTTGGTCGAGAAAAAGAAAAGGAAAATTATAAACCGCTCGATGTGATTTCTCGAAAAATGGAGCATGGAAAAAATTATACTTCTGCAACGGTATATCATGACACGAAAACGAACTATTCATGGATCATGCACACACCAAATAAGCATGGCGATTTGACCGAAGAATCTACTATCAAAAAATTTTTTGTTGGAACTATAATCGTTGCGGCAACCATATTGCTCATCACGATTCTTTTTTCCGTTTGGAATGCCTTTCGCTACGGTGGTCCCCTGCTTTTTTTTACAAGCTGGCTTGAGCGAATGGGGAGGGGAAAATATTCTGAAGTTCTAACGGAAAAAGAACGCAAGAAAATTTTCCGTAAGAAAAGTGGGAAAGTGCGGTTCCAGTATCGATTGTATGCTGAAGTCATCAACGCCTTTTATGATATGGCGGAGCGACTAAGCCGTGCCGAAACAGAACGTAAGCAATTAGAGAAAACACGTGAAGAATGGATGACGGGGATATCACATGATTTGCGTACACCGCTTTCTACCATACAAGGATACGGCCATCTGCTTGAAAGCGGTCAATATGAATGGTCCGAGATAGAGCTAAAAGAAATAGGGGGAACCATTCGCCAAAAAGGGGAATACATGCTTGGATTAGTGGAAGATTTTTCACTAGCTTTTAAGTTGAAGAACAATGCACTAGCGCTAAATGTTGAAAAAGTAAACGTTCATAAGCTCGTTCAACGCATCGTTTTAAAGTTTGTGAATGACCGCATGATTGAAAATGTGACGTTTTCTTTTGAACAAGACCCTGCAGCAGCATTTATTGAAGCGGATCAAAGATGGTTTGAGCGTATGCTGGATAATTTATTATTCAATGCCATCAAGCATAACCCGCCAAATACTCATATTGACATACGGACAAAAACCGAAGAAGAGTATGTCAAAATCATTATTTCCGATAACGGTGTCGGCATGGATGAAGAAACGAGAGCTAAACTATTTGATCGCTATTATCGCGGGACAAATACAAATGAACAAACAGAAGGGGCGGGTCTTGGTATGAGCATTGCCAAAGCGATTTCTCAGCTCCATCACGGTGAGATTTATGTGGAATCAACGGTAAATATAGGTACAAAGATTACTTTGCAATTTCCAATAATATAAAAAAGGCAGCGGAGAAAAATTGGTTTTTCTCTGCTACCTTATATTTAAATTCTTCGTCTTGAAAGATAAGTCATTCAAGAATCCTACTGACACTATTTCAGGATGGGAGTGTCAATTGATCTCTAATTCTAAATAATCGCCAACTTTTTCTTCCGTTTTTTTCAGCTTCTCATTCAAAACATTTTCTTCTAAAACGGAGAATTTATCACCATATACTCTTGTAATATGCTGTTCTCCCCAAGCGCATAGAGAATCGAGAATAGTGCTTAAGCTCCATCCATATTCACTGAGCTCATATTCGACCTTTGGAGGAACTTGATTATAAATAATGCGATTAATTACTCCATCATCCTCAAGTTCACGCAGCTGCTGGGTAAGCATTTTTTGTGTAATGTTAGGCATCAGCCTCTTTAATTCACTCGTCCGCTTTTTGCCATGGGTTAAATGACAAAGAATTACACATTTCCATTTTCCTCCGATTACCTCAAGAGTGGCTTCGACAGAAATATTGTATTTTTTCATTTGCAACCGACCTCCATATATAAAATCTTATAATGCTTTATTCCGAAAATCTATAGGAACTTTATAGTGCCTATGTTACTAAAAAGTACGTACTTTTATTATGAACTTATATATTTGATCTTATCATTTATGAGATGAAATTTCATTAATCTTTGTTCGTTAAGTGGCGATCGAAATCAAGTGAAAGTTATACATTTTAGTTTAAACCATCTGCAATCAATATGAAAGCGTGTACATAAAATAAAAGCATCCGCGAATCGTGGATGACTGCTAGTATTAAACCAAATCCAATGCCAAACGAATCATGTCTCTGCAATGGATGCCGTTTTCGATGATCGCATTCGTGTAATGGCGAGTGAAGTAGTCTTTATCAACACCAGTGATACGGAAGCCGCATTTTTGATAGAGAGCAAGCTGGCTGATGCTCGAGTTGCCTGTGCCAATTTCAATCTTTTTATAGCCTTTTAATTTCGCAGTTTTGATAGCATGCTTCACTAACGATTTTCCTATTCCATTTCCCTGTTGTTTTTCTGCTACTGCTACATTGATAATTTCTACGGTTTCAGGTCTCGTTGGAAGCAATACATATATACCAACTATCGTATTATTCATATCAGCTACGTAGCTTTGACTTCTTTTCAAATAAGCTTCCACATGCTTTTTGGACGGATCAGCTAATAGTAATAGGTGGAACGGAGCTTTTTCACTTGTTCCTAATTTACGAATGACAAACTCGATCATAAAAGCTCCTTAGTTAAGGCTGAGTGTAATTGGTGGACAGTTTTACATAGAGTGGTAAGTGTTTCAGCATTCCTCGTATAGCTTATTCTCACAATCTATAACTCCCTTAATAGCGTGATTTTGTAATAGATAGTATTATATCCTATTTTTGGTTATAAAACATATGGAATTTAGCTTAGTTAGGGTGGAACTCAATTATTTGATTTTGACAGTACCTATTTATATGCCTACCCTTTGAAACAGGTGTTGGTTTGCACTTTCTTCTATAAAAAAGGCTGTTTTCTCAAAGTTTGTTGCTTTTGACATGAAATATTGGGAGAAACGTTTCGGAGCAGCCTGCATACACGTAGACTCCTGTGGGAATGCGAGAAAGGCGAGACCCCGCAGGAGCGTATGCGACGAGGAGGCTTGACGCTCGCCCACGGAAAGCGAAGTGTATGCAGGATACGCGTTTAAAAGCAACAATCTATACGAAAACAGCCTTAAAAAATAAAATAGCATTAACATTAATTGTATAATAAGAGAAAAAATATAAGAGGGATAGAATGATAAAAATACATAAAAAATCTGACACAGTTATTATTGTCATTCACGAAATTTATGGAATAAACCAGCATATGAAGGATATTTATCAATCTTTATCAAAGTCAGGTTTTGATGTTGTATGTCCAAATTTACTTGAAAGGGAAATTCATTTTGAATATGCCCAGGAAGAAGAGGCTTATCAAAATTTTATGGGAAACGTAGGGTTTAGGATGGCTTCGAAAAAAATAAAAAATTTGATCTTAGAACTGAAGGATACATATAACAAAATATTCATTGTTGGATATAGTGTAGGAGCAACGATTGCATGGTTGTGCAGTGAGGAGAAATGGATAGATGGGATCGTTGGCTACTACGGTTCACGGATTAGGAATTATGCAGAATTATCACCGCAATGCCCGATCATGCTATTTTTTCCACAGGAAGAGAAATCTTTTGATCTCAAAGAATTTATTCCAACATTAAAGAAAAAGAATCTTGAAGTATACCAATTTCAAGGGAAGCACGGATTTAGTGATCCATACTCACCAAATTATAATGATAAATCAGCACAGACTACCTTTAACAAAATGGTCGAGTTTTTTCGAATCTATTCCTTTAAACAAAGGTGACAGGTACCCTCTAAGGAGTTGGATCGACGTTTACTTCTACACACAAAAATCACCCGAAAAAAGGTGATTTGTACTTTTAGCTATTCCAAGGTTGGGAGTAGTTATTCTCTCTACCTACTCGATTGACTTTATATAAGAGGCTTATCAATTAAAGTGGCGAATTCAAAATCATGGTCATGTTCATCATCTACAGTAGTCATACCTTCCACAAAGTGTACATGTTTACCATTACCAACAGGGATAGCAGGGCCTGTTCTTATCACGACCTCATGATGGTGATCAAAAAAGTCGGTATTAGTCTCTATTTCATGGAAATGACTTCTTCCCCTTGGAATCGCTTCACCTGTAACCCCTGCGAAACGATGATTATACCGCTCTTCGTCTTCTTCTGCCAATTTGGTACTGCCTAAAAATTCATGAACATGTGTCTGTGTTTTTGTACCATCTCTTCTGACCATAAAGGTACTCCCTCCTTATATGTAAGACTCGATACAGTATATTAACATTGGTAAGGTTATATGAAGAAAAACCAATAAAGATACCAAACTAAATATAGAAGAAAATGGTAGATTTTTTTCGAATCCATTCATAAATGTGAAAAGACCCCATCAAACAGGGTCTTCGTTAGCTCATTATAATTGGTGTCCTAGTATCGTAAATAAGGCACTAAAAAATATAATTCCAACAAAAAAAGATATATAGATGAGCTTTTTTTTCAATTCTTTCTTTTCTCTTGCTTGCTCTGGTGTGAGCCATGGTGATTTAGACATCAAAACTCTCCTTTATGATTTGATGGCAGCTGGCTGGTCTTGTCTAGTTTTGATGTAAGGCTGATGTCTAGCTTGAGCACACAGCCGGCAAGTCTAGTCAAACTTTTGCGACATCAAGTTTTCCGAAAATATCGTCTTCCATCATTTCGGATTAGAACATTGGTACTTGCGCTTATCATTAGACAGAGACCCCTATAGCTTTGCGTCCTTGATTTTCAACAAGTTTGCCTTTAAATCTATGTTATCTTTTTTTTAAAAAAAGTAAATGGGAAAAAAGTGTCGAAGTACGCAGTTTAATATTTGTTACTTGTTATCCTATTTTATCGGTGATTGTTTTCTGCTTTTCGACTTCGAAGTATCGTTTAGCTTCTTCGATAAAATAGTGAACGATAGGAGAGACCCATCTGCTTTTATGGTAAAAAAGAAAGGTTGCGACCTTACCATGCTTTTCATTTAGTCGTTTAGCTGCAAGTTTTCCTTCTCTCAATTCATTCTGAATCGTTATTTCCGGAACGAGTGCCATGCCTAAACCACATTGGACACACTGCTTAATGGCTTCGATGCTCCAAAATTCATGAAAGGACGTTGGTGACATTTGCTGCTCCGCTATAAATTTATCCATTAACGAGCGATACGGGCACGTTCTTTCTGAATAAAGAACCGAATTTGGCTGAAGTTGATTCGGTGAAAAAATAATGCTCATATGTTCATCAATCATTTTTTCCATTTCAAGCGCTGGATGCTTTTTAAAATCTAAATTGAGCAGCAGTGCGATATCCAAATCTCCTATTTCAACTAAATGCTGAAGCTCATCACATGTCCCAACGCGAACGGATAAATGCACGTCAGGATATCTCTCTTTATAAGACTGAATGATCATCGGTAAACGATATACGGTTAAAGACTCTGATGCTCCGATCGTGATCTTCCCTTTTTTCGTAATGGAAGACTGATGCAGCTCTTTTGCTCCTTTATGCAAACGCAGCATTTCATTTGCATACGGGAGAAAGGACTTGCCGAGCTCTGTTAAAGCAATGCTTTTCCCAAGACGATCAAATAACGGACCTTCTAGATCAAATTCCAAGGCTTGAATATGAGCAGTGATCGTAGATTGAGCATAGCCTAGCTGAAGGGCAGCTTTGGCAAAACCTCCTGCCTCTACAATCGATTTGAACGTTTGCAAATGCCGAATTTCCATCTCCATTCCCTCCAATTATCGTAATATCCGATATCATCTATCATACATATCTATTTTACTGAACATAAAGCAGCGAATACAATAGGAATTAAGTAATATCTGTTAAAAATACGCGTATTTGTTTACAAGGGTTAGAAGCAAGACTCTAGGGTTGAACAAGGGCGCTAGAGCTTTTCTTATAACCATCACTATTTTGAAAAGAGGAAGAGATATGAATCAAAGAAAAATCGGCTCGCTTACGTTAAGCGGCTTAATTATTGGGCCACTTCTAGGGTCAGGAATTATATTATTGCCATCCATTATCTATGATACTTCAGGAGATTATGCGATTTTCGCATGGTTAATAATGTCGATAATAGGCTTGTTTTTTGCGTATCTTTGTGGGGAATTAACGTTAATGTTTCCAGGAGAAGCTGGGATAGGAAATGCGATTGAGCAGGCATTTGGACAACGAATGAAAAATCTTTCTTCGATCTTTTTAATGATTGCAGCATTTATGGGACCTATCGCTGTTATGATGACAGCGGCTGAATATTTGACGACTTGGTTATTTGATTCTGCGATTAAAGCGGAGTGGATAGCTATTGTCCTTCTAATCTTGAGTGGGCTGACCTTGCTTTTTCGGTTAAGCTTTCTCGGAAATCTATCACTTGTTATTTCGTCACTCGCAGTTTTGATTTTAACGAGTGGAAGCGCATTTTCCTTGCTGTTCCATCATCGAACTGAATTAGTATCACAGGCGTTCCATGCACCGTCGTTTGGACATAGCTTATTGCTTCTGTTTTGGATCATTGTTGGATGGGAAATCATTGGGAACTACTCAGCTGAAGTGAAAAATCCGAAACAGACGATTCGAAAGGCCATTTTCATAAGTGCCTTTGTCATCACGATTGTTAATTTACTCATTGCTGGAGCTGTACAGTGGACGGATTTTTCAGGTGCCCAATTTTCGATCAAATTAACGGGCGTTTTGTACCCGTTGTTTGGAGGATTATCTATTGGTTTATTAACTATTGTAGCAGTCGGACTTTGCTTAACGACTTATTTGATGATCGCTGGAGGAGTATCACGCTTGATCGCGTCCCTTGCACAAACCGTTTCGGCACTTCATTTCCTAACAAGAAAATCACGGAACGGAGCACCGGTTGCTGGAATTATCCTCCTGATCATGATCCATTTAACCGTTGCAACACTCGTGCTGCTTCATATAGTTACAGTTGAAAAATTGGTCGCTTTAGCGAATGCCTTTTTCATCGCAAACGCATTAATTGGCATCTTCGCGGCCATTAAACTATTTAAACGTCCGCTCATGAAAGGAATCGCCGTTTCATTAAGCTTATTATTCAGTCTTTTGCTGCTGCGTTCATCGGTCGTTGCACTTACCATTATTGCGGTTCTTACCATTCTTTTTATGACAGTAAAAAAAGGAAGCACATGGATGAGTATGCGGAAAGTAGGATGAATAAAATTTTAAGAAGCTACTTGTGATGAGGCGTGAACAATTGGGCCAGTTACAAAATTATATATAATGAAGAACCGGGCACCCAACCCGGTTCTCCTTGTTAATTTTCAAGTTTTTGTACGTCGACAGCTATTTCAAGAGTTTGGTTGGCGACGCCGCGGTAGCTTCCTTTAATTGGGACGATATCCTTGTAGTCGCGTCCGTGACCGATTTTTACATAGCGCCAGTTGACTTTGCCGTTGTTGGTGGGGTCAAAGCCTAACCAGCCAATTCCAGGGACTTGTGCTTCTACCCAAGCGTGGGAGGCTTGTTCAAAGTCAGCGTGTCCACCTTGGAGATCACCGACAAAGTGATAGCCGCTCACATAACGAGCTGGGATGCCAAGACTCTTACACATGGAAATCATCAAGTGGGCAAAATCCTGGCATACTCCTCGTTTCAGCTTGAACGTGTCAGCGACAGTGGTGTGTACATCGGTTGCTTCAGGATCATACTTAAATTGTGTATAGATAGCCCCAGAGATGTTTTCGATAATTTGATACACACTCGTAACATCTGGACTATTTTGTGTATCCTCTGTGAATGCTTTGATATCTGGAGTTAGAAATGTATAGGCTGTGTTTGTCAAATATTCAGCAAAGTCGTTTTGATATTGTTCACTCGAGAGGATTCTTAGTTCCTCTTCCAGCGGATATTGTTGGACCTCCTCGATCTTCTCATCATAAGTAGCAACAATCGAGTGTGTTTTGATGACAATTTCATCATGCGGATCAGCAATGGAAAAGCTATATACTCGGTTGCCGAAATAGTCCTCGTACGTAAACAAAGGCACTGTCGGATTAATGAAGACTGAATGATGATGACACGATTGGCGATCGTTCGTGCGTGGTGTTAAGCGCACTTCATTTACACTATTGAAAACCGGTGCTTCATAACGATAGCGAGTCATATGGGAAATTTGTATTTTCATACTCTTACCATCTCCTCTTGTGAAAATGCTCTTGTAATAAGAGCACCTATTTCATTCGAAGACAAGAGCAAATCATTGAGCATCTCTTGTAAAGAATCCATAGATAAGTGACTCCATTCCAAGTAAGTAACGTGAGAAATTAATTTTTCAAGCTTCCCAGCTGCTTTGTAATATAAAGAAGTATAAGGCAATAACTGCTGCAACGCCTTTAAATGCGTTTCCAACGTGATCAATGAAGTATAATACGACCTCGGGAACAAATCACAGCCCATTAAAAACTCAACAATTTTTCCAATTTGCATGTCATTAGCACATATTGTCCGGAACCCTTCATAGGCATTCAAGGATTTTAAAAAGGCACACATTTTGTGATATTGATCATGACTGTGCACAAACGTTGAATCATAAAGAAACTCTTGATGAATGGATCTGAGCATACGGACCATATTTTCAGAACGTTCGATCGAAATTCCCATTTGCAGCACGTGCCATTCACTTTGACGGAGCATGGAGCACTCCAGACTGTTATTAAATAAAGCAATCCATTCCTTCAATTTTTGAAAAAATAAGTAAGGAGTTTCCATTAACACATCACCAATATCTTTTTCCTGCATCCAAAGGTAGAGTGCATTTAAGGTCTCCCAAGATTCGCTCGGAAGCTTATCTCTTACTGCATGAGCGTTCGTTCTAGCGTGTTTGATACAAGAATAAATCGAATTGATATTTAATGAGTCAAAGGTAATATAATGAAGCACTGTTTTTTCATTTGCTTCAGCATAATCCTGGTAAAAATCCTTTTGGCAATTAAAGCTTTCTAAAAGCCTTTCCCAAGCAAAATCGGATTGGGCAGTGCTTCTATTTAACTCATGGCGCATATGATAGCCAACTTGAATTAAACGAGTATGGTTTTGAATTCTTTCCATGTAACGACCGATCCAAAATAATTGTTCAGCAGCACGATTAAGCATTGAATATTCCTACCTTTCTTCTATCAAATATCAAGTGAAATACGATCAATCAAGAACCCAAGTATCCTTGCTGCCGCCGCCTTGAGAAGAGTTTACGACTAAGGAGCCTTCTTTCAAAGCGACCCTTGTTAATCCTCCAGGAACGACACTGATTTCTTTTCCAGCGATCACAAACGCACGCAAGTCGATGTGACGTGGCTTGATTTTATCTCCAATAAGTGAAGGAGCTGTTGAAAGCTTAATCGTTGGTTGAGCAATGTATCGATTTGGGTCCTGCTTAATATTTTCAGCAAACAAAGCAATCTCTTCTTCCGTTGCTTGAGGTCCGATTAGCATCCCATATCCGCCTGAAAGTGAAGTTTCTTTTACGACAAGCTCAGATAAATGATTCAAAACATATTCTCGTTCATCCTCACGAGAGAGAATATAGGTAGGAACATTTTTTAAAATTGGTTCCTCATTTAAATAGTAGCGAATCATATCTGGTACATAGGCGTAGATGGCTTTATCATCTGCCACACCTGTACCAGGGGCATTGGTAATCGTCACATTTCCTGCTCGATAAGCATTCATAAGACCTGTGACTCCTAACAGGGAATCTGGCAGGAAAGCAAGAGGATCTAAATAGTCGTCATCCAATCTACGATAAATGACATCTACCTGTTCTAGACCATGAAAGCTCTTCATATACACTTTATGATCGATCACGACAAGATCCTTGCCTTCTACAAGTTCAATTCCCATCTCTTGTGCAAGGAAACAATGCTCATAATATGCTGAATTATATCGACCTGGTGTCAATAACACGACTTTCGGCTCGCTCTTGCCACTTTGTGCCATGCTTCTTAGACCAGATAAAAGGTCATTCAAGCCATGATCCATGTAGCGAACTTGGTTATGAAACAATAACTCTGGTAAACATTGGCTCATGAGCTGGCGATTCTTGTATAAATAGGAGATGCCAGAAGGAGTACGTAAATTGTCTTCTAAAACATAGAACTCTCCATTGTCATCTCGTATTAAATCAATTCCAGATAACGTAATATACGTATTTTCTGGTACTTGGACATTCATCATTTCTGGACGGAAGTAACAGTTGGTGACAATCAGCTTCCTAGGGATAATCTTGTCATGTATGATATTTTGCTCATGATAAATGTCGTAAATAAATCGATTCAATGCCGATACTCTCTGTTTTAATCCTTTTTCAAGGAAGCTCCATTCTTCCGCTGTCAAAATACGCGGAATGGTATCAAAAGGGATCGTACGTTCAAGGGGGTCGGCATGCTGTTCATGATATAACGTGAAGGTGATTCCTTGCTTCACCATCTGCGCTTCAGTGGATTGCTGCCGTTTGATCAATTCCTCAGAGCCCATATCCTGTAACTGGCGATGGACCTGTTCGTAGTGCTTTCTTACTTCATTATTGGGTGAAAACATCTCATCATAGAAGGATGAAACGCTATACTCTGAGAATAGTTGTTTTTCTGTTGTATTCACCTTTAATTCCCCCTTGGAAAAAGAAAATTGTTCATCTTTTCAGAAAATTGCGTCCATTTATGACATTAGTTTACTATGCAGATAGTGTTAATGGAAAGGATTTTTTTAGGATATAAAAAATAAAAGGTTTTATAGAGGTTAGAATTAAATCTAACCTCCATTGTCTCGAAAAGTATTATGAAGCATTTTCTTCATCTTTTACATATTCTTTTTCCCAAAAATCAGCATTTTTAATTCCTAATGCCTTAGGGTCAAAGACAGGATCAATTCCTTGCATTTTCTGTTCTTCATAGTCTTTTAAGGCAACGAGAGCTGGTTTCGCTAGAATAATAATGGCAATCATGTTTAACCAAACCATGATTCCTAACCCCGCATCTCCTAGAGCCCAAGCTAAATTAGCCGTTTTAATCGCTCCGTAGAAAGTCGAGGCTAAAAGAACTAATTTTAATAGCATCATTGGAATATTATTGTTTTTACGAACTAAATAAGATAAATTTGTCTCTGCGATATAGTAGTACGCCATAATCGTTGTAAAAGCAAAGAAGAACAAAGCAATTGCCACAAAGCCCGCTCCGAATCCTGGAAGGACCTGGTCGATTGCTGCTTGAGTAAAGCCAGGACCCGCTTCTACACCTTTTAGGTTATTCATTAGAAAAGTGCCATCAGGAGCTTGTGTATTGTACATGCCAGTAAACAAAATCATAAACGCTGTAGCGGAACAAACAAATAACGTATCGATATAAACGGAAAAAGCTTGTACTAAGCCTTGTTTAACAGGATGTGATACCTCTGCTGCTGCTGCTGGATGAGGGCCTGTACCTTGTCCAGCTTCGTTTGAATAAATACCACGTTTTACACCCCAAGCGATTGCCATCCCCATCATCCCGCTAAAAGCAGCTTCTAAGTTAAAGGCACTTTTAAAAATAAGGGAAATGACAGCTGGCAGTTCAGAAATATTCATGGCAACAATCACAATCGATAATAAAATATAGCCTAATGCCATAAATGGAACGATAAGTGAAGCAGCATTTGCGATACGCTTAATCCCACCGAAAATAATAAATCCTAACAAAAGAATGATTACAATACCTGTTAAATATTTAGGTGTTCCAAAAGCATTTTCAATTCCAGTAGCAATGGAATTCGATTGAACGCCAGGCATTAGAATAGCCATAGCAATAAGTGCTGCGAAAGCAAAGAGGATCGCAAACCATTTTGAACCGATCCCTTTTTCAATATAATAAGCTGGACCGCCTCGATATTGACCTTCGTGCTTCACTTTATAAATTTGTGCAAGTGTAGATTCAATAAAAGCTGTTGATGCACCAATAAAAGCCATAAACCACATCCAAAATACTGCTCCAGGACCACCGAATGCGATGGCTGTAGCCACTCCAGCAATATTCCCCGTTCCTACACGGCCAGATAATGCGATAGAAAGAGCCTGGAAAGAAGAAACACCTGCTTCAGAGCTTTTCCCTTTAAACATAAGTGTAATCATTTCTTTAATGTGCCTAATTTGCAAAAAACGAGATAAGATAGAAAAGATTAACCCTACACCTAACACTATATAAATGACAGGTGTGCTCCACAAAATACCATTTAAACTAGATACAAAACTCTCCATTATTCATCCCCCTAGATTTTAATACAGTGAATATAAATTTTAACACATTTACTGAAGTCCTGTTTAATCTGTTAAATTTATGTAAAGGTATGAGATTTATTCTATGAACAACCTACAAAAAGATACAAAAAATGACGTTAAGAAACAAAATATTTTTTAAAATATTCTAAAATTTTAAAAATTATGAATAAAAAAGAGGGAGAAAATGATGGAGGTTGATGTTGAAAAGAGAGGAGCTTTTCTATTTTATTTCATCATATATCCTTATCTCGAATTTTCCCTCGTACAAACTCGATTATGACTCCAATTCCAATGCCTATTACATACGAAACGAGATCACTCCATAAAAATCCATATCCAAGCACCAATCCGCCTAATGTCGTATGTCTAATCTTGTCGATCCATTCAGCATGGTACAATTGGCTTCCTTCTATAAAAAAGCAAAATAAGACTGCGATAATCGCAACCAACTTTGTTTTTATGGTCGGCAAAAAGAAAGCAATCATAAAGAATATCATCAGCGCCCACAATACATCCCCCAAATAAAGATCTAAAAAATCAGGGATAACGAACGATAGTTTTCTAGAGGATAAGCCTAAAATCATAACAATCATAATCATGGTCCCATAGGCAAATCGATTTCGTCTATACATCCATAAAACCTCAAATCATAGTAGGATATTGGTAGAATACCATATTTAACCTTTTATTATAAAAGCGAACCTATTTTTACGATGAGTCGTCTAATTACTAAAGTTCCGAGATTGGTGGGGAATAAATGATTGAAAAAGCGCGTGTTTTTACAGAGGAAATTTGTGATGAAATGAATCACGAAGAAATATTAAGGTGGCTGATGGAGGAGTATGGGAACGATATTATTCAAATAGCCTATACATTTTTGAAAAATAAGCAGCTAGCGGAGGATGTTGCCCAAGATGTATTTTTAAAGGCTTTTCAACATTTAGATAATTTTCGAAAAGGCTCTTCCTATAAAACTTGGCTCATCCGAATTACGGTGAATCGATGTAAGGATGTAAGGAAAAGCTGGGCTTACAAAAACTTAGTTTTCACGGAATATCTCCCATTTAAAAAAGTCCAAGCTAGTCATGAAAATGAGAATGAATTTATTTCACAAAAAGTACTGGATTTGCCATTGAAAGAAAGAGAGGCCATCATTCTCTATTACTATGAATCATTCAAAATTGAAGAAATCTCGGATTTATTGAAGGTGAATATAAATACGATCAAGACCCGTTTGCATCGAGGACGGATGAAATTAAAAAAAGCTTTAGAAGAAGGTGGGACTTATGGTGAATAAATTAAATGATTTAAAAAATAAAATGAATGAAACCGTCTTGAATGACATTCGATTTGAAGAAAAGCACAAACAACATGTATTGCGATCTTTATATCAAAAGGAAGCTCCGATTAAGAAGGGTTTTAGACCAATACTGAGTGCAGCCATTGCAACCATCATGTTTTTGGGAATCGCCTCTTACTTAAGCATCGAAGCGGGCTTATTTAATGGAAAAACAGATCAACAATCAACTGAAACCCAAGAGAAGCTTAAATCCAGTACCATTTATACACCACCGAAGCAGGAAGAATATACAAAGGATATGACAAAAAAAGAGATATTAACAAAGATGATTAATTCAGTTGATTATTTTGATACGGCTAAAGGAAAATTTGAATATGTAACAAGCGGAAGCAGACTGATTGTCGATTATGAACTGAGTTTAAATCATAAACCTGGTGGCTACAGTAAAGTATCAACTGAAGAGAACGGAAAGAGTGTCGATGAATTTATTTACTATGGAAAAGGATATTTGTGGGGTGTTGACCATGAAACCCGTAGTTATATCAAATATCAATATGTCGAAGAAAAACGTTCTAGTACATTACAAATTGAAGATGCTTTTTCGATAGATCAAGAAGGAATTCCTGTAACAAACTATCGTGAGCGCCCGCCTATTGGCGTCGCACAAAGCTCCTTGTTTCCTTATGAAATTGCATCGAATTATACGAGAGATTTAAACACATGGGAAATCGAAAAACAAAATGAAGAGCTTTTAGACCATAATACAGTCGTGCTAAAAGGAAATGTGAATAAGCATAGGTTTCAATCTTTTCGGTTTTGGGTGGATAAAGATTCAGGGATATTAGTGAAGTATGAAACCTATGATTCGAATGGAGAGATTGTGGACTATTTACATCCTTTGAGTTTGGAAGTAAATGTACCTGTTCATACTGAATTGTTTACTCCTAAACTAGAAATAAAAGGTTTTTTACAGCAAAAGGTTCTAGCACCTGGAATAACAAGTGGAGATATTAATGCAAAAATACCATATGATTTAAAAGAGCAATGGGAACAAGCAAAGCAAAAGCCAAATGAAACAACCATATTACAACACGATAAGAAATGGTATATTTACACCGAAAAAGGATATATCGTAGATCGTATCGAGGTGAATAATAATGAAGGGACCGTATTTTTAGTGAAAGCTTCACCTCAAAAAGCGCAATTTAATATACCTGTTTTGGCGGAAGGATATGAGATGAGTACACTAAAAATTCATAAATAATGATGAAGCTGCATCTAGTATTGGATGCAGTCTTTTATAGTTATACAATTAACGAACGGCTTCCTTAGATTAACACGCTATAAATCAAAACGATAAAGAAATATGAAATTTTTAAGTTATTAATGGTGAATTAGGAGTAAGTACTTAAAAATCATGTTACAATTTTTAGTAATTATATCTTTTATTTACAAACTTAATAACTAAAAGTGAGATGTGTAAACTTGAAAACGATTATGGAATTGAAGGATATTACCAAATCTTATCATGACAAAAAGGTTTTAGAAAAAACATCTTTTTCAATTTGTGCTAATCAAATTGTAGCGCTTGTTGGTAAGAACGGCTCTGGAAAAAGTACTCTACTAAAAATAATTGGGGGTCTTGTAAAACCGGATGGTGGTCAAATTCACAACTATATACAGCAGTTAAAAATTGGGTATGTTCCAGAAGTTACTCCCGTGGAAATCCCGTTTACTCCGGAAGAATATCTTACTCATATGGGTAATATTAGGGGAATGGATAAGAAACAATTGCGTCAGAGAGTGGGTGACCTGCTAGAAACCTTTCATTTGCATGATGATCGTCATACTAGAATTGCAAATTTTTCTAAAGGAATGAAACAGAAGGTTGCCATTATGCAAGCGATGCTTGAAGACACTGATCTTCTAATATTAGATGAGCCTTTGTCTGGACTTGATCCTAAGGCACAAAGAGACCTAGAAGAAATTCTTTTGCTGTTAAAAGAAAGAGGGCTAAGCATTGTTTTAACTTGTCATGAAACGAAATTACTAGAAAATCTAGTTGAAAGTATTCTATTCATTAAAGATCATCAAGTAGTTCAAGAAGATTCCATACTTGGAACTAAAAATAATAGACTTGTTTTCGAAATTTCTATACAGAAATCATTCATAGAATTACTTCCCTTTATCAAAATTCAACAGGAAATTCGTTTGAATAACGAGGTTAATGAGGTTGAGGTCATTGTAAAACGAGAACATACAGACAAAATATTAATTGAACTTTTACAAAAAGGGGCTTCGATCAGGCAATTAAATAGGATACATGAGTTCGATAACTACTTCTAAATGAAAGGAAAAGAAAATGAAAGGCTTATTGATCTATCAATCAATTAATTACTTAAGGTCTTACCGATATGTTCCCCCTCTTTCTATTTTTATTATATCTCTTATCGTGAACTATACGTTTGAGCCGAATCCAATATTAGACAGCTACTCCTATACATCTGTCGTTCTCTTTTTCGTCATGGGATGGTTTACCGTAACGGTATTTCATGCTGAAGATGAGGGGTTAAAACAGATTACCTTATTTCATGCCAAAAGTTCAAAGGATTATCACCTTGCTCTATTTCTTATTTGTGTCTTAATTGGTCTTTTTCTAAGCGCCGTGTCAGTAGCTTATCCAGTTGTTTTTGATATGTTTGGCGGCGAGACTCGTCCACTGCATATAATTCTTGGGTTTATGTCTCATTTTAGTCTATCTATTTTATCCATCGCCTTATCGGCCCTCTTCACTAGAGACGTAGTGAAAAATAAGAGAAATACATGGTGGGGAGTGATGAGTATCCTCGTTTTTTCTGTAGCACTTTCTACGTTTAAAAGTTTGCTCTTAAAAGGGCTAATCTGGATTTTACCGCCTATTCGCTTCTCTTTAGAAATGATGAGTTCAAAAGATAACATGAAATCGATACCTGATTTCTACTATTGGCAATTTGGCTGGATTTTTCTGTATGGAATTGTATTTATCGTACTATTCTTTGGGGTCCTAAAGCACAGACGCACTCTCTAGAAGATATAATCGGGGTGTCGTTAGTGTGAAGTTTGGATGAATTGTAAAGTTTCTATTAAGAACCTCTAAAAAGGATTTTCATTTTTTTCTGATAATTTTATACTCTAAAGAAGATGATTGATTTATAGGAGGGCGCTACTTGAAGATCAAAGCTGCTATTCGAAAACCTTTCCTAATGAGAATATGGGAAAATTACCCGAAAACATGGAAATTTTTAATTGATTTAGGAATATTGCTTAAGTACAAGACTTTAAATATTAAAAAGTTACCAGACAAAGTCATGCTGCCTAGTTTCAATACCCTTTATGTAGATTCCGAAGAAAACCGTGGAAGAGCTTTGCTAATTAGCAACGGGATTACTCAAAAAAGGCTGACACATTTTTGGTCGAAGGCCGTTAATGAATTTAAGCCAGATCTGGTTATTGATGTTGGGGTTAATTATGGAGAGTGTATCTTTTCTGCCACATACCCTGTAAATACAAAAATTTATGGTATTGAAGCAAACAGCCATTTGCTTAAATACATAAACCGCTCGAAAGATGTTCATCCGAATAAATCACAAATCACAATCATTAACGCGATTGCTTCTGATAAGGACGATGAAGAAAAGATTTTTTTTATAGATAAACATTGGTCAGGCACATCTTCTGCTACCTACATCCCTTCTCATAACTTAATTGAAAAGGTCCCAATCAAATCTATAAAAATAGATACTTTATTTAGTAGAGAAAGGATCTCCGAAGCTGTACTGTTTAAAGTTGATGTAGAGGGATATGAACCATTTGTTTTACAAGGAATGACAAACTTATTTGAAAATAGTAAATCCTTACTAGGATTCATTGAATTTAATAGTGAATATATTGAGAAACTTGGTATAAGTGTGGATGTTTTTTTGGGATTTTTACAAACCTATTTTTCGATTTATGTTTATAAAGAAGATGATGTTTTAGTAAAAGCAACGCATTTAAAATATGAAGATCTGCGAAATTTGTTTGGTACAAATTATATTCATACTGACTTTATACTAGTAAAGGATGAATCAATCATTGATATGATTGAACTGAAAGTTGGATAAATCACCATCTTTCCTAAAGGGGGAATTCCTCCTTTAGGAAAGATGTACATATTAAAACAATTTTACAAGTATTCTACCTCGTGCTTGTCCTTTTAATAAGGTAGGCAGCACATCAGGTAGCTGGTCAAGAGTGACTTCTTGTTGAATAAGCTCATCTAGGTTTGCTGGCTTGAAGTCAGTTGCTAGACGATTCCATATGTTCAAACGTGTTTCCTTTGGGCAATAGACAGAATCAATTCCGAGTAAGTTTACACCTCGAAGGATGAATGGAAAGATGGTGGTTGGCACCTTCGTCCCACCTGTTAACCCACTTGTAGCCAAGGAACCTCCGTACTGTATTTGACTTAAGATAGCAGCAAGTTGTTCTCCGCCAACTGGATCAATAGCAGCTGCCCATTTTTGCTTGCCTAATGCTTTTATTTTTCCATCATATACCTCGTCGCGTGAAACAATGGTCGTTGCTCCGAGTTTTTTTAAATATTCGTGTTCAGATTCTTTACCTGTGCTTGCTTCGACCTGATAGCCTAAAGCAGAAAGGATGTAGACTGCAAAGCTTCCAACGCCGCCTGTTGCACCTGTGACAAGCACCTTTCCTTTTTTAGGAGAAACATGATGCTCTTCTAGTCGTTGAACGGACAATGCGGCAGTAAAACCTGCTGTTCCAATGATCATGGACTCCTTTAACGAAAGCCCTTTTGGAAGAGGAACAATCCAATCCGCTGGGATACGAGCAAACTCACTAAATCCACCAAAATGAGAAACACCGATCTCATAGCTAGTCGCAATCACCTCTTGCCCCTCTTGAAAGCGTGGATCACTTGACGAAACCACAACTCCTGCTAAATCAACCCCAGGTACAAATGGATACGTCTTAACAATATTGCCATTAGGAATGACGGCGAGACTATCTTTATAGTTCACTCCAGAATAGTGAACACGGATTAGGACTTCACTCTCAGGTAAATCCTGAAGGGTTAACTTCTGAACTTCAACAAAAAATTGTTCTTCTTGTTTATTAACAACGAGTGCATCAAAAGTTTGCGTCATGATTATTACTCCTTCGAATAATAGAATTAGCGTCATCATAGCATGATCGATCCCAGTAGACTAGAAATCTGTTTTTTATCTATTATTATAGGATAAAAAAAGGGCTTGAACCCCAAGTCCCTTCACCGATAAATCCCGTTCTTTATAATTGAAAAATAATCCTGCAGCTCCTTCAATATCTGATCCTGATATTCAAACAGATTCACATTTTGGTCTCTGTACATCATTTGATATTTATTCGAAATATTCTCAACAAGCAGTCTTGTCATTTCAACAACTGTATCTTCATTTACGTCTGGTCGCAAGCGTTCATGATCAAGAAGCTCCTTTTGATACACATATTTATACATGAAATTTTGCTGATACGTTTCCCACTGCTTGGCCAGGATGGTTTCCATTTCCGGCTTCACTGCAACAGGCGGATGCATAAGTGCGTTCAAAAGAAACTGGGTTTCAGAGGAATATTGATAGGCGATACGCTGTTTCATGAGTGTAATATCAATAATATGCTCGAAAAAATCATCGGCCTGCATGTGGCGGAGCACATCCATAATCGTATCTATTAACATGTTCATGACATGCTCGGCTAAGTAGACAAACAAATTTTTCTTGCTTTTAAAATAATGAAAAAGACTGCCCTTTGAGATTCCAGCTCTTTTCGCAATCGTATCTGTGGATGCTTTTTCGAAGCCATTTTGGGAAAATTCCTCGATGGCAACCTTGATAATCAAATCCTTTTTTTCCTGCGTGAGCTTTTCAAACGCTTGATACAAATTATACACCTCTTTAAACGGTAATATCCTTTCTGCGATAGATCATAAAGGAAAATGCGATACTAATAATTATAACAAAAATCATGATCCCGACGTAAAGCGGATCGAGTGCTTTATCCGGAACGATCGTTGCAGCGTCTACATATTTAAAGGGACTCACATATTTGAGGTTTTCTAAATTCTTTGAAATACCAGCCATGATATTAAAAAAATAAGTAACTAATACGATTCCAAGCGAGATCGAAAGCGTATTTTTTGTCTTCCGCATGATGCTTGAGAGCAAGAAAGACAGAGAAGCAAAGGTTAAATGAAGTAAAAAGGTTCCAAGAGCTAACAAGAAATACGTGTTCCAAGGAATGTTCGGGCTTTCTCCAAACTGAAAGCCGATCACACTAGCAAGTACGGAAATAGCATTGATCAAAAACACATTCATGATCACAGCGAGATATTTTTGCAAAATGATGCTGGTTCTTGAAACGGGCTTTGATAATAAAAACTCAATCGTTTTTTCACTTTCTTCCTTTGCAACAATATTGGAGCCGAGAAGTGCGGCATAAATGCTGCCAAGCAGGGTCGTCATCATATGGATCTCTACTCCGTAAAAGCCGATCAGTGTACCAAAATCAAGCTGATTCATCCCAAATGCGTTTCGCATCGATTCAGGATAAGCCTTCAACAGCTGCTGCATATTCGCTTGTTCCTTCGCAAATTGAGGGAAAATACTTAAGAGCCAAATAATTAAACCAGCGAGTACTAAGCTCCAAATAATGAGCGACTTCAAATTTCGTTTCCATTCTCTTTGAAAAATCATCCCTGCGTCACCCCGCTTTTTTCATAATAATGCATGAAGACTTCCTCCAAGCTTGGTTCTTCAATGAGTAAATCCTTTAACGTTAATTCCTGTAATTTTGCAAGCAACACTTTTAAATCACCATTATAAAGGAGGGTAACTTCATTCCCGTGGGTGCTTTTTTGAATTACGCCTGGTATAGAAAATTCGATTCCAGGTACTTGGTCGAAAAGAAGCTTAATCGTTTTGACTTTATTGCGGATAAGCTGTTCCACTTTTTCAACGGTAACCAATCGGCCTTCCTTAATGATCGCAACCCTGTCACACATTTTTTGCACCTCGCTTAAAATGTGTGAGGAGAAAAAGATCGTCGCTCCTTTATCTCTTTCCTCTGAAAGAAGCTCGAAAAAGGTGTTTTGCATGAGAGGATCAAGCCCGCCAGTCGGTTCATCCAAAATCAGCAGCTTTGGTTCGTGCAAAAGCGCTTGAACAATGCCTACTTTTTTCCGATTTCCAAATGAAAGATCTTCAATTTTTCTGCCTAAATCTAAATCAAGCCTATCTGCTAATTTCTTCATCCGATTTTGATTAAAATTTTTATGAAATCGAGCAGAGTATTTTAATAAATCAATCACCTTCATATCATCATAATAATGAATTTCAGATGGCAAATAACCGACATTTTGCCGAATGTCCTTTGAATGCTGAATAATATCCTTGCCAAAAATCTTGGCGCTCCCCCCAGTAGGGTGAATAAAATGAAGGAGCGTTCGAATCGTCGTGCTCTTTCCAGCACCGTTTGGACCAATAAAACCAAACACTTCTCCTTGTTGGATCGAAAAAGTAATGTCCTCAATCCCTCGATTTTTCTTATATGCCTTCGTTAATCCATGCAACTCGACCACATTCATTGGAAATCCCTCCATAAGCATAGAATGATATTGACTCGGTAGTCAATATCATTCTATGCTTAATTGACTGACGGGTCAATGATTTATAGAAACATTTTTAAAATGAAAAATGGTTTTTTATTGTTTTGGTTGTAATGGCGATAAGTTTGGACTTAGTTTTTATTACTGCTTATTCACTGGTAATACTTTACGGTAACTGGCCGCGAGGAAATTCAAATAAACTCGAAGATACTTCCAACTAAAATAAGCGATACCTCCGATGATTCCGCCTACAACTAGAGCGTAAACCATGCTCCACTCTAGTGGGACGGATAAATTGGGGCCAATGTTCATTTGGATCCATGTAACCCCAAATGTACGAATAATACCTGCAATAAATATAAGGGCTGCGCAAAAACCGAAGCCGTACGCAAGAGTTGCCAAAATTGGAACGACAATAACGCTTAGCAATCCTGTTGAACAATAAAAACCAATCATAGCGAATACGTTTCTGACAGAACGAGTAGAGCTTCGCTGCATGATAAATTCGCTTCGATATGCTTTCGCTAGTTTTCGTGGATCTCCCAGTTTCGTTAAAATTACATCCTCCTGTTGACCGTTACGCACTCCTTCCTCGATATGACTTTCAATTTCCCGAACTGCGTCCAGTCGTTCATCCTCTGGTAATTTTCTTAAATGTTGATAGAACATATCCAAATACAATTTCCCATTCGGGCTCATAAACTTTCCTCTCCTTTGTAAAATTGGATTTTATTTACTGCAGAGGTAACTTTATCCCACTCTAGAGACATCATCTCTAACAAGTGATGTCCGGCAGCAGTTAAGCTGTAGTATTTGCGCGGCGGCCCTGATTCGGATTCTTTCCAGTAGGATTCGATGTACTTTTCTTTGAGCAGCCTGCGTAAAAGGGGATATAATGTTCCCTCCGTTATCGCAAAGGGCTCCCATTTGTCCAGCAATGTCACTAACTCGTATCCGTAACGCGGCTTCTTGCTGATCAGCAGCAAAATACAAAATTCTAAAATTCCCCGGCGAACTTGGGAATTCCATTCTGACATGTTCATAAGATCTCCCCTTTGACTACTATGTTACCACATTGTATTATGCTCTACAAGGTAGTCTGGTAAATTATCCTATTTTTAAATGACTTTGTTAAAAAGTGTTGTTGGAAGAAGTACATTAAAGGGAATACTCCTGTTCATACTATTGTTGGGAGGTATACCAATTAATGATACAAATATGGATGGCTGGTCTCTTGTTATTATTGGCTCAACCCGTTGAGCATCCGGACAGCTTAACGGTCACACAACAAGGGCAGACGATTGCGATAGTGAACCGTGAAAACTTTACAGTACCCATACCAAGTACGCCAATGATTGATGAAAAAAAATATCAACACTTCATCGACAAACTTGATCAGAAAATTTACCGGGCTCCTATAAATGCCGTGATTAACGAACAGGGAAGCATTGTCCCAGAACAGGTAGGCTACAGACTTAATAGAGAGAGATTTAAGGAGAAGTTTTATACCTATTTCTTTGGGAATGGATCTTCTAAGGTAGAAGTACCTGAAATGGATATTTACCCGAAAGTTGACAGTGAGTTGCTTGCTTACATTCGCGTACAACAGATTGGTCAGTACGTGACGTATTTTAATGCTAACAATAAAAGTCGTTCGCACAATATCTCACTTGCTGCAAAAGCAATTGACAATCACGTTGTTTTCCCAAATGAAACTTTTTCATTTAACCAAGTTGTAGGGATGCGGACATTGGATAAAGGATATAAGCGAGCTCCTATTATTGTTAGAGGGGAATTTTCTGAAGGAGTTGGCGGAGGGATTTGTCAAGTGTCATCAACATTATATAATGCTGTAGATCGTGCGGGCTTACGAATCGTGCAGCGCTATTCCCATAGCAGGCGCGTTCCTTATGTCCCACCTGGACGGGATGCTACGGTAAGCTGGTATGGACCTGACTTTTGCTTTCAAAACAAATTTAACCAACCGATCTTGATTCGGGCTAGAGGGGGTAGAGGAAGTATGGTGGTTACACTTTACTCCTCTGAAGCAATCAAATATGAGCCGCGAAAAGTGCCTAAGGCCTCATCCCAGTTGCCAAAAGAAATCAATATGGAACCGGAAATTCATATTTCCTGGCCATAAAGCTTAATGAAAAAGCCTGTTCGGAACGAATAAAAAACAGGCTCTTTCTATTTGTACTAACGTTCAGATTATAATTTAAAAAACTTCTTCCTTTCCTTAGCAATCCAAGGTTCTAATTGGCCATCCTGTAAAAGGTCCTTCCCTTTTTTAATCAAACGATTGATTAGGACGTCATGCCAAATAAAATCCTCCAATAACGATACGTGAACAGCATCATCGGTGTAAAAGGCATTTCCTTTTTGCTCTAAGGGATGACCATAAATCAATTCTTTTCCATCAATTGAAATGATAAACCACTTCTCTTCACCTACACTTTCTACATATTTGGTTTGGCGATGAACGATCAATTCAGGTAATGGATCCTCAACTTGAAAAACAATTCCTTTAATGGTGCAGGTTTTTTGTTTTTCTTCTAAGTCCTCTTTAAGCCGTTCGTACATCGAATCCCACATAGATAATATGATTCTGTGCTGTGCCCGGCGAATTAAAATTCGACAGAAGGAAAGAAGATTATCTTCCCCTTTAATGGTTGTCACACGAGGATCTGCCTTAGGCTCCTTCTTCTCAAGCTGTGTTAGTTCTTTTTTTACAAATGTGTAGGTTTCATTCCAATTTCGTTTAATTGATTCTAAAAAAACATCAACTGGCAAAGGAGAATAAAGGACAGCTTCGTTTACTTCCTCCTTCAAAACCACCCCTTTTTCCTCTAATCCTTGCAGCACTTCATAAATTCGTGCTCGGGGAATCCCTGATTGTTTGCTTACTTGGTATGCGCTTGACGTCCCTAAATAGACTAACGCAACATATGCTTTTGCTTCATATTGGTTAAATCCAAGCAACTGTATTTTTTGTAAAATTTTATCCATCGTAACCTTCCTGCTTCTAATCATTTATTAAAACAATAGTAACGTTGAATAGACAGCAAGTAAATATTCTTGAGGTAAATGCACTAAATTAATTCCTTTATTTTCAAAAAAATGATAGGCAAAAGTGTATTTATTTGTTACCATCATTATAGTTACTACTATAGGGGTTACTATAATGGAGGGGTACATATGGAAGATCTCAATCTTTACACATTAGGATTTTTAGTACTAGCAGGTTTTTTGGCTGCATTTATCGATTCAGTAGTAGGGGGAGGAGGACTTATTTCTTTTCCAGCCCTGCTGTTTTTAGGATTGCCGCCCTCAACAGCCATTGCTACGAATAAGCTCGCTGGCTCAATGGGCTCTTTAACCAGCACGATATCATTTATAAAATCAGGAAAAGTAAATTTTTCACTCGTTTCTAAGCTATTTCCATTAACGGTTATTGGTTCCTTATTGGGTGCTTATGTTGTAAGACATGTTTCCTCAGGGGTGTTAAAACCATTAGTCTTAGTATTACTAATCGCAGTAGCCATTTACACGATCGTAAAAAAGGATTGGGGAAAAGATGCTAAGTACAAAGGGATGAATCTGCAGAGGGGAATCATCTTTGCAGTAGTGGTATTTACGATTGGATTTTACGATGGGTTTTTTGGAGCGGGGACAGGTTCTTTTTTGTTATTTTCTTTTCTCATTATTGGCTTTGATTTTATCCAATCAGCGGGCAATGCAAAGGTTTTGAATTTTGGTAGTAATATTGCGGCACTCATTATGTTTTTATATTTTGATATGGTCAATTTTTCATATGGAATTCCAATGGGAATCGCAATGATACTAGGCGCTTTAGTGGGGTCAAACTTTGCTATTAAACAAGGAGTATCATATGTAAGAATATTGTTTATTGTTGTGACTCTATTTCTAATTGGGAAAAATATTTTGGATTATTTGCATCTTATTTAATCTCTCTAAATAAAGGCGATTCAACTCACCCTCTCATTGAGGATAGGTCTTTTCGCCTGTTAAAAAATAAATATAACATGCTGTACTTAAAAGAATTTTACTTTAAAAAATTGTTTCCTTTGTCCAAGTATTTTATTGTCATGACCATAGCCTAACAGCAATATTATAGAAAGATATATACAATGGGAGGGTGAAGTCATGGCTGTAGCTCATACTCAAGCTGATATTGATCTCTTGGCAAGGTTGCTTAGGGCTGAGGCTGAAGGAGAAGGATTACAGGGTATGTTGATGGTTGGGAATGTAGGTATTAACCGAATCCGAGCTAATTGTAGTGATTTTAAAGGGCTCCGTTCCGTTCGGCAAATGGTTTTCCAACCGCATGCATTTGAAGCAACTACAAAAGGGTATTTCTATCAAGGAGCAAGGGAAAGTGAAAGACGATTAGCTCGGCGAGTTATTAAAGGGGAGAGACTCTGGCCGGCAAAATTTAGTTTATGGTATTTTAAACCGCCCGGCGCTTGTCCTCCTACGTGGTATAATCAGCCGCACGTAGGACGCTTTAAACTTCACTGTTTTTATCAGCCAACAGCCAAAGAATGTGAAGGTATTTATAGAATGTAAATAGAAAAAATAAACTGAGAGTAAATGGGGCACTCATATGAATGGCTTTCTTTTTTTGGGGAAAAAGGTCAGAATGTAAAGATAACTTTAAACACTTACCTATCCATTTTAATAACACAAATAATTACAAGCCGCTTTAGAATAAGCGGCTCAATTGCTGCTGAGAATCCAAAATCCATTTTACCCTTTTTCTTCCCTTACCTGACTTCGACGGGCAGTAAAAACCTCTGTAGCTACTGTTAAAATGGTATTTAATGCAACTGGAAAGCCTGCATAAATGATCATTTGCATCATTGCTTCCACAATTTCTTCTTCAGTCCATCCAACATTTAGCGCTCCGTTAATATAAAACTTTAATTGCTCTGTATTGCCTATAGCAGTTAAACCAGCAACGGTTGCTAGAAGGCGAGATTTTAAATCTAATCCTGGTCTAGAAAAGATTTGGCCGTAATTAAATTCTACTGCTAATGTTCCTAAATCAGGAGATATGGAATGTTTTAAGGATTCAACTATATTTTCATAATTATCCGGATCAATTTTTGCTAGCACTTCTAAGCCTTTATAATAATTTTCATTATTCATTACACATTACTTCCTTTCTCTACGAATCTTTTTTGTTTAGACAAACTAATTAAGGAGCTAAAAGCAATACCAATCATGAGGATCCCGACTGAACATACACCGTACCAATGCCATTTGCTCCAAGCAAGTACACCTAAGTATGATCCTAAAGCTCCTCCTAGGAATGTAGATACCATGTATAACCCATTTAATCTGCTTCTCTTTTCAGGAGAAAGCTGAAAAATACTAGCCTGACAAGCAACTTGATTTGCCTGTGTTCCAACAGTAACGAATAAGGAGCCAATCATTAACCCTGGTAACCAATATCCTAACAATACTAAAATGAGAAAAGCGATAAGAGATAGTGACATACATAATGCATTAGCAAATGCAGCCCCTTTTTGATCAATGATTCTGCCAATGATCGGTGCGGCAAACGCGCCAGCTATTCCCACTAAGCCGATTAAACCTGCCATTTTACTTCCATATGAATAGGAAGGGCTGCTTAATAAAAAAATAAGGGTGGTCCAAAATACACTAAATGCTCCAAACATCATTCCTTGACTAAGACAAGCTTTTTGTAAAACTTTTTCCTTCATAAATAGAGGTCCTAACGAGACAAGTAGTTTTTTATACGATAATGAATGATTTCCTTTGATTTTTGGAAGATACATAGCAATTAAAACGATCACGATGATGGTGCCTGCAAAAGAAACCCAATACATAAATCGCCAACCGAAATGAGAATCAACAAAACCACTTATGAATCTCGCTCCAAAAATCCCACACACTAAGCCAACCGCTACATTTCCTAACACTTTTCCTCTATTACTCTCTAAAGCTAAATGAGCGGCAAGCGGAACAATAATTTGAGGAACAATGGTTACAAATCCAAGAAGTAAGTTTGCGGCAATCAGCCAAGTAATGTTCATGGACAAAGCAGCAGATGCTAAAAGGATTGATACAATTGATAATAAGCTTAGGATCAATCTTCTTCGTTCAAAAATATCCCCTAATGGTACTAAAAAAAGATTTCCGAAAGCATAACCAACCTGAGTTAACGTAGCGACAATTCCTATGCTTGCTTCAGAAACATAAAAGTATTTGCCATACTAACTAAAAGTGTCTGATTTAAATACACGTTCGCAACTGTAAAACCGCATACTACAGCCATAACGAGCACCAATTTTTTTGTAAGCACATTTTTACCTCCTTTATCTACAAGAATAGATGAAGAGTTATAATAGGAATAGGAGTGTATGAATACTAGTAGTAAAAATACCACTTATAGAAGGAAGGATTACAATGTTAGGTGACAAAGAAAGAAGAAAAGAACTAGGTGATTTCTTAAAAACAAGACGGTCGCGTTTATCCCCTCAAGATTTTGGGTTGCCGATTGGACCACGCAGGAAAACAAAAGGACTGCGCCGAGAAGAGGTCGCTCAATTAGCAGGGATCGGAATCACGTGGTATACATGGTTGGAGCAGGGGCGTGATATTCAAGTATCGTCAGATGTATTGGAGTCGTTATCGCGTGTTTTCAGGTTAAAGGAAGAAGAAAAAGAGCATCTATTTTTATTAGCGAATCAGCCATTCATATCAAAGGCGGGAAAACCGCTCGTTAAAAGTGTAAATAGCGCTGTAAATCAATTATTGCGTCAGCTAGAATTCTGTCCTACCTATGTAACAGATGAAAAACTGAACATCGTAAACTGGAATAAAGCAGCTTCAGCGGTTTTTGGGGATTTTAGCAAAATGGATGTGCGAGATGTTAATGCAGTCTGGCGCTGCTTTACATCAAAAGAATATCGAGAACTATTTCTTAACTGGGAAGATCATGCGCAGCGTTTAATCGCTCAATTTCGTTTAGCCTATACACGTTTTATCGGAGATGAGTGGTTTAAAGAAATGATTCAGGAACTTACTGAAAGAAGCCAAGAGTTTCGCACATGGTGGCCAAAACATGAAGTTTTTGGCACCCCTTTTGGCAAAAAAACAATTGTGCATCCTTTAGTCGGCGAAATGGTCATGGACCATATTACTCTTCAGGTATACGATGCACCTGAACTAAAATTAACGATCTACCAGCCTAGCCAAGAGGGAGAAACAGAACAGAAAATAAAGCGTTTGTTAAATGGTAAAACAAGAGAAGCAGAGGGGAAATCAACCTTATCTTTTTAGCTCCTGACTAATCGATCCTTTAAAAGAACAATAAATTTAAATTAAACAGAAAATTGCACAAAGAAGATTTTGAATATGCCGAAAAAAGATTTTTTAACGTGATTTTTTCAAAAATAATGGACTTTTTCAGTTAATTTACTAAAAAGAAATTTACTTTGAAAAATTATTTTATTTGTCCAATTTTTTTATTGTCATGACCATAGCCTTACAGCAATATTATAGAAAGATATATACAATGGGGGTGAAGTCATGGCAGTTGTAGCTCATAATCAAGCTGATATTGATCTCTTAGCAAGGTTGCTTCGGGCTGAGGCTGAAGGAGAAGGATTACAGGGTATGTTGATGGTTGGGAATGTAGGTATTAACCGAATCCGAGCTAATTGTAGTGATTTTAAAGGGCTCCGTTCCGTTCGGCAAATGGTTTTTCAACCGCATGCATTTGAAGCAACTATAAAAGGGTATTTCTATCAAGGAGCAAGAGAAAGTGAAAGGCGGTTAGCTCGGCGAGTTGTTAAAGGGGAGAGACTCTGGCCGGCAAAGTTTAGTTTATGGTATTTTAAACCGCCGGGCGCTTGTCCTCCTACGTGGTATAATCAGCCGCACGTAGGACGTTTTAAAGCTCACTGTTTTTATCAGCCAACAGCTAAAGAATGTGAAAATATTTATAGAACTTAAATTGAAAGAATAAACTGAGAGTAAATGGGGGCACTCAAAAGAGTGGCCTCTTTTTTTGAAAAAGTTCAGAATGTAAAGATCAGGGTATTTGCTGTAGCCCTTTTTTATTTTGTTAACAGTGGGAGTAGTCAACTATCCATATCAATAACGCAATTAAAATGTATATTTCGCGTCATTTTTTTTAAAAGATATTTTGAATTATGAAAGAAGATGGTATTTATATGGATGTACGTCCTTGACCGTGTACCCCTTATCCAGACATTGCAGTTCTTATTCCCCATGGGAAAAGTCTTGTAATTTAGTTAACAATAGATGCTATGCAGGAAAAATTCAGAACAATGGCGAATTTTCTTGTAGAAGGAGATGATAAATTGATTGTAAAAAAGCTAGAAATACCTTTACACGTGAAAAAGCTGGAAACTTTGTTGAAAAGATTACCTGAACAACATCTAAACTATCAAGTTGTAAAAGATCATTTAGCAAGGCAGATAGCCGGTTACAATGGAGAAAAGGATTTGGGCTATTATTTGAATTTTCTACCTGATGAAAAATACTTTATTTTCCATGATCTCAGGCTTTTCAATGGCAAGAATTTTTTTCAGATGGATATTCAAATCCTTTCTCCACGGTTTATTTTAATTCTTGAGGTAAAAAATATATCTGGTATTCTATTATTTGATTCCAATTTTGATCAGCTTATTCGAACGATTAATGAGAAAGATGAGAGATTTAAGAATCCGATATTGCAAGTGAAACAACATCAACGACAATTGAAAGATTGGTTGATTACTCACAAGATACCGAGTGTTCCTATCGAGGCGCTTGTTGTCATTCAAAATCCTCGCACGATCCTTAAAGCTACTTCAAATCATCCAGCTATTTCTCAGAAAGTTATTCACAGTGAAAATCTTCAAACAAGAATAAGTACCTTTGAAAATCGCTATCCAAATGAAGTACTAACTGATAAAGAAATCCGTAAACTCACCCGTCTATTAATGAAAAAACATACCCCGAATGATCCAAATATACTTCAACAATACAACATTTCAGAAAAGGAACTACTAAAAGGTGTACATTGCCCAAAATGCTCCTCTCTCCCAATGAAGAAAATCCATGGGAAATGGCTTTGTCCGGTTTGTCAGCACACATCAAATAATGCTCATATCCCAGCATTAAAGGACTATTGCTTCCTAATTTCCTCTTCGATAACTAACAAAGACGCGCGAGATTTTTTGCAGGTAGCATCAGGTTCAGTTGTAAAAAGAATCTTTCATTCAATGAACCTTCAATACGAGGGGGAATTAAAGACTAGAAAATACTTTCTTACTTTTTAAGAAGTATGCAAAAATGGGGTTTCGCCGATAAATTTTGATTTTCGCCGAAAAAATGTTCAAATTCGCCGATAAATTAAATATTTCGCCGATAAACCCCAAGATTTCGCCGATAAAACGCTAAATTTCGCCGATAAACTTAAGATAGCACTTTACGCTGCTCATTTATCCAAAACCATACTCCGCCGAATGCAATAATTATAGCCAACGCACTAAAGGCAATGGCATAACTATGAAAGGTATCGACCAGAATTCCAAAAATAGCAGGTGCAAGCACGATCGCAAACTGGTTTAACGTTAATGCTAAGCTAACAGTCAATCCGATAAAGCGTGGATCAGATTTCTCGGAAACTAAGACAATAAATAAACTATACCACCCGATTCCTAAAAAACCGAGCCAAAAACAAGAAACAGTAAGTAGCCAAAAAGGCATGTAAGAGAGGAAAAAACTCATACATAATACAACGAATACAGTCATCCAAATCGTAATTTGCAGGGGCGTAGCACGATTCCCTTTAAACAGCTTATCACTAACCCATGCTAACAGAATTCTTCCAACCATTCCGCCTATTAAAGAAGTACTTAGCAAAACCCCAGCACGATTTAAGGTAATATGTACCTCGTATGAAAGGTAGCTCATAAGATGGGCTACAATAACTAGCTGTAACGAAACCATTGTGATTCCAATGAAAAAAACAGGATAAAGAGAATGATTTCCTTGAACAGTTTTTAATTTAACAAAAAGTGTAGCTTTTTTTCCTTTTTCACTTAAAGAATGCTCATCTCGATAAAAAAGGATAAAAATGAACCCTCCAATGACAGCGACGAATGCTTGTAAAAAGATAACAGAGGAAAATCCGTATTCACTGAAGATAAGAGGGAGGCTCATGGAGGCTAAAGCTCCCCCAAACGGTATACCTGTCTGACGAATGCCCATCGCAAGTCCCCTTTGGCGAGAAGGAAACCATTTTACAATTGCCTTACTTCCACCAGGCTGTGCAGGACCATACCATATGCCGACAAATATTAAAATAATAAGTAGAAAAGCATAATGGGTGACGGTATAGACAAGAAACATACTCGCCCCTAGCAGGATAGAACCAAGCCCAACAATCCATCGCTCTCCATATTGATCCATCAAGTTTCCAAAAACCAGCATCGAAAAGATCGGTCCAATATTAACAGCTGATACAAGCAAACCTGTTTGAAATTGTGACAAGTGGTGCATCTGCTGCCATAAAGAAGCTAATGGTCCAACCCCATACATCACAAATGAAGCAAAGGTTTGCGAAATCGTCGCAATGATCAATATCACCCATTTGTAAGAACCAGCAGGGCTGCTTAAAACGTCTTGCTTCATCATGTTACATCCCCACCTCCTAACTTTTAGTGTAGGGAAATAGGAAGATCATGTAAAATGAATAAAATAGATACATATGATCGAAAAAAATGATAGCTGAAAAAAATAGCTTATTTTAAAAATTCTTGCCTAGTAATCTCCAAAAATAATTGCTTTGTACTTGATGAAAATTTGTTATCTCTATTTTGTATGATTCCAATTGGGATAAAAGGATCACTCATTTTTATAGGTACATTAACAACATCATTTGGAAGTTTTAAAGAGGATAGTACTACTCCCACTGAAGGGAACTGATGCACATAAGATGGGATCGATAAAAGCTGACTTACTGTGTAGCAGAAAGGTTTTGTTGCAATTTGTGCAAGTTCTTCTTCTACCCTCATATGATATAAACAATTTTCACCGCCTATAAAAAGAGGCTGTTTATATAAGTCGTTCAACGAGGTTATATCGTTTGTAAGAAACTCAAATTGCTTTGAGATGATAAATGATATTTCTTCTTCATAGAGTTTTTCAAAAGAAAAAATGTCTTGTTTGTATGGTTTTCCACCAATTGCAAAATCAATGGTGTTATTACGTAAAAACTTACTAAGAGAATCTGTATTGCCGACAATAAAATTGCATGATACATTTGGTTTCATTGCTCGAAATTCGGAAAGAATAGTCGGTAAGATAGAAGTAGCAATCGTTTCGATTACCCCTATATTTAATACTCCAACCTCTTCTTTTTGTAATGCTTTAGATTGATCTAGTACAAATTCCCAATGTTTAATAAGAGAATCAATTTCTTTTGCAAATATCTTCCCAGATGGGGTTAGCTTCGCTTCCCAACCTCTTTCAAATAATTTAAACCCCATTTCATTTTCTAATCTTTGAATCTGATTCGTTATGGTCGACTGCGCATAATTTAAATTTTTGGCAGCTTTCGCAAAAGTCCCCTCTTTTAGGATTGTTTGAAAGGTTCTTAATTCCTTCAAGTCCATTTTACAAATATCTCCATTCATATTTTTGAAAATAATATTTAAATAATTCAATTATACAGATGTATTTTCGAGGTGTAAAATGTGAGTAACAAAAGGATTGGAGTGAGATAAAAATGCCATTTGTCAGAGTAAGCTATAAAGAGGAACAGTATAATGAGAAAAAGTTACATTTAATAAGTAAAAACATATTGGATGCCCTTATTGAGGAATTCGATGTTCCAAAAAAAGATTATTTTCAGGTTTTTCACTCCCATAAAAAAGAAGAATTTTATTTCGACAAAAATTATCTTCTTGATAAAAATCGAACAGAGCAGCTCCTTTATATCCAAATTACGTGTGGATCAGGAAGAACGAGAGAACAAAAACAATCACTATATAAGAAACTTAACGATAAGTTGTTTTTGAATTGTAAAGTCGCCAAAGAAAATATTTTTATCGTTCTATTAGAAACAGAACTAGAAGATTGGTCTTTTGGTCAAGGATATGCCCAGATGATCTTATAAATAAGAAAGGCGGAATAAACATGCACAAACTTATTAAACCTAGTATAGGGAAAGAATTAAGGGAGTTAGCACCTGCATTTGTAAAGTATTCGGAAGATGTACTTTTTGGTGATGTATGGAGAAGGGAAAATCTATCACTAAGAGACCGTAGTTTAATCACTGTATCTGCATTAGTGTCTAGCGAAAATCTGAATCAGTTAAATTATCATTTAAATCTCGCCAAGGATAACGGCTTGACGGAAGAAGAATTAATTGAAGCCATCACACATCTTAGTTTTTACGTTGGATGGCCAAGAGCTGCATCAGCACTAGATGTGGCAATGAAAGCTTTTCATCAATCAAGTTAGGACGATTAAAAGCAAAACTATAAGCGAATATTTTGATTTCTTTCATTATAAATAAAACTAAACGAACAGCTGCGATACTTAAACAAAGGGTATCGCTTTTTATTCTTGTAACTACCCTTTAATGACAGATGTTATCTATATGTATGAATTTGAAACGACAAAAACTGGGTGTCTTATGCTTTAACTGTTGGTATATTCCTCCTTTTTTATTATTAGGGGCAGCTTTATTTAGAAAAAATGTTCTTAAGGAAAATCTTTTAAAGCTAAAATCATAATTTGTTTTTGTAAAAGGGATCAAATTACCTGCAAAATCCTTTTCGATCCATTTTTGATAAAATAGGTGTAAACAATATGAAACCTTTCCTTTAAAAGGACTGTCTATATATTGAATGTCTTTATAAAGGAAAGGTTGTTTGTTTTCATGCCAAAAAATATGAAATGGTTCTCTCTACTGATCCCGCTTTTTTATGTTCTGATCGGATCAGTTACGATCATAAAAGAAAGCGAAGCAGTATATTTAAAATTGATGGAGTTTTGTTTCAACGGAGCTATTATTACAGCAATCGTTATATATTTCATCAAAAAATCTGAAGTGAACACATTGTATAAATTAGTCGTTCTGTTTTCATTTCATGTGTATCTTTTCATATTGCACCATCTTGTAACCTATGTCCCGTTATCTTATTATCTACATACTGAATACTTGGTTAGTCACCCAGCGATCCAATTTTATAACCTAAACTTAATTCCTTTTAAAACCATTTCAGATACTTTTTTCTGGAATCTACATACCTTTACGCCCGTTACGGTTATTCAAATATTAGGAAATGCCTTATTAATGACACCTTTTGCTTTTGCGCTAATGTTTCTCGGTATAATAAGAAATCCAATAAAGCTGATCATCGTAATGTGTTCTGTTTCAGTCCTTATCGAACTTATCCAATTCATTGAAACAACAATTGGTTTGACCGCTCGTTCGACGGATATAGATGACGTTATTTTGAATACTTTTAGCGGCATAATAGGTGTATGGATCTATTATATGTTTAAGCTATTTTCGGATAAAAAACAAAAGTTTAGAAGTTTAAGGTTAAAGGTAGGTAGATAAAGTAATGGGAATGTACTATTTTTAACAGTATATATTAACGCAAGTTGAGGTGTTTTCATTGGCTGAAACTAGCTTTCGATTAAAAAAAATTTGGACGGATATTGATTTTTTTGAAGTAAACCTTAAATTGATTGCAAAGAATGGTAGTGTGAGCATTGATTTTTATTTAGATAATCACCTGTTAGAGGAACTTCGGCAAGGGCTTGTCACCTTTGTAAATCAATTTGGAAAAAATGAATTTACTTGGATTACAGGTGATGTGAAAGAAAACGAAACACATTATTTATCCATGAGATTTTTCCTCCATGATAAAAGAGGTGTTGTCGGCATTGAAGTTCATGTAGATAACAAATTAGAGCTACCTGACCATATACATTCTCATTTTTATCTACTTACTGAATTTAGCCAGCTCGATGACTTGGCTAGAAAACTTGAAAAATTGATAAAAGAAGAAGTAACGGATATAGAGAGCTTAAATATAGCAGAATAATCTACCTATAAAAACAAGACAAAATCGCAATGATTTTTGTCTTGTTTTTAAAAGAAGGTCTTAGTAAAACCGTTTAAAGCTTTCAAAATGCTGTTTGTAGTAAGGGTTGTCTAGGTTTGTAATGCGGACTCCGCTAGAGTCAGCATGGATAAATTCATTGTTTCCTACATAAATCCCTAGATGAGAAATTCCTTGTTTGTATGTATTTTCAAAGAATACAAGATCTCCTACCTGAGGAGAATCAATATAATAAGAGCGATCGTAATAGCCTTCAGCCGATAATCGATTCATCGATTTCCCTGCCTTGTTAAACACATAATAAATAAAGCCGCTGCAATCAAATCCACTAACGGATGAACCGCCCCATGCATAAGGGACTCCGTTCAGACTCTTGGCAATATTGACAATCTGACTTACAAAATTGCCTACTGGAGCTGCCGTCTGCGGGTTATTGACAGGAACAGGAGTTGGAGTGCTTGGTGCAGTCGTCTGCTGGGCGAAGCTTACTTTTAGCTTTTGTCCTGGAAAAATAAGATCAGACGTTAAATTGTTTAAGCTTTTTAAATCAGCAACAGATAGTCCATATTGATGTCCAATTGCTCCTAGAGTATCGCCGCTTTTAATCGTGTAGATGCTTCCTTCATTTCCAGGTGCCGGAGAAATAACCGGTGTTGGAATAGGTACAGGCGCTGGTGTAGGTGCAGGACTTGGAGCCGGTGCATCAGACTTAGACACGATAAACACTTGGCCAGGATAAATAAGTGTGGACTCTATATTGTTCCAAGATTTTAGCTCAGCTAAAGAAATGCCATGCTTGTTTGCAATTTTTATCAGTGAATCTCCGCTTACAACAGTATACTTGCTTGGTTGAGCAGGAGTAGACACGACCGGTTGGATATTAGGAGAGTTCGAAGCTTGAGCCGAAATCGTTAATGTTTGATTAATATAAATAAGATCGGAAGTTAATTGATTAAGCGTTTTTAAATTTTGAACTGTTGTATTATGCTGTTTGGCAATGGCAGAAAGTGTATCGCCTTTTTTTACTACATATGTATTCGCTGAAACCGTTGTCGATATCGTAGTAGATAAGAAGGCAGCGGTTGCAATGGTAGCTACTTGCTTCTTCATTAACTTATGTCACTTCCTTAATTTACTAATATATGAACCTATTTTAACATATAAAAATAGTGAATCATACTAGTATTCAACAGAATGTGACACGAAATCTATAGCCATTTTGAAATTTTTGTTTTAATAAAAGAAATATAGCGATCATCCTTTAATAAGTCGAAAAATAGCAATGATTTTTCCATATATCTTTTTGCTAGGACAAAATCATGCTTAAGCTCGTAATTGTAGCCAATATGATAATACAGCTCGCCGAATAAATAAAGATTATCCTTTTCAATCGCCCAATCAATCGCTTTTTGACAATAGTCCATCGATTGATCATATTGTCCAAGCTTCGATAAGGCTTTCGCAATATCGTAAAGGAGTCTTGCCTTAATTGTATCATCCTGTAAATAAATTACATTTCCTAAATGTTTCTCGGCTGCTAAAAATATAGAGAGCGCCTCTTTCACTAAATTCTCTTCATAATGAAAAATACCTTTGCTCAATGAAATTTCGATCTCACGTTCTGACCAAACTTTATTAAAGGTTAACAAAATGGCTTGGTCAAGATGTTCGACAGCACGTTTGAAATCGTGATGAACATGGTAAATATAGATCCCCTTATGCCAAAGTAAAAGCTGCATATGCTTCTTATTAGTAGAAAACAGCGGATTCTTTTCTTCCGTTTCAACAATCTGCTTGATTTGATCATACCTAGATTTTCGACGTTCATATTTTAATTGTCTTGTTACTTCCTGTACATAATCTAATCGAGGAGTTGTACCGATATCAAAGAAATAGTTAACATCTACTCCTAAGCGTTGAGAAATGTGATATAAAGTCGAGGCCAAAGGGTATGTAATGCCTTGTTCAATCTTACTAATTTGAGCTTGTGTACAAATATCTTTTGCTAATTCCTTTTGAGAATAGCCCATTTCTTTTCTTAGTTCCCTTATTTTCTCACCAATGGCTAAAACATCCAAGACATCACATCCTAAAAAATATTCTTATAATTATATTTTATCGAAAAAAAGGATAAAAAGCGTAGATTTTCACACGAAAACAACCGTAAATCAGCTCTTATCACGAATACATTAAACTCACAAATATGTTTTAATAAACCTATATTCATAAGGAATAGTCAGTGTGGGAGCTTCTCTCTAACTGATTCTTTATGGGAGCTTTGAATGGGCTCCAATCCTTTTCCCTATTGTATTTCTGATTTTGACAGTACCTTTTTCAATCTCCATTTTTTTGCCGCTTCTATTGAGGAAGCGGTCTTTTTTTTTCAAAAAATGCTACAAATTACGCTTTAAGTTGAAAGTATGATCTAATAATATGTTGAGATGGTAAACTGGTTATGGGTTTTAAACTGTGCTGTGGTGGTAGGTCCGCAATTTCGTATGTACTCGCACTGCTGAATAAAGCAGAAGACAGAATGACAATGAATAGTAGTTTGGCGAACGATCTCAAGTATATTTCCTCCTTTCAATTATAAGGATATATATTCCAACTTCGGGAAGTGTACTCCTCTATATAAAAACCGACAAAATGTGAATGTTATTGGGAATTTTTTGGGTTAATCGAAAGAAAAATGGTAAAATGGAGCGAAGGGAGAGTGATCACGATGAAAAGAGTCTTATTTCTAATAATGCTGCTGTTAATCGTATTAACAGGCTGTAATAATGATGAGCCAACGCCAGAAGAACGGTTCTCTCAATATATTAAGTTATGGAACGAACAGAAATTTGAAAAAATGTATGGATATTTATCAACAAGTACGAAAAAAAATATTTCGAAAGAAGATTTTGTCAGTCGTTATGAAAAGCTTTATACAGACCTGGAAATTGGACAACTTGATGTTCAGTTAACAAAAACAGATCAAAAAAAAGAAGATCAAAAGGATAAAGAGAAAATAGATCTTCCGTTTACCGCAAAAATGAATAGCATTGCTGGTGAAATTCAGTTTGACCATAAAGCGTCCTTAGTTAAAGAGGAACGCGATAAGAAAGAGAATTGGTATTTAAATTGGAATACTGCCTTTATTTTTCCGAACCTGCAAGATAAGGATAAAGTTCGTTTGATTTCTCAACCTGCTGAGCGTGGCGAGATTATTGATCGAAACGGAAATCCGCTTGCAATAAATGGATTTGTCAATGAAATTGGGATTGTACCAAAGGATATGGGGGATGCAAAGGATCAAGTGGTACAGCAGCTTGCTGGAATCTTGGAAATAAGCCCAGAGCAAATTAATAACAAATTAAATGCAAGTTGGGTAAAGCCTGAATATTTTGTACCACTTAAAAAAGTTTCAAAGGAAAATCAGGAAGTTTTACAAGCAGCGGTTCCATTGCCTGGCGTGCAAAAGAAGGACGCAGGAGCACGTATTTATCCATATGGAGAGGCAACGGGTCATGTAATCGGCTATGTCGGATCCATCACTGCTGAAGAGCTCGAAAAACAAAAAGGAAAAGGCTATACAAGTGCTGATCTCATTGGAAAAAGAGGCCTTGAGCAAGTTTTTGAGGAGCGATTAAGAGGTCAAAGCGGCGTACAAATTGTGATTCAAAAGGAAGATGGCACAAAGTCAGTTGTTGCAGAGAAAAAAGTACAAAATGGAGAAAATATTGAATTAACGATCGATGCGGATCTGCAAAGAAGTATGTATGAGCAATTGACAGGAGAAGCAGGAACTGCGGCAGCTATGAACCCAACGACAGGGGAAACACTCGCTCTCGTAAGCAGTCCTTCTTATGATCCAAATCAAGTTATTCTTGGTTTATCTGACAAACAACAAGAAGAAATCAAGAACAATCCAAATGATCCTTTTTTAAATCGTTTCAAAATGACCTTCGCACCTGGCTCAGTTATGAAGCCAATCGTCGCGTCGGTAGGATTATTGGATGGAGTGCTTGACCCTAATAGCGGGAAAAATATTTCAGGTTTAAAATGGCAAAAGGACAAATCATGGGGTGGCTATTTCGTTACGAGGGTCCATAGTTCAAACGGTCCTGTTAATTTAGAAAAAGCACTCGTCTTTTCAGATAATATTTACTTTGCTCAAACTGCACTAGACATTGGAAAAGATAAATTTTCTGACGGACTGAAAAAATTTGGCTTTGGAGAAGAAATGAACTATCCGTATCCGGTTGAAGCCTCTCAAACTGGTGCACTAGATAGCGACATCCACCTAGCTGATTCAGGCTATGGACAAGGTCAGATCGAAATGAGCATTCTGCATTTAGCAGATGCCTACACAACCTTTGTCAATAAAGGAAATATGATTAAACCTACCCTCTTAATGGACCAACCTAAAGAAGAGGTATGGAAACCGAATTTGTTATCTGAAGAACAAGCACAATTAATTAACAACGATCTCGTTCAAGTCATTGAAGACCCTAGCGGAACTGCCCACTCCGGCAGAATCAACGGCATCAAGCTCGCCGGCAAAACAGGAACCGCTGAACTCAAAGTGAAACAAGGAGAAAAAGGTAAAGAAAACGGCTCCTTCGTCGCCTACAAAGTCGACCAACCGGACCTTCTCATCGCCATGATGATCGAAGGCGTCCAAGACAGAGGCGGCTCCTCATTTGTCGTGAAAAAAGTGAAGAATATATTTGAAAATCAATAATGAAGCGGCCCGCGTGTGGGCCGTTTTTTGTATGTCGTTGTTTGATTCATAATCCTTTTTAATGTGAAAGCGTCTACATTCAGGTTAAAAGTAGTACTTAATTGTGAAAGCGCCTACTTTGCGGTTGAAAGCGTCTACAATAAGAGGGAATCTGTCCAAACTTGGAAGAAATCGGTCCAAAACCGAAAATAATCTGTCCAAAACAAAACAAAATCGGTCCATCTACAATAATGTGTGTTCCGAACTAATCGGAATCCAGCTCCGACCAAGACGAAATATAACCTTTTCGTAGATAGGCTCTGAAACTTTCGAAACTGATCTAGTTTAAACAAAAAGTGAGTTCCGAAATACTCAAAATGAGGTTCCGAATAAATAAGAATTCATGAATGCAGGAAAACGTTCGATAAATAGAGAAATAAATAATGTATTCAATAAGAAGGAGTTGATAAATTGATTGTTAAAGACTTAAAACCCTCTATTCATCTTCAAATTTTAGAGGCAATTAATAAACGGCTTTTGTCTGGACATCCTAATCAATCAAAAATAGAGGAAGATTTAGCGATTAGAAGAGCAGGCTATAGGGGGGAAAAGGAAGTAGCGTTCCAATTGGAATTATTTTCACAGGAAAAGTATAAAATTTTTTATGATTTAAGACTTAATGATGGAAATCACTTTTTTCAGATAGACGCCCTTATTCTTTCACGAAATTTCGCACTAATTCTTGAAGTGAAAAATATGTCAGGAACCATAGTTTTTGATCCGATTTTTCAACAATTTTATCGTGTGAAGGATGAAGAAGAAAAAGCTTATCTTGATCCTATTTCTCAAGTAGAAAGGCAAAAATTACAGCTAATTAAATGGCTTCATACCCATCAACTTCCGCAAGTACCCATCGAAACATTCGTCGTCATCGCAAAGCCTCAAACCATAATAAAAACCACTTCCAACCCCGAAGAGATTTCTAAAAAAGTCATCCACAGTGCAAGCCTACATGGTAAATTACATTTATTTCACGAAAACTATCAAACTGAAATAATGTCAGAAGGAGAGCTTACTCAACTAACCCGTCAACTGCTCAAAAAACATACTCCACAATTTCCAAAACTACTTCAGAAGTATGCTATCTCTCAAAATCATCTTCAAAAAGGTGTAATATGTCCGAACTGTTCATCCATTCCAATGAAAAGAGAACATGGAAAATGGCGTTGTCTAGCTTGTCGGCATACTTCAAAAGATGCCCATTTAGATGCATTAAAGGATTATTACCTTCTTTTCGGTTCAGAAATTACGAATCAAAAGTTGAGAAGCTTCTTGCTGCTGCCATCAACTTCGGTAGCAGCAAAGGTATTGCATGCGATGAAGATACCCTATAAAGGGGAGGGAAGAAGGAGAATTTATTTTCTTTCGATTGATTAAAAAATGGACAGGCTGCTTTTCATTTATATGAGGAGTAGCCATTTTCAAACTAAATGTCGGCGATTTCAATTAAAAAATAGCCGTTTTCACGAAAAAACAACTATCTCATACAAATTTCACACAACTTAAAAAATCTTTCTGAAAAATTAAAAATACTGTGAAAAATCTCAATAAAGTATATGCAAAATAGAAAAAAAGGAGTATTGTAGTTTTGTTGGTTCATAATTATATAAAACTGGTCTGACCATATTAACACCTATTGGTATTTGAAGTAGTTCGGTATATTTAGCAACTAATGTAGAAAAAGGAGGAATACTGTAAAACTATTAGCGTCACGCTTAAGATAAATTTCACCTAATGGAAACACGACTAAATTATAGAAATGAATGGAGTCTTATAAATGCTGCAAAATATGAACAAATTTCTTGGCAAATGGATGCCATTTATTACCCCGGTTAGTGTAGTAATTGGAGTGCTGGCATCTACTTATTTACATTCTTTAGTATTTTTAGTACCTTGGGTTTTTGCTTTTATGTCATTTTCCGGAAGCTTAAACTCTAATTTTAAATCTTTTCAACATACCGTTACGAACCCTTTGCCAATTTTACTGGCATTAACGGTTCTTCATATAATCATGCCACTATGGGCTAGAGGAATTGGACTTGCTTTTTTCAGCAACGATCCACATACAATTACAGGGCTAATTCTTGCAGCTGTTATCCCAACAGGAATCACAAGTATGATTTGGGTAACGATGTACAAAGGAAATATCCCTCTTACTCTATCAATCATCCTTATTGATACACTATTATCTCCTATCGTAACTCCACTCAGTATGGAGCTACTTGTAGGTCAATCAATTGAAATGCCGACATTGGATATCATGAAAGGTCTCCTATGGATGGTTGTCATCCCTTCTTTAGCAGGTATGTCGTTAAATCAGTTTGGTAAACCAACCAGCATACAAAAGCTTAGTAGAAATGTAGCACCATTCGCAAAGTTGGGACTTCCTATTTGTGTTATTATTAATAGCTCGGTTATCGCTCCTTACTTGAACAAAATTGATCTTAAGTTTTTTCAAATTACGTTAACGATGCTTTTCATTGCCATTTGTGGTTATCTGTTCATTTGGGTACTAGGTGCTATCAACAAGCGCAATAAAGAAGATATTGTTGCACTCGTCTTTACAGGTGGAATGAGAAATATTAGTGCTGGCGCAGTTATTGCCGTGAGCTTTTTCCCACCACAGGTAGCTTTGCCAGTCGTTGTTTGTATGCTGTTTCAACAAATACTTGCGGCATCACATGGCCATTTGATCAATCTTTACTACGAGAAAGGCTTTACATTGAAAAGAGCAAAGGTGAAAGCCTTACAAAAATAGAATTATATAGAAAGTAGCGGTTCTGATCAAAGGGACTGCTATTTTTATAAAAGGCTGTTTTCTCAAAGTTTGTTGCTTCTGACATAAAAAACATTTGGAAAAGTGTTTCTTAGCAGCCTGCATACACGTAGACTCCTGTGGGAATGCGAGACCCCGCAGGAGCGTGCTCGCTCGCCTACGGAAAGCGAAGTGTATGCAGGCTGCGCGTTTAAAAGTAACAATCGATACGAAAACAGCCTTATAAAAAAAGGGGAGCATAGACAATGAAGATACTTGATGTACCATTCAATACGCTTGATTGGAGTTCTGTTGAAGAGACTGAGCACAAAGGCGAAACAGGTAAAGCTTTGTGGAGAACATTAGAAATGGGCAATATCCGAGTACGCATGGTCGAGTACACGCCTGGATATCTTGCTGATCATTGGTGTAGCCGAGGACATGTCTTGTTAGTTTTAGAAGGAGAATTAGAGACTGAACTAAGTGACGGGAGAACCTTTTTATTAAAACCTGGCATGAGCTATCAAGTAGCAGATGATGCTGAGCCTCATCGATCCTCAACGAAAACAGGAGCGAAATTATTTATTGTTGACTAACCAAACAGGAACCATCCTTCTCATTAAGTAGAAGGATGGTTTTTTAATTTAAAATGAGATTGGTTCATTTCAAAGTGGTTGTGCACTTCCAATATCGATATAAGTGTTCTCAAGTAGAAAAGAGTGCTGAAACCGAGAAATGGCCCGATTCGGATCAAAAGTGAGCGCATTCAATCCAAGTATGGGAGTTTTCACTCGAAATGTAGGCCAGGCCTATTCAAGAAAAAAGATAGCGATTTCAATCGATGCCGTCCTACTACTGAACCACATAAGAAGTCCAGTTTCCTTCTATAGCTCAATCTCCTTTAAAACCGCTCTTAAACTTTTAGATAATTAATAATTTTATAAAAACAATGTTAAATAATCTGACAAGTTTGAGGACAAGATGAAATTTGTCATTTATATTGTTATTAATAATTAGTAACTGATAATCAATTATCAATATTTGATAATAGAATAGGAGGAATGAAATGAGTGCTGAAAAAACATTAGCGATTTTAGATTTATTTGATTTTGAGACGCGTTCATTAACGGTTTCAGAAATTGCGGAAAAATTAAATCAGCCTCAAAGCTCCGTATATAGACATTTACGTGTGTTAAAGGAAAAGGACTATATGTTGGAAGTACAGGATGGGCAATACCGGCTTGGCTATAAGTTTTTGAAAATGGCAAAGATTGTTCGAAGTGATAATAGTTTGATGATCGTGGCAAGACCGGAAATGGAAAAGCTGATGGAGGAGACGACAGAGACGATTATTTTATCTGTACGCTCCAATTACCATGCTGTTTGTCTTGATACTATTCCTTCTCTTCATCCAATAAAAGTGTCCTCTGAACAAGGCGGGATCATGCCGCTTCATTGTGGTGCTTCTTCAAAAGTGTTGCTAGCCGCAATGAATGAGAAGTTTATTGATACCTTGTTTGAAAAAGGATTAGTACAAAAATTTCAGCCTAACACACTAAGTGAAAAAGGTGAACTGATCGAAAATTTGGAATGGATTCGGCAGAATGGATATGCATTTTCAGATGGAGAAATTGATGAGGGTGTCGTAACTTACGGCACACCGATTCACGATTTTAATGGAAAAATCATTGCTTCATTAAGTATTGCGGGTCCTAGAGAAAGAATGCTGCAGCAAGATAAGTTCTTTTTTATCGAAAAAATAAAAGAGGCAGCTAAAAAAATTGAACAGTACCTCTAAAAAGGAAGGATATGTAAAAATGAGTAAACAATATGATAAAGTTATTCAAGGGCAGTTGGTTTTAGAGAATGAAGTCACATTTGGAGAAATTGGTATTAACAATGGGAAAATTGTTGAGATTAATATAGATCAACCGAGATTAGTAGGAAAAGAAGTTTTAGATTTCTCAGATCAATATATTTTTCCTGGTATGATTGATGTTCATGTCCATTGCTATAGCAACACACAGGAAGGATTTATTCCAACGAGCCGAGCGGCCGCTGTTGGCGGTGTGACAACCTTTTTAGATATGCCATACGATGTTCCAAATCCAATAAATAATACTGACATTTTTAAAGAAAAAGTAAGCAAGCTTGAAAAAGAAGCAGTCGTTGATATTGGACTTTGGGCAACAATTTCAAAGAGAAATGGAACGGATCAAATCAAGCCCCTTGCAGAAGCAGGTGCAATGGCTTTTAAAATGTCTACCTTTGAAACAGATGAGCATCGCTTCCCGAGAATTCCGGATCCAGAAATCATCAAAGCAATGGAAGAATTAAAGGAAACAGGTCTTCTAGGAGCATTTCATTCAGAAAATGATGATATCATCAATCAAATGATCGAGGATTATCAAAAAGAAAATAAAGTGTATCCAGCTGCACATATGGAAACAAGACCGCCAGTCACAGAAACAAGTGCTGTATTAAAATTACTTGAATTTGCTTATTGGACTGGTGCAAAGCTGCATATCGTACACGTTAGCCATCCACGTACGATACAGTTAATAGAAATGTTCAAAAGCTTTGGGGTAAAGGTTACATCGGAAACCTGCTACCCATACTTACTATTGGATGTAAATGATCTTGAGAAATTTGGTCCGAAGGCAAAGAATAACCCTCCTTTAAGAAAGCCAGAGGAAAGAGAAGGGCTATGGGAGCAAATTTATGCAGAAAAAATTGAAATGATCACATCCGACCACGCACCTTGGCCAAGAGAAACAAAAGAAAGAGGAAATGACAATATTTTCTTAGCAACCTCTGGAATGCCAGGTGTTGAAATTATGGTCCCGCTTATGTTTAACAGCACCGTCGCAAAAGGGAAGCTAACACCAGTGCAATTTGCTAAGCTAATGTCTACGCATCCAGCGGAAGTATTCCAAATTCCGAATAAAGGAAAAATAAAAGAAGGCTTTGACGCGGATTTTACGATTATTGATCCAAAGAAAGAATTCAAAATTAATGAAGACGCATTCCAGTCGACTGCCAAGCTTTCTCCGTTCCATGGCCAAAAAGGGAAAGGGAAAATTGTCCAAACGATTGTTAGAGGAAGCACAGTGTATGATGGAGACGCTGTAACGGTAGAACCTGGATTTGGAAAATTTGTTGCTGGCTCCGCATCGAAGGAGGAAAGCGAAGTTGTCTTTAAATAAGTTTTTAAAATCACTAACGATCATTCTAGACAAGCAGTGGGAGGATTTTTCTGCAAAAACGATTGAGAGAACAAAATGGATCCTTTTAGATACTACGGTGGCTGCCTGGGATGGAATGAACTCAATTGAAATTGTAAATTATTTAAATAATGCAGGAAGCAAAGAGAAAAGCGAATGTTACAGCATCCCAATTATTGGAACAGATAGGTATACATCACCTTCTGATAGTTTACTCATTCATGGTGCTTCCATCGTATCAAATGAAATTGATGAAGGAAATCAATTTGCCAAAGGCCACCCAGCTGCACATATTTTTGCACCTGCTTATCTTGCAGCTATAGAAGAAAATGCAACAGGGAAGGAACTTATTCGAGCTTTTATTCTCGGGTATGAAGTAGCAACTCGTTTCGCTTATGCGTGCAATATGAATGACGATATGCATCCTCATGGCACATGGGGAACGATAGGCGGAACGGTAGCAACAGGCTTACTGCAAAAGAAATCGAAAGAGGATCTAATCGAATCCATTCTTCTTGCAGCAGCTCTCCCTCTTGCTACCTCATGGGAAGCAGCGGCTACAGGAAAAACGGTGCGAAACTTGTATACTGGGATCTCCTCACAGATCGCTTATCAAGTCTCGGCTTTGCAAAGCAGCGGATTTGAAAGCAGTCCACATGTTGTCGAGCATTTATGGGGCTCTCTCATATCAAACAAAGTTGACCCTTCCTTATTTGAGAAGGATCTGTGGAACCCACCATTAATCGATAAGAGCTTTTTTAAATACTATCCATCTTGCCGATTTACACACTCAACGATCGATGCATTATATGGATTGTTAAGGAAGGCAAAGGTTGATGCAGATAAAATTGATAAAGTGACGGTTGAAACATATCAGCTTGCCGCAAGATTAACCGATCCAAAGCCAAAAAACAAGCTGGCGGCAAAATTCTCAATTCCATACCTAACGGCTTGCATCCTATTAGATAAAGATTTGTTCGATAGCTTTTCTATCGACGCTCTAACAAACGAAGAGGTTCTCGCATTGGCAGAGAGAGTCAGTCTTGTAGAGAGTAAGGAAATGACACAAGCACTCCCGGAAGAAAGAGCAGCCAAAGTCACGATTCAATTAAGAGATGGAAGCGTGTATGCAGAAGAAGTTAGGGATGCATCTGGAAGCTTTAAGGAGCCATTGTCCATTCGAGATTTAACAAAAAAGTATACAATGATTTTACAGAATAAGGAATTAGTGAAAGGTTTAATCAAATCAACCTTGCTTATCGATGAACAAAATGATGTAACGGTGTGGGCAGAGCAATTTAGAACAGAGGAGAGATCTTTTGCATGAGTGCATTAAGCATCCAGTTGGAGAGAGTAACGCATCATTTTGCAGAGTTAAAAAAAATCAACAGTGGATCAAAAGGATACACACGAGCAGCTTACTCCAGAGAAGAAATGACCGCAAAAGAATGGCTGATGAATCGCCTGCAAGCATTGAATGTGCCAGTAAAGCTTGATGCAGCTAAAAATGTCATCGCAAGGTTTGGACCAGATGAAGGTCCAGCCCTTGCATTTGGCTCTCATCTTGATACGGTCATTGAAGGCGGGCTTTACGATGGGGCATTAGGAGTTATTGCCGGTTTAGAAATTATTGAAACCCTAGTTGAACAAAGCATCGAGCTGCCCATTCCGATCGAATTAATTTGTTTTACTGGAGAAGAAGCGAATCCGCTTGGCGGAACCTTTGGAAGCAGAGCAATGGCGGGGATAATTGAGCCATCACTTGAATATGAAGATAAGCTAAAGGAATTCGGATTTGATTCAAGCAGTCTTTTAGAGGCTAGAAGAAGCAAGAGTGATTTTCTTTGTTATCTTGAATTGCATATTGAGCAAGGAGAGGTACTTGAAAAAAATAACCAGAGCATTGGGATTGTTACTTCTATTGCGGGGATGATTCGCTTTCAAGTTAAAATTATTGGACGAGCGAGTCACTCTGGAACAACACCTATGAATTTGCGAAATGATGCATTAGTACAAGCGGCGCAAGTAATTCAAGCGGTAAATGAAATAGCGAAAAGCCGCGGAGAAGATATCGTAGCGACAGTTGGTGAAATATCTATTTTTCCAAATATGGCGAATGTGGTGCCGGGAGAAGCAGAATTGCTCGTCGAGGTTCGAGGCAGTGAATGGGGAAAAATGAAGGATGTCGAGCGAGAAATAACAGAATGGATCAAAAAGAATATCAAGCAAACAGAAACATCCACCATTGTTGAGAAAAAACCAAATATCATGGAAAAAAGGATACAGACCGATATTGAAAAAGCTTGTGAAATGCTTGGACTTTCTTATCGATACATGTTAAGCGGAGCGAATCATGATGCGAACTCAATGAGTCACCTTACCGAAACAGGGATGATTTTTGTCCAAAGTCATCATGGCATTAGTCATCATCCAGACGAATACACGAGCTGGGAAGAGATTGAAAAAGGAATCAATGTCATGCTGCATACCGTTTGCAGCCTTGCTAATCAATATGCTATACAATTTGAAAAAATAAAATAGATGAGGTGTTAATTATGTTAAAACGAAGTAAAAATAAATTTATATCCATCATCATGATGATTACTTTTATATTGTTACTATCAGCATGTGGACAAACTGAAAAAGCAGAAGATAAAAAACCAGCAACAGCACTTGATGAAGTAAAAGATAGAGGCGAATTAATTATTGGGACAACAGGCGATTATCGTCCATTTACTTACTTAGATGATCAGAATAAGTTAACAGGCTATGATATTGAATGGGCAAATGCCATTGCTAAAAAGCTAGGTGTAAAAGCGAAGTTTGAAACGGGAGAGTTTACAGGATTAATCCCAGGCTTATCAAAAGGTCGATTTGATGTTGTTATGTCGAGTGTTCACATTAACGATGAAAGAAAAAAATCAGTTGATTTCTCTGATGCATACGCAATGGACGGCGCAGTAGCACTTGTGAAAAAAGGTACGAAAAGTTTAGCAGGTCCAGAGGATATTAAAGGTCTTACAGTAGGTGTAAACGCTGGTTCTAACTGGGAAAAGCTAGTGGAGAGCATTGGTGGATACAAGGAAATGAAAACTTATCCTGGTCCTAATGAAAGCATTGCGGATTTAATGAATGAAAGAATTGACGTGGTTGTAATGGGAGAAGCAGCAGCAGGATCGTATATTTTAAATTCTCCAGATGGAGATAAAATTGAAATTTCAGGAAAACCGCTAGATCAAGGCGAGGCAAGCGTCATTTCCATTGCGATTAAAAAGGACAGCCCTGAGCTCGTAGAGGCTTTAAATAAAGCGATTAAAGAGCTTAAAGAAGACGGAACTTACGATAAATTAGCACAAAAATATTTTGGTATGACTTTCAGCGATTCAAAGAAGTAAGCAAATAAGAAGGGAGGAGCTCTAATTGGATACTAGTATTATCATCAATGGATTTCCCCTATTGATAAAAGGAGCAGCCGTAACTTTATTAATCACGATTGTTTCACTTATTTTGGGTACAGTTCTTGGCTACTTTCTCTGTTTAATGAGAATGTCGTACAATAAATTTTTATCAAGCATTTCGTTTATCTATATTTGGATTTTTAGAGGAATCCCGTTATTAATTTTGCTTTTTCTTTTCTATTATGCAGCACCATTTGATATTAAATTTTCAGCCATACAAGCGGCATTAATAGCTTTAACTTTAAATGTAGCAGCTTATAAAGCAGAGTATATCCGCTCTGGGATGCTTGCGGTGAAGAAGGGACAAATTGAAGCAGCAGAAGCGATAGGATTAACACCTTTTCAGGTGATGGTGAGAATTAGAATTCCACAAGTTATTCGCATCATTATCCCGCCTTATATTAGCAACGCAACAAGCTTTTTAAAGCAAACAGCCCAAGTGTCGGTTATTACAGTACCAGACTTAATGATGAACGCAAAAAATTTATATGCAAGCACATACTCGCCAGTAGAAACACTGGGTTTTGCAGCCGTTCTGTACTTATTCATGACATCGCTGCTTATGCTGCTGCAAGCTTGGTCAGAGAAGAAGCTTAATATTGCGCAAAATAATAGATAATGAGAGAGGGGGAATAAAGGTGAATGTCTTAGAAGTTAAAGGACTACGAAAGTCTTTTGGCCATCTCCTTGTCCTAGATCATATTGATTTATCGATTAAAAAAGGTGAGGTCGTTTCAATTATTGGACCAAGTGGATCAGGAAAAAGTACCCTTTTACGCTGTATCAATTTTTTAGAGGTTCCCGATAGTGGAGAAGTGCGGTTGGAGGGAAAATCTGTTCAGTATAAAGCGAATAAAGAAGGAAAGCTGACTTTGTCATCACGAAAAAAAATCAGTCCCTATCGTTCGAAGGTTGGAATGGTGTTTCAGCATTTCAACCTCTGGACACATAAAACCGTTTTAGAAAACATCATTGAAGGTCCAGTAAAAGTACAAAAAATGCAAAAGGAAGCAGCAATTGAGCTTGCGAAAAATCTCCTGGAAAAAGTAGGTTTGGCAGATAAAATTAATCATCATCCCAGCGATTTGTCTGGGGGACAGCAACAGCGGATTGCCATTGCAAGAGCTTTAGCTATGAACCCAAGCGTCATGCTGTTTGACGAGGCTACCTCTGCTCTTGACCCAGAATTGGTCGGAGAAGTATTGAAACTAATGACTGAGCTAGCAGAGGGTGGCATGACGATGATTGTGGTTACACACGAAATGAAATTTGCAGAAAAAGTATCTGACAGAGTCATCTTTATGGATAAAGGAAAAATCGTCAAAGAAGGAAAGCCTGAAGAAATATTCTACAGCAAAGATCAACCAAGACTCGTTGCCTTCCTAGATAGTATCTTTGCAGTGTAATATGTTAAAAGCAACCGCTTTTTTATAAGAGAAGCGGTTGCTTTCACCTTGAAAAAGAGCGCTATACCCAGAATTGTAGACTCATTCAAACACAAGTACAAATAAGATAGTTATAAAAGCTTCTTATTTTCCAAAAAAAACATTGTCAGCAAATCTAACTTAATGTTTTGAAATAAATTCAAAATAGTGTACATTATGATTAGAAGTAAATAAATTGGTCAGACCATATTATTACCATTACATATGAAGAGTGACTAGTTAGTATAGTTTTATAAATTAATCGTAGTCGTATCTGAATGAAAATAGCTGATTTTAATCTGAGAATAAACGTTTTCAATCTGAAAATGGGCGCTTTCACAAGGAAAGTGATCTTTTTCAAATCAGAAGCGACCTCTTTCACCAAAAAAACTACAATCTAGATTGCAGTTTTAAAGAAGAGTAGTATCTTCTAATTTTTCAAAAATCTCAATGATTTCTACTTTATTTTGGTTTTTATAAGCATGCTGCAAATTCTGTAACATCGTCGCATCACAAGAATGCAGCTCAAAAAATCGATTGTCCTTTAATAATTGAGCAGTGCTTTTCCATAGCGTTCCATAATAAGGATTGTCTAAGGATCGCTGAAGATTATCAACCCAATGGCAAAAGCTATCCCAAGTATCATCAGCCATGTATTCCTCTGCTTGCTTACTCATGGCAGATAAAATGATTTTTTCAGAGCACATAAGAAATACATCGTAATAATAAATCTGTTTTTGCTCGTCAAGCGGAACGTTTAGGAGTTGTATTGGGATGAGAAAAGGGGGAGATTGTGAAACAAATGTGCCTCCACCTTGACGAGAGTCCAAGTAACCTAAGAACTCAAGCACTCTTAAGCCTTCTCTGACTGATGAGCGGCTAATTTCAAGCAGTTCGCAAAGCTTTCTTTCAGAAGGAATTTTAGCACCAGAAGGCAGATTTTCTTCATGAATATAGCTAACAATTTGTGCAGCCGCTTGCTCAAAGGTTCTTGGTTCCCGTTTAACAGGGGATAGTTCATTTTGTTTCATTTGGTTACCTCCGTGATTCTAAATACATTAAGTATAGCATAACAAAGGGGATTTCTATGCAGAAGAAAATCATATTAACCGGGTATGGCACCGTTGCAAAAGAACTAATGAAACTGATCGCTAGCAACGGAGCATTGATAAAAGAAAAATACGGCTTTGAACTAGTTGTAACTGGAATTGTAGGCAGTAAAGGGATGATTTACGATGAAAAAGGAATCCAGCTCTTAAGCTTGATCGATTTCGGAACGGGTTCGGAAGCACTTTCGAGATATTCGGAATGTTTCCAGCTTCCTTTTACCGAACCAATTTTTCAAGGAGATGTCCTTATCGAATGCACCCCGACAAATATAGAAACAGGGGAACCAGCACTTGGCTATATTCAGAAAGCTATGACGACTGGAATGGATATTGTCTCTGTTTCAAAAGGAGCGCTTGTCATGGCATTCGATAAAATCAAGACACAAGCAGCCAAGCATGGCAGCCGACTAAAATACAGCGGAGCAACCGCGGCAGCCCTGCCAACGCTTGATATCGGAGAATACAGTTTAGCAGGCTGCACGATTACCCGTATCGAAGGCATTTTAAATGGAACCTCCAATTTCATTTTAGCTAGCATGAGCGAGAATAACTTATCCTTTGAAGAGGCGCTAAAGATTGCTCAGGAAAAAGGAATTGCTGAAGCAAACCCTGCTTTAGATGTGCAAGGATTTGACACTGCTTGTAAAATTCTCCTTCTCGCTAACGGATTTTTCGGTAGTGGCTTATTAATTGACGATGTTAAAATCAAAGGGATTGAACAAGTCACAAAAGAAGAAATTCAGGTGGCTAAACAAAATGGCCGTAAGTTAAAACTTCTGGCTAGTGCCTATAAAGAAGCAGAGAAAGTGATCGTAGAAGTAAAACCATACGAGCTTGAGAGCGAGCATCCTTTGGCTTATGTCAATGGAACAAATAAGGGTGTCGTTTTTGAAACGATCGAAATGGGGGCCGTTTGCGCAACTGGAGGCGCATCTCACCCAAGAGGAGCGGCGGCCGCAGCATTAAAGGATGTCATCAATTTATATAGAATAGTGGCCCTTTAAAAAAAGGGGGAAGATGAAATGGCGTTTGAATCAATTAAAAGGAAAAGCCTTTATGAGGAAATTGTCTCACAGATTATTTCCTATATTCAAAACGAAAATATTAAACCAGGGGAAAAGCTTCCATCTGAGAACGAATTAATCGAACAGTTTCAGGTGAGTAAAACCGCTGTAAGAGAAGCATTAAGTGTCCTTGCCGCAAGAGGGATTATCGAGAAAAAACCGGGTGTCGGCAGCATTTTAAAAGAAATGACTGGAGCCACTCTTGTCGATCAAATGACAAATAAATTAATACTAGAAAAAAAATCGTTAAACGAAATTCTTGAGTTTAGAAGAGGAGTTGAAGTAGAGGCCGCAGCACTTGCAGCAGAGAGAGCAAGTGAGGAGCAGCTGCAAGCTATCGAAGCTGCTCATTTAGAATTGATTGAAGCAAATAAGAACGGAAAAATGGGTATTGAAGAAGATTACCGTTTCCATTATTTAATCATTCTAGCGTCTTGCAATAGCATGTACGAGAAAATATTCGATTTTATATCCCCTTATTTTCTTGAGGCAATGAAAATTACAAAGAAGCAATCAAAACAAATCTCTGATCGATACTTTAAAGAAAGCCATGAAGAGCACAATCGTATTTTACAAGCTTTAAAAGCAAAAAATCCTGAAGAAGCAAGAATCCGTACACTTGAACATCTAAAAAATAATGAAGATAAAATATGGAACCACCATTTAGAGTTATAGCCAAAGGAAATATTTAACTTTATCTGCGATTTTCAAATTATATCTACGAAACCCAATATTTTAATCAAAAATATACCTAAAAGATAAGATCTATAGCCAAAAGGAGATTATAAAAATGAATTTTTCTATTTCAAATCGCTTATCCAAAATCCCTTTTTCCAGCATACGTGAAATATTCGAAGAGGCCGCAGCAATGGAAAAAAGCGGCATTAACATTACTCATATGGAAATTGGTCGTCCAGATTTTGACACTCCGCAGCATATTAAAGATGCAGCAAATGCCGCTTTGCAGGAAGGGCATGTTCATTATACATCCAATAGCGGAACCCTCGAATTTAGAGAAGCAATAGCAGAGAAATTAAAGCGTGATAATGGCATCATTGTTGATCCTTTAAAGGAAGTCGTCGTTTCCGTCGGCTGTAAGGAAGCCATCTTTAATCTTATTTTTGCTTTTATTAATCCTGGAGATGAAGTGCTCATTCCAGATCCAGCATGGCTTGAGTATCAATACATTGTAGAGCTCGCAGGCGGGATCGCTGTTTCTGTTCCTTTATTAGAGGAAAATGAATTTATTTTAAATCCCAATGATGTGAGCGACCGCATTACTGAAAAAACGAAAATGATTTTGATCAATACTCCTCATAATCCGACGGGTGCGGTTTTACCTGAGTCATATTTAAAGGAATTGGCAGACATTGCGATTAAGCATGACTTACTAGTTGTAGCCGATGAAATTTATGAAAAGCTAATCTACGATGGAGAAAAGCATATAAGCATCGCTACTTTGCCAGGCATGTTTGAAAGAACGATCACAATCAATGGTTTCGCCAAAGCTTATGCAATGGACGGATGGAGATTAGGCTATGCGGCTGGTCCCGCAGCGTTAATCCAGCCCATTTTAAAAATGCATCAATATAACACATCAAGTGCAACTTCGTTCGCTCAATTCGGTGGCACGGCTGCTTATCGTGGAACTCAAGCACCGGTTGAGGAAATGGTTAAAGCCTTTGACGAAAGAAGAAAGCTTCTTGTTCGCCGCTTGAACGAAATTCCTGGTGTAAACTGCGTTGTTCCAAAAGGAGCTTTTTACGCGTTTCCTTCCTTTAAAGAGCTTGGCATTCCATCTAAGGAGCTTGCGACCATTCTATTAAGAGAAGCACAAATTGCATGCGTTCCAGGTTCAGCATTCGGAAATCACGGTGAAGGCTATATCCGTATGGCTTATTCAACAAGCTATGAGAAAATTGAGCAAGCAATGGATCGTATGGGAGTCGTGATGAAGAAAATAGCTGGCGTATAAAGTGAAACTTCAATCAGTGGGGCTTTTCCGACGTACAGGAAGTACTAGTGCAGACAATGCGACAGGACGTCGCGCTTTTGTCTGCTTCATCTCCCACTGATTGTTAGTTGAACCAATCGGGCTTTTACGGGCAGTTATCCCCCACCTAGGAATGTTCGTTTACACTTATTACCTTGAGGTGGGGGTTTTACTGCCTGTTAATGCGGGATAAAAAATAGAGAACGTCCCCTTTCAAATTGGAAGGGGACGGTTTTAAAATGAAGGAATTTTCCCCAACTATCTTGAAATATGTTGTAAAAGGAGATGATGATTTGATTGTAAAAAAACTTGAAATACCGATACATATTAAGAAATTAGAAGCGGTATTAAAAAGATTACCCATTCAACATCCAAAATATTTAGATATAAAGGATAAGTTAGCTAGGCAGAAAGCCGGATACTATGGTGAAAGGGATTTAGGCTATTATTTAAATTTTATTTCTGAACAAAAATACTTCATTTTCCATGATCTCAGGCTTTTTAATGGTAAAAATTATTTCCAGATAGACATCCTTATCCTTTCTCCAGATTTCTTTTTGATACTTGAGGTTAAAAATTTGTCTGGGACCTTATTGTTTGATACAAATTTTGATCAACTCATTCGTATTCTTAATGAAAAAGAAAATGCGTTTGAAAATCCAATTTTACAAGCGGAAAGGCATCAATCACAATTGAAAAATTGGTTGAAAGACCACAAATTCCCGAACATCCCCATCGAGTCGCTTGTCGTTATTTCAAATCCTCGAACGATACTGAAATCCACTTCCAACCATCCAGCTATTTCTCAAAAGGTCATTCACAGTGAAAATCTTCAAACAAGAATAAATACCTTCGAAAAACGCTATCCAAATGAGGCAATATCAGAAAAAGATCTCCGTAAACTCTCCCGTCTACTACTCAAAAAACACACCGAATTTGATCCAAATATTTTTAAACAATTCAACATCTCCGAAAAGGAACTTCTAAAAGGTGTTTATTGTCCAAACTGCTCATTCCTGCTGATGAAAAAAATCCATGGAAGCTGGATTTGTCCATCTTGCCAGCAAAAATCAAAAGATGCCCACATTGCAGCTTTAAAGGACTATGTCCTCCTGAATGGTCCGGCGATTACCAATCAAGAAGCGAGAGATTTTTTGCAACTAGATTCAAGCCCAGTCGCAACAAGGTTATTTCACTCAATGAATTTAACTTATGAAGGAAATAACAAAGGTAGAGTCTATTTTCTTAACTTTGATGATTAAAATATTGAGTTTCGTAGATATAATTTGAAAATCGCAGATAAATTCAATTTTTCGTAGATATATTATAAAATTCGCAGATATATTATAAAATTCGCAGATATATTTTAAAAATCGTAGTTATAATTCAAAAATCGCAGATAAATTTACTTCATTGAAATAGAAGAGAAATATCCGACTTAAAACCAGTCTATCTATCATTTTTCCGCGAAAAATATTTTGACAATTCTAAAGATTTTGTTATATAATGTCAATTAATTACATGGTCGGATTTGGAAAAAAATTTCACCGTAAAGCGGACATACGGTACGAAAAATCACTTTTAAGGGGGGCGATATTCACGAAATAACACCGAATAGAAATAAATATTTGGAGGTTGATAAATCAAACTCACATAATAAGTGAGTTTGCAACTATTAAGTTCGTGAATACGCATAGATTACGACTATTGAAAGGTGATAGAATGCGCAAACCAAAAGAAGAGGTATTAAAGTCCGCGGAGGAAATACTTTCTTTTATCGAAAAAAAAACATTAAATGCTGAAGAGCAAGAACGTATTATACAAGATTCGATCTATAACTTTAGTACTTTTGTCAATGAAGCAATTTTAAAGCATCGTAAATCGGTTTCGAGTGACTTCTCAGTTGTTGAATGGGAAGGTCAAGGGGCGGTTTTTCTTGACACAAAAGGCGATGAATATATTGATTGTTTAGGTGGATACGGTGTGTTTTTACTTGGACATCGCCATCCCCAGGTTGTAGAAGCAGTACAAGCACAAATTGGTCGTTATGCTCTTCATAGCCAGGAGCTGGTTGATCCACTTAGAGGTTATTTATCCAAATTATTGGCAGAGATTACACCTGGTGACTTGCAAATGTCTTACCTTGTGAATTGTGGAACAGAGGCCAATGAAATGGCGTTAAAGCTTGCACGCCTTTCGACAGGGAAAAAATGGTTTATCTCAACGATCAATGGTTTCCATGGAAAAACATTTGGTTCACTTTCTGCATCAGGGAAAGCTCTTTTTCGGGAGCCATATTTGCCGCTTGTACCAGGGTTTCAGCATGTCGAATACGGGGATGCCGATGTAGTTGAACAAGCCATTTCCCATTTAATAAAGGTTGGGGAAACAGTGGCGGGTGTCATTGTTGAACCAATTCAAGGTGAAGGTGGGGTTAATCTCCCGCCTGTAGATTATTTCTCAAGGCTGCGTGAAATTTGTGATCAATATGAATGTTTATTAATTGTTGATGAGGTCCAAACAGGAATGGGTCGTACAGGCAAGCTTTTTGGTATGGATCATTACGATGTTGTCCCTGATATTATGACGCTGGGGAAAGCATTAGGCGGTGGCGTCATGCCAATAGCAGCAATGGTCGCTAAAAGAAAACTATGGGAAAAAATGAAGGAAAATCCTTTTCTTTTAGGATCCTCTACTTTTGGTGGGAATCCGCTTTGTTGTGCTGCAGCAATTGCAGGAATCAAAACAATTCTCGAACATGATATTCCAGAGCAAGCTGCACAAAAAGGGTCATATATTGTGAATTATTTAAAGAAGATTCAAGAAAAACATCCAGAAGTTCTTAAGGAAGTACGTGGATTAGGGTTGTTAATTGGGATGGAATTCACATCAAATGAACTCGGTTACAAGCTAGCGAAACGACTTTTTGATGAAAAAATATTAGTAAGTGGAACAATTAACAATGCGACGGTTATCCGAATTGAGCCGCCAGCTGTGATTTCATATGAACAAATAGATACGGTGCTGAATGCGCTGGAAAGAAATATTGCAGCGTTGGCCGAAGAGAAAGAAAGTTTACAAACGAATTAATGTAAGAGGAATCCTTATGAAAAGGCGGCATAAGGATTCCACTTTCAAAATTGACAGAATAAACAGAATTTAACACAAAGGGCAGGTGCATTTTTGTAAAATCCTCCACGATCATCCTGCTAATTGTTTAGTATTTTCAGAGTATCAACGATTTAAGTATCTAATTTGCAGTGTGATCAGACTATAGATGAAAAATAATGTAATAGATGGAGGAATAAAATGGAAAATTCGGTAACGTTAAAGCGCTCTATTGGTTTGTGGTCGGTCGTCGTTTTGGGGTTGGGATACTTGACTCCAGCCGTTGTGTTTGACACGTTTGGGATTGTATCAGGCGATACGGATGGACATGTACCTACTGCTTATATTATTGCACTCGTAGCGATGCTATTCACGGCTTATAGCTATGGGAAAATGGTTCGCGTCTTTCCCACAGCGGGTTCAGCTTATACGTATGCCCATAGAACGATGAGCCCTGAAATCGGTTTTTTTGTAGGCTGGTTATCCCTGCTGGATTACTTATTACTGCCAATGGTAAACGTTTTATTAGGAAAAATCTATCTTGTTGCCATTTTTCCTGAAGTTCCAACTTGGATCTGGGTTGTGTTACTAGTTCTTCTTATTACGGTGGTCAATGCGATGAGTTTGAATTCAACAGCAAACTTAAATACATTATTTGTGATCTATCAAATGCTGATTATCGTGTTCTTTATTATTTTGGCGATCAGGGAACTCAATGGTGGCATGGGGTATGGGGAAGTATTTACACCAGCACCGTTCTTTTCTGGTGATATGCAGCTATCGTCACTCATTACGGGTGCAACCGTTTTATGTTTTTCCTTTTTAGGGTTTGATGCGGTGACGACTTATTCGGAAGAAACCGAAAATCCGAAGAAGACCATTCCGAAAGCGATCTTTCTGACTGCTATTATCGGCGGAGTGATCTTTATTGTTGCATCCTATTTTACTCAAGCACTATATCCTCATGTCGATGCTTTTAAAGATCCAGACGCAACAGCACCGGAAATTGCCCTCTATTTAGGAGGGAAGTTCTTTCAAATTCTATTCCTTTCGAGTTCTTTTGCAGGTGTTATTGCATCAGGACTTGCCTCGCATGCGAGTGTGTCTCGTTTAATGTATGTGATGGGAAGAGATGGCGTGTTTTCGAAGAAATACTTTGGCTATGTGCACCCGAAGCTAAGAACGCCTCTCTTTAATATCGTCATTGTTGGAGTTATCTCCCTTTCGGCCATCTTTTTTAATTTAGAGACAGCAGCAGCTTTCATTAACTTTGGCTCTTTAATTGCCTTTTCATTTGTCAACTTATCTGTGATTGCTCACTATGCATTCCGGGAGAAGAAGGTTAAAACAGCAAAAGAGGTGTTTTTTAATGTGATCCTCCCGTTAATCGGTTTTTCGTTTATGTTTATCCTTTGGCTTAATATCCAGAGAACATCCTTTATGCTTGGTTTAGGGTGGGCTGCCGTTGGTGCTGTCTATTTATTAGTGATTAAAAAAATATTCAAAGTGAATATAAAAGGAGTATCCATAGAAGAACCGTCAATGGCGGTTAGTCAGGATGCAAAACCAGTCTAAAATGAAGAGGTGAATTTTCCCTTTATGAGGATCGAAAAAATGTATATCAATGGCAGGTGGGTGATGGGATCGAGTAATACATCCAGGCCCGTTCGAAACCCCGCAACAGAAGAAATCATCGCTTATGTAACGGAAGGAACAGTTGACGATGCAAAAAGGGCGATTGAATGTGCTAGGCTCGCTTTTGATGGTCCACAAGGGTGGACTTCCTGTCATGCGAGGGATCGTGCAAGATTACTCCAGCAATTAGCAGATCTTCTTGAAGCGGACCGTGAAGAATTTGCAAAAATTGAGACATTAAACGGAGGAAAAACGATTCGTGAAGCCGATTATGATGTGAGTGATGCGATTCATCAGTTTCGCTACTATGCAGGTTTAGCTGCGGTCCCTCATGGACAAACGTATGATGTACCGGATGATATGCAAGCAATGGTCGTAAGGGAGCCTGTTGGTGTCGTATCACAAATTATTCCGTGGAATTATCCGCTTGTTATGGCTGCTCAAAAAATAGCTCCTGCTATTGCGGCTGGTTGTACGGTTGTGATTAAACCTGCAGAGCAGACTCCGTTATCCCTTATTCGCCTGTTTACGCTGATCGATCAAGTAAATTTCCCGCCAGGAGTAATTAATTTAGTACTAGGTGCCGGGGAAACAGTAGGTGCGGAACTTGCGAAAAACCCGCTCGTGGATATGGTTGGATTTACCGGCGGAACGGATACTGGGATTACTATTATGAAAGCAGCAGCAGATACCGTAAAAAAAGTAGGACTTGAATTAGGAGGGAAATCGCCTAATATCGTTTTTGCTGATAGCGATTTTGAATCTGCTGTTGACCAAGCGCTTTACGCGATTTTTGCTAACCAAGGGCAGGTTTGTTCAGCAGGTTCGCGGCTTTTGCTTGAAAAGAACATATATGAACTATTTGTGAAAGAGCTTGTCGAACGGGCGAAAGGGATTACGGTTGGACCGGGCAGTGATCCAAATAGCGAAATGGGTCCTCTTATTTCAGAAAGTCATATGAATCGTGTACTCGATTATATAGAGATTGGGAAGCAAGAGGGTGCAACGTTATTGTGCGGGGGGAACCGATTAGATCGTCCAGGATACTTCGTGGAACCGACCATTTTTACAGATACAACTCCTGATATGCGTATCGTACAAGAAGAAATTTTCGGACCAGTGCTGGTTATTCAAACCTTTGAGACAGAAGAAGAAGCCATTACGCTAGCAAACGGAACGAAATATGGTCTTGCAGGAGCTGTTTTCACTTCCGATGTAGCGAAAGCACACCGCGTCATCAAACGATTGCGAGCAGGCATTACATGGATAAACACGTATCATAACACGTATAATGAAGCACCTTGGGGTGGTTATAAACAAAGCGGAATTGGAAGAGAGCTAGGGACGTACGGTTTGGATGAATTTTTAGAAACAAAACAAGTGAATGTAAGCCTTAACGTCCAGCCGACTAACTGGTTCGCGAAAAAAACAGCTTCATATCATAAGTGAAATAAGAAGGCCTCCGATGATTGGTGTCGGGGGCATTGTTTTGGTTTCAGTGATGAATAAGGGGCAAGGTGGTCAAATGTATTTTGGCTTAGAGGACAGTCAAGTACAGACATATGTAGTTTTATCAGTAGATGCACTCTCACGATATGTATTTCGGTCTGATGTTGCATATGATTGGGTAATGACAGTAGAAGATTTGAAATATGATACAGTGGTATATACAGAAGACCACTTGAAGCCGATGGGAAACAACGTACTCCTGCACAAAGATTGGGTTTAACCGATAAAGTCTTTGATTTGAAAGATATTATTTATCTTAGATAGTTCGCTATTTTCAATATAAAATAGGAAAATCTTATGTTTATGCTAAAATTAATTTATAGATTGTAAAATATTGTATAGAATTAATTAAACAAAAAATGTGTCAGGTGTGAATATATATGAACAGATTTTTCAAATTGATTATAGGTTTGTTTTTCGTCTTTTCATTAACAGGATGTATTGGAGAAGATTATGATTTCTCTCCCCCAACTGTTTCACTTTTAAATCCTAATGATATTAACCAACAAGAAGATTTAGAAGAAGCAAATATAAATTGGAATTCCGATAAACAATACAGTAAAGAAACGGAAGATATTCTATCATTAGCAAAAAAACAAAACAAAATGTACTTTGATTCTCGACAACAAGTTGATTTACTTTTTGAACACGGAGATTTTGACCTCAAAGGTGTAAGTGTTTCGGTTCATCAAAATGATAAAAAGATTGATTTGGAATTTAAAGATGACCAATCCTTCAATTTGCCAAACGAAAAAGGTGAGTATGTGATTGTAGTTGACCTTAATACGGATAGCGGAAATGCTCAATATGTAGGAAATATCGTTATTCAGTAATACGATGGTTAGAAAATACAATTACAATAAAAAAACGCTCTGTTATTTGCATCCAAAAAATAAAGTGATTGCAAATAGTACGGTTTCGTATTAAAATAAACATATGAAATACTTCGATTTCGTAGTAAAAGGGGCCACAACATACAATGGAGCAATTTTTCGAGTTGTTTTTGAAAAACGGCCTGCGACCCTTAAGCTTATTTTCAGAATCAGTGAATTTAGAGAAGCAGGTCAACCGTTCTGAGCTTTCAGCTTTGCTGATGCTTCATTTCCATGGTGAGATGACGATGTCTGAGCTGGCTTCAGATCTTGGAGCTCCGCTAAGTACGATCACAAGTCTGGCCAAACGGCTCGTCCGAAAAGGCTTGGTTGAGCGCAACCAGTCCGACAAGGACCAAAGAGTCATTCTTATTAGACTGACGGAAAAGGGACGGGAGTTTGCACTTCAAGCTAGAGAAATCATGGAAAACATTCTTGCCCGAGTAGAGTCGGTGTTAAGCGATGAGGAACTGCAGCAATTTCTTACATTAGCTGTGAAGGTTGCTAAAGCATTGCAGGATGAAGAAGCGAGTAAAGCTGTTAAAAGTCGAACACAACAGAATAGTTTGCGTAAAATAGAAATTGACGATTAGTTGTCAGTTGATTGATGTGCATCTCAAGCAATGGATGCACGTCTCAAATTTTTTTACCCAATTACTACGAAATCGTACTAATAGGAGGGAGTTTATGCGAATCATCATTTATACTGGAAAAGGCGGAGTTGGCAAAACGAGTATTGCCGCATCAACAGGAGTCAGACTTGCCGCGGAGGGGTATCGAACGCTGGTCATGAGCACGGATGCTGCACACAGCTTGTCGGATTCGTTCGATCAACCACTCGGACCTGATCCGATAAAGATTGCCGAACGATTGTGGGGTCAGGAAGTGGATAGTGTGCGGGAAGCCGAGAAACGTTGGGGGGCTGTTCAAACCTGGCTCACTGGTATGATGAACTGGGCGAAGCTAAACGATGTTTCAACAGAGGAGATGCTCGTGTTTCCAGGCATGGAGGAACTGTTCAGCCTTATGCAAATCAAGCACCATGCGGTTAGTGGACAGTATGATGTGATTATCGTGGATTGTGCTCCCACAGGAGAAACGTTGCGCCTGCTCAGTTATCCGAACGTTCTCGGGTGGTGGTTGGAAAAAATATTTCCATACGAGCGTCGCCTAGTCAAGATTGCTAGACCAGTGGCGAAGCTGGTTACTGGGGGATTGGAACTTCCAGACGATAACGTTATGGATAATATTGAAAATTTTATCCGTGAGCTGGAGATACTGCAGCAATTTATTCTCGATGCATCCGTTTCATCAGTAAGATTGGTAATCAATCCTGAGAAAATGGTTATTGCTGAAGCAAGAAGGGCGTTCACTTATTTAAACCTGTTTGGCTTCAATACAGATGCGATTGTTGTAAATCGGGTGCTGCCTGAAGAAGCGGGAACTGGATATTGGTCCGAGTGGCGCGACATTCATGAAAAGTATGAGAAGGAAATCCATGAGTGTTTCAACCCGCTGCCCATCCTCCGGGTTCCCATGATGAAATCAGAAGCAACTGGTCTATCCATGCTTCAACAGATTGGCGAAGCAGCCTTCACTGGGCGGGACGCAGGAGCGGTGTTTCATCATGGGAAAGTACAGGAAATTCGAAAGGAAGACGGTGTCTACATTTTGGATCTTGTCCTCCCTTTCATACACAAAGATCAGCTTCGACTCAGTCAGAAGGGAGACGAACTAACTGTTCAGGTAGGAATATACAAACGGAAAGTGGTACTTCCACGCACTTTGTTAGGAAGACCGATTGCTGGTGCTCGTTTTACCGATCACAAGTTGTCCATTCGTTTTGGGGAGAGAGAGTCTACAATTGAAGAAGGGAAGAGTGAAAAGAATGAGAAATGATATAGATTTGAAAATAATGGACCATTTGCTTGAGATACATGAAACCATTGCTGCCGAGTTTATTCCTGCAAAGGTGCAGCACCATTTCCGTACTTCGCGGAAGGAGGCATTGTTAGGAATGAGGTCTGTGCTGGATTATGCGATTGAGAAGCTCGATGATATTGACAAAAGAGAAGTGAAAAAAAGCGATGCAAGCCGATCGATTATAATTTCGGATTAATGAAAGGGGAGTACACATATAAACATGCAAAATCAAACGGGGTCAACGAAAAGTTCTTCGCCACTAGCATTGTGGGCCGGTTATTTACTCATGGCGATTCCTGTCATTCATATGTTTTTGGCAGTATGGGGGTCACACGTAATGTGGCAAAACCTATTCTCAGAAGGCTTATGGAATACGGTAGCCGCTCCTTGGACAGCGGAAGATGTGGTGAGGCAGCGAAATTTCTGGACTCAGGTAGGAAGCTTCTCCGTGCCGATGTTTATTCTCGGTACCAGTATCGTATGGATAGCTTCACGCAACAGGCAGCTGCCAAGTTTTCTCGGCTGGTCACTTCTCGTGTATTCATTTGGTGCTGGCTTCCTGGCTCCAGTCGGAGGCTTCTGGTCTATCGCTATCCCCGGTTTTTTGTTGATTATGCACACTCGGCGCTATAAATAAGCCATTCGGCTAGCAAGCGCTTCTTTTATGTGAAAATTGTAAAATCGGTCCTAGATTGATAATATTTTCTCTCTTCAACAATATCAGCTAATATGAGCTTCTTGTTTATTCCAGAAAGAGTGCTTATCAGTAAAAAGGTAAGTTCCTTTTTTTGTAAAAAAAGTTCGAATTGAACACTAGGGTTTTAAATAATAAGTTTATGGTTTTACCTCGATATTCAAGAAATCAGCATCTTGAAGAGTAAAATCAATTGTTTGTCCAAATATTTTAATTAAGCCTTCATCTATTCTCTTTCTTGTTTTCTCACTCGGATCATAAAAAAGCCCTATCTCAATTTCTCAATATTAAAATTGAGATAGGTAGGAATATCTTGAACGCTGGTAAATCGCATTATCCTAGGGCTACAACTTTATTGAATAATGAAGATTTTTGCTTTTATACCTTAGCAGTCTGTTTTTTTACAGGAATGTAGATGTCCATCTCTTTGTTCTCTGATCCGTAGCACCTTTCGTCATACAGTTCAAATTCCACTAATCCATTATGTTCATAACCCGACTGTGGAAACCATTCCGTAAAAATATAATTCCAAGTGGACTGAATAGAAGAGGAAAACGAAAACGATTCCTCACTTGTCTTTGGTGTAGTGAATACCGCATATTCCTGCTCAGGGAAACTTTTGTACACCATTCCTTCGGGTGCTTGAGCTCCCTTCCTTACTTCCATTCCAATGACATAATCGAACTCGCCTGTTTCAAGAGAAAAATTGGTGCAAATGCCGAGTTCCACATTTTCGTGTATGGGATTTGGAATGTTAGAACCCAATTTATTTTGCAAATACTGCTGCCAAAATTGAGGAATGTCTTTATTGTTCTGACCGTCTTCATTCTTCGTTTTTAGTTCGTAACCAATAATGTAAAAAGCAGGTTTAGTGAATAATTTTGGTTCCATTCTATCTCCTCCTGGTAAGGGTTTTATATTCAGGCAGGCTTTTCCACGAAAGGGTCCCGATATTTTATTCGCGTTGCGGTATTGCTTCGGTGAAACTCCATAGAGCTTTTTGAACGCCCGGTTGAATGACTCTTGGTATTGAAAACCAACATCGATTGCAATGTTAATCACTTTATCATCTGTATAGAATAAGCGTTCTGCTGCATATGTAAGTCTTCTTTTTCGCACATAATCCATCACAGATTCTCCCACCAAAGCCTGGAATACACGATGATAATGAAAAGGAGAAAAGCACGCAATCTCTGCTAATTTCATTAGAGTAATTTGTTCCTGCAAGTTCTCTTCAATGTAATCAAGCGTTCGCTTTATACAATCCACATAATCCATTCCTTTCACCTACCCTACATCCACTATATCAGCAATTAAATATTCGTTCTTAACATTTTTTGCTACATTCATTTTACTTTCATAAAACAAAACATTTTATTCTTTCTAGCTGCGCTTATGGTAAAATTCTGGTTTATAGGACTGTGTTACTTCACTGAAAGAGCATCTGTATGATTAGTTGATCATCTTTAAAAGGGTGCAGTTCAATTTAGGAACGCGTCTTTTTCGTGTAATGGCGTAGTTAAATAGAATAAACAGAGTATATAAAATAATCGAATGTTAATTGAGAGTGGGAGAATTAATGAAAAAAGAATTTCCGGTAATTGAGACTAAAAGATTAATCTTGAGAGAAGTAACAACAGAGGATGCTAATGATATGTTTAAATATTTATCTGATAAAGATGTTGTGAAACATACGGGGTTAGAACCTTTCCAAATAGTTAATGACGTTTGGGATGAAATTAAGTGGTATAACTCTATTTACGAAGAAGGGACAGGCATTAGATGGGGAATTACATTAAAAGATTGTGGGAAGATTATAGGAAGCTGTGGCTTTCTTAATATGGTTACCAAACATTATCGAGCTGAAGTCGGATTTGAATTAAGCAAAGATTACTGGGGAAAAGGAATAGCTAGTGAAGCATTAGAAGTAGTTGTTAAATATGGGTACCATCACTATCAGTTGGAAAGAATTGAGGCTTTAATAGAACCTGCAAATCTCCCATCACAAAAATTAGTAGAAAAGCAAGGGTTTACAAAAGAGGGGTTACTGAGACATTATGAATATACTTGTGGTAAATTTGATGATTTGTATATGTACTCAATCTTAAAAGGAGACCTGTACCTTATTTAAGGAATTTATTCAATTAATTCCAGTTAATTTAAGTTATATGATTATTCCAGAAAACGGCGCGATCCTCCAGCATAGTTTGATATGATTTAATTTCTTTGGTGACATTAACCGAGAATTGAGGAGAGAAGAAATTAGTATGGAAATTATTAAATTTAAGGATTCCGATATTAAAGATACCGTTTCACTATTCTATGAAACAGTTCATTCAGTAAATGCTCAAGATTATTCACAAGCACAATTGGACGCATGGGCACCAAAAGAAGAAAAAGATACTAAAATACAAACTTGGAAAGATTCTTTAAATCAAAATATCACGTATGTTGCTAAAATTAATGATAAAGTTGTTGGTTTCAGCGACTTAACATTTGGTGGACATCTCGATAGACTATATGTTCATAAAGATTATCAAGGGAAAGGTATAGCTTCAGCTCTAGTTGATATGCTTGAATCCGAAGCAAAAAATTTAAAACTTTTAGAGATAGATACGGAAGCCAGTATTACGGCGAAGCCATTTTTTGAAAGTCGAGGGTATAAAGTAGTTTGCTCACAAACTGTAGAACGTATGGGCACTAAATTGACTAACTATCAAATGGTTAAAAAGATATAATGATATCTATGTTTTTCTAATATCGGGTGCCTTTTTAAATACGGTATCTTTTTGTATCGGACAGTTCCTTTCCATTTTTTTTAGATAGGCCTTGCCTTGATTCGTCGGCTATAATCCGATCTGATTTTAACACAAGTAACCTGATGTAAGCTTTAATAATAATCGCTGTGACACCTTTTACCGAAAAAGTGATTGGGTTAATACCAAATGTCCTAGTTCTATTACTCTTTTCGTTGCTGTTATTGAATGATTTGGTGGTGCCACAGCCCCCTAAGGAGTCGAATAGCACTCGACTTAGTAAGAATGATAGTGTTATAAGCTCGGCGAAAAGGCGTGAGAATTTACCGTACCAGTTAGGCTGACGAAAACCTACCCACGGGGGTGGTGTAAATCATGGTGCTTGAGTTTAATGAATATGGTGAGAATGCAAATAAATCTAAAGCAAAAGGTTAAGCTGACTGTAAATGACGAAAAAATATGAACATTTTTGATTTTATAAGGATGTACATATTTGATATTAATACGTTCAATTGCAGAAAATGTTAGATTATAACAACTAGACATGGAGCCTCTACAGGCATGACTATCAAGCCAAGAATCTAGTAGTACCAACGGCTGGCTCCGCCAAACAAGGCTATCATGCCCGTCTCTCCATGTAAAGTTGCAATAAGCAACATAACAAAAATGTACATCTTTAAGTAATCATTTTTGTACATATTTAAATTAGCATTTGTATTTAGAATTAGGCAGAGTCTTTTTATATAATTTTTCTGTTTCATTCCTTCGTCCGATAGCCTCTGCAATGCATTGAATATCTAATAATCTTCTTCTTCTGCGCCGTTTGAATATTGTTCTTTTTCTATTTTCACCCAGTCTTTTAAATGCCTTTTGTCTGGATAATCCTCTTCATAATGTTTGTATGTCTCTAATAACTTTTTTCCTTTCTCAGTTAAACGAGCAGGACCTAAACGAAGTTCATAGTTTACTCTTAAAACTCTTTCTACATATCCTTTATCTTCTAGAAGTCTTATGAATCCCTCAAATTCAAATGTTTTTAAACCGTAATCTTTACCTTGTGGAATAAAATTTTTCTTATGAATTTCTCTTAAAACACTATATGCAACACGCATTATATTTCCCACCTTTCTAAATTTCAAAAACAAAAATGAAAATTTAAATAATTAAGAAGAATCAAAAAATAATTTACAAAAAAAACAAAAGATGGTATTAATTTTATTAGAAGTGCACTTCAAAAATAAAATTAAAAGGAGTAATGAATGAAAAAATTGTCGAGAAAAGTTATTCAAACATTAAATTTTAAAAAATATTTCGTAACTTTGCTTGCTATATTTGTAATTATATCAAATTTACCACTACAGGCTTTTGCAAAAGATAATAATACATATAGTAAAATTAATGAAATTTACTTTTCAACTATTGGCACAGATATGTCTATAGTTAATACTGAAAAGATACAAACAGATCTCCCTCTTAAAAAATATTTATCCAACATGGTAAAATCTAGTGATGACCCTAACGCAGGTTTTAAGTTAAATAAAGTTAGGAAAGAAGAAATACAGTATTTTGATAAAAATACTGTACCTAGTTATTCAGTTATATTCACCTATACAGATGAAGCAGGAAAAACTGCTCAAACTGAAAAATATTTTTTACATGAAAAAGTTTTAAAAGTAGAGAAATCTAACTCTCTTAAAGCAGAGAAATCTAACTCTTATAAAGCAAAGTATGTTGAGACAATTTACGACATAGGAAATTTCGCTATATCTTTATATGAGTATAATCAAAACCCTAGCTTTTGGAATGGATTTTGGTTAGTTGTTGATGGAGCTGCAGTTGTATTTCCAGGTGTTCCGGCTGTTAGTGGAGTAAAAAGAATGATTCAGGATAGTCCAACTGTCCTTAAGCCTGCTCTTAGAAAAGGAGTTAGACCTTATTCTACACTTCAAAAGGTTTCTGCACCTAGTAACTTCATGGGTCAAGGCTGGGAAAGACATCATATTTTTGAAAAACGTTTTGCTGGAAAATTAGGGACAACAGAAGGAAAAATGCTTTCAATTTTCATACCTAAATATAACTATCATTATCAAATTACACAAAGAATGAGTAAAAAAATTCCTTGGTATGCTGCTCCATTAAAAAGTAAGGATGAAGTGATAAGAGCTCATATAGAAGCATATGGTGAACTTTGGGCAGAAAGTGGATTTACTGATGAATATTGGGAGTTTTTATATAAGTTCTCCCAAACTAAACAATACGATTAACCATTAAGAAGAAAAGAAGAAGTATTAAATTTAATACGAGAAAACATTTAGGAAAATGCACATTAAGGTGTCAATCTTAAGTAGATATAAAAGAGGAGAGTTAGCATGGTCTTCGAATATGTTAACTCTTTCTTTATTAAAGATTTAAAATTATGCCTTAACCGAATCAAAACTATCCTTTTTACATTTCTCTTTCGATATCTCTATATAATTTTTTAGGCTTACTCTTTGTTAAAAGTGTGCTCTACAGCGTATCGGATTTGATATGCTTCTTATCAAAATTAACAACTTATAAAAAACTTAATCTATATAATTGAAGGATTTATGGAAAAAAAGATTGCTGGTTTATTTTTTTTATCTGCAGCTATATAATTTTCATCTCGTTATATCGTAATAGCTATTTTATGTACAGGCGAAAATGCTACATGGAAAACTTTTGACATAGTGTCAAGAGAAGTTGGAATTCCATTATTAGTAACTAGTATTATAGCCGCATTGCTTGGAATTATTTATCTTATAAGAGAAGAGATTAAATAAGCTTTCTCTATAGTAATTTACATTAATAGGTATACGGAAGCCAGTATTACGGCGAAGCCATTTTTTGAACATCGATGGTATAAAGTAGTTTACTCACAAACTGTAGAACATAAGGGTGCTAAATTGACTAATTATCAAATGGTTAAAAAGATATAATGATAACTATGTAATTCCACTATCGGACGCTTTTTTAATTACGATGTATATTTATATCGGACTATTTAATGGAGCCCACATCAGATTATTTATGTGAAAATCAGATCGGATTTTACTTTAACGAACAGAGCAGGCTACTAAGGCTGATAAGGGTATCTAAAAAATGGAAAGGAACTATTATCGTGACACCTTTTACCGAAAAAGTAATTGACATTATACGAAACATTCCCGAAGGTAGGGTCATGACTTATGGTCAGATTGCAAAGCTCGCAGGAAGTCCCCGAGCTGCCAGGCAAGTTGTCCGTATACTCCATTCCATGAGCAGGAAGCATAGCCTCCCTTGGCATAGGGTAATTAATGCAAAGGGACACATTGCCCTTCAAAATGATGATTCCTATAACGAGCAAATGATGTCCCTAGAAATCGAGGGTGTTAAAGTAGGTTTACATGGGAGTATTGATTTAGAAAAATATCAATGGCATCCATGATTGCAATATTAAAAATACGATAAATGTATTGGCAGCAATTCTAGGTCTCACCAACTCACTTATCGCAGCTAAGCGGTCGGGTATAGACCTTTGTTAGTCTTTATTCATATGATCCAAAGTTATTACCACATTTCCCTTTTTATGTCCTTTTTCTACATATGAGTGAGCCTCGGGAATTTGTTCCAGCGGATAGCGCCTATCTATGACCGATTTTAGCTTCTCCTTCTCAATGAGCTCTTTGAGGAAAATTAAATCTTCAATACGTTCTTTTGCAATCCCCTGTCCTTCAACTGAAATGTATTTCCCGTTCGGAGATAATGCTTTCTTGCCATTTGATTTCGAGTTTTTCCCAACTGCATCAAAGATGATATCATATAGCTCTTCTCTTTTTGTAAAATCCTCCTTTGTATAATCAATGACCTGATCGGCTCCCAGAGATTTCACTAATTCTACATTTGTGGTACTGCAAACCCCGGTAACTTCTGCACCAAAGTACTTGGCAAGCTGAACCGCAGAAGTCCCTACCGCTCCGGAAGCACCATAAATAAGAACTTTTTGTCCACTTTGAATATTTCCTTTTCTAAAAAAATGCAAGGCTGTCGTTCCTCCGAATAAAACGGCAGCAGCTTCATCATAAGTTGCATTTTCCGGTTTAATCCCCACCAATCCGTCTTCAGGCAGACATATGTATTCGGCATAAGCACCAAATCTCATCCCAGTCATGGCAAAAACCTGATCTCCTTTCTTAAATCGTGTTACATTTTTGCCAATAGCTGTGATTTCACCAGCTAACTCCACCCCTAGTATCGGTTTTCTCGGCTTTGTTAGACCTAAGAATATTCTCATGGGAATCCAATAAGTGATTGGGCTATTAAAGCCACGAACTCTACAACAGCCTGATGTTACCGTTGTTGCATGAATTTTCACCAGTATTTCATTGTTCTTTGGAGCCGGTTTTTCCACCTCTTTAAGTTGCAGAACATCGGGTGGTCCGTATTTTGTGCATACAATTGCTTTCATAAGTCTCCTCCATCTTTTCTTTGATTTGATCTATTAATCCTTATGCTACACAACATTTAAAAATGTACGCTAGTAATCAAGCTGTAACGATTCTAGTTATTTATTAAAATGAAAGCAAGCAATTTGATTTTCCTAATAGAATGCTTGAAAAATTTTTTACAACCAAAGTGAGGCTGCTCCGTCTAAATAGATGAAAGGGTGTGGAAGATGATTGAATGAAAATGAGTATAAAGATGAACTCAGCAAGGAAGATCGAGTTGAGTGGTTAATGAACGAGTATGGCAAGAATGTTGCACGATTAGCATTTACCTACACGAAAAATAAGCAGCTGGCTGAAGATATAGCACAAGAGGTTTTTATTAAATGCTATAAAAATCTGGACAGCTTTCGAAATGAATCATCGTACAAAACATGGATTTATCGTATAACGGTGAATTTGTGCAAAGACAAGCTGCGAAGCTGGTCCTTCAGAAATATTATTCTAAATGATTTTTTTTCAAAATCCCGAAATACATACGTTACTCCTGAAGCTTTATTGGTCGAAAAAGAGAATAAAAGGATGCTATCGGAAAAGGTCATGTCTCTACCCGTTAAATATCGAGAGGTTATTATTCTCTATTATTATGAAGAATTGTCCTATAACCAAATAGCAGAGCTGCTGCAATTAAGCTTGCAAACTGTTAAGTCACGGTTGCATAGAGCGCGTCTTTTGTTAAAAAATCTGCTTGAAAGGAGCAATGCAGTTGGAGGATTTATTAAAAAATCTCAAAGAGGATATGAATGAGACGATTTTAAAGGATATTGATTTTCAACATAAAAACAAAGAAAAAGTAAGGCAGGCATTTTACAAAACGGAAAAGAAACCTCATTTTAACTTTCAGCCGAAGCTGGGCCTACTTTTGAGTATAAGCTTTACCTTCCTTTTTTTAGCTGGAATTGGATACTTTAGTGCTGAGAAAATGGGACTCTTTCCTGGTGATGAGTATCCTGCAAATAAAGCAAATGAGAAAAAAGATCAGTCGAGTAAACCTGAGATCAAGAAAAATCTTTATGTACCTCCTGCTCAAGAAGAAACCTACGAAGATATGACAAAAGAAGATGTACTAATAAAAATGTTAAATACTGTGGATTATTTTCAAACAGCTGCCGGTGAATTTGAGTTATACGATATGTATGATGACAACTCGGAAAGCCGTTCGAAAGTGGAATACAAGCTTAGTCTGAAAGAGCAAATTGGAGGATATGACAAGTCAACCTCATTTTTTGATAAAGATATAATGGGTTTTGATTCAGATACACAGGAAACCTTCTATAATAGTCAAACGGTGTGGAGGCTGCATCGTATGAGCAAACAGTATCAAATTAATGATTATAAGGCAAAAGGCAGTAAGGAACCTGTGGATCCGAACGACATTTTTCAATTCGATCTGAGAAAGCTTTATGACTCACCAGAAATATTTAGAAAACGTCCACCTGCTTCTAGCTCACATTTATCAATATTTCCATATGAAAAGGCAGCTTATTATTTAAGGAATGATACCCTTTGGGATATTGAAAAGCAAAATGAAGAAGTGCTGGGGCATAATACAATTGTTTTATATGGAAAAATAAAAAAAGCTGTAGCGGACAGGATGAAAGGGGATCTTTTCCGATTTTGGATAGATAAAGACACAGGTATTTTACTAAAGTATGAGGTTTATGATCAAAACGAAGCCGTGACGAGCTATCTCCATCCGTCCAAACTAGAAATAAACATTCCCGTAAAGGCACAGGAATTTGTCCCTAATCTTGATGGTTATAGTAAAATGGAGATCGAAGAGCCTGATTATAAAGATCCGAGAGAAAAAGATATAAAACTTGTAGATCAAGCTGACTATTATAAAGAAGAAGTGGATAAGGTCATGAATCGTCTGAGAAAAGATCTGTCATTTTTATATGAATTTGATCACCCAGAGATCGAAATTTTCTCTGCAAACTACGAACAATATAAAGATGAAAAACAGGCATATATGACCTATAGCTATAAAAAGGATAAAAATGAAGATGGTTCAGGAAGGAAGCTCCTATATGTGCGCCAATATCATAAAGACACAGTTGTCCGCTCCTTGGGCGACTTTGATACAGAAAAGAAAAACAAACTTGATGAGTTTGAGATAAACGGTATTCATTGGGAGAGCTATAAGCTGTACGGTTCCCCAAATACCCATTTTATCGGAACATCTGGTGACTATAAATATGAAGTCGTGACACAGGATATTTCAGCGGAAGAAACGAAGAGTGTATTAAAGTCATTTAAGCATTATACAGATAGCTGAGTATGTAACCTTTGTCTGGAGAGACTTGGCCCTAATGGAAAACCAATACCTCTGGTAAAGCAGTTTAATCGCTTTATTGGGGGTATTCTTTTATTCACTATTGGTACGATAAATGATGTGTCTAGAGCTTTATTAAAAGCGGAAGACATAAAAAATTTTTTTCATTTTAAATGAACCTTATTGCCTTCTTATTTGTATAGCTAGTAAAGAAGAAAATAAGGGGTGTTTAATTTGGATATTGGTTGGATTGTTTCGCTGATCGTTGCAGGCTTTATAATGGTTTTGATTTTTGCGATTGCTATTCCAATGGATCGCAAGTATATTGTTCGTGAGAATGGTAAAATCAATTATAAAAAAACGAAATTATTTTTACGATGGAACGTATTTGATACACTTACGCTAAGTCTAGCAGTCTATTCCATTATTTGTGTTCAAACTCTTAATATTTTAATCTCAAGTGGTGAAACGATTGAGAATCCTTTTGTACAGTTTTTTACGAATCAGGCACAAGTCTGGACGGTTGTATCATTTATTTACTTAATTGTCCGAATGTCTATGACTTTAAAGGCTATCAAGGAACGTTGGGGCGATGACATTGAGTGAACGTGAAGATGAATTAATGATCGCTTATCAAAATGGGGATGACGAAGCATTAGAAGGAATTTACACCTTTTTAAAACCTTCTCTTTATGCGTTTGTTTTCCGTTATACGAGAGAGGAGCAATTAAGCATTGATATCATTCAAGATACGTTTGTCAAACTACAACGTTATAAGCACTACTATGATCCAAGCAAAGGAAAACTAAAGTCATATCTTTTTCAAACGGCGTACCGAATAATGATCACAAAATTAAACCGGCGTAAAAAATGGCGCAGCCTTTTGCCCTTTCTCACTCCGATTACGAACAAAGAATTTCATCATGCAGATCGAATAACGGTTCGGGATGCTGTGGCAAAGCTCCCTGAAATACAGCGTGCGGTTGTTTTACTTTTCTATTATCACGATTTGACACAGGAGGAAATTGCTGAAATCCTTGATATTCCAAAAGGGACGGTTAAATCAAGATTACACAGGGCAATCCAAAGACTAAAAGTAGAATTGGAGGGAGACGATTTTGAGTCTAGATCCGTTTAAAAAAGAACAGCATTTGCTAACGAAGTTAGATGAATATCACGTAAATATTCCCGACTTCTCTATGAAAACGAAGCGATGGGATCGATTCATCGATATTCTTGCTTCACCTGCCAAAAACCCCTTTGAGTCATTCATTTCAACAACCAATGGATTCATGATGCTAAAAATCGCACCAATAATGGGAGCGGTTGTACTCGGACTAATACAATTTTTACTTTTCTTGTAATAAAAATAACTAGTAAAACGGAGGGATAAATAGTGAAGTGGGAAGAAGTTCGTAAAATATATCCAGACCAATATGTAAAACTAAATATCCTTGATTTTTACTTAGAAAATGATAAAAAGATTGTAACGGATGTTGCATTAATCAATCTTATTGAAGATTCTAAATTAGCAACAAAAGAGTTACTTAAATCAAAAGGTGATACCATCGTTTATCATACAGGAACCGAAAAAATTGTTATTGAAATGAGAAACCCTACAGGTTTAAGAGGAATGAGGTTATGAGAATTAGTCAATCGTTTACTAGAAGTTGAAATGGCAATTTCTTATAAAGGGAAAACGAAAATAATAGATAAGCTAGTTATCGATACTGGTGCAGCTCATACACTAATTTCATCCGATATTGTAGATGAAATAGGCATTTACTTTGAAAATGGAGATCCTCTGGTAAGTGCGTATGGAGTTGGCGGTGAAGAATACTCTTACCGAAAATCAGTTGATTTTATTAAGCTAGGTACACACGAAATTCCAGAAATAAAGCTGGATTTTGGCGATTTAAATGATTGGGGTATCAATGGTCTCATAGGACTAGATATCTTAATGAATGGCAAGTTTATCATTGATTTAGAGAAATTAGAATTAGTTCAAAATCATTAATCAAAATATGTATGACACTAAAAAAGACGTTACCATTCGTTATTCAAGAATTGGGTACAATTATTTTGTATGTAAATTACTACAAAAAAATTCCATTTGAACATTGCGATCACAAAAAAATAGTGCTCCCTTCCGTATTAGCTAGGCTGTAAGTTAATGAGAAGAGAAACTAATACTAATTATTCGCTGTTATTTAAAGAAACTTTAAACAGTTCAAACTATATTCAACAAATTTACTCTCAAAAAAATGGCTCCGATCAAGAAACTCATAAGGTTTTTTCCTTTGTGATTTATGCTCTAATCATTTTTAGGAATAGTCAATTGGAAAAAAGCTTCTGCCATTTCTGTACCGTTGATGACAATAGATAAGCGATGTTCACCTGCGTAATGCTTTCTCGTAGAAAGGTCTTTAAAAGAATGAGTTCGATTAAAGGACACTTCCCCGCCTTTATATGTATTTTCGGTTATTTTAAATAGTTTTCTGGAGGTTGAACCGTTTGATTTAACAAAACAAATTGCATATTCGATCCGTAGTTTATAGAAGTCAAGGGATTGATTTTCTAAAACAAAATGAAACGTAAGCGAATCGCCTACTGACAAATGGTGAGTTGATAGAGTCAGCTCTTTTATTTGAACGTCAGGTTTGGTATTGAATCCAAATAGATGCAGCGTTTCTGGATCTGCTTTTCTTAATAATGTTCGACAACCGTGTTTGATAATCCAATCTGTATGGGGATTCTGCCCCATCCATTCTATGCATATTTTTTTCAGCAAGTCTGGGTGATCTTTTGAAATGTCATTTAAATTATTGGCAACACTTTTTCGGACATATTCACTTTCGTCCGCTTTTAAAAGAGACAAGATAGGCAAGATTGGGGTCGGGTCAACTTTAAACATGTTCAATGGGGGAGACCAAGGGAGTCTAGGCCGACAGCCCTCACTAGCTAATCTCCGTACATGATGATTGTCATCTTTTGCCCAATCCTCCATGATTGCCATCATCTTCTTGGGATCTTTTTCAATAAAAGAACGAACAGCAAATTCTGAACTCGATGATACAGTGAATAGCTTGAGGGCAGAAATAGATATGTCCCAATGAGCTAGCCCATATTGCTCCACAAAATCTGGGAAAAACAGATACTCAAATCCTTTACATGTTGGAGCAATTTTAGATAAAATCGCTATCACATCTGGATAAGAAGGGGGCAAAGTTTTAGATAAAGTATGTGTGATATGGCGAATTCTTTGTTTCAGCTCTCTTGTGTTCCACTCGTGATCAAATATCAAATTCATAAACATTTGGTCATCGAATTCTGGATATACTTGTTTTACCAACAGGCAGAATTGATTAAAAAAAGGTCGATTATACATATCTTTGAGTGCTTCAGCCATGATTTATTAGCTCCTTTAGGGAAGTATACGAGGATAGAAAATAGTTTCTTCTTCCCTCATAGAACCTTGATTTTTTTAAATAGCTCTTTAGTAGGGTAAGAAGGAACTTTCCCTAAAAATTGTTTTTAAGATAAAAATGTTTGTTTATGAACAAATCTAAAGATATATAAATTTGATTCTAAGCCATACTAATACAGATTAAAATTTCGTTAGGAGGCAATATTATGGGAAGATCAAACAATCAAAAACCATCAAGCAGTAAAAATTCATTACCTCAAACTCCCAAAAACTTAAAAATAGAATCGGATCGTGTTGATGAAGAGTTTTCTCGTGAGCTAGGTGAAAGAGGGAAAATAAGACCTACAAGACCTAGATGAAACTACAAAAATTAGTTGGAACTCCGTATGCGGTGAAAGTCGCACGTAAGTTATGAACAGGGGGAAAGGGAGAGATAACTTCAAACCCTTACCGTACTGTATCAACAAGGATTTCAAAAATGACCAAACTTTTTCAAAATATACTCTTAATACTTATAGTTCAAGGGTATTGCAATTATTTAATAAAACTATATTTCAAAGCTATATTAGTCATGATTCTTTCGGCTCGGCAGTGAGCATCCATGTTACACCATATTTATCTATAAGTTCTCCAAAAAACAAACCAAAAGGCTGCTGTTCAATTGGGTATTTCACCTTACCACCTGCAGCAAGCTTCGCGAATGCTTCACTAGCTTCAGATTCTGTTTTGTACGCAATACTTAGTGAAATGCCAGGTCCATGGGTAAACGGTTCAAATGAATCAGCCATGAAGATTGAATTTCCTCCTGCAACAACCATGCTTAAATGCATAACCTTGTCCTTATGCTCATGCTGTGCTCCCATTAACTGCTCATGTGTCATTACCGACAAGATTTCTCCACCGAGTGATTTTATATAAAACTCAGCTTGAGATCTCGCATCCTCTGATAAAATGTAAGGCGTTAATTTCCCCATTAATAAACATCCTTTCCATTTGTGTTTAGCTAACTCTATCATAATCTCTGGGTAGTTGAGATGTCACTCATTCTACTTTCTGTACTTTCAAACCATGTATTTGACTAATTAGCTTCTTGTAATGCTCCGAGCGAATTGAAAATCCTCCAAATTCCTCATGTGTCGTACAGGAAAACCAAGCAAAATTATTTTTTATAAATGTTAAGTCTTCTGGCAAATTTGGAGCTACCCAGTCGTATAGTGTTTTTGCTGATTGCTGCAGTAGCTTACGCGTGTTTCGATTTGCTTCGATTACATACACCGTTGCAGCTGGACCTTTCGTTATTGTATTTGCCCATTTTCTTGTTTTATACGTTTCGATGATATAGGGCTTGAATTTTAGAAGTATTTCCTGATCGTATTCTAATTCTTTCCTCGTCACAAAATAGAATTTATCGGAGTTATCACATAGTATATTAATAAGCTGCTGATACGTTTCATCAGCAGGATTTTCTATTAAATCCCAGTATTCCATTACATCACCTCTGGTATTTACTCAAACTTCCCACATAATCAAATTTTGATTACTTTGTTTGTAAGTTTACGTGCTAGCCGTTTTATTATTTCAATAGTCATGTAGAAAAAAGTTGGTTTTACGAATGAAAGTAAGCGCATCAGAATAAAGGGTGGGCGCTTTCAAACTAAATGTAGGCGCTTTCCGAAAAAAAGTAGGCGTTTTCAAAAAAATTACATCTTAGTTAAAAAGGAGATAAATTACGTTATATTGAATTTTACATGAATAAACAAATTAAGGAAACTACAAGAGATTTGAAGGGATGCTGAAGGTATATGCAATTAAGTGTTAAAGCAGTAGGAGATGGGGCTAAGATATTATCTTATCTAATAGCAAAAAATCCTTATAATTTATATGATCGGGATGAAAAATCAAATCGTGTACGCTTGGTATATACGGTTTTTGATGAAAAAGAAGTAGAGGTTGTTATATTTGTAACCCCTGATCCAGTCGAATTAGTAAGAAACAGCGCAAATGCCTTTGATATTACACAGTATATTAATGATAGAGAATTTGCTGTCAGCAGTTTGTTCTGTACGAACATACGAAAGGCTCTAGGAACAGCCTTAAATGGCAAGCCAAAAGAAGAATATCAGAAATGGGTGAATCATCCGTTTGAATTACATATGAACTTTGGCCCAGTTGCTTCTCATTTATCTGATGAAAATATTGTGGAATTGCTGCACCCTCTAGGTTATATAGTGGAAATTGAGCGAGGAGAAACAAACTATTCTTTCGAGCTGAAACAACGAAGCTCATCAAGATTTATCCATCTAAAAGGTCAGCAAACGATACAACAAGCATTGCGGCATTTATTTATATTGATTCCTGTCATAGATAACTATAAACATTATTTTATAGACGAACATGAAATAGAGAAACTAGTACGGTATGGGGAAGGGTGGTTAGATAGCCATCCTTTAAGAGAATACATTATAAAACAGTCACTCCGTTTTTCAGAATTAATTAATCAATTTCCCTCATTAGCTAAAAAAGATGACGAAGAAGAGCACTCTTCAGCACCAAAGGTACGTTTAAACGAATTGCGTTACCAAGCGGTTGTTGAAAAAATTAAATCTCTTTCGCAGAGAGCCTCGATTGTCGATTTTGGTTCAGGAGAAGGGAAACTTTCTGTACGATTGTCGAATATCCCAGATGTAAAAGAAGTCCTTGCTGTGGAGCCTTCTGAAACCGCACAACTGCGAGCCATTCAACGGTTTGAGAAAGCAAGCTACAATCAAACTCATGTGAGTCCTACTCCTATTTTAGGGTCACTTTTTTATTATGATGAAAGATTACTGAATAAGGATGTCATGATTTTATGTGAAGTAATCGAACATATTGACGAATATCGATTACCGAATATCATGAAGACGATTTTTCGAGAATATCAACCAAAAACGTTGATTGTAACGACCCCTAATCGAGAATATAACGAGGTTTATGCAATGGATGAAATCGTACGTCATTCCGACCATCGGTTTGAATGGACGAGACAAGAATTTAAATCCAAGTGTGAAACGTGGATTAAAAACGTTTTATACTCGATGGAGTTTGAGGGGATTGGATTAGAGCATGAAGAATACGGGCACCCGACACAGATGTGTACATTTGTCAGAAAGGAGGTTGAAAGATGAGAAATGAAATTCTTTTACCCCATGCAGGAATTATTTTGTTGATTGGACCATCAAATAGTGGGAAAACGACTTTTCTTAAAACATGGATTGGACAAGGTATATTGAAGCCATCAGAAGTCGTAAGCTCAGATCAGTTTCGTTTACTAGTAGGCGATACTGATTTTATCGATTGGTCAAATCGACCGAAGGATGAAGGGGACATATTATTAAATGACTATCAATTAATTTCTCAAAAAGCGTTTGAAGCGATGGATTCTATGATTGAAACTAGAGCTCAGTTAGGGAAGCTAACCATAATCGATGCGACTCATCTTTATTCAGAGGATCGAAAGAGGTATATTGAGCTTGCTCATAAATTACATGTGCCTTCTATGGCGATTGTGTTTGACATACCAGAAGAAATTTTACTCAAGCGTGATGCAAATAGAGATTTTCCAAGAGGCAAGCGGAGGGTTAAGCAGCAAGCTCAAACCTTTTTGAAAAACAAAAGATTTATTAAAAAAGAAGGGTTTCGTTCCCTCTATATAGTAAGGCATGATGAAGTGGAGCAGATTCAACTCAGTCGCAAAATGAATCCTCTTGAAGTTGAGGTAGGTCCAGGTGTGGATTTCATTGGAGATGTTCATGCTTGTTTTGATGAACTTATTAAACTCCTTGATCAGTTAGGCTATGCCCCCAATCAAGACGGACTCTTTATTCATCCTGAAGGCAGAAAGTTTGTTTCTGTTGGAGATGTGATGAGCCGTGGTCCGCGTTCATTAGATAGTATGATCTTTTTTAAAAAACACGTGGACGCTGGTTTAGCATATATGATTGATAGTAATCATGGTTGGAAAATTGCAAGATGGCTTGAAGGTCGAAACGTGACTTTATCTCACGGTGATGAAAAAATAGCGGAAGAATTTAAACAATATTTAGAAGCTTTCGGTGAAGAAAAAGCGTTTCAGTTAAAAAATGAGCTAAAAGACTTCTTGCTAAACGCCCCTTCCCATTACGTTTTTGTAAAGAATGGAGTAAGAGTCGTTGTCGTCACCCACGCTGGAATCAGAGATGACTATATTGGAAAACAGTCTCGCATTATTTCAGATTTTACTAGATATGGGGACACCGATGGTTTTGATGAGCGAGGAAAACCTGTCAGGAAAGATTGGTATACTGGGCATGAGAGAAAAGAACTGATTATTTGGGGACATGATCCAAAACCGCAGCCACTTATCATCAATAACACGATAAATATTGACCAGGGTGTCGTTTTTGGAGGGAGATTGACAGCTTTTAGATATCCAGAAAAAGAGTTTTTATTTGTTAAAGCTAAACGGGATTATTCAGGAGTTCAAGATAATCCATTAAAAGAATGGGAGGAAAAGCGCTTCAACCCTCCTAATATTGCTAGATTTATAAATGGTTATTCTGTATTAACCGAACAGTATGGTGAGATCAAAGTTCAAGAGGGGGTTGTAAAATCTGTCATTGATTCAGTTTCTCATCTTACTGTGCCGATTGAAGAACTTATCTATATTCCCCCAACTATGAGTCCAACACCTGAGCCTTCAAAGCTCGATAACTATTTGGAGCACCCGCAGGAGGCCTTCGAGTACTATCGTTCCAATGGAATCCAAACGATGGTTGTTGAAAAGAAGCATATGGGGAGCAGGGGGATTTTGCTTCTATTTAAAGACAGCGATGCAGCGATTGAATATATAGGAAGACCAACGTTAGGAACGATTTATACACGTACTGGAAGGCCGTTTTTTTCTAAAGAAATAGAAGAAGAATTAACAAGAAAATTAAATGAAGATTTACATCGATACAGCTATTTTGAAAAGTATCAGACAGACTTTATTTTACTAGATGCAGAGATTCTTCCTTGGAATTTAAAGGCTAAAGAACTGATTAGCACACAGTATGCTCATGTTGCTGAGATTGCCATGATGGATCGCACAAAGCTGAAAGAAAAGCTGGAGAAGGCATTAAACCATAATAAGGGAGTAAGTGAATGGTTAGACGAAATAACTTCCAAACTTCAAAATGTTCATGTCTTTAGAGAAGTATTTCAAAAATATTGTTGGAATACGGAAGGGATCAAGGGAATTCAGATTGCTCCATTCCATCTCTTAGCTCATAGCGGTAAAACTTTTTTTGATCAATCTCACCTATGGCATATGGAAAGAAATCGAGAGTTTAGCTTGTTATCTAATTTGTTTATTGAAACAGAGTTTATGGTCGTCTCAGATGAAACAACGATGCAAGAGGCAATAAGCTGGTGGACATCGATAACCGAAGATGGTCATGAAGGCTTTGTTGTCAAACCTGAAACCTTTATTTCCAGAAATGAAAAAGGAAAATTGCTTCAGCCTGCAATCAAAGTAAGAGGGCGCAAATATTTACACATTATTTATGGAATCGATTATTTACTTCCTGAAAACCTAAAAAGACTTAAAGAAAGGAATGTAGGCAAGAAACAACGACATGCCTTAATGGAATTCGCCTTGGGTATGGAAGGTGTAGAGAGATATGTTAATAAGGATTCTATAGAACGTATTCATGAGTGTGTTTTAGCTACTCTTGCTTTGGAAGCAGATCCAGTTGATCCTAGGCTGTAATACAAGAGGGAAAGCGCAATAGGCTTTCCCTTGCTTAAATAATGAAAAGCGGAGGTGTTGATTAATTGAAGCTTCCTAATGGTATAACTGGATTTTATGATATGGAATTGAATCAGCCGCCAAAAATGGATAGTAAACTATTTAAAGAGCTATGTTTTACAATTATAACGCTGAATGGCGGTAAAATATTGGCTTTCAAAGACCCACATTATACAGTTAATTTTTATGAGGTTGAAGTTGAGATTTATAATAAGCATTTATACATTTTGCTTAATGAACATTATACTTATTTGTCAATTGCAGCTTCTGTTAATCTTGAAAATATAACTTTTATCGATGAACCCCAGTTATATAGAGATTTTGGAAGATATTATAAAGTTATATGCAGTTATGAACTCAACAAACCTGTACTGATAAAAGAGATTAATGGAATGATTTGTTTAGAGAATAGAAATGAATTGAATCGTGCAGAACTTGAGCAAATAGCTCATTGGAAACCTAAAAAGATTGGAGGTATAGTATTTAATTATTGGGATTAAGACGATCGAAGCATAATTTTCTTGTTTCACTAATTTAAACAGGAACTTTACTTCTTGGTGAAAGTAGACGCTTAATTGTAAATTAATAGAAATATAGAGGTTTTTTTAGAAAAATAGATTATTACTCACAGACAATCTTTTAAAAGAATTCACTCATATTTTTGATATTTTTTTAGGAAGAACTTCCATTCTTCCACATCCTCCTTTTCTTCGTTTGATAAACGGTTGCCTCTTGCATCTAAAAAGGAGTTTAAGTCATGACCATATTTATTTTGAAAATAGACGATTTCCTTTTTTAGTTCAATTGCTTCATCAGCATCTGTTAACTCTTGATAATTATTTTTGTAGTTTTGGACAACTTCTTTTATTAGAATATGCTCTCCTTGTGGACTAATAAAATATTCGTTCTCACTGATTTGAACATGTTTTCTTGTACTTGTTCTAAAAGTATTAGAAAATCGTCCTGCATTTACCCATTTATTTAAGGTTTGTCTACTGACACCAAAATATTTTGCTAATTCAGAAGGGGAGTAATGTCGCCCGCTTTCAGCCATTTCATCTTCAATAAGGCCGAAAATTAATGTCTTTACAATTTGCTCGAGTACTTCATCATTTTGGAAACTGTCTTCGTTCAGACTAGCTTGGATGGAGCGAACGGTTGGAATTCTTGGATCTAACCCTTTAATAAGGTATTTAGCTAAAGATGAATGAGATTTAAACGTTAAAGCTAAGTCGTTCACGCCCATTAGAGCAGCTTGTTTATCTTTTAATGTTAACATAAAATCCACCTCTCTCACCTCTTCATTCTATTATAATGGAAATCAAACGTAAACTAAAAGTAAACATAACGGAAATACTTTTTATTATTTACTATATGATGATTTTTAAACTTATTGATTGTATTTTATAAAGTACTTGAAGTAGAAGCTTTTAAGTTGGGTGTTGGCGGTTTCAAGCTAAATGAAGGCGTATTCAATATTAAAGTAGGCGTTTTCAACTCTAAAGAGGACGCTTTCACTTTATGTATGCTCGTATAACAAAAAAATCCTCCCTTTAAAATCATTTTAAGAGAGGATTTCATCCTTATTCTAAGATTTTTGTATCACAATTAAACAGGCGGAGTATCTAGTTTTAAAGGCTTTCCTTCCACCAAACCTTTTTTATCGGCACTCATTTTGCGTATTCCTACTAATATAGCAACAGCCCATCCTACTACAATAAGACTATAGATGAATGGATAAGAAGATTCATTTGGAACCCATGTTTGTAAAATGGTGCGAGCATTAACTAAAATAATAAATCCTCCAACTAAAATACCCATTAGTTGAGCAGGTACAATTCGAACGAGCCATGCGGCGATTGGGGCAGCAAAAAGACCTCCGATCATAAGTGCTCCAACCCACAGCCAATCCACTGCATGCCAGCCGAGTGAAATAATAAAACCAATTGTTGCAGATAGGGCAATCGCAAACTCACTTGTATCAACCGTTCCTACTACTTTGCGTGCAGTCATCCCTTTTTTAGATAAAAGAATAGGAGTTGTAATGGGACCCCATCCTCCACCACCGGTTGCATCTGCGAAACCTGCAATGAATCCTAATGGAATCGATTGTTTGACAGACAATGGCTTTACTTCTTTTTCCTCGCCGTTTTTAAATTTAAAAAGGAAGCGAAAAAGAACATAAAATCCTAGGAGAAAAAGGAATACGCCAATAAATGGCTTGACAACATCCCCATTTAAATTACTTAAAAAGCAAGCCCCGATGAAAGCACCAATGGATCCAGGTATGATAAGACGGTAGACCAAATTTCGGTCAACGTTACCAAATTTAATATGGGAGACACCGGATGCAGCCGTCGTCACGACTTCAGAAAGATGAACAGAAGCAGATGCAACTGCTGGTGCTATACCGAATGCTAATAAAAGGGAAGACGATGTTACTCCATATGCCATCCCTAAAGCGCCATCAATTAATTGTGCCAAAAAACCTACAAATGCCAATACAATTAGTTTTTTCATGTTTATTCCCCTTTAAGCATTGAACTAATAAAAAAGGCTCCTAACCGATGTTATTTGATTAGGCGCCTTCAGTTGTCTGATCAGCTAATTTCTTATTAACTTATGAAATAAATAAATGTAGTGTGAATATTCCTACTTAATAGATAAAATTTGTTGATATTCGATAGTTTAAACTCATTTATCCTACCTGTCAACTGTGATTTAAAAAATATTCTAAATACGTATCATTTAGATCTTTCAAATTGGCTGTTTTCTAATGGTCTATCGTTGCTTGTTCTCTACTAATGCTAGATATACCAGTCTTGTTTGTAGAGATTTCCAATTTAAAGAGATCGTCATTCAGTAAAAACAATATGCATATTAAACAATGAAACAAAGTAGACATTTTCAAATTCATTGCATGAATTTTCACAAATCCCCTATCTTAATCTACTACTATTTCCCGCTTGTTTCTCATACTAATAATGAAGAATACAACGTAGAAGGGGAGTTTCATGACATGAGAAGGAGAAGGTCACCACGTATACTGCTTGTGGCAGCGGCGCTTATCATCGTCTTAGGTCTTTTTTTATTCCTACGCTTGATTTTTTACTCCCCAAGTCAAGAAGTAACGAGAGCGGTGGATCGTTTTTATCAATATGAACAGGCAGGAGATTTCGCAAAATCGTGGGAGTTGTTTCATCCAGTGATGAAGATGAAATTCAGTAAAGGAGTCTATATACAGGATCGAGCTCATGTCTTTATGAACCACTTTGGAGTCGAAACCTTTCAATATACGTTTGCGAAGCCAGAAAAAATAAAAGGCTGGAAAATGTCAAAGGACTCAGAAACGTTTAAACTAGTTTACAAGGTCCCTGTTGTACAGGAATTCAGAGGAAAATACGGCCACTTCGATATTCATCAGGATGTGTTTGTTGTGGAAGGTAAGGATGGGTGGATGGTGTTATGGGATTATAATCAATAATAAAAATCGTATTAACTGTTCCTATTTTAATAAGAACACGCAGAAAGAGAAAGTGGCCTGTTTCCGTTTACATCTAATGTAGGTAGAATAAAGTGGCCCGATTCGTCATAAATGTGTGGTCATTCATCATCAAAATTCTGTGAGGCTGAAGATTGTTGATAAAGAACCATTCAACTTAGATGGCATTTGTCACTTTCATTACCTAAAATAAAAATAGTGCATAAATAATATAAAAAAACTGCAGACAATCCTTTTTAGGGATTTGTCTACAGTCTGAATCCTCTTTTAAAAGTTAAGGTCCTTACTTATTTCGATAGATTTTTAAATAGTTGAGTATTTAATTTAAAAATCTCTCTTTCCACGAATCAATATTAGCTGCTCTCATTTTACGTATCTCAACTAATATAGCAAAAGCCCATCCTACTATAATAAGACTGTAGATGAATGGATAATACGCTTCATTTGAAATCCAAGTTTGTAAAATCGTACGAGCCATGCAGCGATTGGAGCAGCAAATAAACCCCCTATTATAAGTGCCCACAACCCATAGCCAGCTCACTGATTCCCAGCCGAGGGAAATAACGAAACCAAATGTGGCAGAAAGGGCAATCGCAAATTCACTGGTATCAACAGTTCCAACTACTTATTCGTGCAGTCATCCCTTTTTTGGATAATAGAACTAAAGTGGCGATAGGTCCCCATCCGCCTCCAGTAGCGTCAGCGAACCCTGCATTAAACCTATATAAAATATATACCAGATTATTATTTTCATAAATGAAGTCAGCTATCACTACCACTTCTAATACTGAATTGAAAATCACCAATTCCTCAAAAATTGAATTAATAATAATGAGGGGATAGTATAAATTTCCTGAACCACTCTTACTATTTAAGGTATAGCATTATTCTTTAGTGAAAATGTCCTGCTAAACATCATCAAGAAGAACTACTCTCTAAGTATTTGTCTGTTCATATTCATATTGGATTAAAGTCGGGCTTTTTTTTTTATGAAGAATGAGTAAAATGAACCTGTTACTTAAAGAAATGAGACGTTAATCTGTATAAAGTTATATTTGTAGACAGAAACATGTAAAAAAGCTTTCTTCCTATTGAATGAACTGAACTCATTGTCATGTATTACTATAGAAGAAAGTAGGAAAAGATACCTAAGATTTAATTGATTGATAAAATCAGTCCTATATATAGAAGGAGCAGAGTATTTAGTCCAAACTAATTTTTAAATTAGTAAATATTAACAATAAATGTGTTTGTTAAAAATATGTAAAAAAATTATTTTTCGACAATATCATTATTGTCTTAATAGGTCGGATTATTAGGGTAAGTTCAATATATTGAACAGGTAGGAACAACCTTTATATATCAATATTGTAATCGGTTGCAATAATGTTGAAATTATTAACAATATTTTCAATGAAACTCGAACAATAAGTTAACAATATACGAATATCCTTAACAAATATTTTGAATTGCTACAAAATCCTACAAAAAATATTTCTTTACGATAAAAAGTGTTGGTGCTAAAATAAATGTACGTTATAGAGAACAGCCCGAAATGGTTCAGTTACTAGAAAATATATTTTTTGATGATAGTAAGCCATATACTCAAGTTAATAAATGAAAAGTCTTTAATGAAGGCATTGCAGTAATTCTGATCGATTATAGAAATTTGTCAAAAACAAAAGTCGGAAGATTCGAATTTTTTTAGGTAATGTCTCCTAAACCTATATCATTGGAGGCACTCGGTTACGCTGTGGGAGACCTTTATGTTCTCCTTAGACGCTTGTCGTCAAGAGTGTGATGTGAGGAAGGGTTTAATGCCCTATTTTTATTAAAGTTAAAATATACTTCAATATTTTTATGATAGTACAACGAGATCAAAATAGCCCTAACACGTGATTTGAATTTTTTACATATGTAGTATAAAAATAGCTAATAAAAAGTTAATTAATAAAATAAACGAAGTTATTTAATAATAAATTAATTTCTTACCTCCAATTTCTTCAAAAATAGCAATACTTTTAACACTATTAAAAAAAGTTTTTTATTATGAAAAATTTTTATTTTATTAAATGTAAAGTGTAAAATTCACTAAATGACAGAAGATAGAAATCATTCTTCAACAAAAATAGACTAGAAAATTCATCGTTATGATATAATAATAGATAAATATTTTTCTTTTTCTAGGAGGAAGCCATGGAGGAGACAATTAGCTTAAAGGAATTATTACTGATATTAAGAAAAAGGTTGATTCTTATCATCTCCATTGCCGTGTTAGCCGTATTGGCGAGTGGAATTGTCAGCTTTTATTTTTTAACCCCAATTTATCAATCTTCAACACAAATTCTTGTTAATCAAGCTAAAGATCAACAAACAGCTTATGCTTTTAATGAAGTTCAAACGAACATTCAGTTAGTCAATACGTATAACGTTATTTTAAAAAGTCCTGTTATTTTAGATAAAGTAAAAGAAGAGCTTAATTTATCAATGTCGCTTTCTACGTTAAATAGTAAAATTACTGTCGGAAGTGAAAAGGATTCGCAAGTTATGAATCTTTCAGTAACCGATCCAGATGCGCAATTAGCAGCAGATATTGCTAATAAGACAGCTGAAGTGTTTAAAAGAGAAATAGGCAGCATTATGAAAGTAGATAATGTCACTATTCTAACTACTGCAACGGTTGCTGAAAATCCAGCTCCAATTAAACCAAACAAAACCTTAAATATGGCAATTGCATTAGTCGTTGGACTAATGGCTGGTGTAGGGATTGCTTTCCTACTTGAATATTTAGATAACACAATCACAAGCGAGGAAGATATTGAAAAAGTACTAGGATTACCAGTGCTGGGCGCTGTTACGGAAATTAATGAAGGCAAGGTACATTCTCAACGTTTAAAAGAAAAAAGGAATTTGCGAGGTGAGATGAGTGGCATTAGGTAAGAAGTCAAAACAGCTTTTTCTGAAGACAAAGACATTAATTACAATGCTTGATCCGAAGTCCCCAATTTCAGAACAGTACAGAACCATTCGAACGAATATTATTTTTTCTTCGGTTGATCAAGAGATGCGGACAATATTAATTACATCAGCGGGTCCAGAGGAAGGAAAATCAACAACAACTGCTAATTTAGCGGTTGTGTTTGCACAGCAAGGAAAAAAAGTACTATTAGTTGATGCCGATTTACGAAAACCAACTGCCCATTATACGTTTAATCTGTTAAATACAACAGGTTTAACGAGTGTATTAACGAATCAAACTTCTCTTGTAAACGTGTTTAAAAATACAGATGTAAATAACTTATATGTGTTAACAAGCGGACCAATTCCGCCAAATCCTTCTGAGCTTCTTGGGTCGAATGCGATGGATCGCTTTATAGAAGAAGCATTGAGGGAATTTGATCTTGTATTATTTGATACACCGCCAGTACTTGTTGTATCCGATGCACAAGTGTTAGCCAATAAATGTGATGGATCTGTATTAGTTGTAGGAAGCGGCATTGTTGAAAAAGAAGCGGCTTTAAAAACAAAAGAGGTTCTTGCAAGTTCGAAAGCAAAAATTCTGGGAGTAGTTTTAAATAATAAAAAACGCTCCAAAGCCTCTAATTATTATTACTATAACTATAAATATAGTTCGAAAAATGACTAGATTTAGAGTCAATAGGCTTCTAATTGACTGGATAAGAGGTGACTCGCTTGATTGATATCCATTGCCATATATTACCAGGTGTGGATGATGGTCCTGAAACAAAAGAGGAAAGCATCCAAATGGCAAAGGAAGCTGTTAAAAGTGGCATTCGGACCATAATTGCTACCCCTCATCACCGAAATAGTCGTTTTGATAATCTAAAGCAGGAGATAAAGGAAAAGGTATCGGAATTAAACGGGGTATTAATGAATGAACAAATTCCACTTTTGATCCTTCCTGGACAAGAGAATCGAATTTACGGGGAATTATTAGAAGATTATGAGAAGGATGAAATATTGCCACTCTCAGAATCACAATATTTATTTATTGAGCTTCCTTCAGACCATGTACCAGGCTACACAGAAAGATTACTTTATGACATACAATTAAGAGGTCTAATTCCGATTATTGTTCACCCAGAGCGTAATAGAGAAATCATGGAACGTCCAGAAATTCTTTATCAATTTGTGAAAAAAGGTACACTTACACAAGTAACAGCTGCAAGTATTTGCGGGTACTTTGGAAAACAGATCAAGCATTTTTCCAATCAACTGATAGAAGCCAATCTAACTCATTTTATTGCTTCTGATGCTCATAATATCACAACTCGTTCTTTCAAGTTAGCTGAAGCATATGACAATATAGAGTCAAATTACGGTGTTGATGTGGTCTATTTATTTACAGAAAACGCTGAACTATTAGTTAGTAATCAAAATATTTACAAAGAAATACCAAATATGATTAAAAAGAAAAAATTTTTTGGTATCTTTTAAAATTTACTAATAATAATGAACAGCTAGCTCTCCAGCGCTTTTTAGCTCGTTATAAATGAGGTGTCCAGTTTAATAGTAGAAATAGAGAACTATCGTAGACACCATTTCTCAAGATGTAGCTTGGGGGATTATATCATAAATAAATAAATAAAAATCTCATGATAGACGATGTAAAGCATCATTTATCATGAGATTTTTATTTTCTTCATTATTTATACTTAATTTTATTGTAGGGGGAAATTTAATGAAAAAAGTAAGAAAAGCAATTATACCAGCTGCTGGCCTAGGAACAAGATTTTTACCTGCAACAAAAGCTATGCCAAAGGAAATGCTGCCAATTGTCGATAAACCAACCATTCAATACATAATAGAAGAGGCAGTAGCATCAGGAATTGAGGATATTATCATTGTTACAGGAAAAGGAAAACGTGCAATTGAAGATCATTTTGATTATGCTCATGAATTAGAAGAAAATCTAGCTCAAAAAGGTAAGCTAGATTTGCTAGAAAAGGTTCGATATGCATCAAATCTTGCAGATATCCATTATATTCGACAAAAAGAACCGAAAGGACTTGGACATGCTGTTTGGTGCGCTCGTAGTTTTATAGGAGACGAGCCTTTTGCAGTTCTTTTAGGAGATGATATTGTTCAAAGTGATACTCCTTGCCTAAAGCAGTTAATTAATCAATTTGAAGAAACGCAAGCTTCTGTAATTGGTGTACAAACAGTACCTGATCAAGATACAAGTCGTTATGGAATTATTGATCCTGGTTCACAGGAAGGAAGAAGATATCAAGTTAATAATTTTGTAGAAAAGCCAAAACAAGGGACAGCTCCATCAAATTTAGCTATTATGGGACGCTATATTTTAACTCCTGAAATTTTTATGGCTTTAGAAAAGCAGCAAACAGGTGCTGGTGGAGAAATTCAATTAACCGATGCTATTCAACAGTTAAACCAAATTCAAAGAGTATTCGCTTATGATTTTGAAGGAAGCCGTTATGATGTTGGAGAGACAATAGGATTTGTAAAAACAACAGTTGAATTTGCTTTACAGAATGAGAATATGAAAGAAGAAATTATGGAATATTTGAAAGAAATTGTGTCTTTAAGTCAAATAGAGCAAGTAAAGATGTAAGGTAAAGGGGTGAGGAGAATGTCAAATATAGGGAAAGATGAAGTCGTATTCCTTAATCAAAATAATTTAGGGATGATTAAAGATAAAAGATTCTATAATATTACCAAAAGATCTATAGATATAGTTGGATCAGTTATGGGTATAGTTTTGTTGAGTGTATTGTTTTTAATAGTGGCAATTTTAATTAAGGTAGAGGATCCAAAAGGGAAGGTATTTTTTAAACAAATCAGAATAGGAAAAGATGGGAGAGAATTCTATATTTATAAATTCCGTTCCATGATTTCTAATGCCGAAGAAAGACTAAAAGAACTTATTAATTTAAATGAAGTAGACGGTGCAATGTTTAAAATGAAGGATGATCCGCGTGTTACAAAAATTGGGAAAATTATAAGGAAAACAAGTCTTGATGAGCTTCCACAACTATTTAATGTGTTAAAAGGTGATATGAGTATTGTTGGTCCTAGACCTCCTTTACCACGAGAGGTCGAGAAATATACAACTTACGACAAACAACGATTATTAGTTACTCCTGGGTGTACAGGTTTATGGCAAGTTAGTGGCAGAAGCAACTTGGGATTTCGTGAGATGGTAGAATTAGATCTAAAATATATTTCATCTAGAAGTTTACATTTAGACATGAAAATTATTTTAAAAACATTGATTGTTTTATTTGGGTCAAAAGACGCTTATTAAAAATAAATTATCCACATATGGAGATGGTGAATAATTATGAAAATAGCAGTAGTAGGAACAGGTTATGTTGGTCTAGTTACTGGTGTTTGTTTATCAGAAGTAGGTCATGTAGTCACTTGTATTGATATTGATAAAGAAAAAGTAGAAAAGTTAAATAAAGGAATTTCACCGATTTTTGAACCTGGATTAGAAGATCTAATGATTAAGAATATGAATGAAGAACGTTTATATTTTACATCTAGCCTAGAAGAAGGATTTAAAGAAGCATCAGTAATATATATAGCAGTAGGAACGCCAGAAAAAGAAGATGGATCCGCAAATTTATCATATGTTGAGGCAGTAGCAAAAAGCATTGCTAAATATGTCAAAAAAGATGTAGTTGTTGTAACAAAAAGTACAGTACCTGTGGGTACAAACGACAAGATATATGAATTGATAATGAACAACTTAGAAAATAAAGTAAATGTTGATGTTGCATCTAACCCTGAATTTTTACGAGAAGGATCAGCTATTAAAGATTCATTTCAAGGTGATCGAATTGTAATTGGTACAAGAAATGAAGGAACTGCTGGTATATTAGAAGAAATAAATAAACCTTTCGGAATCCCAATATTTAAAACAAATATTCGTAGTGCTGAAGTGATAAAATATGCATCAAATGCATTCTTAGCAACAAAAATTAGCTTTATTAATGAGATATCAAATATTTGTGAGAGAGTAAATGCGAACGTTGAAGACGTAGCACTAGGTATGGGACTAGATAGTAGAGTTGGTTCCAGATTTTTAAATGCGGGAATTGGTTACGGTGGTTCATGTTTCCCGAAAGATACGAAAGCTCTGGTACAAATAGCTGGAAATGTAAAATATGATTTTGAGTTATTAAAAGGTGTAATAATTGTCAATCAAAAACAGCAAGGAATTTTATTAGATAAGTTAGAAAAGCGTTTCACTTCCCTTGAAGGAAAAAGAATTGCCATATTAGGATTAGCTTTTAAACCAAATACTGACGATATGCGAGAAGCAGCTTCAATAGTAATAACTAATAAGTTAATAAAACAAAATGTTAGCATAGTTGCGTATGATCCAATTGCAATGGATAATGCTAAGAAAGTATTAAATTCAAAAATAGAATATGCTTTAAATACGAAAGAAGCGCTAGATGGTGCTGATGCTGCATTAATTTTAACGGAATGGGAAGAGTTCAAAGAATTAGATTTAGATTTATATCTAAAATACATGAGACAGCCAATTGTCTTTGATGGAAGAAATTGCTATGATTTAGAGGAAGTCAAGAATTATAATATTGAATATTATTCAATGGGAAGACCATCCATAAAATTAGGTGTGTTAGAAAAGGTATAAAAATATTAATATTCTTAAAAATTTTGGAAAACTTTAATTGTCACATTTTTGTGATTAATTTTAAATCAATATTTAATTGTTGATCTAAATAGAATTCTACATTTGAAACAAGGTTATATTATAAAGATATCCATTACATCATTTTTAGGTTGATATATTATGTATTATCTCCTGATCAACTACAACTTTAATGCAAAAATGCTTATTATGACCAGTAGATTTATTCGATGATGTATAAAGAAAGAATAAATCAAAGATGTTAAAAGGGAGATTTTGAATTGATCGGTTCATACCTCACAATATAATAAGTTGGAGACCTTTGTAAGAATTTGAATTTAATTATAATGTTTTTCTGAGGTTATGCCAATTCAAGTCTCCAAAATCTTTGATTATTAGTTCATAATAAGGGGTAGTAATTATAATTAATTTAGGCTAAGTTGAGAATATATCAGTATTAATTTTATATATTTTTTCTGTCTTTTTTGATTTTCTTAACTATTTTTTTACTCAAACTAAAAAATAAAACCTTATTTCATAGTAATTTATAAAACAAGTGTATAGTATTACTCTCCGCTAATTCTATTGATATTCTTTAAATATAATGTGTATGATTTGTAGCAAGACAAAAAATGTTCATTAATTATTTATTTTTCCCTCCAATATTACGAATGAAAATCAAAATTAATAATTACACTGTAAAAACTTTGGCATAGGGCTTAAAGCAACTCTAAAGCTGAAAATAAAAAATGGAAATTATTGTATCGAAAAGTAAACAACATAACCATACTTACTCTTCTACATGATCCCGTTCTATAAATTTATAAAATAGATAATGGATGTTGAATTAAAAAGTTTACGATAAAATTGAAATCTCGGTGTATATATCAAAATGTAATCTAATAATTAATTCTAAATAAAATATGTTAATTATAATTTAAATCCATTATTTTTATTTTTTATTTTTATTTTTGCAAGGTTCTTCTTTAAATTAGTAATAGATAATTTTCTTTTTGAAATTGTCCGGTTTTTCGTGTGAAAATTAATAAATTAATCAGAATATTGTTTAACTGAGAGTATATATATAACTTGCTAGTTATGAAATTTTCAATAAAAATATTATTTTTTATCCTATTGATTTAAGTGTTGAAAAAATATTACGAAAAAGAATTTGAGGTGCAAGAATGAACATTGGTTATGTAATATTCTGTGAAAGTATATTCGATGCTATATTAAAAACTCAAGTTATTAATTTATTAAAACAAATGAGTAAGAAGAGTAATCATAGATTCAGTATATATTGGTTTTGTCCAATTAAAAATTACATAACTAGAAGGAATGAAATAATAAATTTAACGGAAGAACTATCAGAATTTAATATAAAATTAAAGGTTGTTCCTATAGTATATTTGACTCGTTGGTTCAATGTAAAGATAGTTCATATCCCACTTGTGTATCAGATGTTGATACCTTTAATTTATTTTATAAAAAAAGATAAGATTGATGTGTTTCATGTAAGGTCGTATCCAGGAGCTATCCCTTTTACTTTATTAAAAAGAGCTTTTAATAAAGTAAATTTTATATTAGATACAAGATCTGATTTTGTAGAAGAAAATAGTTTATTTCACTGGAAAAATAATAGAGTAACTATAAATTATTGGATGAAAAAAGAAAAAAAATTATATGAAACTTCTGACAAAATAATAGCAATTTCGGAAAATTTTGCAAATCAAAAGTTAGCTGATTTTAAATCAAAAACCTACATAATACCAAACAATGTTACCTTAGACAATAATAAATTGGACTTAGAATTTAGAAATGAGTTTAGAAAAGAAAAAAATTTAGTAGGTAAAATTGTTTATTGTTATCTTGGTAGTTTAGGAAATGGATGGAATCAACTTGAAACATATATGAAGTTTTTTAAAGAAAATAAACAACTAATGACTAATTTTCATTTCCTTCTGTTAACTCCAAAAGTAAATAAAATTCAAAATGAATTAAAAAATTATGATATTTCAGAAAGTAATTACACGGTAAAAAGTGTTCCAAATAATGAAGTTGTGAAATATTTGACCGTAGCTGATTTTGGTCTTCAATTTATGACTCATAAAGATAGTAGGATAGGTATTAAAGTAGTAGAATATCTTACAGCAGGATTACCAGTTATAGTTAATGAAAATGTGGGTGGAGCAGCTTCGATAATTAATAAAAACTCTTTAGGAATTGTTCTTAATAATGAAACTTTGCCTGAAAGTGAACTAACAAATATTATTAATAATTATAATGAGACTTCTAGTAAATGTAAAACATTTGCAAAAGAAAATTTTTCAACTGAAGTAGTAGCAAGTAAGTACTTAGATGTATATCAGTCAATAATAAAAGAGGTAAACTAATGTAAAGATAGTTTAATAAATTAACAGTTAGTCTTTGAAATTAGTAGTATTAAATTACTATTTCTTAAGAATTTGTTGTTAATAAGTTTATGGAGTGAAAATAGTGAATCTTAATAATGAATTAAAGAGTGGGATAATAATTAGTGCAATTGGAAAGTATTCCAATTATATTATTCAATTTGTACTATTGGCGATCTTGTCAAGATTATTAACTCCTGATGATTTTGGTATAGTTGCTATTGTTAATGTATTCTTAATTTTTTTTACAATGCTGATTGATTTGGGGATTGGACCCGCTGTTATACAAAATAAAGAATTAACTGATAAACAAGTAAATGGAATATTTAGTTTTACAGTGTTGCTTTCGATTCTATTCAGTGTTCTATTTGCTCTAATGTCGGAGCCGATCGCAAAGTTTTACAATAATGATCAATTGGTGGGCGTTTGTTTAGTAATGGCAGTAGCACTATTATCTAGTGGATTAAATATGGTACCTCAATCAATTTTATTAAGGCAAAAAAAATTTTTAGATGTGAATTTTGCACAGATTCTTTCAAGTATAATTTCAGGTGTTGTTGGTACAATTTTAGCATTACTTGATTTTAGTTATTATGCACTAGTTATTAGTGCAATTGTGAAAAACATAATGTTATTTATTATTATGTTCCCAAGAACAAAACTGAAATTAACCAAAAATATTTTAAAAAAAGATTTGAACTTAATATATTCTTTTTCAAGAAATCAATTTCTTTTTAATTTTATTAATTACTTTTCTAGGAATTTAGATAATATATTAATTGGAAAATTTATATCTACAAAAGCATTGGCATTATACGATAAGGCTTATATATTATCTTTATATCCTAATCAAATTTTAACTAATGTAATAACACCTGTTATTCAACCTATTATGTCAGAGTATGAAGATCGAAAAGACATAATAAAAAAAACATACCTTTTATTATCAAGATTATTAGCATTTATTGGTATGCCACTTACTGTGTTTTTATTCTTTTCCTCAAAAGAAGTAATTTTTATCCTTTTTGGCTCTCAATGGGAAGGAAGTGTAGCAACATTTCAAATTTTAGCACTCTCCATTTGGATTCAAATGATTTTAAGTAGTACGGGTTCAATTTTTCAATCTGCTAACCGTACAGATTTATTATTAATAAGTGGTTTATTATCTGCATTTTTGAATATTATTAGTATTATTGTTGGCGTTTGGTCAGGTAAGATAGAAAATGTTGCTCTTTTACTACTTATTGCTTTTTTCCTTAATTTTATTCAGGCAAACTATTTATTAATGATAAAAGTGTTTCAATCAAGACAAATAGAATTTTATAAAATTTTACTTGATCCATTAATTATTTCTAGTTTTATTCTTGCTTCATTATTGTTTATAAAATTTTTATTTGGGCATTGGTCTATGTTAATTTTATTTGTTGTTAAAGCTTTAGTTAGTTTAATAGTTTTTTTGATAGGAATGAAAGTAACAGGAAATATAGATATTGTAAAAAAAATTTTGAAAAAACAAATAAAATAAATGACTAATCTTCTATCTCCTAGTTTAAGGTATTCACATAATGGAATTTCATGTTTAAAAATGGTTTTCTCTTTTTATTAAATAACTATCTTTTGTATCATAAATCCAATTTGCTAAATGATTGTTTATCTCTTACTTTGGAAGGTTAAGACATTATTAATTGGAAATTGGGTACCTTATTATTACTACACAATTCATATTAGATAACAGTCAATTTCAAAAATACTTTGACTAGAATAAGTTCATGAAGATAGTATGGCAAATTTTAATTATAAAGGAGTAGAAGATATTGGATGTTTGTATTATAAACGAGGCTTTTAATATGGGTGGAGTAGAAAGAGTAGTAATAGAGATGGCCAACTATATGAAGAGAAAGGGAAATAAAGTTTCATTAGTTGATTTTTCAGGAGTAAATTCTTTTTACTATGAAGTGGAGAAGGGTATCAAAATACCTCATGTTATTCGCCCAATAAATTTCAAAAGAAAATTGATAAAAAGAGCTTTATATTTTAAATACAAAGTTAACAAAAACTCACTCAATATATTTCAAATGTTTAAAGAACAAACTGAAGATTTAATTGAGTACCTAAGTAATAGTAAACACGAGATCCTCATATTGTGTCAAGGAGTTTTAACTGCTCTAATTCCAATATTAAAAAAAAGGGTTCCTAATATAAAAATTGTTGCTTGGCAGCATAACGACTTTGATGTCTATACTTCTAAATATTATAAAGAGTTTATACTTGATTATAAGTTAGGGGTAGAAAAAGCAGACTTAGTTGTTTGCTTAACAGCTAATGATTTAGAAAAATTTAAAAAATTAAATACAAAATCATGTTTTATTTATAATCCATTAACTATTTCAGATCCACAAATAAGTACTTTAAATCATAAGAATATTATTTTTGTAGGACGTTTATTAATTCAGCAAAAAGGACTTGATTTTTTAATTAAAATTGGGCATGAGTTAGAAAATGGTTGGAGAATATTAGTGGCAGGGGAGGGTCTAGATAAAGAGAAATTTAGAAATATGATTTCAGAAAATGAATTAGAAGAAAAAATTATTTTAAAGGGATCTTTAAAAAGTAAGGAATTAGGTAAATTTTACTCATCAGGATCAATATTTATTTCAACTTCAAGGTGGGAAGGTTTTGGTCTGGTCATTACAGAAGCAATGGCTTGTGGATTACCAATAATTAGTTTTAGTAATAGTGGACCTAAAGAGATTTTGAATAATGGGACTTATGGAATTCTTATTAATGATTATGATATTAACCAATTTATTGATAAATTAAAAAATTTAATAATAAAAAAAGAAAGCAGAGAATACTTCCAGAGTTTGAGTCTTGAAAGAGTAAAAGATTTTAAGATGGATGTAATAATAAGGGAATGGGAGACTAATTTAAATAAACTATTAAAAAGTACCTACTCTTAATTAAATAATTATTTTTATATCATATAAGATAGGTTAAACAACATATAAATTCTACTCTATTTAATAGATTGGTCAGTATATGAAAATTGAAGTAATAACTAAAAAAACAAACTTATATTCTTTATTTCTAGAAATAAAGAATCCAGTATTTATTATTATATATTTACAAAATAGGTAAAGTTGTGGAATTAAAGGGAAAATAGATTGATTAATATATTAAAATTCATTTTGAAATTTTATTGCACATGAGGAGCTGTTAGTTGTGAAAGGAATAGTTTTAGCCGGTGGTAGTGGAACTCGCTTATACCCATTAACGATGGTTACAAGTAAGCAATTATTACCAATTTATGATAAGCCTATGATTTTCTATCCTTTGTCTACACTAATGCTAGCTGGAATTAGAGACATACTAATTATATCAACTCCAGAGGATACTCCACGTTTTGAAGCATTATTAGGTGACGGATCTCATTATGGCATTAACCTCGAGTATAAGGTTCAGCCAAGCCCGGATGGGTTAGCCCAAGCCTTTATTATTGGTGAAGAATTTATTGGTGATGATTCAGTAGCAATGATATTAGGTGATAATATCTATTATGGCAGTGGTATGCGAAAAATTCTTCAAAGAGCAGCTCAAAAAGAAAGTGGAGCTACAGTGTTTGGCTATCATGTACAGGATCCTGAAAGATTTGGTGTAGTTGAATTTGATGAAAATGGAAAAGTATTAAGTGTTGAAGAGAAACCAAAAGAACCTAAATCAAATTATGCTATAACAGGTTTATATTTCTATGACAATCGAGTTGTTAATATCGCTAAGAATATTGAACCTTCTGATCGAGGGGAGCTTGAAATTACATCTGTAAATGAAACCTATTTAGGATTAGGTGAGCTAAACGTTGAACTCCTCGGAAGAGGATTTACTTGGCTTGATACCGGTACACACAAAAGTTTGGTAGATGCTACCAATTTTGTTAGCACTCTTGAAGAACATCAAGGAATTAAGATAGCTGCATTAGAAGAAATTGCTTTTATAAATGGCTGGATTGAAAAAGAGCAGCTAATAGACTCTGGGAAGTTATTTGCTAAAACTGGGTATGGGCAATATTTATTGAAAGTGGCAAATGGAGATATTAAATACTAGTTTAAGAGAAGGTGCAAATAGTGGAAGTAATTGAAACGAACTTGCAGGGTGTAAAAGTGATTGAACCAAAAGTGTTTGGTGATCATAGAGGTTGGTTTATGGAAACATACAGTGAAAAACAATTTCAACAGTCAGGAATTAATCAAATTTTTGTTCAAGACAATCAATCTTTTTCTTCCCAAAAAGGTACATTACGTGGATTACACTATCAATTAGATCCAAAAGCGCAATCGAAGCTTGTCCGCTGTACAAAGGGTGCGATATTTGATGTAGCGGTAGATATTAGAAAAGGAAGTCCTACATACGGAAAGTGGTTTGGGATTGAGTTGAGTGCAGAGAATAAAAAGCAATTACTAATCCCAAGAGGCTTTGCCCATGGGTTTATGACTTTAACGGATGATGTTGAGGTTCAATATAAGGTAGATGAGCTTTACGCACCTGAATGTGATCGGGGTATCATTTGGAATGACCCAGCAATTGGTATTGAATGGCCTATGGAAATTATACCTGTTTTATCAGCAAAGGATGAAAAAGCACCTACTTTAGAAGAGGCAGAACATAACTTTTTCTATGAGGAGTAATGAAATGAAAATATTAGTGACAGGCTATTCAGGACAGCTGGGATTTGATGTCGTTCGTGAAGGATTAAGTCGTGGATTAAACATGGTAAGTAGTAAAGATTTAGATATAACTAAAGAGCAAGATGTTTACCATTTAGTTCATGAGATAAAACCAGATGCCATCATCCATTGTGCAGCATATACGGCAGTTGACAAAGCAGAAGATGATCAGGAAAACTGTTGGAATGTTAATGTAGAAGGAACAAAATACTTAGTTAATGCAGCAAAGGAATTAAATGCAAAATTCATGTATATAAGTACAGACTATGTATTTGATGGAAAAGGTGAAGCTCCATTTATTGAAACTGATCCATCTGGTCCTATAGGCTACTACGGATTAACAAAATATGAGGGTGAAAAACTGGTACAGTCTCTCTTAGAGGAATGGTTTATTGTTAGAATTTCATGGGTGTTCGGAATTAATGGGAATAATTTCATAAAAACTATGCTTCGATTAGCTGAAAACCGTACTGAGCTGAATGTTGTAGGAGATCAATATGGTTCTCCAACCTATACTTACGATCTCTCTAGATTATTAATTGATATGATAAAGAGCAAGAAATATGGTATTTACCATGCCTCGAATGAAGGGTTCTGCAATTGGGCGCAATTTACAGAAGAAATATTTAAACAAGCAAATAAAAATGTGACGGTGCACTCCATTACATCTGAAGAATATCCGACACGAGCAGTTAGACCGAAAAACTCACGAATGTCTAAACAAAAGCTTGTTGAACAAGGTTTTGTACCACTTCCAAATTGGCAAGACTCACTTAAACATTATTTAAATGAATTAAAACAAGAGGTGAAATAAATGACTAAGAAAAAGATTCTTGTAACAGGTGGAGCGGGATTTATTGGCGGAAACTTTGTCCAATATATGGTTAATAAATATCCTCAATATGATATATATAACTTAGATTTATTAACTTATGCAGGAGATTTAACAAAACATAAAGAGATTGAAAAAGCAGACAATTATCATTTCATTAAAGCAGATATAGCAGATCGAGATGCAATATTCACTTTGTTTGAGAAAGAAAACTTTGATTATGTTGCCCATTTTGCAGCTGAAAGTCATGTAGACCGATCCATTACCGATCCAGAATCTTTTGTACGTACGAATGTTCTAGGTACTCAAGTTTTATTAGATGCGGCAAAAGCTAATGGTATTACGAAATTTGTTCATGTTTCCACAGATGAAGTCTATGGAGAATTAGATTTTGATCTAACCACTTTTTTCACAGAAGAAACACCACTTCAACCTAATAGTCCCTACAGTGCAAGTAAAGCATCTTCCGATTTAATAGTCCGTGCGTACCATGAAACATTTGGATTACCAATAAATATTACTCGTTGCTCCAATAATTATGGTCCTTACCATTTTCCTGAAAAGTTAATCCCATTGACCATTTCTCGAGTACTTAATGATCAAAAAGTTCCTGTTTATGGTGATGGAAAAAATATTCGTGATTGGTTACATGTATTAGACCATTGTGCTGCAATTGATTTGGTTCTACATGAAGGACAAATTGGTGAAGTTTATAATGTTGGGGGACATAATGAAAGAACAAATCTAGAAGTAGTAAAAACGATTATAAAAACACTAGATAAATCAGAAGATTTGATAGAGTATGTAACAGATCGTTTAGGCCACGATAAACGCTATGCTATTGATCCTACTAAAATGGAAAAATTAGGTTGGAAACCAACGTATACTTTTGAAACAGGAATTGCCCAAACTATTCAATGGTATCTTGATAATAAAGAATGGTGGGAAAGAATTATTAGTGGGGAATATCAAAGTTATTTTGAAAAACAATATTCATTGAAGATATAGAAGGTATATATATCAAAATAAATAAAATATACATCATTCTAATATTAAAATTATAATAATAATAAAATATCAGAAGTCGTAAAGATATTTTATAGGTGGGAATGTGAATAGATGGAGACTAATCAAAAAACTGCAATTATATTATTAAATTGGAATGCATATCAAGATACATTTGAGTGTTTGAAATCACTAGAATTATTAAATTACTCTTCTTTCCATATCTTTTTAGTTGATAATGATTCTCAAGATGATTCATTTGATTTATTAAAGGAAGATTATAGAGCTGGTATTTTTGATTTGAATATATCATTTATTCAATCTGGAAGTAATTTAGGTTTTGCTGGTGGCAATAATGTAGGTATTAAAGCGGCTATTGAAAGAGGCTTTGAATACTTCTGGCTACTCAATAATGATACTATCGTAGAAAAAAACGCATTAGACCCACTTATTGCTAAGATGGAGCAAGATAATTCTATTGGTATAGTTGGTTCTAAAATATTCTTTCATGGAAGTAATAAGATTTGGTTTGCAGGTGGTGAAATAAATAAGAAAACTGGTTTAATAAAGCATCTAGGTATTGGTGAAGATGATGATGAAAAGTATAATAAATCTATTGAAGTAGATTATATAACTGGATGTAGTTTATTAATAAAAAGAGACGTAATTCAAAATGTTGGTGTAATGAAAGAAGAGTTCTTTCTATACTTTGAAGAGACGGATTGGAATATTCGAGTAAAGAACAATGGTTACAAAATTTTTTATGTTCCTGAATCAATAATTTGGCATAAAGTTTCACAATCTACTTTAAAAGGCGAAAAATTTAGTCCGATAGTATTTTACTATACTATTAGAAATAACATATATTTAATTAATAACTATTTTAGGAAAGGCACACTTACTTTTTTCTTGTTTTTTTCATTAATAAGAATATTAAAAAATATTATTTTTAATAAATCTATAATACCAGCTCAATATGGATTTCGAGCGATGAAGGATGGATTGGCAAATAGGATGGGGAAATTGTAGTTCATTTTTCTAAAATTGCCCCTTGCTCAATAAGTACAAAGTTAGCTAAACATTAAAAATTCTAATCTTTTGCTTTCAAACTTCAATATTAACTTTTGTTAATTACTTTAACATTTTCTATATGAATTTATCTTTCTTTCAAAGGAGTAATAGGAATGGAAGTATTCATCAATGGTCGTTTTTTAACGCAGAGATTGACAGGGGTACAAAGATTTGCTAATGAAATAATAAAACGTCTTGATCAACAAACAAATATTAAATTTACAATACTAGTTCCAGCTGATTTTCAAGAAAAATCTTATTTTAAAAATATTAAAATAAAAAAAATAGGGAATCTTAATGGTCAAAAATGGGAACAAATAGATTTATTGTTGTATGTGAGAAATAAACCTTTGATTAATTTTTGCAACACTGGTCCAATATTAAAAAGAAATCAGATTGTAGTTCTTCACGATACAGCTGTGTATTCTTCTCCCCAAGGTTTTTCTCTATTATTTAAAGTATGGTATAAAATTATGTTTTTCTTTTTTAAGCAATTTACTAAAAAAATATTAACAATTTCCCAGTTTTCAAAAAATGAGTTAATAAAACATTTAAATATTAATCCTAAAAAACTTGAGCTGATTTCTGAGGGGAAGGAGCATTTTGAAAGTATAAAAGAAGATCAGACTATTTTAGAAAAATTTAATTTAGCTAAGGGAAAATATATACTAGCTGTTAGCAGTATGCATCCAAATAAGAATTTTATAGCATTAGTTGATGCTATGAAATATCTGAAAAACGAAGATTTTGAAATAGTGATTGCTGGTGGAACAAATTTGAAAGTATTCAATAGTGTAAAAATAGAAAATGAAAATATTAAACAACTTGGTTATGTCACAGACGAAGAATTAAAAGCTCTCTATATAAATGCAGGTTGCTTTGTTTTCCCATCAATTTATGAAGGGTTTGGACTGCCTCCGTTGGAAGCGATGTCTACAGGATGTCCAGTGATAGTTTCAAATTTTGGACCAATGCCTGAAGTATCTGGTGAAGCTGCTATCTATTTTGATCCTAAATCCCCCGATGAATTAGCTGAAAAAATTATTTATGTTATGAATAATGATCAAGTAAAAAAAGAATTAAAAATAAAAGGGTTAGAGCAAGCAAAAAAATTTTCCTGGCAAACTTCTGCTGATCAGTTATTAAAATATACAAAATCTCTCAAGGGATAGAATACTGGCTTTGATTAATGGAAGGAGATTTAAACTGTGAAAGTAATGCATATTGGGGAATATGTCAGAGGTGGATTAGCTACATATATAAAAGAAGTAATTAGATATCAGCAGAATTTAAAAGAGATAGACAAAATATACCTAATGCTTAGTGAAACAAATTCAGATAAAGATTTTGATCTACCTGCAGAACAATTAATGTTTTATAAATATAAAAGAAATATTAAAAATATTTTTAGTGCAATGAGACAAATTGCACATGAAATTAACCGTATTCAACCTGATATAGTGCATATTCATAGTACCTTTGCAGGTCTATTTGTAAGGTTACCACTATTCTTAAAAAGAAAAAAATATAAGGTGGTATATTGTTCCCATGGTTGGGCATTTTTAATGGAAATATCTTCTGCTAAGAGAAAAGTTTTTTCATCAATAGAAAGAATTTTGGCTATGAGAACAGATAAGATTATAAATATTTCATTACATGAACAAAATGAGTCACTTAGATTAGGATTTTCACAAAAAAAATTACAACTAATAAATAATGGAATTAATACAATTAATCGCAGTGGAACAATAGAGCTTGACTTAAATTTAAACAAAATAAATTTATTGTTTGTTGGAAGATTTGATAGACAAAAGGGGCTAGACATTTTAATTGAATTTTTTAAAACGTATCCATCTGATAATGTAAGTTTATATATCATTGGATCCGGTATATTAGAAAATAGTAATTTAGAGATACCTGAAGGTGTTGTTAATATTGGCTGGATAGACAATGAAAAACTTGATTCGTATTATCAATTATTTGATGCCGTTATTATTCCTTCCAGATGGGAAGGTTTTGGTTTAGTTGCTGTAGAAGCAATGAAAAATAAAAAAGCTATCATTGTGAGTGATAGAGGTGCTTTACCTTATTTGGCAAAAGAGGATAATGGATATGTATTTTCTTTAAATGATTTAACTACATTAAAAGAAATATTAAATTCAATAACTAAAGATGATTTAAAAGTAAAAGGAAAAAATGGATATTACTATTATTTAAATAATTTTACTAGTGAAATAATGAATGAACAAATTATTAATGTTTATAAGAAAATACTTTAGCTAAGGTGGGTGGAACAATGAAGTTAGTTTTATTATCAGGTGGATCCGGAAAACGACTTTGGCCATTATCAAACGATGCACGTTCTAAGCAATTCCTGAAAGTATTACAAAATAAAGAAAATAAATTAGAATCAATGGTTCAAAGAGTATGGGCTCAGTTAGAGAAGACAGGATTGTCAGATTCTGCCGTTATTGCGACGAGTAAATCGCAAGTAGATATGATTCAAAGTCAATTAGAAAACAAAGCAAGTTTGATTGTTGAACCTACTCGTAGAGATACGTTTCCTGCTGTTGCATTAGCATCAGCTTATATATATTCTGTTTTAGGTGCAAATGAAGATGAGGTAGTTGCAATTTTACCAGTGGATCCATATGTTGAAGATGAATTTTTTAATAGGGTAAAAGATTTAGAGCATATTGTAAAAGAAAGTCAAACTGAGCTAGCGTTAATAGGAGTTAATCCTACGTACCCTTCCTCTAAATACGGATACATTGTTCCCGAATCAAAAACTGAAAGCAATGACTATCTTTCAGTCAGTCGTTTTATTGAAAAGCCTGCTGAAAAAGACGCACTAGATCTTATAAAACATGGTGCATTATGGAATTGTGGTGTATTTGCATTCAAATTAGGTTACGTACTTTCAATACTTAAAGAAAAAGGACTACCAATTTACTTTGATGAACTTTTGGCTAATTATGATCAATTACCAAAAATTAGTTTTGATTACGAAGTAGTTGAAAAAACAGAAAAAATCGTTGTACTTCCATACGATGGTTATTGGAAAGACTTAGGGACATGGAATACATTAACTGAAGAAATAGCGACAGAAAAAATCGGTAAAGGCGCAATAAGTGAAGATAGTAAAAACATTCATTTAATTAACGAACTTGAGATTCCTATAACTGTTCTAGGAGCATCAGATCTTATAGTCGCAGCAAGTCCAGATGGTATTTTGGTTTCAGATAGAGAAGCGAGTCCACGTATAAAAGAAATAGTAGGCGAATTTGAAAACCGTCCAATGTATGAAGAACGTAGATGGGGATGGTATCGTGTATTGGATTACACAAAAATTAAGGGGGAAAATAAAGAAGTATTAACAAAAAGAATTGGAATTGATGCAGGCAAAAATTTAAGCTATCAATTACATGATTTTAGAGATGAAGTATGGACGATCATTAAAGGTGAAGGTGTATTTATCTTAAATGATACTATACATAATGTTAAACCAAGTGATGTCTTAAAAATTCATGCAGGAGACAAGCATGCTATTAAAGCAATAAATGATTTAGAAATTATTGAAGTACAAACAGGTACACAATTAATAGAAGAAGATATTGTTCGATTATTTATGGATTGGGAAGAGATAATTGGATATGTTCAAGGGGTAAATAAACAAAGCTAGTTTGCAATCTTACGATACACTTTAGCTCTATACTAAGGAAACAGAAATTACTAATAATATTCAATTGATATGTTAATAATAAAGAATGGTGAGATTATTATTATTGGGGAATATCAAATTTATATTAAAAAAGTATTTTACAAATTATTAATTGTGATAAACAGATTAATTGGCTTAAAAACTAGGCATTAAGTGAGGAAATATCTCTGCACAGTGTTTAGCATTCCTTCATTATTTTTTATACAGAACCCAATTTAAAAAGAAAATTGATATAACACACGGTTTAGATTTCTATTTTTTGTATGGTACATTCAATTCAAAAAAGAGGAGGCACAACTTTGACTTAAGGATAGCTAGAAACAGAGTAAAACACTCCGATCAAAGGGATGTGACCGTTTGTTTAATAAACACTGTTTCTCCTTATTTTAGTGATGCATATTACTGGAAATTTGATTATTAACCAAAGGATTGACTCGGAGCCTCTCTACGAACATGACTCAATTAAAAATGAAGCAAAGAGGATTAGCCTGATAAACTAAGGCTTTCATGTAAGCTTCATTGTGTGAAAAGTATGTTTCTAACTGGAGTAAGTACTCCAGTTTATCGAACATAAAGTGATTCTTCTTAATTAAGATGTTACAAGAGAATGGATAATATCTATAAGATTGTAGAAAGAGTAAACAAATTATTATAGTGAAAATATCAGAAGTACATTTTCCTCCTTTTGTTATTTTGCAAATTCTTTATCAAAGTAAATCAACTAGAATATATAAATTGAGAGTTAGGTGTAACCTTTTAACAATTGTATTATGAACTTACATCATACCGATGTTACTAAAGGTCTTATCAAAAATAGGATTTGATCTCTTAACTGAATCAGAAAGAGGATAATATTGAGACTAATTTTAAATAACAAGAAATTATCTTTATTTATATTGATATTAATATCATTGGTTGTATTGTTATCTTCTGTATTCGTGTATAAAACATGGTTTATCAAAGATTTTGAATATAAAGGATTTGATAAATATAAGAAGATCCCATTTGGATTTGGTGTAAGTATACATGAAGGCGTAACAAGAAAAGATATCCAATTAATTTCTAAGGCTGGTTTGAAATGGGTCCGTATTGATTTATTTTGGGGGAAAATTGAAACCAAAAAAGGACATTACGATTTTAAAGGATATGATGAACTTAATCAGTGGTTTAAAGAAGAAGGAATTAAACCCTACTACATTTTAGACTATTCTAACAAACTTTATGAAGAAAATAGATCCATTGTAACTAATCAAGGAAGAGAAGCTTTTGCAAATTTTGTTAATGCGGCTACAGTGAGATATAGCCATCAAGGAGTAATCTGGGAAATATGGAATGAACCTAACACTAATTTATTTTGGAATCAACAGCCCAATTATCAAGACTATGGACTTTTAGTAAAAAAAGTAGCACCAATTATAAGAAAAAATGACCCAAGTGGAAACATTGTGGCTCCAGCTTTAGCTGGAATTAATGAAAATTCACGCAAGTGGTTAAAAGCAGTTTTTGACCAAGGTATTATAAAATATATTGATGCTGTATCAGTACATCCTTATAGAGGAACTAAACCTGAAGAAGTAGTTCTTGATTATGAAAAAGTAAAAAGTCTCATAGGACTTTATACTAATAAACGTATTCCAATTATTTCAGGTGAATGGGGTTATTCTATGGTTCATAAACCTGAACACTTTACTGAAATGCAGCAAGCTGAATATTTAACAAGAATGTTTCTTGTTAATCTTCAATCAGATATTCCTATAAGTATATGGTATGATTGGAAAAATGATGGGGTTGATCCGAATAATAGGGAACATCACTTTGGTCTTCTATGGAGTAATGATGTTCCAAAATTAGCTTATATCTCATTAAAAACTCTATCTAATACCTTAGATGGGTATTATATAGATCAAAGGCTAGAGTACGGGCAACCAAAAGATTTTATCTTAAGTTTTAAAAATGAAAAGGGAAAGCAATTGTTAGCATTTTGGACAACAGAAAATACCCATTATCAAACAATTAAATACCCTTCAGGAAAAGGGAAACTTTATTCGATGATAGGGAAAAAGCAAAAAATAAAATGGAATCAAGGTCAAATTACATTGAAATTATCTTCCAGCCCCAGTTACTTAATTATTGATTAGCTAGATGGAACTTATTTGAATTATATGGATGAGCATAAGTTAGTTAAGTTTCTACTATGATAAATCGTGATGGCAGTTTCAAAAAGAAACAGTAGGTTATCCATTTTCTTCCCTGTTGACCATGCTTTGTTTCGGTGCCATTATTCTAGTAGGGCTGTAGAAAGTCAGTGTAATTTACTTTCTTGTATTTGACAATTAAAAATGGTTCTTACGATATTCTAAATGATATAGGACTCGTTTCCTTAATAGTGAAAATTTTGCACGTCTATAGAGTGTTGTAACCGTCAAGTCAAATGGTTCTTACGTAATTTTGATGAAGGGTTACGTGAGATAGAGATAGTTTTTATTATTTTTATTTTCAGAATAATATTTACAATTTATAGAGTACCCGTTTTCCAATATTTCAAGTCTTGCTCTACCATAGGTCATTCGCTTTATCGTCTTCAATCGATTGAATTGATCTTCAAGCAAACCATTACTGTATGGTGATAACAAAGCATTTCTAACTGCCTGGAGATCATTTCGTAGTCTAAGAGCATAATAATAAAAGGGATTTTTCCTACTGGATAATTGTTCTTTAAGCCATTGTAAAAAGGCTGCCACATCCCCCATTTGTATAGAATAAAAGCTCCGAGCAATGGAGTGAACAATGGGTGACCAAGGCACAACAACTGCAATTTTAGATCGTCTATTACATCGAGTTGAGGTAATTCATATGGATGGGGATAGCTTTCGAATGAAAAACAGAAAACATATATTTTAAATAGGCAAAAGTGCAAAAGGGCAATTAGCGAAAAGTGTAAAATATGACTTGACAGTTACATGCATTTTTTAACAAAGTTAAGAGCCACTAAAGTTATATGTTGATCGTTTAACATGAAATTTATTCCCCATCTTTTTATTGATACTAATAATTAATCTTTATACAATTATAATATGTACTATATAGATAAGGAGATGATGTTTTGGAGTCAAATGAAATGCTGTATGAAGTAAAGAGTAAGTATTATCATTTTATTTTTTTGTTTGTTTTACTAATATTTTTCAGTAGCTTTATCAATATTCCCTTTAATGCTTCTTTACAGCTTGCATCAATCATTTTAAGTATTTTTTACATTATTTTTATAGCCTTATCTTTTTTTCACATTATAAAGAAGGGGACAATAACAATTGATACATTTACCTTACTGTATAGTTTTCTTTTCTGTGTATATATTGTATCGTTTCTAATTAGCGAAGAAACTACATACAGAAAAATTTTATCATTGAGGGAAAATGTAATTTATTTGTTCATATCTATTTTTATATATAAGTTTTTAAAATCTGAAAAAATAATTGATAAATTACTGAAAACCATTTACAGATTAGGGTTCTTTTTTGGAGTTTTTGGTATATTTCAATTTATATTTAGACAAAAATTACCCAAAGAACTTTTAGTACCTTCTGATTACCCGTTATTTGGTTATTATGGAACAGATATAGTAAGAGCAAATGGAATGATTGGAAATATGATTATATATGGTAGTTTTATGTTGCTTTTTTACACAATATTTATTAATAAATTTTTTAATGATTTTAAATTAAAGAGTTTTTTAGCAAGTGTCGTTTCTTTCATCGCAATTATCTGCACATTTTCTCGTGCTGCCATAATTGGTTTTGCTGTTATAACTGTTGTAACAGTTTTTGTTTCTCTTTTTAAAAGAAATAATAGAATTGTGATAATATGTCTTTTCTTTAGTATTTCAATAGTGTTGATATCTTTAATATTTTTTGCAGATAGGTTAAGTAATACTTTTATTTTTAATACATTAATTACTTCTAATAATGTTAACATTCAAAGTTCTAATGAAGGGCATTTGCTTTTAATTACAGAGAGTTTAAAGTATATAAAAGATAACCCATTTTTTGGTGCAGGAATATCTACGCAGAAAGCAGGATCTCTATATTCTATTTCTCATATTCATGTTACAGACGGCGCATTTTTCGCTACCTTATTAGAAACTGGGTTAATCGGTATATCAGTGTACTCATTTTTAATTTTATATGTATTTTATATATCAATTAAAGTTAGAAAAATAAAAAAATACAAATATTTAGCAACTGGATTTTTGTATTTTAGTGTGTATAACTTCCTATTTGCTTCTTTCATTAATTCTGCTTATATTGGTCGAACTTTATTTGTTATATACTGGGCACTATTTGGGATTATTTATTCAATATATAAAATTAATAAAAATCAAATAAAATTCGTGCATAAATCGAATGTAGATATGAATACAGGAAGTGATGTTAGACTCAAAAGTAGACACGGTTTATTATAAAATTAACTTATAAAACGAGGTGTCTATGAATGAGTAGAAAAGTATTCGATGAAGACTTTAAGAGAAGCACAGTCCAGATGATGATGGAACAAAATAAGTCAGTTGCCCAGACGACAAGAGATTTAGATATTAACCCTAATACCATTCATAATTGGAAAAAGAAATATTCAAAAGAGTTCATAGAAGATGCTCTTCCGCAAATGACGGAGGATCAACAGCTAAAATCGTTTCAGAAGCGCATTCGTGACCTAGAAGAGGAGAACGCCATTTTAAAAAAGGCTATGCACTTCTTCGCGAAAGACCATCGGTAATTTACTCATTTATTTATGAGAATCGCTTCATGTACCGAGTGGAGAAGATGTGCCAAGTAATGAAAGTATCACGAAGCGGATATTACAAATGGATCGATCGCCCTGAAAGTAATCGGACGAAACATCATAAAACACTTGTGTGATTGGTCAATCGATCTTTTCTAGATTCTAGGGGGTTGTATGGAAGCCCTAAAATTGCGAAAGACCTTGAGAAGCAAGGAACAGCCGTTTCTCAAAAAACAGTAGCTCGAATTATGAAGGAAGAAGGTCTCCGATCTAAGACAGTCAAAAAGTATAAGGCGACAACGAATTCAAATCACTCATTACCCGTCTATGAAAACGAATTAAATCAAGCGTTTATAGTGGACCAGCCTCATAAGGGTCTATGCGGCTGACATTACTTACATTCCAACTTCTGAAGGTTGGCTCTATCTAGCAAGCGTAATGGACTTATATTCCCGTAAGATTGTGGGCTGGGCTGTTGATAAAACGATGACGAAAGAGCTAACCATCCAAGCCTTACAGCGGGCGTACAATCGCCAGTTGCCACCAAAGGGAGTCCTTCACCATTCGGATAGAGGAAGTCAGTATTGTTCAAAAGATTATCAGAAGAAATTGATATCCTACGGAATGGATGTAAGCATGAGCAGAAAAGGAAACTGTTATGATAACGCCTCATTGAATCATTCTACAGTATATTAAAGAAGGAATTAATCTACTTGACTAAATACAAGACTAGAGAACAGGCAAAAAAAGAAATCTATGAATATATCGAAGTATTCTATAATTCAAAAAGAATACACTCAGCCAATGGCTATTTATCACCATCTGAATACGAGCGTATGTACTTAGATGAAATAGGAAGCTGACCATCAGACATTTATTTTCCTCTTCGTTAAAGTACAGAAGCTCCACCTCTGTACTTTAACGAAGAGGCCACCAAGCGAAAGCTCGGTAGAGGAAAAAACTTAAAAAATTGTGTCTACTTTATTGACCTAATACTATCATATAAAAGGTATGTAATTCAGACAGTGTTTTAATGTTCTTATATCTCTTAACAGGAATCGATTGCTGCCATAGGTCTTCAATTTCAAGATTTGATGTATTTTTTTAAGAATATCCCAATGTAATCAATGGTTAATGGGACAGGAGAATGAGGGATCATTCGACTAAATGTATAATGATACATATAAGGTGCATAATTCCGCTCTATTGTATACCCCAATGATTTTACACACTCCACCGCCTTCTCCATATCATCCTTTCGTATCAACAAATCGATATCGGTTGTCCGTCTTGCGCTGAAATGGCCAAAGTATGTTTCGGCTAATGGAATAGTGGGGATGCCATTTGTCTCGAATGTGTCCAAAATGAGGTTTAACTGATTTTTAATGTAAAGATTATTGTAAAAAACTTGCTGGTATTCTTGCTGTAAGCGGTTTTGAAAGAAGTCGGGTGTTTGTTTGGGTCTTCCTTGCTGCTTTAACAAGTGGTATACCGTCGCTGATAGTTGGAAGTATTCAATGTCTTCTAGTACCGATTGGTAATCGTTAGGATTTTCTGGCAGTGGACAGCTTTGATCGTATAGCGCTTGAATAAATTCGATGCTCATTATGGATTCCTTCCTTTCTAATTTTATTTACACGATGATGACTCTTTTTTCGTTCAATTGCTGAGATGTAGAGAGATGAACTAAGTCTCGGTATTTCCCTGCCTGATGGATCAGTTCTTCGTGTTTGTCTGATTGAACCAGCCTTCCGTGATCGATCACAATGGTTGTCTGAATTTTCATGATTGCCTGCAGCGCTTATTTGACTAAGTATTCCGTTTCGTTGTCTAATGCGGATGTTGCTTCATCGAGTAATAAAACAGCGGATCGTAATCGCTCGAGCGATTGCGATCCGCTGTTTTTGTCCGCCTGATAACGTAATCCCATTTTCGCCAATTTCGGTTTCATATCCATGAGGAAGCAACTGGATAAAGTCATGGATATGTGCGGCTCTTGTTACTGTAACTAGCTGCTCCTCCGTTGTCTGGGGATTGGCTAAAAGGAGATTTTCTCTGATAGATCTGCTGAAAAGAAAGGTTTCCTGCGATACATAGGCAATAAAGCTTCGGAGCTCGGAAGCAGTAAGGGTATCAATTGGTGTTTGATCTAAGTTTTTTCCTGCTTCCGGCTGATAAAAGCCTTGTAGCAGATTGAATAGAGTAGATTTTCCTGCAGCGCTTGATCCGACAATGGCCAGGCTTTTTCCTGCAGGTATTATTAAATTGAAGCGGTCAAAGCTGTTTTTTTCCCATAGTAGCTAAAGGTAGGTAATATCATGAAAATGTATCGCTTTTTGTTTTGGCTTCTCTAGAGAAATAAGAGGGAAGTCTGATATTTCGGGCTGCTGCTTAAGTATGTGGGTTATTCTTTCGATCGCGGATATGGATCTTTGAAAAGAAGCCCATTGCCCAGCTAGTCCCTGTAATGGATAGACTAAACGATTAATAAGGCTAACAAAAGCTAAGGGAGTTCCGACTGTTAACATCCCTTTTAAGACGAATACAGCTCCAACACATAGACTTATAAGGAAGGCAATTAATTAGATTACCTCTCCTCCAGCATAAAATAATCCGCGAAGCTTTCCGTTAAATAGATCCAGTGTTAAGGATTGCTGATTTTGTTGCCGGTATTTTGCTAAAGAAAGATCGCAATTAGTAATAAAGGCAATCTTATATGATAAATGAGATTTCTTCCGATCATTCCATCTATACTGTTGATATCATTGGTAAAATGAGAAATGAGTTCTCCAGAATGAATCGTATGTATTTTATGAACAGGCGAGAGTAAAAGCTGCTTAAGCAGTTGCTCCTTTAACTCTCTTTTAATTGAAGCTGTTGCAAAGGTTTCGATATATGTATCAAAAAAGATCGTCAGAAAGCTTAGGATGATCAGGACTACAGCGAGCAGCAGTAACTGCTTAATCTGGGTAAAATCACCCTGAACAGCAGCATTTGAAAGATCCCCGAGAAACCAAGCAAAGGTAAGGGTCATCAAAATATCAGTCAATAAAAAAACAATAACCCTATATAAGCTTTCCAGTGCTTTTTAAGGAAAGGGGATAAAATTGAAATGGCGCTCATGATTCCCTTTCTATCAAAATATTGCTTTATATCAGATCGAATAAGTTTCATAGTAACACTCCAAGAATGATCGGTTCGCTTATCTAACTATTTTTCGATGAATATATCCTTTTAAGAAACGGGAACAAAAGGAAAGTACAGCATCAGCCTGCTCCAAACAAAGTCAAAAAGGCGGGCTATTTCTCCTCTAAAAATTAACCCCCAAATTCTCGTCTTGCTTTATCATTCTTTTATTTCAATTAATATAACTGTGTTGTCATGTATAGGTTGAAATAGGTATTAAATATCAGCGACCATCTTCTTTATTAGTACTTTTAAAATAGGAAAAGTTTAAGATTTTTGTAAGTTATGAATGGTAAGGTAGGCTTATTAAACGTATTAAGAGAAAAGAGTAGAATGAAAAAATAGGGAGAAAGGATTAGGATAAGAAAATATTTGCAGTAAATGATATAGGCACTTATATCTTTTTTCAAGAAAATGTATAATTAAATCTATAAAAATACCTTAGTGTATTTTTTTGTCATTTTTTCTAGATTTCAATTATAGACAATTGATTTATTTTATGTGAAGATTGCGAATGGAATTATAATATTGTTTCATGCTTAATTAAAAAAAGTTGATTGTTATGATAGAAAAATAATTAAACTAGACATAGAAAAAGAAAGTCAAAAGGGGATATTCAGCATACATAAGGTACTGGAGGAGCGCATGAATATTTATGATCAAGAAGAAGCTGTTGATCGTAACCAGATTGAAAAAATAAAAGCAAAGGAAGGAGGAAACGAGAAGATCTTAATTTTTCATGAAGATACTTCAATGTTTCCGTTTTTGGTAGAACAATTAGAGCAACGTGGCTGGCAGGTCTTTACTGTTTCGAGGGTGGAAAAGGTTGTTGCAGCTTTTTTAGAAATTAAGCCAGAATGTCTGATCATTGATGTACAAAAGGAATCAGGATTCGATCTATTAATGACTTTAAATAAAAAAATGAAGCAAATATTTATTCCAATTATCGCGATGGGTACGGATCATGAAAGGAATAAAAGGATGCTAGCGTTTGAGCTAGGTGCAGATGATTTTTTTGTTAAGTCCTCTGACATTGATAAGTTGATGGTTCGAGTCAAAAGACATATTGAGCGGAAAAAGGTGTTTGACGGTGTATTGATGGTTGATGAATTAACAGGTGTATATAACCGAAAATATTTACCAGAAATCTATAAGCAGCAATCAGAATATGTACGTACAAAACAATCATTTTGCATGGCATTCATAGATTTGGATGAATTTAAATCGTTCAATGCTCAGTATGGATATAAGGCGGGAAACCGAGTGCTTCAATTCTTTGCTTTATTTGCAAAGAATCGTATTAACAGAAGCGACTTTATCTTTCGTTTTGGAGGCGAAGAATTTGTCATCCTTTTCCCAAAAACGAATGTCAAAGAAGGTGAGGAATTCATTCGCCGTTTGTTGCAAGAATTTATGACAAAGCCATTTAACGACGGAGGTCATTCCTATTTTAGTAGTTTTTCAGTTTGTATTATTCAAGTAAATGATGAAGCACTACTGTTAGATGATTGTTTGAAAAAAGCTCAAAAAGCTTTAGCTGAGGCAAAAGAAAATGGACAAACAAAATTTATCTGTTCAATAGGAGGAATGGCTTCAGCTCCAAGGATGTTTCGTGTGTCGATTATTGACGATGATCCTCTTATCCGAACGATGCTAACAAATTTAATAAAAAAAATGGATCTATCGGGCGACGTTCATATAGACGTGCAATCCTTTACAGATGGAGTGGCATTTTTTCATTCTGATTGGCATTATGCTGACTACGATCTTGTTATTTTAGATAGAATAATGCCAAAAATGGATGGGCTAGAGGTGCTGCAGCGATTAAGAAAGGAAAAGAATAGGGATCAATTATCCGTTGTTATGTTATCATCACGCAGCAGTGAACGTGATCTTGAGAAAGCATTTGAGCTAGGTGCAGATGATTATGTAATGAAGCCATTTAAAATAAAGGAATTGGAAGCAAAGATTATTCGTTTTATGAAGAGGTTAGAACAACAATGCTAGATATCCCGATTAAATGGATTTATATAGTGATGGTCTTATTTGGATCTCTCCTTTTTTGTTTTTTCATTTACTTGTTAATTCGAAAAGCTTGGATGAACAACTTTCAAAAACAGGTCCGGCTCGAAAAAGAAAAAATGAAAGAAGAGTTTTTTGCCTATTTTTTTGGACAATTAGAGGAGCTAAGCAATCATTCTCAAAATAAAGTGCAGCGGATGGCACAAGAAGAATTATTATTAAACTTAACTAGTATAGTAGACGATGAAGGCATAAGTCATAATATTCAGGGCTTTGCTGAAGAAAATTGGATGAATAAATATAGGAAAGATCTCAAGCATTCTCGTTGGAGTGTTCGAATGAACGCCTTATATGCAATTGAAAACTTCAAAATGAGGAATTTGGCTGATACATTAATAGACATGTATGAGAATCGAAAACTCACATTAGCTGAAGAGAGCCAAATATTAAAAATATTGGTCCAATTAGCTCATCCTCAGTTTGTTCATTATATGACTCAGCCCATTCATCCCATTTCCGAATTTATGTACCGTTCGTTATTAGGATATATGACCGAAGAACAATTTCAATCCTTTATCGACAAGTTTCAAGAATTGCCTGAGATCGTTCAATTAGCTCTTATTGATATCATTGGAATAAAAAGTAAAGTATCCTGTGTTCCCTTTTTAAAGCAACATTTACAGGATGATTCTACTGAAATTCGGATTCGTGTATTGAAAGCACTCGTGGAATTATCCTATCCAATTTCTATAGAAGAATTAACCGCTCACATACAATCGGCCATGTGGCAAGAGAGAATGATGGCTGCAAAGCTTCTGGGGAAATCCAAAAAAAAGGAGAGTCTTTCTTATTTAGAGCAGCTTATGCATGACTCGCAATTTCTTGTAAGATCAAATGCAGCACAATCGATGTTAATGATTGACGGAGGAAGGGATTTTTTAAAGACTGTACTCGATTCTACAACAGACCGATACGTTAAGGATATGGCAAATGATTGGCTGGAAAGAGGAGGAATAACCGTTGTGGAATGAGATTTGGCGGATCCTTTTAATGATATTTGGATCCGTTATTTTTATGTACATGATTTTCGTAATATTTTTTTATTTGATCATGTTTATTATATCGGCTTTTCAATTACGAAAGCAGTATCAATTAAACGACGAAGAGCCATACGATGATTTGCTAAAATTCAGCTATTCGGCACCTGTTTCTATTCTAGTTCCAGCTTATAATGAATCCGCAGGAATTATCGGAAGTATACGATCTCTGCTTAGCATCCACTATCGTGAATATGAAGTGATTGTCGTCAATGATGGTTCATCAGATGATACGCTAGAGAAGTTGTTAAAAGAATTCGATTTAGTGAAGGTTCGGCATATTATACGAAAGCAGCTTGAGACAAAAGAGGTGAAAAATGTCTATCGATCAAGACTGTATGATTATTTGTATGTAGTGGATAAAGAAAATGGCGGGAAATCAGATGCCTTAAATGCAGGGATCAACTTATCGCATTATCCTTATTTTTGCTCGATCGATGGAGATTCTGTTTTAGAGAGAGACGCTTTTTTAAAGGTGATGAAACCTATTATTGACTCAAATGGTGAAGTCATTGCATCAGGTGGAAGTGTTCGAATCGCGAATGGCTGTACCATTGAGAATGGAGCTATCGTTTCCGTTCGTTTAGATACGAAACCGATCGTTGTGATGCAGGTGATTGAGTATTTACGCGCTTTTTTAATGGGAAGGATCGGGTTAAGCCACCACAATTTATTGTTAATCGTATCTGGAGCATTCGGTGTCTTTTCAAAAAAATGGGTCATTGAAGCAGGGGGATATTCTCATACTGTTGGAGAGGATATGGAGCTTGTTGTTCGGCTGCATCGTTTGATTAAAAAGAGAAAAACAAAAAATAAAATTGTGTATATACCAGATCCTGTTTGCTGGACGGAGGCACCAGATGAAATAAAGTATTTGCGCAGGCAAAGAAATCGCTGGCATCGAGGATTATTAGACAGCTTATGGAAGCATAAAGACATGATTTTTAATCCGAAATACGGAAGCATTGGAATGATTTCGATGCCTTACTTTGTTTTTATTGAGCTGCTTGGACCGATAATGGAGCTATTAGGCTACTTATTTATTATTGCTTCTCTCTTTATTGGCGGTGTTTTTTTAGAGTTTGCTTATGTGCTCTTTTTGTTGATGGTTTTATATGGATCATTGTATTCGATGGCGGCTGTTTTGTTAGAGGAGTGGAGCTTAAGGAAGTTTCCTAAGGTGTCAGATGTTGCCGTGTTATTTTTCTTTTCCCTAACGGAGTCGTTTTGGTATCGTCCTTTAACGGTCTTATGGCGCTGTCAAGGATTCATCGATGGTTTGCGAAACAAAAAAGGGTGGGGAGAAATGCAGCGTAAAGGGGTTTCTCAATGAATAAAAGGTTATTGCTTATATGGATGGTTTTGATCATAGGTGCGACTGCATCACCATTTATTTTTTGGCATTTTAAAAAGCCAGAAGATCTAAATATGCTCATCATTGATAAAACTGTTCCTGATCAAACATTTCGTGAACATCAAGGCCTTGTATGGTTCTTAAATCAATCCAAAATTTTAAAAAATGGAAATAAGTATGATCTTAAAGAGGACTATGTTGGCTTTTACCCTAAGGGCGGAACACATTATAATATTAAGCCGTACCCAAAGAAAAATGATGATGACATGATTTATATTGCAGATGGGTATGGTGTGTTTGAAGAGGATTTAGGCATACAAGCAAAAGAAGGAAATCGCTCAAGACTCGTATATGGCGGGATAACCTCTGACGACCTCTCTTATATCCATTCTGCATTACATGGTAAAACAAAAACGTTAATTGGAGAATTTAATACGTTTGCGAGTCCAACTTCACAGGAAGAACGAGCGGATTTAAACGATTTATACAATGTTACCTGGTCCGGTTGGATTGGACGATATTTCGCAGATTTAAGCAGTAAAGAGGTGCCAAATTGGGCGAAAGCTGCTTACAAAAAGCAGTATCATAAAGAATGGAGATTGACAGGGAAAGGTCTTCTGTTTGTAAATGAGTCTAATCAGCTAGTGATCGTAACGGAAGATGAGATAAAGGATCAGACGGTTTGGTTTCATTATACAACGCAGGGGAAGAAGGACTTCAAACTTAATGATACATCTTCCTATGAATACTGGTTTGATATAGTGAGCCCGAATAATGAAAAGGAAGTACAAGCAGAATTTAGCTTTCATCTGCGTAAGCAAGGGGAAGAGAAATTAAAAAGACATGGAATCCCATTAAAGTTTCCAGCTATTATTCATCATCGAACAGATCGCTATCAAACGTATTATTTTGCTGGAGATTTTGCCGATCAAGGGGACGTTCCTTCCATTTATAAAACAGCTTTTTATCCGACTTGGAAGAAATGGACAAGCCAAATAGGGCATGAAGATGCCTCCTCATTTTATTGGAAGATCTATATTCCTTTAATGAAACAAGTCATTCATCAGCATCAAGCTTTTTCTAAACAAGCAGGAACAATGGAGCAAGCTAATATTGAAATGTATGAAAATCAGCAGCATAAGCTAGCTGGTAAAGTTGGAAAGGATTACTTGCAGGTTTATCAGCAAGGGGGATGGAAGGATTTATTGATTAAAGGCGTGAATATGGGAATTAGTAAACCGGGATACTTCCCAGGTGAAACGGCTATCTCTAAAAAGGAATACCTTCGTTGGTTTGAGGAAATTGGAGAAATGAATGCCAATTCTATTCGTGTCTATACGATTCACCCTCCAGCCTTTTATGAAGCCTTAGCGGAATACAATGCAACGGCAAAGAAGCCTATTTATCTTTTCCATGGGATATGGGTTAATGAAGAAGTATTTTATGAATCTCAGGATGCTTTTGCAGATGAAAATACAAAAGAGTTTCAAGAAGAAATGAAGCGGATTGTCAATATTGTGCACGGGAATGCAATATTGCCAAAACGTAAAGGTCATGCAAGCGGACAATACACGGCTGATATTTCACCTTATTTATTAGGGTGGATTGTTGGTGTTGAGTGGGATCCGACAGTTACCTTATCGACGAATGAAAAGCATAAAGGGATGGCTGATTTTAAAGGGAAATATGTATACACAGAAAACGGGCAGCCATTTGAAATATGGCTTGCACAAAGAATGGAAGAAACGATTCAATTTGAACAAGAAACGTACCATTGGCAGCGGCCGATGAGCTTTACAAATTGGGTGACAACCGACTTATTAATGCATCCTTCAGAACCATCTGAGAATGAAGACATGGTGTCGATTAATCCGAATCTTATTCATGCGACCAATCAGTTTGAACCAGGATTGTTTGCTTCGTATCATATTTATCCTTATTATCCAGAGTTTCTTAACTACGAATCTCGTTATGTGAAATACATTGATCATCGCGGGGAGAAAAACAATTATGCAGGCTATTTGCAGCATATGAAGGAAGTGCATTCCATGCCTGTTTTAGTTGCAGAATTTGGTGTTCCAGCATCTCGTGGCCTTACGCATCGAAATGTGCACGGGTGGGATCAAGGATTTCATACTGAACAGGAACAAGGACAGATTCTTTCCCGATTGTATGAGGATATCGTACAAGAAAAAATGGCAGGCGGTATGGTATTCACTTGGCAGGATGAGTGGTTTAAAAGAACGTGGAATACGATGGATTATGACAATCCAAATCGTCGACCATTTTGGACCAATCTACAAACAGGGGAACAGCATTTTGGCCTTCTTAGCTTTGACCCGGGAAGCAGTCTAAAGGTAAAAATAGATGGAGCTGATGATGATTGGAAGGCTTTGAAAAGTAAAACGATATATCCTGCATCATCTAATTTATCTTCTTTGAATGTGACAAGTGATGAAGGTTATTTGTATATGAAGGTTCAGTCTAAGGATATTCGCAATCAAAAGCTTTATTTTCTATTAAATACGATTCATCATCAAGGGCAGTCAAAAATCTCACAAATCCCTTCGTTACAAACAGAAGGCATTGACTTTGTAGCTGAACTTCATGATAAGGATTCTAGTCACTTATGGATTGACAGCTATTACGACACCTTTTATTTTTCATATGCACATAAATTGAGGATGATTCCAATTGTTCCTAATGCAAACCAAAAAGACAACGGCGTGTTTCATCCCATTCGTTTAACGTTAAATAAAGAGCTTGTAATTCCTGATGAAAAAGGAAATAAAAATGTCGTTCCGTTTGATTCGTATGAAACAGGGAAGCTGCGTTTTGGGAATAGTGATCCTCATTCTGAATCCTTCGACTCGCTAGCAGATTATAATATCAATGAGGAGAATGGCATCACTGAAATTCGTATTCCTTGGGCATTGCTAAATGTAAAGGATCCAAGTACAAGAGAGGTCATGGGAGATGTTTGGTCTGATAAAGAATTATCAGCAAGTGAATTTATTAAGGGGATTCAGATTGGTGTTGTGGCAGTTGATAAACAAAATAATCAAATCGTAGATTCTTTTCCAAAGCTGGAAGGCAAGAAGCTTCCACTTTCCCAATTTCACCTTTATAAGTGGAACAAATGGAAACAACCAACATTTCATGAACGATTAAAGCCGTCTTATTATTTATTAAAAGATACGTATGGTCGTATAAATGTAGAGTAAGTATTTAGAGAATTTGAGTCTTGGTAAGCTGCATCGAACTTGAGCATTGGTTCATGCCCATACGTATTAAAAGTATAGAAAGACGCATGTTTTAAAAGAGACTAGGATATTTACATGATAATTGAATAGCCGGACTTATGCCGAGGTTGCTGCTACAGGATGTACTGAGTCGGTTAACTTCATCGGCTTATTCTAGCCAAACTGTAAGGAAAGGGAAAGAGTACCCTTCCTGATGGTTTGGCTTTTCTTTATTGAAGATAATTGAGCACCATCGCTGAATGGTGGCATTATGACTTTGGAAACAAAAGATTGGCTGATATTAAACAAAAAGAGATTAATTTTATTAAGGCATATTAGTTAAAGATTAGACAAATACAATACATAAGATTGAATAAGTTTACATATGAAAAGAGGGCTCGAATAGCCCTCCGCATTATTTTTTTAAGAATTCTTCTAGCCAATTCTTTCAAATGCTTTCGGTATATCCATTTTACCTGATCGCTTCAATTTACTCCACCCAACCCTATTGCCTCTAATAGCGGCAATGATAGAAGTCCAAACCACAAAAAGGAGTAAATAACGATAAACAATTCTTTGCAGGAAGATGAGGATAATTGGCTTTAGACTAAGTTTCTCAACCCTGAAAGCAATTAAACATATTAGAAAATCAGTCATAAAATAAGCTATATAATAAAGAAATGATTGATGAATATGTCCTGATACTAGCCCTAGAAGAAACAAGATGTCTAAAAAAGGGGCAAATAAAGGGAATACAAATTGAAAAAGGAACATATTTGGTATGGCTATAAAACCTAAAGATTTATTCTTTCCTTCAAAAAAAGCTTTCTTATGCTTCCAAACACATTGTAAGGTTCCAAATGTCCATCTAAAGCGCTGCTTTAACAAATTCTTGGTTGACTCTGGGGCTTCGGTAAAAGCGTTGGCTCGCTCTTCGATTTTAACTTTATATCCTTGGCGCAGAATACGTAATGTCATATCTGTATCTTCTGCCAAAGTATCAGCAGTAAAATAACCAAGATCCTGGACGATTTTTTTACGCCAAGCACCAATGGCTCCTGGTACAACCGTTACACAGTTTAAGGAGGCAAAAGCGCGTTTTTCTAAATTAAAGCCAGTTACATACTCAATATGCTGCCAATACGTTAGTAAATTGCATAAATTCCCGACTTTTATATTTCCTGATACTGCAGCTACCTTTTGATCGGTGAAGTGATGAACAAGTAATGAAATGGCTTTTGAAGATACGATTGTATCTGCATCAATCGCGATTAAAATATTTCCTTTTGCATGTTGAATGCCAAAATTAATTGCTTTCGCTTTGCCCTCATTTCTCTTTTTTAAAAGGAGAATTTGTTCATCCTCTGGGAAACTCTCGGATACAACTTTTGATGTAAGATCTGTAGAACCATCGTCCACAATAATGATTTCAAAATTCGAGTAATTACTTTTTAAAACGGATTTAATCGTGTTTAGTATCACCTTTTCTTCGTTATACGCTGGAATAATAACACTAACAAATGGATTAAAGGTATTTTCTTGATGATCCAATCGAGATTGTATTTTATGTTTAATGGCTAAAAAAACAAGAATCATAAAACGAAGTAAAAAAAAGCTGATGAAACTTAAGAGTAAAATAGAAATGATTTTCTCAAAGCTCGAAAGTTGAAATAAAGCAATTTCTACACTTTGCAAAATCGTTTTTTCTGTTTCAGTAACAGAGGGCATCACATCATTTTTGTTTTTACCCATTAGTTCACTAATTGGCACAAAACGATAGCCTTTACTTTGTAAGTTTTCAATGATTTGAGGAAGAGCTTGGACAGTAGCTGACCGGTCTCCTCCGCCATCATGCAGTAAAATAATATTTCCATCTTCTGTTTGATTGATGACACGATCGACGATTGGTTTGCTTTCATGTTCTGTCCAGTCCTTCGAGTCAACATCGTAGTTAACGGTAATATAACCTAAACGGGTAAGATCCTTCATCCTTTCAAAATTAGATGGATAGTATTGAACATTTGCATCTCCGTATGGAGAGCGGTATAAAAGAGTTGAACGTCCGGTCAATCCTTGGATGATCCTTTCATTCACGTTCAATTCAAATTTTACTTTTTCATAAGACATTTTATCTGTATTTGGATGAGAATAAGTATGATTTCCTATTTCATGGCCATCTTGAACCATTTGCTTGATGATATCTTGATGCTTCAGCGCATTTTTACCAATAATAAAAAAGGTAGCTTTTATATGATGCTGATTTAAAATTTCCAGTATTTTTCGAGTGTATTTAGGGTCAGGACCATCATCAAAGGTTAAGGCGATTTCTTTATTAGGTGATTTATTTAAGCGGTTTAACTCGTACATTTTTGGAATTTCATCGTACGTTTCGCTTGAAATAAATCCTGAATGATCAAATACAATGCTCCGCTTTCCATCTTTTTTTTCTTGTTTTGAACGAAAGATATTTCCTTGTCCAGTGCTAATGATACGATCTCCACTACTAATAGTTTGTATATTTTCCGTTTTTTGTCCACTTAAGATACTCCAAACAGAAGGGTCCTCAGTTCCTAATCTCCACAATGCAATACCCTTTGCACCATTTTGAGTTGCTTCCTTCAATTGATTATAAAATGTGATACTATCTAAAAACCAAATTTCATGCGGTTTGTTTCCTTCGTTATAACGAATATATGGGTTTTTACTTCCGTCATCCCATTGGATTTTTAACTTTGCTTTGTCTGCTAATCTCATAATATTTTCAAAAGAAATGACTTCTCCAGCTTGACTAGATCCCCAATCCCAGTCATACCCATAGTTTCCTAAGCTTACAACTAGCTTTTCATTTGATATAAGGGAAAGGTTTTCTTTAAACCATGCAGAGGAAGAAATAGAGCCTGGATTGTTAAAATTTTCATCATACATCATTAGAATCATTCGATCAGAATGCTTTTCAAGCTCCTCATAATTATAAGCCGGATTAGCCGGAGGTACATCAATGGTAACAAATAAATTTTCTTGATGAAATTTAAGGTAAAGCTCCTTCATAAAAGCAGTATACAAATCTCGGTCGCTGCTTGATATATTCTCAAAATCAATATTGATTCCATCATAGTTGAACTTTTTAATTTGGTCTAATAAGTTATTAATTAACGTTGATTGCGCCTCAGGAGACTGTAATAAATCGTGGATTACCTTTTCATTCCATACTCCGTCTATTTCATTGTTAATTAGCGGCATAATTTTCACATTATTTTTTTTGGCAAATAAACCTATATGTTCCTGTATTGAACTTTTTAATTCTAGGTTTGGAGCTAATTGGAACCATTGAGGGATTAGAACGTCGATATTATCAATATTTTGCTTTAAAGAATGCTCGCTATTTACATCCCAATTTACATAAAAAGCATAAAATTCATTGTTACGCTTCAATTTTTGATTTAAAAATTGATCGTTTTGTTCATTTTTAATAGATGGATTAGATGAGTTCTTAATACTTGACGGTTGTATAGTTGAAAATTCATTTGCTTCCTTTGTCTTTAATATAGGCAATATAGGATCAAAGATGAGACTCATAACGAGAAAAAAGATCAGGATTAAAATGAAAAGAAAAGATAATGATGACAAACAGATAAAAAAAATCCAAGGTTTGTTTGTTTGTTTTTCAAAAATAAAGGGGGATTCAAGTCCATTAGAAGGTAAAAATGTGTTTCGATGCTTGTTTCTTGTTTGCATTTAGCCACCTACTTTATGTCATTTTTAGATTTTTGTATATCCTGTCAAAAAAGGACTATCTTTTAATAAAGTGAATAGTCCTTTTCAGGATCTATTCGGGAACCCAGCCATCATAGTTCTTAATAACGAACCTTAGACCCGAAGCTTTGCGTCCTTGCCTTTCAGCAAGTTTGCCATTATCGTAGACAAATATTCTAAATGATGATCATTTAAGGCTAAAAAACGACTTATCAATTGGCTTTCTCCAAAAGAATATCAAATTACTAATCTATCGTATATATGCTAATTTATCGAATTTATAGAAAAAATAGCGATTGGTAGCGAATACATAGAAGGAATTATATCTATTTAACTATGACTTATTAAATGGAAGGAATGAGTGAAAATGGAAAAACCATTTATTGAAAAAGATTCTAAAAATAATGTGTTAGAGTATTACATTTGTATAAACAAAATCATAAAGTTTAGTACATTTAGATACAACAAATGGGATCGACTTAAAATTTTTAAGAATCAAAGTAGTGAATTTGATGAGTAGGTGGAAGTAAATAATAGAATAATCCGAAGTGTATATCATCATTTTCTGGTAAATGATGATTTTATAATATTCCAAGAATCAATCGAATTTTTCACTATTCAAAAGTAATTTTAATTTGTGAATGGATAACTTCTAGATTCGAAAAACGTTAATACCAGTCTCAAAATACTCAGAATTTTTCGAATAGTTTGGTATGGACTAATTCTAAATATTAGGTCAAAATTTTAAGTGAAGGAGGAAATTTATATGGAAACTAGGAAAAGAGGAGTGTATCGATGATATATTTTACAGCTGTACTTTTATTATTTCAGATACTTATACTGTTTAAAATTCTTTCTTATTTATCTAATTACTGGAACATGAGTAAGCAGCCTAATATTAACGGAAAAGGAAGTGATTCAGAGGATTCTTGGTTATCTATCCTAAGTACACTTTTTATTATGATTTTTCCTTTATTTTTAGTCGTGTTTAGGTATATATACATAATAATGGCTATTCGTATAGAAGAAACGCGATTAGCCTCTATAATCTACCTTTCTTTATTGTTAATAACATCGATTTTTACGCTAGTTAAAAAAAACATTATAGATAAAAGGAAGTTTAAGGATGAAATAGATCTAGAAGAATCCAGCTACGAAAAACCAAAGTACGGAGAACTAGTACTTGACTCTACTGGGTTAGGTTATTTTATATACATGTTTTATATCCTTGGTTATGTTGTGGTATAAAGTGTTAAGGACAGAAAATTTATAAATGTCTTCCGAACTATTTAATTGATTAAAATCCTGTATCCGCAACATTTATCTTATCATTTAATGAATATTGTTGATTTTTAATTGGAGTTGAGATTGATGATAAAAGCTAATGTTCTAATACTTGGAGGTATAATTTTAGCTACTATATTAGGAATATTTGGTCAGGGAATTTCTTATTTTATGAATGAAAATATTGCAGAAATATACCCTGTATACTATTTAACTGCCCTAACAATGATAAGTGTTTTTTTGTATTTAGTTACACCTGTATTAATATATATATCTATTAAAAAACAAAAAATTGAAAAAGAAAAATTTGGTGTATATGTCCTTGTTACTTGTGCTATAGGTCTACCGACTTCCCTTTGGTCATTATTTGTTTTAGCTATGTGGTGGGGTTAGTGGAAATTAAATGATTGAGCAAGATGCAAAGGAGAGATATGGTTCTCCCCTTTGCAATAAAGCTCCATTGTTCAATTGGTTAGAAAACTTAACCTAATTTTATCTTTTTGAAATTTGCTCTACCGGATATGCGTAAACGATAAATCGATCTGGTGCATTTCCGATGTAACGAAATGGGTAGCATGTTGAGATCGTTAACACCTCGTTTGGCACGGTTGAACGGATGACGGTTGTATCGTCTGCTGAAACGATTTTCGTTTCTTTGATTTCATATTCAAACTTCCCATAAGGCAATTCAACCGTTAAATGGTCGCCAATCTTTATTTCGTTAAATCGCTTGAAGACTGTATCACGGTGCCCAGATAACAAAATTTGGTCATTGCCGCCAGGGAAGCCGGTCGTTCTATAATGCCCTACTCCTTTTTCCAAATCATCCTCTTCCGTTCCTTCGATAATAGGAAGCTTGGCATCAATTATAGGGATCAATAGCTTGCCAATGACTTCACCTTTCCTCGGTTTAAAGTCGCTAATTGTCATTTTTTTCTCTTTAGGGATTGTATCCGCTTCTTTTAAAGCCTGTTTTTGTCCAGTGTAATAATTCCATAATTCATACCCGCTAGCGGCAATAAAACCAATGCCTGTTAGTAAAATAAAAATCCCAATAAATTTTTGCATAGCTTACCTCTTTGGTGAAGAATATTTATACTTTAGGGGCTTTCTTCCTTTTTACAAAGAAGAAGATACTAACTCCTACTAAAATCACACCAACTAATAGAGAATTATATGTGTTAGTTGATGTATTTGGCAGCTTTTGACCAGGTGTTTGAGAATGATCGTTTTGAACGCCCTTTCCTTCATTCGTGTTTTGGCTCCCGATATTGCTATTGTTGCCATTGTTACTATTGTTAGGTGCAATTCCTTGTTGATCATGATCTCCCGGCTTTTCTTCATTGCCATTATCACTAGAGGTACCGACGTTAGGGTTATTTTGTTGATCTGTTTGCGGTTCAATGAGTTTTACCCGACCTTCTACAGTTGGATCTACTTTTTTTCCTTCAACACTTAATTGTTCAATATAAGAAACTAATGTTTCAGTATCCGTGTTAAAATTTTGCAGCACTTTTTTTCCTGCAAACATTGTAAAACCGTCTCCGCCGTCAGCTAAAAATTCGTTCATGGCAACTTTATACGTTTTGTTCATATCCATTTTCGTTTGCCCATCTTCTAAAAAGATATCTTGAACACAATATTTTTTCTCGCAGCCAGGAACCTTGCTTCCATCAACGTAAGTATATTTAAATCCAGAAATTTGCAGGAACATCAATTTATTAGGGTTATTCCATTGTTGATTTAAACCGTCTTTAATTTGTTGTCCGGTTAGTTCAATCATTTGAATGTAGTTATTAAACGGTTGAACAGCATAAGCAGCGCCCCATGTGATGATGTGCTCACCTTTTTCATTTGTCTTAGGAATGAGAGCCTCACGAATACCACCTGAGTTCGTTATCGCAAAATCTGCACCCGTCATAATACGTTGGCCATCAGTCACGAGATTGCCAAGCTTATTTTCACCGTCTTCAGGTTTGCGTTTTCCGATCGGATCAGCGCTGGCCGCTTGTCCAATTGGTTGCTGTGCTGCTTTTTCTGTTAACTGTTTCGTTTCATCGACAATTGCCTGAATTTCAGGATTCGGTGTGACGTTACGGGTATTGGGTACTACTTCTGCTTTGATCGAACCTTTAACAAAGTCTTTTGTCACTGGGTCAAGTTCAGTACGAACATCGCCAAATGCTTGTCCATAGCTATAATCTTGAATAATTAGCTTACCATCAATTACACCATTTGCCATTTCGTGACTATGCGCCGAGAAAATAATATCTATCTCATCATCAATCTTATCTGCTACATCTGCCATCACTCCAGTTGTTGCACCAGCATTTGTAGCTGCACCTTCATGAGCAACAACAACAATTGCGTTAACACCTTTTCCTTCTAATTCTTTTGCATATGTATTAATGGTTTCGGTTAAGTTAAGAAATTGATAAGGTTCTGTATATTTTGGCATGGCTGTGGTTATTGTTTCTGGTGTAACAACTCCGATGAAGCCAATGTTGACGCCGCCAATATCTTTAATTATATACGGGTCAAAAATATGCTCGCCCGATCCTTTATCAATGACATTTGCTGCTAAATACTTAAAATCATCATCAATCCCGTGATACACGTAATTCGTTCCATTCGTAAATTTTGCAACATTCGGATGCACAGTGGATGCATCGATAAGACGTTTAAACTCAGGTATCCCTTCGTCAAATTCATGGTTTCCAAGTATGCCAAGTTTAAAGCCCATCTGATTAATGATTTTTATCGTTGGCTCGTCTTGAAGCAGGGAAGAAAGGGAGGGGCTTGCTCCAACTGCGTCTCCAGCATGTAAACGAAGGGTATAAGATTTTCGTCCATCCTTTTCCGCTTGTGCTTCCATCTCGGCTTGACGCTGGTTTAAGTTTGTTGCCAAATAAGCTGCACCGCCAACTTCGGCTCCATTCAAGGTACTTTTCGTATCAATGTTCCCATGGAAATCATTGATCGCGAGCATTTGAAAATCAATAAGCTTGTTTTGATCAGATGTTTGTTGATTTTGCGCTGATTCATCCGCATAGGCTGGTGTTAAAGCAAGCTGACAAGCTAGTACACTAGTAATAATCGTTTTTTTCCACACAAATAATTCCTCCAAAAAATAGAATACAAGATTGCAAAAAAGTACTTCGCAATAGACGCTAACTTACTCATTAGTAATTTATGTTTCTCTTAGATGTAATTTAGAGCAAGCAGTGTAATCGATTCCCAGTCCACCGTACGATTAATCGCCTTAAGTTCTTTTTATTTACAAATAGTCCAATACAAGTAATCGTTCCAAATCTTACAATTATCTATAAGTTAGACGTCAGACAAATGGGAGCATTTAGTTGTTAATTCTAGCACATTATTACTCATTATCCAATATTAAACATTCAATATATTTTGATAATTATACTTTGCTTTTTCAATGGAACGATCTACTCATTTTTCACTGGAATGAAAGATCAAATAGCCTAGTATTTTTCAAGCTTTAATGTTTTACAGGACCATGTATCCCAATCCCTGTATTTGCCTTCACTAAAATCTCATCGAATTTCTTTTGGTCCGCTTTTTTATTAGAGATGAGTGTACCGATGAATGCGCTTAAAAACCCAAGTGGGATCGAAATGATTCCAGGGTTTGTGAGGTTGATCAACGGTTTACCAACGAAAATGGCTGCACCTGCTTCAGGTGCCCATACATTTGGACTAATGGCAACAAGTATAAGAGCACTAAATAATCCTACCAGCATCCCTGTGACTGCACCAGTTGTATTAAAGCGCTTCCAAAAGATCGTTAACAAAATAATCGGCAGGTTTGCACTTGCTGTAACTTTTGTCATTTAGTGATATTTTTTGGTAAAGACCTTGATTGGCATTATGCCTTTCAAGGTTTCTTTTTGATAAAATAGTTTTATGATTACAACATAGGGTATGGGTGAATTGGGATATCTAAGATAACTCATAATTCACCTGAAAATATTTTTGGTGAGTTAGATTGCTTGGATAGGTTATCTGGTGTACCTGCTATAATTACACAGGACATGATTAGCTGCGGAAGTAAGCTAATCAATTATACCTCTTAGTTTTTTAGTTGGTAGAACGGAGAGTCTTGGACATGCCCAACGGCACTTACTGGAAGCAATCTGGGTGAGTCTGAAAAAAATCCTGAAATTTAGTTACACTATTTCAGACACACGTTAACTCACTTGTTATAAGAGACTTTAGAAGTTCTGTCCAAGGGGCTGTTGAATGAGGTGAAGTTGTTCGATATCGTCCATTCTATGATGCTAGACTAAAAAGTAGACACAGATTGTTATAATAAAAATATAAACTTTTAACGAGGTGTGTCTAATTGGCTAGAGGAAACGGAAACCGTTATGATGAAACATTTAAAAAAGAAACCGTAAAGTATATTGTGGAGAATAATAAACCTATAGCACAAGTAGCAAGAGAGACAGGCGTAAATACTAATACATTACATGGTTGGATCAAGAAGTATGGTCAACAACCTGAAGTAAAAGAAGCTCAAAGATTTTCTAATCCTGATGCTGAAATGAGAGCATTAAAAAAACAATTACGTGATCTTGAAGAGGAAAATGAAATTTTAAAAAAGGAGATGCACTACTTCGCGAAAAGCCCTCGGTGAAGTTTGAATTCATATACAAAAATCGCTCCCGATACCGAGTGGAGAA
>NZ_ML637008.1:0-180255 GCF_006546985.1 Bacillus sp. 03113
TGGGAGAAACGTTTCGGAGCAGCCTGCATACACGTAGACTCCTGTGGGAATGCGAGAAAGGCGAGACCCCGCAGGAGTGTGCGACGAGGAGGCTTGACGCTCGCCCACGGAAAGCGAAGTGTATGCAGGCTGCGCGTTTAAAAGCAACAATTTATACGAAAACAGCCTTAGAAAAAAGGGAATCGCTGATAAAATAGGTTATGTAGGCGCTTTCGCATGAACTGTAGACGTTTTCACACATAGAGTAGACGTTTTCACCCCAAAACGACATAGAAGAATAAAAAGAACTCATATAAATTGAATAGACATAGAATTAACTTTATAGTGTAGAATAAATTTGAAAACATCTCTCTACCATATTAATGTAACTAATAATACGAAAAACAAATAAAGATGATGATGAACTTGTACTAAAAGTGATTTTGAAAGGAATACTATTGATGAGCAAAAAGGTGCTTAAAAAAACATTTGAGGTTCAAAGCAATGAAACGATTGATCAATGCTTGGATCGAATAAAAAATGAAGGTTACATGCCAATTAGAAGGACAGAAAAGCCAATTTTCGAGGAAATACATCAAAATGACCAGACTGAGTATAAACCAGTTGGTCGGCAAATCGTGTTCGAAGCAAAGCTTTTAGAACAATGAACGAAAATACGAACAATAATAAAACATAATAAAAAAATCGTTCGATTTTTTGGGTTGACAATGTGTAAAAGAGCCTGTTACTATATGGGAGTGATAAAAACAAAAGTGAACATCCTCATATAATCATGGGAATAAGGCCCAAAAGTATCTACCTGACAACCGTAAATTGCCAGACTATGAGGAAGTAAATATGCCCGGCAAATAAAAAATAGATATTGTTCTATTTTGCTTTTTTATGTCTAATTTAGCCCGGACAGATTGCTTTCTCTTCATTACTGAGGCATCTGTTTGGGCTTTTTTAATAGAAAGAGAATCAGGAGGACTCGAATGAACGCTCAAGTTGGAATAATTATGGGTAGCAAATCAGACTGGGAAACAATGAAACATGCATGTGACATTCTAGAGAATTTAGAAATACCATTCGAAAAGAAAGTCGTGTCAGCCCATAGAACTCCGGATTTAATGTTTGAATATGCTGAAAATGCTCGAGATAGAGGTATAAAAATTATTATTGCTGGTGCAGGAGGAGCAGCTCATCTGCCAGGAATGGTTGCAGCTAAAACTACTTTGCCAGTAATAGGTGTTCCAGTTCAATCTAAAGCACTCAATGGATTAGATTCACTGCTATCCATTGTACAAATGCCTGGTGGTGTACCAGTAGCAACTGTGGCGATTGGTAAAGCAGGAGCAACGAATGCAGGCCTTTTAGCTGCACAAATACTAGGTGCAACTGATCCAACAATAGCAGAAAAAATAGATCAGATGAGACAAAAAACAAAAAAAGAAGTATTAGAAAGTAGTGATGAGCTTGTCTAACCAAATGATTTTGCCTGGACAAACGATTGGAATTATCGGTGGAGGGCAATTGGGAAGGATGATGGCATTAGCGGCGAAAGCACAAGGATACCGCATTGCTGTTTTAGACCCAACAGAGGATTCACCGTGTGGACAAGTAGCAGATGTTAAAATCATTGGTGAATATCAGAGCATTCCTTCTATTAAAAAATTAGCTGAAGCAAGCGATGTTATCACATATGAATTTGAAAATATTGATAAGGATGCACTTGATTGGCTGACTGAGCATGCATATGTTCCACAAGGTTCTAAGCTACTTGAAATTACGCAAGATCGGACAACAGAAAAAGCTTCTTTACAGGATGCTGGGGTTGATGTAGCCCCTTATGCAGTTATAAATGATATTAATGATATTTATGTTAATATTAATGAGCTAGGCTATCCTTCTGTGTTAAAGACAGCTAGAGGCGGTTACGATGGCAAGGGGCAATTTGTCATTAAGGATGAAGGACAAATAAAAGAAGCTGCAAGCCTTTTGGAAAAGGGGCAATGTGTCCTTGAAAAATGGATAAAGTTTGAGAAAGAAGTTTCCGTCATTGTTACAAGGAATTCTCGCGGAGAAGCTTCTGTTTTTCCAGTCGGAGAAAATATTCATGTCAATAATATTCTTCATGAAACAATCGTACCGGCTAGAATGAGTAAAGAGGCAGAGGAATTGGCGATTAAAAAAGCATATCAGATTGCTGAATCGTTTCAGTTGATTGGGACGCTAGCGGTTGAAATGTTTTTAACAAAAGAGGACAAGATTTACATAAATGAACTTGCCCCTCGCCCTCATAACTCAGGTCATTACTCTATTGAAGCATGCGAAACCTCACAATTTGAACAGCATATTAGAGCAGTGTGCAACCTGCCTCTAGGGAGCACGCAATTATTAAAACCTGCTGTCATGGTGAATATATTAGGAGAGCATCAATCTACTATAATAGAGAAAATAGAAGAGTTGAAAAATTGGAAAATACACTTATACGGTAAAAAAGATGCAATTGAAAAACGTAAAATGGGGCATGCCACACTATTAAGAAGCACTGTAGAAGATGCACTTGCAGAAATTGACCAAAGCCGTATATGGAACCTGGCAACAGAAAGGATCGGAGGATAAAAGATGATTGATCGTTACACAAGACCCGAAATGGGTGCAATTTGGACAGAGGAAAATCGATTTAAAGCATGGCTAGAGGTGGAAATCCTAGCATGTGAAGCTTGGGTTGAGCTAGGGGAGATTCCGAAAGAAGATGTCCAAAAAATTCGTGAAAATGCATCATTTGATATTAACCGCATCAACGAAATCGAATTAGAAACAAGACACGACGTTGTTGCTTTTACACGTGCTGTGTCAGAAACATTAGGAGAAGAAAGAAAATGGGTTCACTACGGATTAACTTCAACAGATGTAGTCGACACTGCTCTTTCTTACTTAATCAAGCAAGCGAATGATATTTTATTAAAAGATATTGAAAATTTTGTTGAGATCTTAAAAAATAAAGCACAAGAACATAAATATACAGTAATGATGGGGCGTACACATGGTGTCCATGCTGAGCCTACTACATTCGGATTAAAGCTTGCTTTATGGTATGAAGAAATGAAACGTAACTTAGAACGTTTTAAATCAGCAGCTGCTACGATTGAATATGGAAAAATCTCTGGGGCAGTTGGCACTTATGCTAACATAAACCCTTTTGTAGAAGCTTTTGTTTGTGAAAAGTTAGGCATAAAGCCTGCTCCGATCTCCACTCAGACATTACAGCGTGATCGTCATGCACAATATATGTCAACATTAGCTCTAATTGCAACTTCTATTGAGAAGTTTGCCGTTGAGGTTCGCGGGTTGCAAAAAAGTGAAACACGTGAAGTAGAAGAGTTCTTTGCTAAAGGTCAAAAAGGTTCTTCTGCGATGCCGCATAAGCGTAATCCGATTGGGTCAGAGAACATGACAGGTCTTGCTAGAGTTATTCGTGGTCATATGTTAACAGCGTATGAGAATGTTCCATTATGGCATGAAAGAGATATTTCCCATTCATCTGCAGAAAGAATTATTATTCCTGATGCAACGATTGCTCTTAACTATATGTTAAATCGCTTCGGAAATATCATTAAAAATTTAACTGTCTTCCCTGAGAACATGAAGCGCAATATGGATCGTACACTTGGTCTTATTTATTCACAACGTGTGCTTCTTGCGTTAATTGATAAAGGACTTACGAGAGAAGAGGCTTATGATACTGTTCAACCTCGTGCAATGGAAGCTTGGGAAAAACAAGTTCCTTTTAGAAGCTTGATTGAAAGTGATGAAAAAATCATAGCTAAGCTAACGCCTGCAGAAATTGAGGATTGCTTTGACTATAATTATCATATTAAGCATGTAGACACGATTTTCGATCGCTTAGGATTATAAAAAATGAAAAGAGGTAAGGTTGAACCTGCCTCTTATCGTCATGTTATGCTTTAAGCTTTAATGGCAATCCCTAATCTAAAAAATAAGGAGACTTTTCAATATGGAAAAGACAGCTTTATTATATGAAGGAAAAGCAAAAAAAGTATATGGGACAAACGACGAAAATGTTGTTTGGATTGAATATAAGGATTCAGCAACAGCTTTTAACGGAGAAAAAAAAGCTGAAATCGCTGGAAAAGGTCGTTTAAATAATGAGATCACTAGTTTATTGTTTGATAAACTGAAGGAAAAGGGAATTGAATCTCATTTTATCAAACGCTTATCAGAAACTGAGCAGCTTGTTAAAAAAGTAGAGATCATTCCATTAGAAGTTGTTGTCCGTAATTTTGCAGCTGGCAGCTTTTCAAAAAGATTAGGAATAGAAGAAGGTATTTCCTTATCAAAGCCTTTGGTTGAGTTTTACTATAAAAATGATGATTTAGGTGATCCTTTAATCATTGAAGATCATATCGAAGAACTCAAGCTAGCGAATGTAGAAGAAGTTCAAATTCTAAAGCAGAAAGCAAAAGAAGTGAATACCGTATTATCAAGCTTTTTTGAGGAATTAGGGATTCGCCTTATTGATTTTAAACTTGAATTTGGAAAAGATGCTTCTGGACAAGTCCTACTTGCTGATGAGATTTCACCTGATACTTGTCGCTTATGGGATTTAAAAACGAATGCAAAGCTTGATAAAGATGTTTTCCGCCGTGATTTAGGTAATCTTACTGATGCTTATGAAAATATTCTCGAAAGACTTGGGGGCCAATAATATGTATAAAGTTAAAGTATATGTGACATTAAGAGAAAGTGTGTTAGATCCACAAGGTGGAGCGGTTATGCACTCTTTGCACTCATTAAAATATGAAGAAGTGAAAGATGTAAGAATTGGAAAATATATGGAGCTATTGATTGAAAAATCCGATCGCCCTGTAGAGGAAACTGTGAAGGAAGTTTGTGATCGCCTTTTAGCTAACCCTGTAATTGAGGATTATCGTTTTGAAATAGAGGAGGCTGTTGCTCAGTGAAATTCGCAGTAGTTGTATTTCCAGGTTCCAATTGTGATGTCGACATGTTCCATGCTATTAAAGACGAACTTGGTGAAGAAGTAGAATACGTTTGGCATGACTCTGAAAGCTTGGAAGAATATGACGGGATTTTACTGCCTGGCGGATTTTCATATGGAGACTATCTCCGTTCCGGAGCAATTGCCCGTTTTAGTAATGTAATGAAAGAAGTCGTAAAAGCTGCAGAAGCGGGGAAACCTGTTTTAGGCGTTTGTAATGGGTTTCAAATTCTCTTAGAAGCAGGTCTTTTGCCTGGAGCAATGAGACGAAATGACAGCTTGAAATTTATTTGCCGACCAGTTCAGCTGAAGGTTGAGAACAACCAAACCATGTTTTCTTCTTTATATGAAAGCGGAGAAGTCATTACGATTCCGATTGCCCACGGAGAAGGAAACTATTATTGTGACCAAGAAACATTAGCTAAATTACAAGAAAATAATCAAATCGTTTTCACATATAGCGGAAGCAACCCAAATGGAAGTCTTCTTGATATTGCTGGTATTATGAATGAAAAAGGCAATGTATTAGGAATGATGCCGCATCCTGAGAGAGCTGTTGATGAGCTTTTAGGCGGAGCGGATGGGTTAAAAATATTTAGATCTATCGTAAAACAATGGAGGGACGCACATGTCGTTAATGCTTGAGCCAAGTCCGCAGCAAATTAAAGAAGAAAAGATATATACACAAATGGGTGTGACTGATGAAGAATTTGCGATGATTGAGAAAATTTTAGATCGTCTGCCTAATTATACAGAGCTTGGCCTTTTTTCTGTCATGTGGTCAGAGCATTGTAGCTATAAAAATTCAAAGCCAGTTCTAAAGAGATTCCCTGTTAAAGGTGAGCACGTTTTACAAGGGCCTGGTGAAGGTGCCGGTATCGTTGATATTGGAGATGGACAGGCAGTGGCATTCAAAATTGAAAGCCATAACCATCCATCAGCGATTGAGCCATATCAAGGAGCAGCGACAGGTGTTGGCGGTATCATCCGTGATGTATTTTCAATGGGAGCTAGACCAATTGCTATTTTAAACTCTTTACGATTTGGGGAACTTGACAATCCAAGAACAAAATACCTTTTTAAAGAGGTTGTAGCAGGGATTGCAGGATACGGAAACTGTATTGGGATTCCAACAGTGGGTGGAGAGGTTCAGTTTGACAATTCATACGCTGGAAACCCGCTTGTTAATGCAATGTGTGTAGGTTTAATCGATCATAAGGATATTAAAAAAGGGCAAGCACATGGTGTAGGAAATACCGTTATGTACGTTGGAGCGAAAACTGGACGTGATGGAATCCATGGTGCAACCTTTGCATCCGAAGAATTAAACGATCAATCCGATGAAAAACGACCAGCTGTTCAGGTTGGTGATCCATTTATGGAAAAGCTGCTTTTGGAAGCTTGCTTAGAGCTGATTCATAATGATGCTCTTGTTGGAATTCAGGATATGGGTGCTGCTGGTTTAACAAGCTCTAGTGCTGAAATGGCAAGTAAAGCAGGATCTGGAATTGAAATGAATCTTGATTTTGTTCCACAACGTGAAACAGGTATGACAGCTTATGAAATGATGCTTTCAGAATCTCAAGAACGTATGCTTATTGTTGTGACAAAAGGAAGAGAACAAGAAATTGTGGATCTTTTCTCTAAATATGATTTAGAAGCTGTTGCGATCGGAACTGTAACAGACGACAAAATGCTTCGCCTTATCCATAAAGGAGAAGTGGTGGCAAATGTTCCTGCTGATGCTTTAGCTGAGGATGCACCTGTGTATCATAAGCCTTCTGAGGAGCCGCAAATGTATCGTGATTTCCAATCAATGGAAAACGAAGTGCCAAAGGTAGAAGATTTAAATGAAACATTAGAACAATTATTAGCTCAGCCTACGATTGCAAGTAAGGAATGGGTTTATGATCAATATGACTATATGGTAAGAACGAATACCGTTGTTTCCCCAGGTTCAGATGCAGCTGTCGTTCGTATTCGTGGAACTCGTAAAGGATTAGCGATGACAACAGATTGTAATTCACGTTACCTTTACTTAGATCCTGAGGTAGGCGGGAAAATTGCTGTCGCAGAAGCAGCAAGAAATATTGTTTGCTCTGGGGCAGAGCCTCTTGCTATAACAGATAACTTAAACTTTGGAAATCCTGAAAAGCCAGAAATCTTCTGGCAAATCGAAAAAGCAGCTGACGGAATTAGCGAAGCTTGTCTAGCACTAAAAACACCTGTTATCGGCGGAAACGTTTCATTGTATAATGAAACAAACGGGACAGCTATTTATCCAACCCCTGTAATAGGTATGGTAGGTCTAGTAACAGATATTGATCATGTTACGACACAAGAATTCAAGCAAGCAGGAGATCTTATCTATTTACTTGGTGAGACAAAGGGTGAATTTGGCGGAAGTGAGCTTCAAAAGCTGCTTTTTGGAAAAATTTACGGAAAAGCTCCTGAATTAGATTTAGAAGTAGAAAACAAACATCAGCAAAGTGTACTTGAAGCAATTCGTGCAGGGCTTGTTGCTTCAGCACACGATCTTGCTGAAGGTGGACTTGCTGTAGCAGCTGCAGAAAGCTTATTTAGTTCGAAGGGATTAGGAGCGAATATTACGGTATCTGGTAATGCTGTTTCTGCGTTATTTAGTGAATCACAATCTCGTTTCCTATTGTCAGTAAAAAAAGAGCATCAAGAAGAATTTGAACGTGTCGTTGGGGCAACGTTAATAGGTGAAGTAACTGATTCATCAGTCCTTCAAATTTCTAATGAAAAAGAATTACTAATAAACAAACAGGTTGATGAGCTTAAGAATGCCTGGAAAGGAGCTATTCCATGCTTGCTGAAATAAAAGGGCTTAATGAGGAATGTGGCATATTTGGCGTTTGGGGTCATGAGGATGCAGCACAAATCACTTATTACGGTCTTCACAGCTTACAGCATCGAGGACAAGAAGGCACTGGTATTGTTTCAACAGATGGAGAGTCGCTTAAAGGCGTTAAAGGTGAAGGGCTTGTTGCAGAGGTTTTCTCTTCTGATGCAATAAAAGATCTAAAGGGGAAGGCAGCAATCGGACATGTTCGTTATGCAACTGCAGGAGGCAGTGGTTATGAAAATGTTCAGCCCCTTTTATTCCATTTCCAAAGTGGAAGCTTGGCTCTTGCGCATAACGGAAATTTAGTAAATGCAACACAATTAAAAGGGCAATTAGAAGGACAAGGAAGTATCTTTCAAACAAGTTCAGATACGGAAGTGCTGGCTCATTTAATTCGAAGAGGAGGATTTTCCTCTTTCAAGGATCGTGTTAAAAATGCACTATCGATGTTAAAAGGAGCTTATGCGTTCTTAATTATGACTGAATCGGAACTAATGGTTGCACTCGATCCAAATGGAATGAGACCTCTATCATTAGGGAAGCTTGGAGATGCTTATGTTGTCGCTTCGGAAACATGTGCCTTTGACGTTGTAGGTGCAGAATTTATCCGAGATGTAATGCCGGGTGAATTATTAATTATCGACGATAATGGGTTTACTTCTGAAATGTATTCTGTTGCTTCTAATATCGCCATGTGTACAATGGAATATGTCTATTTCTCTCGTCCAGACAGTGATATTAATGGTATCAATGTTCATAAAGCGAGAAAAAATCTTGGGAAGCAATTAGCAATTGAAGCTCCAATTGAGGCTGATGTTGTAACAGGTGTTCCAGATTCAAGTATTTCCGTTGCAATTGGCTATGCCGAAGCATCAGGAATTCCTTATGAGCTTGGCTTAATCAAAAATCGATATGTAGGTCGAACGTTTATTCAGCCATCTCAAGCTTTACGTGAGCAAGGAGTAAAAATGAAGCTTTCGCCTGTCCGAGGCGTTGTCGAAGGTAAAAGAGTCATCATGGTGGATGATTCGATTGTCCGTGGAACGACTTCCAAACGTATTGTAACAATGCTTAAAGATGCTGGAGCAACTGAGGTTCATGTCTTGATTAGCTCACCGCCGATTAAAAATCCATGCTTCTATGGCATTGATACGTCTACTAAGGAAGAGCTAATCGCTTCTAAACATTCAGTTGAGGAGCTTCGTGAGTTAATTGGAGCGGATAGTTTAACCTTCTTATCTGTCGAGGGAATGATTGAAGCGATTGGCAGAAAAGACGAGGGTGAAAATCGCGGACATTGCTTAGCATGCTTTACAGGTAAGTATCCAACAGATATTTACCCAACAACAAAAGAGACATCTACATGCTAAATTTATCAAATACGTAAGTATTTAAACGATCATTATCCATCAACCTTACACCCATATGAAAAGGTGTAAGTCAAAAGAATGTTAAAGATATAGAACAATAAGATAAAAGCGGCATTGAATGATGTCGCTTTTATTTCGATTAGGATATGCGATATCGATATTAGGAGGAAAAAGAATGGCTAATGCTTATAGACAAGCAGGCGTTGATATTGAAGCTGGCTATGAAGCAGTGACAAGAATGAAAAAACATGTGCAAAAAACGGTTCGTCCTGGCGTATTAGGTGGATTAGGCGGTTTTGGAGGAATGTTTGATTTATCCGTCTTAAATTTAAAGGAACCAATTCTAGTGTCAGGTACAGATGGCGTCGGTACAAAACTTATGCTTGCTTTTATGATGGATAAGCACGATACAATCGGAATTGATGCTGTTGCTATGTGCGTAAATGATATTGTCGTACAAGGAGCAGAACCAATTTATTTTCTTGATTATATTGCATGCGGTAAAGCAGAGCCAGCGAAAATTGAAGCCATTGTGAAAGGCATTGCAGATGGCTGTGAGCAAGCAGGATGTGCACTAGTCGGCGGAGAAACAGCGGAAATGCCAGGGATGTACAGTGAAGAAGAGTATGATTTAGCTGGGTTTGCAGTCGGTGCTGTTGAAAAAGCGAAGATCATTACAGGACAAACCATTCAAGCAGGGGATGTTCTTATTGGTTTAGCTTCAAACGGCATTCATAGTAATGGTTATTCATTAGTAAGAAAACTATTTCTTGAAGAAGCAAAAATGTCATTAACAGATCATGTAGATGAATTAGGCAGCACTTTAGGAGAAGAATTGCTTCGTCCAACGAAAATTTATGTAAAATCAATTCTTTCAGCTTTAAAACAATTCGATATTAAAGGATTAGCGCATATTACAGGCGGAGGTTTTATCGAAAACGTTCCACGTATGCTTCCTGAAGGTCTAGGAGTAGACTTAGACGAAAGTAAATGGGAGATCCCTCCAGTGTTTACACTTATGGAATCCATCGGTAAGTTAGATCGCAAAGAAATGTACAATATTTTTAATATGGGAACAGGAATGGTCCTAGCTGTTGACGAAAAAATTGCAGATGATGTCATTAACCATTTTAACAGTATTGGAGAAAAGGCTTATCAAATTGGAGTCGTAACAGATCAAGCAGGCGTACAAATTAGGCTTAAATAAGTATCGGGGGATCAAGATGAAAAACATTGCTGTTTTTGCATCCGGAAGTGGCAGCAATTTTCAAGCTATCATGGAGGCAATTAAAGATGGAAGGCTGAAAGCCAATGTGGCGCTATTAGTGTCTGATCAGCCTTCCGCCTATTGTATTGAACGAGCAAAACAAGAAAATATACCGTATTTTGCTGTTCGAGCAAAGGATTATCCAAGTAAAGTGGATTACGAAAAAGATATATTAGAGCAGCTAGGTAAGCATAATATTGAATTTATTGTCCTTGCAGGCTATATGCGATTAATTGGATCAACCTTACTTCAAGCATTTGAGGGTCGAATGGTCAATATTCATCCGTCTTTACTCCCCGCTTTTCCAGGAAAAGATGCGATTGGTCAAGCGCTCGAAGCTGGTGCAGAAAAAACAGGTGTAACCATTCATTTTGTGGATGCAGGAATGGATACAGGCCCAATAATTTCTCAAGAATCTATTAACATAGATCAAGAAGATACAAAGGAATCCTTGCAAGAAAAAGTACACAAGATCGAACATCAGCTCTACCCAGCTGTATTAAATAAATTATTTAATCAATCTTAATGGCAGCATCATAATGTTATTCATATAGGAGGCTTTCTCAGAAAATGAAAAAACGTGCGTTAATAAGTGTTTCGGATAAAACAGGCATTACAGAATTTGCAAAAGAATTGTATGAGCTTGGCTTTGAACTTATCTCAACTGGCGGAACAAAAAAAGCTATTCATGACAGTGGAATTCCTGTTTTAAGTGTAAGTGATGTAACAGGCTTTCCTGAAATATTAGAAGGACGTGTAAAAACGTTAAATCCATATATTCATGGTGGTCTTTTAGCTAAATTTGACAATCCTAGTCATCAAGCACAATTAAATGAACACAAAATCCAACCAATTGATGTTGTTTGTGTAAACTTATATCCATTTCAACAAACAATCGCAAAGCCGGATGTAACAGTAGAAGATGCGATTGAAAACATTGATATTGGTGGCCCAACAATGCTGCGAGCATCTGCAAAAAATCATCAATACGTAACAGTTGTAGTGGATCCAACTGACTATGAAACCGTCATTAGTGAATTAAAAGCTGATGGAGAGGTACAGCATGCCACTCGCAGAAAGCTTGCTGCAAAAGTATTCCGCCATACAGCTGCTTATGATGCGATGATTGCTGAGTATATGACAGAGCTTGCAAATGAAGAAACGCCTGAAAAACTAACGGTTACATATGAATTAAAGCAGTCATTAAGATATGGTGAAAACCCACACCAAAAAGCGGCATTCTACCGCAAGCCTTTAGGCTCTGAGTTTTCTATTGCTTATGCAAATCAATTACATGGAAAAGAGCTTTCCTACAATAATATTAATGATGCGGATGCAGCTCTTCAAATTGTTCAAGAATTTACGGAGCCTGCTGCTGTAGCTGTTAAGCATATGAATCCTTGTGGAGTTGGTACTGGAGAAGATGTATTTGGTGCTTTTACGAAAGCTTTTGAAGCAGATCCTGTTTCCATTTTCGGTGGAATTATTGCATTAAACCGTGAAGTAGATGGACAAACAGCTGAAAAGCTTCATGAAATCTTCTTAGAAATTATTATTGCCCCTTCTTTTTCAAAAGAAGCTTTGGATATTTTAACAAGCAAAAAGAACTTACGTTTATTAACGATTCCTTTTTCTAATGATCACAAAAAAGAAATGAAGCTGACAACTGTTGAAGGTGGACTTTTAACACAAGAGTATGATGCTTATACTTTGGATGATGCAACCCTTACAGTTGCAACCGATAGAGAGCCTACTGAAGAAGAGTGGAAAGCACTTAAGCTTGGCTGGAAGGTTGTTAAGCATGTGAAATCGAATGCGATTGTTGTAACAAACGAAGATATGACACTTGGAATTGGTGCTGGCCAAATGAACCGAGTAGGAGCTGCGAAAATTGCTTTAGAACAAGCTGGTGAAAAAGCAAAGGGTGCTGTTCTTGCTTCCGATGCATTTTTCCCAATGAACGATACGGTTGAAGTCGCTGCAAAAGCAGGAATTACAGCTATTATCCAAACAGGGGGGTCCATTCGTGACGAGGATTCCATTAAAAAAGCGAATGAATATGGCATTGCCATGGTCATGACTGGAGTTAGACATTTCAAACATTAATCGGGAGGTGAATGAGATGAATGTATTAGTAGTAGGCCGTGGCGGCCGTGAGCATGCGATTTGTACAAAGGTAAAGGAAAGTCCAAAGGTTGACACGGTATTTGTTGCCCCAGGTAATGCTGGCATGACCGATGTTGCGGAGCGAATTGCGATTGATGAAACAGAACAAGAGAAGCTGATTGATTTTGCTTTAACAAATCAAATTGGGTTAACGATTATTGGTCCTGAGGTGCCTTTATTACAAGGCTTATCTGATCGTTTTGCTGAAGCTGGGTTAAAGGTATTTGGACCGAAGCAAAAAGCGGCTGAAATTGAAGGTAGTAAATCGTTTGCAAAGGATTTAATGCAAAAATATCAAATTCCGACTGCAGAATATGCTGTTTTTTCAAAGTATGAGGATGCAAAAGCTTATATTGAAGAAAAGGGTGCCCCAATTGTTATCAAAGCAGACGGACTAGCAGCTGGTAAAGGGGTAACTGTTGCGATGACATTGGAGGAGGCTTTAAACAGCATTAAAGAGATGCTTTTAGATGCAAAGTTTGGCGATGCATCCGCTACAGTTGTCGTGGAAGAATTTTTAGCAGGCGAGGAATTCTCCCTTATGGCATTTGTTAATGGAGAAACGGTAATTCCTCTTGAAATTGCTCAAGATCATAAAAGAGCCTATGATGGAGATCAAGGTCCAAATACAGGCGGAATGGGAGCTTATTCTCCAGTGCCTCATATCGGGGATGAATCGGTTCAAATTGCTATTGAAACGATTTTAAAGCCGACAGCTAAAGCGATGATCGAAGAGGGAAGAACGTTCACAGGCATTCTTTATGCAGGCTTGATTAAAACGGATAAAGGACCTAAGGTCATTGAGTTTAATGCACGTTTAGGAGACCCAGAAACGCAAGTCGTTTTACCTAGAATGAAATCTGATCTTGTGGAAGTCATCGAAGAAATTTTAGATGGCAAAGTACCGGAGATAAAATGGTATGATGAAGCGATGCTTGGTGTCGTAGTTGCTTCAAAAGGTTATCCTGAGGCATATGAAAAAGGTGCCGTATTAAGCGGATTAGAAAACATTGAAAATGCTTATGTATTCCATGCTGGTACACAAAAGAACGAACAAGGTGAATTTGTAACAGATGGAGGTCGCGTGCTTTTGGCTGCAGCTAAAGCAAAAAGCTTAAAGGATGCACAAGCAAAGGTCTACGCTGAGCTTGAATACCTGCAATGCGACGGTGTATTTTATAGAAAAGATATCGGCTTTAAAGCGATTAAAGGCGCTGTAGCTGGACAATAAACTATTTTTTATAAAAAAGGTGATACAAAGTCGTTGTTTTTGACTTTGAATCACCTTTTTTCTGTAAAAAATATCCTTATATCGGAAAAATAAAAAATATCAGCTAAGTTCATGATAAACTTTTATTCTTCGTGATATTCTTTTAAGAAGGATTATACGTCATCTCGTCCTCTTGCTTTTTATCGTTTTTCCAATTACCCATCATTTCTTGACTTCTCTCGAATAGAGCAGTCATTGGGCAGAAACGGACAATTCCTTCAGCTATTTTCATTCCTCCAAAAAATGCTGCAACTAGATAAGATTCACGCCAAGGTCTTTTCACAAGCTTAGAGGTGCTCCAAGCTAAAATGGTAAAGCCTATCGTAATTCGAATAAGCGCATTTAATAATCCAATATTTGGTTTTATATTCAATTTGAACGCTCCTTTACTCATTAATAACAAATATTAACTTTTTTTGTGCTTGTATGGATAAGGTGTGATAGAATAAATAATTATGAAAAGGCTTTCTTTTTCTATAACCTATTTTATACTTACGTTGAAAATCCAATGATCATCTTTATATATATAAATGAAAGACCGGAGGAGGGAATAAATAATGCTAGAACAACGATATCGATGGAAAAATACACAGCTTCGTAAGCAGGTATCTGTATTAGACGGAAAAGAATCCCCAACACTGTTACTTAAAAATGCTTATTATTTAAATCAATGGCTTCGCAAATGGATGAAAGCGAATATATGGATTTACGAAGATCGTATTGTATACGTTGGAGAGCACCTCCCGCCATTATTGGATCACCATTGTGAAGTCATGGATTGCGCTGGTTTTTTTCTTGTTCCAGGTTATATAGAACCACATGCCCATCCATTTCAATTATATAATCCCCTATCTCTTGCCAGCTATGCATCAAAGCTTGGAACGACCACTTTAATCAACGACAACCTTGTCCTTGCTTTACACCTCAACAATACAAAAGCGTTTGATTTGATGGAGACTTTTAAAACCATATCTGCAACTATGTATTGGTGGTGTCGTTTTGATGGGCAAACGGAATTAACGAATGAGGAGACAATTTTTTCAGATCAAAATATTTCATCATGGCTTGAGCATGATGCTGTTTTACAAGGAGGAGAATTAACAGGGTGGCCTAAGCTATTAGATGGGAATGATCTCATGCTTCATTGGATGCAGGAAACAAAGAGAATGAGAAAAAAAGTTGAAGGTCATTTTCCTGGTGCCTCGGAAAAAACGCTAGCAAAAATGATGCTATTTGGAGTCGACTGTGATCATGAAGCGATGACAGGGAAAGATGTCCTTCAACGTTTGCTGCAAGGTTATACGGTTTCGCTAAGATATTCCTCTATTCGACCAGATTTACCGGATTTATTAGAAGGGATTCATAAGCTTGGTATACATTCATATGATCAATTTATTTATACAACAGATGGCTCCTCAGCTACTTTTTATGAGCAGGGAATGATTGATCATATGATAAGGATTGCCATAGAAAATGAAGTACCAGTAGTAGATGCTTACAATATGGGGACGATCAATCCTGCCCGTTATTACCATTTAGATTATTTACATGGCCAAATTGCAACGGGAAGAATAGCCAATATTAACTTTTTAGAGGATCAAAAAAACCCTACTCCAATTTCAGTACTTTCAAAAGGAAATTGGCTGAAAAGAGAGAATCAGCTGATTGAAGAAGCATTTCCTTCCTTGAATTGGAGAGAATTTGATCTCGATCCATTACAAATAGAATGGGAGCTAACCATTGACGACTTGCAATTTTCGATGCTTTTTGGAATCGAGATGGAAAATGGCGTTATCACGAAGCCGTATTCGGTTACGATCGATGTCTCACGTGAGAATTTGTCGTATGAGCATGATGAATGTTTTTTTATGCTCATTGATAAACATGGAAAATGGCGGCTGAATACGATTCTAAAAGGCTTTGCTAATCGTCTTGATGGTTTTGCTAGTTCCTATTCCAATACAGGGGATATTATTCTAATAGGAAAAAATAAGCATGAAATGATCCGAGCATTTCATAGAATAAAAGAAATGGGAGGAGGGATCGCACTTGCAGACAGTGGACAAATAATAACGGAAATCCCTCTTAGCTTAAAAGGAATAATGGCAAATTTAACGATAGAGGAGCTAATCAAATGCGAAAAACAGCTTCTTATCCATTTAAGGGATAAAGGATATCGTTTTGAGGACCCCATTTATACCTTATTGTTTTTCTCATCTACTCATTTGCCTTATATCCGGATTACACAAAGAGGGATGTATGATGTCATGAACAAAATGGTACTCTTTCCAACGATAATGCGTTAAAATATAAAAGAGATCTTATTTAGCAGGGTTTTATTTGAGAATAGGGAATGTTTTAGTAAGCGAGTAATTAAGGGGGATCAGGTGGAGGGTCTTTAGCCGCCTGATTTTTAAATCCCTCTTATGTACGTGCAGAAGAGAGGGATTAACCCCAAAAATGAAGATAAATACTTTCATTTGGAGGGAATATGCATAAGAGATGGCTAATGTTTTGTTTGGTATTCATAATTGTTGTTTCCGGCTGCACAAAAAAGCAAGAGGCAACGGGATCAAAAGAGCCGAATAATGCTGGGGAAGCGGTAGATGAGCCACAAGAACCACAGGATGAGGAAGAACGACCCACTTTTCATTTTCCTTTAACTGGAATGAAAAGTGATGAAGAAGTAAAAGGTCGTGCAATCGCGGTTATGGTGAACAATCATCCTAGTGCTAGGCCGCAGTCAGGCTTATATAAAGCAGATATTGTGTATGAGTTGTTAGCAGAAGGAAGCATCACTCGTTTTCTTGCTATTTTTCAAAGTGAACAACCGAATATTATCGGTCCAGTAAGAAGTGCAAGGGAATATTATATTAAGCTGGCAAAAGGATATAACAGTCTGTATATTGCACATGGATATAGTGCACAAGCAAAAGAACTGCTTGATAGCGGCTATATTAATCATTTAAATGGAATGCAGTATGACGGAACATTATTTGAAAGAGCAAGTTTTAGAAAAGCTCCCCACAATTCCTATATTCAATATAAGAACATATTAAAAGGTGCAGAACAATTGCATTACGAAATGGATACTCCGCCTCCTTCCCTTACTTTTTTAACAAATGAGGAAATAGATCATTTAAATGGTGAAGCAGCTAATTCTGTGAAAATATCGTATTATTCTGATCCTGTATTTAGTTCTATTTTTGAATATGATCCAAGTATAGAAAAGTACAAACGCTTTTCAAATGGTGAGCAAACCGTTGATTATGACACAAAAAATCCAGTATTAGTAGATAATGTTTTGATTTTAGAGGCTGACCATAAAGTGATCGAAGGCAGCGGATATCGTGAAATTAATTTGACTTCTGGAGGAAAGGCTTACTTTCTGCAAAAAGGAAAGTGGTACGAAGTCGAATGGATGAATAAAGATGGAAGAATCATTCCTGTCCGAAATGGAAAAGATGTTGGTTTTGTACCAGGTAAGACATGGATTAATGTAGTCCCTACTAATCCAGGGTTAGAAAAAGTGATTTCATTTAACGCACAATAAGAAGGGGTATTGATACATGCAAATTGATAAATTACGTGGAAGAGAACTTGATCAATTATTTAATTCCATCCTATCATTAAAAAATTTAGAAGAATGCTACCGCTTCTTTGATGATTTATGTACGGTAAATGAGATTCAATCGCTCTCGCAAAGGCTCGAAGTAGCTCGTATGTTAAAGGAAGGAAAAACATATCATAAAATTGAAACAGAGACTGGCGCAAGCACAGCAACCATTTCTCGAGTAAAACGCTGTTTAAACTATGGGAATGATGCATATGAAATGGCCTTGGACCGAATTAAAGAGACAGAGGAAGCGAAAAAAGAAAATGAATAAAGCTTGAAAAATTCAAGAATGCAACAAGTTTAGTCTCTTCGGATATACTCAAACAAAAAAAGTTGATCCTCAATAATTTGAAGATCAACTTTTTTTGTTTATTTGAAGAAATTCTTCATGAATGGTTAAGAGAGGTTCATGTATGCTGATCTATGGTTGTTTGTTTATTTCTCTCGACTAGTGCTTGAATGGTGTCTTCAATGCCTTTCTCATACGGCGTGGCGGGAATCGGTCCGACAAGTCGTTCATATTTGCTTCCATCCAAAACGACAGGCTCCTCTGTTAAATATAGCATCTCGACAATTTCACGAATAATGGGGTCAAACATGCCGATAAAGGTTAGCGAGGCTTTTCGCAGTGGAATAACGGGCTTTGAAATTCCTCTTGCTTTTTGAGCAAGTTGAACAAGCTCTCTGCCTGATATAACACCGGAACCTGGAATGTTCCAATTCTGACCGTACGCCTCATCCAAGCTCGCTAGTTCAACGATCATATCAGCCGCATCGGGTAAATAGACATATTCACGCGGTATGGTCATATTTCCGATAAACATTGCTGTTTTGCCCTCTGCAATAGCTTCCATTGTCATTCCCAAATAGGAGCTTTTGTTTGCAGTAGGGCCGTAATAATCTGGCAGCCTTACAATTAGATGCTTAGACTGATTCCAGCGAGAATGGAAGATTAGTTTTTCGAATTCGAGCTTAATTTTCCCTTTTTTCGTATGAGGATTTTTGGGATGATCTTCATTCACATACTGTGTCTTTGCATGGCCATAGGGATAAATGCCGTCCACAAATACAACCTTTGCACCTAGTCTGTTAGCGGCTTTCAGAACGGCCTCTCCTAAAGGAAGCTGCTGCTCTTCCATTTTGTTGTACGGAACAGCTGCACACTGAAAAATCACATCTGCTTCACTTGCTGCCTTATAAACATCTTCTACTTGAAAAACATCCCCAGTTTGCAGGGTCAGATACTCCGGGTTTCCATAAGACTCTTTCAGCTTAAGGAGTTTTTCAGATGAACGCCCAAAAGCAATTGTTGGGATGCCCCTATTGATTAATTCCCTAACAATGGCTGATCCAGTTCCGCCTGTCGCTCCTAATACGATTGCTTTTTTCATGGTTAGTTGCACGCTCCTTGTTTTTTAGTTAGTGATTAATCAATCACTATTCTTTTTAAAAAAATAGACGCTTTTATTCGTCTATTTTCATTAGCTCTGGCAAATTTAACGACATGGATATGTTGCACAGCATGCCTTTTGCCAGAAATAGCATCGTTCGTTCCGCTGGATTTTTGATACCCGCCTCATGAAAAGCTTGATATACAGTTTTCCTGATGTCCTTAAAGCCATCCTGCATCACCTTCATAATGGAGTCCTCTTGAATGGACTGTGCCTGCATTTGCAAGAGAATTTCATTACGGTGAGAATTCATGATCTGCTCATAAGACGCGATCAGTTCATCTTCCAACCGGTTGTTCGGAGTCGAATCGATGACTTTAAGAAAGGAATCCATGATGCGTTTCCATGATACTTTCAGTGCTTCGATTAACAGTTCCTCTTTAGTGGAAAAAAACTTAAACACGTAAGGCTGAGATATTTCGGCTTTTTCCGCGACTTTCGCTGTTGTTGCCCTGTAATAACCCATTTCGGCAAAAACCTCAATGGCTGCCGAAATGATTTGGGATTGGCGGCTGACTGAAGTTGTAGATGTTTTTGGCATGTTTGTTCATCCTTTATTTTTTCAGATTCACAGTTAGTGATTGATCAATCACTAACTGTAGTATAGTCCATTTTTCTCCGATAAACAAGGGGAGTACAATAAAAATTTCTCAAATTTTCCTTCAAAGGTCCACTAGGCATTCTGTTAAGTATTATTGGGGGAGGCTTCATATTCTTTGATGCTCGAATTTTATTAGGATAGACGATTTACTAGGAGAGGATGAAATGAATTTTTTTCTATTAAAGGATAAGAAGGTTGTATTTGGATTAATTACTTCTCTCGTTTTAAATGTGATCGCAATTATTTTTTGCTATACTTACTATTGACTTTTGGCTTGTTTTTATTGTGCTTTCTCAAATTTTGTTGTTTTTGAGTGTTAAAAGAGCTGACGATTTATCTAAAGAAATGAATAGTAGGTGATGATGTGGGTCCACAAACTGTTTTTTCCATTTTTACTGTTGTTATTATTTGCATGACGATAATTTCCATTAATTATGCGCTGTTTATCGCTTATAAAAAAGAAACGATTACAATAAAAAAAGCCATAAGCATTAGCATATTAACATGTTTCATTGGATATATAGTGTTATTTATTTTTATGATAGGAATAAGTTATCTTTTCGAGAGACTTCTTTAATTTAGTGATCTTTTACTCTATAATATTACTAGTAAAATACCAGCAATCAGATTAGGCAGTCCAAACAAGAAGAGGTTCATGCTAATGTTGATTCTTTTGCTGCGCTCCTGTTTATTTTCGTTCGCAAAATTTGCTCTGATCCGGTCTCCATCGATAAAGGCTCCTGTTAGGAGTCCTGAAACGAGCAAACTCCCGATTCCGATGATTCCTACAGCAGTGAGGATGAAATGATTAGAATCGATCATTAACCCTGCTGTTAAAAAAATTAACCCACTGCTTAAGCCAAATAAGAATGATCTCATTTAAATCCTCCTCAATAATAAATGGTTGTTATTTGTATTTTATCATTATTTTTACATTTGATGACAGTTTAAATATAAAAACAAGGAATGTCTCATATTGAGATGTCCTTGTTTTTATATAATTTATTCTTTTTCAAGCCATTCAATTAAAATGGTTAGTTTATTTGCACCGTAATCTGATTTGTGACTAATTTTAAATTCCATATCTTCATTTGGCAGCGCTATCTTTTTTCCTCTTATAAGAATGTTTTCTGATTCAACCTGTTTTGCCACTTTTTTTAATAACTCCGCAAAGTGAAGGCTTCTACCTACAAATTCTTCTTCCAATTTCAAACTTAATCACCTCCGTTTAAATAGTTAATACTTGTTTTAGGACATTCATTTTTTCAACTTCAACTTTATAGCATTTTAAGAGCTTTCTTTCTTCTCCCACTTCCCCTTTTTTAAAAGGACTTTTCACATATCCATAAAATTTATGAGGAAATAACCAATCAATATAAATAATTTTTCTTTGTTCTGGAGTGAGCGGGAAGATCGATTCATAGCTGTCAATCATCTCTTCCAATGTGGCTAAATCCCATTTGCCTAGCTCCTCCATTCGTTTTGCGATCAGCTTACGTACATCACGCAAAGGTGTATCGTAAGCTAGATTATCTAAATCAAGAACATATACTCCTTTTTCTGTTTGAAGCGCATTCCCTTTACCGTAATCTTGGTGACACATATAACCATATTCGCCTATTTCCTTGTTCCACTCTTCGTAGCAAGAATTTTTAAGCAACTGAATGGATTGATTTGCCAAGTTAATCATTTCATCGGCTATTTTTACATAGGACTGGTGGAATAATGTGTTTTGCTTTTCTGATTCAGTTTTCCATTGCTTTAATTCCTCTAGCATTTTTTCAAAGTGTGTAGGCCACACCCCCATACGGTCATAAGTCTCACAATCAGCAGGGGGGACGAACCCTACCGTATCTTTATGGAATTGCGCTAAGCCTTTTAGCCCTAAAAGTAGGTGTTCTTGATTTTTTTCCATATCCAAGTCCGTGCCTTCAATCCAGCGATAGAGGACGAGAGCGTAACCCTCGTGAACAAAGTAGAGTTTATGATCCTTTGTAGGAACGATACTAGCAACAAGGGCACCTTTAGTAGAAAGATAGGATTGAGCGGCTGTTGTATATTGAACAATCGGAATGGATTTTCTAATCCGTTTTAAGCAAACTGTCCCATCTGAGGTGCTTGCTTTCCATATAGTTTTGATTCCTCCACTTTGGATAACCTGAATATTATAAATAACAAGATGTGGATAATAAGCTGCCATTAACTGTTTACCTAATTGAAGCTCTTCTACACTATTCATGATTGACCACCTCGTCAAGCCTTGTGACGAATTCCTGAAGTACGCTTTCTTTGCTTAATTCAGTCGCAATCATTTTATTTAAGCGGTCAACGTGTTTTTTAAACGGCCATTTTGCTTCTCTATTCTCGTAATATTTAGAAACTTGTCCATAGAATAAATGTGGAAATTGGATGTCTGCTACTAGAATAAGATATTGTTCTTTCGTTAAAGGATTCACTTCCTGATAAGCTTTCATCATTTTGATCATAAGCTCAATATCCCATGCCGCCGCTTTTTTCATGACTTTGTTTAATATTTTTCTCATGTCGCGAACAGGGATATCAACCGTCAAAGAGTCCATATCAAAAACATATAGAGAGCCTTTGCTTCCTATAGCTAAATTTCCAGCTGCAAAATCCTGGTGGCACAATGTTTTAGTAACTTTGGTTTCATCCACCCAACGATCAAAGCTCGGGTCATTAAGTCTATTAAGAGAGGCTTGGGCTTGCTTTAAAAAGGTATCAACTAGAGTCAAAAATTGGTGATCAAACTTATTTTTATCCTTTGTCTGTGACAGCTGCTTTTTCCATGCTAACAATTTCTCAACGCGTTTTTGCATGTCTGTTTTCCATTCTGTTAAAAGAAAGGATGGGAATTTTCCAGTTGGAGATTCAATCCCTTTTGAGGCTTTATGAAAGGCGGCCATCCCCTTTAAAATTAATAGCAGATCATTTTCAAATTTATATTCCGGTGATTTTCCATAGACTGCTTCGAAAAGGACAAAGTATTCTTCATCGAGCTTGACAAAGCCATCTCCTGAATGTGTTTTAATAACAGCTGGTGTTTGAATTCCATTGTTTCTTAAATAATCAATTGCGTGAACCATGAAGGTGATATGATCCTTATTAAACGGAACCTTTTTCAAAATGACTTCCCCTATGTTTGTTTCAATGGACCATACAGCTTTTTTTCCTTTATAGGATAATAAATAAATTTGGCGTACCTCTAAAGGATAATGAGAAATAACACGTGTAACAACTTCTTCAAATATGGCGTCCAAAAAGACACCTCCTTACGATAGCTAAAATTTTTCGGGATAAATGAATGGTCTTATACATACAAGCTAAGTGCTGATTAAATAGTTCATCATTGAGATTTTGATGCTAAATAGAGATTTTCTAGCCTCTGCGATACATGCTCAAATCCAAAATGATCTTCAACATCGGCTCTCCCTGCTTTTGCTAAAGTGACAGCTGCTTTTTCATCAGACAAAAGAAATGATAGTGCTTCGCTAAACGCTTCAGGATTTGTATAATCATCGATGATCATGCCGTTTTTTAGATGTTTAATAATTTCTGCATTTCCACCACGGTTGGTTGTAATAATCGGCAACCCGGTTCCCATCGCTTCATAATGTACTCTAGCTAAAGGTTCTTGCCATTGGGAGCTGCATACAAATATATCGCCAACCAAAAAATAGGAAGGGATTTCATAAGGGGGAACAAAACCAGTGAAGATTACTTTATCCTGTCCGATCTCTTCGGCAAGCTGTCGCAAACTTTGTCCGTAATCATCAATACGGTCATCGCTAAACCATTTACTACCGACAATAACTAGTGAGGTATCAGGATGTTTCTCGATCACTTGCTGCATCGCCTTCAAAAGAACATCAGGCCCCTTTACAGGACTTAATCGACCAACAAAAAGAATTACTTTCTGATCGCTTACACCGTATTTTTGTCTTAGTGTATTTCTCGCTACCTGTGCATTTATATCCCATAGTGGTTTGTATTGCTGTAAACTAATGCCAGAATAAACAGTTTTGATTTTATTTTTTGCAGAAGGAAATCGGGAAATAATGGTTCGGCCAATATAATCACTAATCGTCATGATTTGATCTACGGCTTGAATAACCAAATTTCCTATTTCTAATGATATTTTGCCTTCCTTAAACATTTCATTATGAAGGCTTACAACGAACCGGCTTTCTGGCATAGAAGATTTATAGATGAGAACATTTTTAGGTCGATTAAATACATGAACGATATCGTAATAATCATTGTTTTTATTTTTTTTTGCTAATTCTTTTCCGACATGAAATTCATAATCCTCATTTGGAACTCGTATATATTCAACATCGTTTACAATTTCATGGTTGGGAAGATCTGGGTCTGAAATGCAATAAATCGTCAATTCATGCTTTTTACTTAAGTGCTGTGTGACACCGTCAATTAAAATTTGAACGGCTCCTCCTCTAATTGGTGGAACTGGAAGCATCTCTGTACAAATGAATGCTATTTTAATAAGATACCCCTCCTTCTATCCAAGTGTAAGTAAGGAAAAAATGTTATTTTTCCTTACCTATATTAAAATATGAATCTTTTTTCGTTATTGAACCGTCGAATGAACTAAGTGATGTATCTATTTATATTTAAAAAAAATGAAACTAATTACAAAAAAAAGATGCCCATAAGCTTCTGGGCATCCCATTTTTTTGCTTTTCTTAAATTAGTGTTGTGCTTTTTCGAGTGCAAGCTTAATTCCAAATCCAACGAGTACAATTCCAGTTATACCTTGAATAATTCTTTGTGTAGAAGGTTTCTTCATAAAAACACTAATTTGATTAATCAAAAATACATATAGTAAGAACCAAATAGCCGTTAAGATTGCATAAGTGATCCCCATCAGGAGAAAAGGGATAAGGGTATTGTTACTAGAATCAACAAATTGAGGTAAAAAAGTAAGAAAGAAAACAGCCACCTTTGGATTAAGGATGTTTGTTAGAAAACCTTGTCTAAAGCATGAAATATTTTCTTCCTTCTGTTCGTTCTTATTTTCAATAGCTGAGGTGTTCTCCACTTTTTTTATAGACAATAAGGCTTTTATACCTAAATAGATCAAATAGATAGCTCCTACATATTTGAAAATGGAGAATAGCAGAGCAGATTTCACAATAATCGCTGATAGCCCGACTACAGCTGCAAAAGTATGGATGAATAAAGCACAACAAGTGCCTAAGATCGTTTTTATTCCGCCTGCTTTTCCAAACGATAACGTATTTTTAGTTGCAATGGCTGTATCAGGGCCAGGGAGAATAATAAGTAGGATAGACATGAAGATAAATAGGGTAAAGTGTTCCATGATGTTTACCACCTTTATTGTTTTTCGTTTCGTCTAATTTACCATAGTTTCATCTTGTATTTTCATTTTATTTGAAAAATTTTTAGAATTTATCTATTGCTGAATTAAATATTTTGTTTCCTTACCCATTCATTAAAACTCCTGTTGATTTCCTTTTTTTCTTTAAATGACTAATGCTATAATGATTTAATGGAATTCTTAAAATGGAGGAAGTATGATGTACGATGTTCGCGAGTGGCGCCATGTGTTTAAGCTCGATCCAAATAAAACGATTACAGATGAAGATCTAGAGAAAATATGTGAATCAGGAACGGATGCAGTCATTGTAGGCGGTACGGATGGAGTAACATTAGAAAACGTGCTGCATTTAATGGCGCGAGTGCGAAAATATGTTGTGCCTTGTGTGTTAGAGGTGTCAACAATTGATTCTGTTACACCTGGATTTGATTTATATTTTATTCCGACCGTATTAAACAGCCAAGAGACAAAATGGGTAACAGGCTTGCATCATGAAGCAGTTAAGGAATACGGAGGAATCATGGATTGGAATGAAATTCTCATCCAGGGATATTGCATCATGAATCCGGAATGCAAAGCAGCGCAGCTGACAAAAGCCAATACAAGCTTAGAGATAGAAGATGTTGCGGCTTATGCAATGATGGCAGAGAAAATGTTTCATCTCCCAATCTTTTATTTAGAGTATAGTGGAACGTATGGAGAACCTGAGGTCGCTGCAAAGGTCAAGGAATCATTAGAAAGCACGACGTTTTTTTATGGTGGGGGAATTTCAACACTCGAGCAGGCGAAGGAAATGGCGGCTTATGCAGATGTAATTGTCGTTGGAAATTTAATCTATGAAGATATAGATACAGCATTGAAAACGTTAAAGGCTATACATTAATCATTGATAAGTATGGAAAAAAGAGTTATGATAAAACAGAATATATGTTCGTATGGTGGTGAAGAAACACATGCAATTTTTAACAAATCGGCTGCTAAATGGGCTAAATCCTGAGCAGCAAAAGGCAGTAAAAACAACAGATGGTCCCTTGTTAATCATGGCTGGAGCGGGAAGTGGGAAAACGAGGGTGTTAACACACCGAATCGGCTATTTAATGGTAGAGAAAGGCGTTAATCCTTACAATATCCTTGCCATTACCTTCACGAATAAAGCCGCAAGGGAAATGAAAGAAAGAATTCATAGTATGATGGGCGGAGTAAGTGAGGAAATATGGATTTCAACATTCCATTCTATGTGCGTACGGATTTTGAGAAGAGATATTGATCGAATTGGCTTTAATCGAAATTTTACCATTCTAGATACGACTGACCAGCAATCTGTCATTAAGAGCATTCTTAAGGAAAAAAATATTGATCCTAAAAAATATGATCCAAGAGCTTTGCTAGGGTCAATTAGCAGTGCGAAAAACGAATTAATTGATCCCGAGGAGTTTTCAAAAACGGCGGGAGATTACTTTCAGCAGATCGTCAGTGATGTTTATACTGAATACCAAAAACGCTTGCGCAAAAATAATGCACTGGATTTTGATGATCTTATTATGACGACCATTCAGTTGTTTAACAGAGTCCCCGAGGTATTAGAATTCTATCAACGAAAATTTCAATATATTCACGTTGATGAGTATCAGGATACGAATAGGTCGCAATATATGCTTGTAAAGCTTTTAGCTGCTCGCTTTAAAAATCTTTGTGTTGTCGGTGACTCAGATCAATCAATCTATCGCTGGCGCGGAGCAGATATTGCTAATATTCTTTCCTTTGAGAAGGATTATGCGAATGCTCAAGTGATTCTTTTAGAGCAAAATTACCGTTCAACGAAAAAAATATTAATGGCAGCTAATCAAGTGATTTCTAATAATATGAATCGGAAAGCGAAAAACCTTTGGACTGAAAATGCAGAAGGAAACAAAATCTTTTACTATCGCGCAGATAGCGAGCAAGGAGAGTCTCAATTTGTCGTAGGGAAGATTAACGAGCTGGTCAGAAAGGATCAGCGTAAATTAACCGATTTTGCCATTCTTTATCGGACAAATGCTCAATCGCGTGTGCTTGAGGAAATGCTTTTAAAAGCAAATATTGAATACAACATTGTCGGGGGAATTAAGTTCTATGATCGGAAGGAAATTAAAGATACCCTTGCTTATTTGCGTCTAATCGCAAATCCTGATGATGATATTAGCTTGCAAAGAGTGATCAATGTACCAAAGCGTGGAGTTGGTTCAAGCTCAGTCGATAAAATTGCTAATTTTGCTCTCATGCACGATATGTCAATGTACCAAGCGTTAGATGCCATTGAGTTGATTGGACTTAGTCCTAAAATTACTAAGGCTGTCACAGAGTTTCGAGATATGATTCGAAATTATACGAATATGCAGGAGTATTTATCTGTAACTGAGCTTGTAGAAGAAATATTAGATAGGTCTGGTTATAGGGAGATGCTTAAGGCGGAAAAATCACTTGAATCCCAAAGCCGTTTAGAAAACTTAGAGGAGCTTTTATCTGTTACGAAAAACTTTGAGGATGGAAGCGAAGACAAGTCATTAGTTGCTTTTTTAACTGATTTAGCGCTCGTTGCTGATATTGATAAATTAGATGACGATGGTCAGAAAAGTGATGCCGTTGTGCTTATGACGCTTCATTCAGCTAAAGGCTTGGAATTTCCTGTTGTTTTTCTTATTGGACTGGAGGAGGGCGTTTTTCCCCATAGTCGTTCATTAATGGAAGAGTCGGAAATGGAAGAGGAACGGCGTTTAGCCTATGTTGGCATCACCAGAGCTGAGCAGCAATTATTTATAACTAATGCACAGATGCGTACCCTTTTTGGTAGAACAAATATAAATCCTCCATCTCGCTTTATTAAAGAGATTCCAGCAGAATTATTAGAGGGGATGGAGCCTAAAAAGAAAGAATCCGCATCGCCTTTTAATGGACTTTCACAGCGATCAGTACAAACTAGAGCTGCTGCTCGATCTGTTTCGATCTCATCAGGCGGGGATGAAATTAGCTGGAGTGTAGGCGATAAAGCCATACATGGAAAGTGGGGAACGGGTACTGTTGTTAGCGTAAAGGGAGAAGGAGAAGGTAAAGAGCTAGATATTGCCTTTCCTAGTCCAACAGGCATCAAACGCTTGCTTGCAAAATTTGCTCCTATTAAAAAGGGCTAACGGGGAGCAAGCCTCACATTTTAAGAAAGGACTTGTCGCTATGGACCTTCAAACTGCGAATACAGCTATTACGGATCTGAAAAAGAAGTTAGATCAATATAATTATGAATACCACGTTCTTGATAAGCCATCTGTTCCGGATGCTGAATACGATCAGCTAATGAAAGAGCTAATCAATCTTGAAGAAAAATATCCAGAATTTAAAACGGCCGATTCTCCTACACAACGAGTAGGTGGGGAAGTATTAGATATGTTTAGAAAGGTTCAACACGAAAAGCCGATGCTAAGCCTTGGCAATGCTTTTAATGAAGCAGATCTGCGTGATTTTGACCGCAAGATTCGTCAAGCGGTAGGTGATGATTTTTCCTATGTGTGTGAACTGAAAATTGATGGATTAGCGGTGTCTTTGCGATATGTTGATGGATTATTTACGCTTGGTGCGACTCGTGGAGATGGTACAACAGGGGAGGATATTTCGATCAATCTAAAAACGATTCGATCCATTCCACTGCGTATAAAGGAGCCTTTTTCCATTGAAGTTAGGGGTGAGGCTTTTATGCCAAAAAGCTCCTTTGAAGCACTGAATCGGGTAAAGGAAGAGAATGGTGAAGAGCCATTTGCTAATCCGAGAAATGCGGCGGCAGGTTCTCTTCGACAGCTTGATCCACGTATTGCAGCCTCAAGAAACCTTGATATCTTTTTGTATGGGGTTGGCGAAATAGGACAAACAGGGGTAAAAGCTCACAGCGAATGGCTTGATTTATTGGATCGTATGGGGTTTAAAACAAATCAAGAACGAAAAAAATGTGCTAACATAGAAGAGGTTCTTCATTTCGTTGAGGGATGGATAGAAAAACGCCCTCATCTTCCTTATGAAATTGATGGGATTGTCATAAAGGTAGATTCTTTGCAGCAGCAGGAGCAATTAGGAGCGACAGCAAAAAGTCCACGCTGGGCTATCGCATATAAATTCCCAGCAGAAGAAGTCGTGACTAAATTGATAGATATTGATTTGAATGTTGGCCGAACAGGTGTCGTTACCCCAACAGCTTTGCTTGAACCTGTAAAGGTTGCAGGAACAACGGTTCAAAGAGCGTCCTTGCATAATGAGGATCTTATTCGAGAAAAGGACATTCGAATAGGGGATTATGTTGTGGTTAAAAAAGCTGGAGACATTATTCCTGAAGTTGTACAAGCTTTACCTGAGCGAAGAACAGGAGAAGAAAAGGAATTTTTTATGCCTTCTCAATGTCCAGAATGTCAAAGTGATCTTGTTAGAATAGAAGAAGAGGTAGCTCTCCGATGCATCAATCCGAAATGTCCTGCACAAATCAGAGAAGGGCTCATTCACTTTGTATCTCGAAATGCGATGAATATTGATGGACTTGGTGAAAAGGTTGTTAGTCAATTATTCTCTGAGAAACTGATCGGCGATGTTGCAGATCTATATCGACTAACGAGAGAACAGCTTTTAGATTTAGAACGAATGGGAGAAAAATCAGTTCAAAATCTCCTTTTAGCGATTGAGCAATCTAAAGCAAATTCCTTTGAAAGACTCCTTTTTGGATTAGGCATTCGGCATGTTGGAGCAAAGGCTGCAAAAACATTGGCGCAATCTTTTCTCCATATGGATCGACTTGCTTTGGCTACAAGAGAAGAATTAACGGCAATTAACGAAATTGGAGAAAAAATGGCTGACTCTATTGCGACATTTTTTGAGCAGGAAGAGGCAGTTGAGCTTCTCGATGAATTGAAGCAATATGGAGTTAATATGGAGTACAAAGGGCCAATGCCAGTATCTCCAGAAGAAACTGATTCAATTTTTGCAGGTAAAACGGTTGTATTAACAGGGAAGCTTGAACAGCTTTCAAGGAACGAGGCAAAGGAAAGAATTGAAGCCCTTGGTGGGAAAGTTTCAGGCAGCGTGAGCAAAAAAACACATATTGTAATTGCAGGAGAAGAAGCAGGCTCCAAACTAACAAAAGCACAGGATTTAGGCATTGATATTTGGGATGAGGAGAAATTGATTGAAGTATTAAATAATATAGAGGTGTGACGCCGTGAAGAAAATTTCAATGGCTGCTCTTATTTTGATGCTTTTATTGACAGGTTGTGCACCTAACTTCCAGAAGCAAGAGGAAGTAGTTCAAGAAAAGCAGGATACAAATGAGAAAGCTATTATTCCAAAGTATAAAATTTCGGATGAATACTATAGCAGCATTTTACCCTTTAAACCTTCAGAGGCAAGGGGGCTAGTTGTTGGTAATTTAAATACAAGATATGATATTAATGAATTTGAAACAGGATTAATGAGGATTGCCCAGCGCAATTTTGATCCTAATCAATATTTTTTTCAAGAAGGGCAATATTTAAAGAAAAATATTGTTCAATTATGGTTAAATCGTAAGTTTACAGATGAACAGCTGAAAGCAAATGGGCTGGATCAGAAACAAAACATTGGACTGAATCCTTTGAAAGAAGGAAATGAACAAGCTGACTTTCAAAAGAATCCTATTTATTTAGCCCATATTTTAGAGCATGACTATCTTGAAAAAGGGTCGGATGGAACGGTTCATCTTGGTGGAGTTGTGATTGGACTGGCCCTCAATTCTGTTTATTATTATCAAACAGAGCAATATGGAGCAACCTATGAAGCAGATGTAAAAGGTAAGGTTGAACAAGAAGGTAAAAATATCGCAGCGGAGGTTTTAAAAAGGCTAAGAGAAATGGATGATTTGAAAAACGTTCCAATTACGATTGCGTTGTTTGAACAAAAGGAAAAGTCATCCGTTGTACCTGGCAATTTTATAGCCTATGCGAATGCATCTAAGGGAAGTTCAAGCCTAGGTAATTGGGAAACGATTGATGAGCAATATGTATTGTTTCCTAACGGCGGAAATAAAGAAGATAGCGATCGCTTTAATAAGTTTAAACAGGATGTAGAAAAATATTTTCCGAATTTCAATGGAGTTATTGGTAAAGCTTTTTATGCTGATAAGAATATGCAGCAGCTCGATATTGAAATACCGATTCAATTTTATGGAAAAGCGGAAGCCATTAGCTTTACACAATTCGTTACAGGAAAGGTAATGGAGATTTTTCCAAAATACATTACGGTGCAGGTCAGTATTTCATCTGTTAACGGACCAGAGTCCTTAATTGTTCGTAAAGCTGAGCAGGACGAGCCATTCGTTCATATTTACCAATAAAAAATACACTTAATTTGAATGAATTCCTCCCTTTATATGGGGAGGTTTTTTTGTAGCCTCAGACAGATAAGCGCACATGCGCTTTTGTTATGTTAAATGAATATGTTATAAATAAAAAGAGAGAATATGGATAATGAATTTAAGGAGGTTCCTGAATGGAAAGATCGAATGTAGATGATTATCTTCAGCAAGGAATACACGGAGTGAAGGAAACGAATCCTGATGAACGCCGGAAATTTCTTGGTACACTAAGAGAAAGGATAGTCGTTGCTCTTTATCAGAACCAACTAAGAGAGGCTGGGATTTATCCAGAGGTCGAGAATGCAGTGAAGGAAAACTCTAAAGCTCATTTATATTTAAATGGCCATATGGATTATTCTTATCTATCCAAATATATCAAAATAGCCAATCAACACAATGTAAAATACACCATGGTGACGAATAAAGAACATAACTCAGATATTGGGCTAGTGCTAGCGTTTGATTATGCGATTGATAAAGAAGAAATATTTGTGACAAAGAACGAATCACAAGCTTCTGTCCATAAAGAATCTCCTAATAAAAAAGGATTGCTATCATATATGAGCAAGCTGTTTAAATCAAACTAGGTGAAGTAATCCTCTTCACCTAATTTCCTGATATTAGACTTTGTTTAAACATTGCTGGGTCTAAATTAGGCCCTTCAATAATAACTGCAGTCATCCCAGTTAATGATCCTGATTCATGAAATTCCCCTTCTTCCCAAAAGATGGCTGTACCTTTTTGAACAGTTTTTCGTTCTCCTTCTGCTACTCTTACCCACCCATTTCCGTTTACAACTATAAATAATTGATGACATGGTGCCTGATGCATACCTAAAATGCTGTCTTTGTCCAAATACATGCAACCGATCGTCGTCACTTGCTCTCGGGCAATCGGTAAATAGGATGAGTTCTTGCTATTGAATTTAGATATGTTTTTCCTATTGCTTTCATCCAAAAGAAAAATTTTCATTTTGATCAACTCCTAATTTTTATCATAGTTTAATTTATTGTGAGCAGTCAAAAATTGATGATGAAAAAATATTCGTTTGTATATAGAATACATGATAAAATAGGCATGGATTAAGCATTCATTGATGTAATCGAATGTTGCTTTAGTGTGGAAAAGTTTGATATGATCAATATTAGTGTGAAAACGTTCGATTAATACGGAGGTGACAGGTATGTCAAGAATATCAATAGATGAAGTGAAACACGTTGCCCATCTGGCAAGATTAGCTATTACTGAGGAAGAAGCAGAGAAATTTCAAAAGCAATTAGATGCGATTATTTCTTTTGCTGAAGAACTTAATGAGCTAAACACAGATGATGTTGAGCCAATCTCTCATGTGTTAGATATGAAAAATGTGATGCGTGAGGATATCGTACAAAAAGGGCTTCCAGTAGAAGAAGTATTGAAAAATGCACCAGACCATGAGAACGGTCAAGTGAAGGTGCCTGCAACATTTGAGTAAGGGGGGAAATAAAGGATGAGTTTATTTGATTATAAAGTAGCTGAGCTTCACGAACTGCTACATAAGAAAGAAATATCTGTTACTGACCTTGTACTTGAGTCATACAAGCGTATTGATGAAGTGGAAGATAAGGTGCAGGCTTTCTTAACGTTAGATAAAGAAAGAGCCATTGAAACGGCGAAAAAATTAGATGAAAAACTTGGCACCGACGAATCAAAGGGCCTTCTATTTGGAATGCCAATTGGGGTTAAGGATAATATTGTTACAAAAGAGCTGCGTACTACATGTGCAAGTAAAATATTAGACAATTTTGACCCAATTTATGATGCAACGATTGTAAATAAATTACATAGTGCAGAAACGGTTATTATAGGAAAATTAAATATGGATGAATTTGCAATGGGTTCATCCACAGAAAATTCAAGCTATCAAAAAACGAAAAATCCTTGGAATCTTGATACGGTTCCTGGCGGTTCTTCAGGTGGTTCAGCGGCATCTGTTGCATCAGGTGAAGTATTGTTTTCATTAGGATCTGATACAGGTGGATCAATCCGTCAGCCAGCTTCTTTTTGTGGAGTTGTTGGATTAAAGCCAACCTATGGACGTGTATCTCGATTCGGGCTAGTAGCCTTTGCCTCTTCATTGGATCAAATTGGTCCTATTACAAGAACTGTTGAAGACAATGCATTTTTGTTTCAAGCAATTGCTGGTGTAGACCCGATGGATTCAACATCTGCTCCAATAGAGGTTCCAAACTTTTCAGAGGCACTTACAGGTGATGTGAAGGGCTTAAAAATAGCTGTACCTAAGGAATATCTAGGAGAAGGTGTAGGAGAAGCAGCTCGCCAATCTGTATTAGATGCGTTAAAGGTACTAGAAAAGCTTGGAGCAACTTGGGAAGAAGTCTCCCTACCACACTCTAAGTATGCATTAGCGACATATTACTTACTATCGTCATCAGAAGCATCTGCTAATCTTTCCCGCTTTGATGGCATTCGTTATGGATATCGCACACAAGATGCCGAAAACTTAATTGATTTATATAAAAAGACTCGTGCAGAGGGCTTTGGCGATGAAGTGAAGCGCAGAATTATGCTTGGAACCTTTGCCCTTAGCTCAGGTTATTACGATGCTTATTATAAAAAAGCTCAAAAGGTTCGTGCATTAATTAAAAAAGATTTTGAAGATGTATTTGCAAAATACGATGTGATCGTAGGACCAACGACACCAACCCCAGCTTTTAAAATTGGTGAAAAAGTAGATGATCCATTAACGATGTATGCGAATGATATTTTAACGATTCCAGTAAACCTTGCGGGTGTGCCAGGAATTTCGGTACCGTGTGGATTTGCTAATGGATTACCGTTAGGATTGCAAATCATTGGGAAGCATTTCGATGAGAAAACAGTTTATCAGGTTGCGCATGCATTTGAACAAGCAACAGATTATCATAAGCAGAAACCGGTATTGTAAGGGGGGAAAAGCATGAAATTTGAAACTATCATAGGACTAGAAGTACACGTTGAGCTGAAAACGGAGTCAAAAATCTTTTCAGCCAGCCCAAATAAATTTGGAGCTGAACCAAATACAAACACAAGTGTCATAGACCTTGGTTATCCTGGAGTATTGCCAGTTATCAACAAAAAAGCTGTAGATTTCGGAATGAAAGCTGCTATGGCCTTGAACTGTCAAATCCCAACTGAAACAAAATTTGACCGTAAAAACTATTTTTATCCAGATAACCCAAAAGCATATCAGATCTCGCAATTTGATAAGCCAATCGGGGAGCATGGCTGGATTGATATTGAAGTAGACGGCTATAAAAAACGTATAGGAATTACGCGTGTTCATTTAGAAGAAGATGCTGGGAAATTAAACCATGGGTATGGTTATTCATTAGTCGACTATAATCGTCAAGGAACTCCACTTATTGAAATCGTATCAGAGCCGGATTTGAGAACAGCGAACGAAGCCTATGCGTATCTTGAAAAATTAAAATCGATTATTCAATATACAGGCGTTTCTGATTGTAAAATGGAAGAGGGCTCACTTCGCTGTGATGCTAATATTTCCATTCGCCCTGTAGGTCAAAAAGAGTTTGGAACGAAAACAGAGTTAAAAAACTTGAACTCCTTTAACTTTGTCCGCAAAGGCATTGAACATGAGGAAGAGCGTCAGAAAAAAGTCGTCTTATCAGGCGGTACTATTGAGCAGGAAACACGTCGATATGATGATGCTGCCAATAAAACAATTTTAATGCGTGTAAAAGAAGGGTCAGATGATTACCGTTACTTCCCAGAGCCTGATTTGTTGGATATCGTTATTGATGAGGAATGGAAGGAAAGAATTCATGCTGAAATTCCTGAGCTTCCAGACGAACGCAAAAAACGCTATGTAGAAGATCTTGGTCTTCCTGCTTATGATGCGAATGTCTTAACGATTACAAAGGAAATGTCTGATTTCTTTGAGGCAACCGTAAATGCGGGGGCTGACGCCAAGCAAGCATCAAACTGGCTGATGGGAGAGGTTTCTGGTTATTTAAATGCAGAGCAAAAAGAGCTTGAAGATGTTGCCTTAACACCTGAAGGTCTTGCTGGCATGATTAGACTAATTGAAGATGGGACAATCTCTTCAAAAATAGCGAAAACCGTTTTCAAAGAATTGATTGAAAATGGCGGAGATGCTGAGAAGATCGTGAAAGAGAAAGGCCTTGTTCAAATTTCTGATGAAGGTGCTTTATTAAAGGTCATCACGGAAGCATTGGACGCAAACCCTCAATCAATTGAAGACTTTAAAAATGGGAAAAAGAAAGCGGTTGGCTTCCTAGTTGGTCAAATTATGAAAGCAACAAAAGGTCAAGCGAATCCACAGCTTGTAAATCAATTATTAGCACAAGAAATGAATAAAAGATAAAAAATCGTCATAAAAGTGACAGGTATCTTCAAGACGTATAGTCTATAAGATACCTGTCATTTATTTTATGACAATTTCCAAGTCTATTTCCCAGGAAAAGCTGTCATATTTCAACAATACTTTTTTAGAAAGAATTTACGGATCAAGCTTGATTCGATCGTTTACCAATGTTTTATCAGTGATTTTTGGTTCTTTCTTATTTTGATAGTTTTTTAAATTCGATCGATGTAAATAGATTAAGAATACAAAAAATAAGATAAAAATGAGTTCGTATTTTATACCAGGTTCAAAGACCGTATAAATAATTAATGCAATGCCAACAGAAAGGGAACCGAAAAAAACATATTTGGAAAGGTAAATGATCAACACAAAGCTTAAATAGGCGGCAAGAAACATCCATATATTTGTTATCAGAAGCGCGCCAGCAGTTGTTGCAATTGCTTTCCCTCCTTTAAACCCTGCAAAGATTGGAAAGCAATGACCAAGAACAGCTACTAAACCTGCATATAGCGGATCTAAATCATGATAAAAAATAAGAGGCAAAGCAGCAGCTAAAGCTCCTTTTCCGATATCAATAATAAGAACAGCAACAGCAGCACGTTTACCGAGTACTCTAAGCGTATTAGTGGCGCCGGGATTATAACTTCCGTGATTTCTTATATCTGTTTTAAAAATAATCTTGCTTATAAGAAGAGCAGTAGGAAAAGAGCCAATTAGGTAAGAGGCTAATAAAATCATTGCAGTCATAACATCATCCTTTATTAAAAATAATAAAATATTATATTTAAGTGAAATGGTTTTGTCTATTTTACTTTAAAGGGAGTGGTTGGATTTTTAAGGAATATTCCAGCTGAGCCATCATACATAAGTGTAGGATGATCTATGAAACTTATTTCAAATAGTCACAAAGCTTTCACCAATCTCTAAAATAATCAATGTAAACAACATCCTTTAAAGGTTGTTTTTAGTGATATATTACCATATAATTGCTTTAACGAGATTGACAATCTTAATATATTGTAATACGGCGGTGGACATATGAATAAGGCAGACATTGGGAAAATAGTAAAAAACTATACTCGGACAAAAAAAGATATCCCAAACAGTTTTTTTGAGAGCCTTCAGTTAAGGAATATATTAATTAATGGCAAGAAAATAGCAGATATAGGCTGTGGAACAGGTATTTTGACAAGAAAAATTAAATTAAGAAATGGCAATGTTGTGGGGGTGGATCCTTCCTTTGAGCTTCTACAAGAAGCAAAAAGCAGTAACGATATTCATCGTTTAAATATCCCCTATTACAATGGATCAGCAGAAAATACAGGTCTAGAAGCAAATGAATATGATGTAGTAACGGTTATGCGTGCATGGAATTGGTTTGATCGAAATGAAGCTTTAAATGAGATTAGAAGAATATTAAAAAAGGATGGCACACTCATTGTTGCTGATTCTAGTTTTATTGCTGCTCATCCAGTCGTTCAAACGACCATTTCATTCTTTCAGGATGTTTTTCAAATTCATCTTGTACCTGCTGGATCAAAAGCTATATCTAAGCAGCTTATTAACGGTTATCCCGTTGAGTGGTTTACTGAATGGCAAAACTCAGGATTTGAACTTCGTGATTTTTATAAGCTTGATTACGATATCTCTTTTACAAATAAAGAGTGGGCTGACAGAGTTTCTTCCCGTTCTTATTTTACAGAGCTAGAAGAAAGTCAAAGAAGCTTTGCGAAGAATCAACTCTTAATGGAGCTGGACAACAAGTTTGGAACTGAAATGGTGCACACAATTCCTCACGCATGCTATGTATGTGTACTGAAAAAAATATAATTAAGACCTATGTATTTATGTAGAGTTGATCCCAATGGATTAGCTTTTTTTTTTTAGAAAATCTTTGAAAATAGGAAGTTGAAAAAATTTTATTTAAAACTGTAGGGGGAAATAAGAGATCTTTCGTCTAATAGGGTGGAAGCGAAAGAAGGGGGGAGAGAAGAATAAGCGACCATGAATTAATTCAAAAAGTACAAAATGGCAATGATCATGCATTTCGCCTTTTAATCGAAAAATACCGATCTACTCTTTTTCGAACGATATATGCAGTACTGAAGGATCAAAAGGAAGCTGAGGATGCTGCACAAGAAGTGTTTCTCAAAATATATACTTCTCTCCCCCAATATGAGCATCAAGGCTTTAAAACATGGATGACAAGAATTGCCGTGAATCATGCAATTGATGTCAAAAGAAAGCGTGATCGTAGACATGAGGATATAGTGGAAAGTGTTGAATACGATCATGATCATTATTCCATTCAAAGAAAAAGCATTGATCATGAAATGATAATAAAAGAGAGAAGAAAACAAGTAAGAGAACGGCTCAATGAGCTTCCTGAAAATTATAGAGTTGTTATTTATGACTTTTACATAGCAGAAAAAAGCTATCAGCAAATGGCAGAAGAGCAATCTGTTCAAGTAAAAACAATCGAAACTAAGTTGTATAGAGCACGTAATTGGATGAAAAAGCATTGGAAGGAGGACGATTTTTCATGAGGCATTATTCTGAAAGCGATTGGACGAAATATGTGAATAATGAATTAGAAGAACATGTCCGAGAGGCTTATGAAAAACATTTATATAGCTGTGACCAATGCTTAGAGTTATATGTAAGGGTCATTGAACAGCATGAGGATTCTTTCCCAGTGATTATTGATGAAACGGATTTTGCTAATTCCATTATGGAAGCCATATCTGAGCAAAAAATAATACAGAAACAAAAAGCAACTCCGTTTTATCAAAAAGCATTGTTCCATTATACACTTGCAGCTGCCATGACTTTGTTATTAATGATGACCGGTGTGTTTCATTCCATTACTGAATATGCAGAAAGCATTCAACTATCCGAACAAAATGGAGAACAATCGTCTATGACGGATGGGATCATGAATAAAACTTTTGCTTGGATGGATTCTTTAGAGACTAATCATAAGGAGGTAGATAATAAATGAATAAAAGTCCGATACTCGCTTTTTTGTTTTCCCTTTTTCCTGGGGGAGGAATGCTTTATTTAAGAAAACCACTGCGTGGATTATTTTATATGATTTCGTTTTGGGGGCTCGTGTTTTTTACAATCTTGTTTGCTAATGATTATTATTTAGATCAGTTTGCATTTTTGTTTGTTTTTCTAGGGTTTATCCTTTTTATTGTTAATATAGTGGATACAATTATTTCGGCGAATAAGCTTTCTAAGAAGCCAATTGCTGAACAGCCAGTAACTGAAAAAGCAGAGGATAATGATCGATTTAATACCCTTCTATTATCCCTTTTACCGGGTGTAGGACATGTTTATCTCGGGTTAATGAATCGCGGAGTTACACTATTAACGACATTTTTAGGCTTAGGAATAATGGTGTTTTTTGTAGCGATATTAACTCATCGAGGTGAGTTCTTAGTATTCTGGGCGATATTACCAGTTATATGGATTTATGGTTACTTTGATGCGATGCAGCAGCTGGGCAAAAAGCAACGTGGGGAAGAGTTAATTGATCGAACCATTCTAGATGATTTTGAAAGTCGTCGAGAGGATGGAAAAAAGAGTAAAGCGATTGCTACCTTTTTATCAATTTTTCCTGGAGCTGGCCACTTATATTTAGGCTTGCAGCAACGTGGAATACAGCTTATGGGTGCTTTCTTGTTCTCTATTTACATTTTGGATGTGCTCCGATTAGGAATCTTTTTATTTCTAATTCCTATTATTTGGTTTTATAGCTTTTTTGATGGTTTGCAAACAGCTTCAAAAATGGGTGAGGAGCCGATAGAGGATAAGCCGATCATTGCTTCTTTATTTAATCATCAAAAGTGGATTGGCATTGGTCTTATATTCATAGGACTCTATTATTTAACGACAAACATTATCATTCCAGCTTTTTCCCCAATGCTTCGACAACTGATTGATATTGATTTAAGATACTTGTTTGACCGCTATTTCCAAATGTCTATAGTATCGATTGTATTAATTGGTGGAGGAATCCGGCTGTTATTTGGAAGCAAAAGAAAAGGCAAGCAAGAATTATAAATTTACTCATGAGGGGGGATGTAGCTTTGAGAACTTGGCGTGTTGGAACATTTTCAATGGGAACTTCACTATTAATCCTCGGAGTGTTTCTTCTGCTTACTCAATTATTTAAGCTGGATGTATCAAATGTAATGCTGTCCTGGTGGCCCATTATTTTAGTCGTACTTGGAGCTGAAATATTAGTTTTTTTGTTCCAGTCAAAACAAGAGAAACCATTTATCAAATATGATTTTTTAAGCATATTTTTTATTGGAATATTAGGTACAGCTGGAATTGGCTTTTCTATATTAAGCTCCATAGGCATAATGGATAAAATTGATCAACAATTAACTAGAGAAGAGAGAACAATGGATTTACCAGCATTTAATCAGCCTGTAGACGAGAACATCAAGCGAGTTGTTCTTCAGACCAAGCGCGACTCCATAACAGTGGAAGGGACAGGATCAAATGATGTTTCGATATTTGGAACATACAGAATGCTTGCGAATAAAAATGACAAAAACATGACAAAAGCAGAGGATTATGTTTCTACTTTTATAAAGGGGGATACCCTTTATGTAAGTGTAAAGGAACTGCCTGAGGATACTGGACCATTTGAAAGATATGCATCTTTATCAGCAACGATTTTAATACCTAATGATGTTAAAATGGAAATAGAAGGAAATGGAAATGACATTACATTAAAACCCCGAACACTGCTAAGTAACTGGCGTATAGACAACTCTTCTACGGTCTCTTTGGATCTCTATGAATCAGAAAATATCCAAGTAGCTGCTTTAGGGGTCCAGGGATTCAACGGACAGGAAGAGAAGTGGAGCATTCAAGAGGAAAAGAACGAAGGAGACGATGAACAAATGAAGGATCCTTCATTGATTCGAAGGAATGGAACCCTGCAAAAAGGGGATGGTTCGAATCGGATTGACATTACAAATAGTGCCTATATTAACTTGAAGCAATAAAAAATAATTCTTAGCCTTTACAGGTTGAGGATTATTTTTCGTGAAAAATTGCCTTAATCCAAAGTTTTCGATATGATGTTAAATGGTAGAGTTAACGATCGTGTACATTCCATTATATATTTGATAAGTAGGATGATGAGTATGAAACGTGCAAGAATAATATATAATCCGACCTCTGGAAGAGAGATGTTTAAAAAATATTTGCCAGAGGTATTGCAAAAGCTTGAAATAGCTGGCTATGAAACATCTTGCCATGCGACTACAGGAGCTGGTGACGCTACAAGTGCGGCAAGAATAGCAGTGGATCGCCGTTATGATCTTGTTGTGGCCGCTGGTGGTGATGGCACCATTAATGAGGTTGTAAATGGCTTAGCGGAACAGGAATATCGACCAAGGCTAGGAATTATTCCTGTGGGAACGACGAATGATTTTGCAAGAGCACTACATATTCCTCGAGATGTATTAGCTGCTGCTGATATTATTACAAAGGGCGATACCATTCCAGTGGATATTGGTCGAATGAATGATAAATACTTTATTAACATTAGCGGTGGCGGTCGATTAACAGAGCTCACCTATGAAGTGCCAAGTAAATTAAAGACGATGATCGGTCAATTAGCTTATTATTTAAAAGGGATTGAAATGCTGCCTTCACTTAATGCTACTCAAGTATCGATAGAATACGATGGCAAAATATTTGAAGGAGAAGTCATGCTTTTTCTGATTGGACTGACAAATTCTATTGGCGGGTTTGAGAAGCTTGCTCCTAACTCTTCGATTAATGACGGTCTGTTTTCTCTTCTAATTTTAAAAAAGACAAATCTAGCTGATTTTATTCGAATCGCCACTTTAGCGATTCGCGGTGAACATATCAATGATCCGAATGTTATTTATACAAATGCCAATCGAATTAAAATTCATTCAAACGAAAAGGTACAATTAAATTTAGATGGTGAGTTTGGTGGTTTATTGCCAGCTGAGTTTGAAAATTTATATCGTCACCTAGATGTCTTTGTACCAATTGACCAAATTCGTGAAGAAGATAAGCCAGATTACATTACAAGATAAAAAAACTCGTTCCCTTGTTGGAGCGAGTTTTTTACATGATGAAAGGAAATTTTTTTATCGATCAAGCGTTAGTACAGGGATCTAACCACGATATCTGAAAAAAAGAATTTCCTACGCAATTACATCTTTTTATGACAAAACATGTAATTTTTTGGAATTCTTAAGTATTTTAAGCGTTTTTTAAAAATTGATCTGTAAAGTGTAAGTTAATCAGATATTAGAATGGAAAATCTGAACATTTTCCTCAAGGAGGTCAATTTTTTATGGCTCAAATGAATAAAAAAATGATTACTTTATGTACAGCTGCGATTGGAGCTATCTATGTTACAGGGATAGCAGCAGCAGATACAATTGCTGTGCAGGCTCCACAATCGACAAAAGAATTTCAACTCGGGCAAGGGGCAACAAAAAAAGCGTATACGTATAAGGATGGAACCTACACAGGGGTGGGAGAGAATCGCATTGGAGCGGTCGAGGTGGCTGTATCCATTAAAAGCGATGTCATAACATCTGTAGAAATTACCAATAGCACGACAAGCTATTCTGTATCATATATCCAACATCTTCCCAACGAAGTGCTAGTACGGCAAAGCTCAGATGTTGATGTTGTCAGTGGAGCTACACTTAGCACGGAGGATTTTCAAAACGCTGTAGATGATGCCCTGCAGCAAGCTAAGCAAGCGTAGCAAAGGAGCGGAAACGATGCCAAAAGTAAATGTCATAAAAGTCGCTTTAGCAATGGATACGATCATCCAAATTAAAACGGCTTCTTCTACTAATACTCAAGCTGAGCTGGAAGAAAAAGTGGATCAAGCCCTCAACATTTTTTATCAAGTGGAACACATTTGCAGTCGTTTTAATCCACAAAGTGAACTTATGCAGCTTGTACATAAAGTAGGTGAAGCTGTTCCAGTTAGTCCAATTCTATTTGAAATCACTCAGTTTGCAGTACAGATAGCAGAACGTACAGATGGTGTCTTCGATCCAACCGTTGGGAAAACACTAGAGGATATAGGCTTTAATCGTGAGTATGCATCTAGGAAAAAGCACTCTACAGCGATTATCAAAAGGTCTGATGTAAGCCATAAGGATATTTACTGTGATAGAACCCATCATACGATCACACTAAAAAAACCACTTGTTCTCGATTTTGGAGCTATAGCTAAAGGAGCAGCGATTGATTTAGCAGCTCGAGAGTTGGAGGATATTGAAGGTTTTGTGATCGATGCTGGAGGGGACTTATATGTAAAAGGTCTCAATGAAAAAGGGGAACATTGGGAAATAGGAATTCGGCATCCCTTAGAGAAGGATAAAATCATTGCTAAAATAAAAGGCACTAATGTTTCTATTTGTACATCTGGCAGCTATGAAAGATATAAAGAAAATCGTGCCAATCATCATCTTATACATGCTAAAACAGGAAATGCGCAAAACGAAATCATCAGCTGCACGGCTATTGCTCCATATGCGATGCTCGCTGATGCTTTTTCTACATCAGCCTTTTTACTTGGACCAGTGAAAGGAATTGCTTTTTTGGAAGAAGAGGGAGTGGAAGGGATCTTAATATCACCAGAATTAACCATGCATACGACAAAAGGAATAGGAGGTTTTTCCATTGAGTACTTATAATGGTGGACCAAGCCGAATGGAAAAGCATCATCCAGATAATACGGGTATAGAAGGAGCTTCAGCTTATTTAGTCAGTCGAGTTCAAAAATTAATTAAAGCCCCAAAAAAATTATTAATAGCGATTCTTTTTTTATTGATGGCAATTGGGTCCATAAATGATCCAGCTTTTTTAGGAGCAAAATCAACAGGTGTTTCTATTCTATCTGCTGTCCTTACTGAATATTTAGTAAAAAAATTAACTAATCAGAAATGGCGCTTTCCTGATGGAGCAATTGTGACAGGGATGATTATCGCCCTTGTTTTAAGTGCAGCTACACCTTTTTATATTACGATTATTACTTCTGTTGTCGCCATTCTTTCAAAGTTTTTATTAAAATATAATAAAAAAGCGATTTTTAATCCTGCAGCCTTTGGGTTGTTGACAACAGCTGTGATCTTTTCTAATGGACAAAGCTGGTGGGGAGGATTATCGTTATTTCCAGCCTGGTGCATGCTCTTTGTTGCGGTTGGAGGGTATTGGATAACGAATAAAGTGAACAAGTTCCCACAGGTATTTACCTTTTTATGCACCATTTTTCTAATCCTTTTAGGGCTTGTATTGCTTAGAAATCCTTCCGCTGCATATTTGTATCAAATCCCTTATATTAATTCTATTTTATTTTTAGCTTTCTTCATGGTAACGGATCCACCTACATCACCGGCTAAATATAAGGACCAAATTTGGTTTGGAATCATTGCAGCAATAGTTAGTCTAGTACATTTCCTTTTATTCGGAGGCGTTACCTTCTTATTAACAGGCCTGCTTGCTGCGAATGGATGGAAAGCATGGAAGCTGAATAAGAAAAGAAGATTAGCGAGTTAAAAGACAGCTCAAAGATCCTTCAACTCAATCAATGAAGTGAATTGACAGGATGGAAAATTAATCATATTATAGAATTAATTATGAAAGAAAGGTTAGGTACCGTATACGATGAAGCAGTAATCCTATTTTATAGACATTTTTAAAATTAAATTTTAAAAATAGTTCGTCTAGGTAGGATTAGTCTGTTCATTTTAGGTACAACATTTCTTTATATCAAATTTAAACGACCCTTCTTTTAAGAATAAAGGGAAGTTTGTTTATGTGTGCCTATATTACAACTAATCCTCTCTAGAATTCTAGGGAGGTTTTTTTATGTTATTGTTAGAAGCAAATAAAATTGAAAAAAGCTATGGAGATCGTTTAGTGATAAAGGTTGAACAGCTTCGAGTGTATCATGGTGATCGCATAGGCATCGTTGGCAAGAATGGGGAAGGAAAATCCACTTTATTGAAAATGCTCGTGAATGAACTTGAGCCTGATCAGGGGACTGTCCAATTATTTGGTCCGGTTACATTTATACCGCAGCTTGAAATACTTGAAATGGATGAAATAGGTACAAAGGAAAGAAATCATTGGGGGGTTCCCTTAGAAAAAGGTGACTTACTTAGTGGGGGAGAAGTAACGAGAAAGAAAATTGCCACCGCTTTTTCGTCAGATGCAATGCTCATTTTTGCGGATGAACCAACAAGTCATTTGGATGTTCAAGGGATAGAGCAATTCGAAAAAGAAGTGAAGGAGTTTGATGGTGGAATTGTGATCATCTCCCATGATCAAGAGCTATTAAATCAAGTTTGTAAGACTATTTGGGAAGTCGATAATGGAGCATTGACGATTTTTGAAGGAAACTACAGTGATTATTTAGCTCAAAAGCAGCAGATGAAAGAAAGGCAGCTTTATGAATATGAACAATATATAAAAGAAAAGCAGCGTCTAGAACAGGCTGCAATCGAAAGGAGTCAAAAATCAAAGTCTTTAAAAAAGACTCCAAGTAGAATGGGAAACTCAGAAGCAAGGCTGCATAAAAGAAGCGTTGGTAAACAGAAAGCAAAATTAGATAAAGGAGTAAAGGCCATACAATCTAGAATCAACCAGCTTGAAAAAAAGGAAAAACCTAAAACAGAAGCAGATATTATTTTTGACCTCAATTTCTTCAAACAAATTCATAATAAAACAGTTCTTTCATTTCAGAATGTAAGTGCCAAAGTGAGTAATCGATTGTTATTTAGTGAATTAAATACTTCGATAAAACCAGGTTCAAAAATAGCTGTGACAGGAAAAAATGGTGTTGGAAAATCCACTTTATTAAAGATGATTTCAAGTGGACATAAGGGAATATCAATGGCGAAGCCTGTGACAATCGGTTTTTTTCATCAACAGCTAGAAAATCTAGATGAGAACAAGACCATACTAGAGAATGTGAAAGAAACAAGTAACTATGAGGAGCATTTTATTCGTACCGTTTTATCAAGGCTGCTTATTAAACGAGAAGAGATCCATAAAAAAGTTTATCAGTTAAGTGGAGGAGAAAGAGTCAAAACAGCCTTAGTAAAAGTGTTTTTAGGGGATTACAATGTTTTATTACTCGATGAGCCTACCAATTATCTGGACCTGCAAACAAAGGAAGCTCTGCAGAAGGTGTTAAAGGCTTACCCTGGAACCATTATCTTTGTTACTCATGACCGCCATTTTATTAATGAATTGGCCACTCATGTCATTGTCATTGAAAAAAATAGAGGGTGTTTAAAGGATATCGAGAAAATAGTTAAAATCGAAAAAACCATTACCAAACAAGCGGAAGAAACAGATTTACTCGTGATAGAAATGGAATTAACAGAGACAATTAGTAAATTATCTTTTGTCAGCAGCGAAGAAGAAAAACAGTTATTAGAAGAGAAATATAAGGATCTGTTAATGAAAAAGAAGCGGTTAAGAGCATAAAAAATCAATTTAAAGAAAAAAATGGTTTATCCGGAGTAATAAAAAAAGACAGGCACTTAATCAATTCTCCTAATCAAGATCGTTATAGATAATAAAGACTGTTAAAGTACCTGTCACTTAGATTAAATGGGGAGCTTTATCGTTATGGTTGTTCCTTTCGTTAGCGTACTGGCTGCACTAATGTCACCTTTGTGGGCTTGGACAATCCATTTGGCAATAGAAAGTCCAAGTCCAGTTCCTCCTTCAGATCGTGTTCTACTTTTGTCACTACGATAAAAGCGGTCAAAAATGAAGGGCAAATCCTGTTCGGAGATTCCAATTCCAGTGTCTTTGAAAATAAGAAGAATGGTATTTCCAGCCTTTTTACAAGATGCGTGAATCTCTCCCTTTTCAGGCGTGTATTTCAAGGCATTATCAAATAAGATATAGCAAAGCTGATAAATACGATCTTTATCTCCTGTAAAAGAAATGTTCTTTTCAATATCTGTATTTAATGCAATTTGTTTCATTTCTGAAATAGGTGTGATTTGCTGAGACACATGTTCAATCAATTCTCCAATAAAAAAGGTTTGCTGATGAAGAAGCTGTTGATTCGAATCTGATCTAGCTAGTGTAAGGAGATCAGCTACAAGTTTATTCATACGCTTGACTTCATGCAGGCTATTATAGATCGTTTCACTTTCTTCTTCAATGGAATGCTTTGGACGGCGAAACAATAATTCTAAATTCATTTGGAGAACAGAAAGTGGCGTGCGCAGCTCGTGTGAAGCATCTGCAACAAATTGAGTTTGCTTCTCCCAAGATAATTGAATCGGTATAAGAGAACGATTGGCTAGAAAAATGCCTGTAAAAAATGAAATGACTAAACCGAGTATACAACCTAATACAATTAAGCTTAAAAGATTATTCATTATTTCAGTTTCCGGATCAATATTGAAAACAAGTACAATGGTTTTAATTTTGGTTCCATCCAACGTACTAAGATTTAGTGGAAAGACTTGAGTAATTCTGTATGTATGCTCATGTATCTCTATTGTACATAACTCTTTTTGCTGTGTTGTTTCCGGTGTTATTTTATTGATTAATTTAGAGGAGTACTTAATATTCGGAGGATAACTCCCCATTAGCTGATTTTTTTGATCCCAAAATAAATAAACAATTCTTTTTTCTTCATCTTTGTCATGCCCCTTTTGAATTTCTGTGAAATTCTTTTTTTCTAGCTTTTGCGAAATGGAAACAAGCTCCTCATCCACTCCAGTAATAATTTTTTGATGCATATATAAGTACAAGGTGATCCCAAAGGCGACTAAAATGAAGAAGAAGACGATTGTATTTAAGAAAACTAAACGAATTCTAGTTTTTCGGAACATTTTCTGGATCTCCTTGAAGCATAAATCCGATTCCTCGAACGGTTTTAATATAATGCTCACATTGATACTTGCTTAATTTTTTTCGTAGATGGTGTACGAATACATCGACTACTCCAACTCCGGCATCCGATGAAAATCCCCAAATTCGATTAAAAATCTGATCTCGAATAAGGATTTGTTCCTTATTTCTTAATAAATATTCTAGGAGCTGAAATTCCTTCACTGTCAAACTCAATAAATGCTCCCCGGCATACCCAGTATGGTTAATGGGATTAATTTTAAGTGGGCCATAAGAAAGAAATCCTTCTTCATCTATATTTCTTTGCCGAAGCAATACTCGTAATCTTGCCAATAATTCAGGAGTGGCAAATGGTTTGATAAGATAATCATTTGCTCCATAATCAAGTCCCTTGACTCTGTCTTCTATGCTATCCTTTGCTGTTAGGAATAAGACAGGGGTTTGAATAGAGTCTCCTCTTAAACTTTTTAAAAGAGAAAAACCGTCTATTTCAGGAAGCATAACATCTAAAATAATGGCATCAAAAATATTTTGCTTTGCTAATAGTAATCCTTCTTTTCCGTTTAAAGAGGACTCTACTATGTATCCTTCCTCCTCTAATAAGCTGACAATTCCTTCTAAAAGAGGTTTTTCATCCTCAACGATTAAAATGTTCAACATTATTCCTCCAGCTTGTACATTTTCTCTTAAGCTAAAAATGGATAATTTCGGATAGTTCTATTGTTAATGATACTCGTTTTATTTTAAAATTTCATTAACTTAAGGGGCAGGTAATTTTTTGAAAGTAGGTGATGAGGGTGGAAAAAGTTATATTTAGCAATTCAAGAGGGTTAAAATTGGTAGGACATTTATATGCAGTAGGGTCAGATACCGTCATTATTATGTGTCATGGCTTTTTGTCTAACAAAGATTCGAAAGGTAGATTTCCAAGATTAGCTGCTGCTTTTAATGCTTCAGGCTTTGATGCATTAGCGTTTGACTTCAGCGGATGTGGGGAAAGCGAGGATGAACGGTTAACTGTTGCAAAGGAAGCAGATGATTTGCAAGCTGCCATTTCTTTTATGAAGAGCAAGGGGTATAGAAAAATTGCTTTGTATGGTCATAGCTTAGGTACTTTAATTTGTTTAAAATGCTATTCTCCATTGATTTCAACTATCGCCATTTCTGGTGCTGCAACTGAATCAATGAGCTATAATTGGAATGAATTTTTTTCAAAAGAGCAAATAAAAGAGCTGCATGAAACGGGATACATTACACAATATACTTCAAATCCGGAAAGAGGAAAAATCGTGATCGATCAACAAATGCTTTTAGATTTTGAACAGGTGAATCAAAAAGAACTATTAAAAGATGTTTCTTGTCCCGTGTTGATCATTCATGGAAATCAAGACGAAGAAGAGCTTTTCCTTTATGAAAAATCTAAAAGAGCTATGTCTTTGCTATCATGCGAATCAAAATTGGAAATAATTGAAGGAGCTACTCATAGCTTTCTAGAACATTATGAGCAATTAATTGATCTTGTAACGAAATGGTTTGAGGAACACTTAAATGTAGGAAAAAAGGAAAAACATTAGAGGAAGAAGATAAAAACACGAATGATTGGATGGCTCATTTTAACAAGTATTCTTGCAAAATGAGCCAACATTTATTTAAACCTTATTAAAATTTCTTAAATGCTAAAACGGCATTATGGCCGCCAAATCCAAATCCATTTGAGAGTGCATAGTTTATCGTTGTTTTTACCGCTTGATTTGGCACATAATCCAAATCACATTCTTCATCTGGATTTTCTAAATTGATCGTAGGAGGAGCGATATCCTCCATGATGCTTTTAAGTGTGATAATAGCCTCAATTCCACCTGCTGCACCAAAGAGGTGTCCAGTCATGGATTTGGTTGAGCTAACCTTTAGATGATAAGCGTGAGAACCAAATGTATTTTTTATTGCCTTTGTTTCTGATTTATCTCCTTCAGGAGTACTCGTTCCATGTGCGTTAATATAATCTATATCAGAAGGATGGATTTGGGCCATTTCCAATGCTCGTTTCATTGCATTTGCTGCTCCTTGAGGATCTGGAGACGTAATATGAAAAGCATCTGTTGTTGAACCGTAGCCAATAATCTCACCTAAAATAGTTGCCCCTCTATTCTTAGCATGTTCATATTCCTCGAGTAATAAAACACCTGCTCCTTCTGACATCACAAACCCGTCTCGTCCACTGTCAAAAGGGCGACTCGCTTTTTCTGGGTTATCATTATTAGTAGACATAGCTCTCATTCTTGAGAAGCCAGCGAAAGCTAAAGGATTGATAGTAGCTTCAGCACCTCCAGCGAGAATTGCATCAGAGTAACCGTGTAAAATATTTAAAAAAGCTTCACCAATGGCTTGATTTCCTGTTGCACAAGCCGACACAGGAGAAAAGCTAGGGCCTCTAAAGCCTGTTTTAATGGCAATAATCCCGCCTGCCATATTGCTAATCATCATCGGAACCATAAAGGGTGATACTCTTCTTGCCCCTTTTTCCAATAAGAGCTTGTGATTTTCTAAAGTTGTAGTTATCCCGCCAATTCCAGATCCAATATAAACACCATATCGTTCTTTGTTTTGTGAATCTAAATCCAGCTTTGATTGATCTAAAGCTTGTTTAGCAGCTGCATATGCATATTGTATAAATAAATCATACTTTCCAAGCTCTTTTTTATCGAAATATTCTTCGGCAGGAAAATCGTTAATAAAACCAGCAATTTGTGTTTGGATATCTTGAAAGCCGTCAGCTTGAATTTTTTTAATGCCAGACTTACCTTCACTGATATTTTTCCATAGTGCATCTACATCATTTCCCAAAGGTGATACCACACCATATCCTGTTACGACAACTCTACGTCCCATTGTATATGCTCCTTTTGACTGATTAATCAATTTTTTAAAGCGGTTTTCATTTGTTCTAATACGCTTGAAAAAAATTCATCTCCTAATACACGTCGATACTGTAGTGCCCCCTTCGTGCTGGATATGAGAAGAATAGCTAATTCATGACTATTTTTGGATGGATGAAGAGCACCCTCCTTCTTTGCTTCATCAAGAAGCTTCACGATAAAATCTATTTCCATTTGACTTAATTCCTGTATTCTCTCTTGCATAGAATTAGGCAAGAAATTAAAATCTCCCTGTAAGGCAGAAAGAGGGCATATTCCATTATGCCCTATATGTTTAACCCTTCTTAAAATAAATTCCAAGGGCTTATCTTCTAATTTCATTGCTGCTTGTTCTATTTCTAACAAAGATTTTTCAAGTCCTTCTTGAAGACGATCACAAACGGCAATCCCTAAATCTCCTTTCTTTTCATAGTGATAATGAATACTTGCTTTTGTTACCCCTAACTCTTTTGCTAAATCATCGTAGCTAAAAGATAGGTAGCCCTTTTCCTGAATATGCTTCAATGTTAATTCAATTATTTGTGTTTTTCTATTTTTCATTTTTTTATATTAACTTACTAGTAAGTAAGTGTCAAACTTGATAGGTGGATTTTTCTTCGCATTAAAAAACATGATTGGACTGAAAATGGGAACCCTAAGAAAAAAGGAGGAATTTCATGGCTCGAAGAAATAAATTACTTGTTCCTGAAGCACGCGCTGGCGTCGATCAATTAAAAGCAAGGATTGCGAATACGCAAGATCCAGACAAGGCAAAATTTGAGGCAGCTAAAGAAGTGGGTGTACCTTTAGATAAGGATTACAATGGTCAGCTTACCTCTAAAGAAGCAGGAAAAATTGGCGGCAACTTAGGTGGGAAAATGGTACGTGAAATGGTAAAAATGGCAGAAGAACAGCTGAAAAAATAATATCAAAGCATGGCTTAAAGGGGATATCTTCTTTAAACCATGCTTTTTTTGTAATAAAACAATTGACATTTATATTAACAAAGTTTATATTAACATTGTTAATATAAACTTTGTTAATAGGTGGTCGTAAAATGAATATTCAACATGTTATTTTAGGGTTTTTAATGGAAGCGCCGATGAGTGGATATGAAATTAAACAAGAAATGGAGGAGTCAGTTGCTTTCTTTTTCGATGCTTCATTTGGAGCAATTTATCCAGCTTTAAAAAGAATGGAAAAAGAAGAATTTATTGAAAAGAAGGTCATTCAACAGGAAGGGAAGCCGAACAAAAATCTGTACATCATTACGAGTAAAGGACAGCAAGAATTTCAGGACTATATGGATAGCCCATTAAGTCCTACCTTAATTCGGTCTGATTTATTGATTCGCATCTTTTTTGGTAAAAATACTGGCAAAGAAAATGTAGTAAATTGGCTAGAGGTTGAAAAAGAAAAGGCACAGAGTCAATGGGAGTATTTAACCAAGATTGAAGAGACGCATCCTATTATGGATCCGTTTAAAAAAATGACATTAAATTATGGATTAGCAGAAGCAAAGAATAGATTAGAGTGGATTCAAAATGAAATCGAACATTTAACCAAAGAGGAGAATGGGAAATGAAAAAACAAGGTGGAATAAAAGTTGTATTATTAATGTGTTTAGGCATTTTTGTTTGTATGCTCGATTCTACCATCATGAATATTACACTTCCTGCTATTCAGGATGATTTAAAAACAACTCTAGAAACAAGCTCGTGGATGTTAAACGTTTATACGATGACGATTGCTGTATTAGCTATTCCGATGGCCAGGTTCGCGGATATGTTTGGAAAAAATCGTTTTTACTTAGTAGGGTTATTTGTTTTTGGTCTAGGATCAGCTTTATGCGGATTAGCTGATTCAGGTTCGTTCTTAATTGCAGCAAGATTTATTCAAAGTCTCGGAGCGGCCATTTTAATTCCCCTTAGCATGGTTATTGGAGTAGCTGCAATGCCAATGGAAAAGAGAGTTCTTTCGCTTACTCTTTTAGGAGCCACACAAGGGTTAGCAACAGCATTAGGACCAACCGTTGGAGGATTGATTACGGAAAAACTTAGCTGGCATTGGGTGTTTTATGTTAACGTTCCTTTATGTTTAGCTGCAATGATTCTGTCTCTATTTTTACTTAGGATTAAAGGAGAAGCGAAGCTTCATGCAAGAATTGATTGGCTTGGGTTAGTTTTCTCAACAATGACTATTTTCCCGCTTAATTTCGTTCTTATTAAAGGGAATGAATGGGGATGGATGAGTACTTATTCGATCAGTTGTTATGTTGTTAGTGCCTTTTCGCTTGTACTGTTCTTGGTGATTGAAAATAAGGTAAAGGATCCAATGGTGAACTTAGCGCTATTTAAAGATCGCCAATTTGTGGGATCAGTTCTTACGGTTACAACAGGATTTATCTTCTTCATTGGTGTAATGGTTCTGTTACCGCAATTTTTAACGACATTCCAAGGAAAAACGGAATTGGAAGCAGCCCTTCTTTTAACACCTGCTTCAGCGGCCATCTTTATTTTTGCTAACTTTGCAGGAATGCTTGTCAAAAAAATTGGCTTCGTTATACCAATTATGATAGGTTTCAGTATTATGGGCGTGTCTTATTATTTATTACGTCATTTAACGATTGAAAGCTCGTCTTTAGACATTATTTTATTGTGCAGTCTTCTTGGTTTAGGATTTAGCTTTGTTATTTCTTCAGCTACCTTAGCGAGCACTTCTTCCTTCGAAGGAGAATTGCTAACAGCTTCGCAAAGTGTATTTTCCATGCTCCGCCAGGTGGGAGTGGTGCTAGCTGTTGCAATCTTTGTGGCTGGTTTAACCAATAACATTCATGACAAACAAAGCACTGTGGTTCATTATGCAGAAAATAAAGTCGCTCAATTAAATTTACCTGATTCAACAAAAGAAATAGTTATTAAGAAAACAAAGGAAAAACTACAATCTGAAAATAAAAAAACGGAGAAACAAGAATCATTCATCACAGAAGAACAACAAAATAAAATGATAGACAGTAACGTGAAAATAATCTTAGATCAAATGCCTTCAGAACAAAGAGAAGCAGCAAAGCCAGCTGTGTACGAAAAAGTAAAAGCAGAGGTCAATGCTGAAGTGTTAAAGCAGCAAACAGAAGTACAAGCCTATACAAAAGATGTCTCTCATTATGCAAAAAATACATTTTCAAAAAGCTTTTCTGCTCTTTATCAAGCCGGCCTTCCATTTGTATTCATCTGCTGCTTGATTGGGTTTGTATTTATAAAAAGAAGAAGTAAAAAAACTATAAAAAGTAAAGAAGTTGCCGTGTAGTAGGCACAAGGATAATTTAGCAGCTTCATTTATTAAGGTTTAAGATATAGAAAGTAATTGTAGTAAGGAGTTCGGTCTGAAAATATGAGGTTAATTACTTTACAGCAAGCGTGTATTTCTTATTAGAATTGCAGCTTGCTGTTTGTTATAATGGAATTAACTAGCATGTATGTACAAATTTATGAAAAAATAATTATCGAAAGCGATTACATAACAAAAAATTTTTGTATAATAATATATTAGACCATGTTAAAAAGGAGCATAGGTATGAAAATAGCTGAAATTTTTATACGGTGTGACAAAGAAACGATTGAAAAGATTTACAAAGGATTTCGAAATTACTAATTTATTAGAAAGGATTAGACGATATCATTTGAAGAGTCTATAATGAAATTTTGTAAGTGCTTTCAAATACGGAGGATAGCCTTTTTAATAATATGAATCATCTATAAATAACCCTTTGTACGAGGAAATCTTTACTATTTTTAAAATAAATAAAGTTTACTTTGATGGGGAAAGGCGGAATTTAGGATGGATATGTATTTGCTAATTATTACTCTAGTAGCAATCGTTATTGTTGTGTTAGGTGTATCATGGTTTAAATGGCATGCGTTTATTAGCTTAACAATCGCCAGTTTATTTTTAGCAATAATGTCCGGCTTATCTATGGAGAAAATTGTAGTTGCCTATGAAACCGGTGTTGGAGGAGTGTTAGGGCATTTAGTTGGAATATTGGCATTGGGTACTATTTTAGGGAAAATGATGGCTGATTCAGGAGCTGGCATGCAAGTAGCTGATTTCTTTGTTCGAGTTTTTGGAGAAAAGAAGCTCCCATGGGCCATGCTATTTTCTGGTTTTATCATTGGAATCCCAGTATTCTTTGAGGTTGGGATATTAATATTATTACCGTTAGTCATTTCGATTCATAAAACGACTAAACAAAATATATTGTTGATTGCACTTCCAGTTATTGCTGGATTATCAATAGTACATGGTCTCGTACCACCGCATCCAGGTGCAATGGCTGCTATTAGTATTTACGGTGCAAATCTTGGGAAAGTGCTTCTGTATTCTCTTATTATTGCTATTCCTGCCGCAATTATTGCAGGACCGTTGTTTGCTAAATGGATTTATAAACGTGTGATTCCAGAAGAAGAACCAACCTTAATTCGTGTCACAACATCATCAAAAAAATTGCCAAGTACAGGAATTTCTTTCTTTATTATTCTATTACCTGTTCTATTAATGATTTTATCGGCTGTAGCACCATTTATCCCTTTTCCTGCTGGTATTATCGTATTATTAACGTTTATAGGCAGCCCGATTATCGCTCTATTAATCTCTTGTTTTGCTGCCTTCTACTTCCTTGGAAAACGCCAAGGTATGAATAAAAAAGTCATTAAGAAATTAGTAGAAGATTGCCTATTGCCAGTTGGTTCTATCGTTCTAATCATCGGTGCTGGCGGTGGGTTTAAACAAATTCTAATTGAAAGTGGAGTAGGCACAACAATTGCTCAAATGTCTGAAAATTTATCTTTATCTCCACTCGTATTAGCCTTTTTAATCGCAGGTTTAATTCGAGTCGCAACAGGTTCTGCAACAGTAGCACTGACAACCGCAGCTGGTATCATTTCCCCAATCATTGATCACATGTCAGGTGTGAATCTTGAATTACTTGTGATCGTGACTGGAGCAGGCTCATTAATGCTTTCACATGTTAATGATGCTGGCTTTTGGATGGTAAAAGAGTATTTAGGACTAAACGTGAAAGAAACATTTAAAACATGGACCGTCTTAGAGACATTACTCTCTTTTATCGCATTCGGAGGTGCTTTGATTTTAAATGTCTTCATTTAATTCTCCATAAAAGGCATCGTGTAGCAAAAATAGAAACATAGATCCTAATTGGCAAGTGTTCAAGATATGGAATTGATGTTTTATTCTATTCAAATAGTTCTGATCATCATTATTAGTAGTAAATGAATTGGAGGAAATGTTTAATGGATGAAAGAATTTTTGTTTTAGGCGTAGATATTGGAACAACGAGTACGAAGAGTGTTCTTTTTTCAAAAGCTGGAGATGTCATTGCCCAGCATACAATTGGCTATCCTTTACATACACCAACCCCTTCAACAGCAGAACAAAATCCTGAAGAGATTTTTCAAGCGGTTTGTGGAACGGTTAAGCAGACGGTAAAGAAAAGCTTTATTGACCCTTCCTCGATCGTTTGTGTGTCATTTAGCTCAGCAATGCACAGTGTAATAGCAGTGAATGCAGAAGGGAAACCACTAACAAATTGCATTACATGGGCTGATAATCGGAGTGTTAAATGGGCAGAACAAATTAAAAATGAATTGAATGGACATCAGATATACTTGCGTACGGGTACTCCTATTCATCCAATGGCTCCTCTTTCGAAAATTCGATGGTTAAAGCACGAAAAAGAAGAAGTGTTCTCTAAGGCGTCTAAATTTATCTCTATAAAAGAATATGTTTTTTATAAATTTTTCAATCAGTTTGTCATTGATTACTCGATTGCCTCAGCAACTGGGATGTTTAATCTAAAAAATCTCGATTGGGATGAAGAAGCACTTGCGGTTGCAGGCATTTCCAAAAATGAATTATCAGAGCCTGTCCCAACGACATACTATCTTCAAGGGATAGATGAAGAGCTTGCAAATGAATTGGGGATCCTTTCATCAATACCATTTGTTGTTGGTGCAAGTGACGGTGTATTATCGAACCTTGGAGTTAATGCTATTAAACCTGGAGAGGTAGCTGTTACCATTGGAACAAGTGGTGCGATTCGAGCTGTTACCAATCAGCCCGTTACAGATCCAAAAGGGAGAACGTTCTGTTATGCATTAACTGAAAAGCATTGGGTTATTGGTGGACCAGTTAACAATGGAGGAATGACTTTTCGCTGGGTAAGGGACGAGCTCGCTTCGTCTGAGGTTGAAACTGCATCGAGATTAGGAATTGATCCATACGAAGTATTAACCAAAATTGCTTCCCGCGTTTCTCCAGGATCAGATGGACTCATCTTCCATCCCTATTTAGCAGGAGAAAGAGCGCCTTTATGGAATTCAAATGCGAGAGGATCCTTCTTTGGGTTAGGGATGCATCATAAAAAGGAACATATGATTCGATCTGTTTTAGAAGGTGTTATATTTAACTTGTATAGTGTCCTATTGGCTCTTGAAGAACAAATTGGCATTCCAAAAAAGGTTCAGGCAACAGGCGGTTTTGCCCGGTCCGAATTATGGCGTCAAATGATGGCTGATATCTTTGATCAAGAAGTTACCGTACCGGAAAGTTTTGAAAGCTCTTGTCTTGGAGCTGCTATTTTGGGTTTATATGCATTAGGAAGAGTTGATTCGTTACATGTTGTTGATCAAATGGTTGGATCAACGCATCAGCATAAACCACTTAAAGAAAATACTGAAATATACCGTCAATTAATCCCTATCTATCTTCGAGTATCTCGCAAGCTTTCTGACGAATATGATAGTATTGCAGAATTCCAGAGAAGGACTTTAGGATGATATAAGCTTAAGAGAAGTCAAAAGTGACAAACACTTTTGGCTTTATTTTATCTTATCAGAATTTATAAGTTCTAAAGTTAGACTGATGACTAGCTTCAGCGCCTATCGGCTATCAAACTTCAGGCCTTCTCCCTACGATAAGTCAACATCGATTCGCTGTCGCTCATCGTGTATCCTTTATCTCAGTCGAAGTCCCTCCAGTTTGTACGCCGATGATCAAGGTGCTTGCGCTTTTCTTGTGAGAAATAAATTTTTTCTTAATTTATTGAATAAAGAAATTTTTTTTATTATAATTCTTTATAGAGAGAACATTTTTTAGCGTACGAAGTCAGGCTACCAAAATGTAAGCTTCATTTTGTAGGATCAATCATAATGATTGAATCACGAGGAGGAATAAAAGCAGTGAATCAAAACATTGAATTATTAGCTGTCAATACCATTCGAACATTATCCATCGATGCCGTAAATCGAGCGAACTCTGGGCATCCAGGGCTTCCTATGGGAGCTGCGCCGATGGCATATGCATTATGGAACAATCATTTAAACCATAATCCAATAAATTCAAAATGGTTTAACCGGGATCGATTTGTTCTTTCAGCAGGTCATGGCTCAAGCTTGTTATACAGCTTGCTTCATTTGACTGGTTATGATGTATCTATAGAAGATTTGAAGAGTTTTAGGAAGTTAAATAGTAAAACACCTGGTCATCCCGAATTTGGGCACACTGATGGAGTCGAAGCTACAACAGGTCCTTTAGGACAAGGGATTGCGACTGCGGTAGGGATGGCAATGGCTGAAGCTCATTTAGCAGCGAAATTCAACCAAGAAAGCTATTCTGTAATTGATCACCATACTTACGCATTAGTAGGAGACGGCGATTTAATGGAAGGAATTTCCTATGAGGCTATGTCTATGGCTGGTCATATGAAACTTGGGAAATTGATCGTATTATATGATTCAAACGATATTTCGTTAGACGGAGCTTTAAATCTTTCTTTTTCAGAAAATATAAAAAAAAGAGTAGAGTCTGTTGATTGGCATTATTTACGTGTAGAGGACGGAAATAATGTAGCTGATATTACAGAGGCTATTGCATTAGCAAAACAAAACATTGACCAACCGACTCTTATTGAGATTAGAACTATTATCGGTTATGGCAGTCCAAAAGTGGCTGGAACGAATAAGGCACATGGGAATCCACTTGGTGTAGAAGAGGCGCAAGCAACAAAGAAAGTATATGGCTGGAATTATGATGAAGACTTTTTTGTTCCTGATGAAGTTAAATCCCACTTTGAAGAAGGTAAACAAAAAGGAGCTAGACAAGAACAGCAGTGGAATGAATTATTCCAAGCTTATAGTGAAGCTTATCCTGTGCTGGCAAGTGAACTAGATAGCGCCATCAAAGGGGGAGCTTTAATCGATGCTGAAAATATTTTGACCTTTGATGCAGAGAAAACCATTTCAACTCGGGTTGCAAGTGGAGAAGCGATTAACGAATATGTAAAACTAGTACCTTCGATTTTTGGAGGAAGTGCCGACTTATCACATTCGACGATGACCGATATTAAGGGTGAACAAGCATACGCAGTAGAATCATTTAGTGGCCGCAATGTTTACTTTGGGGTGCGTGAACACGCAATGGGAGCTGCAGGCAATGGGATGGCTCTTCATGGAGGAGTGAAGCCTTTTGTAAGCACGTTCTTTGTTTTCAATGATTACCTTCGCCCTTCTATTCGATTAGCAGCATTACAAAAGCTGCCGGTAACGTATGTGTTTACCCATGATTCGATTGCAGTAGGAGAGGATGGACCTACGCATGAGCCAATTGAGCATCTGGCAGCTCTACGCGCGATCCCAGGGCTGACAGTTATTCGTCCATCAGATGCGAATGAAACAGCTAGTGCATGGGCTTATTCATTGCAACAAACGGATGGTCCAGTTGCTTTGATTCTTAGTCGTCAAAATCTACCAGTATTTGAGGAAACAAAAGCAAACATCGACAATCTTTCTAAGGGAGCTTATGTGTTAGCTGAAACGAATGAACAGCCAGATGTAATTTTATTGGCGACAGGCTCTGAAGTATCATTAGCTGTTAACGCGAAAGCTGAATTGGAAAAAGAACAAGTATCGGTGCGTGTTGTAGCCGTCCCAAGCTGGGAGTTGTTCCAAGGCCAGTCAAGCGAGTATAAAGAGCAAGTTTTACCTTCTTCCATTAAAAAGCGTGTATCGATCGAAATGGGGATTTCCCTCGGCTGGGAACGCTTTGTAGGATTTGAAGGGAAAGTATTATCAATTGACACTTTTGGGGCTTCAGGTACAGGAGCTGATGTAATGGAGTTATTTGGATTCACGACAGATAACGTCGTAAAAACCGTTAAATCGGTATTAAATCTTAATTTAGTATAATGATTAGCCCGATTTTAGAATGATTGGTACTAAAGATGAATGTAAACATTCTTTTAAGGATCACTTAAGGGGGATTTCATATGCAAATAGGGTTAATTGGTTTAGGGAAAATGGGATTAAATTTAGGGAAAAATCTAATCGATCAAAACTATGAGGTTATGGCATTTGATATCAATCCAAATACTGTAGAAGAAATGAAAGCATATGGTGCAGTAGGTACGACGAGCTTAAAGGAACTTGTACATTCATTGGAAACACCAAGAATTTTATGGGTGATGGTCCCACATTCTGTAGTGGATTCCGTTTTGAAGGAGATTACACCTTTCTTATCTAAAGGGGATACTGTGATTGAAGCGGGGAATTCGCACTATAAGGAATCTATTCGTCGATACAACGAACTAAGAGAGCTTGGCATCAGCTATTTAGATGCTGGTACTTCAGGTGGTACGGAGGGAGCCCGTAATGGTGCATGCTATATGGTTGGCGGTGACCGTGAAGCATGGGAAGCTGTCGAGCCGATTTTCCGCGATACAGCTGTTGAAAATGGCTACTTATATGCAGGAAAAGCCGGCAGTGGCCATTTCTTAAAAATGGTTCATAACGGCATTGAATACGGAATGATGGCTTCCATCGGTGAAGGATTTGAAGTTCTAGAAAAAAGTGATTTTGACTTTGATTATGAAAAAGTAGCGAAAGTATGGAACAATGGATCAGTCATTCGCTCTTGGTTAATGGAATTAACAGAAAATGCCTTTTCTAAAAATGCTAAGCTGGATGAGCTTAAAGGGACAATGCATTCATCTGGTGAAGGAAAATGGACACTTGAAACCGCTTTGGACTTACAGGCGGCAACTCCTGTAATCGCTATGTCCTTATTAATGCGCTATCGATCTCTTGAGACAGATACATTTACAGGGAAAATCGTAGCAGCACTTCGCAATGAGTTTGGCGGGCATGCTGTGGAAAAGGAAAAAGTAGTTTAATAGAAAGAGGGGCTTCATCAGTGGGGAGTATCTACCACTGATGAAGCCCCTTTTTGGCTGTTCAAGGCGCTTTCGCTTTTGTTCCTGTCTAGCTCCATGCGCTTTCGGCTCTATGGTCTAGTCAAACTGGCAAGACAAGAAAAGAGCATCTTTCCAGTCAGTTCGTCTTATGCTTGTCGCCGATAGGCGGCGCGCCTTTCACTTTTCTTACTAAATTCTTGTTTCTGTAATGACATCCCGTACTTTTTCAATGGAATATTTAGCTTTGTCTTTATTTGTTATCATTAAGTTCACATAGAGGGCATCAATAAGGCTTAATTGGGCAATTCTAGAAGACAAAGCTTCTGACCTATATTCCGTTTCTTCAGCGCTTGTATATAAGGCAACATCTACATGTTGACCGATATAGGATTTTGGAAAGCCTGTAATTCCAATGGTCTTTGCACCATTTTTCCTTGCCGCTTTTAAAATATTAATAGTATCCTTATTCGCTCCAGAGTGAGAAATCACAACAGCAACGTCATGTTCACTTAATTGTGATGCTGACATTAACTGGAAATGAGAATCGATAAAAGAAAAGGCTTTTATCCCCGTTCGCAAAAATTTATGGAAAGCATCCATGGCAATAACAGAGGATCCGCCTGTTCCGTAAAGTTCTACATTATTGGCTTGAATAAGCATGTCAACTGCTTTAGCGATTGCCTTCCCGTCAATAATTTGTAAAGTATTTTCAAGCGTCCTAATATTCGAATTAAATACTTTTTCCGCGATTGTTTTCTCATCATCCAGGTCATTAATATCTTCATGAATTTGCTGCAAAGGAGTCATGGTTTCTGACGCTAATGCAATTTTAAGCGCTTGATATCCTTTAAAACCAATGGTTTTACAAAATCGAAAAACGGTCGCATCAGCTACATTTAAATCAACGGCCACTTCGTTAATCGTACGATGAACGATCCTTTCGGGGTCTTCCAATATATAGTTAGCAATCTTTTTTTCTTTTTCGCTCAATCTAGTATAATAGGAGCGAATTTTTTTTAAACTGTTCTGTGACATCAAAATTTTCCTCTCTAACGAATGTACTATTTGTAGTGTAACATATTCGTTCTAAATGAAAAATTTTTTCATCTCTAAATTAATCTAAAGTTATACTTTTTTTATTATTAGAAATCAATATCATATACGGATTCTTCAAATAAGAGCCATGTATTCAAGGGAGATGTAAGTAAACAGCAGCTTTAGTTAATTTTCCTTCGCTGACACAGGGTATTCCACCACTTCACCAGTTTCAGCATCTTCAATCACAATGCCATCAACATCATCTGCATTTTTAGATGCAAATAATAAGATTGCTTCCGAAATTTCTTCTGCCTGGCTATATGTACAACAACCAACCGTATTAGCGATTGCCCCGTCATTAAAAGTATAACCAACGTTATATTTAAAGGTAGGTTTATTATTTTCCATTGTTCGCTCCTATGTTTGTATTTTATTTTACTAAATAACATTATTGACCTTAGTTATGGGGTTTATTCTTTTTTCAATAAAACAATGGGAAATAAGGTATGTGTTATAGAAAATAGATTTTGATTACAACGGTATTATTTTCGTATACGACATCGACCCTTTTCAATTTGACTATCACTCCAGACCAATCTATCTTAAAAGTCAAATAACAAAACAATAACTATTCTCCAATTCTGCTTCGTTATTTGACTATAGGAAACCACAAATATATTTCAAAATTGTTTATAATCATTATTTCTCATGATCAAATTCAGTTTTAATGACTTGCAATTTATTTTCACCATTGTTTTCTACTACATGTTTAAGCATGGACAATTTATTATTCCAAAATTGTTCGTAAAAAGAAAGCCACTTCTTTAATTCTACTAATGGTTCAGGCTGCAGCCGATAAATTTTCTCCCTTCCTACCTTTTCACCGTTAACCAATCTTGCTTCTGAAAGGATATGAAGATGCTTTGCAATGGCCGTACGACTGATCGGAAAATGGGAGGTGATTTTTGAAATAGGCAGCTCTTTTTCAGAAAGTAATCGAAGGACTTCTCTGCGAGTTGGATCTGCAATCGCTTGAAATACATCATATTTTTCAGCTGATGAAGTCATTTAACCTTCAACAACCTTTTTAAGGCGATCATGAACAATCCCTATCCAACCATTGTCCATTCTATCGCGAATAACAGAACTTTTCTCGTTTGCTTTCGGAAGAATCGTTTCAGGATCTTTCCATCCACTATGAATAAGTGTAAACTCCGTCTTGCCACTTAAATCCTTTAAAATAAACGAAACAATCCAACCATCAGTATCCCATGCAAAAGAAAGTCGATAAGGTTCATTAATTTCTAATACTTTACATGGTGATGGACCAAAAGGGGATTGCAAGTGAAATTCATGTCCAACTATCGGCTCAAAATTATTTGGCATAAACCATGAAGAAATTCCTTCTGATGTGGATACTGTATCCCAAACTTTTTGAATAGGTGCATCAAAAATAACCGTTTGTTTAATATCTTGCAGCGTATTTTGATTATTTATTTCCATATTCATTCTCCTTCAATTTCAAATTTGATATAACACCATTTGGTTTTGTTTTTAATATATAACACCAAAAGGTTTCATGTCAAAAAATTTATTTTAAACATACTTTTTTAAATGAAAAGAATAAACTTTTAAAGGTAGAATGATGTCTATCTTCAGGGCTGAACAAGGTGCTTGCGCAGTTCTTATCACTAAAGAAATTTTTTAAATACGACACTTAAGTTATCTAATCGTTCTACTTGTACAAATATCCTTTGCTGAATTTTTTCCCTTTCTTTTTCATTCTCTAAAAATAAAAGCAAGCTATATTCCAGCTCATCAAGATTTATTTTAATGGCCAATTTCTCATCCAGTAAATATTGCTGATTTCTTTCTTCGGGGCCTGGTAATGGATCTAGTAGACAAAGTGGAATACCTTTATGTAGGCATTCGCTAATCGTAATTCCTCCAGGCTTGGTTAACATGATGTCCATTCGCTCGTAAAGCTCGTTCATTTCCTCTCTTGAAGATATGTATGATATTGATTTAAGAAAAGGGCTTTGAAGCTGCTCGATTTTCTTAAATAGCTGTTGATTTTTCCCACATAGTACAAAATATTTAATTTTTCCTGAAAAAAGGGTTAGGTCAAGCATTTTTTCTATTGGCCCGACCCCTAGATTGCCGCCGGAGACCAGAACATGAAATAAAGGAGCCTCTTTTCCATATGTTTTTTCAGTTTTTTTTGTAATTAACGGATGAATAGGTATCCCTGTAACTGCAATTTTTTTTGGGGAAACACCACGAAGTTCAAGAAAATGTTTCACTGCTTCACTTGGGACAAGGTGAAAATCAATCTGAGTAATTCCCCATACATTATTAATAAAATAGTCTGTATAAGCGTTAATCACAGGAATCGACAACTGCTCTTGTTTCTTTAATAGATTTAATAAATAGGAAGGAAGGCAATGGGTGCAAATAATGAAATCTGGATTTTCTTGCTTGATTAGCTTCTTCATACTATTTAAGAAGATGCGGTCATAGAGGAAATAACGATTATCAGCTTTATAGCTTTGGCTGCGGCATGCATTATGTCGATAGAAATAGCTATAAACAGATGGAATTATTTTTATTGCTTTTAAATAAAATTTGGAAGTAATTTGCTCAACGAAACGGGAAGTATAATGGAAAATATCTACTTTTTTTACCTTTACAGAATCGTCCAATTCTTTAAGGTAAGCACTGATCGCGTCCGCTACTTGATGATGTCCTGAGGGCATTTGTAAAAAAGGAAGTATAAGTATTTTCTTCATGTGATCCAAATCCTTTTTTACTTACTATTCGTATCTATCCCATTTTCCATACCTTAAATTTAATCCGTATTTTACCATTTTTAAAAGACACATGAATTAAACATCCTATTTATTGTAGTCCAATGAAAGGAGAAAGAGTTTGAATGTTGGTGCGTCTCGTTATATTAAATATTTGGAAATATTTAGATCCTATTTATTTTTCTTTTACCCGCCTGCAATATCTTTGTCCAGACAGAAAAGGAGAAGGAGTTTTTCGGGTGAGGTTAACAAAATACAAAGGAAAGGAAGTGTTATTATCAGATGGTATCATGATCTGTAAAAACGATCTTTTGCTGAAAATCCATTTGCATAACGTAAGGCTAATGCAGGATTTCTCATACATTAAAAATGAATTATCAAAGGGAAGAGGCGTATTTAGACGAGTGATGAACTCTATGCCACTTTTGGCTGAATTTATCGATAATCATCCCGAGAAATCCAAGATAAAAGGAATCATTGGAATCACACTCATTAACAAGGGATTTCGGCCGCTTGGATTTGAATGTGTACTTCCGGAAAGTAAACTCTATTCATGGTTTAAAAAAACATCACAAATACCCATTTATTTACTAACATGTTCAAAGATTTCTATTGCACACATAAAAAAACATCATCCAGTTTACTTGATGATGTCTAAAGAGAGGCTAATGGAGAAATACAAAAGAACGGTATAATTAGTTTCCTTCAACTTCCACTAGGACTGTCCCCTCATCCTTACTATAATGTATAGAAGGGAGGGGATATCACAATGGCAGTTTATTTTATTCTGATTGTTTCTGTCTTATTTGGATTAATGATTTTTAAAGCATATAAGAATACAAGAAAAGTAGCAGTAAATACGATTTCCGTTTCTCGACCAAACATTACAGTTTCAGAAAAAAATGTTAAGGTACTTCACCTATCTGATTTGCACCTTGAAAATATATCAATTAACCCAGCAGAATTATATAAAATGATTTCAAAACAACCAATTGATCTAATTGCTCTAACAGGTGATTTTCTTGATCGTAAACGAAGTATTCCTAAACTAATTCCCTATCTTCATGTATTGCAAAAAATAAACCCGAAATATGGGGTTTATGCCGTGTTTGGCAATCATGACTACGTTTTAAAAGGGAAAAACTTTGAAACTTTGAAAAGAACACTTACAGAAAACGGCTGTAAAACACTTCAAAACGAGAATGTTACGATTAAGGTTAATGGTGAGAATTTGAATATAATTGGAATTGATAATTATAGTACTAATCACAGCGATGTTAAAAAGTCCTTTCAAGGGCTGCAAGAAGGCTATAATTTAGTGCTGACCCACGATCCGAATGTTGTACTTGATATGAAAGACATTCCATTTGATTACTTATTATCCGGTCATTTTCACGGTGGTCAAATTCATTGGCCGAAGCCTTACCATTTGATTAAAATGGGTAAGCTTGTACGAATGAAAATGGTTAAGGGGCTGCATTACCACGGTGGAAAGCCTTTTTATATAAGTGAAGGATTGGGTCAAACTGGAGTCAATATCCGTATTGGCAGTCGTCCTGAAATCACATTCCATGAAATTTCATAATGAACTTTTTGTTTTAGCTCTCAGAATTCTGAGGGCTTTTCATTTTCCCTCGAACGGTTTATTATTCGTAAAAGTTAATAGGGTTATACATTTTCAGTGTTGAGTTGGCGTATCATATGAGTTTTAGTATGTTAACAAAAATTGGGCAGCATATTTCTTTTTAAAAATTGACATTCTATATTTTGTTCGATTGATTTAAAAAGGAGGAATATAAAATGACAGTAATCTCAAACTTAAAACAAACGATAACAGGGTTAAAAAGTGCCCAAGCAAGCTTAGAAGGCTTTGCGCTTGATACTGACAACCAACAGGCAAAACAACTTTATCAAAATACAGCTCAACAAACACAACTTATCATTGACCAATTATCTCCACGTCTGCAGCAGGTTGAACAGGAAGAACCACAATACAAACAATAAGAAACACACAAAAATACAATTAGGCTGTGATTATTCAAAACGACATGTATAGGTTTTGAAATTCAACAATTGCCTTAAGACCAGGTAAAACCTAAAGAAAGCTATTTACAAACAACTAGAGGCAAAAAATGCCCACTCAAAATGTGGGCATTTTTGTGAAATTTATTGATGGAAAAATAACTCTAGAAAACGTCAGTTTGAAACCATTATAAAAATAGGGTGATTCAAGTGGTATCTTTATTAGAAAAAAATGCTGAACAATCAAAACCGGTTATTATGCTTGTTATAGATACATTAATGGACCCACCTCTACAAGAAGCTCTAAAAAATAATCAAGCACCAGCATTTAAATTTTTAATAGAGAATGGCATGTATATTCCAGACATGGTTAGTCCTTTTCCAACTATGTCAGTTAATGTTGATACGACGATCCTTACCGGAACCTATTGTAATGAGCATCAATTACCTGGACTTGTTTGGTTTAATGAAAAAGAAAATCGTTTAGTTAATTATGGCAGCCATATTCGAGAATTATGGAAGCTTGGTCTTAATCAATCTCTAGAAGACATCTTATTTAATATGAATGGTGTTCATATAAGCAACAAAGTAAAGACCATACATGAGGAGTTAGACGGTACAGGGAAGGATTCCGCCTCCATAAACGCGCTTGTGAATCGAGGAAATACACCCCACATTTATAAATTACCTTTATTATTAACGTTATTTACTTCTTTTCAAAAAGACCGTTCGACATTAAGTGCAAAAGTTTTTACATATGGTTCATTAAAAAACATAAGTCTATCTAATCGGTATCAACGATTTTGGCAAAAGCTTGGCTTTAATAATTCTTTTTCGGTTCAAGAATTAACTTATTTAATGAAAAAAGATCAACTTCCTTCTTTTACCATTGCCTATTTCCCAGAACTTGACCAAAGTGTACACAAGCATGGACGAATGGATGTAAAGGGAATTAAAAAGGTTGATCAACATTTGCAAAAGATCCTGAATGTTTATCATTCATGGGAAGAGGCTTTACAGAAAAATATTTGGATTACGATCGGGGATAATGGACAAGCATGGATTGATGCTGATCGCCAAATGGCTCTTATTGATCTTAGAAAAATCCTTGGGTTATATCGCATAATGAAACTAAGAGATGGAGTTCAACCAAAAGACCAGATTGTTCTTGCAGTAAATGAACGTATGTCCTATATCTATTCTTTAGATACGAACACGTTACCTATTCATAAACTAATACAAGAGGTAGAAAAGGATAAGCGAATTGACGTCATTGCATGGAAAGAAAATTCATTTATAAAGGTTAGATCTGGTGAACAAAAAGGAGAGCTTGTTTATTCTAAAGACGGGGAATTTGTTGATGCATATAACCAATCATGGTTTATAGAAGGAGATAAAGAAATATTAGATATTACCGTAAATAACCAACAAATTAATTACGGTGACTATCCGGATGCGTTAGCCAGAATAAATAGCAGCTTACATTCTCATGAAGGAAATTTTATCATTGTTAGTGCCAAACCAGGATATGAATTTATTGGTGAAGGTTCTCCGACCCATATAGGAGGGGCAAGTCACGGAGGCCTGCATAAGCAAGATTCTTTAGTACCCTTAATCATCACAGGCACCGAGTCAACACCTTCTTATTCACGATTGGTAGATGTAAAAGAGTGGATATTATCGCTGATAGGTTAGATTGATTCTAACCTTTTTTTAATGGTAGTGAAAGCTGCATTCTTATTAGCAAGTAAGGATTTTTTAAGAGGAGTATACAGGGAGTCAGAGGAAGTTTAAATAATGATCTACGGAAAAGAACAACAAAAACAAATCAATAAAGTACTAGATTATATAGAAGAGAATTTATATGCGTTTATAAAGCATGGCGAAGCCATCACCATCGAAATACAAACATTTATAGCGATCTTTACTCCAACCACTTAACAAGAAAATGGAATCGCCGTATGGATCCAGTTCAAAAGAATCTTGAATCAGTGTGGCTAATCCGTCAATACCTTTTCGCATATCGGTCTTTCCGCAAATGATGTAAATATTTTTCACACTTGTATAGTCGTATTTCACAGATGTTTCAACTCCCTCATGACCGTTTGGATGATGCACGCCGTTGAAGAAGGAGATTTCCGCGTTTGCTGTTTTGATCGTGCAAGCGTTATTGGAAGAGGTTGGTGATGAAGTGGCTGTAAATGAAACTTTATTTTCGGAATGTAGTGTAACGGGGATAATTGTAAGTTTTTGTTGCGACATGTGAATAGCACCTCCTTAAATTGATACGTTCATCGTACCAGGAGGTGCTGCATGTTCATATGCGTTGTTTGATTGGGGGCTTACGAATGAAAAGTGTCTTTTCTTCTGTTTCAAAGGTGTTGTCTCATATCTATTTAGTTGATCATCTGTGGTTAAAGGTCCTTGAAGGTCGGAGTATGAATGAGGCAAGGCAAACTTCTTTTCCACTTCAAGAGAAGATGGAGAAACTGCCCATTGAAGAAATAGAAAAGGAATTTCACACTTTATCAGCTCGTTATATATCTTTTTTTAACAGTCAGGAAGATATGGAAAAGAAATTTATGTTGGATAATCCATATGCAGGATTAAGAGAAACAAGTCTATCTGAATTGGTCTTACATGTAGTGAATCATGGGACCTATCATAGAGGGAATATTTCAGCTATGCTGCATCAATTAGGTGATTCTTCCGTTATGACTGATTATGTTTTTTATTTATATAGAGAAAATCTTCTACATCGTAAATAGGCATGTGAGATAATCCATTTTTTAAAAGTGGAATATTTTTGATCAAACTTTAGAGTTACTCTTACGGTAAAAAGAGGTGCCTTTCTTTATATTTTAAGGCACCTTTTTGTATCATTTTTATATTTTTATCAAGTTAAGAGTTGGGATAGGGCCTCCTGGGAATTTCTATAATTTTCCGCCGGTTGCAAGATCTCCAAGATCTACAGTGGCAAATCCTACTCTATTATTAATATGGGTAACAGCTTCTTTTGCATCAATATCATCGCCGGAAATAAAAATGACACGGTGTCCGCCATTTGTGATGGGATTAGATCCTAGTGTACCAGGTGTCAGCGTGTTGTAGGCTTTCACTACACGTGCCCCTGGAACAAAGTCGGCAAAGACTTGACTTGAAGTTCTTCCGCCTAGATTGGCAATGTTGAAACCAGGTTGAATAATCGGATTTGTTGCATCAATCACGATTCGGCCATTCCATTCAGGTAAGTCAGAAAGTGCTGTTTCTAATTGCTGCCACTGCACAGCAACTAATACAATATCAGCTGTTGCTGCCTCTTTAACAGTAACCGCTTTGCTATTGCCTCCAAGTGATTTTACTAGTAGAGCAAGAGATTCTGGTCAACGTCTATTGCTTAGTAATACTTCATAACCAGCATCTACTACATGCTTTGCAAATGCCTGCCCGATGGCTCCTGTTCCTATAATACCGATTGTTGTCATGTTAATCGCTCCATTCATTTTTTATTTTTTGTATTTTAGATGACCACTCCACCGTCTACATTAATCGTTGCACCAGTCACAAAAGCGGCTTCTGGTGAGGCTAAATAAGCAACCATGCTTGCAATTTCTGCACCTGTACCATAGCGTCCAATTGGAATCATATCTGTAACGATTGGTGCATAAGGACCGTCAGCAGGATTCATATCTGTATCAGTAGGACCCGGTTGAACGTTATTTACAGTTATCCCTTTTGGAGCCAAGTCACGGGCAAGACCTCGGGTTAGACCAGCGACACCGGCTTTAGACATTACATAAAGGCTGTTTCCTGGGAAAGGATTGCTGTCAGCGTTGATGCTCCCGATATTAATAATGCGTCCGCCTTCACCCATTTGAGGACCAGCCGCTTGGACAGCAGCGAAGATTGCGCGTACGTTTACTGCTACCATTTGATCGAATTCTTCTATAGAGAATTGATCATAAGGTTTTAAGTTGGCCATCCCTGCATTATTTACAAGGATGTGAATTCCCCCAAATGTTTTTACTGTCTGTGCAACTGCTCCTTTAACTGCATCTACGTCTGCGCTATCAGCATGAAGTGCTAAGGCGCGTCCGCCTTCTGCTTCAATTTCCTTAACCAAATCCTCTGCTTTTTGTTGTGCACTTACGTAAGTGAAAGCGACAGCTGCACCTTCGCTTGCTAAACGCTTCACGATTGCTTTCCCAATACTGCGTGATCCCCCAGTTACCAATGCTACTTTACCTGTTAATTTTGTTTCTGCCATACCTTAACAACTCCTTCATTTTAATTTTGAAACGATCGGTTCATAATTGCAAATTAAATATATCCCGTGAAGATATAAAATGTCAAGATATTTTATGGAAAAATTTTTAGCTGATTTTACAAAAATGATGGAGATATATTGTTTAAACCCTTGACAGGAGAAAAAGAAATTGAAAATATAAACAAAAGAAGGATTTTTTTAGGGAAAGCAGAAAAAAGATTCATACAATAATACGGTCAGAAATGAGTTGAAGAGAATGAATCAAGCAGCACAAACCTATTGGGATGAATTTTGGAAGGATAGTGTAAAGCCCCGTATTGTAAGTGCCTGGCAGTTTGGTGCGAATCCGGACCATCTTGCAGACTTAGTAATAAAAGGGATCAAAACAGCTACATGCTCAGCTTATGTTTTTTATGAAAGGGAACAGGAGCTACTTCCCTCGACAGGTGATTATAGCATCATTTTGAACAGTAAGGATGAGCCTGTCGCGATTATTAAAACAGTGGACGTCACGTTGACGCCAATGAATGAGGTGAAAGAAGAGTTTGCTTTTGCAGAAGGAGAAGGTGATTTGACCTATCCATATTGGAAGGATGCCCATGAAAAATTTTTCAAAGAAGAGTTAAGTCAAATCGGCCTTAAATTTACAGAAGATTTGCTGCTCGTTTGTGAACGATTTGAATTGATTGATGTTAAGAAGTGAAAAAACGATCTTATATGGGTAGAGTTGATTCCCTCTTTTCTACATAACTAAATATTCTTCCGAACCTTCCTGCATTGATCATTTCGTATTCTGTTTAAGGTGTGATACAATTTTCCTCGAACAATAGATACGGAATTTTTGTGTAAAGGAAGAAACAGATGAACAAAACAGTACCAGTTCAAAAAAACGATTATATAGAAGTTGTATTTGAAGATTTAACACATGATGGAGCGGGAGTGGCAAAGGTTGATGGCTACCCCTTATTTGTGCCAAACGGGCTTCCAGGCGAAAAAGCAAAAATTAAGGTCATTAAAGTAAATAAAGGATACGGGTTCGGTAGATTAATGGAGCTTTTGGATCAAAGCCCTTACCGAGTAGAAGCACCTTGCTCGATTTATAAGGAGTGCGGCGGCTGTCAGCTTCAGCATTTAAGCTATGAAGGACAAATTCAGGCGAAGGAAAAGCATGTTCAAGATGTGATCGCTCGTATTGGAAAACTCAATAATGTAAAAATTCATCCTGTTTTAGGCATGGCCGAACCTTGGCGTTATCGCAATAAAGCTCAAGTTCCTATAGGTGAACAAGAGGGTGGATTAATAGGCGGCTTTTATCAACAGCGTACTCATAAAATTATTGATATGACGGAATGTCTTATCCAGCAAGAAAAAAACGACGAAGTGGTACAAGCAGTAAAAGAAATTTGCAGCAAATATGGAGTCCGTGCCTACGATGAAGGAAGACATAAAGGAGATCTGCGTCATATTATGACAAGATACGGCCTGACGACAGGAGAAGTTATGATCGTTCTTGTTACTCGTACTAGTGAGCTTCCGAATAAAAAGAAAATTGTTGAAGAAATTAATGCACAAATAAAAGGCGTCAAATCCATTATTCAAAACATCAACCCGAAAAAAACCAACGTGATCATGGGGGATGAAACGAAGGTTTTATCAGGAGACGAAGTCATCTATGACTACATCGGTGACATTAAATTTGCCATCTCTGCGCGCTCTTTTTATCAAGTAAATCCAGAGCAAACAAAGGTATTATATGAAAAAGCACTAGAGTATGCGGGTTTAACTGGTGTAGAAACGGTCATCGATGCTTACTGTGGTATCGGGACTATTTCATTGTTTTTAGCTCAAAAAGCTAAAAAGGTACACGGAGTGGAAATTGTCCCTGAAGCGATTGCTGATGCTAAAAGGAATGCTGAATTAAATCGGTTAACCAATGTTGAATTTGCAGTTGGTGGAGCAGAAACAGTAATACCGAGATGGTATAACGAAGGTGTAAAAGCAGATGTTCTTGTTGTAGACCCTCCACGAAAGGGCTGTGATGAAAAGTTATTAGAAACGATTTTAGCAATGAAGCCTAAGAAAGTCGTATATGTTTCGTGTAATCCAGCAACCTTGGCAAGGGATTTGAGAGTGTTGGAGGATGGAGGATATAAGACGGTTGAGGTTCAGCCGGTGGATATGTTTCCACAGACGATGCATGTGGAGTGTGTGGCGAAACTAGAGTTAAAATTATAGAAAACTAATAAACAAAAGAAATCCTTAGTCATATTTCTTTTGTTTTAACTTGTGCTCATTCTGTCTTTCAACATTATGACGAATTGAAAGAATTTGAAGTAGGGTCTTGGGATAAAGAGTGCATGAATGCGTTTCTTAATCAGAATTACGCTGAGATTACTTGGGCTTAGAGTTTTTAGTGAATAAATAAGTAAGTTATAATCAGATATGGGTAAGGAAGTATTGGAAATAATGTAATAAAATAGTGAAGTGAGCATCTAAAGATAGTCAAAATACGAATATACTCCCATATTTGAAAATGATTTAAAAATAAGGAGGAAATCATGGGAAGATTAATTCATTTTGAAATTCATGTGAATGACATGGAGCGGGCAAAGAAATTTTATGGAGAGGTATTCGGATGGTCTTTTCAGGATTGGAGTGATTATGCAGGAATGCCTTACTTTGGAGCGGTGACTGGTAATGAGAATGAACTTGGGATCAATGGTGCTTTGATACAGCGTCAAAGTGCTCCACCGGAAACAAACCAATCTTTAAATGGATTTGCTTGTACAATGGGAGTGGAAAATTACGATTTAACGGAAGCTAAAATTATTGAGAATGGCGGCAAAGTAGCAATGTCCAAATATGCACTCCCTGGAATGGCGTGGCAAGGATACTATATTGATACCGAAGGCAATATATTCGGAATTCATCAACCCGATGTGAAGGCAAAATAGAATCCATGGTAGGTGAATAAAAATATAAATCACAAGTCACGACAGGCATGTCTGAAAATGTGCGTAATATCTGTCTTGCACTTCCTGAACCTGTAAGTCGTAATGATTTCTAAAAGGCTACCAAGCGGTAGCGATAAAAAAACTATAAATTTTTGTGTCTGCTTTATTGAACTAATATCACAGATTTGTTTGAAAGCCTAATAATAAACATATTTAATAGAGGACCTCGTTTCGTAAATAAAACTTTTCCGAAACGGGGTTTTTTGTTATACACTGATACCAAATAATGTGCAGGGATTGCTCTTTTTTGGTCGAAATATTGCATGAAAGGAGAGTATTTCATGGCAGAGGTTAAAACGGTAAAAATTGATGGAGAGAGTGTCCATATATTTAATAGCGTAATCTACATTTTTGAGTCAAGTACAGGATATACCTTGGAATTAGATATGATTGTAAGTGAAGTTGCTGTAAAAAGATATGGAAATGAGGAAAATCTAATTTTAGAGATAGAATTACAAGATGGTAGAGTCATAAATTCATTTATGCATCTAAAAAGCTTTTCAGGAGGATTGCCTCAGCTTAATTTTTTCTGTGAATTGAATGATATTGATGATTATCAGGATTTTCACATAGTGAACGAAAACGATCTTTTGTTTCCGAATATAGAAGAAGGGATCACTTTAGAAGATATTAGAAAATATGAAATGCCTAATGAAAAAATCATACTAAAATTAAATTTACCAATTGTTCAAACTGAATGGCTAAAAAAGAAGAAAAACAAGGAATTAGCTGAAATTTTCAAAGAGGCAATAAATGATTACTGGGAAAAACATGCAATTGGATAATCATTATTCTTACAAGGATGATGAAGGGGGAATTCCGATGGATCTTAGAGATAAGGCAAAAAAGCTTCCTTCTTCACCAGGAGTCTATTTAATGAAAGATTCTGCTGGTAGTATCATATATGTGGGGAAATCGAAACATTTAAAAAATAGAGTTCATTCTTACCTCCAAAACTCCAAGAACCATTCTAAAAAGGTTGAAAAGCTAGTCAAACATTTAAAGGATTTTGACTATATTCGAACTGATACAGAATTTGAAGCTTTTATGCTTGAATGTCGATTAATAAAGGAATTAAAACCAATTTATAATAAATTGATGAAGAGCCCCCAATCATACACGTATATTATGATCCGGATGGATAAAAGGCTTTATCGGATGGAACTGACCAATCATATTAATGAATATGACAGCAATCTTTATTTTGGCCCTTATACAAGCAAGAATACTGTAGAAAAAGCGATTAAAGGTATAAAAGAATTCTTTAAAATGGACTGTAATAATCTATCCAATAAAAGTACTCCATGTTTAAACTATTCATTGGGATTGTGTATGGGGATATGTTTTGAAAAATCAGCGATTGAACAGTACCATCACATCATAAATAGAATCATTGCTTTACTTGAAGGGACTGACACAAGCATCCTTGAAGAATTAAAACAAAAAATGGTCGATGCTTCTAGTAATGTTGATTTTGAAAAGGCAGCAAAGGTTAGAGACTGTATAGATGCAATAAATTCCCTTTTAAAGAAAGAAAAAGTAATTGAATTCACAAAAGAAAATAAAAATATTATTGTGGTTGAATGCGTAGATAACCTCAAGATGAAACTGTTCCTTATTAACAGGAACAAAATTCTTTTTAATCAAATATATGAAATAGAGCCCGCAAATATGGATCTGCTATGTACATTGATTAAATCAAATATTTTAGCCTATTTTCAAATTAAATTCCCTCCATCACCTATTGATATTAGGAAAGATGAGATAGATGAAGCACAGATTATATACAGGTATTTAGAAAGCAAGCTTTGTGAATATTTAATTATACCTGAAAATTGGCTTTATCCTGAAAACCATGACAAAATCGACATAGCCATTAATGAATTTCTAAGCTCTATACTTGCTAAATTTAAAATAAAAATGAAAGAGCATGTGATAGAAACCTCATCCTGCTCTGAAAAAGATTAATATTTCTCTTTATTAAACTTTCAATAGTGTAGTAGTAAAAATGAACATGGAGAGGGGAAATTCCGTGCAAACGATAAAAAAGATTGGTGTGAGGTTTTGGTATCAAACGCCAGTGTCTGAGACGGACCGTCCAATCCTGGGAATGGTGGTTGGTAATGATAAAACGTTAATAATTGATGCGGGAAACTCAGAAGCACATGCGCAATATTTTCTTCATGAGCTTTCTAAAAGGCAGGTTTCTAAACCAAACATCGTTGTTCTAACACATTGGCATTGGGATCATATATTTGGTCTTTCTTCTTTAAGTGAAGCCATTTCTATATCGTCTAATCAAACGAAACATGAGATGGAAAAATTAATTCCTTTATCATGGTCAGATGATGCGTTAAATGAGAGAGTGAAAGAAGGAACAGAAATCGAGTTTTGTGCTTCGGCCATAAAAAAGGAGTTCGCTAATCATCGAAATATTCAAATTACCCTGCCAGATTTAACATTTGAAAATCGGATTGAAATTGATCTTGGTGGTATTACCTGTATTTTGCAGCAAGTAGGTGGCGATCATGCCATTGACTCTGTTGTTGTGTTTATAAAAGAAGAGAAAATCTTATTTTTAGGAGATTGCATTTATCCAGATATTTTTTCAGCGAAAAGAAAGTATACAATCGAAAAAACACTGGCGCTTTTAGATGTATTAGAAACATTTGACGCAGACACCTATGTGCTTTCACATTGGAAACCTATCTCAAAAGCAGAATTCAATGATGAAGTTAATCTCTTAAGAACGATTGCAAAGTTCACTGATAAGTTCAGTGGAGATGGAATGAATATAAAAAAAGAGTATGAGAAACAGTTAATGCGGGAGCTTAATGAGGACGAGATAGAGGTAATAGAATATTTTGTTAATGGTTTCTAAAACGTAAGGATTAATTTAAAGATTTGCAAATAAGAAATTTTCTATAACCATCATAATAATGAAACCTAATCTAGTATTTTCCGTATTAATGATTAAATGTAATTAAAGGAGATGTAAGAATGTTTCTAGCAGAACTTCAGATAGAGGAAAGAAAGGCATTTCTTGAATTAGCTTCACTGATTGCCTCGATTGATGGGAAACTATCTATATATGAAAATACAGTTCTTAAAAAGTATAAAAAGGAAATGGAGCTTGAGAATTATACAATAAAGGGTAATAGCATTGGCGATATTCTTAAGGAATTCAAAGATGATCGATCGAAAACGATCGTTTTAACTGAAATTCTTCAACTTATTTTTTCGGATGGTGTTTTTCATGATCTAGAAAGAGAATCTGTCCAACTAATAAAGAAGTATTTTGAATTCAATCCAAATGAATATGAAAGCTTTAAAGATTGGGTATCAAAAATAAAAGAATTATCAAGCTACCATGAGAGTTGAATATGATTGAACGTCAAAACGTACTTTTCCGTTTTCCTTAATGAAATAGAGCTTATTTAAACATTGTAATGGGTGAGCCAGCTGAGTCATATTGACTCAGCTAGTTAGGCTTTGAATTATTTATCTTGTTAGCCTGAACCATTATTGTTCCATTTTTTTTCGAATTAACGCGATGAGTAGCAATAGTATTGGAATAAGAAGGAAAATAAATGTTTCCAAAAAAGGAATGACCGTTTCAATAAATTTAGATAGTTCTTGCATGCTAGGGGATGCCCAAATACCAAAAAGAGTCATTAATAATCCAAGCGGGAATACAAGAGATCGGTAGTCCGTTATATGTAACCATTGAGCTGTGCCAAAAGCCAGTACATAATAAAATATTGAAAGCTTTAGGAAGACACCCATCACCCAAATGACAATTACGACTGACTCAAATCGTTCAAAAAAAGTGGCAACGCTAATGTATCGGAAAGCAGTAAAGACCGGATACGTATAAGTGGTGACGGATTCTCCAAATAAGAAAAGATTTACAATATTGATATATACCATTGTGATCATGCTGATAACCACTGCGACTACGCTATATTTCATCCCTTTTATGCGATCAGTTAAAAAAGGAAGAAGCATAGAGATTAGAAAAATTTGGTTGAACCAAAGTGATGGTTGAATGGCTCCTTTTAACGAAGAGGTGACACCATGTTCCATTATAGGAAACATATTCTCTACTTTAAAGTCAGGTATAAGAAGAAGAAATAGAATAAATGGAAGCAAATAGACTGGAACAAAAAGTTGGGCAACTCTACCTATTACCTCTAATCCGCCTCGTACAGCGAAGGCACAGACTAGGACCATACTTCCAATGACTACTGGCATCGGTGTGTTAGGGAGAAAAGAGGTAATAACAAAATCTGCATATTCTCTATCAATTAAACCTGATACATATAGAAAATAAAATAAAATGACAAATCCAATTATTTTTCCTAGAAATCGTCCCACAATATGTTGACTATATTGAATAATGGTCTCCTTTGGGAAAATTTTATGCAATTGATAAACAATAAAAGCGGTAAACAAACCACTTAAGGATGCCCAAATTGGAGAAATCCACATGTCTCGACCTGCCTGCTTGCCGGTAACGGAAGGAATGGTCAGAATGGCAGTTGATATGATTGGCATAAGGACGAGAAACATCATCTGAATTGCAGAAATTTTAATTTTTTCATTCATAGTCTTGCCCCTTTTTTACAACTATTTTTCTTCAAGCAGTTTACTAAGTGGCTTAAAAATATAATCAAGCAATTGTGTAGGACCTGGCATATTCGGGAAAAAAAGCAGGAGGACAGCAAGCAACCATCCAAGTGTAGTTAAAGTCACAAAAGTTACTTTCTCCTTTTTCTGATTCGGATTCATTTTTGGCCATTCATAAAATGTTAGAACAACCGCCCAAGTTGTGATCCCAAGTACTGCTAGCCATTTCATTTTTCTTTTACCTCTTCTTTCGTTAATCCTGCTGGTGTAGTAGATAACCCAGATCGCAGCACCTTTGCTTTAATATCTATTTTCACGTCTATCTGCGGAAGAATCTCATCCCAACGATTTTTCTCTTTCTCCCATTGTTTGGGATATTGGCGATGAAACGCATCTGCAAAACCGAATGCATCCACTTTCATCTCTTTCTGCACTTGGTTAAGAGCCTTATTGATACGTTGTTTAATGGTTATTTCTATCTCTTTTTCTATCCGTTTGATGACGGATGGATTCATCATATCCAAATTTGTTTCATTTTGAGTAATCATCCCTTCTAAATCGATTTTTCCAATAATTCCCCATTTATCTTTTTTTATTTTGGGGATTAGCTTCACCGTTTGTTGAATGGGATCTACGGATATTCCTTCATCATTTTTCAGATTTACTGTGATCGCACTCACCTCAATTTCATTTCGTAACCACAATAATCCTCTCGTTGCATATTCATCAATGTTACCGACCATTTTATCTTTCTTAAAAATAGCCGTATCAGTGATCGTAATCGCCTTTTTTCCTTTTTTGCCAACCTTTGACGGTACCATCTTCATGTAAGGCAAGAGAGCTGACTTTGTATCACTTGTTAACATTTGCTCAACATCCTTCACTGTTATCTCTATACCAATACGTTTTTCCGATAATTTTCGAATTCCTTCACCTGTGTAAAGTTCTAACGATGGAGCTGGATCTAGAAAATCAGCTGCTTTTCCATGACTAACAAATAAATAAGCACGTTCCCGAGGTTCTGGGTGGCGAAGTAAAAAGTCCATTTGCCTACGAATTCCTTCTTCTTTGGCAAGCTTCTCTCCAATTATGTACATTTTACAGTGTCCCCAGAAGATTTTACGTGAAAATTTCCCTTCCAGTTTTGATGTAGCATCTGCTATATTTTTTCCAACTACCGATCTCACTAAAGCTATAGGACCCCCTCCACCGCCTCCGCCTCCACTTCCTCCTGAGCCTTGTTGTCCACCACTTGCAGCAGACCGAGGTATCAACACTTGGAGAGTAAGTTCAATTTTTTTGTCTTTATACTTATCAATAGCAACTCCTAGTACTAGTGCCATATCATTGACTTCTTTTCGGTCCCAGCAGCCGGTTAACAAGAAACTACTTGAAATAATGAGAAGAAGGATAAAAATTTTTATGATTTTCTGAAATTGAAAGGGCTTCATCTTTTTCATATCCTCCTCTTTATTCACGCACTCTCTACTGTTTATTCCCTCTGTTTGAACCTGGTTTTTGCATTGGACCTTGACGATATTTGTTGAAATCACCAGTTAAGTGAGGGCGTGTATTCATCTTCCACCATGGAGCTCGAATCAAAGTATCTTTCAACTCACGATATTTCATCGGTGCGTATGGTGAAAGGTATGGAGTCCCAAATGAGCGCAATGAACATAAATGAATGACAATGATAATAATTCCAAGCATAATTCCTAACAAACCAAACATTCCAGCCAGGAAAATCATTGGAAATCGTAACATCCTTAATGTCATCCCTTGTGTATAATGGGGCATCATAAAAGAGGCTATTCCAGTAATAGCAACAACCATGACCATCGGAGCAGAAACAAGGCCAGCTTGTACGGCAGCTTGACCGATAACTAAAGCACCTACAATACTGACAGCAGACCCAATCTGTTTAGGAAGGCGAACTCCAGCTTCACGAAGCGCTTCAAATGTAATCTCCATTAGCAATGCTTCCACCAGTGCGGGAAAGGGAACAGATTCTCTTGAAGCAGCCACACTAATAAGCAAAGCGGTTGGTACCATCTCCTGGTGATACGTAAGGACAGCTACATAGAGTGAAGGTAAAATTAGAGACACGGCCATAAACAAGAAGCGCAATAAACGAATGCTTGAACTAATCAAGGAACGTTGATAATAGTCCTCCGAAGATTGCAGCAAAGAAAAAAAGGTAACAGGTGCAATTAAAACAAAAGGGGTACCATCGATTAATATGGCCACACGTCCTTCTAGAAGATTTGCGGCGGCGACATCAGGTCGTTCCGTATTAATTAGTTGAGGAAAAGGAGAGTAGGGATTATCTTCAATCATTTCCTCAATATATCCACTTTCGAGTACACTATCTATTTCGATGCGCTGCAGTCGATTTTTGACTTCCTCAATAAGAGCTTGATCTACAAGTCCTTCAATATAGGCAATGACAACATCTGTATTCGTATAGCGCCCAATTTTCATTGATTTCATTTTAAGATTCGGACTTTTTATTTTTCGTCTTATGAGGGATGTATTAACCCCTAAAGTTTCAATAAACCCTTCTCTTGGTCCTCGTACAACACTCTCTGCAGTTGGCTCTTCAATTTGTCGTTTATCCCAATTAGCTAATCCTAAAGCAAATCCTCGTTCTTCTTGCTGCATTAAAAGTATAGGGTTCCCATTGGAGATATTCCCTAAGCAATCCGTAACTGTTTGTATTTCTTGAATCTTTGAAATATGTATTTTTTCCTTTAGCGTCTCAAACGAACTGCCTTCGTTTCCTTCAGTATCTGCTGTAAGTGGAGCTAGTATATTATCATTAATTTCTTCTATTTTGGATAAACCCTCTATATAAATCAGAACTGCTTTTGTTTTTCCAGCAATTAAAAACGTTCGAAAGACTACATCAAAGCAATCTTGATATACAGAGCGAAGAACGCGTAGATTATCATCGAGATTGGAAGAAAGCAAATCTTGCTGCTTCGTAATCTGTTGCTGTATTTTTTGCTTGCGAAATCGTTTTCTTAGAAGTTTTCGAAGCAATATTAACCACCCTTTTTTAAAATTAACATATAATTTTAATAATTCTAATCCAATTCAATTCAATGGAAAGCTTTTCTATGTAATAGTTTGCTTTTGTTTCTTACAAATATGTGGTAAAAAATATATTTTCCTGCTTCGAATCCTTCCTTGTAATAGATGCTTACTTTTAATTAGGTGTTGAATAATTAGGCACCCTTTAATTACAGCATGAGCTAAGATGGGAATTGTAAGAAGGAATCAAAATGATTGTGTCCAAATAATGATGTGAATTAACCATATAAACCAAAGAAGCATAAGGTTAAATCGTATACCTTTATTTTGAAGGGATTATGGAACGGCTAAATAAAATAGCCAACACATGGTTGGCTAAAAAACTAATAAGGAATCGGTTGATTAAAAAAATTCGGCTTTTTAATCTCATTTTTATAAGGTTTATGAAAAATATGCGTTGTAGCGGGGGACATAGGAGGGATAAGCCAAGCCCAATTTCCTGTAATTTGTCTTCCGCTTTCCTTTTCTCTTTCTTCAAAAAGCTTAAATTGTTGAGCCGCTGTATGATGGTCGACAATACTTACGCCATCTTCCTTAAAGGAATGTAAGACAGCAATATTTAATTCAAGCAGGGCTCGGTCCTTCCAAAGAGAGCTATTCCTTTTGATGTCTATGCCCATTAATGACCCTATTCTTGGAAGTGTATTGTACCGCCCTTCATCTGCTAAATTCCTTGCACCGATCTCAGTACCCATGTACCATCCATTAAAAGGAGCTGCTGGATAATGAATTCCTCCTATTTCAAGACGCATACTTGAAATAATGGGGACAGAATACCATTTGAGATGTAAATCCTCAAACGAGCTAATATCAGGATGACGAATCGGAACCTCAAGAACGAGTTCGTCAGGTATATCATACATCTTTGGAGCGTTGTTATTTACTTGAACGACTAAAGGCAATACATCAAATGGACCTTCTGATCCTTTCCAGCCTAGCTTTTGACACTCTTCTGTAAAAGCGAAGGAATCTGGATCCCCTATTATTCCTTGTTTAGTGTTGTAACCAGCATAACGAATTAGCTGGTGGTTCCATATGCGTACTGAATTTTGAACGGTTTCCTGTGAAAATACAGTAATGACAGGTCGTATACGTCCTTTATTTGTTGCATAATCAATATGTTCCAATAAGGCATCTTTCATTTCTTCCTCTGTTTTTAAATGCCGTTTATCAATGACATATAAGCTTTCCCAAAACAATCGTCCGATACATCGGTTGCTATTCCGCCATGCCAATTTAGCCCCATATTCCAGCTCTTTAAAGGTATGCTTATAGTATCCTTGCAATTGTATGGCCTCTGTGATCTCAGCCAATCTAATTTGCATATCTATTTCAGACTTATTTGTTTCTCTATAAAAGGTATGAATAAACTGCTCCGCTTCTTTAAGCATTTCTTTATCCAAAAATGAATCCTCCTAAAAAGCTAATGACTATATGATACCATATAGAGTTTTAAAAGGATTATTCATTAGAGTGTAGGCAGTATCCCAGCTATGTTCTAGGTTTCTGTCCGAATTTAAGTAATTCCTTTTGTTGAACGTTTATAATAAAGTACTGCTGTTAGACTAAATGGCATCAAATTTTAATGCATATTTTTCCAAAATGATTTCCTTTTTCCATATATCTTAAAGCTTCTACTGATTGTTCGAAAGGAAATACTCGATCTATGACAGGGCGCATTTTGTTTTGTTGTATTGCTCGGTTCATCGATTCAAACATTTCACGGCTCCCGACAGATATCCCTTGAATATTGACGTTCCGCTGTATGGCAGTGATTATATTAAATCCATCAGCGTGAAAACCTGATAAAATACCAATAATCGTAACTTGACCGCCAATACGAATGGCGTTCATCGATTTATTCAGTGTGTCAGCACCTCCAAGATCCAACACATGATCAGCGCCAATCCCTTGTGTAAATTCAAGAACTTCTTTTTCCCAATCGGGTGTTGTTTTATAATTAATACCAAAGTCTGCTCCTAGTTTCATAGCTTTTTCCAATTTCTCATCACTGCTTGAAGTGACAATGACTTTTGCACCGTGCATTTTTGCAAATTGTAGAGCGAATAAGGATACACCACCGGTTCCTTGTACGACGACAGTATCACCTGCTTGAACTTTACCTTTTGTTACAACAGCATGCCACGCTGTAACTCCCGCACAAGGAAGGGCAGCAGCTTCTTCATCCGTCAAGTGCTCGGGTACATGAACTAATCCATCCTCATGAATGATTGCGTATTCTGTCAATAGTCCATCTTGGGGACTTCCGAGTGTACTTTGTAAACCAACATTATCCGGTACTCCAGAAATCCATTTTTGGAAGAATGATGCGCTAACCCGATCGCCCAGCTTTACACGACTTACGTGATCCCCAATTACAATTACCTCTCCTACACCATCAGAAATGGGGATAAGAGGAAGGGGTAGATTAGGATTATAAAAGCCGCTAATGACACCTAGGTCGCGATAATTCAATGAAACTGCCCGCATCTTTATTAATACTTCATTCGGTCCAGGAACTGGTTTTGGACGTTCCGTTGTCACCAAAGAGTCTAGGCTAAATGTTTTTTGAATCTCAAATGATTTCATTATTAACTTCCCTTCTGCTGTGATATATTTCTTTTACAATACTTTTATAGAACATAAATAAACATTAATATAGAAACTTACTTTTTGTAAGGAGGCACTTTAAAGTGGCTTACGAACCTTGAAGTACGGAGGAGTGGTTTTTATGATGATCAATAATAAAAAACTAAATGCATCGACTTGCAGTTATCGGCTTGTGCTTGAAGTGATCGCTAATAAATGGACTGCACTTGTTTTCTACGCATTGGAAGACGAAAAAAAGAGATATAGCGACTTGAAAAAGCAGATTACAGGGATTTCTCAAAAAATGTTAACCGAGACTTTACGTAAAATGGAGAGGGATGGACTAGTTAAACGTGAGGTATATCCATCCGTGCCTGCGACTGTTGATTATTCATTAACCCCTTTAGGCGAAACATTAATTGAGCCGATGAAAATCCTGCACAAATGGACAGAAACAAATTATGATTTAGTCGTACAAGCGAGAGAAGACTACGATCAAGGAAATTACAATGAAGGCAATGCTTAACAATGGTAGTATAAAGTGCATTATGCAAAGGGAGGCTTTTGATGCAGGTTTATCAAAAAAACATAATAATTAACGAAAAAAAAGTTCCATACACTCATATTGAAAACGGGGGTCCAGTTGTATGTTTTATGTTTTCTGGTGCGGGTTACACGTATGAGAAGCCCTTATTTTATTATTCAACAATGACAATGCTTCATAATGGATATGATGTTGTTCATATCCATTATTCTTACGGGCAGGATATTTTCAATCTTTCATTAGAGGATATCACAAAAATTATTATTAATGATGTAAAGCCCATCATAGCGGAAGTGCTTAAAAATAACCAATATCAAGAAATTGTGTTTTTAGGAAAATCACTTGGTACCATTCCAATTATCGACTGCCTAATGAAAAGCGATAAGTATATGAATTCTAAAATGATTTTACTTACGCCATTATTAAAATATGATTCAATTTTTGAATCACTCTTAACTAGCAATGATTCAATTCTTCTTGTGATAGGAGAAAAAGATCACCATTATATTTCTAGTAAAATTGAAGCTATTGAGAATAAAGCCAATATAATCGTTGAAAAGGTCCCCAATGCTAATCACTCTTTAGATATTGAACCATTTAATACGTTCATGTCCATTACAGCTGTAGAAATGGTAATGAAACGATTAGATGAGTTTTTAAAAGATTAACTTGTTTCATTTATTAAGCAGATTAAATTTTAGGAGGATCTTATGCACATACTTTTTGAGTACAATTGGCAAGTAAGAAAAGAATGGTTAGAATGGTGCACTCAATTAACAAATGAAGAGCTGCTTCTTGAACGTGTTGGGGGAGTAGGCAGTATTCTTCGCACGTTCGTTCATATAATAGACGTTGAATACAGCTGGATAAGGGATCTTCAGGGAAAAGCAGATTGCGAGATAAATATTGACGATTACAACACAATTGAAAAGGTTAAAGAACTGTCAGAAAGTTTCCATAGTGAAATAAAGGGATATCTCCAAAGCTGGTCGATGGAATTAGATAATAAAATCGTGAGAGTGTCTTGGAGTAAAGAGGAGTATACGGCTGGAGAAATTTTAAGGCATATTATAGCACACGAAATCCATCATATTGGGCAACTATCTGTTTGGTCAAGAGAATTGGGTTTACAACCTGTTTCAGCAAATTTGGTGGGGAGAAATCTTTTCGATAAAGAAAGATAAAAACTGAATTTCTTTAAAAAGTATGACTTTAACATCTTTATCTGATTCCATGCAAAAAATTCATTACCTTTGATATTTAACCTTAAACACACATAACCCCGTTCTTGATTTTTTTGACGGGGTTAAAAAATTTGTAACAAAAAAGTAGTTTAAATATAAGTGTTTTTGCATAATCGTTCCTTTTAGCATAAAAAGAATATAACTCATGAGTTGGTTTAGATGAACAAGTTTTATTTAAAATCTGCAGGTTTAAAAAAATTTTCCAACTACTCTTTTATTTCTTTATCATCATATTACTATACAAATTTATTTTTTGATTAATCATTGATTGATAAGACATTAGTTCATCCACTTGTGTTTTTAAGTTTTCTTTTTGTTTTTTAAGCATGAGGATGCGTTGGTCAATTGTTTCGTCCCCCTTTATGATCAGACGAACAAATTCCTTTATGTCTGAAACGGCCATACCAGTCGCTCGGAGGCAGCATACAAATTTTAGTAATTCAATATCTTTTGTTTCAAAAATACGTATGCCGCTTTCATTGCGGTTAACGATTGGAATAATGCCTTCTCTTTCATAATATCTCAAAGTGTAGATAGATAAACCTGTTTGATCTGATACTTGGCCAATCGTATAGCACATAGGTAATCCTCCTGTGTTTATTTTTCCACAATTCAGTTTAAAGTTGGGTGGTTTGTTCAATTTTTAAAGTCTATATATAACTTCTTGTTATATGAGTCTAAAAGACTCTGTACATCTATTCTAGTACTTCCTAATATTACTCTAGCTAATAACTTAAGTTTAAGGCCCACCTATGAAAAAGGTAAGCCTTAAACTTCTCTTATATTATATTTCTTGGTTAGTTGGTCTCACTATTATTTCATTGACAGCTGTATTGTCTGGTTGAGAAATAGCATATAGAATCGAATGGGCAATAGCTTCTGCCGGCAATGAAATTTTCATTGACTCCTCAATACCTTTTTTAATTTCTTTATTCGTAATGATATTTGCCAACTCTGTTACCACTGCTCCGGGTGAAATAATCGTTGTACGAATGTTATTTTTTGCTTCTTCTTGTCTTAAGGCTTCTGTAATGGCCCTAACTGCGAATTTTGTACCTGAATAGACGGCCCATGATTTGTTAACGATGTGTCCTGTTACTGAAGAGACGTTAATAATATGTCCTTGTTTTCGAATTCGCATATACGGAAGAACGGCACCAATTCCATAAAGTACACCTTTCATATTTACATCAATCATTTGATCCCATTCAGCTATTTTCTTTTCGTGCAAGAAAGAAAGTGGCATAATACCCGCATTGTTAATCAACACATCAATTTGTCCAAAGGTATCGTTAGCAAAACTTGCAAGCTCATCTACTTCCTCATGGGAAGTAACATCGGTTACTTTAAATACAGCTGTTCCACCTTGTTTATCAATGTTTGATTTAAGGTCTCGCAAGCGCTCCTCACGCCTTGCAGCAAGTACAACCTTAGCTCCGTTATTAGCTAGAACTTTCGCAGTTGCTTCTCCGATGCCACTTGAAGCTCCAGTTAAAACAACTACTTTCCCGTCAACGTTTAACATGTCTAACCATTCCTTTCTGTTTGTAAGATGTTTTTTAGTATAATACCTCGAGTGAACTCCAGATCAAGGTTTATGTAAAAAATTGTTTATATCAAATGAAATATCGTTATTTTCATTCAAAAGTAGGAAGATTATAGACACAGATTTAGTTCTAGTATTATTCTAATCTAGAATGCAAAAACCTTAGAGCGCCCCAATTAAATAAAAAAAGTTAATGCCTGAACATCGATGGTTTTATTCCATGAGTTCTTGCATTAACCTTTTTTTATTAAGCAAATTTGAGTCATTAATCAAAATTCAATTTATAATCTTCCGCTTTAATCATTTTTAATTTTCTAGAAAAAATGTAGATTAAACCAAGATTCAATGCAATCGGAATAACAAAGAATGTACCTACCATGATTGAAATATTTTTAGTTGTCCATCCATCCTCAGTTAAATTCATATAATTTAAAGGTCCAACTAATCCTGATAACCCGAAGCCTGCGCTATAAGGTGTTCCTTGAATATTTAATATCCCTGCCAATGCCCCAAGAATTGCTGCTGTGATCAACATAGGAAAAGCAATTTTCGGTTTCATAAAAAAGTTTCTCATTTGAATTTTAGGTGAGCCTAATACATGAGCCAATGCCGTTCCAAGTGAATTGGCTTTATAACTAGCCAAGGCTAAGCCTACACCCGCTGCAACAATTCCAAGATTTGCTGCACCAGAACCGATTCCTGAAAGTGAAATCACCGTTGCTACACCTACAGTTGAAAGAGGGGACAAAATAATAAGACAGAAAATAAGTGAAATAATAACACCCATTAAAACAGGCTGTAGTGTCGTCACATTTGCAATAGCGATACCAATTATACCCGTTGATGATTTAACAAATGGCAGAATCAAATAACCAATCATCCCTGGTACTAAAATACTTAAAGCTGGCATTATAAGAATAGAATAGGCTTTTAATCGGTCGCCAAGCAATTGAACAAATAACACGGCCAGTGCAGCTGTAAGACCAGTGTTCACAACGATCCCAATTCCGCTTAAGGCGAATAAACCTTCAGCCGTTTTTTGAATAGAACCACCGCCTACCATTGCAGCTAAACCTACACTCGCTGTTTGGATAGAAGTTAATTTAAACGACATTCCTACCATTACACCAATCATAACAGGAAGCAAACTCATGACAATTACTGTGATATCGAATAAATGTTGTAAGGCAGGAAAATGAGGAATCAAAAGCTTCAGTATTTCTCCTAGCAAAGCATTCGGTATCAACGCAACCACAATCCCAATACTCATTCCATTTAACAACTTGCTAAAAAATTCTTTCATTCTACTAATCTCCAATCTCGAGCACGTTTCATAACGGAGATAATTATAGAAAAATTTCCAGTAGCAGTCAATGGATTTATTAACACTTTACCGCGAAAGTGCGTAAAAGTATTTTTGGTTATAAAGTCAATGGGTTGAAAAAAGTTGCATTTTGTTGTTTTACTGTATCAAGAAAAAGACAAAAGCTCCAGTTTTTAGTCCGGAGCTTTTTCATCTTCCTAAAGTGCTTCTTTAATTACTTTTTTACAATAAAGAACAGATAATAAACCAAAAATAGAATATAACACGGTATAAAGGACCATAACAATAATCATCGGTGTCCAAAGCTCTGCTCCAAATAAGAACCATCCCGACTGAACGGCGAAATAACTATGGAGAAGTCCAATGACTAAAGGAATTCCGAAATTAAAACTTTGTTTTGCTTGAATTCCTATTAACAGGTCTCCCTGTGTGAAACCAAGTTTTCTTAAAATCGTATAATTGGACTTCTCATCTTCACTTTCATCCATTTGTTTAAAATAAAGGATGCATCCAGATGTAATTAAGAAGGTTAATCCTAAAAAGCCTACGATAAACATAATTAGTCCCATGTTTTTTTTCTGATCGTTAATCATATCAAGACGGGAATCATTTTCCTCGCTAAAAGCCATTTTATGAAAAATAACATTGGCTTTTTCAATTTTCGCTTTATCTGTTATATCAATCCCGATATAAATCGATGATTCTTGTTGAATGTCTGGATCTAAATCCTTCTTCAATTGTTCGAAGATCGTTTCGTCCACAATGGCAACGGGTAAGCCTCCTTTTGTAAAATAATAGGAAACGACGAAATCTTTATTTAAACCTACATAATTTTGTGGGATTACATTATTTTTTCCTTTTAGTTCGATTTGTCCTGATTCCTTAAAGCTCATAAATTTTTGCATCAAATCACTATAGCCTGTAAAACGGGTTTCCTCAGGTGACAAATCGATTCCTTTAACCGCTTGCTCACTAATTACTGGAAGAGGCATCTGTTTAGGATCAACGTATAATCCTTTTCTATTTTTTTCTTCTAGTATTTTTTCTATATTGATATTTACCTCAATAACATCAATCTTTTTTTCGGTAGATTTTATGTTATTTGCATTTAATGCTTTTTCAAAATCTGCTGCATTTTGTATATTTGTAATCGAAAAATCGGCAGGTACATTATTTTTAGCCGTTTTTTCTGCGGAGTAGTAAGAGATATAACTTAAGGATAATAAACCAATCGCAAGTGCGGATACGGTCGTAATAATTGTTAATAATAAAGCATTCGATTTTATTCGAAACATAATCGATGAAAGCGATAATACCTCATTAATATTTAAATAACCATCTTTCTTTTTTCTAATCATATTCGCTATAAAACTGACAGATCCTTTATAAAAAAGATAAGTCCCGATTATGACAGTACCTAGTATAGAGATCATAGCAAGGAATAGTTCTTTCATCGTTGTATGGTCTCCATCAAATAATTTTGATGAAATATAATAACCTGCAATAATCAAGATTATGCCAATCACTCCGATGAGCGTTTCAATAAAGGATATCCTTTTTACTTTTCCTTCTGCCATCGAAATTACGCGGAATAGAGATAAAATCGTTTGTCTTTTAATAAATGAATAGTTCATTAGCATAATAAAAAGATAGATAACAGTAAAAACAGCAAGTGTTTGGATTAGTGCCTTCCCAGAAAAATGCAGTCCTGCAATTCCTTCAACATCCGTAATTTTAAATAAGATCATAATGATTAAGCGTGAAGCTGAAAATCCTATGAAAATTCCTATGACTAAGGAGCCGAAATAAAGAAAAAAGTTCTCAGCACTAAGGGTGCGAAATATTTTATTTTTTGTCATGCCAATTAGTTGAAATAAGCCAATTTCTTTACTGCGGCGTTTTATAAAAAGGTTATTGGCATATAACAAAAATATGGCGACAATCACGACAAGTAAGATCGATGCTGTACGAATGGCAGCTGCCCCTTTAATCGAACTTTTTACTTGATCAATGGATGGATCATATTGCAATGTGACAAAGGCGAAGTAAAGCGCAGCACTAAAGCTTAAGGCAAAAACATACAGGTAATAATTTTTCAAATTTTTTTTCAGATTTCGAAGGATGAGTTGATTAATGTTCATGCTGCACCCCGCCTAGTACACCTTGTGTTTTCATAACATCTTTAAAGAAAAGCTGTCTTGTTTGCTCCCCTCTATGTAATTGCGTATAAATTTGCCCATCTTTTATAAAAATGACTCTGCTGCAATAACTGGCTGCAACGGGATCGTGAGTAACCATAATGATGGTTGCTTTTCGTTTTTGATTTAGTTCGCTTAGTTTGTTTAATAAATCGGAAGCAGATTTCGAATCGAGTGCACCTGTTGGTTCGTCAGCGAAAATAATACTAGGTTTATGAATAAAGGCTCGAGCTGCAGAAGTACGTTGTTTTTGACCGCCGGAAATTTCATTTGGATATTTATCTTTTATGCTATAAATATCTAATTCACTTGCTACCTCCTTGAATTTTTGATCAGCTTCTGCTTTGGGAGTTTTTGTAATGGATAATGGCAAAAGAATATTTTCTTTTACTGTCAGAGTGTCTAATAAATGATATTCTTGAAAGATAAAGCCTAGGTGATTTTTTCTGAATTCAGCTAGCTGTTTTTCCTTCAGGCTTGTCATTTCTTGTTCTCCAATTTTGATGCTCCCTTGACTAACCTTATCTATAGAGGAAAGAACATTGAGCAAGGTCGTTTTTCCTGACCCAGATGCTCCCATAATACTAACGAATTCCCCTTTTTCAATGCTAATATCAATTCCCTTTAACACTTCTTGTTTATTAAACTTATTGCCATAGCTTTTATAAATTTTATTTGCTTCTAAAACAATCATGTTGGCACATCCTTTCTTTGATGATTTTATTATAGAAGGTTATGGAAATTACTTCCTTCGATTATCCGAACAAACAATAAAAGCATGTGACACTTTTGTCACATGCCCATGATATTTATGAATTCATTTCTTTTTGGAAAGGTTAAAGTAAAGGATGTACCTACTTCTAGTTTTGATTGTACATGTATATTTATTAATAATGGTTTAGCTGCTTTTTTTGTTAAATATAGCCCCATGCCTGTTGCAGCATTGTCATGATGCTTTGTCGTTGAAGTAAATCCTTTATCAAAGATGCGCGGTACATCCTTGGGATCAATCCCCCGGCCAAAGTCCGTTACTTCAAGGATTGTTTGATCATTTTTCTCATAGCTTTTAATCATGATATCGGTTTTCTCACTATATTTAACAGCATTTGTTAAAAGCTGTCTAAGGATAAAGGCTAGCCATTTCGCATCACTAAGCACTTCCGTTATCTCTAACTCAATATCAAAGCCAATCCCTTTTTGAATACACCATGATTGTAACGTTTTGATCTCGTTAAACACTAAGGTGTTTAAATCTGTCTTTTCAATGTATAAATCATTCTCGATAAAAGATATCCGTTTTTGATGTAGCTGCTGGTCAAGCAGTAGATGAATTCGCAGCCATTCATAAATCAAATGAGATTTTAGCGATGCATCTTCTAATCTCTCAATCATTAAATGCATCGCTGTCAAAGGTGTTTTAACTTCATGAATCCACGACAATAAATCATCCTTCTCTTGAGCTACAGTCATTAGGTTTTGTGATGTGATTTGATTAAGCAGATCTGCTTGGTGAGTGATGCTTTTTTCAATCATTTTTTCAAAAGGACTTTCTGGGTCAGCTAGACCCGCTACGTCAAGATTATACTCCCATTCTTGTAAGCTTTTATAGAATTTCGTTTCTTTATTGTAGCGGATGATTAAAAAAATAGAAAAAATGATAATGAATAAAAAGACGATATACAGAATAGCTTTTAATGGGATCGTCGAATCAATATAAGCAATAAAGATAATAAGGAATTGCATGAATAAAAAAAGGATAATCCAACTGCGCTTTTCTATTAAATATCTTTTAATCATATGTATTTGCCTCTTCAGTAGCAATGTATCCTTGTCCAACCTTCGTTTCAATGAAATGCCCTAAATGAAGCTCATCTAGACGTTTGCGCAGTCGATTAACATTAACCGTTAAAGTATTGTCGCTTATAAAACGTTTATCATCCCATAAGCTATTGATTAATTTTTCTCGACTGACGATTTTATTTTTTTGTTCAATCAGCAGTTTTAAAATGAAAATTTCATTTTTGGTTAGCTCGATCGATCCCGCATGATTGGTAACCGTATTTTTTTCATAGTCCACCGTTGCACCACACCATGTTTTGAGATTTACTTGTTCTGTATTGTAGTTATATACACGGCGAAGAATCGCTTGAATCTTTGCAATGAGTACATCAAAATGAAATGGCTTTTGGATGAAATCATCTGCTCCAAGCTGCATAGACATGACCATATCAGTAGGGTGGTCGCGGGATGATAAAAAAACGATTGGAACGTTTGAATGGGATCGAATCATTCGACACCAATGAAAGCCATCAAATTTGGGCAATTGAATATCAATGATGACTAAATCAGGCTTGATCTCTGTAAATTCTTGAATTACTTTACTAAAATCAATAATCCCATACACATCATATGACCATTGAGTTAACCGTTCTTTGATTTCATTGAATAGAGTTGTATCGTCTTCAATTAACAAGAGTTTAAACATTGGTACCACCACACTATTTGCTTATCTTTACATAAATTTTATATCAAATCCATTATTTGTGCTATATGTGTATGTCTGAAAATAACTGCCTAAATACTAAATACATAGTTAATCATCCATGCTGTCTATTAAAGACGGAAGCTCAATGATTGGATCTAATTTTGGATCCGCTTCAAATGGAAGAATTTCGATCTTGTCTAGTTTAGTAGCAACATCATATTCACCGATCAACGTATCTAATAGAATAAAAGAAGCAGTGATCATGTCGTCGTTTTGGGAATCAAACCCTTTTATATATAAATATAAATTTATTCCATCATCTTGTTGGTCGTATGTGAAAAAAACGTTCTCAGGCAGTAATTCTATTTCATTGAACTTTATATTAAAATCTTCTCCTCTTTGACGGAAAGCGATAATCTTGAAATCTTCAAAATTGGGTGCTTCATTCACAAGACCTTCAACAGCTGGAAATGCAGAAAGAATCCCATCAGCACTTATAATAAATTCCCGTTTTCCATCTACTAAATCAACACTAAATTCAAATGTTAGATCAGGATTTATTTTTGAAAGCTGTTTTTCAAGTTTGTGAAAAAGAGTACCTAGATGCTCCTCATTAAGTTGTAAATAATCATCGGAGTGTTTTACAAACCAAGTCCAAAAATCTTTGTAACTATTTTTCATTTGTAAGTTACCCTTATTAAACATAATAAGCCCGTTAAATCGCTCGTATAAAGCATAGACAGGATATAAAACACCTAAAAAAACAATGACAGCAGGTATTTTGTCAATTGCTGGAAAAATATCTGATAACAAGTCTTTAACCTTTTCCGTTATATAAATAAAAATAGGAATCATAATAACTGCTATAAGTAATAACCAAGGTGTTACACGGCTTTCTTTTAACTTCGTTTTGCAATGAGGGCATTTCATTGTAAAAGGTGATGAAAAGTCTTCAAAGTCATCCAATGTTATCGGAACCTCACATTGAGGACAAGGGACAGATGTTTTCATTACAAGTTCTCCTTTTTATTAAAATGCTGAGTGAAAAGGATGGAATCAATTCCATCCAACACCGAAGCAATTATAACACAGGGAGGTAGATTTTACTAAAAGTTGGAAACTTACTGTCTATTAAATATGAGATAAATATATGAAGAATAAGTAGTGTTAACTAAATAGATCTTAAGGGGAAAATAAATAAGTTTGGTAAAGGAGTCTAGGGCCTCACTACGATCTTATACACTTGCCATAGCATAGGTAAATCAAAAATGCCAAGCTTCCTCGTAAAAAGCGCAGGGCATTTTTGATTTATTGTTTCCATTTTTATTAATGTTGAAAAGCCATGTAATCTAGCGTTTTTCTTTACGAATAGTATGTAACAAATTCACCAACAGGTTTTCTAAGAACATCCCCTCTATAAAAAGAAAGTACCCTCGTAGTAACACGGGGGCACGGAACTCATATGAAATTGAGGAAAATCTTGATATTAAAAAGTTAAATCTTTTTTGGAGTTTATTTTTTTCAAAATATTAGAATGGGAGTAGGAAATCAAAGTATAATATTGTCCTCTAATAGTTCCATGTTAGTAATAAATACTCGATGATTTTTAATAGTTATAATATCATTTCGCTTCAATTGTTTTAGAATTCTGCTAACACTGCTTGCTGTTGATATGCCGCAGAACTTTGCAATTTCTTCATTCGTAACTGGAAAATCAATCATCATTCCATCAGGTGTTCGAACACCAAAAAGATCATACAAATCGTAAAGCTGTGTACAAACAGCACCAAATTTACCATTTAACAACATCTGTTGCATTTTCTTCATAACATAAAGCAAACGGTATCTATAGAAATCTTTTACGTAACGTTGTAATTCTGAGCTCTCATTAATGTCCTTCCAAAATTTCACACGATTAATTCGATAAAATTCAGCAGTCTCAGATTCAACTCGGATATTGTAAGGTGAATCAATAAATTGTGAATACTCATCCCTTAATATTGAAACAATTTCAAGATCTGTAATGTATCTAAGATTAAATTCGCGACCATCATTAGAAATTACACTTGCCTTTACAATACCACTCTTCAAAATATAAGTATAACAATCCTCTACACCTTCAAAGGTTAAATACTTATGATACCTCTTTTGGACAATTGGTAAACGTTTTTTTTCAACATATTCCTTTAACACTCTATTATCCAACAATTTCCCCCCCATCAATGATTAGACCTTAAAAATATGTCAAAATCCGATCTTTTTTTAAATTCATTCGTAATTTACAAATGAAATTAACATTTGTTATGTACTTAAATATATTACCACTGCGTTTTTAATCATTCTACATATTCGTTATACTTTCACTTGTAATTTTATATAAAGAAGGCGATCGAACATGAATTTTTGGATGAATGCAATTATTGATCGACTAGAAACAGCATACCGAACAAGATTCGATATGAAAGCATCGTTCGTATTTTTGAATGATGCTCACCAAGACTCAATAGTATTGGTAAAAATAATGGGAAGTGAATCAAATCAAGACTGTAAGGAATTTCTAGACTTATTCATGTCCACACGTGATCTATTTATTCAACAATTAGTAGATAGATACCCCTCAAATTATCATGATGTAGAAGTACAAATCGAAAAATTAAAAGCTTATTCAAATTAAGGAGATACGAAGTTACATGGAAAAGAAACTTTTTAACAAACACTTTATCGGAATTACATTAATTAACTTTATTGTCTACTTGGTCTATTATCTTTTGATGGTTATCATCGCAGTAATTGCTCAAGATAATTTACACGCTACTTTAAGTGAGGCCGGATTTGCTTCAGGAATATATATTATTGGAACATTGCTAGCTCGCTTATTTATGGGTAAACAGTTAGAACTATTGGGGAGAAAAATCGTTTTACGCGGTGGAGCAATTTTTTATCTTTTTACAACGATCGCCTATTTATTTACCCCAAATATCAGTATTCTATATTTAATTCGGCTTTTAAACGGCTTCGGATATGGAACAATCTCTACGGCAACCAATGCTATCGTTACAGCCTATATTCCTGAAACTAAAAAAGGGGAAGGAATAAACTATTATGGATTAAGTACAAGCTTAGCTGCGGCTATTGGACCTTTCATTGGAATGATTTTAATGAATATGACAAACTTCTATTTTATTATTTGGTTTTCCATTATTTTAATTTCTTTAGTGACTCTTTCTTGCTTTATATTTCCCGTTAAAAATATTCAGTTATCAGAAGTACAAAAAGCTCAATTAAACTCTTGGAGTATTCATAGCTTTATAGAAAAAAAAGCTCTATTTATAGCAGGCATCGCTTTTCTAATGGGACTTTCTTATTCTAGTGTGCTAGCATTCTTGTCTTCTTATACTAAAGTGATTGATCTAGTCACGGCAGGATCTCTTTTCTTTGTGGTATATGCATTAGTAATCACATTCACTCGTCCTTTGAGTGGTCGAATTTTTGATTTAAAAGGTGAACAGTATGTAATGTACCCTAGCTATTTCTTCTTAACAGCGGGTTTATTTTTATTAAGTATAACTACTAATAGTACGATGTTGTTAATCTCTGGCGCATTAGTCGGATTAGGGTATGGTACCTTTATGTCAAATGGTCAAGCCGTTTGTCTCAAAGTTGCTAACGCACACAGAATTGGAATTGCCTTATCTACTTACTTTGTTGGTTTAGATTTAGGATTGGGTGTTGGTCCCTATCTTATGGGTACTTTAAGATCTCTCACTTCTTTTAGGGGTCTATACATCATCGCAGGAGTCATTCCTCTTGTTTGTACTGCTTTATATTTTACTAACAATAAAATTTCACTGAATAAGAGTAAGGGCTATGAAATTAAACTTAATCGGTAAATTTGGACTATGTCAGTTGAAAAACAACATCGAATATATTATGTATACTAAAGAAAATTACGCTTCGATCGTTAGATGGTTTTCTGATTACTATAATGCCAAAGAAATATCTAGTGGTAAGCAAATTTCCTCTAAGTTAAAACCTATTGAATATAGAGATATTTTGGTCTTCTGTCAAGAAAGTGCGGTCCCAAGTCATTTTATCTATAAATGGACTGTAAAATTATTTGGATGGGGCCGTAAAAGGAATGTATGAAGAGCAATTTGAAAATTTAGTAAGATTTATTGAAGAGAAAGCTGAATATGAGTAAAAACCACCGCAAATTTGTTTTGCGGTTTTTTAGTTTCTTAATAATCAATATGGATATAAAAATGCTAATATGAAGAAAAAATACTAAAGGAGAATAATAATAAAATGAAGCTTTTTGAATTTGAAGAGCAAATAGATGACGTCATTTTGCAACGTGGTCGGGATTATTTTAATAATGGAAATGTTGAAGAAATAAAAGAAATAGATAACAATCGATATATTGTCGAGGTTGCTGGTTCAGAGATTTATACAGTAAGTATTAAATTAAATGAAAATGAAGTGATTTTGGAAACCGATTGTGATTGTCCGTATGATTGGGGAGAGTTTTGCAAGCACCAAGCTGCGGCATTTTTTGCATTAAAAGATGAAAAGGAAGGAAATTCAAAGAAGTCCAGAAAGAAAAAAACTACAAAACCTGAAAAAAAAGTTAACCTAAAAACAATTGTATCAAGTCTCTCAAAAGATGATCTCATTAATATTATCCTTGAAAGCTCATACGAATATCCTGAAATAGAAAAGAAGCTTCTATTCAAATACGCTCCAGCTAAGGATGAAATTTCTGTAAGCAAAAAATTGATAAGGGAATATATTAATCGGTCAAAACGTCATGGTTTTATCGAATGGAGATATGTAAGTGATGCGGTACAGGGAGCAGAGATAACACTTGAAAAAGCACAAGCAAAAATAGAGGATGGGGAAACGGAAAGTGCTGTATTGTTGTGTATTGCTGTTTTATCTATTGTTGTAGATATGCTCCAATACTGCGACGATTCAAGTGGAATTGTAGGTGACATCATAAACACTAGCTTAGAGATGATCGATGAGGCAGTATCAGAAGGGATTGATCAACTGAATCAACAACAAGAAAAAACGTTGTTTACGGCTATTTTGAAGGAAGCACAGAATTCACGCTATGAAGGGTGGACGGATTGGAGCATCAGTCTATTAAAAGCTTGTGTCTATTTTGCAGGCAATGCTGATTTAAGATTAACATTGGAAACCTTGTTTAATAGGATGATTGAAAAAGCAGGAAACGATGCATGGAATTCAAAATATATAAAGGAAAATGTAAAGCTTCTTCAGTTGGAACTATTAGAGCAATTCGATGGAGATGAGAAAGTAAAGCAGTTCATCAATGAAAATGTCTATTATAGTCCAATAAGAGAAATAGCGATTAACAGATTGCTTAAAAAAGAAGATTATCATGAAGTAATTCGTCTTTGTAAGGAAGGAGAAGAGGTGGATAAGGAATACCGGGGTCTTGTTTCTCGATGGAAAAAATATCGATTTCAGGCTTATGAAATGATGGGAGCCATATCTGAACAAAAGGCCTTAGCGTTAGAATTTTTATATGTAAGTCATTTTGAGTATTATGCTAAACTGAAAAAATTATATCAGCCAAATGAGTGGGACGAGGTCCTAAAGGAAATTATTTTATATTTTAAATTACAGTCTCATCGTCCATCTGTCTTTTTACAGATATTAATTGAAGAAAATTTAACAGAGGAGATTCTTGAATATTGTAAGAAAAATATTTCTTCCGTACAAACCTTATTTCCATACTTAGTAAAAGATTATTTCGATGAAGTAAATGATCTTTTTATCACTTATATCGAAGCATCAGCTGCCCAAGCGAGTGATAGAAAAAAATATAAGAATGTATGCAGTCTCATCAAAACATATAAAAAGGCATTTGGTGATCACCATGCACATGAAATGATCCAAAGTTTAAGAGAAAAATATATCAGAAGACCAGCGTTTGTCGATGAGCTTGGGAAGATTAAGTAAATATGAACTATTTAAATATCTCTTACCGAATTCGAACTCGTAGACTTTCAGCGTTAGGAGACATATATTGACACATGATAAAATATATGTTATTAAAATAGTGATTAGCACTCAAGTGAATAGAGTGCTAAAATATGATAGTTAAAGTAGTAGTAGCTACCTTTTTTAGCGCATATTTTGAAAGGGGAAAAATAACATGGAAAAAAAGCAATTTCAAGCAGAATCTAAACGACTTTTAGACATGATGATTAACTCCATCTATTCTCAAAAAGAGATTTTTTTACGAGAGTTAATTTCAAATTCCAGCGATGCAATCGATAAAATTTATTACAAAGCTTTAACCGATGATACATTAAGCTTTAACAAAGATGATTACTACATAAAGGTGATTGCAGACAAGGAAAATAGAACATTGAAAATCTCTGATACTGGGATTGGGATGACGAAGGAAGAACTTGAAAATAATCTTGGTGTTATTGCTAAGAGTGGCTCTTTAGCCTTTAAAAAAGAAAATGAATCAAAAGATGGACATGATATTATCGGTCAATTTGGAGTAGGATTTTATTCCGCTTTTATGGTAGCGGACGTCATAACCGTTATCAGTAAAGCTCTAGGATCTGACGTTGCGTACAAATGGGAATCAGAAGGGGCAGATGGCTACACGATTGTTCCATTCGAAAAAGATTCTGTCGGTACAGAAATTATTTTGAAAATCAAAGAAAATATCGAAGATGATCAGTATGATGAGTATCTAGAAGAGTATCGATTAAAGTCTATCATCAAAAAATACTCTGATTTCATTCGCTACCCAATTAAAATGGATGTCACTGGCAGCCGTCCAAAAGAAGGCAGTGAAAACGAATTCGAGGATTATCAGGAAGAACAGACTATCAATAGCATGGTTCCGATCTGGAGAAAAAATAAAAATGAGCTGACTTCTGAAGACTATGAGAATTTTTATCAAGAAAAGCGTTACGGTTTTGACAAGCCGCTAAAACATATCCATACTAGCGTTGATGGTGCGATAAGATATAATGCTATTTTATTTATTCCCGAGAACATTCCGTTTGACTATTATACAAAGGAATATGAGAAAGGGTTGGAGCTCTATTCAAATGGTGTTTTAATCATGGAAAAATGCGCCGACTTACTTCCTGACTATTTTAGCTTTGTAAAAGGAATGGTTGATTCCGAGGACTTATCTCTTAATATATCAAGGGAAATTTTACAGCAGGATCGCCAATTAAAGCTAATTGCAAAAAACATTAAGAAAAAGATCAAAAGCGAGCTGCAAAGCTTATTGAAAAATGAAAGAGAGAAATTTGAAGAGTTCTATAAATCCTTCGGCAGACAGTTAAAATATGGCGTTTATAGTAATTTTGGAAGCGATAAAGAAGTATTGCAGGATTTATTAATGTTCTACTCCTCCAAAGAGAAAAAGCTCGTTACTTTAGATGAATACGTATCAAGAATGCCAGAGGACCAAAAATATATTTATTACGCATCTGGCGAATCAAATGAAAGAATCGAAAAATTGCCGCAAACAGAAGTTGTATCTGAAAAAGGCTATGAAATGTTATATTTCACAGATGATATCGATGAATTCGCCATCAAAATGTTAATGACGTATAAAGAGAAAGAATTCAAATCAGTGTCTAGTGGCGATTTAGGGATTGAATCAGAAGAAAGCAACGAGAACAAAGATTCAGAGACAAATGAAAACAAAGACTTGTTTGACTATATGAAAAATATTTTGTCTGGAAAAGTAAAGGATGTCAGAGTATCCAAAAGATTAAAATCTCATCCGGTATGCTTATCTGCAGAGGGTGAAGTAACGATTGAAATGGAAAAAATATTGAATGCTATGCCTGATAACCAAAATGTCAAAGCGGATAAAGTGTTAGAGATTAATGTAAATCATGAAGTATTTCAATCATTAAAAGATGCGTTTGAAAAAGATAAAGAAAAAGTATCTTTATTTACAAATCTTTTGTACAACCAAGCCTTACTAATTGAAGGATTGGCAATTAATGATCCTGTTGAGTTTTCAAATAACATCTGTAAAATAATGGTCTAAAAAAAAATGAAGCGTGGGCTAAAACCCATGCTTCATTTTTTTAATAATCGTGACTTAATCCTTTAAATTTATGACTTAAGAAAACTAAAAGAATAAGAAATTTCTATGAAATAATTTCATGGAACGCTTTTGAAAATCTTTGTTGTAAAATGAAAGCGTTTTCGTTATAGTGTAGAAAGACATATATCATTCACTGAAAAAAGAAAGTGTTTTTGATCTTTTATTCCTATTTTTCACTCTTTTGATGTTGGTTATCAAATTTTTTACTTTGTGATGTCTAGTCAGTTGAAGGGGAGATCTCATGAAGATTAGAAAAGGCAGCAAGGAATTAATAAAAGACATTAATCGTTATAAGGTCATTAATATTTTAAGAGAGCACCCCTGGATAAGTCGAGCAGAAATTGCCTCCAATAGTGGTTTAAGGCAATCAACGCTTACTTATATTTTAGATGAATTAATGAGTCAGCAGGTCATTGTTGAAGTTGGTGAGTCATTATCTACTGGAGGAAGGAGAGCGAAATTACTAGAATTCAATAAAAATTATGGATTAATCGCTGCGGTAAAGATTGAAGAAGTGCGCAGCTTAGTAGCTATTACGAATATGGATGGACAAATACTAAAAAAAAGTGAAATCCTTTATAAAGAAGATCCAATACCTGAAGACGTTGTGAATATGATTTCCCAGCAAATAAAATGGCTTTTAAATCAAGTAAAAAAGGAGAAGCAATCATTAATGGGGATCGGTGTCCTTTCATCTGGTCTTGTGAATCGGGAAGAAGGCTTCATTATTCGGTCTTCTATTTTAGGTTGGGCTAATATCCCGATCGCCAAAATGTTAGAAAAGGAGTTTCCTAACCTTCCAGTTTTTGTAGATAAAAATATTAATGGTTATGCTTTAGCTGAATTATGGGTTGGAAAAGGAAAAGAATTAAAAAATTTTGCCTTAGTATCCGTTGGGGCAGGATTAGGATTATCGATTGTGATGAATAGACGTATTTATTACGGAGCGATTGGCGGAGCAGGAGAGTACGGTCATACAATCATTCAGGTTGGCGGCTATCCATGTCACTGTGGGCAGCGAGGCTGCTTAGAGATGTATGCTTCAGAATTTTATTTTAAAAACAAAATGAAAGAGCTGCTGCCGGAATATCCAGAAACAATATTAAGGGACTTTCTTTTTGAAAACGTTTCCAAATCAGTAGAAAAAAAAGATGCTTTAGCCATTCGGTTAATGCATGAGATGAGTGAATATTTAGGTTATGGCATTCTGAATTTAATCAATACGCTAAACCCTGAAACAGTTATTGTAGCTGGAGAGGGGATGGAGTACGAAGAATTGTTTATGCCAAAAGTAAAAGAGATCGTGAGAGAGAATTTTTTTTCAAAGGCTGAAATTTATACAGATATAAGAAATAGTAAATTGTCATCAGATGCATGGTTAACTGGTGCTGCGTTACTTGCAATCAATCATTTGTTTAAGGTACCCATATTTGAAGCAGATAGAGTACGAATTTATTAAATAAATCATTGGGGGAAAAAGTAATGAAGAAAAAAGTATCGGTATTGGCTATTATCGGAATGGCATTGATGTTAATTGTTGGATGTTCCAATTCTTCGAATGGTAGTGAGAAGAAAACAGTTAAATTTTTTAATGGGAAAGTTGAATCTGTGGATTATATGAATGAATTAATTGATCAATTTAATAAGCAAAATTCTCAATATAAGGTCGTACAAGAATTTCAAAAAGATGCGAGCAGTGCAATGCAAACGAAACTAGCTTCAGGTGATGTTCCAGATTTAACAAATACAGATGTGACACAGGAATATATTGATGCAGGAAAATTTGAAGATTTATCAAAAGAAGATATTTGGAATCATATTAACCCTAATATTAAACAATTGGTGACAGATATTAAATCAGGAAAGCAATATAAAATAGCTACGAACGAGACAATGGCAGGAATTTTCTATAATAAAGACCTGGCTCCAGAAGGGATTGCTTTTGATACGTGGGATCATTTTATTACGAGTTTAGAAAGCTTGCAGGCTGCAAATGAAGGAAAAGATGCATTGTATCTTGGAGGAAAGGATTCCTGGACCCTTGGTCATTTAATGGAGTTCTGGGGACATGGGATCGTAAAAGAACAATATAGTGTATTGGAAGCGAAAAAATTATTTATTAACAATGATCAATCGGTGTTAAATTTTGCTTCTAGCGATGGACCTATTTATACGTTTGCTGAAAGGTTAGCAGAGTTAAAAGAGAAGGGGCTCATCAATCAAAATGCGATTACGGCCTCCTATGATGAACAAATTGAGAAGTTTGCAAAAGGTGAAGCGATTGCCATTCCTCAAGGATTTTGGGCAATGAGTGCCATTCTTCAAAAAAACAAAGAAATGAATATCGGTTTTATGCCATTTCCATCTATGAAGGATGGTGAAAAACCACTCCTATTGGTAGCCGAAGATTCAACCTATGCGATTCCTAGTCAAGCAAAAAACAAAGAAGGAGCAAAAGCGTTTTTGAAATTTATTCTGAAAGAAGAGAATTTAAAGGGATACAGTGAATTCATGAAATCTCCATCAGCCTTTGAAAATATCGATTCAAACTGGAGTGACAAGAAGAGTGAATTTGAAAACGCCAAAAAAGAAAGTGTAAATATTGGCTTTACCAGCTTTCCATCTGGTTTTTCTGGTGATGATAGCGGTCGATACGTTCAAGCCTTCCTGTCAGGACAATATAAAACTGCACAGGATTTTACTGAAGCTTATAGTGAAGCATGGAATAAAAGTAAGAAGTAGTGAATAGTGGAGGCGTTGTTATCATGAACGTCCGAAATAAATTGAAGCCATTTAAAGCTCGCTATCTATTTGCTTTACCCGCCTTAGTCCTTTTTGCTGTTTTTTTTCTCTATCCTTTTTTCAATGGATTTTGGTTAAGCTTGACCAATTGGGATGGGTTTACAAAGCCACGGTTTATTGGTGTGCAAAATTTCATTGATTTTTTCAAAGATGAGCGGGCCATGTCAGCTGTTAAGAATACGATATTGTTTGCCCTGTTTAGCGCTCCATTATTAAATATTGCTGGCTTGATCTATGCATTGCTTTTAGAAAATAACCGTATCAAAGGAGTGAAGCTGGTACGTACACTTGTGTATTTGCCAGCGATCATTTCTCCTTTAATTATGGCGTATATTTGGACGTTTATCATACAAAATGATGGTTTTTTACCGTCCCTATTTTTACACATGAAGCTAGGATTCTTAGTAAATGATTGGCTAGCAAATCCAACCTCGGCATGGGCGTGGATAATTGGAATCAACGTATGGCAATTCTCTGGAATGACGATGGTGATTTACCTATCAGGGCTGCATGGGATTCCTCATGAAATGTATGAAGCTGCAGAAATTGATGGAGCTGGGTATATTCGTCAGCTTTTTTCTATAAAGCTGCCTAATTTGATGCCTGCTATTACGATCAATGTCATCACCAATATAATCGGTTCGCTTGCCATTTTTGATGCAATCGTTGCGTTGACAGATGGGGGACCTGGCTATGCAACGGAATCGTTAAGTATTTATATTTTACGTATGGTGTATGGAGGATCAACTGGATATGCTGTAGCAGTTGCAATGGTTATGTTCTTTATTACAGTTATTCCTGTGATCACGTATATTTTGCTAACAAAACGGAAAGGGCTGGCCATTTAGGGGGTAAACATGAAAGTATATAAAGTTGCACATTATATGACGTTATTGCTCCTTTCACTCGTGTCAATTATTCCTTTTGGTGTTTTGCTATACCTTGCGTTTACAACAGAGAGTATTAAAAGAAAAGAGGGATTAGGACTTACTTTTTCTAATTTTACAGACACAATTACTAAATTTGATATTATTCGAGCTTTGACGAATTCCTTTGTTATTACTTTCGGAGCCATTCTTATATTAATTATGGCATCTTCCTTCGCTGGGTATGCAATTGCCCGTTTTAAAATCTTTTTTAATAAAGCGATTTACCTATTATTTTTATTTAGCATGATGATCCCAGCGATTATCAATAGCGTCCCATTATATAAAGTTATGCATGCGATTGGCGGAATTAATTCTCGTTGGGCAATGATGCTTCTGCTTGCAGCGAATGCCTTGCCATTTGCCACTTTTTTATATGCAGGATTCATGTCTTCTATTCCTGAAGAATTAGAAGAAGCAGCAATTGTTGATGGGGCAAATCGTTTGCAGGTATTCTTTTATATTGTATTGCCTCTTTTAACACCAGTCACAGCAAGTGTAGTCATCATTAATGGAATTGGCATTTGGAATAACTATTCTCAAGTCGTTTTCTATTTACAGGATCAAGAAGTACAAACCATTCCGCTCGCTATTTCGATGTTTTTCCAGCAATACGGTGCACAATGGCATTTAATGGCCTCAGCAACGACTATGGCTATGATTCCAGCAGTCATCGTCTTCGTATTAGGACAAAAATATTTTATGAAAGGTTTATCTGCAGGTGCAGTTAAAGGGTGAAAACTAAATGTTAAAATATGCAGATATTTTCCCAACGAAAGCACAGTTTCTATCCGATGAAGAGCTTTCTTTTCAGCTTGAATGGTTCGTACTAGAAGCGACGTCCATTCGAGTTCAAGTAGAACTGATCGATCTGGATCAAGTAGTGGATCGGAAAGAGGCTGTATTAGAATCTGAAGGTGGCTATTTTTCACGAGAAATAATTGTTTTTGATAGAAGATCAGAGGGTTTTAAGGGATTTGGAGTAGAAGCAAGTTTATATAAAAATGATAAATTAATAGGATTTGCATCAACTGCATGTGACATCGTTGATTCCCATAAAAAAACAGTACGGTATGGATTTTTAAGTGATTTTTTCGTGGGACAAGAAGAGGATACTGCAAGCTTAGATTGGATGAATAAAATGCATATTAACTACGTTCAATATTATGATTGGATGTATCGACATGATGATTTCATTCCAAAAGAGGAAGTGTTCGCGGATTTATTGGATCGAAAGCTTTCCTTAAAAACCATATGCAGCCGAATAAAACAAGCTAAAAAATATGGAATGCAAAATCTAGCTTACGGGGCTATCTATGGAGCAACGAAAGAGCTATTTGAAATGCATCCAGAGTGGGCACTTTATAACTCAGCGAATGAGCCCATTACATTCTTCGATTTTCTTCATATTATGAACATACATGAACATTCTCCTTGGCACCACTATATCATCAATGAATATAAAAAAGCGATTGAACTTGGTTTTAATGGCATTCATATGGATACGTATGGATTTCCTAAAGTAGGCTTCTCAATAGATGGTATCCTTCAGAATCTAGAAGATCAGTTCCCTGTATTAATAGACCATACGAAAGAACAACTGAAAAGCGTAAAAGAGGATGTTTCATTAATTTTTAACAATGTGGGAAATTGGCCAGTTAATACGGTTGCAAAGGCAAATCAAGAGGCTATTTATATTGAAGTTTGGGATCCTTATACGGATTATGAACATATTCGTAAAATCATTGTGGATGCTAAATCGTGGGGAGGTCATAAACCCGTAGTTTTAGCAGCATATTTGAAGCCTTTTAACGAAGACAACATCATAGGTGCAGAGAATGCGGCTCTTATATTAACCGCGACTATTACGACATGTGGTGGATATCATTTGTTAATAGGAGAAAATAATGGGTACCTTACTGAAGGCTACTATCCTAACTATTATAAAAGCCAAAATAAAGGCTTTAATAACAGAATGCGTAAATACTATGATCATATTGTTCGCTTTATGAATATATGGTTTGATGAATCTTTACGTGATGTATCATTAACTCATTGTAAGGGAGATAATCAAGAATATATCATTGAAGGTGTTAGCTACAGTCCAAATCCGATTTCTGATAAAATTTGGGTTACTATTAAAGAAAATAAAAATATGCAAATGATGTCATTTATTAATTTGAACGGAAATCAAGATACAATATGGAATAAAGAAAAAGTGGTTGTTCCAACGTCCTCATTCAAAGTAAAAGTTCAATTGAATTATAAAGTAGAAAGTGTTTTTTATTCTTCACCTGACCAGGACAATATTATGAAGAAGCTAAAATATGAAATCGTGAAAAACGATCGAGGCATGTATGCTGTTATCGATGTCCCTTCTATTGAAGTATGGGGTACATTAGTTATCAAAAATCAATAAGGGCAAATATATAGTATGGAGGAAAGACGGATCTATTTAGATTCGTTTTTTTTCGTGCATTATATATTCAATGGCCGAAATGTTTAGTTATTGCTTAATAAATTGATTGAAAATTCTGTTGACTCTTTAGCAACGATAGAGTTTATAGTATGAGTATTAAAAATACTTCATCAGTATTTCTGCAGGGCTTGATAATATAGAGGATCTTACTTTTTAATTTGAAACATTGTTACCGCTTATCAAATCAGCAATCCATAAATAATACATAGCATAGGAGTACGTTTAGAATGAAAAAATATTGGGTCATTTTATTTCTTGTTATCGCTAATTTATTTTGGGGTGGGCATTACGTGTTTGGAAAATATGTTGTTGCAGAAATGGATCCATTACAAATTACTTTTATCAGATGGATTATTGCGGTTGTTTTTTTGTTTCCTATTGCCCAAATAATTGAACGCCCTGATTGGAAAAAAGTGTGGAGGAAGTGGAAGCTTCTATTAGCAATGGCTGCTTTTGGAATTATAGGGTATAACTTTTTCTTGTATACAGCGTTGCAATATACATCATCTTTAGATGCAGCGCTAATAAACTCTTTAAATCCAGCGTTAATTGTCTTGTTTTCGGTTATTTTTTTAAGGGAAAAGATCGGTCCGATAAATATTGGAGGCTTGTTGATCTCGTTGCTCGGCGTGTTGCTTATCTTAACGAAAGGACAATTACAGCAAATCTTTAGCATTCATTATAATCAAGGCGATTTAATCATGCTGTTTGTGATCTTTAATTGGACTGTTTACTCCATTTTAGCAAGGAAAATAAAAGGAATTCCTCCAATTTCAGCAACGGCAGCATCAGTCTTCATTGGGATCATTTTATTAATTCCATTTATGATTTTCAATGGTGTTCATTTCCCACACAGTGAACAAGCTATAGTAGGTATACTTTATATTGGTATTTTACCGTCGGTAGGATCCTTTGTATTTTGGAATATAGCTATTCAGAAGATAGGAGCAAGTCGTGCTGGAATCTATTTGAATTTTATCACCGTTTTTACGGCCATTATAAGTGCTTTTCTAGGACAGCCTATTACACTTATCCAGCTTGTTGGGGGTCTACTTGTCTTTTTAGGAGTGTACTTATCTAGTAAAAAAAGTCGTACAATAGAAGTTAAACCGCAGACTTCGTGGGAATTGCGTAAGACAAATAGTTATTAATCTTTTTTAACTTTAAAGAAGGATGATCAATGTCAATAGGATCATCCTTCTTTGTGTTTCATTTATTTGGGAGTGGGTACACAAAAGAAGTGAAAAAATCTTTTTGTTTAGTTGTGAAAAAAACATGTCAATTTTTCTGACAATATAATTGTACACCTTATGAAAAGGTGATATCTTATAAAAAATACAATATACAATATATATAACACAATATATTTATTGGTGTGTAATAAAGATATATTGCATAATGGTATGAAAAGGAGGTACAACACAATTAGCGCAGTCTCTCCTAGTAGCACCTGATTCAAGGCACTAGATTTTTTTATGAATTACCATGTTGGAAAAAAGTGAAATTACTTAATGTTATTAAAAATTTAGGGGGTTATTAAGACGATGAAGAAATTTTCTATATTTATTCTAGTACTTATTTTTACTTTAATTTTATCTGCATGTGGGACAAGCAAAGATAAAACTGAAGAGAGTGCTAGCAGTGGAACAGATTCTAAAAAGACGTTAAGAGTCGTAACGGATGCTGCTTATGCTCCATTTGAATATATGGATAAAGGTAAAATTGTTGGTTTTGATGCCGATTTTCTTAAAGCTGCAGCAAAAGAAGCAGGTTATAAATATGAGCTAGTTCATGTTCCATTTGAGCCATTGTTGTTAGAGTTAAAAAATAAGACAGCAGATGTGGGGATTTCTGCTATTACGATTAATGATGAAAGAAAACTAACATATGATTTTTCAGTTCCTTATTTCTTATCAACAAATAAAATTTTAGTTCCAGAAGACAGTACTATTAAAAGCGCGAATGATCTAAAGGATAAGATTGTTGCGGTGCAAAGTTCAACAACTGGACAGGAAGCAGTTGAAGGACTTTTAGGGAAAAATAATAAAAACATTAAAAAATTCGAAAATACGAATTTAGCGATCATGGAATTAACAAGCGGTGGGGCGGATGCTGTTGTTGCGGATAATACCGTTGTAGAAGAATATGCAAAGAATAATCCAGATAAAAAATTAATTGTAATAGAAGATAAAGGTAGCTTTGAACCTGAATATTACGGTCTTGCTTTTCCAAAAGATGCGAAGATAAAAGCTGATTTTGATAAGGCGATTAATACATTATACGAGAATGGAACTTATGCAAAACTTTATCAAGAATGGTTTAAATCAGAACCAGATATTGAGGATTTAAAAGCACAGCAATAGAAATATATTCAAATAAAAAAAGTTAAGGATTTAGAGAAAAACTGCGTAGCTCTAATCAAAAGCGTTACGCAATTTTTCAGTTTAAAGGGGGAAAATAAATGGACTTTCGAGCGGATATCATCATAGAATATGCTCCTTTTTTATTGGAAGGAACATTGCTGACTGTTGGATTAACTATTGCGGGTATTTTGATTGGAACGGTTTTAGGGCTATTAGTAGGTTTAGGAAAAATAAGCAGAAATAAGCTGATTGCATTTCCTTTTATCAGTTATATTACTTTCTTTCGCGGTACACCGTTATTAGTACAGATTCTTATTGTTCATTTTGGTTTAGTCCCATTATTTACAGGGGGTACGAATGCGATTGCTGCCGGAATTATTGCACTTTCTTTAAATGCCTCAGCCTATATTGCTGAAATTTTTCGTGCTGGAATTCAATCAATTGATAAGGGGCAAATGGAAGCTGCTCGTTCCCTTGGAATGAATCATATCCAAGCGATGAGATATATCATTTTGCCGCAAGCATTTAAAAGAATGATTCCCCCTCTTGGAAATGAATTTATCGTATTAATAAAAGATTCCTCCTTAGTTTCAGTTATTGCAGCACCAGAGCTTATGTACTGGGGAAGAGCGATGGGGGCACAATATTTCCGCGTGTGGGAGCCATACCTTACAGCTGCGTTCATTTATTTATTGTTAACTCTTTCTCTAAGTTTCTTTTTAAATCGTCTTGAAAGAAGGTTTGTAACAGAATGATTAAAGTTGAAAAATTAAAGAAGTCTTATGGTGAACATGAGGTTCTAAAGAATATTAATATTGAAATAAAGCCACAAGAGGTTGTTGTCGTTATCGGTCCTTCAGGCTCTGGAAAATCAACCTTTTTAAGATGTATAAACCTATTAGAAAGCATTACAGATGGACATATTTATATTGAAGGCACAGATATAACAGATGAAAAAACGGACATAAATAAAATTAGAACAGAAGTAGGAATGGTATTTCAGCAATTTAATCTATTCCCTCATATGACAGTTCTTGAAAATATTATGCTTTCTCCAATAAAAGTAAGAAAAATGGAAAAGAAGAAATTAGTTCGGGAAAAGGGATTAGAGCTGCTGAAAAAAGTAGGATTGGGAGAGAAAGCACACGTTTATCCAAATTCATTATCAGGTGGTCAAAAGCAGCGTGTTGCAATCGCAAGAGCTCTTGCAATGGAACCGAAAATTATGCTATTTGATGAACCAACCTCCGCATTAGATCCAGAAATGGTTGGAGAAGTGCTTGAAGTTATGAAACAGCTTGCAAAAGAAGGAATGACCATGGTTGTTGTAACGCATGAAATGGGCTTTGCAAAGGAAGTAGGAGATCGAGTAATTTTTATGGATGGTGGATATGTTGTAGAGGAAAATATTCCAAGTTTATTATTTGCCAATCCCCAGGAAACAAGAACAAAATCCTTTTTGAGTAAGGTACTATGAAAAGCTAACAATGATTCAATATACACTATTGTTACTGAAAAACTGATTGCTATTAAAAAGTCTTTCATTTAATTATATATAAGAAATTGGAAACAATTCTTTAATTTGAGTGTTTTTTTGCTAGTTTATTAATAAGGTAATTGCAGATTAATAGTATAAGTGGTAAATTATAAAATATACATTATACAATATACAATATTATATATTTTAGACTAGTTCAGTTAACTTACTAAGTATTTTCAAATGTTGAAAAGCATAATCGGAAAAATAAAGAAATTTAAACTGAAAATGTTCCATTAAAAAATGGAGAAAACAACAAATATATAAAGTTATAGAAATTAGGAAATCATGTAAACTTGCAATTTAATAAAGTTGAAATTGATTACGATCAAATGATCTCTCTTCGTATTGTATTTGGAGGCGACGAAATGAAGCAAAACTTTAAAACAATGTTAACCAGACTAGGAAGTCATAATCCGAAATCATTGTCTGTTCCTGAAACGATTCCTCTCACTTTAAGTTCAGTGTTTGCCTTTGAAGATGTTGATAGCTTAAATAAAGTTTACGATGGTGAAGCTGAAGGCTTTATTTATTCAAGAATGACAAATCCTGTTCATGAAGCGCTAAAAGAAATGATGTTTACGATTGATGGTGGGGAAGACGCACTTGTTTTTTCTTCAGGAATGGCTGCTATTACCTCTACACTAATAACACATCTAAAGTCAGGTGACCATGTTTTGGCATCTCATGTGTTATATGGGGAAACCTATGAATTTTTAAAATATCAATTAAGCAAATTTAATATTGATGTGACCTTTGTTGATTTTGATCAAGAAGATTTTGAACAGCACTTTAAGCCAAATACGAAAATTGTCTACACAGAAACGATCTCGAACCCGATGATGGCAGTGAACGATATCACAAAATTAGCAAAAGTTTCACATAAACATCATGCAAAGCTAGTAATTGATAATACTTTTGCGACACCTATTGTATGTCAGCCGTTAAAGCTTGGAGCGGATATTGTTGTCTATAGCGCTACGAAGTATTTATGTGGACATGGAGATGTGACTGGCGGCATTATCGTATCGGATAAGGAGACGATTAAAGCCATTGATAAGGTCGGAACGCTTTATGGTGGTTGTATGAGTCCGTTTGATGCATGGATTCTTATTCGTAGTTTAAAAACATTGGAGCTGCGAATGAAGGAACATTCTAATAATGCCTTGAAATTAGCAGTTTTTTTCGAGAGTCATCCAAAAATTAAGAAAGTTTTTTATCCAGGACTACATTCTTCTCCAAACTTTCAGCTGGCTAATTCATTTTTCAATAATGGGTTATTTGGAGGAATGCTAACCATTGATTTAAAAGGAAATGACGAGAGCTATCGTACATTTATTGACAATTTAGAGGGAATAAAATTTGTACCTAGCTTGGCAGATGTTAAAACCTCCGTTTGTTCACCAGCGATCACTTCTCACCGTAATTTAAATGATCATGAACTTAAAGAGGTAGGCATTTCAAAAGGTTTGATTCGAATATCTACAGGTCTTGAAAATATTGAGGATCTCATTTCTGAATTTGAAAAAGTGCTACAACTTATCTAATCTACGATCCTTAATAATACTAAAAGCATAGGAGTACGTTTAGAATGAAAAAATATTGGGTCATTATATTTCTTGTTATCGCTAATTTATTTTGGGGCGGGCATTACGTATTTGGCAAATATGTTGTTGCTGAAATGGATCCGTTGCAAATCACGTTTACGAGATGGATCATTGCCGTTGTTCTTTTGTTCCCAATTGCACAAATAATTGAACGTCCTGATTGGAAAAAAGTATGGAGGCAGTGGAAGCTTCTATTGCCAACGGCTGCGTTTGGTATTATAGGATATAATTTTTTCTTATACACAGCGTTGGAATATACAACATCTGTAGATGCCGCACTTATTAACTCTTTAAATCCAGCCTTAATCGTTTTGTTTTCGGTAATTTTTTTAAGAGAAAAGCTGGGCCTGATCAACATTGGTGGATTGTTTATCTCTTTGCTCGGCGTGTTGCTTATCTTAACGAAAGGACACTTACAGCAAGTCTTTAGTATCCATTATAATAAAGGTGACTTAATTATGCTGTTTGTGATCTTTAATTGGACCGTTTACTCCATTTTAACAAGAAAGATGAAAGGGATTCCTCCCATTTCAGCAACAGCAGTATCTGTTTTAATTGGGATCATTCTATTAATTCCTTTTATGATTTTCAATGGCGTTCATTTACCTTATAGTGAACAAGCTATTGTAGGTATCCTTTATATTGGTATTTTACCGTCCGTAGGATCTTTTGTATTTTGGAATATCGCAATTCAGAAAATAGGGGCAAGTCGTGCAGGCATCTATTTAAATCTAATCACCGTTTTTACAGCCATTATCAGTGCCTTTCTAGGACAGCCTATTACACTTATCCAGCTTGTTGGAGGTCTACTGGTCTTTTTAGGGGTGTACTTATCAAGTAAGAAAAATCAAGCTGTAAAAGTACATGAGAAAACTTCGTGGGAAATGCAAAAGACAAATAGTATTTAATTAATAGATTGATTATTGTCTAAAGTTAAATTAATAAATCAAAAGCCCATTTGACAGAAATGGTTAATGAACCTTTCTGTCAAATGGGCTTTTATTCATAAAATCAGAGTTTATATCTGAAGTTAGATTACTGTCTAGCTCCAGCGCCTATCGACTATCAAACTTCAGGTCTTCTCCCTACGATAAGTCAACATCGATTCGCTGTCGCTCATCGTGTTTCCTTTATCTCAGTCGAAGCCCCTCCAGTTTGTACGTCGATGATCAAGGCACTTACGCTTTTCTTATTTAGAAGTAGGTATATTGTGAATGTCTTGCCGAGCCCATTCTTTAATCTGATGAATATCTTGTGGAGTTGTTCTACAGCAGCCACCAATTAAACTTGCACCATTTGTATACCAATTTTTTGAAATGAGTCCGTAATTTTCATACTGCTGTTCCTGATGCCATGATTTCGTCTGCGCATCGTAGATTTCCCCTGAATTTGGATAAATAATGATTGGTTTGGATGTCACTTTTTTTAATTTTGAAATAACCTGTGGGATATGTGAAATAGATGTGCAGTTCACACCAATTGCACAAATATTAGGGTATTCATTAAAATATGCAACAGCTTCCTCCAAATCAGTTCCATCACTAAGATGTCTGTCATCTGCAATACTGAAAGATAACCAAGCGTAATCATTTGGAAAATAGGATTTAAGTAATTGAGCAAGGACCTTGCTTTCTTTAAATTGAGGAATCGTTTCAAAAGCAAATAAATCAATATTTGCTTCTTTTAGCAACTTCATTCGAGGTAAATGGAATTGTTGAAATTCATCGTCAGATAAATCATAGTTTCCAGTATATTCTGAGCCGTTTGCTAAATATGCTCCATATGGTCCAATGCTGCCTGCTACTAATGGGAACGGTCTTGTGAGCTTCTCTTGTTCTGATAGAGATTCCCAAAATTCATCCCGGGCTGCTTTTGTAATCAGTACCGTTTTTGTAATAAGCTGCTCTGCATCTTGCTCTGACCAACCATTTTTTTTAAAGCCTTCAATAGTGGCTTGGTAAGTGTTAGTCGTCGCTATATCTGCACCTGCACGAAAATAGTCAAAATGGACTTGCTTGATACTATCGGGGGTATCAATAATGGCCTTCGCAGACCATAAATCATGCTTGATATCCACTCCTTTTTTCTCAATTTCTGTTGCTATTGCACCATCTAAAATAACCACGTTGAATTGGTTAATAATTTGTAGAATTGGGTTATTGTTCATCTATAATATGCCGCCTTTTTTTATATAAAGTGAAACTGCCATCATGAGGTTTTCGTTAATTCCTCCTGATGGCTGTCTATTAGATCATATCCTTATGTTTTATTTCCCAATGTTTCTTTATCATCTTCTCTAATTGACTGCTATCTTTGTTTTTAAAGTGCTCTACAATTTCTTTATGATCTTCATTCATTTGCTCTGAAACAGCAAAAAGCTTATTTTGATCATTACTTACATAAACTTGTCTGACAAAACTATTTTGCAATGATTCCAGCATATCAGTAAGCGTGGGATTATTACATTTTTGTTGATAAACATTGTGGAACTCTTTTTGGTATTTCTGATAATCGTTATAGTTTTTTTCTGAAATGGAAATGTTTATTTTTTTTACGTACTCTTCCATTTTTTCAATATCATCTTCAGTAATTTGTTCTAATGATAGAGTAGCCGCTAATGCATCTAGCACACTGACTACCTTGAATACATCAAGCTTCTTTTTTGTATCAAGCTCTTTCACGATAAACCCTCTTCTAGGCAGATACTCGAGATAATTCTCTGAGGCTAATTGGATCAAGGCCTCCCTAACAGGTGTTCGACTAACTTCTAATTTTTTACTTAATTCAACTTCATTTATTTTATGATTAGGAAGTAAAGTACCATTTTGAATTTCAGTTGCAATATAATCATAAACATGGTCTTTGAGTGATTGATATACCTTTTTGATAAGGGGTTCCTCCTTAAGAATAATATTAAATACATTATATAATATATTGAATGTATATGCAGGATTTCAATCTTCTTTTATCTTTCATTTTTTAATTTAACCATGTTCAACAACATAGTTGAAAAAAGCTTGTTATATTTTCTGACAATATAGTTGTGTCTTTGATGTAAGAGTGCTATTTTTTATGTATTATACAATATACAATATATATTACACAGTATAATTTGTATTATCCAGCACGAGTCATGATAAAAGGAGAAGAATCCATGAAAATTTAGTTTTGAATAATAGAAATAGGTATGTTTTAATTTAATTCTGTGATTAGCGATCTTAAAAATTATTAAAACATTAGAAATAAGAGGAGGTTCATTGATGGTAGAGACAAAAAATACAAACGACAGTCCATTAAAACGAACGATGAAAAGTAGACATTTATTTATGATTTCACTTGGTGGTGTTATTGGAACAGGGCTTTTTCTAAGTTCAGGTTATACGATCAATCAAGCTGGTCCAATAGGTACATTACTCGCTTACCTGATTGGGTCTGTTATTGTGTATCTAGTTATGCTCTGTTTAGGTGAATTGACTGTGAAAATGCCTGTCACTGGGTCATTTCATACATATGCCACTAAATTTATTGGTCCGGGAACAGGTTTTACGATGGCATTACTTTATTGGTTAACATGGACAGTAGCGCTAGGTTCTGAATTCACAGCTGCTGGCTTAATTATGCAAAGTTGGTTCCCGGCAACTTCAGTTTGGGCATGGTGTGTATTCTTTATTGTATTCCTTTTTTCCCTAAATGCTTTTTCAGTCCGTTTTTTTGCAGAAACAGAATTTTGGTTTTCTAGTATTAAAGTAATTGCTATTATTTTATTTATATTAATTGGGGCATTAGCTATATTTGGTGTCATCCCTATGTCTGGATACACAGAAGCACCTTTGTTTTCTAATTTTGTAAAGGATGGACTTTTCCCGAATGGATTCGGTGCTGTATTTTTAACCATGCTTGCCGTTAACTTTGCTTTTTCCGGTACAGAATTAATTGGTGTTGCTTCTGGTGAAACAGCTGACCCAGAAAAAGTAATTCCTAAAACGATTCATACAACGCTTATACGACTGATTATCTTTTTTATAGGAAGCATTACCGTGATTTCAGCTTTAATTCCTTGGAAGCAAGCTGGAGTGGATCAAAGTCCTTTTGTTTTAGTGTTTAATAGCATTGGAATTCCATATGCTGGTACCATTATGAATTTTGTTGTTTTAACAGCTATTCTATCATGTGCAAATTCTGGTTTATATGCTGCTTCTCGTATGCTTTGGTCTTTATCAAATGAAAAAATGATTCCAAAAACCTTTGGAAAAGTAAATAAAAGAGGAGTTCCATTTACTGCACTTATTGTCACTACTTTCGGTGGAGTTTTATCTCTAATTTCTAGTGTTATTCCAGCTCAAACTGTATATATTGTATTAGTTTCGATTTCTGGATTAGCAGTTGTGATTGTTTGGATGGGGATAGCTGCATCTCAATTTATGTTCCGTCGTTCCTATATAAAAGAGGGGAATGATGTAAAAGATCTGAAATTCAGAACACCGTTATATCCAATTGTTCCTATTGCAGCTTTCATCTTATGCTTCTTATCTTGTATCTTTGTTGTATTTGATCCAGCACAAAGAATGGCACTATTTTATACCATTCCGTTTGTTGCTTTTTGCTATATTTTTTACTATGTGAGACAAGGCATCATCAATAAGAAGAAAATCCGTTATACAGAAAAAGCTTCATAGACTCTTTTATAATGATAGGATGAAAAAAGGAACTCAAGCTAACATTTCTTGAGTTCCTTAATTATTTACTTATCCTCTAGGTAATCTGTTTTGAAATAAACATCATTTCAATTTAATGATTATTTCTTTATTCATTATAAAAAATCCTCCATATACAAGTTTTTATGATTGAAATTAAATGATACATCATTTACTATATAAATAGATGATATGTCATTTATTAAAAAGGAGAGATTCATAATGACAAAAACAAAAATTCATGTACTTCACACTGGTACTGTCAATGTTGATCGAGCACTGCCATTTCGTGAGAAAACGCTGCATCCACTTCCATTTTCAGGATGGCTTCGACCAAAAAGCTGGAGAATGTGGGTACCCGTCTCCGCCTATTTGATTGAGCATCCAAAGGGTTTAATTTTGGTTGATGCTGGATGGAATGAAGAAATACGCACTAATGAGCGCAAGCATCTTGGCTTTATGGCAAGCACGATGATTAAAGGGGATTTACCAGAGGGCAAATCCATTCGAGAACAGCTTCTGCATTTAGGATATCATGATCGTGATCTTGATCTTGTAATACTTTCTCATATGCATTCAGATCATGTCAGCGGAATTAAACATGTTGCTGGTGCAAAGAAAATTCTCGTTTCTGATATAGAATGGAAAGCTGCTAATAACGATGCCAATTATATTCGCTCTATGTGGGAAGGCGTACCAATTGAAACATTTGAGCTGAAATCAATTCCTTATGGCCCTTACAAATCAGGGATCGATTTATTTGGAGACGGTTCGTTGTATGTAGTATTCACACCTGGTCACAGTAAAGGTCAAGTCTCTTTTCTTGTTAAAACCGATGACGGATGGATCTTGCTTGGGAGTGATGTGGGCTATGCAAGAAAATCTTGGGAACAACATATTCTACCAGGAGTAACAACAAGTGTAGATGAAGCAGATCAATCTTTAATCTGGCTAAGCGAATTTTCAAAACGAGATGATTGTAGAAGAGTAATAGTGAATCATGATACAGAAATTCAGCCACAAGTGATTGTGTAAATAAAAGAATTGCTAAAAAGGAGGTAATATAATCATGGAAGTTTCATTTCATAATGAAATCATTATTAATAACAGTGTTAATAGAATTTACGAATATCTTAGAAAAATGGAGAACTTCTCTAATTGGAATTATGCTGTTATGAATGTAGAACCGATAGGTGATTACAAGGAAAGAAATACTTACAGATTAAAAAGAGATTTAGGTCAGTCGGTAGAAGTAGAAACGGTAACTTTACTAGAGCTTCAACATAATCAGTACCTGCATTTCGAAGCAACCGGTGGAAGATTTCCTTATGAAGCAAAATATGAACTGAAGCAAGTAGGAAATAGGACGTTGCTAAATAATATCGTGAATATGAAGCCAACAGGTTTAAACAGCTTTTTGCTTAAGCTATTCAAAAGTAATATTCAAGCAGAAGTAAAGAAAAATCTAACGGTTTTAAAAAACATCCTTGAATAACGATGCATTATTAGAAAGATTTGTATCTTATTTATAAAATCATTTCTGGTTAATTAATATATTAATATAATTAATATGTATAAATATAAAAAATAAATGCATGAAACCCTCACAAGAGAAACGAAAAGGAGAGGGTTTTTTGTATTATTTATTCCTAACCTGATGCACAGATTGAAAGATAAGAAAATTCATGTATCTTAATAAAATTCAAAAAATATTGAATTAAAACTATTTTCAAATAAGGTAAAAAATACTATAATAATACAAATAGTAGAAAAATGATACATAATCTGTCAGGTTTTTTGAGTTTACAAGAGTTTCTAATGCTAGTTTTTTTCTTAAAGTGATTGTAACTTTACGAAAGGAGGAAAGTGGTGGAAAATCCAATCTTAGAAATAAAAGGTTTACGAACAACTTTTCTATCAGATGATGGTGTGATCCCTGTTGTGAATCATATTGATTTTGAAGTAAGTCCAAAAGAAATTGTTGGGATAGTAGGTGAATCAGGCTGTGGAAAGAGTGTTACGTCCTTGTCTATCATGGGATTAGTTCCTTCTAGTAATGGGAAAGTGGAAGGTGAAATTATCTTTAAAGGTGAGAATCTTGTCGGTGCATCTGAGAAAGCGATGAGAAGTATACGTGGTAATGACATTGCTATGATCTTTCAAGAGCCAATGACAAGTTTAAATCCAGTATTTACGATTGGGGAGCAGCTGATAGAGTCTCTTCAAATTCATAGGAAATGGTCAAAAAAGAAAGCGAAGGAACATGCAATCCTAATGTTGAAAAAAGTTGGCCTGCCACGTGCTGAACAATTGATAAAAGAATATCCTCATCAATTATCTGGTGGAATGAGACAACGCATAATGATTGCAATGGCAATGATCTGTGAACCAAGACTATTAATTGCTGATGAACCTACGACAGCCTTAGATGTAACTATTCAAGCACAAATTTTGGATTTGATGAAGCAGTTAAATCAAGAAACAGATACAGCAATCATTATGATCACACATGATTTAGGCGTAGTCGCTGAAATGTGTCAAAGAATTATCGTTATGTATAGTGGGAAAATTGTTGAAGAAGCTGATGCACGTACGATGTTTAAACAACCAAAACATCCGTATACGATTGGCTTGATTCAGTCTGTACCTGATATGCGTGAGAAAAAGGAACGATTGTATTCGATTCCAGGCCATGTCCCGAAACCGGGTTCCATTGAAGTAGGCTGCCACTTCGCACCTCGCTGTCCTCATGCCAATCATCAATGTGTAACAGAAACTCCCCATTTAACTGTTTTAGAAAACAGACAAAAGGTTAGATGTTGGCTATATCAAGATGGGAAGGAAGAGGATGCGCATGTCAGAACCACTCTTGGAAGTTGAACATTTAAGAAAGAACTTCCCAATTCGTGCAGGGGTATTTGGAAAAAAGATTGGTGATGTTAAAGCTGTAGATGATGTTTCATTTACCATTCAAAAAGGGGAAACGCTTGGACTTGTTGGTGAAAGCGGATGCGGAAAATCAACAACAGGTCGAATGCTGCTAAGACTTCTTGAACCTAGCGAAGGTAAAATCATTTTCGAGGGTAAAAATATTACGAATCTTCCAAAGCAGGAGTTGAGGAAGCTGCGCAGTCAAATGCAAATGATCTTTCAGGATCCATTTGCATCATTAAATCCAAGGCACACAGTAGAAAAGATTCTAGAAGAACCATTAATTGTACATGGGGTAAAAGATAAGGAAGAACGGAAAAACAAAGTTCGTAAGTTATTGGAGATAGTTGGCTTAAATGGTTATCATGCAAATCGCTATCCTCATCAGTTTAGTGGAGGTCAACGTCAGCGTATTGGGATTGCTAGAGCATTAAGCTTAAATCCAAAACTTATTGTGGCAGATGAACCTGTTTCAGCACTGGATGTTTCCATCCAAGCCCAAGTGTTGAATCTAATGAAAGACTTGCAAAAAGAATATGATCTTACATATTTATTTATTGCTCACGACTTAGGGGTAGTTAGGCATATAAGTGACCGAGTTGGCGTCATGTATCTTGGTCGTATCGTTGAACTAGCGGAAAGTGAAGAGCTGTACCAGAATCCAAAACATCCTTATACGAAGGCATTACTTTCAGCAGTTCCTATTGCTGACTTTGATTATAAAAAAGAAAGAATTGTTCTCCAAGGAGATGTACCAAGTCCTGCAAATCCGCCGACCGGCTGTTCTTTTCATACCAGATGCCCTATGGCGATAGAAAAATGTTCTCTTGAAAGACCAATATTTAAAGAAGTTAAACCAGGTCATTTTTCAGCATGTCATCTTGAGGGATGATTTTGCTAAAAAATAAAATTAACAAGAAATAATAATTGGGGGAAAGAAAGAGATGAAGAAAAAGCTTACGGGACTACTCATTTTTATCCTAGTTCTTTCACTTGCTTTAATGGGTTGTTCATCATCCAGTTCTAGCAGTGATGAAGGGAAAGACAGTAATAAGTCTGGTGGTGTATTAGTTTATGGGCGCGGAGGAGATGCTGTTAGTCTTGATCCTGCAACTGTAACAGATGGAGAATCACTAATTGTTGCAAATCAAATCTTTGAAAATTTAGTCTCTTACAAGAAGGACTCAACGGAAATCCAGCCAGAACTTGCAAAATCTTGGGAAGTTTCAGATGATGGTTTAACTTATACATTCAAGCTTCAAGAAGGTGTAAAATTCCAAGATGGAACCGATTTCAATGCTGAAGCTGTTGTGACAAACTTTGATCGCTGGGCAAATGGAAATGTTGAACAATTTCCTTATTATCAGTCGCAATTTGGTGGTTTTAAAGGGGAAGAATCAGCTGTAATAAAAGAGGTAAAAGCGGTTGATAAGAACACAGTTCAATTTACATTATTTAGACCACAAGCACCTTTTTTAAAAAATGTAGCCATGACTCCATTTGGGATCTCAAGTCCTGCCGCAATTGAAAAATATGGAGATAAATATATCGAAAATCCTGTAGGAACAGGTCCATTTAAGTTTCAAGAGTGGAAGCGAAATGATACGATCACAGTGGTTAAGAATGATGATTATTGGAAAAAAGGATTGCCGAAGCTTGATAAGGTCATTTTAAAAGTAATTAAAGATAATTCTGCTCGATTGAACGCTTTAACCAAAGGAGAAGTCGATTTAATCGATGGAGTAAATCCTAGTGATATTGAAAAAGTGAAGTCATCAAAGAATTTGCAATTATTTGAAAGACCATCCATGAACATAGGCTATCTTGGCTTCAATGTTGAAAAGGCTCCATTTGATAATCCCAAAGTACGTCAAGCTATTAGTCATGCTGTTAATAAAGAAGGATTAATCAAAAATTTCTATGAAGGAACAGCTATACCAGCTAAAAATCCAATTCCGCCTTCCATAAGTGGGTACAATGATGACATTAAGGATTATGATTATAATTTAGACGAAGCGAAGAAATTACTAGCTGAAGCTGGATATCCAAATGGATTTAGTGTTGATTTTTGGACAATGCCTGTTGTACGTCCGTACATGCCTAATGGTCAAAAGGTAGCAGAGGCTCTTCAAGCTGATTTTGAAAAGATCGGCATTAAAACAAAAATCGTTACGTTTGAATGGGGTACTTACTTAGACAAGTTAGCAAATGGTGAAGGACCGATGTTCATCGCAGGATGGACTGGGGATAACGGGGATGCAGACAACTTCATGTATGCACTTTTAGACAAAGATGCCATAGGTTCAAATAACTTCTCTTATTATGCAAACAACGATTTTCATGATCTATTAATTAAAGCACAAACAGAGACAGACGAAGCTAAGCGTAATGATTATTATAAGCAAGCGCAAGTCATCGCTCATGATGATGCACCTTGGGTTCCAATTGCGCACTCCACACCGCAATTAGCTGGAAAGAGCACAATTAAAGGCTTTATTCCACATCCAACTGGTTCACAAAGTTTTGCTGAAATTACTGTAAACTAAAATTCATGGGGAGTGCATACTCCCCTTTTTATTAGGCATTAGATACATAAAAAAGGTACCAAATGAAGATAATGCATGTCAATCTTCCGTCTGTAATAGGAAATCAGACAGCGTAAAACTCAATACATTGCTCATTCATTAGACAACTTTTGAAAAAATATTAATGCTAGAAAGGAGTTGACCAGGTAATTGGTTGCTTACACCATACGTCGCTTACTATTACTTATTCCTGTTCTTTTAGGAATGGTCGTCATTGTATTTTCTTTAATTCATGCCATACCTGGGGATCCAGCACAGCAAATTTTGGGGCAGCTTGCAACAAAAGACGCTATTGCTGACCTCAACAAGCAATTGGGACTTGATAAACCACTTACTGTTCAATTCATTGATTATATAAAGGAACTAGTTACCGGAGATTTAGGTACCTCTTTAAAAACGAAGTCACCGATAAGTGAAGAAATTTGGCCTTATTTTGGAGCAACTGCTGAATTAGCCATAGTGGCTATGGTTATTGCCATTATTATTGGTGTGAATGCCGGAATTATTTCTGCGTGGTTTCAAAACTCTTGGTTTGACTATATTTTTATGCTGATCGCTCTAATTGGTGTTTCTATGCCAATTTTCTGGCTTGGATTAATGGAACAATACGTTTTCTCCATTCATTTGGACTTGCTGCCTACCACAGGGCGTGATAATATTCGCAATCCTGTAGAAGCAATTACGAATTTATATTTAATTGATACCTTACTACAAGGAAGATTTGATCAGTTTATCGAGGTGATCCAGCATTTAGTTTTACCAAGCATAGCATTAGCTACCATTCCAATGGCTATTATTGCTCGTATTACAAGATCAAGCATGCTTGAGGTCATGCGTTCAGATTACATCCGGACAGCAAGAGCGAAAGGAATGAAGATGTTTTGGGTAGTTTATAAGCATTCCTTAAAAAATGCGTTTATTCCAGTCTTAACTGTTATCGGTTTACAAACAGGGCTTTTATTGGGTGGAGCGATTTTAACAGAAACCATTTTTGGATGGCCGGGGATGGGAACGTATATTTTTGAAGCCATTCAGTTTCGGGATTATCCAGTGATTCAGTCTGGGATTCTGATTCTAGCGCTAGTATTTGTTCTAATAAACTTAATTGTGGATTTATTATATGCGGCCATTGATCCACGAATTAAATATAGTTAGGGGGGGTTATCAATGCAGCAAGTTTCAACAAATGTAACGCAAGTAAAAGTGGTTGAAGAACAATTGATATCTCCTTGGAAAGAGGGCTGGAAAAATTTCAAGAAAAATAAAGCAGCATTATTTGGATTAGGACTAGTTATATTCTTTATTCTAATTGCCATTTTTGCTGATTTCATTGCACCTTACAGCTATAAAGAAGCACAATTAGGGGATAAACATCTTCCTCCATCTGCAGAACATTGGTTTGGAACGGATGATTTTGGCAGAGATATTCTTAGTCGTGTCATTTTTGGAGCAAGAATATCATTGACGGTGGGCTTTTTTTCGGTAATTGGATCTGTCCTTGCTGGATCATTCCTTGGGATTATTGCTGGTTATTATGGTCGTTGGATTGACGGTATCATATCACGTATATTTGATATATTACTAGCTTTTCCAAGTATCTTGCTTGCGATAGCGATAGTAGCAATGCTTGGCCCATCATTGCAAAATGCATTAATCGCTATTGCTATTATTAATGTGCCTACCTTTGGCCGATTAGTTCGCTCAAGGGTGTTGTCAGTAAAGGAAGAAGAGTATATTACTGCAGCAAAAGCGATTGGGATGGGAGATGGACGTATTTTATTACACCATATACTCCCTAATAGTATTGCACCCATTATCGTCCAAGGTTCCTTGGCTATTGCTACTGCCATTATCGAAGCTGCTGCATTAGGGTTTCTAGGTTTGGGTGCACAGCCTCCTTCACCTGAGTGGGGGAAAATGTTATCGGATTCCAAGGATTTTATTCTTCAAGCACCATGGACAGTATTTTTTCCTGGAATTGCGATCATGTTAACGGTGCTTGGGTTTAATTTGATGGGTGACGGGCTTCGAGATGCCATGGACCCACGGATGAAAAACTAATTAACAAACTGCGGGAATTTTTCTTGCAGTTTGTTTTAGGTTTTAGTTGATTACGTTCAATTTTTTATTCTATAGAAAACTTCTTTTTCACTTGAAATTACCTAGTCTATTTTTCAAATGTTAATCTTATTCTTATTTAAATTAATAAATCTTTCGTGTATTATTTATATAAATGACACATCATCTAATGAGTATTATATAATGGAATCATCATTGCCGATTTAAAGAGTAATCTAAATGCTATATAAACCATCATTAAATAGCCTTACGCTCTAAAATTATTGCAAAGGAGCATCTTAAAATGGAAAAAAGAAGTTTGGGGAAATTTGGCCCCACTGTATCCGCAATTGGTTTAGGTTGTATGGGAATGAGTGAATTTTATGGCAATGCAGATGATAAGGAAGCACAAAGTACAATTCTTACAGCTCTTGAATCAGGGATTACGTTTTTAGATACTGCAGATGCATATGGTACTGGAAATAATGAGGAGTTAGTCGGTTCTGTTTTAAAGGAATGGAGTGGTGAGGCTTTTGTAGCTACAAAATTTGGGGAGAACGTTATCCGAAAGCAGGAATGATAGGAATAGAAGAGAGTTAGAGACGATTAAGTAAAGAGCCTTCTTAATAAATAAACGGTTAAGAAGGCTCTTTCCTAATATGTGCATGTATTACAAACGAATTATGGAAAATTAAAAGTCATGAGTCCAGTTCAATACCGAACTCATGCCCAGGAAGCTGCCTAAGAATCCCCACCTTCATGCTTGGAAGGTGGGAGATGACTGCTCCCTGTATTGTTGTATTCAGCTTTGTTTATAGATACTACTAAACAAATTTCGATTAAATGTTGAATCGGTTTAAACGCTGTTTCCTTCTATAATAAAGGTAAGCGGAAAGACCTCCAACAAAAAGCAATATACCTACAATGAATTGATTGAATATATTTGTTGCTGTGTTCGGTAGAGCATGTCCATTAGTAGTACCCGAATTAGTAGATCCGTTAGGTTGATTTATGTTCGACGGATTCGTTGGACTGTTAGGTTGATTCGGGTTCGACGGATTCGTTGGTCCGTTTGGTTGATTCGGATTAGATGGATTATTAGGCTGATTTGGATTCGATGGATTCGGGTTTTCACCAGTCTTCATCTTCTCAAATACAGCATATTCACTAAAGTGATCAACATGCCCGTATACAACGCTACCTTCATAGTCAGTTTCGACTTCGGTGAATTTATTTCCATTTCGATCAACATAATAAACTTTAGGATTTTTTGCTTCTTTATCAAGGAAGAAGGCTAGCGTCACTTTGTCTTTGAAATTCTTCAATTCTTTACCATCTTGCTGAATCGAAAAATCATAAACATCGGTTAAAGCATCTTTAATAGGTTCTGATTTTACTAGCTTAATAACAGTATTTGCTTCTTCCAAGTTTGCAGACGGGATCATTAAGCCTACTTTTTCATTTTTAATCGTGAGCACAGGATTTGGACGTGCTTTTAATAGTTGAACCTGCTCTTTTGTAAGATTCAGTTCGATTGATTTTAAGTTTTTAGTATTAGGTAATTGAACGACAACATCATTAGCCTGCTGCACATAAGCATTAAATGATTCATCGAATATCACTTTTGCGCTGTTATTTTCTATAGCAATAGAAGGTTCGAAAATTTCTGTAATGCGCCCCTCTACAACAGGAGAAACGGTTTTATCTTTTTGTTTATCTAAGTACTGTGTAAATACTACATAGTCGGCGATCCCTAAATCTTCTCCATTTTTTCCTTCTTTAAGGACATCATAACCATCTCCGCCTTTTCCAACAAAGGCATTTGTTACTATTTTGTAAGTTTTATTCATGTCGATAGGTGAGTAAGAGCCATCCTCATTTTTTACTTCCACACTTAAAATTCGCTCGCCAGCTGGTCTTGATTTTGTAAAGCTATATCTCATGCCAGCGACTTGTGGGAAGGCACCTGCCACAGTTTCCACATTTTTCACACCGTTTTCCAAGGCTTTAACGATTTGCTCACCAGTTAGATCAACAAGATAGATCGTATTTCCAAATGGTAAAACAGTTCTGACTTCACCTAATGTGATGTCGCCTTTATCGATTGGACCGCGAATTCCTCCTCCATTTTGAATTGCAATGGAAGTGGAAGCACCTTTAATGGTGCTTCTGGCTTTATCAAGCATGCCATCAGCAATTAGGTTTCCGAGATTTGTTTCTTTTGTTCTAACATTATTGCGAACACCATCAAGCTCAACGCCTGCTTTTCCGACAACTTCATTCTTTATCGCATCGAGCTGGTTTTTGTAGTCAGAAAGAAGGGCTTTCGCTTCCTCATTTTCAGGAACATTTTTATCAAGGGTAATTAATTCTCCAGTGGTTACTTCCGGAATAACAATCCCTTGGTCATTAAATGCTACATCAAGGCGCCCTAAATAATTGCTGAACTCGTTTGCTTGAACGACAACTGTTGGCGTATCATCATTATTGATAATGACTGGTTGATCAACTTTTGTATGGGTATGTCCTCCCACAATGACGTCAATGCCTTCTACATCTTCAGCAAGTTTTAGGTCGCGTTCATAGCCAAGATGCGATAAAGCAACGATTTTATCGACTTGTTCGTTATCAGTGATCTTTTTAACTGTTGTTTTTGCTGATTCTGTTGCCTGGTTAAAGACAATGTTTTCACCAGGACTGGAAGCCTCAACCGTATCTTCTGTTGTCAGTCCGAAAACGGCTACTTTTTCTCCGTTAACATCCATTACAACATAAGGATAAATACCCGGATCTTTTACTTCGCCTGCCATAAATAAAGTTTGCTGTTTTAATAGACTGCTAAGTGCTGGCTCTTTGCTAAAATCCAAGTTAGAACTAACAATTGGGAAGTCAGCATCTTTGATGAATTGAGCTAATGTTGAAGGACCATCATCAAATTCATGGTTTCCTAAAGTCATAGCATCATATCTCATTAGTTTCATAAATTCAAGATCGGCTAAGCCCTTCCACTCTGTATAATACAGATCTCCTGAGAATACATCACCTGCATCTAATAAAAGGTTATTTTTTGTCGTGTTACGTATTTCATCTACTGCTGTTACTCGTCTAGCTACATTATCTAAATGGGCATGTGTGTCATTCGTATGCATGATCGTTAAATCCCATAAAGGTTCTTCTATTCCGGACTTTGGAAGATACATCTCATACTTAGCAAATCCGCTTTCTAAAGTTTGTACATAAGAAATATTGTCACCAGTGAATTCTTGTGCTTTTGGAGACGATTCAAATGTAACTTTTACATCACCGAATACAGGAGCAAAAGACCAGTTGCCATCTGCTGATGGGTTAATCGTTTTTTGTTCTGTAATATAGTCATTTAGTACTTGTCTATTTTCTACCGTTGAGCTAAAAACAACTTTATCGGCTTTAATATTAGGGAAATAGCCGCCGCCAGAAGCGCGATAGTTATTTGAGACAACGAGAAATTCTTGGTTAGGGTCAATGTCCTTCCCTTCGTATTTCAAATTCTTAATTCTTGATGCTTCAGGATTTGCAGCCGTGCCATCTCTTTTGTATTTAGCAGGCTCTGTGACATCAATTTGATAGGTAACCCCATCAATGACATCAAAGTTGTAAGTAGGGAAGTCCGAATTTACTAATGCTTGTTCTTCTGTTTTATTAGGGTCAATTTGGTTAAATTGGCCAGCAGACATTTCGAGCCATTCTTTAACTTCTGCGCCTGTCAGCTTAAGAACGTATACGGTATTATCGTAAAGATATAGGTCTCCGATGTTTTTAATCGCAAGGTCACCCTGTGCAATGTTTGTATAATAATCTGCCCCATTGCGTCCACCGGCTTTAAATGGAGCACCAGCAGATAAAATCGGTAAATTCTTATATTCACTATCGGCTAATTCTTTTTCAGCAAACCATTTTTGTGCATCTGTCACAATTTGAATCGAAGGATCATCTTGTACAAGTGCAAAGAAGCTGTTAATCGGTGCTTCAGTTTTTCCGACAGGTGTTCTGACATATTGTAGGGTTTTTTCATGAGCCTCTTTAATGGCTTCCGCTACTTTTGGATCAGGAGCGGTGACAGTAGTAATTGGTTCCGCTGCTGATTTAGAGTCAATGACTTTCCAATCGTCTGTTTCCTTTTGCAATTTTAAATCAATGACACCAAGATGGCTTCCCCAGTTTTTCGGCATGACAACTGGAATACCATTGATCGTTCCTTTTGCGACATCTATATTAGCAATGCCTTCATACTTTTTGTTACCAGGAAATAGATCATGCTGATGACCTGATACAATCGCATCTATGCCCGGCACTTTTAAGGCAAGGTCGAAAACGGCATTTTCAGCATTCTCACCTTGCTCCTGTGTTTCGATACCCGTATGAGCGAGCACGATAATAAGGTCAGCGCCTTCCTTTTTCATCTCAGGAATAACTTTATTAGCTGATTCAACAATATCTTTTGTGATCACTTTACCGTCAAGGTTCTTTTTGTCCCATGTATTTATTTGTGGAGGAACAAAACCAGTATAGCCGACTTTAAGCGTATGCTTGATGCCGCTATTGTCAGTAACCTCTTTATCAACAATTTTATAAGGAGCATAACGATAGCTGCCATCAAGATTAAACACGTTTGCGTTAACAATCGGAAAATTAGCAGCCTTTAAGCTGTTATCAAGAAATTCAAGACCATAATTAAATTCATGATTTCCGAGAGTACCTGCATCGTAATTTAGTATATTTAAAGCTTTGAATATTGGATGACTTGCCCCATTATCGAATTCTTGTTGATGCTTGTATACATACTCTCCAAGTGGACTGCCTTGAATAAGGTCGCCGTTATCGACAAGGATCGTGTTTTTGGCATTATTTCTATGTTGATTAATTAATTGAGCTGTTCTTGCTAGACCAAATTTACTTGTTGGTGCATCGCTGTAATAATCATAGTCCATTATGTTGGCGTGAAGATCAGTAGTTTCAAGAAGCTGTAAATCTACGACAGGTAACTCTTCTGCTTTTGCAGGTGTTGCAATTAGGTATGAGGGTATAAGACTAAGAAGCAATAGAAGGACTGCAAAAATATGAAAACTTTTGCGAATAAGATGATGCTTTTCTTTTTCCATAAAATCCACCTTTCAACAATTCTTGAACTTTCTACTATATTTTCGATGTTATTTGATAAATTCCTTTAACATTAATGTTAATTTTTGTTATAAAAATGTAAAATTATTAATAATTTTCTACAAGTTACCTAATTAATTGATGAAATATGTTGAAAAAGGAAAAATAGATCGTAAGAGCATTCTTTACAATAATAACAGCGGTACCCCTTATGAACAGTTGTCATCACTGAAGATATTATTGTTGTTGATCAGCAGGGGATTATTATTGCTTCAACGGATGATCAGAGAATAGGTTCCATTTATGTGGGAGCTCGTATTGTCGTGAAAACAAAGAAAAGCTTTATATTTGAAACAAATAAAAAAATGGACGAAAATAGATGTAGAAGCTTAAAGGGTATTGGATTTTTTTATACCGCTTTCACCTTTATAGATTTAGATTTTTGAAATCGTTTACATTTGTATGATGATCCATCGTTATGCTATTGCATTCCTACTATAATTAAGGGTAAAAGGGGGAGTTCTTTGATGCTTAATGAATCTATTAAAAAGAAATTGTTAAGAATTGTAGGAAAGAATAATTTTAAAGATTCCAATGAAGCTAGACTTGTCTATTCTTATGATGCCACACCAAACTTTCAGTCTTTACCAGATGCTGTGATCATGCCGGAAAATAGAGAACAAATTCAACAAATAACAAAGGTTTGTAATGAAGCAAAAATTCCTATTATTCCACGAGGATCAGGTACCAATTTAAGTGCAGGAACCTGTCCAATTAAAGGAGGCATTGTCCTTCTTTTTAATCATATGAATCATATTCTAGAGATTGATGAAGAGAATTTAACGATCACCGTTCAGCCAGGGGTCATTACACTTGATTTAATAAAAGCAGTTGAAGCAAAGGGATTATTTTACCCTCCCGATCCAAGTTCAATGAAAATATCGACAATTGGCGGGAATATAAATGAATGTTCAGGTGGGTTAAGAGGGTTAAAATATGGCGTGACTAAAGACTATGTATTAGGTCTTGAAATGGTTTTAGCGAATGGCAGCGTGTTTCGGACTGGTGGGAAACTGGCAAAGGATGTTGCAGGGTACGATTTAACAAATTTATTTGTCGGTTCAGAAGGAACGCTAGGAATTGTTACCGAGGCGATTTTAAAGCTAATCCCTATTCCTGAAACAAAGAAAACACTATTAGCCTTGTTTGAAGATATGGATGCAGCAGCTAAAACGGTTTCCGCGATTATTGCACATAAAATCATTCCTGCTACACTTGAATTTCTTGACCAGCCAACCTGTGAGGTCGTTGAAGCTTTTGCAAAGGTAGGTCTACCAACTGATGTAAACGCTGTCTTATTGATCGAGCAGGATGGACCTTCTGAAGTAGTAGAAAGGGATATTCAGCGAATCTCCACGATTTGTCGCGATGGCAAAGCTGTTTCTGTGAAAATAGCTGCTTCTACGCAAGAAGCGGAGTCTTTATCTACCGCAAGAAGGTCGGCATTATCAGCACTTGCACGCTTGAAGCCTACTACCATACTAGAGGATGCGACAGTGCCTCGCTCGAAAATTAGCGAGATGGTCTATGCCATCAATGAAATTGCAAGAAAATATGATTTGAAAATTTGCACCTTTGGTCATGCTGGAGACGGTAATTTGCATCCTACATGCTTAACAGATGCACGTGATCAGGAGGAAATTCATCGCGTCGAGCAAGCATTTGAAGAAATTTTCGAGAAAGCGATCGAGCTTGGTGGAACCATTACTGGGGAGCATGGGGTAGGTGCAATGAAGTCCCCTTATTTGACTTTAAAGATAGGCGAAGAAGGAGTGGCTGCTATGAAAGCCATTAAGCATGCATTAGATCCAAATGGAATCATGAATCCAGGGAAGATCTTTGCCAAAGATTCTCGTAAAAGAGTGGTGGTGCAAGCATGAAGTCAACCATAAAAAAAGAAATTCAAGAAGGATTTCAAGAGCGTTTAGACTATGACGAGCTAATGAATTGCATGAGATGTGGCTTTTGTTTACCTACTTGTCCTACCTATGGACAAACCAATCGGTATGAAGCAGCCTCTCCTAGAGGAAGAATTGCCCTAATGAAGGGAGTAGTTGACGGGTTAATAGAACCGGATGAATCGGTTGAAGAACAATTGAATCTTTGTTTAGGTTGTCGTGCTTGTGAGCCTGTTTGTCCTTCAGGTGTGAAATACGGACATTTACTAGAGGAGGCTCGGGATATTATTCAACAAAAGAAGAAGCATTCAATTCCCGTTCGGGTACTAAGACACATTGTGTTTGATCAGCTTTTTCCTCATAAGGAACGTTTAAAAAAGATGCATCATTTTCTTTCATACTATCAAAAAAGCGGCTTGCAAAAGTTCGTCCAAAAAAGCCATCTCTTAAATATTATGCCTGGGAATTTAGCAATGATGGAAAAAATTCTTCCTGTCATAGCCGATAAAATGGAGCTGAAGCAGCGTTCTTCTATCCTTCCAGCTAAAGGGACTACATCAAGAAGGGTTGCGTTTTTTACTGGCTGCTTAATGGATACGATGTTTTTGCATACAAATAATGCGACAATTGAGCTTTTGCGCTTAGCTGGGTGTGATGTAGTGATTCCTGAGCAACAAGCTTGCTGTGGAGCCTTGCATGCTCATGGCGGAGAGAAGCAAATGGCTAAGAAATTAGCAAAACAAAATATTAAAGCGTTTGAGTCATTGGATGTAGATGATATTGTTTTAAATGCTGGAGGCTGTGGAGCTCTTTTAGTGGAATATGATCATTTATTGAAGGATGAAGTGGAGTGGAAGGATCGAGCTGAAGCGTTTGCTCATAAAATAAAGGATTTCTCTGAAATTCTCGTCGAACTAGGCTTTATTGAAAAAAATTTATCGCTATCAGAACAAATCATCACTTACCAGGACTCATGTCATTTACGAAATGTTATGAAAACCGCTCGTGCTCCGAGGTTGTTAATACAGGCAATTAAAGGGACAACCTATAAAGAAATGGAAGAAGCGGATCATTGCTGTGGATCAGCGGGCATATATAATTTAGTAGAACAAAAAATGTCAATGCAAATTTTAGATTACAAGATGGAGAAAGTAAAATCGGTAAATGCCCATACGATTGCTACGGCAAATCCAGGATGCCTTTTGCAAATGAAGCTTGGTATTGTTCGAGAAGGATTAGAAAAGAGTGTTCGAGCTGTCCATTTAGCTGATCTCTTGCTGGAAGCTGTACATGAATGATCGGGAAAGAGGATTTAATCGTAGGAGATATTAAAAAGAGACTTTTTAACGGATAAATGGTTAAGAAGTCTCTTTCTGGAATTCTTTTTTAAAGGTTTTGTTAAAGAATTTTGTTAATAGAAGCGATAATTGACACATTCAAGTGAAACGCAGTTTCACACGTTTTGAAGCTAATCTCTCACTTAAATTTGGCTCATAATGATGCTGCAAACACCTACAATGATTAAAAATATTCCGCTATAGCTAATCGTAAATTTGAAGAGGTCACTATCACGGCCTGCTAAACCAACAGCGGCTGTAGCAATAGCAATCGATTGTGGAGACAGCATTTTCGCTATGTCTCCTCCAATGACATTCATCGCTACTAATGAAGCTGGGTCAAGTCCTATCTGTGTCGCTGTTACAGATTGTAACGGTGCTAACAAGGTGCCGCTGCTGACAACAAAGCCGGTTAAAAAAACACCAAGCCAGCCTAGAACGGGTGCTAAGAATGGAAATATCTGACCTGTATTTGACAGCGCTAATCCTATTGTTGAGGATAAGCCAGAGTAGGTACAAACATAGGCAAGTGCTAGTACACTACATATGGTTAAGATAGGTGACCATAGTTCTTTAAAGGTTTCTATAAGACTCGCTCTAAATATTTTACCATTTGCTTTAAAAAGGAGCATCGAAATGAAAATAGTTAAAATGATTGCTGATGTTGTGCTTGTTAATAAGTCAAGCTTATACATAGCATCGAAAGGAGTTGGAATTTTCACAATGGGTGCTTCACGGATTACCTCTTGATGCAAATTTGGAATCTTGAAGTAGAGAACGGTTTTATATAATAGCCCACCAGGTTGTAAAGCTTCTTTTATCACGTGTAGATTCATAATGGTGACAAACACTGTAAGAATAATGTATGGCAACCAAGCAAAGAAGATCTTACGAGCTGAATAATGTGGAATAAGTGTTTCAATAACTTTATCTTCTTTATTAATTCGAAAGGTTTCTTTTGGCTTCCAGAATCGTAACAAGATCATTAATGCGATAATACTGGAAACGGATGCAAATATATCCACTAATTCGGCTCCTAAGAAGGTGGAAATGATATATTGCACGATACCAAATGTCAGCCCGCAGGTTAAGATGGCAGGCAAGGTTTGGCGTACACCTCTTATCCCATCAATGATGAAGACAAGTAAAAATGCAATCAACAGAGCGATGATTGGCATAATGTTTGATGTATATTGGGAGACTAGTAATGGATTTAAATTGGTTAATCCAGCAGGTGCCGTTACAGGAATCCCCATCGATCCATACACACCGCTAGCAAGGTTGGCGATTAAACAAAGACCAGCAGCATAAATAGGACTAAATCCTAATCCAACAAGAATGGAGCAGGTTATGGCAATTGGTGCACCATAACCTGCAGTACCTTCAAGAAATGCCCCGAAAGAAAATGCGATAATTAGCACTTGAATCCTCTGATCCCCTGTAATAGATGTAATGCTTCCTTTAATAACATCAAAGTACCCAGTTTTAACGGTTATTTTATAAAGAATAATAACGCTTAAAACAATAGAAGCAACTGGCCAAACACCAGATAACATCCCATACATGGCAGAACTTAGAAACATTTTAACTGGAAACTTATATACAAAGACTGAAATAAACCCCGCAAAAAGGACACTAATTAATCCTGAAATATACCCCTTTATATTATAGAGTGTTAACAAAGCGATAAAGAGCATAATAGGTAAAGCTGCAACAAATGTGGAAAGCCACATGCTATCCATTGGATTATAAATCTGATTCCATGTTTCCATACGTATACATCTCCAACTTTTTGTTTCTTATGTAAGTATTTTTTTCTGCACTAATCAGTTTTCATTAAATTTATATAATAGAACTAATATCTAAATTATAGAACTACATTCAATTTTATCAAGGTATCATAACGATATTCTTATCTGTTATAGAGGTATTTGTTGTGTGTTACAATAGATGGGAAAGTTGGAAAGATAAGATATTTATCATCTGTAAACGTTTTAATGATATAGAAAAGGCTTTAAAAGTTCGAAAAATGATCCTTACATACTATTTGACAAATTTATGAACAATTAAAAATATAACAGTTTATTTAATTAGTTGGAGCTTGATATCTATCTAACTGTAAAAAAAAAGCACTCTTTTTTAATGGAGTGCTTTTTGAGCTTCTTGAATTGTTTTATTCCAGTTGGCTGAACAATCTTCTGTTGTACAAGAAGATTGTTGTCCACAGCTAGAACATTTGCCTTGAGTACTTTTTCGTAAAAATTTGAATAGGTGATACAGTGCATAACCAAAAACGATACAAGCGATAATTATATTTACAATCATCTGTTTTCCGACTCCTTTTTTATCCGATATAAATAGAAGAATAATGAATCTGCAAATATGGAAGTTTCACTTATGCAAAACCAAGAATCCTTCCAATTGTATGAATGATTAGAGCAACAAGATAAGCGGTAACTAAAGGATAGATAACAGAGAAGGCAGTCCATTTAAATGATCCTGTTTCACGTCGAATAACCGCTACTGTTGCTAGACAAGGAACGTAAAGTAGAACAAATACCATAAAGGTATAAGCTGATAGTGGGGTGAAAAAGCTGTTCATGGTGACAGCTAATTGCCCTTCTTGAACTTTATAAATTATTGCCATTGTCGAAACGACGACTTCTTTTGCTAAAAAACCGGTCATTAAGGAGGCAACAGCTTGCCATGTAGCGAAACCGAGCGGCAAGAAAACAGGAGCAATCGCTCCACCGATAAGAGCCATAAAACTATCCTCCATATCCACACCGAATCCACCTGGTCCTGCATATGAAGATAACCAAATAAAGACTGAGCCAGCTAGAATAACTGTTCCAGCTTTACGAACGAAATTTCGGCCTTTTTCCCATGTACTTCTCCATAACGTTTTCGCTTGAGGCAGTCGGTATGGAGGTAGCTCTATAATAAAGGTAGATTGTTCATTTTTTAGTAGAGTAACGGATAAGATTTTTGTCACCACTAACGCCATAATAATTCCTAATATATACATAGAAAAGACTACCGTTGCTCCATTTTTTACAAAAAAAGCACTAACGAATAAGGCGTAGACAGGAAGTCTTGCCGAACAACTCATAAATGGATTGACTAAAATCGTCATTAACCGTTCTTTTCGCTGTTCGATTGAGCGCGCAGCCATAATTCCTGGAACATTGCATCCGAAGCTAATAATCATAGGAATAAATGCTTTTCCGTTTAGTCCAAAAAACTCCATGATTCGGTCCATTACCACTGCGATACGAGCCATATAGCCTGAATCCTCAAGTAGAGATATGAAGAAAAACAGTACAAAAATTTGTGGGACAAAAACAAGGACCCCTCCAACCCCAGCGATGATACCATCAACAATTAAAGCTTGTATAAAAGAAGAGGCTCCGATGCTTGAGAGAAGCTGAGTTGCTAAATTAGTAATCGTTCCGCTAAAAAATCCGTCTAATAGGTCCGAGAACGGAGCACCAATCCAAGTGAAGGTGACATTAAAGATAAGATAAATTAGACCGAGAAATATGGGCAATCCAAACAATCGATGGGTAACAACTCGATCAAGTCGATCTGTAAATGTTGGGGACGTCTTTGTTTCTTTTTCCGCACATTGCTGAACTAGTTGATTAATAAAAAGCTGCCTCTTTTCAAAAAAATGCACATTCATTTTCATATGCAGCTTGTGTTCTGCATCTTTTCGAATGGTTACGAGTTTATCAAATGAAGGGTGATTTTGAAACTCTGCTTCCACAGCACGATTGCCAGTTAAAAACTGTATGGCTAACCAGCGATTGCTGTTTGTGAGAATTTGAATCTCATCAATCGCACTTTCTGCAATCTCGCCATAATCTAATATAAATGGAGCGGAAGGTATATCTTCTTTTAACGTCAAAAGAAGCTCGTTAATTCCTTTACCGCTACGGGCAATGATATTGATAACAGGAATATGTAAATATTCACTAAGCTTTTTTGAATCAAATGTAATACCTCTTTTTTTAGCAACATCTATCATATTTAAGCCAATGACTAGCGGCTTTTCATATTCAAGTGCTTGGATCGTTAGCTGCATGCTTCGCTCAAATTGAGAAGCATCTACAATATTAAGCATGCTATTGAATTCACCAGAAATTAAAAAATTGGTTACGACAGCTTCATCTTTTGAAATAGGGGTGAAATCATAGACGCCTGGAAGATCAACCAATTGATTTTCTTGTTTTTTGATTGTACCGACCTTTTTTTCAACAGTTACACCGCTCCAATTGCCTACATATTCATAAGAATCAGTTAAAATATTAAATAATGATGTTTTTCCAGTATTGGGATTTCCTAGAAGTGCAATCATGTTCATAGGTTTTCCACCTCAATCTTTGCTGCATCACATTTTCTTATACTAATCATCTGTCCTTGACATTCAAAAACACATGGACCACCTAAAAAAGCTTTTTGCTTCATACAAAGCTCACTGCCCTTTTTCAGGCCAAAAGAAAGAAGGCGGCGCTCAAGAGAAGGGTTTAAAAATTCAGAATTTTTAACGGATACTCTAATTCCAATACTCACTTTATCTAGATACATCAATAGCCCTCCTTTTTGTTAATGATAATCATTTTCAATGTAATTTTAATTATACGGTAGGATATTTTTTTCATCAATACAGTTGAAGTAGATATTTAGGATTCTAACGATAGTTGTCACAAAATAAACTTATTTAAACGTTTTCATTAACTTCGCTCTGTTCATTAGGGTTAAGTTAACTTTATTCCTTGAATATAGGTAAGATGAATTCGTGGGTTTCAGCTTTTCTTGACTGTCAATGGATGGAGGTATAATATAATAAATGACCTATCATTTATTTGAGAAGAATGAATTTAGATATATTGTAGATTATAAAGAAAAAGGTGAGAACACATGGATAATCAGTATGTGAAAGCTGAAGCATTGCGTTATGTGATCCTTGCAACTCAAAGACTTGGGAATCGGATGTTGAATGATTTATTAAAGGAAATTGAGTTAACAGCCTCGCAAGCAGAGGTTATCAGAGTTTTGGAAGAATGGAAAAGTCTTTCACTTAAAGAGCTGGGGAAGCTTCTTATTTGTGAGACTGGAAGCCCATCGCGTCTGATTGAACGGATGTATCAAGATGGTCTTGTAGAAAAAATAGTGGATCCAAATGACTCAAGATTTTTAGTCTTACAGTTAACAGATGAGGGGCAAGAAAAAGCAAAAGCGATAAAACAGATTGAAAATCAGCTTTATGATGAATTTAAGAAGTTATATTCAGAAGAAGAACTGGAGAATATCATTACATTCTTAATGCGATTTTTAAAGGATCAACCTGTACAAGAAGCGTTGAAAAATCGTGGATTTAGCTCATAATCCATAGAATTAACGCTTATTTAACTAGTACCATTTCTTAAGCATACATGGATAAGAAGAAAAAATAACCACTTTATCACAGTTTAAATATTATTAATGTGATATGTATCACTATCTTTTTATGTTTTTTTCCTTATAATCACTATATAAATAGTGATTGAATAGGAGATGGAAGCATGCTAGATAAAAAAACGATTGATATTGTTAAATCAACTGTTCCAGTTTTAGAAGAATACGGTGAAAAAATCACGACCAGGTTTTATGAGTTATTGTTTCAAAATCATCCTGAGTTATTGAATATTTTTAACCATGCAAATCAAAAACAAGGGAGACAACAAAAAGCATTAGCTGGAACCGTTTACGCAGCTGCTCAATATATAGATAATTTGGAAGCTATAATTCCAGTGGTAAAACAAATTGCTCACAAGCATAGAAGTATCGGTATTAAAGCTGAGCAATATCCTATAGTGGGAAAACATTTGATTTTAGCAATTAAAGATGTTTTAGGAGATGCGGCTACACCAGAAATTATTAATGCTTGGGAGAAAACCTATGCAGTGATAGCGGATGTTTTTATTAGTGTAGAAGCAGAGATGTATAATGATTCTGCTAATCAAGTGGGGGGGTGGCGTGATTTCCGAAGCTTTGTAGTGATTAAAAAAGTAACGGAAAGTGATGTTATCACTTCATTTTATTTAAAACCTCAGGATGAAAAAGCGATTTCATCATTTAAGCCAGGACAATATATTAGCATAAAACTGAGCATTGACGGAGAGAAGTTTACCCATATTCGTCAATATAGTTTATCTGATTCTCCAGATAAAGATTATTATCGAATTACAGTAAAAAGAGAAGATGGCAATCAAACACCGGATGGAATTGTATCGAACTATTTGCATGAAAAAGTTGGAGTAGGAGATATCTTACATGTAAGTGCACCTGCAGGTGAATTTATATTGAATACCAATCAAGAAACACCATTAGTTTTGCTAAGTGGCGGAGTAGGAGTGACGCCAATGGTAAGTATGCTGAACACGGTAATAAAGCTACAGCCAAATCGAGATGTTACGTTTGTTCATGCGACTGCTAATGGCAAGGTTCATGCTATGAGAGATTGGATCAAGGAAGTTACAATTGAGAATTCTAATGTTAAATCGTATGTTTTTTATGATTCACCTACGGAAGAAGACCGAGCTAATAAAAATTTTGATCAAGAAGGTTATGTCACTTTAGAGTGGTTAAAAAACCATGTGACCGTAAAAAACACTGAATTTTATTTTTGTGGTCCAGTTCCATTTATGAAGTCTATTTATAAAAATTTAATAGAACTAGGTGTAGAAAAACAGCAAATCCATTATGAATTTTTTGGACCAATGAGTACATTCGAAAATGAATGAGAAAGGGGCTGACTTAGCAATAAGTCAGCCTCTTTCGTAATTCCGCTTTTCTATCTTTCAGCTAGTTCGATGTGTTCGACCATGTCTGGATTACATAAATCCGTGTGATAGTATTCTTCAGAATTTGGCATAACTAAATCAAGATTTTTTTGTTGTGCGACCTCGATGATGCCTTCTATCATTTCGTAGCCATATACATGCCCACCGACTTGTTCGTCTTTATCCAAGAAGTGAATATGATAGCCAGTTACACCAATTCCTTGAATGAAAGGAGGTGTCCAAAATCCGACCATTGTACCGCTAATGTAATCAAAATGGTACGTAGGTTGATTCTTTACAGCTTCCACTAAAAGCGGGTATGGACGTTTTTGTTTAGGAACAACACGAGTATCAACATATTTGAACGTACCTTGAATCTTCACTGCGTAAAAGACATTTGGTCCAACACTTTTGGAAGAAATGATTTCTTCAATCTCTTTTTGTGTTGCTCCGCCTTCAATCTTAAATGAAAAGTCGGGCTGAAAATAAGAAATACTTGCATATGGTGTTGTTTCATGTGGGGATTTTTTATATGCTTTCCCATCTTGCCGTACTTGGTATGCTTCTCCATTTATAATGATAAGCTCTCCATCAAAGTTGTCTAATGTTCCGATGCCGTGATCCCCGTGCTTTAATAACTCTTCAAACGTAATCGTACCACCAAATACTCCACCAACTAATGCAGCCATTGTTGAATATTGATACAATTCATTTTTTTGATTTGTTTTTAACATGTCTAACACCTCTTATTAAGTATTCCTTTTAAAACAATGCTAAGTAACTTCCTATTTATATAAGGCTTAAAATCATACTACACACGCCTACAATGATTAAAAATCCTCCGCTATATTTGATCGTGAATTTGAAGAGCTCGCTATCACGCCCAACTAAACCAACAGCAGCCGTGGCTACAGCAATGGATTGCGGCGATAGCATTTTCGCCATATCTCCACCAATGACATTTATCGCTACTAATGATGCAGGATCAAGCCCAATCTGTGTTGCTGTAACGGATTGTAAAGGTGCAAACAAGGCTCCGCTGTTCACAACAGATCCAGTTAAAAAGACGCCAAGCCAGCCAAGAACTGGAGAGAAGAGTGGGAATAATTGACCTGTATCAGCAAATGCCAGCCCCATTGTCGAGGATAGACCAGAATATGTACAAACATAGGCGAGTGCTAATACGCTGCAGATCGTTAGGATAGGTGACCATAATTCTTTAAAGGTTTCAGAAATAGTAGCTTTAAACATTTTTCCATTGACCTTGAAAAGGATCATTGTAATGATAATGGCTAAAAGAATCGCTGTTGTTGTATTTGTAAATAAATCAAGTTTATATATGGCATCGTATGGTGTTGGTGTTTTCACAATAGGTGTTTGACGAATAACTTCTTGATGTAAGCTAGGGATTTTAAAGAAGAAAACCAATTTATATAAGAATCCACCTGGTTGTAAAGCTGTTTTAATCACATTTAAATTAAAAATCGTTACAAAAACAGTTAATAGAATAAAAGGAAGCCATGCAAAGATGATCTTTCCACCTGAATATTGTGGAATGGATATTTCTTCTGTTTTTTCTTCCTTATTAATGCGATATATTTCTTTTGGCTTCCAAAAACGCAATAAGATGATTAAGGCAATAATACTTGCGATTGATGCAAAAATATCTACCAATTCAGCACCTAAGAAGGTTGTTATGATTTTTTGAACGACACCAAATGTAATTCCACACGTCAAAATGGCAGGCAAAGTTTGGCGAATTCCTTTAAACCCGTCAATAATAAAGACTAGTAAAAATGCGATAAGCAGGGCGATGAACGGCATAATGTTAGATGTGTATTGTGAAACAAGCAAAGGATTTAAATTTGTTAAACCAGCTGGTGCTGTAACAGGAATTCCCATTGCCCCATATGCACCGCCAGCAAGATTTGCAATTAAACAAAGACCTGCAGCATAAATTGGACGGAAACCTAATCCGACAAGAATGGAGCAGGTAATGGCAACTGGTGCTCCAAATCCCGCTGCCCCTTCTAGAAATGCACCGAATGAGAAGGCGACAATTAATACTTGAATTCGTTGATCAGCTGTAATAGATGTTATGCTTCCTTTAATGACATCAAAATAGCCTGTTTTAACAGTAATTTTATAAAGAATAATGGCAGTTAATACAATGGATGCGACAGGCCAGATACCAGCTAATACACCATATAAGGCAGAACCGACGAACATTTTAACCGGAAAATGATAAATAAAAATTGAAATCAAACCTGCAAAAATGACACTGATGAAGCCTGAAACATACCCTTTTAGCTTTAAAACCGTTAAACAAATGATAAATAATATGATCGGCAAAGCGGCGATTAAAGCTGAAAGCCAAATATTGCCCATCGGATTGTATACTTGATTCCATGTTTGCATAAAAACATCTCCAAAAATTTATTATCTTTTTGTATTTACATGATCTAACTTCTTTTCAGATAAAGTGCGGATTTTAAATCGTTTTTTTTTATTGCACATAGTAGGGACAAAAGGTGTGATGGCCAAGCCAAGTTGTTAGAAAAGCTTAAGAAGCAACTTTCAAACAACTTGGTTTATGTTATTGACCATTCCAAGGACCTTGCAAACTTATACTAATTGATCAGGCAGCAAAGTTTTGGCTAATTCAATATTGTTTTTGTAATCAACAGGGATATCTACAACAACTGGTCCAACACAATTAAATGCTTCTTTTAACACTTTTTCCAAGTCTTCAGGTTTTTCAACTCGCAAGCCTTTAGCGCCCATAGATTCTGCGTATTTAACAAAATCGACTGGACCTAACTTAACGGCTGCATCTTTTCCATATTTTTTTACTTGTTGGAAGCGAACCATGTCATAGTAGCCATCGTTCCAAATTAAATGGACAATAGGGCATTGTAAACGAACAGCTGTTTCAAGCTCTTGACTTGAGAATAAGAAGCCGCCATCACCAGACATAGAAAGCACTTTTTCACCAGGACGTACGATAGATGCTGCAATGGCCCAAGGAAGTGCTACACCTAATGTTTGCATTCCATTAGAGAAAAGCAAACGGCGCGGTTCATAGCTGCGGAAGTAACGTGCCATGTAAATATATAGAGATCCAACATCAACTGTAACAGTCACATTGTCGTCGATTAAAGAACGAATAGTGCTCACCAATGTGATAGGGTGTACTGTATTTTCCATGTTTGAACCAGCAGGTGCTAACTCAGGGGTGTCAATTTGTTTACGTAATTTATCAAGGAGCTGCATAGCGATTTGATCAAGCTCAAGTGTATCTAATTTTGCATTGATACGATCAATAGTAAGGGAGATGTTTCCCATCAGTTCGGTGATCGGATGGTAGTTGTTATCAATATCAGCTGGAACGTCATCCAAATGAATGATAGTTTTATCGTTTTCTTTATTCCATAAGATGGGGTCATATTCAATTGGGTCATAGCCAATAGTTACAATCAAGTCGGAATTATTTAATAATACATCCCCTGGCTGGTTGCGGAATAAACCAACTCGGCCAAAGAAGCAATCTTCTAAGTCACGAGAAATGACTCCAGCTGCTTGGAATGTTTCAACGACAGGTACCTTTACTTTTTGTAATAGCAAACGGAGAGAAGAGGTTACCTCTGGAGAACTCGCTCTCATACCTAATAGGAAAACGGGTAGTTTAGCATTTTTTAAATGTTGAACTAGCTTCGCAACTTCTTCTTTTGTTGCAGGACCCGTTGCTGGAAATGGGGAGGCTGGAACGGCTTTTGTATCAACATCTGGAGCAGAGATTACATCTTGTGGAATACTGACAAAAGCGGCACCTTTACGACCTTCAGTAGAGGCACGGAACGCATTAGTTACAGCTTCAGAAATATTAAGGGGATCATTAACTTCGACGCTATATTTAGAAACATGTTTCATAAATTCTGCGTTTTGTAAAGCTTGATGTGTTCGTTTTAAGCTATCTGCACGTGATACGTTTCCTCCAATAGCAACAACAGGATCTCCTTCAGCATTTGCTGTAACTAAGCCGGTTGCTAAATTTGTTACTCCAGGTCCTGAAGTAACGAGGCATACACCAGGTTTTCCAGTTATTCGACCAATTCCGCCGGCGATTAAAGCGGCGTTTTGTTCATGTCGGCAAACAACCACTTTAGGGCCGCGTTCTTCTAATACGTCAAACGCTTTGTCGATTTTAGCACCAGGAATTCCGAATACATGAGTAACCCCATTGTTAATTAAAGTATCTACTAATAGGTCGCCACCGGATACTTTTTGTGAATTAACGTTTTTTTCTTGTTCGATGATCATTATTTCTCAACCCTTCCCTGTACTAATAAAATTTTAAAAATTTGTATAACAGATTTATATTTCAAATTATAGAACTATGTTTAATTTTATCAAGACTTCAGTGTTGGATTTCAGACTGTTATACTCTAAATTCATGTGTGTTATAATAGGGAAAGAAGTTGTTTTTATTTCATACTTTTAGTTTGAAAACGTTTGAAATTGGAAAAATGTCTATATATGTATCTTTGAAATGACTTTAAAATAAATTTTGACAAATTTAAGAACGTTTCAAAATTATAACAGTTGAACGATCAATGTATTTATGATTGTTTAATAATCTTCAAACTAGAATTCCATATTCTATGTAGAGCTTAAATGAATAATTATTGTGTGATAAAAGCTACTGGATCATAAATTATGTAGATTATGTAACAGAGGATGAATTTAATTTTTTAAGAAAAAACCTTGCACAATAGCTAAAATGTTAGGCATTGTGTCCAAGTTTTATCAATTTATCAAACAATAATGTTACATCATATTAATAGTGTAATTTCTTTAATCCAAATGAAAACTTCATTCCTTTACATAACATTCCTTCTGTTGACAAATACTGTTAGAATCAGTAACTTTTCGGGAGGTATAGTTATGCAAAAAGGATTATCGGCATGGTCTTTGACAATGTTAGCTTTGGGGACTGTAATAGGAGGTTCATTTTTCATAGGTGCTGCAGTAGGCATTCGAACAGCAGGACCATCCATTATCATTTCATATATTTTAGGTGGTATTCTAGTATATTTCATTCTATTTGCGCTATCAGAAATGACGGTAGCAGACTCATCCCCAGGTTCTTTTAGAACCTTTGCAGAGAAGGCTTTTGGTCCAGGGCTGGGCTTTGTTGTGGGCTGGGTATATTGGACAGGACTTATTTTGGCAATGTCAAGCGAGGCAACTGCTGTTTCCATGATCGTAAGAGGTTGGATTCCTTGGATATCCCTGCCAATATTAGGATCAATCATTATTATAGGCGTTACTCTTCTTAATTTATTAGGAGCTGAACGCTTAAGTAAGTTAGAGAGTGGTCTAGCAGCTGTAAAGCTTTTTGCGATTGTAGGATTTGTTATTTTTGGATTGGTGTTAATTGTTGGTTTAATGCCAGGTGTTCCGAGGGTTGGAGCAGGGGAGCTTACGGCTGAGCCGTTTTTTTCGGCAGGGATTGGAGGCATTGCTGGGAGTATGCTTATTGTCATGTTTACATATGCAGGTTTTGAAGTAATTGGTTTAGCTGCTTCTGAAACAAGAGACCCTCAGAAGACAGTTCCAAGAGCGATTACGTATACGGTAATTGGATTAGTGGGGCTTTATCTTGCTGCGATAGCTGTATTGCTCCCTTTAATTCCAACCCGTAATCTTACAGAGGAAACAAGTCCTTTTGTAGCTGCACTTTCACGCTTTGGCTTTGGCTGGGCTGGAAACATCATCAATATAATATTAGTATCAGCTATTCTCTCTACGATGTTAGCAGCAACCTTTGGCTTAGGGAGGATGATCAGATCTTTGGCAGATGAAGGACATGCTCCGTCCTGGTTAAAAGCAAAAGGAAATATTCCATATAGAGGAATTTTATTTTCGGGGATTTCGATGCTTGCTGGTCTTGGACTGGGGCTTCTTCTTCCTAAACAGGTCTATTTGTTTTTGCTAAGTTCAGGTGGTTTTGCTCTCCTATTTACCTACGCTATCATTATCGCTACCCATTATAAGCTGCGTAAAAAAATGGAATGTAAAGGAAAGTGTCAGCTTCCTGGTTATCCTTATTCTTCCTGGTTCACGTTCCTATGTCTAATCGCAATTATTGTTAGTATGCCGCTCGTTCCCGGTCAGGGTGCTGGTCTTGCTGCGGGATTAGCGTTAGTCGCATTATTTGCAATCATTTATTGGGCTGTTAAATTTCGTACCCGTTCAATGGCAGCAGTATTCGCAAAGGAAAAAGTAGGGGGAAGTACGTTTGAAAAATGGCAGATGAGAACGAGTATGGAGGCTTCAGAAGAAATTTATCCTAGGAAAGATAGAGAAGAGAAAAGAAAAGAGTAAGTACAAGTCATTAAGAATGCGTGAATGTCTAAGTAAGAGAATATGGTTAATAAGAAGAGTATCCATCTTTTTTGATCTAGTTTTTTTCAAGTGTAAGTAAAAACCTAACATCGACCAGGATGACTGTTAGGTTTTTGCTTTTTTATATTTTGATATTGATTAATGAGAATCGCAGTTTCTGGATATACTGACTGTTTAGTGTAAAAGTTGAGATTGTTGCTCAAGCTGATTTGTTGCGTGATCGATGATTGTTTTGGCGGAACAAGGTTTGTAAATCTGGTGCAGATTTTTTTTCATCATCGTCGTTAATGCCTCATTTTGTAACACTTTATGAACATGATGAACGGTTTCTTCAATCGAATTGGAAACAAAAGAAGCACCTTTTTCTGTAAAATATTGAGCATTTTCAGCTTCTTGTCCAGGTACTGGTTTATGGAAAATTAAAGGGACTTGCAAGGCAGCAGCTTCAGTAATCGTGATCCCGCCAGGTTTTGTGATCATGCAATCGGATACAGCAAATAATTCATGTATTTTTTCAACATACCCATATAAGAAAAAGGAGTCTGGATAGAGTATACACAGTGGAAGAAGTCTTTCGTACAAGCTTACATTCTTTCCACAAACAAGAACAATCTGATATGAATTTTGAAGCAGAAGCTGACAAAGTTCTTTTACATTTTTTAATACACCATGTGCCCCTGCAAGAATTGTAATTACTTTTTTTTGAGGAGACAAATGATATTTTTGATAAATGGCTTTTTTATCAAACAGTCGTTCAAATTCAGGACGAATGGGAATACCACTTATCGTGATTTTTTGTTTGTGAATATTTTGTTGTATTAGTGAAGTTTTGACAGATTGAGAGCTAACAAAATAATGATCAATAAACGGATTGATCCAATATGGATGCACACAATAATCGGTAATAACTGTATAAGTAGGAATGAGATACTTAGCCTTTTTGATCGTAAAAGGTGCAACATGAAGAGGAAATGTTGACAATACATAAACGGGACGGTTGTCTATTATAAGTTCCAGTAGTCTTTTACGACCAAGATATTGGGAAAAATGGGCAAGTCTTTTAGAAGGGAGCTTGTTTGTACCATAATAAAACCACTTGTAAAAAGATGACCCATATGAAAATGTTTTAATAAATAATGATTGTGTGATATTGGAAAAGGCAGGATGGGATTCCCCAAATAGATCGGATACAACTGGTTTAAACCCATTTGTCTTAAGCTCTTCGGCAATTACATTTGCTACCTGGAGGTGACCGCTCCCATATCTAGCTGTAAGAATTAATACTGAAGGACGCATTGAAAGAAAACCCTCCTATTGTCTTTTATTCAGAATAACAAAAATATTTTATGGGAATATGAACAGAAAATAAAAATTTGTAAAGAAAATAAAAATATATGATTAACTTGGATTTGAAAGTGAATGTAGTTAAAAGAATGAGAAAATATGATACCAGTATACTGGCAGTTTTATTTTTCAAGTTATGTATTTGCAATAAAAGTCCAGTAGGATACTAATATGTATGCTAAAACGGTACTAAAAGTGCTGCCTTTTAATTTTTGAAAGTGAATAAGTTTTGTTTTGACACGGTAAAAAAATGCAGGAGCTTTGTGACAAAGATTGGTGACAATCTAAATTAGAAGTTTTATACTGCAATTAAGTAAACTATAAGTTTACTTAATTGCACATAAAGTGAAACTTCCATCAGTGGGGGGTTCTTTCATCCTCCTGATGGTTAGTTGAACCAATCGGGCATTAACGAGCAGTTATCCCCCACCTTCGCTTCTTTGATACTCTAAAGCTTAGAGGTGGGGTCTTACTGCTCGTTAATGCGGGACAAATGAAAGGGTGTGTTAAATGGGGATAAATGAGAGAAAACAGAAGGAAAAAGAAATTCGTCGAAACGATATTATTGACGCAGCTGAACGAGTTTTTTTTGCAAAGGGCTACTCAGCGGCAACAATGGATGATGTCTCGAAAGAAGCAGAGTTTAGTAAAAGAACGGTGTATGTCTATTTTAATAGTAAGGAACAGATTTATTTTGAAATTATGCTAAGAGGCTACAGATTATTAAAGGATATGCTAGAAAAAGAATGGGAAAATAAAAGAGCTGGTGATTCATTAAATTACATTAGGAAAATGGGACGAATCCTTTTTGATTTTAGCAAAAAATATCCAGATTATTTTGAAGCAATCGTTGAATATGAAAATGGGGAAAAGGATTTTGATAAAGGAGTCACAGATCAATCAAGGGAAGAGTGCTATACATTGGGAGAGCAAGTATTTGGATTTTTAATTTACGCATTAAAGGATGGAGTAGAGGAGGGGGGAATTCGTAGGGATTTAGATTTGAAGAATACAGCACTCATATTATGGTCATGTGTAGTTGGTGTCTTTACAATGGCAAAGAGAAAGTCTAATTATTTTCAACATTTTCATCAAAAAAACTCTGAAGATTTAATACCTGAAGCATTTGAACTTTTAATAAGATCCATACAAAGTTAGAGATGGGGTAGAAACGAAATGAAAAAGGTGAAAAGGAAAATGATCATCCTTACAATAACGATAGCAGTTTTACTAGTCGGAATTCTTTCAACCTTTCTTATAGCAAGTGGTATTTTTTTAACACCAAAATATTTAGAGCCATGGAAGAAAGGCTATGCACAGCAATTTGATGATCCTCGATTAAGGTTAGTATCACATGGGCTACTAGCCGCTAGTGGTCACAATATGCAGCCATGGATCATACGCCTTGATAAAGTAAATCCTAATGTATTTTACTTATATGCTGATTCAAAAAGGCTTGTTCAACAGGTGGATCCATTTGCAAGGCAAACGCTCGTTTCTCAAGGAACTTTTTTAGAATATGTGAAGGTAGCAGGAGATGAACAGGGCTATGAAACAAGTTTGGACTTATTTCCAGATGGAGAATATGATGAACAGAAGTTGAAGGAAAGCATGGATACAAAGGCTGTAGCAAAAATTACTATAATGAAAGTAGAAAGAAAAAGTAGTGAACTTTATCCATATCTTTTTTTACCAGACACAAACAGATCTGTATACGAGAAAACACCTTTATCCAATCAACAAATCAAGCAGTTGATAGAAATGAATGATGAAGCGGATGTAAAGATAAAGATTTTTCAAGATGATTATAATAAAGAAAAACTTGGAGTGTTTGCAATAGAAGGAGCGAAAATAGAATCTAAGATTCATAGAATCAATGAAGAGTCTGGAAAAATTTTTCGTGCTAATGAGTATCAAAAAAATAAATATCGGTATGGATTTTCCGTTGAAGGCCAGGGGATATCAGGAATGAAGAAACACATTATGCAGGGCTTACTGACGCTTATTCCTTCAATCAATAATGAAAAAGCATCTGCTGATTTATTTGTGAAGTCAACTCAAGTTGGAGTAGACCACACTCCAGCATATGCGATGATTATGACGAAAGATAATAGCCGAAGCAGCCAGGTGAAGGCAGGAATGATCTACAGCCGTCTTGTTTTGACTGCACACAGTATGGGCTTTGTGATGCAGCCGCCTAGTCAAGTATTAGAGGAATACCCAGAAATGAGCGAGCAGTATCTTAAAATACACAAAGAATATGCCATAGATGGAGAAACAATTCAGATGTTTGTTCGCTTAGGCAAACCAACCAATGGTTCTCCGAAAAGCATGAGACAAGATGTAATGGATTTTATGCAGAAATAGCAGTTGTGTATTGAGGGGAAAATATTCTATTGAAAAACGTTTTTTAAATTAAATACAGTAATTAAAAATCATAGAATATCTCTATGATTTTTTTGTTGTTTAACAATACTAGCTTTCATAAAAGTCCCCGTCTTTGTCAACCTAAAAATTAATTCAGGAAATGATGATATTTTCATGAAAAACATGAACATTTAACAAAATCAACAGGGGATATTGACAAATTATAGCAATCGGTGACAGTAAATGACCATGAATGTCGTTCTTTGTAGATAAAAGATTGTTCTCAATTTAAATATAGTAGAGTTAAAATGAAAGAGTAGGAAAATATTTCAAGGGGGTCTTATAATGAATTTAGGAAAAAAAGTACTGGGTATAGCAGCAAGCAGTATTTTGGCATTGTCATTATCCACTTTTACATTTAGTCAAAATACATATGCAGCCTCACAATCTTTAAGTAAAAATTATTTGATTGCTTATGGACAAGCTTTGCCAAAAGACTATCAAAATGAAATTGAAGAAGCTGGAGGAGAAGTGGTTGCAGCTATTCCTGAAATTGGAGGGGTAGAAGTTCACTCATCGGACCCTAATTTTCTTAAACAGATAAAACAAAATACTAAAATAGTAGCTGCCAACATTGAAAAAAATTTTAAGTTAGAACAAGAAGAGCCATCTGGTGCTGATAGTTTACCAGTCACACTAACGCCTGATCCAGATGGCACTTATTGGAGCTATCAATGGGATATGCAGCGTTTAACTAATCAAAAAAATTCGTATGCTCTAGAAACTGGGGGCACAGAAATAGATGAAAAGGTTGAGCATAAGGCAATAGTAGGGATTATTGATTCAGGAATTGACTATGATCATCCCGACTTAAAGGCAAACTTTGTAGGCGGAAGAAACTTTGTTCCTGCTGGTGGATACTATTCAGATAATCCAGCTGAAAAAGGGGATCCTAACGATGTGCTGGATCTAAATGGCCACGGAACGCATGTAGCTGGATCCATCGCTGGAAATGGAAAAGTGAAGGGAGTCGGCCCAGATTTGGGGGTTCGTGCTTACCGAATTTTTGATGCGAATGGCAGTGCTCCAACTTCGCCAATCGTACAAGCCATTGTTGCAGCTGCAAATGATCAGGTTGATGTGATCAACATGTCTATCGGTGGTTTCGATAACTTGAAGTACTACTACGAGGGCGAGCGTTATAACGATGTAGCAGATGTTGTGCTCTGGAAACGTGCTGTTCAATATGCTGTTAATAAGAATGTAACGGTAGTCACTGCAGCAGGTAATGAATCACTAAATTACAATGACAAAAAATCATTAACAGATTACATGAATGAAGTGTATGGCGAATATGGAATCCTATTTAAAGGAGTTTCTATTGAAGTACCAGGTGGAACCCCAGGAGTGATAAATGTTTCTTCATCTAATTCATGGTCAACTGATAAACTAGCCTTTTATTCAAACTATGGGAATGGTTTTATTGATGTAGCAGCACCTGGAGGAGACAATGGGCCAACATACGATGCAACGTCTGATTTAAATAAACGTGATTTTACGTATCGCACATTATCTGCATGGCCTACTTATTTAGAACCGTATTTTACTACTGTAACAGAAGGCTATGCATTCTCGCATGGGACTTCCATGGCTGCACCAAAGGTAGCTGGTATAGCAGGAGTAATTAAAGCGGCTCATCCGAATTATACACCAGCACAAGTAAAGGCTCTTATCGCAAAGACTTCATTTGATTATGGGAAAAAAGGGAATGATCCTTTTTTTGGAGCTGGCGAAGCCAATGCGTTTAATGCTTTAATTTACAAATAGTAAAACTTGGGTATGCCCAAAAGGACCATTTTAGGTAGCTTTTGGGCAATTTTTTTTTGCAGGGAAAAAGTTAAGTTGTATTTAAATGGACGATTTTTTTTGAGAGATGATTATGGCTATTAGCCGTACCTCTAATTAATATTTATTCAGTTCCTATTTTTACCTTTAGTTGTAAGCCAATCGCTATGCTTGAAAGAAAAATGATCATATTAATAGGTCCTATAATATCTTCCCATAAATGTAAGGAATAAAATTTCGTGGATGAATTACTTATTAGTAAAGATTGATACGGCTTTAGAATAAAAATATTAATTTAATATTAATGAGACAATAATAAATGTTAAAAAAGAAAGCAGGATCGAAGTAATAAACATAGCAAAAAGTGGTTTAATCGCTTTTTTGCGAAGTTCTTTAAGGTTTACATTTAATCCCAGTCCTACCATGGCCATTGATAATATAAATGTTGTCACATTTGAAATATAGCTCATAACATGTTCTGGAACGAAAAAATTCTTTCCAAGTACATAGCTGCCAAAGAAACTCATTAAGATAAACCCTATTAAAAACGAAGGGAACTCAATTTTCGTATCAGGTTGAATTTTTCCTGTTCGTTTCATCCAATACATCAAAATCATACTGAGTGGAACTAACAAAAAAACTCGTCCCAATTTTGCTAATAGACCAATCGCCAGTGCATCTTCTCCTGCAGGTGCAGCTGCTAAAGCTACATGTGCAATCTCATGTAAACTGATACCTGCCCAAGTCCCAAATTGAATATCAGTTAAGTTAATAAATGATCTTAATGTAATATAGGCAATAGAAAATACAGTCCCTATTAGAGCGATAATGCCTACTCCAATGGCAGTATCCTCTTCTTTTGATTTCAGAATTGGAGATACTGCGGCAATTGCGGCTGCACCGCAAACACCAGTCCCAATTCCAAGAAGAAGAGATATAGAAAAATCGGCTTTTAGCCACTTGGCTAATAAGATAGTTAAAAAGATCGAGAATACAATGGTGCCGATGTCAAGGCTCAGCAATCCAAATCCCTGATGAAACACGGTATCGATATTTAGCTTTAAACCGTATAAGATGATAGCAAATCGTAATAAATTCTTAGATGAAAATTGAATTCCTGAACGTAGTTTTTCTGGATACCCCCAAATTTGTCGATAGATCACTGCAATAATAATGGCACTGGCAAGTGGACCTATATAATTAAATCCCGGAATTTGTGCCATACCATAACCGCATAATGCAATAACAAATGTTAAACCAATTCCTTCAGCCATCAATCGATAAGATGTTAATTTATTTGATTGTTTTATCGTCCTTGCTACTAAAAAATACTTCTTCGTTTTTATGATCATCTCTTCACGTCCATTCCACTACTTATTTATAGATTAAAAGATATTATTAAATAAGAAAAATAAATGATTATTATCGTTATGATAAGTAAAATAGTATAATAAAGAATTAAGATGATTATAAGAATGGAGGAATGAAGTTGGATCAGCTATTACATGTTTTTGTAACTGTAGCTCAAAAAGAAAATTTCACACGTGCTGCAGAAGAATTACATATGACTCAGCCAGCAGTCAGTCAATATATTCAAACACTCGAACGAAACATTGGCACAAAACTATTAGAACGAAGCAATAAATATGTCCGATTAAATAAAGCAGGTGAAATTGTCTTTCATCATGCAGCAGAAATATTAGGAATCTATACGCGAATGCAGTGTTTGGTCGATGATTTAATGAATAAGGCAAGTGGAAATATTCGTATAGGAGCAAGCTATACATATGGGGAATATGTTCTTCCTCATATCATTGCTTATTTGCGTGAAAAGTATCCGTTGATAAAGCCTGCAATTACGATTGCCAATACCAAAGAAGTTGAAGAGCTAGTTATGGCTCATCAATTAGATATCGGAATTGTAGAAGGGGAGTTTAAAAACGAGAAATTATATATGGAACCATTTGCGGAAGATAAAATGTTTATTGTCGTATCAGCCAGCCATCATTTAGCAAATCAAAAGGAAATCGAGTTATCTGAGTTGGGATCAGAAATCTGGATTGTCCGAGAAATGGGTTCCGGAACACGAGAAGCTACAGAGAAAATGTTTGATAAATACCAATTTTATCCATCTGATATCATGGAGTTTGGTAGTACTCAAATTATAAAAGAAGCCGTTGAAGCTGGATTGGGCATTACTTTATTATCACATTGGACAATTAGAAAAGAGGTTTCCCTTGGGACATTAAAGGTACTTAATATAAATGGACTTCCCTTTTCTCGGAGCTTCTCGCTTATTAAACAAGCTACCCCTTTTAATACCAAAGCTGCGGAAGTTTTTTTAGATGTTTTACGTAGCAATGTGGTATTGCAAAAATTAAATAGTGAATTGAATTAAAGTACCTTTTAAATAATAAGTAAGACCAAGTTTCAAGTAAACAAATATATTTTTTAGATAAAGTTCACAATTTAAAGTGAAGGATATATTGGGAAAATGATGTTCAAATTGTATAATGATAGATAGTATTCTAATACAATTTGAAAGGACGTATGAAATGGATAATATTGATCAGCAGCTGATAGAATTGCTTCAAAATGATGGAAGAATGACAGTTAGTGATTTATCGAAACAATTATCGTTAAGTCGTCCAAGTATTTCTGAACGGTTATTCCGTCTGCAAGATAAGGGGATTATTGAAAGATTTAGCGCAATCGTTTCACCAAAAGCAGTTGGGCGGGATACATTGCTGTTTATTCAAATAAGTGAATTAAAAACATCTCCGCAGGAATTTGAAGAATTTATAAAGAATGATGTTGATATTCTTGAATGTCATCGAGTAACTGGCCCTGTATCACATTTTCTAAAAGCAGCTGTAGGCGGGATGGAAGGTCTTCAAATGCTTGTTGATAGACTTATTCCCTTTGGAAATATCAACACATCCATTGCCCTTAAATCCGCAGTAGAACATCGGAATATTATTCCGATCAATAAATTAACGTGATTTTTTAGTCAGTAGTACGTGTTGAAAACGATTAATAGTCAAATTAAAAATATGTAATATGTAAAGCGAGTCTTAGAAATTAGTTTAGGAACTCGCTTTTTTATGTGAGGATAAATTACATCTTGTAGAAAATCTTGTAACTTCATAAAGCAGGCTGAGTTTTAGGAAATAATAGATGAATTCAGCAGAAATATTATAGTGGATAAAAATTGTTTATTTGTAAATTATTATAAAAAAATATAATTCATTAAGTTAATATTTTCAATGTGAATTTGTTTTAGGATAATTTCATTCAAAATGAATGTATTTATTTATAAATACATTCATTTTATTATATAAAAAACAGTATTTATATCTTAATATTGTTCAAAAGAAAATTAAAAATTATTAGATTATTAAGAAAGGAAGGTAGTGTTTAGTAGACTTTTGGCTTGGAAATTCACGGGAAATATTTATGGTTGATAAAAAATCAAGTGGATTATAAAATGGACAAGTTAGAAAATCTAACAAGAAATATCAATCACTATTCATTTTATCTTGGAGGAAAACGTATGAATCTTTTTCGAAAAAAGTCGATTGACTTATTATTGTCTCAAGCGAACAACAAAGGATCTCATTTAAAAAAAGATTTAGGTGCCTTTGATTTAACGATGCTTGGGATTGGAGCCATTATTGGTACAGGTATATTTGTTTTAACTGGAGTGGCTGCCTCTTTACATGCAGGTCCAGCACTTGTTGTTTCTTTTGTATTATCTGGACTTGCTTGCTTATTCGCGGCCCTTTGTTATTCTGAATTTGCTTCGTCAGTTCCTACATCTGGAAGTGCTTATACATTTAGCTATGCCACCTTTGGAGAGCTAATTGCATGGATATTGGGGTGGGATCTCATCTTAGAATATGGATTGGCTTCTTCAGCTGTTGCAAGTGGTTGGTCTGGATATTTCCAAGGACTCCTTTCAGGTTTTGGGATACATCTGCCAACAGCCTTAACGAGTGCATATAATCCTGAAAAAGGAACGTATATTGATTTGCCAGCAATTTTAATTATATTTCTTATTACGACTTTGCTTATTAGCGGTGTGAAAAAATCGTCTCGATTTAACGCCATTATGGTTATTGTGAAGGTTAGCGTTATCCTTTTATTTATTTTTGTAGGTTTTAATTATGTCAAGCCGGAAAATTGGACACCGTTTATGCCGTTTGGTTTCTCCGGAGTTGCGGTTGGTGCTGCCACTGTATTCTTTGCTTATTTAGGATTCGATGCTGTTGCTACAGCGGCTGAAGAAGTAAAGAATCCTCAGCGTAATATGCCAATTGGAATTATTGCTTCTCTAGCTGTTTGTACCGTTCTTTATATTATTGTGAGTTCGATTCTTACTGGAATTGTCCCTTATACAGAATTAAATGTTAAAAACCCTGCTGCATTTGCTCTTCAATATATTCATCAAGATTGGGCTGCTGGATTTATCTCTCTTGGTGCTATTGTAGGGATCACAACGGTATTACTTGTTATGCTGTATGCTCAAACAAGGCTGTTCTATTCAATGAGTCGTGATGGGTTATTACCAAAGGTTTTATCAAACGTAAACACAAAAACAAAAACACCTATTGCCAATACACTTATTACAGGTGCTATTGTAGCTGTTTTTGCAGGGTGTGTTCCATTGAATAAATTGGCTGAGCTTGCAAATATCGGTACATTATTTGCATTTATAGTTGTTTCCATTGGAATTCTTGTATTAAGAAAAACACAGCCAGAATTAAAAAGGCCTTTTAAAGTACCGTTTGTACCAGTAGTTCCAATCTTATCAGTTCTATTTTGCGGTTTTTTGATTATTCAGCTTCCAGGTTATACATGGATGAGTTTTTGTATTTGGATGGTCATTGGGTTAATCGTTTATTTTGTTTATGGAAGAAAAAATAGTGAATTAGGAAAAGAGGAAAATAAAAATCAAGTCGCTTAACTATTTTGGTTTTACATTACGGTGTACTTGATTTTATTAAAAAAACTAAAAAAGTGAACTAGGGTTTTAAGGATTGTGTTAGGGTTGTTTTTTATTCTAGGAATAGGTGGGAGTTCACAGGTGGCTGAGAAAAAAGAGAATTCAACAGCAGAAAAAAAGGAAATAAAAAGCAGCAAGCAAGTTACACAATCACGTCTCGATATTATCTTAGAAAAAGGCGTCATTCAAATTGGAACATTTGGAGACTATAAGCCTTTTACTTATTTGAATCCATCTATGAAACAATTTGAAGGATTTGATATCGATGCAGCAAACCTTTTAGCAAAGGACTTAGGAGTAAAAGTAGAATTTGTACAAACTTCTTGGCCAACATTAATTAAAGATCTTCAAGATGATAAATTTGATATTGCCATGGGTGGAATTACAAGAAATTTTGAAAGACAAAAAATTGGACATTTAAGTCCAGCTTATTTTTCAGATGGAAAAATTCCGTTAATTCGAGACGAAGATAAGGACCGTTTTAAAAGCCTGGAAGATATCAATCAGCCATCTGTACGAATTGGTGTAAACCCAGGGGGAACAAACGAACAATTTGTAAGAGCGAATTTATCAAATGCAGAAATTACGGTCGTGCAAAACAATTTAGATGTTCCAAAAATGGTGGCTGAAGGCAAGGTGGATGTCATGATCACAGATAGTGTTGAAGCAAGAAATTATGAAAAAAGTGACAGCCGCTTATATGCTGCTTTAAAAGATCAGCCATTCGCTATTTTTAATTTAGGCTACTTAATGCATCGAGATGACTTAGCCTTTCAAAATTGGGTACAGCTTTGGGTAGAAGAACATAAACTGCAAGGTACTTTTAAAGATTTAGAGAAAAAATGGATTGATGATTAGAAAAGCGGAAGCGCCTTGATCATCGACGTACAAACTGGAGGGGCTTCGACTGAGATAAAGGAAACACGATGAGCGATAGCGAATCGATGTTGACTTATCGTAGGGAGAAGACTTGAAGTTTGCTAGTCGATAGGCGCTGGCCGATTAAGTTCGCCACGGCCTTATGCCTTCATCGGCACTAGTACGTCCTGTACGTCGGAGCTAGACACCAGTCTACCTTCAAAAAGTTATACTTTCTAAAAGGGTAGTTCTCTTTGATTAGAGAGCTGCCCTTTTTTGTGGTCTTGTAATTTCAAAATGAATATAAAATAATAAAAATATATTCAAAATATTAATTGAAATCCAAAAAATAATTCATATTTACATATAAAAAGACAAAATTATATTCTATTATTAATTTATCGGATATCGAAAAAATCCTATTACAGTAGCTGGAGGTAAGATCATGACAACAAAAATAATTGCTAGAAAAAATCTTGAAAATATAAGTGCTTATGTGGCAGGTAAGCCTATTGAAGAAGTTCAGCGTGAATTAGGACTTGAACGAATTATTAAATTAGCTTCGAATGAAAATCCATATGGCTATTCACCCTTAGCAAAAGAAGCGATGCTTTCTGAAATGGAACAAACCCATTTTTATCCGGAAGGAATGGCACCAGCATTAGCAGCAAAGTTAGCTGAAAAACTTCAAGTTGAAAAGGATCACATCATTATCGGAAATGGTTCTGATGAGATTATTCGTTTGTTAACAAAAAGCTATATTGAACCAAATGATGAAGTCATTATGCCTGATGTTACTTTTCCTCGTTATGAAACGAACACATTAATTGAAGGTGGTACCCCGGTGCTTGTTCCTCTAATTGATGGTATTCATGATTTACAGTCTATGTACAACGCGATTACAGAAAAGACGAAAATGATTGTCATCTGCAATCCGAATAATCCTACAGGAACGATCGTGGAAAAAGCAAAATTAACAGACTTTATAAACAAGGTCCCTAAACATATTTTATTAATCATGGATGAAGCCTACTATGAGTATGTCAATGATAATGAATATTTGGAAACGATCCCTTTTCTTAACACGAATTCAAATCTCGTCATCCTTCGTACTTTTTCCAAGATATACGGATTAGCATCCCTGCGAATTGGCTATGGGATTATGCATCCATCTATCATCGAAGAATTAGTGAAAGTAAAAGATGCTTTTAATACGAACCGATTAGCGCAAGCGGCTGCTTTAGCTTCTTTAGATGACGATGCTTTTGTAGATTATTGTGCTACTGAGAATGAAAAATGCCGAAAATATATAGAAAATGAACTAACGAAGATGGAGCTAGAATTCTATCCATCTCATGCTAATTTCTTGATGATTAAGCTGAATCAGCATGGCAAAGAGATATTTGAAGGATTGCTAAAGCAAGGAATTATCATTCGTTCTGGTCATTTACTCGGCTACGACCAAACAATACGCGTTTCTATTGGAAGTCAGCCTGAAAACGAAGAATTTATTAAAGCATTACAAAAATTGATCGGTTAATCTCATTAACGAGGAGTACAAAAAATGAAGAAAATGTTAAATATATTACTAGGATGTCTAGTTTTGAGTATCGGGGTTCTCATTTTGAGACATTCCCATCTTGTTACTGGTGGAACGGTTGGACTATCACTAAGTTTTTCTTATCTATTCCATATGCCTTTTACATTATTATTTTTTATCGTCAATATCCCATTTTATATTTTTTCTTTTATTCAAATGGGTTGGAAATTTACTATCTCAACGATTTTTGCTGTCACCGTTTTATCGTTGATAACAAGTGTTGATCAATGGCTTCCTGCCTTTTCTGTTTCACCATTAATAGGGGCCATCGTTGGAGGAGTCATTAACGGATTTGGTTTATCGATTCTATTTTTGAATAGGGCTTCGCTTGGAGGATCTAATATTCTTGCATTATTTTTACAGAAAAAATTCAACTGGAATCCAGGAAAAATTAATTTTCTTTTCGATTTTATCGTAGTGATTTCAGGGATATACTTTTTCGGATTTCTTAAAGGACTTTGTTCAATCTTATCTATTGTGATTACATCTAGCATTATCAGCTTTTATAAAAATAGAATTGCGATATCAAATCGTTCTGATAAAGAGAGGGAAGAACATTCTATTAAATCAAAAGTGGTTATGAATTAGATCGAATCCATGTAAAGCTATAGTTAATCTTGAAGGAGAAGCAGTGTGCAAACCAAAGAACAAAGTTGCATTCTTGAGTGGTTTGGCTGCTTCTTGCTTCAAAATATAGATTTATAGACGTACTAGACAAAAGTTAGACTTAATGATAAACTCAAAAAAGTTTGATTACTACAGGATTCTACTAAGTTAAACATAAAAAGACGGATAAACCTCTAGTTTTAAAAATATCCAAAATTAGTTTCAAACTATATTAACTCCCATTTTTTTCACTCCCTCTATCTATGACTAATACAACAAACTCCCATTTAATATGGAAAATCGTAGTGGACCTATTCTTCATACAGAATGCTTAAATAGAGCACATCATCAGCTCGTAGAGGTTCTTTTGTAGAAGGGTTAAGTGAGATACATACAAAGTATTACCGAAAGAAACTTTGTAGCTTTTTATTTATTACAGAAATTTATTTTTTAAAGAAAAGAGGATTTGGTAATGGCTCATACTACTGACATTTCAAAAACTAGACGCATTACAAGTAATATCTTTAAAGGTTCAGTTGGCAATCTAATTGAATGGTACGACTGGTATGTCTATTCTGCTTTTGCCATATATTTCTCATCTCAGTTCTTTCCTCAAGGAGACCCAACAAGTCAACTGCTTAACACGGCTGCAATCTTTGCTGTTGGCTTTCTAATGCGTCCATTAGGAAGTCTACTGATGGGACGTTATGCTGATCGCTATGGTCGCCGTGCAGCTCTTTCACTTTCTATTACGATTATGGCTAGTGGTTCTTTAATTATTGCCTGCACTCCAAGTTATAGTACTATTGGCTTGCTATCTCCTATTATTCTAGTTTTAGCACGTTTGCTTCAAGGATTATCTTTAGGGGGAGAGTATGGAACCTCCGCAACTTATCTTTCTGAGATGGCTAGCAGTGGTCGTCGTGGTTTCTATTCTAGCTTTCAATATGTCACTCTTGTAGCTGGACAGATGGTAGCATTAGGAGTTCAAATCATTTTACAGAACATCTTGAGTGAAGCTGATATGATGTCCTGGGGATGGCGTATTCCTTTTATCATTGGTGCAATCGGAGCGTTAAGTGTTTTATGGCTGCGTCGCACAATGGATGAATCAGAACAATTTTCTAAGATGGATTCTAAAGCCCGAAAGAATGCTGGTACACTTAAAACTCTAATGAAGCACCCTAAGGCAGTGTTGACAGTCGTAGGACTAACTCTTGGCGGAACGGTCGCTTTCTACACTTACACAACATATTTACAAAAGTTCATGGTAAATTCTGTAGGACTTGACAAAGGTGTTGTCAGTTGGATTAACTTTATTGCTTTACTTATATTTGTTGTACTTCAACCTTTAGGTGGCATGCTCTCTGATCGAATTGGACGTCGCCCTTTATTAATGAGTTTTGGTATTTTAGGTATGTTATTGACAGTGCCTTTATTCTTATTAATGAAGCAGACGAATAATCCTGTTGTAGCTTTTTTACTCATGATGATTGGGCTTATCATTGTAACTGGTTATACGTCTATTAATGCTATTGTAAAAGCTGAGCTCTTTCCAACTGAAATTCGCGCTCTTGGTGTAGGTCTTCCTTATGGTCTTACCGTTGCCATTTTTGGTGGAACAGCCGAATTTATCGCATTATGGTTAAAAAGCATTGGAGTTGAATCACTGTTCTTTTTCTACGTATCTGCCTGTATTGCTATAAGTTTTATGGTCTACTGGCGTATGGGTGAATCTTCGAAAGCCTCACAGATAGAAGCTGAGCTGGAAGCTGAACAGAAGCTAACAACTAATAAATCATCTCATAAATAACGAGTAATCAAAACATTCTTTTCAGGTGATAGACTTGGGAAGAATGTTTTTTTATGATTAAATATGAACTTTTTAAAGGTAAACTGGTGTCTAGCTCCGACGTGCAGGACGTACTTGTTTAAGCATGCATCTAGAGTTACGAACACTCCAACGACAACCCCTGATTGAGTTTTTAAATCATGGATGGAAAAGAAAGTCTTCGTATTCAAACGGAGTGTATCGAAAAAGCGCAAATGAGTCATCAACTAATCTTAGGTATGGATGATGTTGCGATTCGCAAAGGCCATACCTATAATACAGGTCTTCATGATTTGCGTGGAGAAAGCTTTCTTGACTTTATTGCGGGACGAATTACGTTCTCATTATCGGATCCATCCTGAATTAGTATCCATTCAGCCAACAGCTGTCGTGATGGATTTATCTAAAGGGTATCATAACTTTGTCCAAGAAGTTTATCCAGCAGCAATCTGTTGACCAAATATCAAAAGAGATTACCAAGTGTTTGATCTGTCACTTGTTTCACTGTAATAATAACTTGCTATTTTTCACCCTTTGTGAGTACAGTTTAAAACCTTTTGTAAAAGCGGATTTTATATAAAAAACAACTGCCGATTCGATTTATTGAAATTCGCGATATGGTTTAATTACCATCTAGCGTGCTAAAGATAATGATAAGTTGATTTTTGTGCGATTTTTACAAATATTAATGAATAACACTGCAGGTGCGATTTACTTTGTGGCAAGGTGGCTTTATATTAAAATTTATTCGATTTTAGACAGTAGGGTTGGTGAACAATGTGAAGCTGTTAATAGCTGAACGTGATAGTAATGAAAGAACGGCAATCGAGTGGCTTATCTCTGTTTATTCACTTCCAATTAATAAGGTATTCACTGTAAGTACTTTATGGGAAACAATGGAAGTATTAGAAAGAGAAGTACCGGATATTCTGTATATAGAATTAGATATGATTCCAAACGAAGAGTGGACTTCGATTACAAAATACGTAAAATATTTCAATCCCAATGTTATAGCTGTCACAGCTGAGGCAACATTCGAACGAGCCAAACAAGCGATTGAATGGAGAAGTGTTGAATTGTTAGTAAAGCCGTTAGATCCTGTGAAAATTAAACACTGTTTACAAACAGCCCTTTCAGTTGCTAATAATCAAAAAACTAACAATAAACCATTAGCTCATGCTAATGAGACTTATTCCTATCATTCTTTATTCTTACAAGAAGAGCAATCTGCTGTGAATGTTGTATTAATGGTGCTTCAGACAGAAGACGTGCAGAAACTTCCAGAGTTAATCAGATTTTTGAATTACTATCCTTTCAGAAAACAACCGGTCATTCTACCATTAATAGATATGGCTGTTTGTCTGTTTCAATCTTCGATTCAGGATATTAAAGAAGAGGCATCAAAAATATTACGAGAATGGGAAGTTGACAGTATTGAGCCGGTAGCGGCAGTGATTGTTCCTTCCGATGCAGGTCACAAAACAATACATGAGATGTATCAAACTGCCCAAAGATTATTGGAGGTAACGTTTTTTATTGGTTATCGACAAGTCATTCTACCTGAATCCACATACGAACGCTGGCAGGAAATAGATCCATTTCTGACTCCAAAGGAGCAGCAGGAATGGATTGAAATGTTAGAACAATTCGATAAGCAAAAATTGAAAGAATGGATGTACAATGAATTTTTATATGTTGAAACACCATTCCCAAATCCAGAAAAACTTAGAACTAGGCTGACGAGTATTTTAGCTCAAATCAGAAGGTTCATGAAAACGAATCAATTAGATCAGCAAGAAACAGAAAAATATTACACAAAGATTTTTACTGATATATTGTATAATCGAGTGTTGTACAGAATTGTACAAGAAATGCTGCTGTTTCTTTATGAACTGATTGATCGTGCAAAACAGGCAGATCAATTATTAAAAAAAGATGTTATTGAAAAGGGAGTTAGCTATATCGAAACTTATTATGGTGATCATAATTTAACACTTGAGAAAGTCGCAAAAGTCGTAAAGAGAAATCCAGCATATTATAGCCATTTATTGATGAAAAAGTATGGCATATCTTTTAGTCAATTAGTAACAAATACAAGAATAAAAGAGGCAAGGAGACTTTTATCTACAACAGAATTATCTATTAAAGAAATTTCATACCAAGTAGGTTTCTATAATCCAAACTACTTTTCCCGAATTTTTAAAGAATCCACTGGAATGACACCTCGTGACTATCGAAATAATAACTAGGATTAAAACTTGAAAATTATTTAGAAATCCTAAAATAAATGAAGAAATCTAAAAAAAACATACTTTATTCATTTTTTTATTGTCAGAAAATATTACATAATTCGAAAATATTTATTAATTTCCGGAAAGAATGTGTCTATTGTTAGCTATTTCAATATCTTATAATTTTCATTAATTAAAGAAAACTACAAACATTGGGAACAATCACTTCACAAGATACATTACAAAGACGCATTTTCCATTTGTTTCACTATGCTTCTTTCAAAAAGAATTTTAAAAGTGTGATTTTCTTTATTGTTAAAGCGAAAAGTAGGAGGGATATTGATGACAGTAGCGACAAAAAAAGAGAAAAGTATAAAAACAGTTACAGACACGAAGCAGAAAACACGTAAAGGTGTATTCTGGCCAGCTTTTCTAGTTGTAGGGGGTGGGGCAGTTCTTGGAATCGTTAATAACAAGCTATTAACAGATATTTCTATGAATGGATTTGTAGGTTCATTGCGGGGGCTTGGATGGCTCTATCAAATTATATCCATAGTGGCATTAATCATTGTAGCTGTTGTAACGTTTTCAAAGTTAGGGAATATACGTTTAGGTGGTGAAAAAGCCAAAGCCAAATATTCATTTGGAACTTGGTTTGCCATGGCATTAACTGGCGGAATTGCAACAGGTGTCATCACATACGGAGTTAATGAACCAATTATTTACTTTAATAATATTTATGGGGAAATGGAAAAGACGGGAGTTGAACCTGGCACTCCTCTTGCAGCAATCTTTGCTATGGGACGCACTTTTTACAACTGGTCATTTATTCCTTATGCAATGTATTCTTTAAGTGGTTTAATCGTTGCTTATATGTATTTTAATCGAAAAAAATCATTGTCGGTAACAGCAACTTTAATTCCATTGTTTGGAGATAGAATTACTAAAGGGTTTTGGTCAAATGTAATCGATACTTTATCTGTATTGGCAATTGCTCTAGGATTGGCATCTTCTCTTGGAGCAGGACTGGCGTTGGTTGGATCTGGAATTGAAACAACATACGGTATTCAACAAGGACCTCTTGTGTGGCTTGCTTTAACATTCATCATCACGCTCGTTTTTACTATTTCGTCTTTAAAAGGATTGGATAAAGGGATTCGCTTTCTGGCAGATGCCAATGCAAAAGTCTTTTATATTCTGCTTGCTATCCTTTTAATTATCGGACCATTCTTGTATATTGCACGAACAGCCACTGCAGGTCTAGGCTATTGGTTACAAAATTTCTGGCAATGGGGTCTTGATCCAATTGATATTGGTGGAGAAGCTCTAGTAATGTGGTGGACACTGTATGATTGGGCGATTTGGATTGCTTTCGCGCCATTAATGGGGATTTTTCTAGCAGCAATCTCATATGGCCGTACGCTTCGTCAATTTATGATTGTTAACTGGATTATGCCTTCTGTATTCAGTATTATTTGGTTTAGTGTTTGGGGAGGAACGGCTTTAAATTGGCAACAGAACAAAGTGGTCGATCTAGCAAGCACTATTACAAATAGCGGAGCAGTAGCAGGATTGTGGGCATTCTTAGGAAATCTGCCTATGGGGGTAATTATTATACCAATTGTAATGCTAACATTAATCCTTTCTTTTTCTACGGCTGCTGACTCAATGGTTCGGACAATTTCTATATTATGCACCTCAAATATTAATCATGATAAAGAACCTTCTAGTTGGAAAAAAATAGTTTGGGCACTTTCAATAGGAATTATTGCATTCGTTATGGTTGCTTCTGCTGGAGGAGCACAGGGCGTTGATGGGGTTAAATATCTAGCAGCTCTTGGCGGAACGGCTGTTTTGTTCATCTTTGTGCTGCAAGTTATATCCGCTATTAAAATGTTTTTTATTGATAAAATAGAAAAAGGAGAGTAGGGGAGAAAGTAGTGCTAATAAAAGAAATAAAAAAAGTGACCCTTGGTGGTCCTCTAACAATAGAGGAGTTTATAGCTGTTGCTCGTTTTGGAGCTGATATCGAATTTTCTGATGACTACTGTAATCGGGTAAAAAAATCTCGCCAACTTGTTGAAAACTGGATAAAAGAAGACAGAGTAATGTATGGAGTCAATACTGGCTTCGGTGCTCTGTCTAAGGAATTTATATCTTCGGAAGAAACAGCTCAATTACAAAAAAATATTCTCTTATCCCATGCTACTTCTGTAGGAGAACCGTTAGCAGAAGAAGACGTACGTGCCACAATGCTTATGGTTTTGCAAAATTTAGGTCAAGGATATTCAGGAGTTAGACTGGAAACTTTGGAAATGTATCGCCAATTTTTGAATCTGCGTTTAACTCCGTGGGCTCCACGTGAAGGATCAGTCGGTTATTTAAGTCCGGAAGCCCATATGGCTCTTGTGTTGATTGGTGAAGGAAAAGCATATGTAAATGGGGAGCTTATGCAGGCGAGCGAGGCTTTAGATAAAGTTGGGGTAGCACCCATTGTTCTTTCAGCAAAAGAAGGTTTAGCACTTATTAGCGGAACAACAACTTCAACGGGGATTGGAGCTTTAGCATTATACGATATGTTAAACGCAGTAACAGCAGCGGATATAATCGGTACCATGTCGTTAGAAGTGTTGAAAGGAACCATTCGAGCTTTTGACGACCGCTTGATGAGTGTCCGTCCGCATCAGGAACAAAGAGATACAGCAAAGAATATTAGAAACATGTTAGATGATTCCATGATTGCCAAGAAATATATAAAGCACCGCTTGCAGGATGCTTTGTCATTACGTGCTATTCCCCAATTGCATGGAGCTGCTAAAAAAACGCTGCACGATGCCTTAAAAACATTTGAAATAGAAATGAATTCTTGTACGGATAACCCTATTTTGTGGCCGGATGAAGAAGGTATTGGAGCAATTTCGGGATGCAATTGTGATTCATCCTATGTTGGTATAGAGTTAGATTCCATGTGTATTGCTGCTACTGCAATTGGTAAAATGTCAGAGCGACGAAATAATCGTCTTATTAATGGTCAACTTTCTGAATATCCGTCTTTTCTTATTCAAAAGACAGGATTAAATTCGGGATTGATGATTCCTCAATACACGCAAGCAGGCCTTTTAAATGATATGAAGATATTATCCCATCCAGCAACAGTGGACACTATTCCTACTTCTGCCGATCAGGAAGATTATGTCGCGATGGGATATAATGCAGCCAAAAAAGCACGAGAAATAGCTAAAAAACTGGAATATGTATTAGCGATTGAACTGTTGTCTATTTATTCTGCCCATCAGTTTATAGACAATGATTTGCTGCCAGGTTCCGCCTCCAGTGCCGTTTTAGATTTCATTTCTTGTTCTGTACCAAACATGGAGGAAGATATTTATCTTTATCCTCACATCGAAACATTAAAAGAATTCATTCATTCTAGTGCCATTATAGAATGTGTAGAAAAAGTAATTGGAAAATTACTCTAGTAGGCATTAAAGGCTAGTATTCTTGAACATACCAATTTACCTTTTTAAAACATCCTAACTTATCGAATAAATAAGTTAGGATTTCCTTTTTTTAATAAATTTAATGTTTTGAAAGAAAATGCTATAAGAAGGAGGTAACTAAATGGAAATTCATTTGGTAGCAAAAGATCAATTAGAAGCGAATGGAATTCGATGGGTAATAGAGTCGCATTTTACAGGGATTCAATTGAAGTTGTGGGATACGATGGAGTCTTTTGAAAATGGTGTCGAGAAACAGCAGCCAGACCTCGTTATCTTAGATATGGATGGATGGGAGGATGAAAGTGAAAAGTTTGACAAAATAAGAAAAAGGCTTGGCATGAGATGGATAGGAATTTCATCTGAAAGAATATTTCAAACCGCTTATCGTGCGCTTCGTTTTCGTGCAGAGGACGTTTTGTTCCGTCCCTTTTCCCCAACAGATTTAATTAAACGTATTCAACAGCTGCGTTATCAACTCAAAAATGAAAAGATTTCTATTTTAAATTATGCAGCAGGAGAAGCAGACTTGTTTGATATTGACTACCCGGATCTTTTCTTAATAGATAGGAAGCAAACAAATTCAATAGCAATGGTCGCACTGTTGACACCTTCTTCCGAGGCACTTTCGTTAGTATACGACGCATTACAACGGTACTCTTTTACTGAGAAGAATCGTATATTTGTTTTTTCTGATTTTATTTTATGCGTACAGGAAAGTAAAGAGGCGGATGTAATGAAAGAAGAGTACTATACTTTTCTTACCCGCTGGAAAGATTTTATGGATGAACCGCTTGCAATTGTCATTAAGATTGCAATAGGAGATGATTCCTTAAAGAATATATACGAGCAAACACGCCAATTAACAAGGAGAATTTTTTTTGAAGGGTATGACATTATTTTAGCGGAAGAAAAACTTTTTTTTCGGGAAATGGATCCATTTCTTACTCCTTTAGAACAGCGTCAATGGATTGAAATGCTTGAAAAAAGAGACATAAAGACCATTCGGAGCTGGATAGAAAATGAATTTCTAACTTTTCAGCCTCCCTATCCGGATCCGGAAATCATTCGAGTTCGCCTGACGAGTGTTCTGGCACAAATTCGTCGTCACATGAAATCATACAATCTTCAAAGTGCTTATTGGGAAGCAATCTATCATGAAGTTTTTCAGCAAATTGTACACAAACCCGTCATTTATCAAATTGTTAAAGAATTGCTTGTATTTACGACTCGGCTACTTCAGCAAGATCATGAACAATTACAAGATGGACCACGCTCGCTCGTTGAAAAAGCAAGGGAGTTAATGGAGAACAATTATTGGGATGCACAATGGAATTTAGCAGCATGCGCTGATGCACTGCGAGTTAATAAAAGCACTCTTAGCCGCCGCTTTGCAGCAGAGTCCAGCCAAACGTTTCGTAATACACTGCACCAAATACGTATTGGAGAGGCGAAAAGGCTATTACAAGAAACTGATTTGTCATTAGAAGAAATTGCACACTTAACAGGTTATTCCCATCAAACGTATTTTAATGCGAAATTTAAAGCACTGGAAGGATGTACTCCTTTAGTATATCGATCAAGACTGTGATCTGAAAGTAAAGAGTGTGGAACAAATTATAAAATAAACAAAAAATTAAATAAAATATGAAATAAATTATAAAAAAATCACTAAATTATAATCCGAATATTAAGTCATATGGAATAAAATATCTATAACAAAACACAGGAGGTAAAAGGATATGAAGATAAAATTTGAAGAGAAAGTAGTGCGCTATCGAGGAACAACTTTAAATACAAAAGGCTGGGAACAGGAGGCTGTTCTTAGAATGTTAATGAACAACTTAGATCCAGAAGTTGCTGAGCATCCAGAGAAGCTGGTTGTGTATGGTGGAATCGGAAAAGCAGCAAGAAATTGGGAATCGTTTGATCAAATTGTGGCTTCATTAAAAGAGCTAGAAAAAAACGAAACATTACTTATTCAATCAGGAAAACCGGTAGCCATCTTTAAAACACATGAAGCAGCACCGCGTGTTCTTCTGGCAAATTCAAATATTGTTCCTGCATGGGCCAATTGGGATACTTTTCATGAGCTCGACAAAAAAGGGCTGATGATGTATGGGCAAATGACAGCTGGAAGCTGGATTTATATTGGCAGCCAAGGAATTGTACAAGGTACGTATGAAACATTTGCTGAGTGTGCAAAGCAGCATTTTAATGGCAATCTAGCAGGAACGATTACAGTAACAGCAGGATTAGGCGGAATGGGCGGCGCGCAGCCTTTGGCGGTTACAATGGCAGGCGGAGTGGTAATTGGAATTGACGTAGATAGAAGCCGCATTGAAAAGCGTATAGAAACCCGTTATTGTGATGTCCTTTCCGAATCACTTGATGAGGCTATTACTCTAGCAGAAGAAGCTAAAAAAGCAGGAAAGCCGCTTTCGATCGGATTGCTTGGCAATGCTGCTGAAGTGCTGCCAGAAATGATTAAACGAGGTTTTATTCCGGAAATTGTAACAGATCAAACTTCTGCGCATGATCCATTAAACGGCTATCTTCCGATTGGATTGTCTATGGAAGAAGGGGCAACACTTCGTGTGCAAAATCCAAAAGAATATATTAAACAATCAAAAGCTAGTATGGCTGTACACGTTCAGGCAATGCTTGAGATGCAAAAGCAAGGAGCGGTTGCATTTGATTACGGGAACAATATCCGACAAGTGGCCTTTGATGAAGGAGTAGAAAATGCTTTTGATTTTCCGGGATTTGTTCCAGCTTATATTCGACCTCAGTTTTGTGAAGGAAAAGGACCGTTTCGCTGGGTAGCTTTATCAGGTGATCCAGAAGATATTTATAAGACTGATGAAGTTATCTTAAGAGAGTTTGCTGATAATAAGCACCTTTGCAACTGGATTAAGATGGCCAGAGAAAAAATTGAGTTTCAAGGGCTGCCTGCACGCATTTGCTGGCTTGGGTATGGAGAAAGAGCACGTTTTGGAAAAATTATTAATGAGATGGTTGCTTCTGGAGAACTTTCAGCACCAATTGTTATTGGACGCGACCACTTAGATGCAGGTTCTGTAGCTTCACCAAACCGTGAAACAGAAGCAATGAAAGATGGTAGTGATGCCGTAGCAGATTGGCCTATTTTAAATGCCTTAGTAAATACGGCTGCCGGCGCAAGCTGGGTTTCTGTTCACCATGGGGGCGGCGTAGGAATGGGCTATTCTTTTCATGCTGGAATGGTAGTCGTTGCTGACGGTACGGAAGAAGCAGCTGCACGACTTGAACGGGTTTTAACAACAGATCCTGGTATGGGCGTTGTTCGACATGTGGATGCTGGATACGATTTAGCTATTCAGACTGCGAAAGAAAAAGGCATGAACATTCCAACTCTAAACGAAAAAGGTTGAGGTAAAATGACAGAACTTTTATATATTAAAAACGCTTCACAAGTTATTACTGTAAGTGGAGGAAGCACGAAGCCGAAAACTGGTCAAGAAATGTCCGAAATCGGTGTCATTGAAAATGGAAGTGTTGTAGTAGAAGATGAAAAAATAATTTTTGTAGGTTCAGATTCTGAAGCTGAGAAATATATCAACACTTTAAAAAAACCACTGACCACGATGAACGCTGAAGGAAAAGTATTAACTCCTGGATTGATTGATCCTCATACTCATATTGTTTTCGCGGGCAGCCGTGAAAAAGAATTAGAAATGCGCCTAAAAGGTGCAAAATATATAGATATTTTAAAAGCTGGTGGTGGTATTTTAAGTACCACCTCTCATACCAGAGAAGCGTCTGAGGAGCAGTTAATTGAAGAAACGATAAAACGTTTGAATCGTTTTCTTCAATATGGTGTAACGACTATTGAAGCAAAAAGCGGTTATGGATTGACAGTAGAAGATGAATTAAAACAACTAAGAGCTGCTAAAAAACTAAATGAACAGCATCCTATTGATCTTATCTCCACTTTTATGGGGGCTCATGCAGTGCCAATTGAATACAAAGAAAAACCGGATGAATTTGTAAAGCTTGTGGTTGAGGAGATGCTGCCGCAAGTTGCTCAGGAAAAATTAGCGGAATTTTGTGATGTTTTTTGTGAAGAAGGTGTATTCACGGTTGAGCAGTCAGAATATATCCTTGAAGAGGGAAAAAAGTGGGGCTTAATTCCCAAGATCCATGCAGATGAGATTGTACAATTTGGTGGTGCTGAATTAGCAGCAAAAGTAGGCGCTGTTTCTGCAGATCATTTATTAAGAGCATCAGAAAATGGGATTAAGCAAATGGCAGAGCAGGGCGTTATTGCGGTCCTTTTGCCTGGTACAGCTTTCTTCCTGATGACAGAACCAGCAAATGCCAGGAAAATGATTGAATCTGGCGTTCCTATAGCTCTTTCAACTGACCGAAATCCAGGTTCGTCGCCTACAGAGTCATTGCCATTTATTATGAATCTAGCTTGTCTTACAATGAAAATGACTCCAGAAGAAGTTTTAACAGCTAGTACGATTAATGCAGCGCATGCCATTAATAAAGCAAACGAAATTGGAAGCATTGAGATTGGCAAGAAAGCCGACCTTGTTTTATTTGATGCGGTGAATTATCAAACGCTTCAATATAATTATGCCGTTAATCTGGTTGATACAGTAGTGAAAAACGGAAAAGTGGTTGTAAAAGGTGGGGCTATTGTTGACAATTAAAAATCTTAACATCAATATTGACCGTCTGAAAAATGACATTGAAGAACTTGGACAATTTGGAAAGAACGCAAAAGGTGGCCTTGATAGGACCACCTTTACTCCTTCTGAATTAGCAGCGAGAGATTGGCTAAAAGAGCAACTTCATGCGTTAAAGCTAAATGTAAGAGTAGACCAGGCGGCAAATATATGGGCAAAGCGTACTGGACAAGATGAAAAACTCCCAAGTATCGCATTTGGATCGCATATTGATACTGTCCCTAATGGTGGGAAATATGATGGAGCTTTAGGAGTGTTAATCGCTCTTGAAGTGATGAAGGTGCTGGAAGAAAATCGAATTTCAACACGTCACCCGTTAGAAATAGTTTCTTTTAGTGCAGAAGAGCCGAATCCTTTTGGTTTATCTACTTTTGGCAGCCGTGCGATCAGCGGAAAGTTAAAGCAGGAGGATATCACACATGTAACGGATTCAGAAGGAACAAAGCTAACCGATGCCTTAAGAAGTGCTGGTGGGGATCCGGAGAATTTTGAGAAATCCGTACGCAATCCAACAGATTTAATTGCATTTTTAGAGGTGCATATTGAACAAGGAAAAAGACTGTTAACTCGTTCAATTCCTGTTGGTGTAGTGACTGCTATTACAGGGATCTACCGTGAAGAAATTACTGTATATGGAGAAGCAAATCATGCTGGCACGACAATTATGGAAGATAGAAAAGATGCTTTGCCAGCCGCCGCAGAGATTATTTTAGCATTGGAAAGTATTGGACGTAATCATCCTTCTATTGAAGTCGTTGGAACGATCGGAAAGATAGAGGTTTTTCCTAACGCAGCGAATATCATACCTGAAAAAGTAAAAATGGTATTAGAAATTAGAGGCAAGTTGTCTTCAGAGATTCATGAAGTAGTAGAAGAGTTAAACGCTCAATTTAAGAGAGTAACAGAAAGCCGTCCCGTACGAATAGAGCGCAATATTCTTTTAGACCAATCCCCCGCTCCTATGGATGAAACGGTTATTAAAACGATGCAAGAATGTGCGGAATCATTAGACTATCCTTCTTATTTGCTTGGAAGTATGGCAGGGCACGATGCTGTCCATATGGCATCGCTAACGAAAAGCGGGATGTTATTTGTTCCAAGTTTAGAAGGGAAAAGCCATTGTCCGGAAGAAGAAAGCCGAGTGGAGGATATTGAACAAGTTGCGAATGTTTTATTGCAGACGATTCTTTCATTAGATCAAAAACTTGATAGATAGAAGGAGATAAGAATATGAGTGTTTTATATATTGCTGATTATATATATGTAGATAATCAGTTTAAACATGATCAAGGCATCTATGTATTGAATGGAGTTATTAAAGAAATAGGACCTAAAAACAAATTGCTGGAAAAGTATAGAGGAGTTCAAACCTTTGATTGGAAAGGAAAAGCAATTTTACCGGGAACCATTAATGCCCATAATCATTCTTTTCAAAGTTTATTAAGAGGGATTGCTGTTGACCGCCCATTTTTAGAGTGGCGTGACCAGGCGCTTTATCGCTACACACCATTTTTAGATGAAGAAGCAATCTACACCGGAGCGTTATTTGCTTTTGGAGAAATGTTAAAGTATGGAGTGACAACAGTAAGTGACTTCTTTTATGTTCATAATGGTGGAACGGCGACAGATGAAGCCGTTATTCAAGCTGCCAAGGATTTGGGCATTCGCCTCGTGTTTGCGCGTACAATGTATGACTGGGATGGCGCTCCTAAAAGTTATCGTGAAACGGTCAGTGAGGCTGTAGATAGAACAAGGAAATTAGCGATTAAATACCAGGGAGATCCTATGGTATCTATTCAGCCAGCACCGCATAGTCCACATGCAGCATCACCTGAAATGATTAAAGCTGGCCATCGTTTGGCAAAAGAATTAGGGACGCCATTTCATATTCATGTTGCTGAAGAAACTTTTGAAGTAGATGAAACACTTGAAAAGTACGGGTTAAGACCTGTTCATTATTTAGATTCTCTTGGAGTAGTTGATGAAAGCATGATTGCAATCCACCTTGTCTGGCTGGATGAGAGCGAAATCAAATTATTAGGACGTAAAAAAGCTTCTTTAGCCTATTGTCCTTCAAGTAATATGTTTTTATCAGATGGTGTTACCCGAATACCTGATTTGCTGCAAGCAGGTGTACGTATTTCATTAGGATCAGACGGTGCCTGCAGTAATAATCGAATTAGTATTTTTGAAGAAATGAGAATGTGTTCCCTTCTTCAAAAGGTAACTCGGTTAGACGGTACATGTATTAATGCCAAGCAGGTGTATGATATGGGTACAAAAGTAGGGGCTGAGTTACTGAACCTTCCTACAGGAGAAATTTGTGAAGGAAAAAAAGCTGATTTTGTAACGTTGGATTTAAATGATCTTTCTCTTTCTCCAAAGTCAGAATTATTTGCAAATGTGGTCTATTCCCTTCAGCCCAATGCCATTGTTGACGTCATTGTAGATGGGAAACTAATTGTAGAAAATCGAAAAATCACAACTGTACCTGAACAAAGCATCGTCAATAGAGTGGATAGCTTAATGGAAAAATGGAAAAGCGCCACAAATTAAATCGTTTTTTGGAACGACAGCAATCAGCCATACATGCGCTTTTAGTACAATTATGTTGATGAAATTAAATAAGGGGTGAGGACCATTTCTTACTCGTTAAAAATAATAAAAAAAGAAGATCAATTTATAAATGAATGGACAGGTGGGACAACAACTGAGTTAGCTATTTTTCCCGAGAATGCAGATTATAAAAAACAAAATTTCTTATGGCGACTAAGTGTTGCAACAATTGATCAAGAAGAATCTTTGTTTACTTCTCTTCCGAGTGTTCATCGAATTACCCTCATAACGGATGGAGAAATGGTTTTGGAACATCAAGGACATTACCGTAAATTATTAAAAGTTTTTGACCAAGATGCTTATGAAGGAGAATGGATCACTCGCAGCAAAGGAAAAGTAAAGGATTTTAATGTAATGTTAAAAAATTATTATCAGGCAGAAATTGAAGCTGTAAATCTTGAAGCTGGCACACATAAAGTCTTCAATGCTAAAAATAAAACATCTTTTGATACTGTAACAAATCTAGTTTATTGTTTGAAAAGCGAGGTTGAAATAAGAATTTCTGAAACAAAATCCTTCATACTGCAAGAAGGAGATCTATTGCTCGTAAATAGAGCATCAAAAGAAAGAATAAACATTGGATTATATAATCAAAATAAGGAGCAAGCCACGGTAATTAAAGGTGAAATATTTCTTTAATATCAAGATTAAATGGCTTGTGCTAGGTATTTTTTTATCCATTTTTCGATCATAGAATCCCTATTGGTAGGTAACATGCGATATGATCTGTGAATTATAGATAAATGTAGAGCTGGAGCCAAATAATATGAGTCTCAACCTGTTTTTAATATACTCCTTTTATATTTGTCGATTCTATGGTTGAGGCATATGCAAACGTTTTATATCACTTATAAACCTGTTTTCTAACACGAGTGAAATTTTTATTATCCACTCGTGTTTTTTTATTTTCTGTAAAGAAAAATGAATAGTAGATAAAAAACTGCCCGTAAAAACCTGATCGTTTTAGGCTAACTATCAGGGGAAAAGAACATCTATTAATAGAAGGTTCGCCTTATCTCAGTCGAAGCCCTCCAGTTTGTACGTCGATGTTCAAGGCGCTTGTGATTTCCTTCTAAAAAACACTGTAAGATATTCTCACAAAAAAGAAGACAATTATTATACAAATGGTATAGTAGAAATATAAATGGCATAATAATGTAATTGTTAGTTGGAAATTGGCTTTATTATGATGTATCATGAATGAAGGTCATTCATTTATGGAGGTTGCTTATTTGATTAGTGTTGCAAATGATAAATACAATAAAATATTACAATCTGCTATTGAGGTTATTTCCGAAAAAGGGCTCGATAAGACGTCTATCTCAGATATCGTAAAAAAGGCGGGAGTGGCCCAAGGAACCTTTTATTTGTATTTTCGTTCGAAAAATGCTTTAATTCCAGCAATTGCTGAAAATCTTTTGACGTTAACGCTAAACAGAATTAAGGATAAAGCACAAGGTAAAGAGTCATTTTGGAGCATGCTAACCGTATTTATAAATGAAATTTATCAAAATACGAACGATCATAAAGATGTGCTTGTTCTTTGTTATTCAGGACTTGCTATTGATTATTCAATGGAAATTTGGGAAGCCATTTATCAACCTTTTTATCAATGGTTTGAGGAGATTTTAAATCAGGCGATTGAAAATAAAGAAATCATTGAAGGCATACATGTACAATGGACAGCTAAAATGATTATCAATTTGGTTGAAAATGCAGCTGAACGATTTTATATTGGCAGAGACCAAGACGTAACATTAGAAGAATCGCAAAACGAACTATTCCAGTTTCTAAAAAGATCCTTAGTATTAAGTGAAAGTAATATTAGTTAACTCTAATATTACTTTCCATTTTCATAATTTCACATAGGTCCAAAAGGGGATTAATTTTTTTTGATAAAAATGACTGATATTCATTCATTTTTTTAATGATTTACAAAGGAGGAAGAAAATGATTGATAAGCAAGAGCAATCTTTGAATGTAAAGATGTACATTAACGGCGAATGGCGTGAATCTTCAAATATACAAAAAAGGTCGATTATCAATCCCGCAAATGGAAGTATTATTGGTTATTCAGAAGAAGCCACGATTGAAGATGCAAGAGAAGCCATTAAGGCGGCTCGAGAAGCATTTGATTCTGGAGTTTGGTCGAATCTGAGCACAGGAGAAAGAGCCGAATTCTTATTTAAAATTGCAGATAAAATCATAGAAAATCGTGAAGAGCTTGCTCGCCTTGAAACGTTGGATAATGGTAAACCATACAGGGAAGCAGAGGCTGATGTTGATGATGCGGCTGCTTGTTTCCGCTATTATGCAGGTCTAATTACAAAACCTAGCGGACAAACGTATGATGTTCCGGCTCCGATACAAGCGATGGTCATTAGAGAACCAATAGGAGTTTGCGGATTAATCGTACCGTGGAATTATCCTTTACTAATGGGTGTTTGGAAAATAGCTCCTGCCCTAGCTGCTGGAAACACCATTGTCTTTAAACCTTCTGAAGTAACGCCTGTTACTTCGAAAAAGCTTTTGGAAATTTTTGAAGAAGTAGAGCTGCCTAAAGGTGTAGCCAATATGGTATTAGGTGCTGGGTCAATTGTTGGAAATGAGATTGTCGAAAATAAAGATGTGGATAAAATTTCTTTCACTGGTGGAACTGTTACAGGTAAGCATATTATGCGTACAGCAGCAGATACAGTGAAAAAGGTTTCATTAGAGCTTGGAGGAAAATCTCCAAATATTATTTTTGCTGATGCTGATTTTGAAACAGCCGTTGATTATGCACTATTTGGCATTTATGCAGGATCGGGTCAAATTTGTGCAGCTGGTTCAAGAATTTTAGTAGAAGAAAGCATACATGATCGATTTGTAGAAAAATTTGTCGATCGTGCTAATCAGATTATTGTTGGTCCAGGCAGCGATTTGGAATCGGAAATGGGTCCATTAGTAAGTGAAGAGCACTTGAATAAAGTCCTGTCGTATATTGAGCTAGGAAAAAAAGAAGGGGCTGCTCTTGCAGCTGGTGGAAGCAGGCTAACCGAAAATGGTCTAGATAAAGGTTATTTTGTAGCTCCGACCGTGTTTGTTGATGTAAGGCAAGACATGCGAATTGTTCGTGAAGAGATTTTTGGACCTGTTGCGGTTATACAAAAATTTAAGAATGAGCAAGAAGCTATCAAGCTTGCTAATGATAGTGAGTATGGATTAGCTGGCGGTGTTTTTACACAGGATGGAGCAAAAGGACTGCGTGTTGTTAAAAAACTAAGAGCTGGGATTACTTGGGTGAATACGTACCACTTTACGTTTAATGAAGCCCCATGGGGCGGTTATAAACAAAGTGGGTTTGGAAGAGGATTGGGAACCTTTGGACTAGAAGAATTTCAAGAAGTAAAGCAAATCAATATCAATTTAGAAGTAGAACCAATTGGCTGGTTTAAATAAGAAAAGCGGAATCGCCTTGATCAGCCCTGAAGAAAAATGTTCGTTTGGGTCAAAAAGTGTTTTTTACTTTTAGAGACAAAGGGTTATTTTTCACAAGGGCTAGGCGATGGAGCTAGACAAAAAGAAAAGCGGAATCGCCTTGATCAGCCCTGAAGAAAAATGTTCTAATTTCAAAAAAATTATAATTTACTTAACTTAAATAAAGGAGCGATTAATATGAGTACAACAGTAAAAGAAGTAAACAACAATGTAGATGAAAAATACACAGAGGTGAATGAGTATATTCAGAAAGTTCTTCAGTTAATTGAAAAACAAGAGGTGACAAAAGAAGAAGCTGCGTGGATCACGCAAGAAACAGTAAATGGCTTTAAAGACCATGTGAACCCCGGGTTTCTTGAATATAGAAAAACAGTAACGATCGATACACAATTTGCAGCAGTAGAATGGTCTGATGAAGGTTCATGCTTTACTGATGTGAATGGAAAAAAATACATCGATTGCCTTGGCGGCTTCGGAATATACAATGTTGGCCACCGTCATCCGAAAGTAGTAAAAGCTGTTGAAGATCAATTAAAACGCCAAGCTTTGCACAGCCAGGATTTATTAGATCCACTTCGTGCGATGCTTGCAAAAATATTAGCAGACGTAACACCTGGGGATTTAAAATATTCTTTCTTTACGAATAGCGGTACGGAAAGTGTAGAGGCTGCTCTTAAGCTAGCAAAAATGTATAGCGATCGTACCACATTTATTTCAACGACTCGTGCATTCCATGGAAAAAGCCTTGGATCTTTATCAGGAACGGCAAAAGGTATGTTTCGTAAACCCTTTCTGCCATTA
>NZ_ML637008.1:180265-382601 GCF_006546985.1 Bacillus sp. 03113
AAGAAAAGCGGAATCGCCTTGATCAGCCCTGAAGAAAAATGTTCGTTTGGGTCAAAAAGTGTTTTTTACTTTTAGAGACAAAGGGTTATTTTTCACAAGGGCTAGGCGATGGAGCTAGACAAAAAGAAAAGCGGAATCGCCTTGATCAGCCCTGAAGAAAAATGTTCTAATTTCAAAAAAATTATAATTTACTTAACTTAAATAAAGGAGCGATTAATATGAGTACAACAGTAAAAGAAGTAAACAACAATGTAGATGAAAAATACACAGAGGTGAATGAGTATATTCAGAAAGTTCTTCAGTTAATTGAAAAACAAGAGGTGACAAAAGAAGAAGCTGCGTGGATCACGCAAGAAACAGTAAATGGCTTTAAAGACCATGTGAACCCCGGGTTTCTTGAATATAGAAAAACAGTAACGATCGATACACAATTTGCAGCAGTAGAATGGTCTGATGAAGGTTCATGCTTTACTGATGTGAATGGAAAAAAATACATCGATTGCCTTGGCGGCTTCGGAATATACAATGTTGGCCACCGTCATCCGAAAGTAGTAAAAGCTGTTGAAGATCAATTAAAACGCCAAGCTTTGCACAGCCAGGATTTATTAGATCCACTTCGTGCGATGCTTGCAAAAATATTAGCAGACGTAACACCTGGGGATTTAAAATATTCTTTCTTTACGAATAGCGGTACGGAAAGTGTAGAGGCTGCTCTTAAGCTAGCAAAAATGTATAGCGATCGTACCACATTTATTTCAACGACTCGTGCATTCCATGGAAAAAGCCTTGGATCTTTATCAGGAACGGCAAAAGGTATGTTTCGTAAACCCTTTCTGCCATTAATTCCGGGATTCCGTCATGTTCCATTTGGAGACATCGAAATGATGAGAAAGACATTTGAGACATGTGCATTAGTAGGTGAAGATGTAGCAGCTGTTATTCTTGAACCGATCCAAGGTGAAGGTGGGATTATCCTTCCACCTGAAAATTATTTAAAACAAGTGCGAGAATTGTGTGACCAGTATGATGCTCTCCTTATTTTTGATGAAGTCCAAACAGGAATGGGTAGAACAGGAAAAATGTTTGCCGCTGATTTATATGAGGTTGTTCCAGATATTCTTTGTTTAGCAAAAGCATTTGGTGGTGGAGTTATGCCTGCAGGTGCCATCGTTGCGAAGGAACATGTATTCAAAAGCCTTTTTGACAATCCATTTATGCATACAACTACATTTGGAGGAAATCCACTTGCTTGTGCTGCAGCTATAGCTACTTTTAATGTGTTAATAGAAGAAAATTTACCAGAGCGTGCCGGTGAAATAGGGGAATATTTCTTAAATGAACTAAAAGAGGCTGCTAAAGGTCATGAAGATAAGGTTATGGAAATTCGCGGGAAAGGATTAATGATTGGGATTGAATTTCACCAAGATGAAGTGGGCTACGCATTATCGAAAGGGATGTTCGATGAAGGAATATTAGTAGCAGGAACACTCGTAAACTCAAAAACCATTCGTATCGAGCCGCCTTTAACGATTTCAAAAGATGAAGTAGATCATGTCGTGAGTAGCTTTAAGAAAGTATTATTAAACATTGGAAAATAAGAAGCTATCAAATTAGGATTCTTAAATATGCATAAGGATATTAATTTTCGATAGTTATTTAGATGTAATAAAAACAACGTTAGAAGATCTGCCAAGTTACAAGACAAAATTTTTATTATTGGTATATTAATAGTAAGTTAAAATGAATGAAAGTCAGTCATCTTTGGTGTAGGAATATTTACAAAGGATCAATAAATATTCCCCCTTTCCTTATAGTCAAAGAAAAACAAACTGGTCTAGATTTTTATAAAAATCATTGTGTTTATGCTAAATCTTACATTATGATGATTGACGTTCATTCATTATTTTTGCTTGATACTCTTCTTGGGGTTAATTTTCAAAATATTCAGTTTTATGATTAAAGGAGGAAGATAAATGGAAAATGCTACATTAAAACGTTCATTAGCATTATGGCAAATTGTATTAATGGGAATAGGTTATATGACCCCTATGGTTGTGTTCGATACATTTGGGATTGCTTCTGAGCTTACAGATGGACATGTCCCTTTAGCTTATATAATTGCGTTAGTTGGTATGCTATTAACAGCTGTTAGCTATAAAAAAATGATTCAAGTATTTCCTACAGCAGGTTCAGCATATACATATACACAAAAAACAATGAACGCTCATCTTGGATTTGTAGTTGGATGGTCTGCATTAATGGATTATTTATTTTTGCCAATGGTGAATGCACTAATTTTTCAAATTTATCTTCACTCTCTCTTCCCAAGCCTTCCTGAATGGATATGGGTTGTTGGATTTGTAGCTATTACAACAACGCTGAATTTACGAAGTGTGAATTTTACAGCTAACTTTAATACCTTTCTTGTTTTATTTCAAATTATCATATTAATTCTGTTTATTTCTGTTGCGATCAAAGGTCTTTTAAGCGGTGAGGGTACTGGTACGATCTTTTCTCTTCAACTTTTTTATGAAAAAGGACTAGACATATCAAGCCTTGTTGCAGGTGCAACATTGATGTGTTTCTCCTATTTAGGCTTTGATGCAGTTGCAATGCTATCAGAAGAAACGCCAAACCCTAAAAAAACAATCCCGCGAGCCATTTTTCTAACAGCTCTAATAGGTGGAATCATGTTCACAATAACAGCCTATTTTATTCAATCAGTTTTTCCGAGTCCATCAGATTTTAAAAATCCAGAAGCTTCCTCTCCTGAAATTGTTCTATATATGGGTGGAGTATTCTTTCAAATGGTGTTTCTTGCAGGTGGGCTTGCAGGTGTAATCGCTTCAGGAATTTCCTCTCATGCGAGCGTGTCAAGGCTTTTATACGTCATGGGGCGTGATAATATTCTTCCAAAAAAAGTATTTGGATATGTGCACTCTAATTTGAGAACCCCTGTTCTAAATATATTAATAGTAGGTTTAGTCTCATTGTCAGCCATCTTTTTTGACTTAGGAACGGCTACTAGCTTTATCAATTTTGGTGCCTTAATCGCATTTACCTTTGTAAATTTATCTGTTATCGCTCATTTTGTTTTCCGAAAGAAAAAGTATAAAACAACAAAAGAATTTTTCAATTACATCCTTATGCCTCTCTTAGGTGCAGCAGCCATTGCGATCCTTTGGCTAAATCTTGAAAAAAATTCTTTCATAGTAGGGATAGGCTGGGCTGCGATAGGATTTGTTTATCTTCTGTATATTACAAAATTCTTTAAATTTAATCCTGGAAAAATAGAATTTAAAGAAATGGATGAGCTTGAGCCGTCAAGCCAAATTGATATAGATGTTAAATCAATATAACAGAAAATTCAAAAAACCATGTTAGGAAATGTAACAAATATCCAGCGAATGATAAACAAACGTGGTATGATGCTTCTATCAATTAGATTTACCTCACAAAGATACAATATTGGTCTAGATTTTAATAGCAGAAATTCTTTTTGTGTTAAAATCTCTACGCAATATTGTGTTTATCACCTGGATTTACAGGAGGAGGTATTTTATTGCAACAATTAAAAGTACGAGAAGAAGAAATCTATCAAATTTTAAGAAAGGCAATCTTTAACACTGAGCTTTTGCCAGGAACTCAATTAATTGAAACTTCTCTTGCTGAAGCTTTTGGAGTAAGCCGTACACCTATACGATCTGTATTACAACGTTTGAAATATGATTCCTTAATTAAGATTATTCCAAATCGAGGGGCCTTTGTATATTGTCCGGATCCAAAGGAAGCTGAACAAATCTTTTTTGTTCGTCAAATTTTAGAACCGGAAGCAGCGGCTTTAGCCGCTATTCATGCTACTACGCTACAATTGGAGTTTATAAAAAATTGTTTAGATCAAGAACTTGAGTTTTATAATCAAAATGAACCGAAAAAGGCTCTTCCGATCATTGAACAATTTCGTATGAAAATCATTGAAGCTTCGGGTAATCCATATTTATTTGATAGTCTTAGGAAATTAATTTCTCTAACTCACATTATTTTAACATTTTATGATGTTTCAGATGATCATTGCTTTGATGTATATAATGAACATGTTTTATTATATGAAGCTATTAGCGCAAAAAATTCAAAAGAAGCGAAAAAGCTTGCTCATCAGCATATACCAATGATCATAAAGGATATCGATTTTTCGAAGAAATTTACTTCTTCACTTTCTATCAACCAAATTATAGAGAAATACACTTAATTTTCGGGCGCTATTGTATACAATAATTGTACTCAAAGAGGTTCGTTCTATATCCATTTAAATAATCCAGAAAAACTCAAGAAAGAACCTCTCTTTTTAAAATAAATTGTATACAATTTTTGTACACTAAAGGAGGATTCAAAATGTCATTTATTCAAATGAAAACAGCGATACCAGGACCTAAGTCAAAGGAATTATTAAAACGAAAAGAGGCAGTTGTCCCTCGAGGACCGTTTAATACAGTTTTGTCCTTTGCAGAGCAAGGTGAAGGAGCTTTGTTAACAGATATTGATGGCAATACTTTTCTAGATTTTGCTGGGGCGATTGGTACTCTTAATGTGGGACATCGTCCTGCTAAAGTCGTAGAAGCATTAAAAAACCAGTTAGATAAGTATATACATACTTGTTTTAATGTCATGATGTATGAACCTTATGTACAGTTAGCAGAGGAGTTAGTTCGAATTACCCCTGGTGATCACGCTAAGAAAGCTTTTTTTGCAAATAGCGGTGCTGAAGCAGTTGAAAATGCTATTAAAATTGCGCGGAAATATACTGGAAAAAAAGGAATTATTTCCTTTGAACGAGGTTATCATGGCCGTACACTATTAACCTTGTCGCTAACAAGTAAGGTAAAACCTTATAAATACGAATTTGGTCCTTTTGCACCTGAAACTTATAAAATCGGCCATCCTTATTACTATCGTAAGCCAGAAGGTATGACAAATGAGCAACTCGATCAGGAAATGCTGCAAAGATTAGAAACCTTCTTTATTTCTGAAGCTCCCGTTGAGGAAATCGCTGCTCTGATTATTGAGCCTGTTCAAGGAGAAGGAGGATTTATTGTTCCATCAGCAGCTTTTATGCAAGGGCTAAAGAAAATTTGTGAAAAATACGGAATTTTGTTTATTGCAGATGAAATTCAATCAGGATTTGCTCGTACTGGATCGATGTTTGCAATTGAACAGTTCGGTGTTGTGCCTGATTTAATTACGATATCTAAATCCCTTGGTGCGGGGCTTCCTATTTCTGCAGTTGTTGGCCGTTCAGAGATTATGGATGCTCCGAATCCAGGTGAGATTGGGGGTACATATGGTGGAAGTCCGCTCGGCTGTGTAGCTGCTCTTGAAGTAATAAAAATTATTGAGGAAGAAAAGTTAAATGAACGATCTCAAAAAATTGGGCAGCTTTTAACGAAACGTTTTCTTTCATGGAAAGAAAAATATCCAGAAATCGGCGATGTCCGCGGTTTAGGTTCAATGGTGGCGATTGAGTTTGTTAAGGATCCTGTAACAAAAGAGCCGAATAAAGAGATTGTTAGTCAAATCATTAGTGCTGCTCAGCAAAAAGGATTGATTCTTTTAAATGCTGGTATTTATGGAAACTGTGTTCGTATACTAGTACCAATTGTGATTACAGATGAGCAGCTCGAAGAAGGATTGAGCGTACTTGAGAATGTAGTTGATGAGTTACTAGGTAAACAAATTACTGTTTAAATCGTAAACTAGTCTGATTTTTTTAGATTCATATTTACTATATGGGGATAAGAGTCGCTATATTTTGTAAATAAATAGGAGGTAATTCATTAACTATTAGGGGGAATTTATATGAAAAAGCAGTTTCATCTATTATTATTTGCAATGATTCTTTCAATTATTTTAGCAGGTTGTGGAACCTCAAAAGAAAAAACTTCTTCAAATGGGAGCAATAATTCTTCTCAAGCCAGTAATACTTTAGAGGAAGCAAAGAAAAAAGGAGTATTAGTCGTTGGCTCATCAAATGATGCACCTTTTGCATTTATTGATAAAGATACAAAAGAATTCAGTGGCATTGATGCAGAAATTATTACAGAAATCGCTAAACGCCTTGGTATTCCAAAGGTTGAAATGAAGGAAGTAAAATTCGAGAATTTATTGCTTGAATTAAATAATAAAAACATTGATATGGTAACAGATGCAATGTATATAAAACCTGAACGCGAGAAAATTGCTAACTTTACAAACATCTGGTACACAGAAGGGGAAGCTCTTGTCGTTTCGAAGAATTCTTCTATTAAAGGGATTGATGATTTAAAAGATAAAGTTGTTGGTGGTCAAAAAGGTACAGCTTTTCTAGAATTTGCACAAAAGCTGCAAAAAGAAGGGAAAATCAAAGAGGTTACAGTCTTTGGTTCTCAGGCTGAACTATTATTAGCGGTAAATACAAACAAGATTGATGCTTGTATTACGGATAGTGCAGTTGCAGGTTACAGTATTACAAAAGATCAATCCTTAAACTTAAAATTAGTTTCTCCTTATAAAGCAGAAGCCGCTGGAAATATTGGAGCTGCAGTAAGAAAAAATGACACAGAGCTTTTAGAGGCGGTAAACAAAGAATTAGATAAATTAAAAGAAGAAGGCTTTATCTTAGAAGTTCTTAAAAAGTATGGCCTAAACGAAGATAATTTTGTTTCTGCAGGAAAATAAGGGAGAGAAAGGGGAGGATATCCTTCCCTTTCTTCTATATAAAGAGGTGATGGTATGAATGTGATAGAGAATTTAGATTTTGCAACAGCTTTTCGTGATCTTAGTTCTGTTTTATGGGAAGGACTTTGGATTGTTCTAGGTGCAACGTTATCTGGTTTTGCTTTGGCTCTTCTATTAGGAACATTAATTGCACTAGGAAGAATTTCGAAAATAAAAGTCTTAAATGGTTTTCTTGTGATACTAATAGAAATTATTCGTGGTACTCCTTTACTTGTTCAATTGGTGTATATGTACTATGTGGTTCCTTTACTGATTACAATAATAGGTCAAATCTGGAGCCCGGAATTTCAATTTAATCTTAGTCCGTTTATAGCGGGTACGATTGGATTAGGCGTAAACTATGGGTGTTATTTATCCGAGGTTATTCGTTCGGCCATTATTTCCGTAGATAAGGGACAAACAGAAGCAGCTTTGGCTCTAGGGTATACTAATCGCCAAGCCATGTGGTCTATTGTCATTCCACAAGCTTCCCGAATTGCTCTTCCAACCTTAGGAAACTATGTGATTATGATGATTAAAGATACCTCTCTCCTAGCTTTTATAACTGTAAATGAATTATTGCTTCGTACTCAAGCTTATGCCTCTCAAACATTTTTAACGATTGAATCCTATACGATTTTAGCTGTAGCTTATCTTATCTTAAGCTTACCTTTATCACAGCTAGTTCGGATAATGGAGAGGAGATTGATGCGTCATGTGTAAACCAATGATTGAAGTAGAGCAGCTTCATAAGTCATTTGGATCTAATGAAATTTTAAAGGGAATTGATTTAAAGATTACACAAGGAGAGAAGGTGGTTATCATTGGTCCTTCGGGATCTGGAAAATCCACACTTCTACGCTGCCTTAATTACTTGGAAATCCCGACATCTGGAACAGTAAAAATAGAAGGACATTATTTTGAAGAACCGAAAAAGAAATTTAATGAAAAGCATGTAGCTTCTCTTCGAACTGAAATCGGTATGGTATTTCAGCGTTTTAATTTATTTCCTACGATGACAGCACTCGAAAATGTCATGGCAGCCCAAATCAAAATTCGAAACAAGTCAAAAGAAGCAGCTAGAGAAACGGCAGAAAAATATTTAAGAAAAGTAGGACTGGAAGACAGGGTTAATCATTATCCAAGCCAGCTCTCTGGTGGACAGCAGCAAAGGGTAGCGATAGCTCGCGCACTTGCAATGGAGCCCAAAGTCATGTTATTTGATGAAGCTACATCTGCATTAGACCCTGAATTAGTCGGGGAAGTTTTGAATGTTATTCGTGACCTTGCAAAGGAAGGAATGACTATGGTTTTAGTTACCCATGAGATGAAGTTTGCCGAAGAAGTTGGTGACCGTATTATTTTTATGGATGGCGGAGTCATTGTCGAAGAGGGTCATCCGAAGGGATTTTTCCACAATCCTCAGCATGAACGGACTAAATCATTTATAAAGAAGGTTGAACATTAGGAGGAAAGAAATGCTACATATTGGATCGTATATTAATGGAAAAGAATTAAAAGGAGATGAACGGATACAGCACGAAGTTCGCAGCCCATACAATGGCGAGCTAGTAGGAATCGTTGATTTTTCTACTTTAGAAGATTTGGAGAGTGCTGTTCAATCTGCTCAACATACGTTTGAGCAAACGATGAAAAAAATGCCGGCACATCAACGGTCGGATATTCTGCGCAAGTCTGCCGATTTACTTGAAGCACAAGCTGAGGAATTCGCCCAATTGCTTAGTCAAGAAGCAGGGAAGCCGATTCGGGATGCGAGAGGAGAAGTGGCTCGTGCTGTGATGGTATTGCGTTTTGCTTCTGAAGAAGCAAAACGCAACGATGGAGAGCTTATTAAAATGGATTCAGCTGTTGGTGGGGAAGGCCGATTTGGATTAGCAAAACGAGTTCCAGTAGGGGTAGTGGCGGCGATTACACCATTTAACTTTCCTCTAAATCTAGTCCTGCATAAACTTGGTCCGGCAATCGCTGCTGGTTGTACAGTGGTCTTGAAGCCAGCGGAGAAAACACCGCTTTCAGCGATGAAATTAGTACAATTAATGACAGAAGCTGGCCTTCCAGAAGGAGCGGTTAATGTTATAAATGGATTAGGTACAGAGCTTGTACCACCTTTAGTTACACATCCTCATGTCAAAAATGTAACATTTACAGGAAGTGGTCCTGTTGGCTTTAAGATTAAAGAAATGGCTGGCAATCGAAAGGTCACTTTAGAGCTAGGATCGAATTCTCCTAACATTATTTTTCCTGATGCTGATTTAGAAGCTGCAGTAAATGGAGTGGTAAAGGGCGGGTTTGCATTCGCAGGGCAAGCGTGTATTTCTGTTCAACGCATTTATGTTCATAAAGTTGTATATCAATTGTTTATTGATTCACTAATACCAAAGATTAAAGCATTGAAATTAGGAGATCCTTCCCTGGAATCTACCGATATTGGTCCATTAATTACAGAAGAAGCAGCAATACGAGCGGAAGCATGGATTAATGAAGCAGTGGCAAATGGAGCTCAGGTTTTAATAGGCGGTCATCGTCAAAACGCTATCCTTCAGCCAACTGTGTTAGCAAATGTAAGCTATTCAATGAAGGTTGTATGTCAAGAGGTGTTTGCCCCAATTGTATCGATTATTCCTTTTGAAACAGAAGAAGAGGTGATAGCTGCGGCAAATGATTCAGATTATGGTTTGCAGGCAGGTGTATTTACTTCTGATATCCAACGTGCTTTCCGACTATTTGACTCATTGGAGACAGGCGGAGTTTGGATAAACGAAGTTTCGACAGTCCGCCAAGATAATTATCCATATGGCGGGGTTAAGTTAAGTGGTAACGGACTAGAAGGAGTACCGTATGCAATTGAAGAAATGACGAAACTAAAATTCCTTGGAATCAAATTAAATTAATGACAAAAACTCAGAACGGCGTAATCGTTCTGGGTTTTTCAGTATTTATCCCGCATTAACGGGCAGTAAGACCTCCACCTCAAGGTTATAAGTTAAAACGAGAAATCCTAGGGTGGAGGATAACTGCCCGTAAAAGCCCGATTGGTTCAACTAACCATCAGTGGGGGATGAAGTAAAACCCCCACTGATGGAAGTTTTACTTTATAAAGGCTATGTTAAATAACTTAGATGATTTTTGAATCAATAGAATTGAAGAATTAACCATTATCATATATAATGAATGATAGTCAGTCATTTTTATGCTACTCTCATGATCGAGAGTTCGGGACAATTGAATTAAGTAAAAGAAATGAATTGATTGCTATAGATTAACAAGAATATAAGACTTGTATTAAAAATATAAAATGGCTAGGAATTAGTAGATAGAATGAGAGGTATACATGAAAACTTGGTGGATCAATATCCTTTTTATTATGTTAGGATCAGCAATTATGGGGTGGGGCATTAACTGTTTTAATATCGCAAATGGGCTCTCAGAAGGCGGTATCATGGGCATTGCTTTGATACTTAAGTACTTATTCGGTTGGGATCCGGGCTTGTCAAGCATCATCATTAATTTACCTTTATTGTGGATAGGGTGGAGAATAATGGGGAGGGAAAGTTTTATCTTCACCATCATAGGAACGGTCTGTTTGTCTGTTTTTCTATCCGTTTTTCAACAATATTCTCTTGTAATGGAAGATAAGCTGCTAGCATCGATTTATGCCGGAGCAGCAGTCGGAATAGGTTTAGGCATCGTTTTCAGATTTGGTGGCATGACCGATGGTGTAGATATCATTGCAAGATTGTTTCAAAAATATTTTGGCTGGAGCATGGGAAGCACGATACTGCTTCTTGATGCTATTGTTTTACTGTTATCTTTAGTTTATCTAGATTTGGAACGGGCGATGTACACGATTTTGGCCGTTTTCGTGGGAGCGAAACTGATTGATTATATACAAGAGGGTTCCTATGCAGCCAAAGCCGTTACTATTATGTCCACAATGCCGGACCAAATTTCAGAACAAATACTGGCTGAATTGAATAGAGGTGTAACCTTTCTTAATGGGAAGGGTGGATATACAAGACAGGATAAAGAAATAATATACTGCGTAATTAGCCGCAGTGAAACGGTAAAGCTACGAAATATTGTGCATGAAATCGACCCGAGCGCTTTTGTTATTTTTAATAAAGTACATGAGGTGTTCGGGAAAGGATGGAAAGAAGTCAATAATTAAAGGCTGTTTTCTCAAAGTTTGTTGCTTTTGACATAAATACAAGAAACGTTTCGGAGCAGCCTGCATACACGTAGACTCCTGTGGGAATGCGAGAAAGGCGAGACCCCGCAGGAGCGTATGCGACGAGGAGGCTGGACGCTCGCCCACGGAAAGCGAAGTGTATGCAGGCTGCGCATTTAAAAGCAACAATCTATACGAAAACAGCCTAATTAAAATATCTAAATAAGAATTAGAACAAAGTGAAACCTTGATTTTCTATGATTAAGGTTTCTTTTTTTATAGATATTGTTAAAAAGCATTGATTGTGTGAACGTTATATAACACAGCATTATTACAAAAATATTAGAAGAAGGAGGAACTAAATCGATCATTCTGGTATGATAGAGAGCACTAAGAGATCGAACTTTAATGATGCTTTTATACAAAAATTTTATATATCGATATGAGAAGCGAAGAAAGATTAGGTGAAGAGAATGAATAAAGCGATACGCTTAAAGGTGAAATCAGGATATGTGAAAAGCTTTAAAGCTGGGTATCCTCTTTTTACGGAAGATGCAATTATTAATTTAAAGGATGTAAAAACAGAGGGCTCCATTATTGAGCTAGTGGATGAACGTCAACAGTTTCTTGGCAGAGGGTATTATGGAAAACAAAATAAAGGTAGAGGCTGGATTCTAACTCGTAATCAGCAGGAATGGATCGACCAATCTTTTTTTGATAACAAAATTAAACGCGCATTTGAGTATAGGGAATCTTTTTTTAAGGCAACAGATACGAATGCTTTCCGAGTTTTTAATGGTGAAGGAGACGGCATCGGTGGTTTAACAATCGATTTCTATGATGGTTTTTTTGTGATCAGTTGGTATAGCGAAGGAATATATCAGTTTAAAAAATTTATTATTCAATCGTTAACCAATTTAGTAAAATTCAAAGGTATTTATGAGAAAAAGCGGTTTGCGGTAAAAGGGACATATATCGAAGACGATGATTTTGTTGTAGGAGAAGAAGCGAATTCTCCTCTGATCGTAAAGGAAAATGGAATTCATTTTGCTGTTTATTTAAATGATGGAGCCATGGTAGGCGTGTTTTTAGATCAAAGAGATGTCAGAAAAAAAATTCGAGATGAATATGCTGAAGGGAAAAAAGTATTAAATACCTTTTCTTATACAGGAGCATTCTCAGTTGCAGCTGCATTAGGCGGAGCCACTACAACAACGAGTGTTGACTTGGCCAATCGCAGCAGAAGTAAAACGATTGAACAGTTCAGCGTAAATTCCATTGATTTTGAATCCCAGGAAATTATTGTGGAGGATGTGTTTCATTATTTTAAATATGCAGTTCGTAAGCAACTGAAATTTGAGATGGTCATTCTTGATCCTCCTAGCTTTGCACGTTCAAAGAAGCATACCTTCAGTGCAGAAAAAGATTATACCGACTTATTAGAAAAAGCAATCATCATAACCGAGAGAAATGGAATAATTGTTGCTTCATCTAATTGTAGTACTTTTGGGATGAATAAATTTAAGGGATTTATCGACAAGGCTTTTCAACAAGCAGGAGAAAAATATAAAATTCTTGAGGAGTTTGGGTTGCCAAAAGACTTTAAGACTGTCAGAGAATATAAAGAGGGAAACTATCTTAAGGTCGTGATGATTAAAAAACTTACATAATTTTTTCTATTAGTGTGTCTTTTGCAATGGGTAACAAAGGTATTTCATTTTGAACCATTCAAGTAAAAATGAAATACCTTTTACTTATTTGGGGTAGTAATTTTTAAGTGGTAGTATGGTCTTATTTCATATAAAATGAAAGAAAAAGATTTTAGTAGAATAAAATGTAAGGGCTTTCTATTGGGGGTGTTGTATGTTTTTATCTTTGCGAAGTCACTTAATGGTTGTTTTTACTTTTCTCTTAACCATTCCATTTATATTATTATCTCTTATTATTCCAAATTGGATTACGAGAATGATGGAAGAACAAATCCAGGATTCAACTATTGAAAAAATGGATCAATATTCATTTTATATAAATTCTATTACCACTCAAGCGGAGGAGGTTGCAAGACAGGTACTCGTTAATCAAACAACACAAACATGGATGAAACTAGAAAAAGAGGATGTTGAGTCACAAGAAAATGAACGTTTATTAATGAAGAATCAGTTGAAAAAGCAGCTTTCTTCTATCATGATTAACAATTCAAATGGAATATCCCTCTCTGTCTATATGGATAATGGTAGAGAAATATGGTGGGATAGTCTTTCTTCAAAACAAATGAGCTGGTATAAACAATACTCTCAAAAAGATCAAATGTGGATAAAAGCCCATTTTGATCCTTTTCAACAAACACCAGAAATGGGCAAGCAATACGTAAACAGCTATCTTCAGCCATTGTTTGATCTTTATACGTTTGAAAGATATGGATTTATTAAGGTGAACTACCCTACTTCATTATTTACACAAGCATTAAATAATATCACACTAGGTGAAAATGGAAGGGTGTATTTATTAAATCAACAAGGAGAAAATATTCTAACTGGCAAGGTTCAGACACCAAAAAAAATTCTACAGCAAAGTCTAGAAAAAATAAAAAAGGATCAACATCTAAATGGATTGATCCATAAAGAGTATGATGGAGAAGAATACCTCGTTTTTTTTCAAAAGCTAAGAGTTGACAATTGGATATTAGTAAGTGAAGTGACTAAATCTGAATTGTTTTCTAAAGTAAATGAACTTCGAAGAAACTTATTAATTACGAGTCTTCTTCTTTTTGGATTAACTAATTTTGCTGCCTATAGACTTTCCTCTAACATTGTTAGCCCTCTTGGGAAGCTAACACGAGCGATGAAGCTTGTTGAGCATGGGAAATTTGAGAAAGCTAAACAAATGATGCCAACCATTCAATCTGAAAATCATGAAATCAGTTATGTAATTAAAGTATTTGATCATATGATAGATCAATTAAACTATTTAATCGAAACAGAATATGAAGCAAATATACGAAGGAAAAATGCGGAATACAAGGCTTTACTTTTGCAAATTAACCCTCACTTTTTAAATAATACGCTTGAGATTATTGGAGGTTTGGCAGCGCAAGGAAAAAATAAAGAGGTTATGGATGTAAGTGTTTACCTTGCTCGTATGATGAGGTATTCAATGAATACAAAAAGTGATATTGTGAGTATGGATGATGAAATAAACTATATACGAAATTACACGGATATATTAAAAGCACGGTATGAAGACAACTTATCGATTTTGATTGATGAAGACCAAAAAATGAAACCGATTCCAATTATTAAATTTATTTTGCAGCCGCTTGTTGAAAATGCAGTGAAGTACAGCTTTGAAGGTAAAAAGGTTGCAAACATCAAAGTAATCACCAAAATGATGGAAGATCAAATGGTTATAGTCGTAGAAGATCACGGTGTTGGAATGTCAGAAGAAGTTATTGCAGAATTAATGAGTCAGGAACAACATAATGAATCTAGTTACATCCTAGCAAGTAATGGGAATAGCATCGGACTAAGAAATGTTCTCGGCCGATTACAGCTTTATTACGGAAGTCAATTTTCATTCGACATTCAATCTGAGGAATGGGAAGGGACAAAAATAACATTGAGGGTAAAGTTAGATGGAGGGATGCATGATGAAGGTGATGATCACTGACGATGAGATTCAAATTCGCAAAGGGCTAAGGATGAAAATCGCATGGGAAGATGAAGGTTTTCAAATCGTTGCGGAGGCTTCTGATGGTCAGGAAGCTCTTGATCTGTTAAAAACGAATGAGATAGATTTAGTGATTACAGATATTAAAATGCCGATCATGAATGGAATTGATTTTGCAAAGGTTTGTCATAGAGAATTTCCAAAGGTGAAGATTTTAGCTTTATCGGGTTATTCTGACTATGAATATTTACGTTCAGCCATGAAGGAAGGAATAAAGGACTACTTATTAAAGCCTGTAGCTCCTGATGAGTTAGTAGACGCTTTGAGGAAGATTCGTAGTGATATAGAAAAAGATAAGAATAAGCAAAGGAAAGAAAATCAAATCCAAAGGCTTGCTTATAATCAGATGCTGGAAATGCAAGAGCAGTATTTACTTTATTTAGTAAAAGAAGAATGGTCAGATAAAAATCTATCATTAGAGAAGCTTCAGCAAGTACATTTAAGTGAACTAGGCAATGTAGAAGGTGAATTTCAATTCATAACAGTGGAAATGAGGAATTCTGACAACCATTCTAGGTTAGATGAGCTATGGCTGCCATTTCAAATGCTTTGCAGAGAAATTGCCAAAGAGCATGGAGCTTATTGCTTTTACGATCCAAGCTACAAGCATATGATTCACTTTGTTCAAAACGTTAAGGATGGAACGTTTTTGAGCAATAGGAGTTTAGGATTAAAGGTTCAAAAATATACGAAGAGCTTCTTGAAATTAGAAACCGTCATTGGGATTGGAAAGATTGTGAAAGGGATTGCAGAATTTAAAAAAGGTTATAAGTCAAGTCTGCTTTCGTGGAGCCAAAGTCAGTTAGGTACCCAGTCGCAGATTGTCGACCAAGTCATTTATCAAGAGATGTTTGAATATTCACCTGAACTTGAAAGAAAGCTTTTGAATGGGATTGAAACTGGAAATGAGCTTGTATGCAAACAAACGATTCAATGTTTAATAGAAGGAAAACCGAATTATTCCGTTATGTCCTTTTCGTTTGTATCAAATCGAGTTTTATTATTTTTGGAAACGTTATCAAGAAAATTCGGTGTCCATACAATGGATCTGCAAAAAAATATTTGGGACTGCCAACAGAGCATTTGGGAGCTTAATGCTCAAAATAAAGTCATTGAACAGCTTATTCAATTAGCCAAAACAATCATTACTCATGTACAAAAAGCAAGATACTCGAATGGAACCATTACAGTCGAGAGCGTTCGCCGTTATTTAGATCAGCATTATGCGAGTGATATTTCACTTGCAAGCGTATCAGAGCAGTTTCATATTAATGGTGCATATTTATCTGAAATTTTTAAGAATCATGTAGGGCAAACATTTAGCGACTATTTGATCAGCATGCGGATGAAAAACGCTCAGCGATTACTAAAGGACAATCAGCTGAAAATTATTGATGTTGCCTACTTAGTTGGGTTTTCAAATTCCGGATATTTTAGTACTGCGTTCAAGAAGCATTTTGGTCTTACACCTGCAGAATTTCGTAAGTCAGCAAGTGAAAACTATAATTCACCAATAGATGAGGTATTGAGAGCGTAAGGGAGCCTTGCGCTTTTCTATTTGTATAACAATGTGATTCCTTATACTTTTTCCCAAAAATATTAAACTATATAAGCCGATTGGATTATACTTTTTACTCGAGGGATTCTGATAGGATAATACTTAAAGCATTAGGGAGGGGTGAACATCATTGAGCTTTAAGAAGAGTTTCATGGTATTTCTAAGTCTTTTTTTATTGGCTGCATGTAATGGGAAGGAAGAAAAAATGAATGAAAAGAATAAAAATATGAACACGAAACCTACTCATGCTGCAGATGCTAATTATTACATCGAACCATTTCGACCGCAATATCATTTTTCTCCTGAAGAAGGAAATTTAGCTGATCCTAATGGTTTAGTATTTTTTGAGGGAGAGTATCATCAGTTTTACCAACAAAATGGCCAGTGGGCACATGCAATTAGTACAGATCTATTACATTGGAAGCATCTTCCCATTGCGTTATCCTATGATGAATTAGGTCAATCCATTTCAGGGAGTGCAGTAGTAGATTGGAAGGATACGAGCGGATTCTTTGGAGGGAAGCCAGGCTTGGTCGCTATCTTTACAAATACCAAAGAAGGGATTGAATCGCAAAGTCTCGCCTACAGTAAAGATAATGGACGAACGTGGGAAAAATATAAAGGCAATCCTATTATCCAAAATCCGGGGATAAAGGATTTTAGAGATCCTAAGGTCTTTTGGCATCAAGAGACAAAAAAGTGGGTAATGGTGGTCTCTACAAATCAAAGTGTTAGCTTTTATGGGTCATCTGACTTAAAGAAATGGAAGTTTCTAAGTAAGTTTGGGGAAGATCAAGGATCACATGCTGCTGTGTGGGAATGTCCAGACTTGTTTCAGCTTCCTGTAGATGGAAATTCCAAAAATAAAAAGTGGGTTCTTCATGTTAGTGTTGGGGATAATGCTGAAACAAATGGATCAACAGCTCAATATTTTATTGGTGAATTTGATGGCAAACATTTTTTAAATGACAATAAGAAAGATACCGTATTATGGACAGACTTTGGAAAAGATTTTTATGCAGCACAATCCTATTCGGATTTGCCAACAGAGGATGGCCGACGTATTTGGCAAGGCTGGATGTCCAATTGGAGGTATCCTTATCAATCTCCAACAAAGCCGTGGATGGGTTCAATGTCTATTCCTAGAGAAGTATCTTTACAGACGATTAAAAATGAAGGAATTCGCCTAGTTCAAAGACCAATAAAAGAATTAGAGAGTTTACGAGTAGATGAAATAAAGCTTAAGGATATAGTGGTTGATGGGAATAAGCAACTAGATCAATTTTCAGGAACAACATTTGAATTTGAAGGTGTTTTAGAATGGGAGCATGTTGAAGAGTTCGGAATTCGTCTTCGACAATCGAATGAAGAAGAGACCGTTATTGGATATGAATCGAATGGTCCACACGTTTTTATGAATCGAACAAATTCTGGTCTGCAAACGATTTTAGATCGTTCAGGACATGAATTTACATTCGGAAACAAATATACAGCTCCTTATTCACCCGAAAAAAAGAGCTTAAAGATTCATGGATTTGTGGATGAATCATCTGTTGAAATATTTATAAATGATGGGGAACAGGTCTTTACAAACCTGATCTATACGAAGTCAACAAATGGTGGTGTTGAGCTCTATTCGAAAGGAGGTTCGGTAACCTTTAAATCTCTTAAGTTGTATCATTTGCAATCTACATGGAGAAAAAAATCAGAAAGCAAACATATTGAACGTATTGTTGTAAATGAGCAATCACTTGATTTAAAGGTAGGAGAATCGAAAGAAATGAAAGCTGCCTTTAAACCAGATTGGGTTAAGGACGAGGGCAACCTTATTTGGAAATTACAAGATCCAGGACTTGTAGAAATAAAAGACAATGGGAATGGAAATGTCCAAATGAAAGGACTTCAATCTGGTTCAACAGAGATTCAAGTTTCTGATCCATCAGGAAGAGTATCGACAAGCATTAATGTGTATGTATTTGATTAATTCCTTGTGATCCGAAAATTTTAAATATGGAGAACCGATGAAATTAAAATCATACGTATGGGCAATTTGTTATAGTAAATTCAAGGAAGGCATTTATCAATGAGAGGGGTAAAATAATGAAAAAGAAAAAAGTCTTCGGTATTACGGCAACGATTGTCTTGTCTGTAGGGATGATCTTAGGAGGCTGTTCATCGTCAGAAAAAACATCCATTACTAAAGGAGATGTGACAACTATCACATTCTGGCGTAATTCTGGAAATGATGCAGAAAATAAAGTTTATGAAGATTTGATCAAATCCTTTGAAAAAGAAAATCCAAAAATTGATGTTAAAATGACTCCAATTCCATTCGCTGATTATTCGACAAAACTTAGAACCGCGCTTGCCTCAGGTAATCCACCGGATATTTTAGCAGTTGATAGCCCTGATTTAGGAGCTTATGCTGAAGCAGGCGCATTGCTTTCTATCGATGATTATATGAAGAAAGAGGGAAATATTGAAGATATTCCAGAAGGAACGCTTGCTGGAGTAACATACAAAGATAAAATATATCTTGCTCCAATTGTCCAATCTGGAATCGCCATGTTCTACAATAAAAATTTGTTTAAAAAAGCAGGACTAGAGTTTCCATCTGAGGATCCAAAAAACCCATGGACTTGGGAACAGGTATTAGACGCTGCGAAAAAAATCAACGATCCGAAAAACGGTATTTATGGAATTGATCCAGCACAAGGCTTTGGGGATGGGGAAGGACCAGCTTATTTCAAATCACCTATTATTTGGCAATTCGGAGGGGATATATTAAGCCCAGATGGTTCAACAGCTGACGGGTACTTAAACTCACCCCAAACTTTGAAAGCGCTTCAATTCTTTCAGGATTTATACCAAAAAGACAAAGTGGCTGCTGTAGAATTACCACCTGATCCATTTGCAACAGGTAAATTAGGAATCAGCGTAGACGGATCATGGGCCTTATCACATTTTGCAAATAATTTCCCTAATTTTAAATTAGGCGAAGATTATGGAGTTGCACCACTGCCTAAGGAAGCAAATCAAGTTGCTCCAAATGGAGGGTGGACATTAGGAATTTCAGCGAAAACAAAACACCAAGATGAGGCTTGGAAGTTCGTTCAATATGTAACGAGCTATGATGGTCAAAAAACATATGTTGAAGCAACGGGCGATATTCCAGTAAGAATTTCTGTGGCAAAAGAAATCCCTGAAATCAATGAGTATCCAAAAAATATCTTCCTTGTTCAAGGTCAGGAGTTTTCAAAAAATAGACCGGTTACTCCTGCGTATCCAACTGTTAGTAAATCGATTAAAAAGTTGTTTGAAGATGTAGGTTTAGCGAATCGAAATGTAAAGGCCGCGGCAGAAGAAGCGGTGAAGGAAATCGATAAAGCGATTGAGCAATCAACGAAATAATGTTTTAAATTGAAAGCGTTAACTTAATTTGGGGGAGGCGCCATTTCTCTAAAAAAATGGAGAAGATGTCTCAATAAAACATGCTTTTGGTCTCCCTCCCTCATACTGTAAAAAGGGGTGATTGAAGTTGGAACCAAATCGATCAATCGGTCATCATGTGATTACGCCAAGAACGAAGAAACAGGCAAGAAAATTATCCTTAGAGCAAAGCGAAAAGCTTGCTGGCCTAGGGTTTATTTTACCAGTGTCCATTCTTTTGCTTATCTTTATGTTTTATCCAATTATTCAAGCTTTTATCATTAGCTTTCAAGAATTTAATTTGGTAAGTGCCGAAAAAAGCTTTATCGGATTAAAAAATTACATGAATCTTCTGCAGGATGAAGCGTTTATCGCTAGTTTAAAACACTCGTTTCATTTTGCGATCGTTGTCGTTCCTGTACAAGGCGCCATTGCGTTAGGTCTTGCATTGCTTGTTCAGAAAAAATCAAAAGTCAATGCCGTATTTCGCACCCTATTTTTTATTCCAGTTGTCATTTCAACAGCGGTTGCTGCAACTGTGTTTAAATTAATTTATAGCAAAGAATATGGTTTATTAAATTCAATTTTAGAAACCTTTCATTTGCCAACAGTTAATTTTCTATCTGATACAGAAACAGCGATGAATGGAGTCATTATTTTAGGAATATGGAAAGCAGCCGGCTTTTTCATGATTATATTTCTTGCTGGATTAAATAATATTCCGATCGATCTATACGAGGCAGCAAGAGTAGATGGAGCAGGGAAAATAAGACAATTCTTCTTTATTACCCTTCCTTTATTAAAGAGAACCATCGCCTTTGTTGCCATTATTACAACCATTGATGCAATCAAGCTGTCGGCTCTAGTGTATGTTTTAACAGGCGGAGGGCCTTCTGGTTCAACGGAAACGACCGTTGTATTTATCTTCAGAACCGCATTTGAAAAAATGAATATGGGGTATGCTTCTGCTGCAGCCTTTATTTTCTTTTTCATTGTGCTTATTATCTCACTCATTCAGATGAAGTTATTTAAATCAGATGTAGAATATTAATGAAAGAGGGGATCAAGCTTGTGTTAAAAATTACACTCTCAATTAAGTATCTCTTAATGGTTGTATTAGCTTTTATTGCGATTATACCAATTCTATGGATGATATTTGGTTCATTTAGGACCTATCAGGAAATATTTCAATATGCAACTAGTTTAAACATTCATTTGTTGCTTCCTGTAGATTGGACCTTCCAAAATTACATTGATGTCATTACAGATGAAAGAACGCCTATCTTCTTGTTTATCGGTAATACATTATTTGTTGCTGTGATTGTCACCATCCTAGTTCTATTTTTAAATTCTATGGCAGCTTTTGCTTTTGCAAAGCTACAATTTCCTTTTAAAAATTTTATCTTCATTTGCTTTATGTCAGCGATGATTATTCCAGGTGAAGTTACTTTAGTTCCTAACTATTTACTTATGAACGATTTGGGCTGGATCAACGATTATAAGGCGTTAATCTTTCCTTCTTTAATCAATATATTTGGGATCTTTTTATTAAGACAATTTTTTGAAGAAATCCCTAAGGATATGATTGAGGCAGCTAGATTAGACGGAGCTTCCTGGTTCAGAATTTATTGGAGCATCATTGTACCTTCTGCTGTTCCAGCCCTTATCACACTAGGGATTATCACATTTTTAGCCAATTGGGACGCATACTTCTGGCCATTAATCGTTATTAATGATGAATCCAAACAGCTTATTCAAGTAGCACTTTCCAATTATTCTTCTTTAGCTGGAACGGAATGGTCCAAAATCTTGGCGGCTAATACGTTAAGTACTATTCCAATTTTAATTGCTTTCTTGTTTTTACAAAAATACTATATTCGCGGAATTTCAATGTCCGGAATGAAATAATTAGTCCTATTTGAAAAGAAACCAAAATGAAGGTTAATCACAAATGAATCCTCATTCCATTTTAAAAGTGTAAGGAACTAATCAAAGACAATTGTCTATTGAACTCCTTACACTTTCATCATGTTACCTAATCCCATTTAGTAAACTAAAATGCTACTTCACGAAGTTTTCTAATACAATTTTTCCTATCGTACTTCCAGTTCCTATTTTCTCATGAACTAAACGCAAATTCGCTGCATGAATTGGCTGTATACGTTCGCCTATTGTGGTTTTCACTTTTCCGGTATCTATTAAATTAGCTAATTCATTAAGCAGGTTATGTTGTTCAATCATGTCTTTAGTTTGGTACATAGATTTTGTAAACATAAGCTCCCATACAACAGTTACACTTTTGAATAGAAATACATCCATGTCTAACGGCTTCTCTGCGGGGACGATAAGGCATATTTTCCCTTGGGGGGCGATCGAATTAACCATGCTTTTCCAATGCCCAGCTGTATCGTTCAAGCAGAAAATATAATCGACGACTTCAAAGCCGATTTCCTTTAGTTGGAGTGCGATATCCTCTTTGTGATTAATGATGAAATCAGCTCCAAGGTCTTTTGCCCATTGGGATGACTCTACTCTTGACGAAGTTCCAATAACCGTCATACCTGCAAGCTTAGCAAGCTGTGTCGCTATGGATCCTACACCACCCGCTGCACCAATGATCAGAATCGTTTTGTTCTGATTCTCTTGTTCATTATGACTAATTCCCAATCGTTCATATAGGGCTTCCCAGGCGGTTAGAAAAGTTAGCGGTAAAGCTGCTGCTTGTGCGAAATCTAGGCTATTTGGTTTCTTTCCTACAATTTGTTCGTCGACCAAGTGATACTCACTATTAGCACCTGGGCGAGTTAAACTGCCTGCATAATATACCTCGTCTCCAGGTTTAAATAACGTACAATCAGGCCCGATTTGTTCCACCACACCGGCTACATCCCATCCAAGAATGGTGGGGGTGTTTTCTCCGCCGATCTTCCGCGATCTTGTTCTCACATCAGCAGGATTCACAGAGATTGCCTTCACTTCTACCAGTATATCCCTTCCGGTTGGAATTGGCTTTTCAATTTCGATATCCATAAGACTTTCCGGATCGGATAAAGGGAGAGAACGATAAAAACCAACTGCTTTCATTGTTTGATGATTGCTCATTTTTCATTCATCCTTTCGAGTTGGTATATAGTACGATTTAAATTATATGATGTATAATTTATTAATAAAAGTACGCATATTTTTATTATATAGTATTAAAAATTAGACCAATGGAGGGATAAAGGGGAATGGGAGATCGACGAAACAAATACGGTTTAACTCCAAGCGCGGAAGGATGTCCGGTGGAAACAACGATAGATGTCATCGGAGGAAAATGGAAAGGAATCATTCTCTATCATCTCATAGGAGGAACGAAAAGGTTTAGTGATTTTCGGCGTCTCAATCCTGGGATTACCCAGTTTATGCTTACATTGCAGTTAAGGGAGCTTGAAAGGGATGGCATTATTCATCGAGAGGTTTATAAAGAGGTTCCACCAAAAGTGGAATACTCTCTTACTGATTTTGGACGTACGTTGGAACCGATCATATTATCTATGAAAGCATGGGGTGAGACTTATAAAATCAGACTTAATGAAGCAAGAACGGAACCAGGCGAAGATCCTCAACTCGACTCACAGTCTAAACAGTCCTAATGCATTTGGATAAGCATGAGCATTTGTCTTCATGTTAATACGATTTATAGAGGATAACTTTGAAAGAGTTAGTGTTTATTTCTAATTTATTCTCTTTTCTAATCGTGACTTTGTCTGCTACAATCAAACTTGTAGATAATTTGATTTAGCGGATAAAAAACAAAAGATTTGTAATTAGAAAGATTGATTTTTGTTATATCCTTTTTGGAGGTCTATTACCATATGAAACAAAGGATTGCTTGGCTGTGTTTATCAATTTTACTTAATGCTTTTGGAAATGCTTTGACTGTGAAAGCAGCTTTGGGATCAGCGCCATGGACAGCTGCTGGATTAAATATTGCTCATTTTTTTCATATTACCGTAGGCTGGGCATTGATTCTATTAGGCACAGTCGTATTATTAGTGGATGATCTACTTAGAAAACGATGGAATAAAAAAAGAGACATATTCAACTTTATCTATCTATTATCGTTTGGATATTTGATTGATGTATGGCTTTTTATTATGCAACATATGCAAATAAACGTTTTTGTTATCCGATTGATCGTTTGTGTTATTGGAGTATTATTTATTGGAGCAGCTGTTTCTATTTATTTAAGAGTTAACTTAGTGTTACATCCATTTGATGACTTATTAAAAATTTTCCGAGAACAGTATTTTAAAGGGAATGTCGTGTTAGCACAAAGAATTGCATTAGGCATACCGCTTTCTATAAGTTTATTAATTTGGCTTCTTACAAAAAGCATTGTTGGTGTTAATATTGGAACAATCATCACCTTCTTATGCATGGGTTATTTTATTATGTTTTTTGATAAGTGGATTCGCATAAAGATACGTGAAATTCACACAACGAAAATATAGGGAATGGTACAATAAATCCGAAACAAAATAGTTTTAAATATTGGAAAAATAGTTAATTATTCAAGAAATAGTATGAATAATTTAAGTCTCTTCTTTCTATAGAAAAGAGGGGGCCTTTTTATTGCATTTTTTTAATAAAGGGAGGCATTCTTTTGTTCAAGTTAATTAAGGATTTATTTTTTCTTCTTACAGGATCTTTTCTTTTCGCAATTGGCATTAATATGTTTGTTATTCCGCTTGGATTAGGGGAAGGGGGAGTAACAGGGTTATCACTTATTTTTTATTATCTCTTTGAGATTTCCCCAGCAATTAGTAACATTGTATTAAACGGTCTATTATTAATCGTTGGATATAAGTTTTTAGATAAAAAAACGATGATTTATACTATTATTGCTGTAGCATCTAACTCAATCTTTCTTCATTTAACGGAGGGGTGGAGTGTTGAATTAAATGAAAGTATTATTGGAGTGATTTTTTCAGGTGCTATCATCGGAGCAGGTATCGGATTAGTTGTTCGGGTAGGTGGGACAACAGCGGGTTCAACCATTCTTGCTAGAATAGCACAGAAATATTTGGATTGGAATATAAGCTACTCTTTATTATTCATTGATTTAGTAGTTGTTGCTTTCACTTATTTTATTATTGGAGCTGAAAAACTATTATTTACTATCCTAATGCTTTACATTGGTACCAAAGTGATGGATTTTGTCATAGAAGGGTTGAATACAAAAAAAGCCGTAACCATTATCTCTTCCAATAAAAATGATATAGCAAATGAAATAAATCATCGTTTAGATCGTGGGGTAACGATTCTAAACGGAAAAGGAAATTATTCGCAAGAATCAAAGGAAATCCTATATGTTGTCATTAATAAACAAGAGCTACTCCGATTGAAAAAAATGATTAAAAAAATTGATCCTACTGCCTTTGTTATAATCCATGACGTTCGTGATGTATTTGGTAAAGGATTTTTGGATATTTGAGCTATTGATAAAATTACCTAACAGTCAAAATATTTTTCCTTGCCGAATTGAGTTCACTAATCATTTCATAAAAAAATGCCCATAAGTTAGGGATTTTGGGAAGATCCCTTCTTATGGGCAAAAAACTCTTTAAAGGTCTTTATCTTCATTTTTTAGTCATCATACATAATTGTCAGTTTTATCGTATTGTTCTTGAAGGATAACAGATATTTTTTCAGGAGATACAGCGCTGCTATAAAAAGTATCCTTGCATTTCATTACATTGACTCTGTTGAAGAAAATGCAGCTGTTCCTGTGTTTCAACACCTTCTGCAATCACTTTTAAATTAAGATTATGTGCCATGTTTATGATTGTATGTACAAGTGCGGCATCTTTTGAATCCTCAAAAATATTTCTCGTAAAAGACTGATCTATCTTTAAAGTGTTAATGGGAAATAATTTCAAATAGCTTAAAGACGAATATCCCGTCCCAAAATCGTCAATAGATAAATGAATGCCCATTGTTTTTAGTTTTTGCATAATAGAAATGGCATATTTTGAATCTTGTATGATACTCTCCGTCAGCTCGAGTTCAAGATAATGAGGATCGAGTTCCGTTTCTTTTAACGTTTGGCTAATCACTTCAACTAAATCGCTTTGTTGAAACTGACGAGAAGAAATATTTACAGCTACTCTTAGAGGAGGATACCCCATATTTTGCCAAGATTTATTTTGGCGGCACGCCTCATAAAGCACCCATTTTCCTATCGGAATGATTAATCCGGTTTCTTCTGCTAATGGGATAAATTCAGCAGGCGAGATATTTCCCCACTCAGGATGCTGCCAGCGAATAAGAGCTTCTACTCCAATCACTTTACCAGAGATGGCATCAATCTGGGGCTGATAATGGACTTTAAATTCATTCCGCTCTAAACCTTTGCGCAAACCAATTTCCAACTTCATTTTTTTGGAAACTGCTTCATTCATATCAGGCGTGTAAAACTGAAAATTATTTTTTCCTTGCTCTTTTACACGGTACATTGCTGTATCTGCATTTTTAATTAAGGTCTCTATATCTTTTCCATCAGATGGGTATAAACTAATCCCAATCGAAGGGGTGACAAATATCTCGTGCTCGTCCAACACAAACGATTTAGAAAATAGGTCGATAATTTTTTTTGCGTTTTTCGTAATCTCATCAGAAGTGGTATGTGGGAGCAAGATAATAAATTCATCTCCTCCCTGGCGTGAAACTGTATCCGCATTACCTACGCATGATTGAATTCGTTTGGCAACTTCAATTAATAAACAATCACCAATAGCATGCCCTAATGTATCATTAACATATTTAAAACGGTCTAAATCAATAAACATGATCCCGATCATATGTTTACTTTCGCCTGCCATATCTAACGCATGTGAGTGACGATCGTTTAATAAAAGACGGTTCGGCAAACCTGTTAAAGGATCACGATAAACCATTTGATTGATTTTTTCTTCAGATTGTTTGCGTGCAGAAATATCACGAATAATACTGCTAAAATAGATGTTCCCTTCTTCTTTCCAAGAAGCAAGGGAAAGTTCAATTGGGAATTCTTTTCCATCATTTCTTAATCCGTGTAACTCGACTGTTTTTCCAATGACTTGAGGTTTTCCTGAAGAAATATAGCGCTGCATTCCTTTTTGATGAGCTTCCCTGTAACGCTCCGGAATAATGATGTTTAAATTTTTCCCTGAAATTTCTTTCTCTTTATAGCCAAAAATAAGCTGTGCTCCTTTGTTCCATGAAATAATAGAACCCTGACTATCTGTTAAAATAATGGCATCATTAGCGGATTCAATTACTGAGCGAAATTTTCTTTCTGATTCTATAGTTTGAGATTCAAAACGTTTGTCTATAAAAATACTGATAAATACCATTCCAAATATGATCAACATGCCGATTCCAATCAAATAGGCTAGAAGGGTATTGTCAAATGATGAATCTGCCAAGTTTATTTGATGATGATGACTATGTTTGAAGTTAGCCGCAGACATCCCAGTGTAATGCATCGCTGATATAGCGATACCCATGATAAGCGCACTGCCCACTTTTCTCCATCCAAATCCTGGTGTGTTGATATTTTCTTTTGCTAAAAACAAAAGAAGCAAGGCTACTAATGAAACAACAATAGCGATAATAGCAGAAAGAGCCCATAGAAGCGGATTATATTCAATTGTAGCTTCCATTACCATGGCTGCCATGCCTGTATAGTGCATGGAAACAATGCCTGTCCCAATAAAAAAGGCTCCAATAATGATTTGCGATTTACGCATTGTAGATCGGCTTACAATATGTAAGGCTATTCCCGATGAAATGTTAGCAGGAATTATTGACACAATCACTAAAAACAGATTATATGTCACTGGAATCGATAAATGGAAAGCAAGCATAGCAATAAAATGCATAGACCATATGCCCATCCCCATAGCAAATGCTCCACCTGATATCCACATAAAACGTACAAAACCTTTTGCTTTATGGATACGAGCACCCAAATCTAGTGCAGCAAACGAAGCGATAATTGCAATAACGATAGAAAGAAATACTAGAGTTAATTGATAGGTGCTTGTAATTGTCTCCATATATTATGATAGTTCTCCTTGTATGTTCAAAATGTATTATTTTGGTTTTTTCTTTTATTAATATGTTTAATCAGAAATAAATCATTATTATCAGGATTGTATATAGCTATTACAAAGGTATTAATAGGGAAAAACGAGTAAATGGATTAGAGGTTATATTTTAGATTATTTTACTCAAAAAATCTCATAATCTTGGAAAATATATAGAAAAAACTATCTTTATGTTCTGAGATAACCAAATTCTTTAAAAATTAAGCGGTCTATATATTTAGATATGGGTCATAAGTATGATGTTCAAATATTATATCATAATGAATGGTCTTCTTAAATTATAAGGAACATGCTGGCATCAAAGACATAAAAATAATAAATAAGAAAATCTTTAATGATTTTTTTTATACACCAGAATTTATATCTGAAGTTAGATTACTGTCTAGCTCCGACGTACAGGACGTACTAGTGCCGATGTTGCCACAGGAAGTGGCGTACTTAATCGGCCAGCACCCTATCGACTAGAAGTGCTTCACTCACCTCGTCTACGATAAGTCAACATCGACGCTTGCGCTCTTCGTGATTCCTTTATCGCACTCGATTCAGTCCAGCACTTTAAGTCGATGACCAAGGGCGCTTACGCTTTTCTAATGATCAACATCCAAGGAGTTAGAATATTTTCCTCTAAGGTAGGGCATATCTTTCGGAAATAGAAAGAATTTTATAAAAACTATGGAAATGTTGCGAAATGAAATTTATGATAAATTTATATTCATTTTTTGTAAATATATATAAATAAAAGGGGAAGGGAATGGTTTAGCTTTGAAAATGGCAACGGAACAATTAGAAAAGGAAGTAATGGACATTTTTGATTATTTGCATGCTCATCCGGAAATAAGCTGGAAAGAATTTAATACTACGCAATACATAAAGGATTTTTTTGAAAAAAGGGAAGTTAGAGTAACTACTTTTTCTGATAGTACTGGAGTAATTGCTGAGATTGGGTCTGGAAAGCCGGTAATTGGCATTCGAGCAGATATGGATGCACTTTGGCAGCAGGTAGATGGTGAGTTTCGTGCAAATCATTCATGTGGCCATGATGCGCATATGAGCATTGTGTTAGGTGCATTTATGCTTCTTCAAAAAACAGAATCAGCATTACAAGGAACCGTTCGTTTTATTTTTCAACCAGCCGAGGAAAAGGGTACAGGCGCTTTAAAAATGATTGAAAAAGGTGTTGCAGATGACCTGGATTTTTTATATGGGGTTCATTTGCGACCGTATCAAGAGTTAGAGAATCATAAAGCTGCCCCTGCGATTTATCATGGTGCCGCCCAAACGATAAAAGGTAAAATTATTGGGGAAGATGCGCACGGAGCTAGACCACACTTAAATGTGAATGCAATTGAAGTAGGTTCAGCTCTTGTACAAATGCTTCAAGGCATTCATCTAAACCCTAGCATTCCGTATTCAGTGAAAATGACAACCTTCCATGCAGGGGGAGAGAGTGCGAATATTATCCCAGGAAACGCAAATTTTAGTTTGGATCTAAGAGCACAAACAAACGAATTAATGGAACAATTAGATGATCATATTCAAAAAATTATTCATTCTTTAATACTGAGATTTGATGTTACAATTACAACAGAAGGCAATGGACCTACTGCCGCAGCACATGTTCATCCAGAAGCAGAAGAAATACTGCAGGACGCTATTTTAGAAACGATTGGTGAGGAATATTTATCTCCATCAATAGTGACGACTGGTGCAGACGACTTTCATTTCTATACGATTAAACGTTCAAATATTAAAGCCACTATGCTGGCATTAGGCTGTGATTTAAGACCAGGTCTTCATCATTCAAAAATGACCTTTGACACGAGTGCAATTGTTCGAGGATCTGAAATATTGTCGAGAGCAGTAGAGAAAACACTTGCTAGAGGAGATGTCTATAGCTGATGAACATCGAGATTAAGCGAGTGAATAGCCTTGATGATTTAAGGGAGGTGCAGCGAGTCGAAGAAGCTGTATGGCAGGGACAAGCTTCAATCCCAATCCATCAATATTACACAGCGGTTGAAAATGGAGGCATAATCATTGGAGCCTATGATCATGATAAGCTAATTGGCTTTAGCTATGGCTTTCCTGGATATCGAAATGGCTTTACGTATTTATGCTCTCACATGCTTGCCTTTGAAGATAGCTATCGAAAGAACGGTCTTGGAAAGCACCTAAAGGAACGGCAAAAAGAAGAAGCGCTTGAACAAGGTTATACAATGATTTGCTGGACCTTTGATCCACTTGAAACCGTCAATGCTAATTTAAATATACGCAAGCTCCGTGGGATTACTGGAAAGTATTTGGAAAACCATTATGGTGACATGAAAGATGAATTAAATCAAGGCTTGGCAACAGATCGTTTTTTAGTTGAGTGGTGGATAAAAAGTGACTATGTAAATGAGGTGGATCAATATCCCACAATTTTATGGGAGGAAAACTTCTCTTTAATGGATGTAGTCTTAAACGATCAAGGCTTACCTTTTGTACATAAAAATCAACTTGAAACCTTTCATGATTCACACGCTCAGTGGCTCGTACCTGTTCCAGATCAATTTCAAGCTTTAAAGAAAGCAGATTTATCACTAGCTGTAGATTGGCGCATGCAAACGAGAAAGGCATTTCAGCTGCTATTAAAGTCAGGCTATACAGCTGTAGATATAAAGCATATTCCTGAGCGAAAAATATGCTTTTATGCATTTTTGAAACGAAATCAGCTTCGTTTAGATAATGGAGGGTGTCAATGAATCATCAACATTTGATCAAAATAAAAGAGATTATTCTACATAAATTATCGATGCGATTAAAAGCACCTTTTACAACAAGCTTTGGGACGTTTCAAGAGAAGGAATTTTTCGTTATCGAAATGGTGGGGGAAGATGGAAAAGTAGGATGGGGAGAATCAACGGCTTTTTCAAGTCCATGGTACAGTGAAGAAACGGTTAAGACAAATGAACATATCATGGAGGATTTTCTTATTCCTCTGCTATTACAAAAACCAATCCTTCACCCAGATGAAGTGTCGGAACGATTTGAGTCCATTCGCCGAAACAATATGGCGAAAGCAGCAGTCGAAGGAGCTGTATGGGATCTTTATGCAAAACAGCTTCATCTTCCTTTAGCTAAGGCCATTGGAGGAACGAAATCAAAAATAGAAGTAGGAATTAGCATCGGTGTTCAAAAATCGGTAAAGGATTTAATCCATTTGATTGAAGGGTATGTAGAAGAAGGATATAAACGTATGAAAGTGAAAATTAAGCCTGGCTGGGATATAAACGTTCTAAAAGAATTACGGCAACACTTTCCTTCTTTACCTTTGATGGCGGATGCTAACTCTGCCTATACGCTAGATGATATTGAGCTATTTAAACAGATGGATGATTTAGGCTTAATGATGTTTGAACAGCCTCTAGCACATGATGATATTATCGATCACGCAAAGCTGCAAAAGGAAATCCAGACGCCAATTTGTTTAGATGAAAGCATTCATTCGTTAGAGGATGCGAGAAAAGCAGTCGAATTAGGGAGCTGCAAAATCATTAATATAAAAATTGGCAGAGTAGGCGGCTTAACAGAAGCAAAAAAAATTCATGATTATTGTAAGCAGCATGGGATTGCTGTTTGGTGCGGCGGTATGCTAGAAGCAGGAATTGGCCGTGCTCATAATGTGGCCATTACGGCTTTAGATCAATTTGTATTACCTGGGGACACCGCAGGCTCCTCAAGATACTGGGACAGAGATATTATTGATCCAGAGGTAATGGTAGAAGATGGGTATATTCACATTCCTGAAACATTTGGGATCGGTTTTGAAGTAAATCGAGATATGTTAAAAAAATACACGGTAGAAAAGAAGGTATTTCATCAAGAATGATTTCTTTTTGAAGCTTTCCAGAAAAATCCTTAACAAAAAGAAGAAAATATCAGAAAACTATTTACATAATAGAGAAAATTTAGAAAATAACATCATTAAGAAAAGAGGAGTGCTATAATACAACTATTAACTTTGCAAGACTTGTTTTGCATAACCTGTCTATGCCCAGTTGATATGATGGTTGGGAGAATCTATTTTTCTACCAATTATTCATCATCACTGGGTTATTTTTTGCCAGGTTTAAAGGAGTGTGGTTCTATTTGGATATTGATATTAGACTGAACAGACTGTATCGATTAAGTTAACACTGTTTTTATGGGAATGATCTAGCTATTAACAGTGGAATTGCCATGAGATCTACTTCATTTATCGAACGATTTCTACTTCATTTTTGACAATTCCTAGTAAAAAATTTCGGAACAAAATAGAGGAGTCGGTAGTAATGAAAGAATATATAAAAGATCGAATGTATAAAGCGTCAGCAGGTATGGCGAATGCGGTGCTAGTTACTTTGGGAATTGGTCTTTTGCTAGAATCAATCGGAAGATTTTTTGGCTGGGATACACTTGTCACAGTTGGGTCTTCAGCAAAGGTATTATTAGCTCCAGCCTTTGGTGCTGGGGTTGCCTATAAATTAGGTGGAAATACGTTAGTCATTTTTAGTGCGATGGTTTGTAGTTCTATTGGTGGAAATGCTCTTCATATAACAGCAGAAGGAGCTGTAACGATTGCTCCTGGACAACCTGTTAGTGCCGTTGTGGCAGGCTTAGTTGCAACATATGTTGGTAAACGGATAACAGGTCGGACGATACTGGATATGATAGCGATTCCTGCCGGTGCTATATTTGTAGGTGGCTTGGCCGGTGTTGGTTTAGCAATGGTAACAACTCCATTTCTACAATGGTTGAGTGGAGAAATCACAACTTCTGTACAAGGCTCTCCTTTAATTGCTTCGATGGTTATTAGTTTGGTATGGAGCATTCTTCTCATGTCCCCAGCCTCTTCAGCAGCACTGGCGATTGCCCTTCAATTGGACCCAGTATCTAGTGCAGCTGCTCTGATCGGATGTACCGTTCAATTTGTAGGCTTTACAGCGATGTCATTAAAACAAAATGATCTCGGTGGCTTTTTAGCACAATTTTTGGTAACTCCTAAAGTACAATTCCCAAATTTGGTGAAGAATCCTTTGCTGGTGATCCCACCTTTTATCTCAGCAGTCATTTGTGCGCCAATCGCAACGCTTGTATTGAATTTTCAAGTTTCTTATGAATTAGCAGGGCTCGGTTTGAATTCATTTATTGCTCCATTAAATATTTTAGCAACCCAAGGAATAAAAGGATTTATTATTTATTTAACAGTAGGTGTCCTTCTTCCAATTCTCATTACAATGAGTTTATATTATGTTATCAAATTAGTTGGTTGGGCAAAAGCAGGCGACTTGCATATGGAAGTGCAATAGTGGATTAGTATGAAAATCCTTTATAGTGTATAAAAAAACTCATCCACTGCTTTTGTAATGGATGAGCTTTTTTTTAAGTAAATAGAATTCTTGAAGGTAGACTTGTGTCTAGCTTCAGGCGCCTAGCCCTTGTGAAAAATAACCTCATGCCTCTAAAAGTAAAAAACACTTTTTGATTCATGAGAACACTTTTCTTCAGGGCTGACCAAGGCGCTTCCGCTTTTCTAATTGTTTTGCAGCTCCCATCTGAATTGCTGCTCAACTAGCTTTTGATAGAGAGCATGGTTTTTCAATAGCGTTTCATGATTGCCAATACCAGTTAGTTCTCCTTGCTCCATAACTAGGATTTGATCCGCATCTACAACGGTTGATAAACGGTGTGCGATAACAAGGGTTGTACGGCCTATCATGAGATTTTGCAATGCCTCTTGGACTACTTTTTCTGAGGTTGAATCTAACGCTGAAGTGGCTTCATCGAGCATTAAAATTTTAGGATCATGCAGGATTGCTCGGGCAATTGCAATACGCTGACGCTGTCCTCCAGAAAGCATAATCCCTCGTTCCCCAACCTCCGTATCATAGCCTTTAGGCAGATTTTTCACAAACTCATCTACATACGCTAATTCTGCTGCTTTTGTTAATTCCTCTTCTGTCACTTCACGATCCATAGCATAGCATATATTTTCACGAATGGTTCCGGCAAGGAGTGGGCTTTCTTGTGAGACATAACTAATTTCATTTCGCCATTCGCTTAACCCAATATCGGTTAAAGGTGTATCTCCAAGAAGAATCACGCCATCTGATGGCTGATAGAACCGTTCAAGGAGAGAAAAAATCGTCGTTTTTCCACTTCCACTTGGACCAACGATGGCAGTCACTTTCCCAGAATCGATGGTAAAATTCACATTGTGCAAAATGGTTTCACTACTTTGATAGGCAAATGTAACATTGTCAAATCGGATTGGTAGAGTAGGATTGATTTCTTGTTCAGTAGTATGATGATCCTCTTGCTGATGATCAAATATTTCCATCATCCGTTCTGTAACACCCATTGTTTTTTGCAAGCTTGCAAAGAAACGAGTCAACATTGTAATGGGCATGATAATTTGGAAAAGATACAAAATGAACGCAACAAGATCACCAGCGCTTAATCCTCCTGAAGCAACGCGATAACCGCCATATCCAATGACGATAACGAGCATAAACATGATGACAAAGCCCATTAATGGTTGTAGAATCGCAAATAATCGTGCTTCCTTTAAGCCAACCTCAAAAAGATGTTCAACACCCTCTTCGCCATTTTTCTTTTCAACAGGTTCCGCAACATAGGCTTTAACTAATCGAATTTCAGAAATAACCTGAGTGATATGGCTTGTAAAATTAGCTGTTTCCCCTTGTAAACGAATAGAGATTTTCCTCATTTTGCTGCCGATAGGTCTCATAATAAAGAAGATAAGAGGAACAGCAGTCAGCATCACTAGAGTCATAGACCAATCCAAAAATAGTAGAATCCCTATAGATCCAACGAGGGAGATCATACCCGTAAAAATTGAAACGAGTTGTGTGCTAATTAATTCTTTGACAACAGCAGTATCACTATAAATACGGCTAATCGTTTCTCCTGAGCGATTTTTATCAAAATAGGAGATCGGTAAGAGCAATATTTTTCTCCACAGTTTTTTTCGTAAATTCGCTACAACCTTTTCCCCAAGATAAGCAAGAAAATAAGTTGAAAAGCCTCCCGTAATCGCTTGAATAATAAATGCCCCTAGTAAAAAAAGAAGTGTTGTGTAGTTAATGGATTGAGTAGACATAACATCAATTAAATTTTTGGTGAACAAGGGGACAATTAAGCTGGCAATAGTTGAAATCAAGCTTAATCCAAGAACTAGAATCATAAGTGTTTTTGGTAAAGACTTGAAATCGATTAATTGAATTAATTGTTTTATTTCTATTTTCGGTTTTGTTTCTTTCACTAAAAAGGGCCTCCTTTTTTTTCCTTTTTATAGAGATAACTATACATAATTTTTGTGAACTGAATATGAACGGATGATTTTGTTTACTAATTGAATGGGATATAAACGATCATTTTGCAACCTTCCTTAACCTTACTTTCTACTCGAATATGTCCTTGGTGCAAATCAATAATTTTTTTTACAATCGTAAGACCCAAGCCACTCCCATTGACGGTTCTATTACGTGATTTATCTGCTCTATAAAATCGTTCAAAAATATGAGCTTGATCCCCCTCTGAAATGCCAATACCAGAATCTTCAATTGTAACTACAGCTTGATGTTTGTTATTTTGCAGGTGTACTTTAATGGTTCCATATTGCGGTGTGAATTTAATACTATTACTAATCAGGTTTACCCACAATTGATTCATAAGCTCTTTGTCAGCTACAATATTCACTTCATCAAGATAAACCTCTATTTCAATTGATTTTTCCATCCATTGAGGCTCACATGAAAGAATCACCTTTTGAAGTTGCTTGTCTAATTGAAATGGGGTAGGCTCAAACGGGTGATTATCTGACTCCAAAGAGGTAAGTTTCAATAGGTTATCACTTAATTTAGATAGCCTAGCACTTTCCGTTTCAATAATTTTGAGGTAATGCGTACGTCTGCTTTTGTCTAATGATTCATTTTGCAGAGCAATTGAAAAACCTTTGATAGAAGTAAGAGGTGATTGAATTTCATGGGAAACATTTGAAATAAATTCTTGGCGCATTTGTTCCATACGTTGAAGTTCCTCTGCCATATGGTTGATGCTGCTATATACCTGACTAAAAGGATTGGATTTGTCCTCCAGTTTTTTAGCGTTCAGCTTCACATTAAAGTTCCCTTCAGATATTTGTTTAAATGCTTCTGTCATAACATTAAATAATTCAAATCGCTTAGGAGAGAGATATTTTCCAATTAAGTATCCAATTAAGTTTAAGATGAATATACTTATCAGTCCAATAATAAGAAACCTGATAAAATCATTAGGTTGCGTGATGGAGCCATCATAAAAAAAATTAGTCATCCAATAGCTTATTATCCAAATGATCATAGTTGTACCCCAAATTTGCAGGACACGGAAGCAGAAAAGGAATTTCTTTTTCATGTTCGAGCCTCCATACGGTAGCCTAATCCACGAATTGTACGAATATGGAATGAATGCGATTCTTCAGGAAATCTTTCACGTATCCGTTTAATATGGACATCAACCGTCCTTTCGTCTCCCGGATAGTCATAGCCCCAAATTTCTTCTATGAGCTGCTCTCTTGTAAGTGTTTTTCCTACATAACTGGCAAGCTTGAATAAAAGCTCAAATTCTTTTAACGGGATGGAGATCCTTTGATTACTTACATATATTTCATATGTTTTATGATCCAGTAACAATTCTCCAATTTGGACTCTTTGTGATGTTGCAATACGGTATCTTTTTAATAGTGCCTTCACCCTGGCAATTAATTCAAGAGGTTCGAATGGTTTAACAAGATAATCATCAGTGCCTAAATGAAACCCCTTGATTTTTTGGGATGTTTCGCCTTTTGCTGTTAACATGAGCAATGGAAAATCATAATATTCTCTTAGTTCACGACATAGATCCCAGCCATTCATGTTAGGCATCATAATATCCAAAATCACCATATCGACATTTACCGATTCAAGCATACTGAGTGCTTCAACTCCATCTGAAGCTTCGACAATATCAAATCCTTCATTTGATAAAAAATGATTGATCAATTCTCTAATGTGTGGGTCATCATCTACAATTAATATTTTGGGCATTGTTTACCATGCACCACCTTATCTAAAGTTCTTAACTATATTGATTACATTTGAAAGGTCCTCATCGAAAGTGAACTCTCGAATAATCGTGAGTGGCTGTTCATCTTTCTTACGCCAAACAAAGTGATAAAATAGTCGTCTATCTCCTTTAACACGAGTCATAATAATTGATCCATACTCTCCATAACAGTTAGTAGAAATAAACTTTGCATCATCAATTGGCCCCAGGCTTTTACCTTCAATGCGTATAGCACGAAACTGTTGCATAAAATCAGCCTTGGAAAAGACAATTGTACGTCCGAGAGGATCTACGCGGATATTTTCGAATTCAGAGTCATACATTTCATCTAATTTTTTTAGATTCATTAACAAGCCTGCTCTTAAATATTCATTCATTGCGTCTATAAGGAGACTATTCATATCCATATTTATTTTCATAATCGATTATCCTCCATTATGTTTTATATGACAAAAATAAATGTACAAAAATTGTATGAACTGAATATGAACAGGTAAAGTGAAAGGTATTGTATGTAAGTCAGTTTTAGTAAAAAGATAAGCATTTTTATGAAAGCGCTACTAAAAATTAATGTGAGTTAATACTGTTATTACAGTAAAATTAGATAAAAATTTTTGATTTTTGAAAAATTATTGATTGTAAGCGGTTAATTTGATATATTTGATTTAGTAAATATTAGTAAATGAATTAGGGAAGAAAATGCAAACGCTTTAATTTTTTGGCCATGAATATATCTTTATAAGGAGAAGATGGTTTATGAAAATGAATAAGAATTTTTGGGTGTTTGGTAGTTTCTTTTATTTATACTTTTTTATATGGGCTGCGTGCTTTCAGTTTCTTTCAATTTGGTTAATCAATGCAGCTGGTTTGAATTCAACAGAAACAGGTCTTATTTTTTCAGCGATTTCAGTTGCCGCTATTTGCTTTCAGCCTTTCTTTGGGATATTGACAGATAAATTAGGGATGAAAAAACATCTTATTTGGATATTAATTTTTCTACTAATCTTTATTGCACCATTTTTCTTATATGTATTTGCTCCTTTATTACAGACTAATATTATTTTAGCGTCATTAATTGGAGGCGTTTACTTAGGGGCAATCTTTAATGGTGGTGTCGGTGCCATTGAAGCTTTTATTGAAAGGGTTAGCCATATAAGCGGTTTCGAATATGGACGAGTAAGAATGTTTGGATGTCTTGGAGCAGCAACGAGTATGTTTATATCAGGGCAGCTATTTAAAACTGACCCTAATCTTATTTTTTGGATTTGTACACTAAGTGCTGTACTGCTGGCCATAGTTTTTTATTTTTCAAAAATTGATTTGAGTCAATCTAAAACAGTGCAGCTGCAAAAAAAAGGAACCAATTAAAAAGGAAAATGTTCTTTCCATATTTAAAAATAAAAAGTTTTGGTTTTTTGTCATGTATGTTGTTGGCGTTGGATGTATCTATGAAGTGTATGATCAACAATTTGCGGTATTTTTTACTCATTTCTTTGCTACACCTGAAAAAGGAACCGAAATTTTTGGGAATTTAGCATCTATACAAATTTTATCAGAAGCTGTTGTCATGGTCTGTGCACCGTTTTTTATTAGAAAAATCGGAGCAAAAAATGCCTTACTTTATGCGGGATGTATCATGTCAATTAGAATATTAGGTTCATCATTTGCAGATGGACCCATTGCAATCAGTTTGTTAAAACTTATGCATGCTTTAGAAGTTCCTGTTCTATTAGTAGCTGTATTTAAATATATTAATGAGAATTTTGATTTATGATTATCTGCGACAATCTATTTAATCGGATTTCAATTTTCAAAACAAATAGGATCGATTTTTCTTTCTGCTATAGTCGGCAGAATGTATGATACAGTTGGGTTTAATAGAGCGTATTTATTATTGGGTAGTATCGCTTTATTTTTCACAATCATTTCTTACTTTACCTTAAAAGGGGACAAATCTAAAAATAATAAAATCCCTACATACAAAACTGAGGAAGTTACTGGATGATGAGTTAAAATTGTTAAGATCCCTCTGAGTATCTCAAAGGGATCTTATTTATTCGACTTTTGTCGTCTATACTTGTACTTTTTCTTCTTGTAAAGCAAATTCAACGGCTGCTTCTGCATGAATGCAGGTTGTATCAAAAAGTGGAATATCAGAATCTGCTTGTTTAATTAATAAAGGTATTTCAGTACATCCTAAAATGATCCCTTCAGCCCCTTTTTCTTGAAGCTTAGACATAATTTGAAGATAAGCTGCTTTTGATGATTCTTTGATCATCCCTTTACATAATTCATCAAAAATAACATTATGAATGGTTTGTCTGTCATCTTCATTAGGAATCACAACTTCAATACCATGCGCATTCAAACGTTCTTTATAGAAATTCTGTTCCATCGTAAATTTTGTTCCAAGAAGCCCTACCGTTTTTAAGCCTTGCTGCTTAATTTTTTTTGCCGTTGCATCAGCAATATGAATAAGAGGAATTTGAACAGATGCTTCAACTTCTTCAGCCATTTTATGCATCGTATTCGTACAAATCAAAATCACATCTGCTCCACCATTTTCTAATTTTTGTGCAGCGTCTGTCATACAATTTGTTGCTTTATCCCATTCAGCGTTTTTTTGCAGAGTTACGATTTCTTCAAAGTCAAAGGAATGAAGTAAGCATTTAGCAGAATGCAAGCCACCTAATTTTTCTTTTACAAATGTATTCAAATATTTATAGTAGTCAGCTGTTGATTCCCAGCTTAGACCTCCGATTAGACCAATTGTTTTCATAATTGAATCCCTCCTGTTACAAAAAGGATATCACTCATAAGTGGTATAAAGTAGATCCAATTATTATAAAGTTTTATAGGTCCAGATTTCAGTTTTAGTGGGAAGCTACACTATGAATATCGGTTACTCTTCTAAAAAAGATTTGTTGACATAATAGTACATAAATCCCATTAATATGGTTCCCCCAATAATGTTTCCGATTGTGACAGGGATAAGGTTATGGAGAATCTCACTAATAGAATAGGTACCAGCAGTGCTTGAGACAATAGCAATGGCAAAAGTGCACATATTCGCGATGCTGTGCTCGTATCCTGAGATAAAAAAGCAGAAAACAAAGAGTATCATTGTGATCAATTTTGCACTATCACCCTTGAGATTCATTGGAATAAAGAATGCTTGACATACTAACCAGTTACAAAGAATGCCTCGAAAAAACAGCTCACTAATCGGGGCATGAATCTTTTTTTCAACAACCTTAAGTAAGAAGCTATTTACAGAAGGATCTTTAAAAAGTCCAGTTGCATAAATAAAAATGGAAAAACAAATAGCTCCAATAATGTTTCCACCGTAGCTTAAAGCCCATATCTTCAAAACGTCCTTCCATAACACCTTTCCTCTTAAGGCTGCAAATGTAAAATAGAACGTATTGCCCGTGAATAAATCACCGCCTCCATATACAATTAAGACAATGGCAGCACCAAATGTAAAGGCAGCCATAGGATAGGCAAACGGAGAATGCTCTAAGTAAAAATAATTTCCTGTTTTAAAGGCCACAATCACACCAAATCCAATAAACATGCTAGCAAGCATAGATCTAGATAAAAATCGTAGCGGGCTTGTACGGAAAAGCTTTAACTTTTTTAATGCTAATTTTTGTACATCCAATAATGCAGTTTGTTCCATATAAACCACTTTCCTTTTAAAATGGATTCATCTATCTCTAGGGTATCCATTAACTACATTCGTATGTATAAAGCAGCGTTACGATGCAAAATTGAAAGGGAACTGACATGATTTTGTAAAAAAAGATTTGGTACAATAAAAAGATACCTTTAAAAAGTTTACTTTTAATGAAAATGGTAGGAAGATAAAAGTAACAGAAAGATAAAAAAAGAAAGATCGGGGGATAACCATGACACTTGAAAATCTACTGATCAACAAGTCTTATTATGAATCGTTAATAGAGAATAACCATGAAAAAAGTGCCATAGAGGTACTTGGGCAATTGTATTTTTCGGAACAAAAAAAAGATGTTCCAGATCTATCTTATATTCGATATGCACAAGGGGAAGTTTATTTCCAAAGCAAGGATTTTGAGGCAGCTATTTTCAAATGGGAAAATATTACGAATGAGCTAGAACCATGGGCGAAGAAAAATATGGCTGATTCTTACTACGAGCTCGAGCTATTATCATCTGCAGAGGAAATATATAAATCCATATCAACAGAGAGTGTGATTTTGAAGTCCGAGGTTATGCTCCAGCTATTTTTATTATACATAGATGAGGGGAGACGTGAATTAGCTGATGAGGTAATTCAAAAATTAGTATCTTTTAATCCGGATTACCCTAATGTGGCGAAAATAGCCCTTGCGTTCTATGAAGAAAATGAGGATTGGGATAAAGCAATTAAGCTTGTAATAAATGAAGCGATACGTACAGAATCAATTACTAGCTTTGAAATTTTAAAAACATATGTTGAAAAAGGATTAACCATTACCTATCCACCTGAATTTTTTCAAACAGCTTTACAGATGCTGTACAGTTTAGATCAAGTGCGATTTCAGCAGCTTGTTGGATGCTTATGGCTGCAATATAAAAAAGAAGAGTCTTATTTGGTCTGGTTAAAAGAGCTTGAAAATGTATTCTCTAGCATTCAAATAAACCGCTTTGATTCATGGGATGAGTTGTCCAATCTCTATCGTCAAGCATTTGTGGATTTAACTAATGGTGATTATTTATTGAGAGATGTTGCAGGTTTATTGCCAAGATTTTTAACAACTTGGTATACACTAGCAGATTCTACTCAAAATCATATTCCAGCAGCAGCTATTTTGGCTTGGAATGATGGCTTTCATTCCTCTATCCCAATGGCTATAATCACAGAAGCTGAAAATACGTTAGAACAGCATAGGGCAGACTTGAATATAGAGGATATCTTATTTCTTTATCAATCCATTTCTAGTTGGGCTAAAAACCATGATATTGAGCTAAATCATCAAATGAAATCGGTTGTGGAAGAGCTCGTCCATTCGAAGGAACGATACGTGCTAGTGATCGAGAACATGGAAAATGATCGATTTGCTTTTATTGATTCGATTATTCGAAAGGATTTTATTCACGAGCTTCATTCATCAGTTGTTTTATATAAGCATGACGATCATATTGAGATCAATGAAGGAGAGGAAAGCAAGGATATATTGCCTTCCATGGATGATAAGGCCTATGTAGAGTGTAGACTTCCAAATCAGTTTTTATTTGAAAATGATCTATCTCTTATTCATATTCCCAATTTGCTTGATAGAGGGCAAAAAAGGAATGAGGTTCTTTCCTATATTTATTTAGCTGATTCACTCCTTTTTGTATTAAATAAAAAAGCGTCCTTAACGTCGAGAGAAGAAGATTTGCTTTTACAAATAAAAAAGAATGCTCCTAAGCTTCCAATCTACTTTTTAGTTACAGCAGGTGATTTAGATGAAGAAGAAAAAGGAAGACTTGAAGAAGAGATTTATTCTCGATTGACGCCCGAATTTTCAGAGGAAAAGGTAATCGTTTTTTCTCCTTCTAAAGGAATTGAGCAGCTATGGCAATTAACAAATGAAATCAAAAATAAAGTTAATAATGAAAAGCTTGTTTCAGAAAAAATGCTCGTATTTATTCGTAATTGGGTGAAAGCTATTTCAGAAAAAAGAATAGAAATGAAGAAACATTTGTATGGATCTATTCAAAAAAATGAAGAAATGAAGGCTAAGCTCTCAGGAACTGTTCATCAATTATCAGATGTTGAGAAAGAAAAGATTGGAACGATTAAAAAATCATTTCGCCTTATTTTAGATGACATAAATAATAGTTTAAAAACAGATATTCCTAAACTGTTAAAGGATTGTGCAAATTTTATAAAAGAAGATAGTGATTATAGAAAGATCCATCTTGAATTGAATAAAGAAATGAACCAACGAATTCAGAACCATATTCACCAGGTTATCTTACCAAAGTTGTTTCATATGTTAATGGAATGGATTTTGAATGCGCAAAATGAGTTTAATGCAAGTCAATTGTTTTTAGAGGAAATGGGAGAAAGCTTTAATAGCTTATATGGACAAGAGAAAATTAAACTGCAATGCGATTTTAAAATTCTTGAGGATTGGCGCCGTGATGCTGAACGTTTAAAAAGAGGCGTACACATGGAGGAAGTCAATATTTTACTTCGTTTAACACCTTCCCAAATCCTCTTAAAAGGAGCCGGTAAATTACTCGGAGGCATTACACAAAATAAATCAATGCTTTTTCATAGGTATCAAAAGTATTTAGAGAATGAAACGTTTGAAGATACAACGGAGTTAATTATTAAAAGATTTATGCAGCAATTTGAACTATTTGAAAATGGGCTTGAGCGGGATGTTACACTTTTCTTTCAAAACCCATTTATTGAACTTGAGACTGTGATTGAAGAAACAAAAGTTGAAATTCAAAAAAATAAAGAAAAATTAAATGCAATGAATGAAAAACCTGAAATTTTCCATGATCCACTTACCTTGTTTGAAATCAGAATCCGACAATTTGAACGAATGAATGATTCAAATAAGGAATTTCATCAATCTATTTAGAAACATGGTATAGAATTAAAAGACCGAGCATTTTTTGCCCGGTCTTTTGATTTTTTAGGAAATTATAAATTAGTTGGCTATGAATAACTTTGAAGGTTATGTATCGACGTCCAGCTCCAGCGCCTATCGACTATCAAACTTCAGGACTTCTCCCTACGATAAGTCAACATCGATTCGCTGTCGCTCATCGTGTATCCTTTATCACGTTTTAACGGGCAGTAAGATATGACCTAAAAAAGTGTACGGTGGATAAAAAACTGCCCGTAAAAACCTGATCGGCTCAGGCTAACCATCAGGGAAAGAACACCCTGATGGAAGGTTCGCCTTATCTCAGTCGAAGTCCCTTCAGTTTGTACGTCGATGATCAAGTCGCTTGCGCTTTTGTTCTTATAGTTTAAATGAGCTTTTTAATGAAACGATACGATTAAATACTGCTTTGTCTTTTGTTGAAACCTTCGGATCTACGTTGAAATACCCATGGCGGAAGAATTGGAATTTATCGTACGGTTTTACGTCCATCAGATTAGGCTCAATAAATCCTTGTATGATCTCTAACGAATTCTCATTGACAAAATCTAAGAAGGTTTTTCCTTCACTTTCTTCATTTTGTTCATCTTCGTCTAAAATAAGAGGCTCATACAAACGGAATTCAGCTGGAATGGCATTCGTAGCTTCTACCCAATGGAGAGTTCCTTTCACTTTACGACCAGTGAATCCAGTACCGCTTTTTGTTTCAGGATCATACGTACAGTGAAGCTCGACCACTTCACCGTTTTCATCTTTAATTACCTCTTCACATTTAATGAAATAAGCATGTTTTAAGCGTACTTCATTTCCAGGGAAAAGACGGAAATATTTTTTCGGCGGATTTTCCATAAAATCTTCTTTTTCTATATAAATTTCTCTCGAAAATGGAATTTTTCTAGTCCCCATTTCTGGATTTTCTGGGTTATTTTCGGCATCGAGCATTTCAACTTGATTTTCAGGGTAGTTTGTAATGACGACTTTAAGCGGATTTAAAACGCCCATTGTACGAGGCGCCTTAAGCTTTAAGTCTTCTCGTACAAAATGATCAAGCATTGCAGAATCTACCTTGCCTGAACCTTTTGAAACCCCTGTTTCGCGAACGAATTCTCGAATAGACTCTGGTGTGAAGCCTTTTCTTCTTAAACCAGATATAGTTGGCATACGAGGGTCATCCCAGCCGTCAACATATTTTTCATCTACTAGCTGTTTAAGCTTTCGTTTACTCATGACCGTATTTGTGATGTTTAAGCGACCAAATTCAGTTTGTTCTGGTTTATTCTCCATTTCACATTCAGCGATCACCCAATTATAGAATGGACGTTGATCTTCGAATTCAATTGTACAAAGTGAATGTGTAACGCCTTCAATGGCATCCTCAAGCGGGTGAGCAAAAGCATACATCGGATAGATGCACCATTTGTCGCCAGTATTATGATGGGTCACATGCGCGATACGATAAATAACAGGATCCCTCATGTTAATATTAGGGGAGGTCATATCAATTTTTGCTCTTAACACTTTTGTACCATTTTCAAATTCGCCATCACGCATTTTCGTAAACAATTCTAGATTTTCCTCTATAGTTCGATTACGATATGGACTCTCTTTTCCAGGCTCTGTTAATGTTCCGCGATATTCACGAATCTCATCTTGTGTTAAATCATCGACATAAGCTTTATCTTTTTTTATTAAAAGAACAGCTCGAATATACATTTCTTCAAAGTAATCGGAAGCAAAGAATAAACCATCCCATTCGAATCCGAGCCATTTGACATCCTCTTTAATCGATTCAACGTATTCTATATCTTCCTTTAAAGGATTGGTGTCATCAAAACGCAAGTTCGTTTTTCCGTTGAATTCATCTGCAAGACCAAAGTTAATCACAATGGACTTTGCATGTCCGATATGGAGGTATCCATTCGGCTCTGGAGGAAAACGGGTAACGACATGGCTATATTTACCTGTTTCAAGATCATCCTTGATAATACTTTTAATGAAATTTGATGAATTATTTTCCAAAGTATACCACCTTCAATTTGTATGTATAGTTTTTAAAATATCAGAATTTATTAGTTTTCTGAAATACGACTGGTGTCTAGCTCCGACGTACAGGATGTACTAGTGCCGATGTTGCCACAGGACGTGGCGTACTTAATCGGCCAGCGCCCAGCGACTAGTGTCCACCCCACTCCTCCCTACGATAAGTCAACATCGAATCGCTATCGCTCTTCGTGTTTCCTTTATCACGTTTTAACGGGCAGTAAGATATAACCTAAAAAAATTTACAGTGGATAAAAAACTGCCCGTAAAAACCTGATCGGCTCAACTAACCATCAGGGGAAGAACACCCTGATGGAAGGTTCGCCTTATCTCAGTCGAAGCGGGGCCCAGTCCATACGTCGCTAAATGGGCGCTTCCGCTTTTCTTATTTTATCAATAATTTAATTAAATTTCATTATAACATAGACACATGTTATCCTTCCAAATGTCTATCCAATTTATAGAATAAATAAAGGTTGCATTTTCCAATTTTTCAAGTTAAGATATAAACAATAAAATACCTTTTTATTCTAGGTAGGTGATAAATGAGATGTTTAATCGAGAGCTAGTAAAAGGAAGTACATCATTAATATTGTTGCAATTATTAGCAGAAAAAGATATGTACGGCTATGAAATCGTGAAAGAAATGGAAAGAAGAAGCGATTATATTTTACAGGTCAAGGAAGGTACCTTATACCCTGCTTTGCACAAATTAGAAAAACAGCAATATATTGAGCCATATTGGAGGGAACCAGATAAAGGTCCAGCGCGTAAATATTATCGTATTACTGATAGCGGGAAAGAGATTTTGCAGAAAAAAACGAGTGAGTGGCAAAGCTTTGTTCAGGTCATTGATAAGGTGATGGGGAAAAAGGGATATGATTCAATCTAAACAAGAGTATTTGTTTGAGTTAAAAAAGAACTTAAAAAAGCATCCGAATATGGAGGAAATCACAACGGAAATTGATCTTCATATTACGGAAATGCTTTATGATCTTAAAATAGTGGAAGGCTTGGAAGAGGATGCAGCTATTAATTCCATTATTAATAAGGTTGGAGCTCCAGAAAAAGTAGCCATGCTCTATCAGCAGGAGATTATCGTTACTCCAGCAAGAACACAATGGACTTTTATCTTAGCAAATATTCTATTTTTTATAGGCGGTATTGGTTTGACCATTTTCTATCATACGGTTTCTGATCCGATAGTCGATCATGTATGGGTTTTTCTGACGAGTATCCCTTCGTTAATCATGATGCTTTATATGATTTTTTGGGCACTTCTTGGTTATGAAATAGGCAAAGAATTTGGGCTAGGTGGAAAAGGTCTTTTAATGAAAACATTTCATCTGTCATTAATTCCTAATTTAGTGTTAATGTCGTTAGTTGTATTGCGAATTGTCCCTTTTCATTGGTTCGAGCCTTTACTAACCCCATCGTTTATTGTCGCATGTATTTTCTGCACAATCCTTTTATATCCCATAAGCTATTTGGCCTTCCATTGGGGAACAAACAGATCAATCTAATTGCTTAGAATCGATATAATGAGTGACTAATAAATTAAACAGAAGAAAAGTCTTATTTATCTACATAGATAATCTATATAGAAAAAAATCTATATAGTTAGTATTGTAGATATTTCTATAGAACACTACATAGAAAATCTATTTAGAAAAGGAGAATCTAATATGATGCTTCGAAACAACTTATTATTTGTCTGTACTTGTTTTTTATTAGCCATTATCGCGGAGGTTTGTTTGTTTGAAGATATGGTGGGGATTTCTTATAGTATTGTAATCGCTAGCTTTTATCTCTTCTTTTTTTACCGATTTCGTACGTTTACATTTAGCCATAAACAAATAAGTGGAATAGTATTTGTCTCGATTTGGATCTTAACCATTACCTTTGGGGTAAATCCGTATTCCATCTTTAGTCCGCTTAATTTTATCATTATTCCGATTTTAGTATTTGTTCATATCGTTTTATTAACTAGTTTATCGACGATTCCATGGTATTCAAATTCTTTTTTAAGGCTGATCGCCAAAAAGATAAGTGAAACGTTTAAACAGTGCAATATGTCTGTCGTAAATGTAGGGAAATTACTAAAAAGCAGTATGAATGAATCTGTTTACCGGACTGGGAAAAAAATTGGGATTGGCATCTTTATTTCTATTCCATTGCTGTTTGTTATTACACTATTATTATCAGCGGCTGATCAACAATTTGCGAACCTTCTTTCCGTAATCCCAAAAACATTATTTAATTTTCAGCTAGAGTTTTTATGGAGAATCGTAAAAATTGGAGTTATTGCGGTTCTATTCATAGGATTTTTTAACGCTGTTGTTGTTAATACAGTGATAGTAGATAACAGTTCTAATAAAGACTCTATCCAATGGGATGGAATTATTGTCACAACTATTCTTATCGTTATCAATCTTGTTTATCTTTTGTTTACTATTGTACAGTTTCAATATTTTTTCAATGGATCGCTGAATGATCAATTTTCCTATTCTGAGTATGCAAGAAGAGGCTTCTTTGAATTAATAATCGTTTCCATTATTAATTTTGCTCTTCTTATTAGTGTAGTAACTTTTCACAAAAAAAATATTTCAATGATTATAAAAGGATTGTTAACTCTCTTGATCGTTTTTAGTGGGGTTATGCTTACTTCAGCCTTTCTACGTTTAATGATGTATGAACAGGCTTATGGATTTACTTACTTAAGAATTTTAGCCCATTCTTTTATGATTTTATTAACGATCTTGTTTGCCTATACACTTGTAAAAGTTTGGATACAGCGGTTATCTCTTATTCATTTTTATATCATTAGCACTCTTCTTTACTATGTTGGACTAAATATGGTTGGTGTTGATCAGATGATCGTTTCCAAAAATATTAATCGATATGAGCATACAGGAAAAATAGATACAGCCTATTTAAGTACTTTATCATACGCAGCTATTCCTAAACTAGTAGAGTTATATAAACATGATCCGAGTACACCAGGTTTGAAAAGCTTGTTAATTAATAAACGAGATGAGTTAACTTATGAAAGTACAACTTGGCAAGCCTTTAACCTCTCAAAGCAAAAAGCAGCTTTGTTATTAAAAGAAATAGAATAAGTGTTTTCTGTTTTGTGAAAAGATATTAGATGAAAGGTTAAGACGCTTTTTTATAGGTTAATTTCTCTGAAAGGTAGATGATACAAAGTGGATCAAGAGCAAGAAATAACACAAATTAAAAAAAGGGTAAAAAATATATGCCTTATTTGGATTCTAATATTAATAATGCCAATAAATTGGTTTGTGGGAAAAGCAGCCTATACTCTATTTTTTAAGGAATCAACTATATTAGTGAGCTATTCTCCTAATCATACAAATAAGGTTGAAATTGTGCAGAAGGGAGAAGCTCTATTCTTTGGTCCTTCTTCAGTTAGAGTTTACTACGGAAGAAATAGCGAACTAAATGAACACGATGATTATATCATCGGCAATGATGGCGCCACTCTTTATCCAGAAAATTTCAGAGTTCAATGGGAGGATTTTGATCGAGTGGCAGTAACGTTAATAGGTGAAGAACAAAGACCTGAAACCGTTAAGATTGATGTATCTAAATAACTATATTTATCAAAGGAGTAAATAAGGTGACTAGCATTTTATTTTTAGGATTGATTGGAATTATATTATTCTTTCTTTTTCAAAACAAGTTTATCTGTCATGTTAATAATAATAGAAGAGCCGTTCAAATACTGAAGGGAGTAAAATGGTTTCAAAATTATTGGTTAAGCGGCATCTTTTTATTTTTTATGAATGCAGGTTTATTTTCAGTCGTTGTTGGTTTAATCTTTGTAGTGGGTTATTTCACTATTCCATTTGTTCATATTATTTTTATGATAGCTGGTGTTATTAGTAGTTTTTATATCTGGGCGATTATTCGTCAAGCATGGGTCGGGATGCGAGTGCGACGCATAAAGATGGCGTTGATCGGAAGTAGTTTTTATGCGCTATTATTGCTTACTTTTGTATACATGTATATTACTTTAAAGCCTTCCTATCCAGGAGATGACACCTTTATGGCTGCGATTGGACTATTATTTGGAATGATTGTAACGGCAGTTGCGTTTGTAAGCTGCTTAGTTTTTGTTGGATTACGAAAAAATGAATAAGTGCTACGTTCGCATAATTATAAAATAGTTTAGATTAAAGGATATCAAAGTTAAAAAAATATCTTTTTTAATGTTAAATTAACTACAATTTTACGTTAAAAAAGCTTACAATATAATCAGAAAACTAACATTAATCAGAATTTTTTTGTAGATTTTCTCCCATATAACGTATTTAAAGGAAGGAATTATTAAATCCTTGTCGAATTATATTCCTTAAATTAAAGGTAGGTGTGTCAGATGATAAAAGAATACGACGTTGCAAAAGGATTTTACGATGAAATGTTTGCGGAAAATAATGAACCACATGAACATTATCAAACCTTTTTGCAAAATATGTCAGGGTTTACTGAGCAGATGGTTGAACAAAGACACCAATTGGCACAGCAAAATTTCCTTCGACAAGGGATTACATTTACGGTTTACAATAATTTAGAAGGTACGGAGCGAACCATGCCATTTGATCCTCTTCCTCGCATCATTCCAAAGGATGAATGGGAAGTTATTGAAAAAGGATTAAAACAAAGGATTTTGGCGCTTAACGCCTTTTTAGAGGATGTTTATACAAAACAAGAAATTTTTGAACACGATATAGTTCCGCGTGATTTAGTTGTTACGTCGGCCGATTTTGCCCATCAAGTATATGGAGTCAATGTTCCAAAGAAAAATCATATTTTTCTAGCAGGAATTGATCTTATAAGGGATAAGGATGGAAATTATTTGGTTTTAGAGGATAATGTCCGTAACCCTTCTGGACTTTCATATGTTTTTCAAAATAGATTTGTAATGAGGAAAATATTCCCTGAAGTATTTGGGAATTATTCTATCCAATCACTGGAAAATCAAATTCATGAAATGCATCAAGCTTTAAAATATATTTGCCCAAATGAAACGAAAAAACCTACTATCGTTTTATTAACCCCAGGGGTCTATAATTCAGCTTATTACGACCACAGCTTTTTGGCCAAGCAGATGGGAATTGAATTAGTTGAGAGCAGAGATTTATTTGTAAAAGATCGTGTTGTTTACATGAAAACGATTAGAGGATTAAAGCAAGTTGATGTTGTTTACCGCCGTATAGATGATGATTTCCTAGATCCGTTAGAATTTAGAGAGGATTCGATGATTGGCGTACCTGGCTTATTAGATGCATATCGAGCTGGGAATGTAGCCATTGCAAACGGGATAGGAAATGGGGTGGCAGATGATAAAGCTACATATGCGTACGTTCCGGATATGATTCGCTTCTATTTAAAAGAAGAACCAATCTTACAAAATGTTAAAACATACTTATTGAAAAATAAAGATGATTATCATTATGCACTTGAGCATTTAGATGAATTGGTCTTTAAAGAAAGAAATTCATCTGGTGGATATAATATGCTAATTGGGCCCCACGCAACAGAAGAAGAAAAGGAAGAGTATAGAAAAAGAATAATTGAAAATCCTGAAAACTTTATCGCTCAGCCAACCATTTCACTTTCAAAGCTTCCTACCTATACAGATGAGGGAGTGCAAGGGAGACACGTTGATTTAAGGGCGTTTGTTGTATTAAATGAGAAACCTCAAGTGGTTCCGGGAGGACTTACAAGGGTTGCATTAACGAAAGGATCCCTCGTTGTTAATTCATCGCAAGGCGGAGGCAGTAAGGATACTTGGGTTTTAGAGTAAGAATGTGTTTAGTGTTCGGTCAGTTTAACCTCGTCTAGCTGGTTAAACTGGCTATCGCTTATGCTTTTAGTCAACGAAAAAAGAAGAAATAAAGATTGTTTAGAAAAGAGGTAATTTAATGTTAAGTAGAGTGGCTGATTCACTATTTTGGTTATCGCAAAACATAGAAAGAGCAGACAGAATGGCGAAGCTTTTGTCTGTACGATTAATAAGCATACTAGAGAATAGTGATCCAATAAATAGTGATGAGAACGATTGGAAGGAAGTGATAGAGATCACATGCAACAAGTCGGATTATTTAAAGCTGTATTCGACATTCGATCGTCACTCTGTTATTTATTTCGTTGCATTTTCAAAGGAAAACATGAATTCCATTTATTCATGTGTATCAATCGCTAGAGAAAATGCAAAGATGATTCGTGAGATCATTCCGATCGAGCTTTATGAAGTGATAAATGAATTGTTTTTTAAAATTAAAGAATTTTCAACTATTTCTGTTACCACAGAGCAGCTTAATGACTTTTTTCAAATGATTCATGAAAAATATTTTTTAGCACAAGGAGTTATTGCGAGTTCTATGCCTCGGAGTGATTGTTATTCTTTTTTTAAGTTTGGCAAATACTTAGAAACGATTCGGAAGACTGTAAGCACAATTGATGTATATTATGACAAAGAATTATCTGCTCGTTTTGATAAAGATGATATAACCTATCATTATTGGACATCTGTTCTAAAATCACTAAGTGTATATGAATCTTATGTGCAGAAAAATCAAGCGTTTATGGATCCAAAGACAGTCATTAATTATGTTCTATTAGATGAAAAATTGCCTCGATCAGCAAAATATAGTGCCTATCAATTATTAAAGGCTTTCCAAGAGTTGGAGAACCATCGTGTAAATCCATATTCAGAAAGCTTGAATAATAAAATACATGAATTACTTGAAGAAGTAAGCTATCAGTCGCTCGAACATTTAAATATACCACTGCATGCGTATTTTCAAAAACTTCTACAGTTATGTGATCAGGTTGGGTTTGCTATAATGGAAACATACTATTTAGGAGAGATTAAATCTACATGAAATACGAAGTGTTACAAAGTACAAAATACACGTATAGCAGACCAGTAAGTCAAAGCATTAATAAATGTGTTTTTAAACCCCTATCTAATAGCAATCAGAATTTGATTTTATATGAGCAAATCATTAATCCGAACGCAACTGGTTCTGAGTATCTTGATTACTGGGGCAATGAAGTTTCAACCTTTTATGTGTGGGAGCCACATGATTTTTTAGAAGTCCAAACTAGATCCGTTCTAGAGATCTCATATGAACCTGTTAACGTTATCATCACTTTAGATATCGAAAAAGAGATGAAAAGCAACGCTTTTAAAAAGCGGTATGCAGAATTTTTATGTCATACAGAGTATTCAATATTGCATGATCACATGATAGAAGAGGTCTTAAAAAAAGTTGGTAGGGATCAGCTCGATCTCTACCACTTTGTAGAAAAAGTTAATCAGTATATTTACAATCATTTTTCATATGTGCCAGGTGCAACACATGTAAAAACGGTAGCAAGTGAAGCTTTTGAAATGAAAACAGGTGTATGCCAAGATTTCACTCATATTATGTTAGCTATTTGCAGAAGTCAGGGAATTCCTTCTCGATATGTAAGTGGATATATTTATAACGGAGAAGATGCAGCAATGCGGGGCGATGCAGTTACACATGCTTGGGTTGAAGTCTATTTTCCAACCTATGGATGGATAGGCTTTGACCCAACAAACGACATGCTAGCACTTGATTATCATATTTGTGTTGCAACGGGCCGCGATTATGCTGATATTACGCCTATGAAAGGGGTATACATGGGAAACGCTTCTCATGAGATGAATGTTTCCATAAGAGTAAGTGCGGTAGAGAGTGAGAAAATATTCTAGTCATTACAAATTATTCTAAATTTGTATACAAGTATATAAAGAGGAGATTCTATTCGCTATTGTTCATAAACGAAATAACCCTATATTGCAGCTATATACAAGAATAGAAGGAAATAAAAAGAACCATCCTCTACATAACCTTGAGAATGGTTCTTTTTATGTTTCTTTTCATAGCTTAATATAGAAGCTTTCTTTGTTTTTGTTTGACGGCTGATTGGATTTATATTACCCCAATCTCCTCTTCGAATTGTCACATCTAACAAACCTTCACGTATTTGTTTTTCCCGCTGTTTCTTTGCTTTGGATTTTCCCATCGTCTCACTCCTTATGATGAATTGTATATATTATACAATTCATCATATAAAAGTACCAGGTAAATATGATAGTAAATCTTCTCAAATATAGATTATTTTATTTACAAAAACAGTGAAGGTTCATTTACATACAAAATTAAATAGAATGCTTGACCACGTTGGGATGACGATAGAGAGCTGCTAGTAAAATCAATCCACTTATAAGAAGAAGTGTACTTGTCACAAGAAATACACTAGAGAATCCAAAATAACCAGAAATAACCCCGCCCATAGAAGGACCTATAATGTTTCCGAAGAAACGAAGGCTTGTATTATAGCCTAGCACTTCACCTTGCATCGCAACTGGGGCTTCTTGACGAATGTAGGCAATTCGGACGGGAATAATTCCGCCAATTGTAATACCAAGTGCAAAACGAATAAGGAGAAGCTGCCAAAAGCTTGTTACGAATGCTCCCGGGAAATAAAAAATAGCGGCTGCAAATAGAAGAATTAAAAGAATTTTAAGATACCCAACCTGATCTCCTATTTTCCCCCAATATCTTGCCATCATTAAATTTCCAAGACCAGCTACAGAAAATGCTAATCCAGAGTAAAAAGCTAAGTTTTCAGGGCCGTGTATTTTATCTACATATAAGGATAAAATTGGTTGGATGCTGAAGTGTGCGATTTGTATTAATGCAGAGATAAGAAGAACAGTAAGAAGAACAGGGTTTCTCATGATGTGAAGGAGTACTTCTTTGCTTGAATAACGAGTTTTTGTCCCCTCATTAATATCTACTCTAAATTCCTTTGCAGCAAGAACGATAAGAGCTGATAATATAATGAAGCCAGAAGTCCATTTGAAGGTTGTAGAATAGCCAACGGCATCAGCGATTATTCCTCCCAATAATGGTCCCATTAGTGTACCAGTAATACTTCCTGTTTGGAGTGTTCCAAGTACTTTCCCGGCGACTTCCTTTGGTGTTTGAGTTGAAATAAAAGCTTGAGACATTGGAATAAAACCTGTAAAAATGCCCATAAAGAATCTAAGAAAGAATAATTGCCAAACTGAGCTGGCAAAGCCCATTAAAAATATGGATACCCCCATGCCAAGTCCAGAAAGAATGAGTATTTTTTTTCGACCATATCGATCCCCAATTCTCCCCCAAATAGGAGAAAAGATAAAAGCAGTGACAAAGGTAATTGCAAACGTCCATCCTGACCAATGCTGAACATATTTTTCAGAATACTCCCCAAAGCTTTTTATATACAAAGATAAAAATGGGATAACCATTGTCATGCTTCCGCCTAGAAAAAAATTAGCAAACCACATGATGATTAAATTGCGTTTTACTGCCAATTGTTGATTCATGAATAAAAGCCTTCTTTCAAAAACAATTTCGTAAAGCTAAATAATATGATATCGAAATATAAGTAAAAATTAAATATGTTTGATTAAATTTTTTTGACAAATTCGACAAATTTGTAAATAAGCGAAATGTAAATAGAATTATTGAATAAATTAAGCTGAAAAAATTTATACTATTTTAATAGGTGATTATGTGAAATCTATAGACTAATTGTAATAGTTGTCTATCAGAAATGAACACTTGTACGTATAAGGAAGAAAAAGCTTGATTCTTTTTCAAAAAAGAGTAATAATAAGAATAAATTTGCGGAAAATTATAAACTAGTAGGGGTTGTCTTAAAAATGAAAGTCGTTAAATTTGGCGGTAGTTCACTGGCTTCAGGTGAGCAAGTAGAGAAAGTCTATAATATTGTTATATCTGATCCTGAGCGAAAAATAGTGGTCGTTTCTGCTCCTGGGAAACGCCATCCAGACGATATAAAAGTAACAGATTTATTAATTAGCTGTGCTGAGAAGTATTTAAATGATGAAAATGCTAGCGATGTTTTCGAAACAATTATTAATAGATATAAAAGCATAGCAGAAGAACTGGGTCTCTCAAATGAAATCATTCAAAAAATAAGAGAAGATCTTTCGTCCCTGCTTAATGGTGATAAAAGCAAACCAGAATCTTTTATGGAAGCAGTGAAGGCTAGCGGCGAGGACAATAATGCAAAGCTAGTTGCAGCTTTCTTCGAGTATAAAGGATTAGAAGCACAGTATATTAATCCGAAAGAAGCCGGTTTATTAGTAAGTAACGAGCCGGGAAATGCTCAAGTACTGCCCGAGTCTTATGGGCGTTTATACGAGTTAAGAAATAAATCTGGTATTGTTGTTTTTCCTGGATTTTTTGGCTATAACATAGACGGCGATGTCGTGACCTTCTCACGCAGCGGTTCGGATATTACCGGTTCCATTCTAGCAAACGGTATTAAAGCTGATCTATATGAAAACTTTACAGATGTAGATGCAGTTTATGCAGTTAATCCAAACATTGTAAATCAACCTAAGGAAATTCGTGAGCTTACTTATCGTGAAATGCGAGAGTTATCCTATGCTGGTTTTTCTGTGTTTCATGATGAAGCACTTATTCCAGCCTTCCGTGCAGAGATTCCAGTAAATGTGAAAAATACGAATAATCCAGAAGCACCCGGAACAAAAATAGTTAACATAAGGAAAAATACAAATGGTCCTGTAGTTGGGATTGCTAGTGATGAAGGGTTTTGCAGTATATACGTAAGTAAATATTTAATGAATAGAGAAATAGGTTTTGGCAGAAAAATTTTATTCATCCTAGAAGAATTTGGATTATCTTATGAACACATTCCTTCGGGTATTGATGATATTACTATTATTTTAAGGCAAAATCAGATAGACGAGAAAATGGAAGAAAGCATTGTCAAAAGAATTATCGAGGATCTTGATGCAGATGAAGTAAAGGTTGAACATAATCTAGCTCTTATTATGCTCGTTGGTGAAGGCATGCGCCAAAATATTGGGACGATGGCAAGAGCATCAAAGGCATTAGCTGAAGCGAAAGTGAATATTGAAATGATTAACCAAGGCTCCTCAGAAGTAAGCATGATGTTTGGAGTAAAGGAAGCAGTAGAGAAAAAAGCAGTACAAGCACTATATGAAGAATTTTTTGTAGGTGTAATGGTATAAAAAACGAACTTTAATCTTTGTAAACAACTAATATTTCTATTTAAAAGAGGGTATCTAGATGCCCTCTTTTGTATTGTTCTAATACTTATTTTTCTATAGTGCTAATAATAAAAATAGTAAAATTTAGACATCTTACTAATTTTTGAAAAAGGTGATATTGTATATATAAGTAAATAAAGATATAATGTTGTCGAAAGTACTTTTACATCAGCGTATTTAAACTAGATTGGTGAATAAGTATGTAGGACATTATTTTTTTTAAAATGAAAATTTTTGTAATATTTACAAAACTTAGGAGGCAATATAAAGATGAAGAAGTTTTCTATTTTATCGCTTGCTCTTATTTTTGCTTTGATTCTATCTGCATGTGGGACAAGCAAAGATAAAGCGGAAGAGGGTGCTAGCAGCGGAGCAGATTCTAAAAAGACGTTGAGAGTCGTAACGGATGCTGCTTATGCACCATTTGAATACATGGATAAAGGGAAAATTGTTGGTTTTGATGTCGATTTTCTTGAAGCGGTGGCAAAAGAAGCTGGCTACAAATATGAGCTTGTGCATGTAGGCTGGGACCCATTATTTGTAGAAATTGATAAAAAGACAGCTGATATGGGTATTTCAGCTATTACAATTAACGACGAAAGAAAAGAATCGTATGATTTCTCAGTCCCATACTTTCTGTCAACAAATAAAATATTAGTGCCAGAAGGCAGCAATATTAAAAGTGCTAAAGATTTAGAAGGAAAAACGATCGCTGTTCAAAATGGAACAACTGGTCAAGAAGCAGTTGAAACTCTATTAGGTAAAAATAATAAAAATATTAAAAAGTTTGAAAACAACAATCTAGCAATCATGGAATTAGTGAACGGCGGAGCAGATGCAGTTGTAGCAGATAATACCGTTGTTGAAGAATATGCTAAAAATAACCCAGATAAAAAATTAACCGTTATTGAAGATAAAGACAACTTCGCTTCTGAATATTACGGTTTAATGTTTCCAAAAGGCAGCAAGATAAAAGCGGATATTGATAAAGCTATCAACGCGCTTTATGAAAATGGAACTTATTCAAAGATTTACACAGAATGGTTTAAAACAGAAGCGGATGTAGAAAATTTAAAAGCACAGCAATAATAATGAACTTTTAAAAAGACTTAGTAAAGAGTATTGTTGAAAAAGCGATTTTTGAATCATTCGTGTGAAACATTCTTTCACACGCCTTGAAGCGTAGTTTCAAGGTAGCAGAATCTTCATGAACAGCTAGGAGCAAGCTCGCTTACTCTAGCTGTTCATGAAGATTCTGCTAAATGATTCAATAATCAACAGAGTTATTTAACATAGCCTATAAAAAAGAGTAGGAATAGTGAAATTGCGTAACTCTAAACAAAAGTGTTACGCAATTTTTCGGTTTAAGGAGTGAATTTAAATGGATTTTCGAATGGATATTATCGTCGAGTATGCCCCTTTTCTAATTAAAGGAACTTTACTAACAATTGGGTTATCCATTGCTGGAATTGTGATTGGAACCGTTTTAGGTCTTTTAATAGGATTAGGAAAATTAATGAAAAATAGAGTTCTTGCTTTTCCTTTTGTATGCTATATTACATTTTTTCGAGGAACTCCGCTATTAGTTCAAATTTTTATTATCCATTTTGGTGTAGTGCCTCTATTTATTGATGGTACAAATGGGATAGCTACAGGAATTATTGCTCTTTCTTTAAATGCTGCAGCTTATATCGCTGAGATCTTTAGAGCAGGAATACAATCAATTGATAAGGGGCAAATGGAGGCGGCACGTTCTCTTGGAATGAACCATGTACAAGCTATGCGATATGTTATATTGCCTCAGTCTATAAAAAGAATGATCCCCCCTCTTGGCAATGAGTTTGTTGTCTTGATTAAAGATTCATCATTAGTTTCTGCTGTAGCAACCCCAGAGCTCATGTATTGGGGAAGAGCGATGGGAGCACAATATTTCCGTGTATGGGAGCCATACTTAACAGCGGCTTTAATCTATCTAATATTAACTCTTTCTTTAAGCTTCGTGCTAAATCGTCTTGAAAGAAGGTTGGCAACAGAATGATAAAGGTTGAAAATTTAAAGAAATCGTTTGGGGATAATGAGGTATTGAAAGATATAAATGCTGAGATTCAGCCGCAAGAGGTTGTTGTGGTTATCGGTCCATCCGGATCAGGAAAATCAACGTTTCTAAGATGTATTAATCAATTAGAAACAATTACAGCTGGTCGTATTTTAATTGAGGGTGTAGATTTAACGGACAAAAAAACAGATATTAATCTAATTAGAGCAGATGTAGGAATGGTCTTTCAACAATTTAATCTTTTCCCACATATGACGGTGATTGATAATATTATGCTGTCGCCAACAAAGGTTAAAAAAATAGCAAAGGATGTTGCGAAGGAAAAGGGGATGGAGCTTCTCCGCAAGGTAGGTTTAGAGGATAAGGCAAATGTATATCCTGATTCACTATCAGGTGGACAAAAACAGCGTGTTGCAATTGCAAGAGCTCTTGCCATGGAACCGAAAATTATGCTGTTTGATGAGCCGACCTCAGCACTAGATCCAGAAATGGTCGGAGAAGTGCTAGAGGTTATGAAGCAGCTAGCAAAAGAAGGAATGACAATGGTTGTTGTGACTCATGAAATGGGTTTTGCACGAGAGGTAGGCGATCGAGTCATTTTCATGGATGGCGGATTTATTGTGGAGGAAAATATTCCAGGCGAACTATTTGGTAATCCACGTGAAAACAGGACTAAATCCTTCCTAAGTAAAGTGCTTTAGTAAAAAAAATAAATAACAGTATGACATAATACGACTCCTTAAAGAAGACTTGTTTCATTTTATAGTCTTTTATAAGGAGTTATTTTCATTCCAAAATATACTTGTATAATAATTACTTTGTGAATTGAAATAGTAATTAATAGACTGTGAAATAATGGATGTATCTCCTGGGAAAATTCTAAAACTGCTGTTTATACTATGATAAAACAATCACCTAAGTTTGGCTAAAAGTGGGTTTGTTTCATTATTGGATTATGACAATTAGTGATTGTGTTAAATATTCTGACAATCATTTATTTTACATAAAAAAGTTACAGGTGTCACGACACCAAAAACTGATATAAAAAGACATTTTAAAAAAACAATGTTAGAAAATCTTACATTATTAAATAAAAAATTCTTTTAAAAGAAATCGTTTCCAATCCTTTTGTAATAAGGAATTGTGTTAATTAAATAGTTTTTACCTAGAGAAATATTGGAAAAATGTTATTGAGATAATTAAAAAAATTCAGTATACTCAATAATTAGTAAGCGGTAGTTAAATACTATCAATATCTATATAACATATAATTTTCCTATACTTGAAAAAAATGTCGTATAACCAAATTTAATATTTGCTTCCAAGGATAATCTTATTCCTAAAAACGACAATTATTTCTATTTTATCCTTTTAAACAGTTAATAATAATAAATGGAAAATATTATTAACTTTAAAGTAATTATCCATAATAAGTGTAACTTAATACTTTTTCAATAAAATGAATCATTATGTTGTTGAATAAGATTTATTTATATGCTTTTTTCATGAAAAATTAGAATACTAAAAAAGTAGACAATTTTAAATTGGAATAGTAATAAAGTGTTATATTTTCTTACATAGTAACTAGATTATTGAGGAGGGGAATATTTATGTTGACAAATTGGTATGAACAATTAGAAGGTATGTTTGATCAAATGGTAGAGTGGCGAAGATATTTACATCAGCACCCTGAGTTATCCTTTCAAGAAATTGAAACGCCCAAAATGATTGCTTCTATATTAGAAAGCTATGGAATTGACGTTCGTAGTAATGTAGGAGGCAGAGGAGTAGTAGGTAAAATAGTAGGGGAGAAGCCTGGAAAAACCATTGCTTTACGGGCAGACTTCGATGCATTGCCTATTCAAGATGAAAAGGATGTACCTTATAAGTCTACTGTTGATGGTGTTATGCATGCATGTGGCCATGATGGCCACACAGCAACATTGCTTGCGGTCGCGAAGGTGTTAAGTGAACAGCGAGATCAGCTTGCTGGTAATGTCGTTCTTCTCCATCAGCATGCTGAAGAGCTAGCTCCTGGAGGAGCAATAGCTATGATAGAAGACGGTTGCTTAGATGGAGTTGACTTTGTATTTGGATCTCATTTAGCCTCAAGAGCTCCCCTCGGTACATATGCGTATAGAAGTGGCTTTTCTCAGGCTGCAGCTGATGCGTTTGAAATAAAAGTTTTAGGTAAAGGAGGCCATGGTGCTTCGCCCCATGAAACAGTTGATGCTGTCGTGATTGGGTCACAGATCGTTAATCAACTTCAAAACATAGTTAGCAGACAAGTGAATCCATTGAAATCAGCTGTCGTAACAATTGGTTCTTTCCATGCTGGAAACGCATCAAATGTAATCGCTGATTCAGCTATTCTAAAAGGGACCGTTAGAACCTTCGACAAAGAAGTACAGGATCATATTGAAAAAGAATTAAAACATATCGTAAACAGCATTTGTTCAAGCTTTCACGCAAGCTGTGAAATTAAATATAACAGAGGCTATCCAGCTGTCTTTAACCACGAAGAAGAAACGAAAGTTTTTGTTGATGTTATCAAAAATACATTAAATGAAGAGATGTTGGTAGAAGCAGATCCAATCATGGGAAGTGAAGATTTTGCTTATTATTTACAGCATAAACCAGGAATGTTCTTTCATACAGGTGCAAGGAATGATGAAATAGGAGCGAATTTCCCTCACCATCATCCTAAATTTGATTTTGATGAAAGAGCAATGATTTATGCAGGGAAAGCGTTGCTTAGTTTAGTTCATCATTATGTTTCAGCGAATGTTAAAGCTGAGGTAGCTGAGTCAACTAATTAATTAAAAGAACTGCGGGGGTGTTGAAGTGGTACAAAACTTTTTAGAGGTAAACAAGCTGCAAACCGCTTTTAATACTGAAAAAGGGGAAGTTATATCTGTAGAAGAAGTTACGTTTTATTTAAAGCCAGGAGAGACGATTGGGATTGTAGGAGAATCTGGATGTGGCAAGAGTGTTACCTCTCTTTCTATTATGCGCCTCCTTGGGAAGCACGGATATATTAAACAAGGATCAATTCTTTTAGATGGGAAGGATTTAACAAAATTATCAGAGGCAGAAATGAGACATATACGGGGTAATGAAATTTCGATGATTTTTCAGGAACCGATGACTTCTTTAAACCCTGTTTTTACAATTGGAAATCAAATGATGGAATCCATCAAGCTCCATTTAAAACTTGGAAAAAAAGAAGCAAAACAATATGCGATTGAAATGTTAAAAAAGGTAGGAATCCCAAGAGCTGAACAGATCATCAATGAGTATCCGCATGCGTTATCAGGGGGGATGAGGCAAAGGGTTATGATTGCAATGGCTTTATCCTGTAAACCAAAGCTATTAATTGCGGATGAACCGACTACAGCATTAGATGTCACTATCCAAGCTCAAATATTAGAACTAATGAAAGGTCTAAGGGAGGATTCTAATACAGCGATTATGATGATCACGCATGACCTTGGGGTTATTGCGGAAATGGCTGATAAAGTCATGGTTATGTATGCTGGACAAGTAGTAGAGGAAGCAGATGTATTTACTTTATTTGATGAACCAAAGCATCCTTATACAAAAGGATTAATCGCATCAATTCCTCATTTGGACTACGACAGTGATACAAGGCTGTATTCTATTCCTGGGACAGTCCCGACACTTCAACTAATGCCTAAAGGCTGTCGTTTTCATACAAGATGTCCTTATGCTATGGAGAAATGTGCCACTGAAAAGCCGCCTCATTTACCTGTAGATGAAAAAAGAGAACATAAAGTACGCTGCTGGTTATATGAGGATGAACAACAGAAGCTTAATATAATGGATGGAAGCGAGGTTCATGTATGAGTGTAATTTTGGAAGAAACAGGTGCTAAATTATCAAATGGAGTTGAACCTCTAGTTGAAATTCAAAATTTAAAAAAATACTATCCTATTAAAAAAGGGATTTTGTCTAAAACCGTTGGGCATGTAAAGGCTGTTGATGGTTTGAATTTTAATATTTATCCTGGTGAAACCATTTCGTTAGTGGGAGAGTCAGGCTGTGGAAAATCAACTACAGGTCGAGCAATTGTACAGCTAGATCCTCAAACAGAAGGGAAAATTCTGTTTGAAGGGAAGGATTTATCTACTCTTAAAACGAGTGAATTAAGAAAAATGAGAACACAGATGCAAATCATTTTTCAAGATCCGTATTCTTCATTAAATCCAAGAAATAGGATTGGAGACCTATTAGCTGAGCCTTTGTTAGCCCATCAGCTTGCAACAAAAAGTGATGTTTATCGAAAAGTAGATGATATTCTCGAAACGGTTGGATTGACAAAGCATCATCGTAACCGATATCCTCATGAATTTTCAGGTGGACAACGTCAACGGATCGGAATTGCAAGAGCACTAATCTTAAATCCAAAGCTTATCGTCTGTGATGAACCCGTTTCGGCACTCGATGTTTCGATTCAAGCTCAAGTTTTAAATCTATTAAAAGATTTGCAGCAAAAGTTTCAATTAACCTATCTATTTATTGCACATGGTCTTGGAGCGGTTAAATATATAAGCGACCGTATTGCTGTTATGTACCTTGGGAAAATTGTGGAAATAGGAAAAACAGAAGAAATCTTCCGTCATCCAAAGCACCCTTATACACAAATCTTATTAAGTGCATATCCAATTCCAAATCCTCATCTACGGAACAGGGAGAAAATGGTGATTGAAGGGGATGTACCGAGTCCAGCGAATCCACCAAAGGGCTGCAGTTTTCATACGCGCTGCCCATTTGCTCAAGCGATCTGTAAAGAGCAAACACCAAGTCTTGTTGGGGACAAGCATTCAGTAGCCTGTCACTTTCCATTATCTTAAAGCAAAGGAGGTTTTCGTTTTGTTTCAATATATACTTCGCCGTATCTTAATTGCCATTCCAGTGTTATTAGGAGTGACGATCTTTAACTTTTTTATTATTAATCTTGCACCAGGAAACCCGGTTGATATGTATGTAAATCCAGACACCACTCAAGCAGATATTGATGCTAAAAAAGAAGCGCTTGGATTAAACGATCCAATTATTGTTCAATATTGGCATTGGCTGCAAAATCTTTTGAAGGGGGATTTTGGATTCTCTTATACCACGTATGAACCGGTTGCAAATTTGATCGCCGATCGCGTGGGCCCAACACTGCTTTTAATGGGAGTATCACTAATCATCGCCTACTTAATTGCCATTCCGATTGGAATTATTAGTGCAACGAAGCAATATTCTTGGGTAGATTATCTTTCAACTACTGTATCCTTTTTAGGTATTTCCATTCCTCACTTTTTTATGGGACTAGGTGGTATTTATATTTTTGCTATTATTTTTAAATTTCTTCCAACTGGAGGAATGACTACGTTAGGCAGCGATGGTGGATTTGGGGACACATTTATGCATTTAATTCTTCCTGCATTTGTTTTAGCAACGGGGATCGCAGGAAGCATGGTTCGCTATGTTCGTACAAGTATGCTTGAGGTGCTTGGTCAGGATTATTTAAGAACGGCAAGAGCAAAAGGATTAAAGGAATTTATTGTTACAAATAAGCATGCATTAAAAAATGCGTTGATTCCGATTATTACAGTTGTCGGAATGGATATCCCATTGTTAATTGGCGGTGCCGTTGTAACGGAACAAATTTTCCAATGGCCGGGGCTCGGGCAGCTTACGATTCAATCAATCAGCTCCCGCGATTATCCTACGTTAATGGCAGTGAATATGATGGCGGCATTTGCTGTTTTATTTTCAAACTTGATCACTGATATTTTATATTCTGTCGTTGATCCACGGATTAAATACAATTAGAAAGGAGAGAGACGGATGTCCATTTCGAATCTGAAGGTAGAGAAAGACATGCCTTTAAATCATTCTGTATTAACAGTTCAGGAGCAGCTTGGAGAAGAAGAGAGTTATTTAAAGTTAGTTAGAAAAAGATTTTTTAAGCATAAGCTGGCAGTTGTAGGTCTGGTTATTTTTAGCATCATCGTTTTACTGGCAGTTTTTGCGCCACTTATTGCTCCCCACAATCCATATAGCGTCGATGGAGAATTTGCAGCAAAGCCTTCTGCTCAGCATATTCTAGGGACCGATGAAGTAGGTCGAGATTTGTTTAGCCGTTTAATCTATGCATCAAGGGTGTCTTTAGTAGTTGGTGTTGGTGCAACAGCTATTTATGTTGCGATCGGAACAATCTTAGGGGCCATTGCTGGTTATTTTGGAAAATGGATTGATAACGTCATTATGCGTATAACAGATGTATTTATGTCATTTCCATATTTAATGGTGATTCTTGTACTTGTAAGTGTGATTGGACCCAAGCTATATAACATTGTTCTTGTATTAGGGGTTCTCGGCTGGCCATCGATTGCTCGTATTGTCCGAGGAAGTGTTCTCTCCATTAAGGAAATGGAATATATCAAAGCTGGGGTAGCATTAGGGTACTCTACTCCGAAAATTGTTTTTCAGCATATCTTGCCTAACTGTTTAGGTCCTATTATTGTTAATGCAACCTTTGGAATTGCATCTGCAATTATTATGGAAGCCTCACTTAGCTTTTTAGGAATGGGTGTACAGCCTCCGATTGCAAGCTGGGGAAATATGTTAACGCAAGCGCAGTCCTTAACGGTATTATCATCTCAACCTTGGCTTTGGATTCCACCTGGTTTAATGATTTTACTTGCAGTTGTTTCCATTAATTTTATGGGAGACGGCTTACGTGATGCCATGGATCCAAAAAGAATAAGGTAAGGATGTCAATATAAAGATATCAAAAGATAATAGGGGGAAAAAGGATGAGTTCATTCAAGAAAGTCTTTAGCTTAGTAGCCATTCTATCATTATTGCTACTAGCAGCATGTTCAGGTGAATCAAAATCGACTAGTTCTGAAGGAAATAAAAAAGCTAGCGGTGGATCAATGTTTATTGGATTAGTAAATCCTCCGGTAAGTTTTAACACGATTAACTCTAATGATATCGCAGCACAGTTCCTTGAAATGTTTATGTTTGATACGTTTTTAGATATGGACAAACCTTTAAGCTTTACACCAAAGCTTGCGGAATCCTTTGATACGAAAGATAATCAGACCTATACAATCAAGATTCAAAAAGACGCGAAATGGTCAGATGGCACTCCTGTAACTTCCAAAGACGTTGCCTTTACGATGAATTTAGTAGCAAATCCTAAAACAGAGACGAGTATTGGAACTTATTTTACTGTTATTGATGGTTTAACTGAAAATGGTAAACTACCTGATGGTGTAACAGAAATTCCATCTGTAAAAATCATTGATGACAAAACAATTGAATTTAAAACAAAAAAACCAGTTGATCCCAATATGATTAAAGAACAAATAGGTTCTAAGTTTATGATTCTGCCAGAGCATGTACTAAAGGATGTAGCTCCACAGGATTTGCAAAAGAATCCATTTATGCAAAACCCAACTGTAACAAATGGTCCATTCAAATTTGTACAATATAAAAAGGATCAATATGTAGAGTATGCAAGAAATGATGATTATTATTTAGGAAAGCCAGAGCTTGATAAATTATTTGTAAAGATTATGCCAGCTCCAAATTTAGTAGCTCAGTTGCAAACAGGTGAGATTCAAATGAATGCAGCGGGTGGAATTGGTAAAATTGTTGTACAAGACTATAAGACAGTAGAAGGATTCAAAAACGTAAAGACAAAAACAGAACCGAATATTGGCTATCAAACGATGATGTTTAATACCCAAACCATAAAGGATGCAAAGGTTCGACAAGCAATTGCCTATGCAATTAACCGTAAATCAATTCTTGATAAGCTATTATTAGGAAAAGGCGAGGTTGTTGATGGGCCTTATACTTCCGTTAGCCCATATTTAGATAAAGACCTTGAAACGTACAAATATGATCCTGAAAAAGCAAAACAATTATTGAAAGAGGCTGGATGGGACTTTAATAAACCGATTCGATTTGTCGTTCCACTAGGAAATAAAGTACGTGAACAATCTGCGGATATTATTGCTGAAAATCTAAAAGCGGTTGGATTGAAAATTGAAACAGCTACCTATGATTTCCCAACGATTATGTCAAAAGGGAAAGCAGGAGACTTTGATTTATTATTAATTGGATGGAAAAATACAGTTGATCCTGATGTGACAAGTATATATGGCAAGGGTGCACCTACTAACTTTATGAAATATGATAGTCCTAAATCTGAAGAGTTATTATTAGCGGGTAAAACAGAAGCTGATGCTGATAAGAGGAAAGAAATTTATTCTGATCTTCAAAAACTATGGAATGAAGATATGCCTGTTCTGACTCTATACTCAGATTATGATTTTGAAGTAGTATCTAAAGATGTAAAATTCGGTGAGCCTAAAGTATTCGGTTTCCATAAAGATTTACAAAAATGGTCTATAGGTGGAGCAGAATAATTCAAGACTTACTAAGTAATGAGAAAAGCTGCAAAATTACTTGCAGCTTTTCTTCAACTAATTTTTATTCAGCATTAATGTATAAAAGTTTCACTTAATAAATAAGGGGGACCAGGATGAATTCATTAAAAAGAGCAGTCAGTCTTATAGCTATTCTATCTTTATTTCTATTAGCCGCTTGTTCAGGTGGATCAAAATCAACTACCTCAGAAGACAGTGGCAGTAAAAAGGGCGGGACTGTATTTATCGGGTTGGTGAACGCCCCAGTAAGTTTTAATACGATTAACTCCTCTGACATAGCAGCACAGTTCCTCGAAAAGTTTATGTTTGAAACGTTTTTAGACATGGACAAACCACTTAGTTTTACTCCAAGACTTGCAGAGTCTTTTGACACAACAGATAATCAAACCTTTACTATTAAGCTGCAAAAGGATGCGAAATGGTCCGATGGTACTCCTGTAACTGCAAAGGATATTGCTTTTACCATGAACTTGGTAGCAAATCCTAAAACAGAAACAAGTGTTGGAGCTTACATAACCGTCCTTGATGGTTTGACTCCAAATGGAAAGCTTCCTGAAGGGGTTGCTGAAATTCCTTCTATAAAAGTAATTGATGATAAAACATTCGAATTTAAAACGAAAAAACCAGTTGATCCAAATATGATTAAAGAACAGCTTGGTACTAAATTTATGATTTTGCCAGAGCATGTGTTAAAGAATGTAGCCCCTGAAAATTTACAAAAAGATCCATTCATGCAAAATCCAACAGTAACAAACGGTCCTTTCAAATTTGTGCAATACAAAAAGGATCAATATGTGGAATATGCTAGAAATGATCAATATTATTTAGGGAAACCAATCCTTGACAAAGTTTATGTTAAAATTATGCCAGCTCCAAACCTAGTAGCTCAGCTGCAAACGGGTGAAATTCATATGAATGCTGCGGGTGGTATCGGTAAAATCGTAGTCCAAGATTATAAAACTGTTGAAGGATATAAAGATGTAACAACAAAAACTGAACCAAATATTGGGTATCAAACGATAATGTTTAATAATCAAACAGTCAAAGATCCAAAGGTTCGTCAAGCGATCGCATATGCAATTAATCGAAAAGCCATTCTTGATAAGCTTTTACTTGGGAAAGGTGAAATCGTCGATGGACCTTATACGTCTGTAAGTCCATATTTAGATAAAGAAATGGATTCCTTCACATACGATCCAGAAAAAGCGAAGCAAATGTTGCAGGATGCAGGGTTTGACTTTAATAAGCCAATAAGATTTGTCGTTCCGCTTGGAAATAAAGTGCGTGAACAATCTGCAGATATTATTGCTGAAAATTTAAAGGCAATTGGTTTGAAATTAGAAACAGCTACTTTCGATTTCCCAACTATCATGTCAAAAGCGAGAGCTGGAGATTATGATTTATTATTAATTGGATTATCAAACACGATTGATCCTGATGTTTCCTATCTTTATTCTAAAGATGGATCATCGAACTATATGAAATATAACAATCCAAAGGTAGATGAATTACTAGCAGCAGGTAAGTCGGAGGCTGATTCTAAAAAGAGAAAAGAAATTTACGCTGACTTGCAAAGAATTTGGAATGAGGATATGCCAGTCTTTACGTTATATTCTGACTACGACTTTGCTGCCGTTTCAAAAGAAGTAAAATTTGGTGGTCCTAAAGTATTCGGATTCCATAAAGATTTACAAAAATGGTCTCTGGTTGGAGCTGAATAATAAAGAAGGCTTAAAGGGTACAGGAAAAAATTCTGTATCCTTTTTATATTTAAGAAGTTTCTCCGTTATATCAAAATAATTAAATAGAAACTAAGATTTATTTAATACAATTTTCATAAAAAAGACTATAAAAAGGAATAATCTACAAAATATTTGTAATTAAATCCTTTTTTTTATCCTGAATTAGGCTCTGTTTTTGTCAGTTAATAGGTTGAAAGTAGGATCATTGCAAAATTATTTCCCGGTAAATAAGCAGATTTTGGTATTTTCTGACTATTAAAACTATTTTACTATTTTGTTAACATAATAGTGATAGAAAGTATAAGTCTATTATTTGGATGGGGGCATGAGTTTTGAAACAGAAGAAGAAACTATTTTTACGAGCTTTTATTAGCTCAGCAGTAAGTTTTTCATTTATCTTCACATTAACTCCTGAAGCGGCAAATGGGATTGTTTCAAAACCTAAACCTGTGTTGGCTGCTAAAGAATCAGCACCTATTGATTTAAACATTATTGATGAAGAAAGATTAGGGAAGGCGCTTCAAAAACGGGGGATGATTTCGCCGAATGCTTCTGAAAAGGTCGTTGAGCAAAAGGTACAAGCGTACATAAAGAAGAAGCAAGGAAGCAAAGATGTTAAACCAATAGTGTCGACAGAGCCAACAGAACCAACAGAACCAACTAACTTTGATAAAAAGACAAAAGATTTTCTAACGAAGGAAAAGAAGAAACTAACAAAACAATTAGAAAAAGGTCACGAACGATTAAAAAAAGGTAAGTCAAATGGATTTATTAAAGTTCCTTCTGCAAGGCAAGCTAATTATTCTGGTTCCGTTCGAACAGATAAAGTACTTGTTTTACTAACTGAATTCGAGGATTTAAAACATAATAACGTTACGCAAGAAGAAGGCTATATGTATGCTGATGATTTTAGCCGCGAGCATTATCAAAAATTAATGTTTGGGGATGAAAAATTTAAACTGTTTAATGGTGATGAGGTAGAAACATTTAAACAATATTATGAAGAGCAATCTGGAGGGAGCTATACGGTCGACGGCTACGTTTCGGATTGGCTTACCGTACCTGGCAGTGCGAAGGAGTATGGAGATGATAGCCCCGCTGGAGGAAATGATAATTTAGCTCCTTTAGGACCTCGTGATTTAGTGAAAAGAGCATTGGATGCTGCTGCACAATCAGGGATTAATCTATCAGATTATGATCAGTACGATTTATATGATTTAGATGGAGATGGAGATTCGAATGAACCGGATGGATTGGTTGATCATTTAATGATTATTCATGCTGGCACTGGACAAGAGGCAGGTGGCGGTGTACTTGGAGATAACGCCATTTGGTCACATCGTTGGGTATTGAATGGTCCTTATCCCGTTCCCAATACGACAGCAGCAGTTGATTATTGGGGAGGGAGTATGGCGGCCTATGATTATACAATTCAACCAGAGGATGGAGCTGTTGGAGTTTTTGCTCATGAATATGGTCATGATTTAGGTTTGCCGGATGAATATGATACCATCTATTCTGGTCAAGGTGAGCCAGTCGCTTCTTGGTCTATTATGAGTGGAGGCAGTTGGAATGGAAAAATCGCTGGGACTGAGCCAACAAGCTTTTCACCGCAAAATAAAGAATTCTTCCAATCTAATATGGGAGGAAACTGGGCGAACATTAAGGAAGTACAATATGAAGATATTGATCAATTAGGTGTAGCATCGATCATTGATCAAAGTGTAACGAAATCAAAAAATCCAGGGATTGTGAAGGTGAATTTGCCTGATAAGCCTGTAAAAGGAATTGAGCCAGGATTCGGTAGTCAATATTATTACAGTACAAAGGGCGATGATTTGTATACGACATTAACAACTCCTGAATTTGATTTAACGCAAGCAACAAATGCTGCATTCACTTATAAGGGATGGTATGACATTGAATATGATTATGATTTCCTTACAGTCAAAGCGATAACAAGTGATGGTCAGGAAACAGTTTTAGATGTGATTGGGGATGAAGATACAGATGGTGATGCCCGTGCAGAATCCTCAAAAGGGCAATGGGTGGATAAATCATATGATCTTAGTCCATTTAGTGGTAAAAAAGTAAAGATCGTTTTTGAATATCTAACAGATGGTGGATTGGCGTTAGATGGATTCGCGATGGATGAGATCAAGGCTACTGCAGATGGTCAGGTTATTTTTACAGATGATGCTGAAGGTCAACCGAAAATGCAATTAGGTGGATTTAAGGTATCTAACGGATATAGTTTAGCTAAGAACTATTATTATTTAGAGTGGCGTAATTACGCAGGAGCTGACAAATCATTAGCTGAATCTAGAGGGGTGAAATACAATACAGGTCTTGTCATATGGTATGGGGATGAAAGCTACACGGACAATTGGGTTGGTATCCATCCAGGCTATGGCTTCCTTGGTGTAGTAGACTCTCATGCTCAAGCGATTATCGGGAAATTAGATGGACAAGACACGACTTTCCAAAGCACAAGATATCAAGTGGCAGATGCAGCCTTTTCTTTCGATAAAACTCCGAAGTGGTATGTAAATACAAGCTATCGTGGAGAATATATTTACAAAGGATTGAAGGGGGTTCGTAAATTTGATGATTCGCAAACCTATATTAATACACAAATCCCTGATGCTGGAAGAGTTGTTCCTCAACTAGGATTGAAAATCGAAGTAATAGGGGAGGCTAACGATAATTCAGCCGGTGCTGTATGGATTCATAAATAAGAAAATAGAATAATAATAGCGCGAAAAAGCAATGAGTCACTTTTAGATTCATTGCTTTTCTTATAATGTAGGAAAGATAAATTTTTTGAAGTTAAACGGATGTCTAGCTCCGACGTACAGGACGTGGCGCTTTTAATCGGCCAGCGCCTATCGACTATCGACTATCGTACTTCAGGCCTTTTCCCTACGATAAGTCAACATCGATTCGCCATTCGGCTCATCGTGTATCCTTTATCACGTTTTAACGGGCAGTAAGATATTACATGAAAAATGGATAGTAGATAAAAAACTGCCTATAAAAACCTGATTGGTTCAACTAACTATCAGGGGAAAAGAACATCCCCTGATAGAAGGCTCGCCTTATCTCAGTCAAAGACCCTTCAGTCCGTACGTCGATGACCAAGGCGCTTGCGCTTTTCTAATAAAATGTGGACATCTTAAGTTGTTTAAGCTAGTATCGTAAGAAAATACACATCAATATGACAAAACATCAAATACGATCATACTGTAATTAGCATATCTATTATTTAAGGAGCATTTTATGACTAATCATTCATTTACGATAAACAGCCTTAAGCCTTTTCTTCAGAAGGCGTGGAAAAGTGCGGAATTTAAGCAGCCAACGGCTGTTCAGTTAACAGCAATCCCTGTTGCATTAGAAGGAAGAGATGTAATCGCAGAATCACCGACTGGAACAGGGAAAACGCTTGCTTATTTATTGCCGTTATTAGAGAAAGTGGACCCAGAAGCAAAATCAATCCAGGCAGTGGTGCTTGCTTCTTCACAAGAGCTTGTTATGCAAATAGTAGAAGTAATTCAAAAATGGTCTATAGAGAGCGGAATTCGGGCAGCATCCTTTATTGGCGGAGCGAATGTTAAACGTCAGCTAGAAAAATTAAAAAAGCATCCACACATTGTCGTAGGAACACCTGGAAGAATGTTAGAATTAATCAAACAGAAAAAAATTAAAATGCATGAAGTAAAGAACGTTGTTCTTGATGAAGGGGATCAGTTACTTGTTCCAGAGCATTTTGATACCGTTAAAGGCATTGTAAAATCAACATTAAGTGATCGTCAGGTTGTTTTATTCTCAGCTACATTAAATGAATATACTTTAAATTTAGCAAAAGAGTTAACAAACAACCCAGAAATCATTAAAATTCAAAAAGATGTAACAATAAAAGCAGCAAAAGTAAACCATTATTATTTTATGGCGGAACAAAGAGAAAAAATAAAAATCCTTGAAAAGATTTCGAGATTAAATCCGATAAAAGGTCTTGTCTTTGTAAAAGACATAGGGAATTTAACGGTTCTTTCAGAAAAACTAGCCTTTAATGGAATTGAAGCGAGCATTCTCCATAGTGATTTAAATAAGATGGAACGTCAAAAGGCATTAAGAAACTTTCGAGGTGGTCAATCCAATCTATTAATAGCAACCGATGTTGCAGCACGTGGCTTAGATATTGAGGGAATTAGTCATGTCGTTCACTTAGATTTTCCAAAGGAAATTAAACAATATATCCATCGTTCAGGAAGAACAGGAAGATTCGGTGCTAGTGGAACAGTTATTTCTATTGTGACAGAACGGGAGGAAAGAGATTTAAAAAAGTTCTGCCGTGAAATGAACATCATCCCTGAAAAAATGACTTTTCATTATGGTAGAATGGTGGAAGCAAAGACAAAGAGCGTTGAGAAAGAAAAGCAGAAAGCCAAAACGATCAATTCTCAAAAACATCGTAGTAAAAAATGAAATATTTACTTCCATTAAGGAGAGAAAGAAACATTGAGGATTTATAAAATCTTAAACAATAATGCTGTCGTTGTTAAAGAAGGTGAACAAGAAAAAATTGTAATGGGATACGGTGTTGCCTTCCAAAAAAGAAAAAATGATATCATTAATAATGCGAAAATCGAAAAAATTTTCACGATGAATGAGGGCAATAAGAAATTTCAACAGCTATTAGAGACGCTTCCACTTGAGCATATTGAGTTAGCGGAGGATATTATTAGCTATGCTGAGGGGGTGCTGGAGGCTCCCCTTAATAATCACATTCATATCTCTTTAACTGATCATTTATCATTTGCGATTGAGAGAGTAGAGCAAGGCTACCACTTAACGAATAAACTATTAAGTGAAATTAAATTTTTATATCAAAAAGAGTTTGATATTGGTATTTGGGCAATAGACCTGATTAAACAGCGATTAAACATTGACCTGTCTGAAGATGAAGCTGGCCATATTGCTCTTCACATTCACACTGCTAAAATGAATTCAGAGAATCTGGAAAGCACGCTACGTTTAACTACAATGATTAGTGAGCTGATTGATCTTATTCAAAATGAGATGAACATACATATCGATGAGAGCAGCATGTCCTACCAGCGCTTATTAACCCATTTACGTTTTGCTCTATCAAGATTAGAAAACAAGGATACTTTTCACTCATTAGATGAAGAAATGCTATCATTAATAAAGAAAAAATATAATCAAGCCTATATCGTTGCAGAAAAAATTGGTGAATATTTGCAACTGGAATATCAATTAACATTACCAGAAGCTGAAAAAGGATATATTACGCTTCATATTCAAAGAGTTTCTGAAAGATTGGATTAATTCTTTTCGATTTGTTGGTTGACGAAACGCTTTCATTTAGGTAGAATGAAAGCGTTGAACAAATAATATATGCAGGCTTGTAACTGTTTTCAGGCAAGACCTAAAATGTGTGAAAAGGGAAACTCTTTTCTTTTGGAAAAGCCATTTCTCTACTCATTTTAGGTCTTTTTTGTTTGTAGGAAAAAACTTCTAATTGAAATTATATATTATTCATCAATTATGAAGAAAATAGAAAGAGTAGTCATATGAAAGAGGGGTATAAAAAATGAATTATCATGAAGTTGCGAAACAATTAATTCCTCTTATTGGAGGAAAAGAAAACCTCATTAGTGCAACACATTGTGCGACTCGTCTTCGCCTTGTTTTAAAAGAGGATGAAAAGGCGGATAAAGCTGCTATTGAGAATTTAGATGGAGTAAAGGGAGCATTTGCAACCTCCGGACAATTTCAAATCATTTTCGGAACAGGTATTGTAAACAAAGTGTATGAGCAATTCGCTGCTGAAACTGGCGGAGCTGTAAGTGAAACTCAAGATCACCAAGAAGCTGTAAAGAAAAAGATGAATCCACTTGCAAGATTTGCAAAAACCTTGTCTAATATATTTGTACCTATTATTCCTGCCATCGTTGCAAGCGGTTTACTAATGGGCTTGCTTGGAATGATGAAAACATTTAAATGGGTTCCAGATGATCATGCCCTTATTATTTTTCTTGATATGTTTTCAAGTGCAGCATTTATTATTTTACCTATTTTAATTGGTTATTCAGCAGCGAAGGAATTTGGAGGCACTCCTTATTTAGGAGCAGTAATTGGGGGAATCATGACCCATCCGCTTCTACTTAATCCATGGGGATTAGCAAATGCGAAGCCAGATGTTGTAAACTTTTTCGGATTAAATGTTGATATGATCGGTTACCAAGGGACAGTAGTACCGGTATTATTGGCGATCTATGTTATGAGTAAAATTGAGCGCGGTCTTCGTAAAATTGTTCCAAGTGCGATTGATTTATTAGTAACACCATTTGTTACTGTTATTGCAACAGGATTAGTCACATTACTTGCAATCGGACCTTTAGGTACTCTTGTTGGAGATGGCATTACTACTGCGTTAAACTTTATTTATAATCATGGTGGAGCAGTTGCAGGTCTTATTTTTGGCGGCTTGTATTCTAGTATCGTAATAACTGGGGTGCAGCATAGCTTTCATGCGATTGAAGCAAACCTGCTAGCTGATGTTGGAGTTAATTACTTGTTGCCGATTTGGTCTATGGCGAACATAGCACAGGCTGGAGCTGGACTTGCCGTATTTTTTAAAACAAAGAATAAGAAAACAAAAGAGATTGCACTGCCGGCTACTATTTCAGCTCTTTTAGGAATTACAGAACCAATTATTTTTGGAGTGAATTTAAAATATCGTAAGCCATTTATTGCAGCAGCAGTTGGTGGTGCATTAGGTGGAGCTTATGTTGTTTTCATGAATGTTGTAACGAATGCATACGGCTTAACTGGAATTCCAATGCTTGCAATTGTTGCGCCGCTAGGTACAGCAAATATTATTAACTATATAGTAGGGATTGCTATTGCGATGGTAGGTGCTTTCGTAGCTACTTGGATAATAGGGTTTAAAGAACAAGAATAAGAAGTTGATAAAAAAGGGTGATTTAATTAAATGCTAGGTATCTTTCTTAAAGGATAAGAAAGCAGTTTTCGGAACTCCGACCGGTGTCTAGCTCCAGCGCCTAGCCGCTCGGATCATAAGCCACAATACTCCAGAAATCAGGATTTCCTGCGTATTGCGTCTTATGTCTTTCGCGGCTGTTCAAGGCGCTTGCGCTTTTGTTCTTCATATTCGATGAATATTTTCTTATACCGTTACTTTAAGATACCAGTATTTAGATATCACCCTTTTTCTGTCAAAAACACTGAGGAGGAGCAACATGAAAAAAGGGATTATTTCTTTAGGAGAAGCACTGATTGATTTTATTCCATTGGACGAAACGAATTTAACATATCAAAAAAGTCCAGGTGGTGCACCAGCCAATGTAGCTGTTGGAATTGCTCGTTTAGATTTGCCGTCTTATTTCGTTGGAAAAGTAGGGGATGATGTATTAGGTCGATTTTTACAAGAAACCCTATCTGACTATGGTGTAAATACTTCTTCTATGCCTTTATCAACAGAAGCTAGAACGGGTGCTGTATTTGTTACACTTGGTCAAAATGGAGAAAGAAGCTTTGATTTTTACATTCAACCAAGCGCAGATACTTTTTTATCTGAAGAGGACATAAATGAAGAGATTTTTAAAACAGCGAAAATTCTTCACTTTGGATCCATTTCTCTAATAAATGAGCCATCAAAAGCTGCAACTTTAAAAGCTATTAAGCTTGCAAAAGAAAATGGCGTTCTTGTTTCTTACGATCCAAATCTTCGTTTGAATTTATGGGAGAGTGAAGAAAAAGCAAGGGAAACTATACTTTCCCTATTTAGTGAAGTAGATATAATAAAGATCTCTGATGATGAGTTAGCTTTCTTAACGGGTGAGAAAGAAATAGAAAAAGGACTTGAGAAAATCGCTTCCTATCAAATTCCATTCTTAGCATTAACACTCGGTTCAGAAGGAAGCTATTTAATTTCAAGCGAAAGCACTGCAAAGGTTTCTGCCATGAAGGTCCAAGCAATTGATACAACAGGTGCTGGCGATGCGTATGTTTCTGGATTGCTTTATTGTATTCATGAATTGGAAGGCAGCTTAGCTTCTGTAAGCAAAGAAGATGCTGAGAAAATTGGAAGGTTTGCAAGTGTGTCTGGAGCACTTGCCGCTTCAACAAAAGGTGCTATGACAGCATTACCTACTTTAAGTGAAGTGAAAGCGATCCTAAACAACTAGGAGGACAAGATGGATAATCTAATCGTATTAGCTGAAAAAGAAGTAGAGCAGCATAAGAATTTAGTAGAAAGTGATATCTATCGTCTAAAGTATCATTTAATGCCTCCTGTTGGTTTGTTAAATGATCCGAACGGTTTTATTCAATGGAGAGGAAAGTACTATCTGTTTTATCAATGGAATCCATTTAAAACAGGTCATGGTGCTAAGTTTTGGGGATTATATACTTCAACGAATTTAGTTGATTGGCAGGATCAAGGCATTGCTTTAGCCCCAACAGATTGGTTTGATAAAAATGGCTGCTACTCAGGCAGTGCGGTAGAAGATGAGAATGGAGTATTGACTCTTTTTTATACAGGAAATGTTAAGGATGAGCAAAACAATCGTTCATCCTATCAATGTAAAGCTATTTCAACAGACGGAATAACTTTTACGAAGCAAGGTGTTGCCGTTGAGCTTCCAAAGGGATATACCCCTCATTTTCGAGATCCAAAGGTTTGGAAGCATGAAAATACTTGGTATATGATTATTGGTGCACAGGCGGAGGATCAGACAGGAAAAGCGGTTTTATTTAAATCAGACGATTTAAATGAATGGCAGCATCTTGGAATCATTGCAGGAGATCATGTTGGAAATCTAGGTGATTTCGGTTACATGTGGGAATGCCCGGATTTATTTGAGCTCCAAGGCAAGGATGTGTTAATTGTTTCTCCTCAAGGGTTAGAGCCAGAAGGAATTCTGTATCATAATAAATATCAATCAGGCTATTTTATTGGTCAATTGAATTATGAGCAAGTAACCTTTGAACATGGAGAATTTGTTGAATTAGATCGCGGCTTTGAATTTTATGCTCCGCAAACAACCGTTGACGAAAAGGGCAGAAGATTAATGGTTGGCTGGATGGGAGTACCTGAACAAGGTGAAGATCAGCAGCCTACAGTTGAGCATAAATGGGTTCATACTTTAACGCTGCCAAGAGAATTAAAATTCGTTAATGAGAAGCTATACCAAGTACCTGTTGACGAGCTTCAATTACTTAGAAAAGAAGAAGTACATCATCAATCAGTTTTCATTGAAAATGAGGAAAAACAGCTTGAAGGTGTTTCTGGAGATGTATTAGAGCTTTATGCGCAAATAAAAGAATTAGAAGGTCAGTTTGAGATTACGATTCGTGATTATGCACGCATTCATTTTGATAAAGAAGCAAAGCTATTTACACTTGAACGTCCAAGCTTTGAAAATGGTGAACGTGAGGTACGACAATGCGTGATCGATCAGCTAGATGAGCTTACGATTTATCTAGATACCTCCTCCATTGAAATCTTTATTAACAATGGGCAAGAAGTATTCTCATCACGTATTTTCCCAAGCAAAGAAAATAAGCAAATCGTTTTTAACAGTCCAGACAAAGCATTGTTCGATGTTAAAAAATGGAATCTAAATTAATAAAAAAGGCATCTTTTTACGAGAAGGATCTCGAAAAGGGTGTCTTTTTTCTGTACTTGTACGTAATATTGTTTTAATTAAGTGAATTATCGAAATAAATACTTGTAAATGATGATTAAATGACTTATAATTACTTATATAGAAGGGGGCTTTACATGTTTCAAGAGGAACGTCTTTTAAAAATTCTCGAATATTTAAATGAAAGACAAAGCATGTCTGTTAATGAAATTTGTGAACGTTTTCAAGTTTCAAGAGATACGGCACGCAGAGATATTGTCAAGCTAGTTGACCAAGGGGCTGCGATACGTACACATGGAGGAATCTCTCTTCCTGCTTTAACAGAGAAAATTTTAGCGTATCGCGAACGTGTACAATCTTATTCTGATGCTAAAATGAGCATTGGGAAAAAAGCTTCGTCCTTTTTACAAGAAAATCAATTGTATTATTTTGATGTTTCAACAACCGTTTCATGTTTAACTGAGCATGTTGATAAAAAAATAAATATTTTTACGCATTCACTTGATATTGCCGAAGCACTTTCAAATCGATCTGATACAGATGTCTTTTTAATTGGAGGGAGCTTAAATCGGAAAAATCGATTTTTCTTTGACATGGAGAATGTAAAGAAGCTAGATCAAGTACATTTTGATTGTGCCTTTTTTGGAGCAGCGGCAGTTATGGAGGATGGAATTTATTTTGAGGATAAAGAGGATGCTTATACAAAAAGCGTAGTAGTAAGGAATGCCTCAAAAATAGTGATTCTAGCGGATGGGCAGAAATTCAAGAAGGTTAGCCATTTTAAGGCGATTGAGTGGAAAGAGATTGATGTTATTATTACGAATGAGACCCCGCCAGAATTATTTTTGGACATCATGAAAAAGTATCAAATCCAGCTGATAATCGTTGAATAAATGGATTGAAACTCTACACCTAAAGGTAAGGAGAGATGGAAGATGGGCTATAAGCTTGTTTTCAGTGATATTGATGGTACATTGCTTACTTCAAATCATGAAATTAGTATAGGGACTTATCAATCTATCCAAGAGCTAAAGAAAAAAGGTGTGCCTTTTATTTTAGTGTCAGCTCGAATGCCAGAGGGGATTCTTCCTTTGCAAAAGGAATTAGTTATTGATGATCCAATCGTATGTTTTAGTGGAGCACTTGTGTTGGGAGCTGCTCAAGTTGATGGCTCAAGAGAAGTGATTTACAATATGACGATGAATACTGAGGATGTTGAAAATATTTATTCCGCCATTACAAATCGATATCCTTCTATTAGTTTTTCTGCTTATAATAAAGAGTTTTGGTACGTTCCAACTATCGACAATGAATGGATTATTCAAGAAAGAGAAATAGCAAAAACGCCTGCTAAGGTTTTTCATTTCGATGAGGAAATATATCCTCCAGTTAATAAAGTACTTTGTATGGGTCCACCAGAAGACATTGCTGCTTTTGAAAAGGAATTAAAAAATCTGATTCCAACGATAACCGTCTATAAATCTAAGCCTACTTATCTTGAAATCATGGCTGAAAATGTAAAAAAATCTTTCGCTATTCATATGTTGGCAAAAAAGTATCAAGTTTCAAGAAAAGAAATTATGGCCATTGGCGATAATTTTAATGATATGGATATGCTTCAATTTGCTGGATTAGGAGTGGCAATGGGGAATTCTCCAAATGAAGTAAAGGCGACTGCTGACGTTACAACTTTATCAAACGATCATGATGGATTAAAAGAGGCTTTATTGCAATATTGTTTAAAGTTTCATGATAGTAAAAATCGATAAAAAATCTATCAAAATCGATAAAAAAATTAAATTTTCGATAAATATTCAATAGAAATCGATAAAAAATTTAGAAAATCGATAAAAAACCTAGCTTACTATTAAATTTCAAAATAATAATATATTTGAAAACGCTCCCAATCCAATGCTGGAGTGGGAGCAAAGTGGCTATCAAACTATTAAGCTAAAATATGAGCCCAGTAGCCTAAAATACCGATAACGAAAATTCCTAAAATGATATATAAAGGGTTGATATTTTTTTTCAACAATCTTGCGACAAGGAAAGTAAGTAATAATGGGACTAATCCTGGCATTAACTGATCAAGAACACTTTGAATTGTAGTAGTTGTTGTTTTTCCTGTTTGGTCAGTCAATTCAGCAATAACAACTGGGATATTAACATTTGTCCATTTACAAACTAACGCACCCATTACAAACAAACCAAGAATAGAAGCACCTTCGGTTAATTTTTGTAAGCGGTTACCGCCAAGTTCAGAAATAATTTCCATTCCTTTTGAATACCCGTAGCGAACACCATACCAAACCACACCTAAACGAATTACATTAAATACGACGAAAAATAAGAGTGGACCAATAATGTTTCCTGTTAAAGCAATCGTTGCACCAAGTGCACCTAATACTGGTCTTAAAGTACCCCAGAAGATTGGATCACCAACACCAGCTAATGGTCCCATTAATCCAACTTTTACACCAGCAATCGAGCTATCTTCAATTGGAGCGCCATTTGCTTTTTTCTCTTCCATTGCTGCGTTCACACCAAGAATAGGAGCTGCTAAAAATGGCTGTGTATTAAAAAACTCCAATGCTCTTTTTAATGCATTATTTTGTTCTTCGCCAGATTTGTAGAGTCTTTTAATTGCAGGAATCATAGAATAGCAATACCCAATCGCTTGCATTCTCTCAAAGTTAAAAGAACCAAGCAGTAAATTTGCCCGAATAAACATTTTCGTTAAATCTTTATTTGTAAGTTTTGTTTGTTCTGTTAATTGATCAAAGTTTTCGGTAAGATTCGAATTTGCATGTCCGATCATAATAATAGCCTCCTTTTCTAATTTAATAAGGAATTTATATCTGTAGTTAGAATACTGTCTAGCTCCAGTGCCTATCGACTATCAAACTTCAGATCTTCTCCCTACGATAAGTCAACATCGATTCGCTGTCGCTTATCGTGTTTCCTTTATCTCAGTCGAAGCTCCTCCAGTTTGTACGTCGATGATCAAGGCGCTTCTGCTTTTCTTAATCATCTAAATCATCATCAAGGTCATTATCTATAGAACCGTGATGTGTGCTAGCAAGAGCAAGGGCAGGTTGTTGTTTAGTGCTGGAATATTTAGGATGTAATTGAATATAAAAGATTGCAGCTACAAGTCCTAAGACACCAAAGGCAACGAGATTGAAATTTGTAAAAGCTGCAAAAACAAATCCAAGGAAGAAGAAAGGCATTAAATATTTTGCACCCATCATGTTAATGATCATGGCGTAACCAACAATAACGACAATTCCTCCACCAACCTGCAGACCTTTAGTGATGACGGTTGGGATAGCATTAAGCATTGCTTGGAAAGAATTTACACTGATTAATGCTACAATTAAAGTTGGAATCACAACACGTAAAGCTTGTATCCCGAGACCAACGTAGTGCATCAAATCAATTCCTCTGAAATTTCCCTCCTCAGCATATTTATCGGCCCTATGCTGAAGACCAATTGTTAATGTTCTTGCAAAGATTGTTAATACTTGACCAGCTGCGGCAAGTGCGACTGCTACAGCAATTCCTTTCCCAATACTTTGATTGGCTGTAATGACAAGAATGGTAGAGATAACAGAAGCCATTGCTGTATCAGGGGCCATTGCAGCACCGATATTCATCCAGCCAAGAGCCATCATTTCTAAGGTTCCCCCTAGAATAATACCTGTTTTGACATCACCTAGAACAAGCCCTATTAATGTACATGCGACTAGAGGTCTATGGGTTTGGAATGCGTCTAACACACTTCCCATACCGGTAATCGCTGCAATCAGTAATACCAAAATAATCTGTAAGGTAGTCATGCCTTATTCACCTCTCAAAAAATTTGATTAAAAATACTTACGGTTTATGTTGTAATGCGCTTACAATTTTGTCATTAAATCAACTTTAGGATCAGTAATCGCATGTCTGATCTCTAGCTTAACATTCAGTTCATTTAATCTTTTAAATGACTCAATATCTTTATTATCAACATTGATGGCATTTGCTAATTGCTTTTTCCCTTCTTTAAAGCTCATTCCTCCTACATTGACACTTTTAATGTCAACACCGTTTTCAACAACTCTAACAATGTCTGTAGGATTTGTAAAAAGAAGCATTGCTTTTGTATCACTGTATTTTGGGTTTTGATAAACTCTAACCATTTTATCAATTGGTATGACACTTGCTTTAATGCCTGGTGGAGATACTGATATTAACAAGGTTTTTCTCAAATTGTCATTTGCTACCTCATCAGATACAACGATAATACGGTCACATTTTGCTTCCTTTGACCATGATGTTGCTACCTGCCCGTGAATAAGTCGATCGTCGATGCGAACTAATGTAATATTCATTATAAATCACCATCCTCACTGATACTGCTAGCTGTTAAGCTTTGTTTTAATGTTCGAACTCCTTCGGTTGCTGTTTGACGAATGCTCTCAACTAAATCTATTAAACTAGAATAATTTCTTTTATCAAGGCATTCTAATAGCATAGGCATATTTATACCTGTAATCACATCCATTTTTTCATTTTCTGCGGCGATAAGTGCCGCTGCATTAAATGGGCTACCTCCAAATAAATCAACTAGAAAAAGGGTTCCATCATTTGAATCTAATTCATTTAAAGCTTTTTGATATTTCAATTGAAGATCATCGGGTCCTTCTCCTGGATTAAATGTAATTGACGAAATATTTTCTTGTTTTCCAAAAATCATTTCTGCCGATTTTACGATTTCTCGAGAGAATTCACCATGAGTAGCAACAATTAGAGCAATCATACCTTTCACCTCCTTGGTTTTTTTTCTTACACTATATTAATAAGCAAGTACCGTGCCAAGTTTAGTATTAATTTTAAAAAATTTCTTCTTTTCATTCGTAAACCTTGTAATATAAACGAAATCAATAGGAAATTTTTTTTGTTTTCATTCGTGATCATTTTTAAAGAAAATGGATATTTGATACACTAAGGAAGAAAAAAAGAAATTGACCAAATGGACAACTTCTTTTTTAATACACTAATTTATTCTTTTTCAATTTTGATACACTATTGAAGTCATTTTATCTAAAAATAAAGCACTTACATTTCCAATTGAGTAAAAACAAATACAGATACCTTATCTACTTAAAAACTTTGAAGCATTTTTTTCGTTTGTATTGTTAAATTCTTCAGAAATTAAATCTATAATAAACAGTAGCTCGTCATCAGATATAGTAATATTTAGTTGTTCTTCAATGATGGTGAAAGCAGATTTCACTCTTTGTAATAATAGATATTTTTCATTGGTTCTTTCTTGCCTGTACTGTAATTCATTTTTGATTATCGATCTTTCAAGTGCAAAAGCGGTATGCAAAACAATGCGAATAGTTGTTGTATTTTTAAAATGGACATCCCATTCTTTTTCTAATTTTTTGCAATATAATAACAAGCTTGAAGTGGCACGAAATGGATTTAAATAAAGTAAAAAATTTTTCAAACTATCTTCGCATAAATTTTGAAGAATAATATTCGAGTGATTTCCGTTTGAATCAATGGATCGATTATTAAGAACTTGATTTAAAACTTTTTCCCCTTTTCCTTCAATAAAGTCTTCAAGGGATATAAAGGGTGCCTCAAGGCGCGGATTTTTGACCCCAACGGATGCTACAATCGTGTATTTATTTTTCAGATTGGCTACCGTTTCCTTTAATTTGAATGTTGATACTGGAAGTATTGTGATTGGTGTATCTGTGATTTCATCGATATACGCTTTGATCATTTCTTTTAACTTTTGAGCTGTTCCTTCCCCAGTTGAGCAGATGGTCAAAATAGCTTTTGGATGATCCGTGACCGGTTCAACTCGTGTCTCCATCCATTCATGATTGCTTTTAAGGGAAGAATAGATTGAATGTAAGTCCATTTCAAGGAAATGAGCCTTTCTAACCGCATCTAAAACCAAAGGGGTAGAGACCATATCAATAGCTTTTACCTCAACTCCAGATTGCTCTTTAATTTTTTCCTCAAAATAATACAAGGAACCCATATCGACCAACATAAGGACCCCTTCACCTCTGTTCATTTCTTGTACAACTTTAATAAGCTTACTTAAGATTTCGTTAAAGCTCACATCAAGCGGCATATCAACAGCTTGAATGTTATAATCTCCAAGTAATTCCTTTGTTACATCTACCATTGAGCTTGCTGTACTATTTCCATGAGCAGCTACAACAATTCCGACTTTTCCTTTTTTATTCAGTTCATCTGCTGAAATGAGAAGAAGCGCTAAATACATCACTTCGATATCTGGAAGGCTAATCTCTAATTTATCATCGATTATTTCTTTCATTTTTAATGCCACTTGATACTCTTTATTATTTTTTTTCATAAGATCATATAGATCATGAAGAAGAGGCAAATCTTTTCTAGATCTGTTTTTACGTTTTAAAAAACCATCGATGTGCAGGCTAATAAAATAAATAAATTTGTCATTAAATGTCCGATTTAACATGCTTTGAGACAAAGATCTTAATTCTTCGGCCAATTGAAGAACCTTTTTATCAACTAATTTTGAAAGCTTAAGATTATTATGCTTCACTACCTGCTGATAAAAGCTTTTCACATGCAGTTTAATATCTGTTGTGACAAACTTATTGATTTCTTCACGGGCAACTCCTTCATCCTTCAGCAGACTTGCCTTATCTTCAATGATTTTGTACATATCAAAGGGAAGATCATAAACATCATCTTCAATTAAATCTTGATTGCTTTCTCCGGTAATAATGGAAACAGTATCGACAAACTTCGCAATTTCCTCATTTTCAATTCGATTACGAGAAAGGAGGCTAAGGCCTTCCTTCATTTCTTGAGGAAGTGTTTTCGCATTTAGATGTACAAAAGGCTCTTGAATGCTTTCGAGAAATCCCTGTGCACAAACAAGCTGAATATTTGATTTTAATTGACCGATATTTCCATAGGTAACATTGCCGATTAACGCTCTTATGACATCTTCATGTACTTTAATATTTTTATGAATACGAGCGGCTTCTTTAACAAGTAAATATTTCGTTAATTCTACTTTTTCCTTCACTTGTCGTTCATGAAAGGAAGGCATGGTAATGGTGATTGGAATCCGTCTTAAAAAAGTATTTAGAAAAGATGAGGTTGGATCTTCTGTCGTTGCTCCTATTATCAGTACATTGGCTTTTCGGTTTCTTTCCGTTTCTCCCAATCTATTAAACTCTCCAGAATCCATAAAATAAAAGATCATTTCCTGCCCTTCAGGAGGCAGACGGTGTACTTCATCCAAAAAGAGTATCCCGCCGTGTGCTTTTTCAACCAGCCCTTGTTTGTCTGAGCTTGCATCTGTAAAGGCACCTTTCACATGACCAAAAATTTGTGAGATTAATAGTTGAGGGTTATGGTAATAGTCTGCACAGTTAAAAACAATAAAAGGTGATTGCTTATTCATTTTCTCAGCATAAATTGCGTAGTTATGCATCATATGTGCAAATAAGGTTTTACCTGATCCGGTTGGACCTAAAATTAGCGTATGAAGTCCCTTTGGAGGATAGACGATGGCAGCCTTTGCTTGCTCTACCTGTTTTTTTAAGCTCCCTTCACAGCCAATTAACAATTTAAAAGGATTTTCATCGTGTAGATGTGCTGAATTTACCCTTGGCTGATACAAATCATTTAATGAGTGAATTTCTAATATCGATCGGTCGATCATATTGCCAAAATTTTTTTTAATGACCTGCCGAGGAATATAGAGAACAGGACGTTTTTTTATTTTAATTACTTTTCCTTCACGAACAAGATTATTTAACTCAAGGCTTACATTATTTCTTAGAATATCTAGATCGTCAGCAAGATCAAATGCTGAAAACCCTTCTTTTTTTAATAGCTGCTCTTTATTTAGTTCATCACATTTTTCCTCTAATCGCTGATAAATCCGTTCAATTCTTTTCATATTCGTCACCTCAAAATTAGAAAGCTTTTACAGAATAATTGAATGGGAATAACTATTTATATGTATATTATATCCTATGGAGTAAAAAAGGTGGATTTTAACACTATTAAAGATGAATCTATTGTTTTTAAAAAATAAAAAAAGGCTGTATAAAAGAGCTGAGTTTGTCTTAACAGCCTTTGAAAAGCATTATTCGAAATCTAACGTTTTAAGTGGTTTTATAGCAGGCCCTTCTACTACGTTTCCGTCATAGGAAAAGCGAGATCCGTGACATGGACAATCCCACGTTTTTTCTGCATGATTCCATTCACACTCGCAGCCTAAATGAGTACAGGTTGTATCGACAATGTGCAGTTTACCATTAGGTTCTTTGTAGGCTCCTGCTCTTTTGCCATTCACCATCACTACTGAACCCTCATCTTCCGATAAATCATTAGGATCCTTTGGAACAAATTCAAGTTTTCCTTTTAACAAATTTGCTGCTACATCAGCATTTATGCTAATAATTTTTTTGATGTTAGGATCAGCCTGAAACCTTGAAGGACTGAAAATTTCTTTATATGGATTCTCTTTTTCCATAATCATATCTGTTAACAAAATAGCTGCTGTTGTACCATTTGTCATTCCCCATTTTCGATAACCAGTCGCAACAAGAATGTTTTGATTATTTGAGGTTATTGGACCAATATACGGCACTTTATCCAGGGTAATAAGATCCTGGGTAGACCAATGATAAAGAATTTCGATTGACTGAAATGTATCCTCTGCAAATTTTTTAAGTTCTTGGTAATGAATCATTGTATCGATGTCCTTACCTGTTTTGTGATTCTCACCGCCCACTAGTATTAGTTTTTCTCCATTCCTATTTGTATATCGAAGGGAACGTGTTGGTTTATCTGCACTTATATACATGCCTCCAGGGTAGGATTGATTAGACTTAATCCCTAATACATATGATCTTTCTGAAAACATTCTTGCAAAATAAAGTCCTTTTTTATCATAAAATGGAAAATGCGAGGCGATGATGATATGCTTACTTGTTATTTTATGACCGCTTTCTGTTAAGACAGAAGGATTTCTTCCTTCCTCAATATCTACAGCAGCTGTTTGCTCAAAAATCATTCCTCCTGCATGTATAAATTCCTTCGTAAGAGCTTGCAAATATTTTAAGGGGTGAAACTGGGCTTGATTTTTCATGCTTATTCCATTATTTATGTCAATATTAAATGGAATTGAATGAACAAATTCTCCTTTAATTCCAAGCTTTTCATACGCTCTCCATTCATTTTCAATTTTAGTTACGTATTGATCAGAACTCGTATAAATAAAAGCATCCTCTGTAGTGAAATCGCATTGGATTCCTTTACTATCAACATTCTTTTTTATAAACTGTAAGGCATAATCAGAGGCTTCGTAATATAGCTTTGCTTTCTCTTCTCCAAAATGGGCTATTAATTCATCGTAAATAAGCCCGTGCTGAGCGGTTATTTTCGCGGTTGTGTGTCCAGTTGTTCCATTCAGGATCACTCCGGCTTCCAAAATAGCAACTTTGAGACCTTCTTGTACGAGTAGATAACCAGCAGTTATTCCAGTTATCCCTCCTCCAACAATGGTCACGTCAACAGTAAGATCATGAGATAGTGGATCAAACTTAGGAAGATCTATTTCTCTCCAATAAGGCTTCAGAGATTGAAGTGGATTTAAATTAGTCATAATTTTCCTCCTATTATTGATTTGCTTACCATACCATTTTTCCATAAAAAAGATTTTGTATACTAGAGCCATTTGCAACCACATGTTATTACCTGGTAATAATATGTGGTTGCAAATGGCTGCTTATACTGATAACATTAAGGTCATTCTTATTATTAGAAAGACGAAATAATTGTTAATAATCTGAAAATAAAAGTGAGGATAAAAGCTGATATCGAGAGGAGATTTACGTTGAAAGAATTTCATAGTTTTGGTTGGTATGCAGCAAAAATTGCTCCTTTACTTCCTAAAGAATATTTGAAACCTGTTCCTAGTCGTTTATGGGGAGGGTTTGCATATTTAATTGTGGTAATTATGGGGATTTTAATGATCAGTATAACTGATTTACACCCCATTATTAATATAGTTGTTTCAGTAATCCTTGGAACAAGCTTTGCTTCGCTAGGATTTCTTGGTCATGAAATTCTACATGGGACGATTGTTAGAAAAGCCTGGATACGAGATCTGCTTGGAGCAATTGCCTTTTGGCCGTTATCGACAGGTCCAAATTTATGGAGAAAATGGCATAATATGAATCATCATGTCCATACACAGGATGATCATAAAGACCCTGATGCGTGGCCAAATATAGAGCAAGTTGTTGATAAACCTTTTTTAAAGTGGATATATAAAATTCCTTTTCCTATTCGTGCATGCGCAAGTTTCTTGTCATTAGCAGTCCAATTTTCTGTGCATTCTACAATGATGTTTATGTTGTATATTAAAGAATTTAAGCCAAAGAAAAAACCAGCTGTTTGGATTCAGTTGATTCTACCTTGGGCAACATGGATTGGTTTATTATTTGTCATTGGTCCTTTGAAATGGCTGTTTGCCTTCTTACTGCCACTATTAATTGCTAATTTAATTGTCATGGGTTATATCTCTACAAATCATCGCTTAAATCCGCTTGTGCCGGTAAATGATCCACTGGCTAATAGTCTTACAGTAACCGTACCGAAATGGGTGGATGTCTTACATTTTAATTTTTCTTACCATACTGAGCACCATCTATTTCCGGCAATGAGCCCTAAATATTACCCAATTGTGAAAGAGCATATTAAAAAAATGTGGCCTGACCGTTACCATGAAATGCCCCATTTTAAAGCACTAATCGCCCTTTGGAAAACGCCAAGAGTATATGATCAAAATACTGAATTAGTGGATCCTCGATTAGGAAATGCTTATGGTTCACTTGGAAATGGGTTAGATCCAGAAAATATTCAATCTCGTCAGGTCAGAAAAAAGGAAGAAAAGAAGAAATAAAGATGCTACAAAAGATTGCTTGGAAAGTCGAATGTTAAAGAATGGGGCTGTCCGAAAAGTCCCTAAAAAGTAAAAACAGCTAAAGAAAAATGATCCATTTTTTTCTTTAGCTGTTTTTTCGTTTGTAGTTTTTTCAGGAAAGTAGCGAGGCGAATGCCTGCTACTTTCAGTAGATTGTTCTGATCCCTAGGGTCAGATATTTTTTTGTTCAAGGATAAGAAAGTATAAGTTTTCTGAAGTCCGACTAGTGTCTAGCTACAGCGCCTAGCCCTTGTGAAAAATAACCTTTTGTCTCTAAAAGTGAAAAGCACCTTTTGAGCCAAATGAACATTTTACTTCAGGGCTGATCAAGGCGCTTGCGCTTTTCTTATTAGAGACATTTTTCTTAGCTGTGTTTAAAGGTTTAAAATCCTCCCTATTATCCATACGTCTCAGGTCTTAGAAGAAAATAAAGCTCTAGCTCGTTATGAAGAAGCTTTATTCTAGGTAAGATGAAATCAAGAAAGGAGGCAACGAAAAATGAAAAAATTTGGGTTGTTATTAATTGGAGGTATTGCAGCAGTCGTGCTTATTTCTAGCCTAGGTCATTTAGTAGGGCTACTCGTTAGTTTAGCGATTCTGTATTTTGTCTTTAAACAATTTTTAAAAGCTGAGAGCACATTTGGAAAGATTGGATGGGGGATCATCGGTGTAATCGCATTGATTGCCGCTGCAACAAATGCACCTGCAATCCTGGGTGCAGTCGCTGCTTATATCTTATACATTGTCTATAAAAAATGGAATCGTCTAGGAAAAAAAACTAAGAAAGAAAATGATCCATTTGTAAACTTTGAAAAAGAATGGTCTAACTTACAAAAACATTCATAAAAGGAGAGAATGAACGATGTCAAATTTATTAAAAAGAATCAAAGATACAGTGTTAGCTGATATGCATGAAGCTTTAGATCAAAAAGAAAGAAAAAATCCAATTGCTTTGTTAAATCAATACTTACGTGAATGTGAACAAGAAACTGAAAAGGTAAGGAAGCTGTTGGAGCGTCAATATTCTTTAAAAGATGAATTCACACGAGAATACCAATTTGCCAACGATTTAGCCGTTAAACGGAAAAAACAAGCTGATGTCGCATCGAAAGCAGGTGAAACAGAGTTATATGAATTTGCTTTACAGGAACAGACTCAATATGAAGAACGAGCAGCTTATTTAAAGGAATCACTAAAAAAAGTAACACAGCAGCTTGGAGAGCTTGAACAAAAATATGAAGAAATGAAGCATAAGCTAAAAGATATGAATATTCGTCGTCTAGAGCTTATGGGACAAGAAAATGTAGCGAGAGCGCATCATCGAATGAATCAAGTGCTTGATAAAGATACCAATCAATCCTTTTCACGCTTTCAGGAAATTGAAACGTATCTAGATCGTTTAGAACAGCAAATAAAAAGCAACTATTACCGTGACACCATTGATGGAAGAATTGCTCAATTAGAAAAAAAGATGAAAAAAGAAGAATTCGATTCTATTTCGTAAACCAAACATGTTATTCTAAAAAGGCGTGGGAAACTGCGCCTTTTTATTAAAAGCGAGAGCGCCTTGCAGCCCCGACAAGCATTAATAAAAGGTGTTCTTTAAATTCAATTCTGGAGTGGCTAGATCATATAGGAATTAAGCACTGGCCTATTAAGTACGCCACGGCCTTATGTCTTCATCGACACTCGTACATTCTGACACAAGTCTACTTTAAAAAACTTTCTTATTTCAACTGTCTAGAAGGGAGGATTTCCAATGTTAAACAAAATCGTAAGCAATTATCTCAGCCTAGTCATATTGGCAGGGGGAATTCTTCTGTTGCTAGAGTTTTTCTTTTTTAATAGTGGAGTTATTTTTTCCCTTCTAGTAGCTGCAGGAATGATCTATATAGGCAAAAAAAGGAGAACAAAGAAGATAGGGAAATTTCTTTTTTGGGCGGGAATTATCTTTTTAGTATTAAGCATTGTAAGTATGATTACGTTTAAATTTCTCTTATTCGCTATCCTTATATATTATGTGATTCAATTTGTTCAATCAAAAAAGAATGCAGCGAAAATTCAGCCGATTATTAAGGAACCAGAAATAAATGAACAGAAAGAACCTTACATTCGTAAATGTTCTTTGTTTCATAATGCTTATTTTGGAAAACAGCAAACGCCAGAGCATGTCTATGAATGGTCTGATGTCAATATACAAGCTGGGGTAGGGGATACCGTAATTGATCTTAGCTATACCGTTCTTCCAAAAGGAGAAACTGTTATTTTTATCCGTAATTATATCGGAAATGTTAGAGTACTCATCCCATATGATCTAGAAGTCGATGTGCATCATTCTGTTATTGCAGGTTCTACAACTATTTTTGATATACATGAGTCTAAATTGTTTAATCAAGCCATACAAGTTCAAACTCCAGGCTTTGAGACAGCAGAACAAAAAGTGAAAATCTTCACCTCATTAATTGTCGGAAATCTTGAGGTGAAGCGCATATGAGCATTTATCAAAGGCATATATTATGGGGAATTCTTATCTCAGTAGGTACCTTAATCCTTCTATCTATTTCTTTCTTTATTGTTTTTCCTCTACCAGACTGGGAAAGTCTTTGGGAAAAGGATTTAATGGATATCCCTTTTATTCTGTTTGTTATTAGTGTAAGTATTGTTATTGGGCTAATATTAGGAGCTTTTTCAGGCTTTTTTTCACGTAAGCAGCTTCAAGTGGCCGAAAATCTCCTGCAACGGGTGGAGGAAGGACGAGTGTCCTATGATGATAAGGAGCTTAATTCTTCAATGGAGCTTCACTTTATCATTGACCGTGTGATTAAGCTGCAAAATCAATTGATGGAACAGAAAAAACTTTCCCAAAAACTAGCCAATGAAAAGGCTGAGGATCAGGAGCAGCGAATTCAAGAAATGATTTCCCAAGAGAGACAGCGCCTTGCCCGTGAGCTTCATGACTCTGTCAGTCAGCAGCTATTCGCAGCGTCTATGCTTATGTCAGCGATCAATGAAACAAAGCCTTTTTCAGATGATAGAGAGACGAAGCAATTAAAGATGGTAGAAGAAATGATCCATCAATCTCAGTTAGAAATGAGAGCCCTGCTTCTGCACTTAAGGCCCATTGCTTTAAAAGGGAAGACCTTACAGGAAGGGATCGAAGAGCTTTTAGTTGAATTGTCTCAGAAGGTAACGATGAAAATCATGTGGAAGCTAGAGAATGATCCACTTGATAAAGGCATAGAAGACCACCTATTTCGCATTATTCAAGAATCTGTATCGAATACACTTCGCCATTCGAAGGCAACGACGCTCGAAGTTCTGCTTATTAAGAGAGATGATTTTATTATTTTACGTGTCATTGATGATGGAGTCGGATTTGATGTAGAGAAGAGGAAAGCCGGTTCATATGGTCTTCAAAATATGTATGAACGGGCAATTGAAATAGGGGGTTCTATAAAAATTATTAGCTTAAAAAATAAAGGAACTCGTCTTGAAGTGAAAATTCCGATGATAGCAGAAAAGGGTGGGGCAGATGATTAAAGTATTATTTGTAGATGATCATGAAATGGTGCGAATTGGTGTTTCTTCATATTTATCAGCTCAACCTGATATCGAAGTGGTTGGTGAAGCCGATAATGGAAAAACAGCGATTGAAATCGCTCTTGCCTTGCGCCCTGATATCATCTTAATGGACTTAGTGATGAAGGAAATGGATGGCATAGAGGCAACGAGGAATATTATCGAAAGATGGCCTGAAGCAAAAATTATTATTGTGACTAGCTTCTTAGATGACGAAAAGGTTTATCCTGCATTAGAAGCAGGGGCTACAAGCTATATGCTGAAAACATCGAAAGCAAGTGAAATCGCCAATGCAGTGCGTGCCACTTTTCATGGGCAATCCATTCTTGAGCCAGAAGTCACTGGAAAAATGATGATGAAAATGAGACAAAAAAATAATCATGAACTTCACGAAGAGCTAACAGGTAGAGAAATGGAAATTTTATTACTTATGGCAGAAGGGAAAACAAACCAAGAAATTGCAGATGAATTGTTTATTGCTTTAAAAACAGTAAAAACACATGTTAGTAATATATTAAGTAAGCTACAGGTTCAGGATCGTACGCAAGCGGTCATATATGCCTTTAAGCATTCAATTGTAAAATAAAAATCATGATACATAAACGGAAAAATCAGATGGAGCTCCTCTCCATCTGATGGGCGTCCTCTTTAAAATACGTTTTAAATTTGTCTAACTAACTTTTTATAAACTTCTTTTATCCCTTTCCAGCGGGATTCGCTTTTAGAGTGAACAAATTTTCTTCGCTATCCTAATCACAAATATATAGTCACTATTTTTAAACAAATAAAATAATCTCATGACTTGTCTCATATGTTTTAAAAACAAAATAAAAAGGAAAGAAAAGACTGGTTTTCCTTTTATGATAAAGGAGAGAGTTATGAGCTCGTTTTATAAGGGTACTTTTTTGTTAGTCATCATGGCTTTTTTTGGCGAGTGTATCGAGTTTATTGTCAATATGGTATTAGCGAGAGAATTGGGGGAGCATGGGCTGGGGATGTATATGTCGATTCTCCCTACGATTTTTCTAATCGTGTTATTAGCCAGCTTTGAGCTTCCTATTTCCATTTCAAAATTTATCGCTGAAAAGGATAAGAAATATCACCTAAGTATGCTAAAGCATGTGATTCAATTAACGATTATGATTACAGCAATCTTAATGGTTGTAACGATTTTTTCGATGCCTTTTATTTCGATATTTGGTCAATATCACCGTTTATTTAGATGGCTCGTTCTATTCATGATCCCAATCGTTTCTTTTTCATCAATTGCTCGTGGATTTTTTATGGGAAAACAGCAAATGGGGAAGATTGCTTTAGCTAATTTTTTAAGAAGAATTATTCAGTTAATCCTCTTGGTCTTTTTATTTCAATGGTTCCAATTCGATATAGAAACATCTGTTTTAATTGCATTTTGCACATTGGTCGGAAGTGATATCGTTGTTTTTCTTTACTTAATTCATATGTTCTTTATTCAATATCAGCAGCTGAAAAAAGACCCTCAGAAAAGCTTGGGAGGAAAAATCATTCGAAACAATTTAATGGCCGTTTCGATTCCAACAACTGGTTTAAGAGTATTTAATTCGTTAACCGCGGCTTTCCAGCCTTTTTTAATAAAAGCTGCTCTGATTCATGCTGGCTTAACGCAAACAAGTGCTACTGAGCAATTTGGCGTGCTTGCAGGCATTTCGATGTCGTTAGGTTTTTTCCCAGCCTTTATCGCGCATTCCTTTATGATCATGCTCATTCCTACTGTTTCAAAAGCATATGCAGAAAAAAACCTTGATCAAATGCAAAAGCTGCTTCAACAGGTGATTATCTTAACTTTCTTGTATGGTGGCCCTGCTGTAGGTGCTTTATATATTTTTGCAGAACCTTTGACGCTTTTCTTTTTTCATTCGACAACTGCTTCATCCTATGTTGAACTACTATGGCCTTATTTTCTATTCCATTATTTTTCTATCCCGTTGCAAGCATTTTTAATCGGACTTGGTTTAATGAAGGATGCTGTTTTGCAGACGATATGGTCAACCATTCTTTCCTTTACAGCTATGTATATCCTTGGATCGATGACAACCCTTCAAATGGATGGAATTATCATTGGAATGAACCTGGGTGCTTTATTACTGACTACCATGCATTATTTAACTATTTGCAGAAAATTAGGCTTCTCGGTATGGATGTCGCCTATTAATCGTTTTAATTAATATTTTTTCAAAAAAGTGTAGTGGTTGTATAAATGGTTTCGTCTATTGTTATAAGAAATCATTGGAAATGGAAGGAGAAAAAGGATGTACCCTCAAAAAAGCAAAGAAAATAGCCATTCTGAAAGAGAGTTTGAAGAACTTGTACAAGAGCATGGGGCTTCCTTACTTCAATATATAATATCTTTAGTAAGGCATAAGGAGCTAGGTGAGGATCTCTATCAAGAAATGTTGATTTCCGCGTACCTCGGATTTTCATCATTTGAGGATAAGACTAAATTTAAAAGCTGGTTATATAAAATAGCTTTAAATAAATGTAGAGACTACTGGAGAAAGGAAAAATCAGCGAAGCGTTTTTGGGAAGAAAAATTATATTTATATACAAATGAAACACAAGTCTCGCAACAGACTGAGGAAACGGTATTAAATCGATATGCTCAAAAGGAAATGGTTCAAACGGTTAGCGAGCTGCCAGATATTTATCGTGATCCTATTCTTTTATTTTATTATCAACACCAAACCTTAATGGAAATTAGCAGAAAAACCAATTTACCTTTATCAACCGTTAAAACAAGATTGAAACGAGGAAGAGATCGTCTTAGACCTAAAGTATTAGTTTAAAGTGGTTATTTCATTTACATGTATTAAGTAAACACAGTAATATTAAAAATAAAAACGAAGAATAAATGAGATGAAAGAATAGGGTGATAACCGTGAGCATACAAGATCCTCAATATTTTATTACATCACTGGGCTTGGAGCCTCATCCTGAAGGCGGATATTTTAGAAGAACATATGAGTCTGATTTAGTGGGAAGCTTTAAAGGAAAAAGAAAGCTTTATACAAGTATCTATTTTTTATTGAAATCTCATGATATTTCACATTTTCATCGCTTACAATCAGATGAATTGTGGTATTATCACGCTGGAAGTCCACTTACGATCCATTTGATTCATCCGGATGGTCAATATGAAGAAATTAATCTTGGAATCCATTTAGATCAAGGAGAAGCACCACAGATACTTGTACCTAAAGGATGCATATTTGGTTCTACAGTGGTAAAGGAACATACCTTTTCTCTTGTCGGATGTATGGTTTCCCCCGGATTTGAATACGAGGATTTTGAGTTATTTGCACAAGAGGATCTTTTAAAGATGTATCCACAGCATGAGGAAATTATCAAAAAAATGGCTTATAAGCAACTGCCAGAGTAAATAAGGTGTCTAAAAAATATGTTGCCTTTTTAGACACCTTCTATTTGCATTTGTTATGAGATGGTTTGAGGTTTGACACTTCTTCTCGTATTTATTAGTTTATCAAAGTTTACAAGAATCAGGCTAAATAGAATGAATAAAGCTCCAACAATCATAGATAATTGCAATGTTTCATGATAAAAGATAGCACCTATGACAAGAGCGATAACAGGAGATACATACAGCCATGTCGTAGGGAAAAATGCGTTTGTTTTTGCGACCAATAAATAGAAAATCGTATGTCCTAGCATTGAGCCTGCAATAATTAAATAGATTAAAGAGCTGATAGCACCGAAAGAATGTAAATCAGAAAGGCTTCCTTTTTCTATAAAAAAAGAAAATACAAATAGGAAAACCCCTCCATATGTCATTTGCACTGCATTTAAAGCAATAGGTGAATATTGATTGAACTTCTTAATGACAGAGCTTGAGTAAACCGTTCCGATACAGTATAACAATTCTCCAACAATAATAACTCCACAACCAATCAACCAAAAGCTATTCTTTTCAATTGATAGCCCTGGTAAGAACAGAAGGAAAACCCCGATAAAGCCTCCAAGTCCACCGAATATTGTTAATCGATTCATTTTTGCTTTTAATATGACACCTTGAATGAATAAGATCATAATCGGGCCTGTTGCTGATAAAAGAGCCGCGATTCCTGAAGAGACATATTTTTCTGCCCAATATAGAGCAGAAAAGGTTCCAAAGGTTAGAAAAAAACCGGTAATCATTAATTCTTTTTGGAAAAGAAGCTTGAAATTTTTACGATCCTTAAATCCGATGATCATATAAAGGATCATTCCAGCGAGAAAAAAACGGATTCCTGCTGAAAAAATAGGTTCTAGCCCTGCATCAATGCCAATTTTGATGGCTAAAAAGGTTGTTCCAAAAATGGCACACATCACAACATATAATACGATAATCATAACTAACTCCTCCTTGTGATTATCATAAATAATTAGCAATAGAACAGATTATTTAAAATAGAACAGTTTGATTTTTTTCCTTTATAATGGAATAAAGGAGGGATAAAAAATTGAATAGACTACAATCGCTTCCCATAAATCGTATTCCACTTTTTCAACAAGTATATGAATATGTACTCAATCGAATCAGAAGTAAAGAATGGACACCGCATGATAAACTACCTTCGATTCGTATGTTAGCGCAAGAGCTACAAGTTAATCGCTTAACTGTATTTAAAGCTTATCAATGCTTACGTGATGATGGATATTTGTATGTAAAGGATAAGTCAGGTTATTTTGTTCTGTCACAAAAAGGAGAGAAGGTTGATCATGCTCATCCGATCATTCATTCCTATATTCAAAACAGCTACTTATCAGAAATCCATCAATTAGAGGCCAATTATCAATTTTCTACTGCTGTTATTGATCCTCTTCTTCTTCCAAATAAATTTCTATCCGAGGAAGTAAGAAAAATATTTGACCGATATCCTAAACTGCTCGGTACATATGCCCCTGTCCAAGGGGATGCTGAATTACTTGAGGAGTTATCCACCTACTTTTATCAATATCATCAGCTGCATGTTTCAACCAAAAATTTGGTCATCACGACTGGTGCGCAGCAAGCCATTGATTTGATTGCAAAGGTCTTTGTTCATATGCACGATTATGTTCTCATCGATAGTCCTACGTATAGTGCAGCTATCGATATTTTTTTACAACGAGGTGTGCATCTTTTGCCTGTAGAAATACACTCTTATGGATTTGATCTAGATAAAGTGGAAGAGCTGATGAAGCGCCATAAGCCCAAAATATTTTATTTGAATCCTACTTTTCATAATCCAACAGGCTATACGGTTCCAAAAGAACAGCGAAAAAGATTAGTAGAACTAGCCGAAAAATATCAATGCTTAATCGTTGAGGATGATTCATATCATGAAATTTATTTCCATGAAACGCCTCCTGCCCCTATTTTTCAATATGATACGGATGGCTATGTGGTGTATGTACGCAGCTTTAGTAAATACGTTGCTCCGGGCCTAAGAATTTGTACGATGATTGCACATCCCTCATTAATCCAATGGTTATTAAAGGCTAAAGCGCTTGCGGACAATGGAACCCCTCTTTTAAATCAGAAGGCATTTTTATTTTTTTTGACATCTGAACGCATGCATAGGCATATGGAAAAGCTAAGGATCGCTTTGCAAATTAGAAAAGAAGTAATGGAGGAGGAGCTTCAAAATACTGGATTGTCATGGATAAGCCCATCAGGAGGATTAAATTTATGGGTGAAGTTACATGAGCAGATTGATATGACCTCAATGCTTCAACAAAGCATTCAACAATCCGTATCATTTGTCCCTGGCCGCATTTGTGATCCAGGGGGCAGGGATCTTCCTTATATACGTTTGAGTTATTCCTACTTAAATGAAAACCAGATACGCCAAGGAATCCATATTTTTAAAAAGGTATACAGCTCATTAATAAGAGATTAAGAAAAATTTCACAGCGAAGTTTAAAGTTCTAGGGCTTTCTGTTCGGAAGGAAAGTCCTAGAAGATGACGACAGAAAAATTTCATACTGAGAGATCGATTTCTTCTGAACGAATTCTTTAAGAAAATAAGTATTGATCTTTTATATGATAATGATTATCATAATCATATAAAAGGTGTTTTTGGTAGTGTCAAAAGTTCTATGAAAAAACAGATTATTGTTCAAGCTAATGCCAAAAGAAGTTTTCTGACCGCCACAATCGCTCTTGACAAACACGCCAATGGTTTGACTTCAGGTTATCAAGGGCGAAGGGAACAAAAGAAAACATACCAAATAAGCCCTTGGTTCTTTCCATTTTAAACCATTGGCAAGTTCGGTTTGTCAAGAGTTCGCTTCGCCGATTGCTGATTTAGGGCTCTGCTAAACAAAAAGTTAGGCTGTTTGTTCTACAATCCATTGTTGAGCTAAACCGATTAGTTTTGCCCATCGCGCAGGCATATTCACTAGGGGGAAAAAGATGAAAAAGATACGCAATATGGTTTCTTCTATTACTATAGTACTAGTCGCATTAGTACTGAGTGCGTGTAGTAGTGGAGTAAAAGATGGAGCCGAAGATGAAAATAAGACAGTGGAAACTAGGAAAATTACTCACGAATTAGGAGAGGCGGAGGTATCCTTAAATCCGAAGAGGGTAATTGTGTTAGAACAAGGCTTTACCGAGGTCGTCGCAGCACTTGGAGTAAAGCTAGTTGGGGTAGCTGATGATAATAAACCAGAGCGTTTACCTAAAGAAGCATTAAAAAAAATCGAAGGCTATAAATCTGTTGGACAAAGGTCGCAACCGAATCTTGAAGTGATTCGTACCTTGAATCCTGATTTAATCATTGCAGATTTAGACAGACATAAAAATATTTACGAAGAGCTAGAAAAAATTGCACCTACTGTTGTATTAAAGAATCAGGATGCTACATATACAGATACCGTTGACGTAACTAAGAAAATTGGGGAAGCACTTGGGAAAAAAGAAGATGCAGAAAAATTAGTTGCTGATCATAATGAGAAGGTTAATGGCATTAAGAATCAATTAAATAAAGAAAAATCTGTATTATTTGTAAGTGCAGGTGATGAGGGTGTTTTTGATGGCAATACATCATCATTCTTCCTGCCATCCTTTCTAACAGGTTTGGGAGTCAATTATGCTCTGCAGGATGAAAAAGAGGTTAGTAAAGAAATGACGGTTGAACAAATATTAAAGCTTAACCCAGATATTTTAATCGTTTCAATTAACGAAGAAGAAGCCTCAGTAAAAGAAAAAATGAAGGACGACAAACTCTGGAATCAATTAACGGCTGTTAAAGAAGGAAAAGTATTTGAAGTAGATCATAGTGATTGGTCAAGAAGAAGAAGTTTGCTTTCAATAAATGAGATAATTCCAGACTTAGAGAAGGTGATAAGGTGAAACTTCCATCGGTAGGGGTGTTTGATGGTTAGAATGTGCTAGATTATGCAACACGAAAGGATGTCACTCTTTTGTCTATCACCCATTCCCCCGCTGTTGGTTAGTTGAACCAATCACGCTCATATATGCCACATCCTGTGGCATTCGCCTGACTAGGACGTCCTGTCCGTCTTCGAGCTTTTACGGGCAGTTATTCCCTACCTTCGTTTCTCTGGGGATTTACTGCCCGTTAATGCGGGATAAAGTAAGTTAAGATACGAGCAAGTAAAAAGGGATTACTTTAACTTTTTGCTTGCTCTTTTGTTAACATGGAAGGAATGCAGATTGAATGAAGAGATTGTATAACAAAAGTAAAAAGATAAAGAGTACGCTCTATGTAAGCATTATTGGAATCCTATTCGTTTTTGCCGCTTTCTTACTCTCCTTAATGATTGGCCCATTTCAAGTATCACCTAAAACGATTGTAGAGACCATTTTTCACTATGAATCCACTAAAGAGCAAGTTATCGTTCATGACGTTAGGCTGCCAAGAGCTATCATTACTGCATTAGTTGGAGCAAATCTAGCTGTTGCGGGCTCGATTATGCAAGTGTTGACCAGAAATGCCTTAGCTTCTCCTGGCATTTTTGGGATTAATGCAGGTGCGTCATGTGTTATTGTGTGTTGTATTGTACTTTTTCCCGCTATTAGTGGAGTATTTTTGATGTTAGCTGGATTTTTAGGAAGTCTGTTAGCAGCATGTATTATTTTCTTATTAAGTAGTGTATTCAAGGGTGGGAATATTGAAGTCAAACTGGCTCTTGTAGGCGTCGTTATTCAAGCATTTCTTGGATCAATTACACAAAGCTTGCTTGTTTTTAATGAAGATTCTACACAAAATGTATTATTTTGGCTTGCAGGATCTGTTGCCGGTACTGAATGGAGGGATGTTTCGCTTTTACTTCCGGTTAGCATTATTGTGATTATTTGGACATGCTTGATGAGTCGTTCGATTTCCATGCTAAATTTAGGAAAGGATATTGCCCAGGGAATGGGCCAGCGCGTCGTTTTAGTAAGAGTCTTATGTGCGTTAATTGTCATTCTCCTTGCTGGTACTTCGGTATCTATTGTAGGTCCGATTGGCTTTGTTGGATTAATTGTTCCTCACATTGTACGAATCCTTGTTGGAACGGATTATCGATTGGTTCTTCCAATCAGTGCATTGTATGGAGCGATTCTTTTACTCATTGCAGATGTAGGTTCCCGCTCTATATCTTTTCCTTATGAAACACCGGTTGGAATCACAACGGCTTTAATCGGCACACCATATTTTATCTATTTAGCACGCAAGAAAAGAGAGGTGGCATCATGAATCTCATCCAAACAAAATTATTTTCAGAACGAACAAAAGCATTTGTTGTGATCTCTGTTCTATGTATACTCGTTTTTTTGTGTGCCATTATAAACATAGGGATTGGTGCGGTACCCATTTCACCTATTGCGATTTTAAAGACTTTTTTTGGTTTGGGAGATGAAAATACTACGTACATTGTGATGAATTATCGTATGCCTAGAATTTTACTAGCGATTTTTATAGGTGCTTGTTTAGCCATTTCCGGAGTCATTACGCAATCTGTTTTACATAATCCATTAGCTGCTCCAGACACATTAGGAATTTCAGGGGGAGCCGGTATTGCCGCTGTTTTTGTCACAATTATTTGGCAGGACTCTCCGCCTGGCGCTGTTGGAATAGCTGCTTTTATAGGAGGAGCTGCTTCTGCACTGATTGTGTACTTTATCGCCTATCGCAATGGAATTGATCGAATTCGTCTTGCTTTAGTCGGGGTAGCTGTCACATCTTTCTGTCAGGCATTTATCGAATTAATTATGATAAAGGCAAACACAAATGTAAATGCAGCTATCCTTTGGTTAAATGGAAGTCTATGGGGAAGAACATGGGAGCAAGTGATTCAGATTTTGCCATGGGTTGTATTATTCTTCCCATTTGTTTGGTTAATGTCAAAAGCACTAGATATTCTTCAGCTTGGTGATTCTGTTGCTACCGGACTTGGACTCAAGGTAGAGCTCGTTCGCTTTTTTCTTTTAGCTTCAGCAGTATTATTAGCCGGCGCCTCTGTAGCAGCTGCTGGTATGATAGGCTTTGTTGGATTAATTAGCCCACATATTGCAAGAAGCTTGGTTGGAGCTGAACATCAGTTGTTTATCCCTGTTTCAGCACTTATAGGGGCATTATTGTTATTAGTAGCAGATTCGATCGGTCGCGGGTTAATTCCTCCTACTGAAATTCCAACAGGATTGGTCATTACAGCAGTAGGTGCTCCTTATTTTTTATATTTAATGTGGAAGGAATCGAAAAATAAAAAACATGGTTTTTAAACGATTTTTGAATCATTCGAGTGAAACATAGTTTCACTCGCCTTGAAGCAATGCTTCAAGGTAGCACGAATTACATAAAACATAGAAAGAAAGCTCGCTTTCTCTCTATGTTTTATGTAATTCGTGCTAAATGATTCAAAAATCAATAAAGTTATTTAATACAGCTAATACAAAAAAACAGCAGCAGAAAGGTCTGCTGCTGATTATGGTTAGTCTTTGCTAGATAATATACCAAAAATTCGTAAGATATTGATGAAAAGGTTAATAAAATTTAAGTATAAATTTAATGCCATAAGCGGTACTTCTTCAGCTGTTACACCATGGCGCTTCATTCGATTAAAATCAAAAAGAACATAGCCGCTAAATACTAGAACACCAATAAAGGAAAACACTAGCATAGCAGTTGAGTTTAGAGGCCAGAAAATATTAAAAATTGAAATGGCAACTAAAGCTAATAAAGCAGCCATAAGCATTCCACCTAAGAAGGATAAATCTCTTTTCGTAGTAGATGCATAAACAGCAAGACCTGTGAACACAGTTACTGTAGTGGCCAAAGCCGTTAATACAAGATTCACTCCAATGGTCGCAATATAATGAGAAACAATTGGATAAGTCGTGATCCCTGAAATAAAGGTAAAGGCATACAAGAATGAATAGGAGATTGCTTTTCTTCTACGTAAGAAAAAAGCACCAAATAGCATAACAACCTCTAATATAACTAATGGTAGAAAGAGTGCTGGCGGTACAAAGACACCAACCATCGTGCCGAGAAACGCAATGGCAAGAGAGAAAGCGAAAACTCTTAATACCGACGGCAAGTATTGTTGATTAGGATGTACTGTCTGTGCAAACATTTTGTTTGATCACCTCATAAAGAATTTACTTACAGTTGTTATACGTATGATAGCCAAAAAAGTTTCAAAACCAAAGATTAATACCAATGTATGTTTTTAACTTAGCCGAAAAATCCCCACTTTAAACCGTGATAGATGGTAGGTGGGGGGAGTTCATATATAGAGTATTATATTTGCAGGTTAATTTTGTTTAAAGGATTGGTAGAAGGTTATAATAGATTAAGCAATTATTATTTATTTAAGGGGTGGTAGGGTTGAAAGGTGAATTAAGCACCTTACATAGAATCTTTACAACGACAAAAGCAGCAATTGAAGATTTCATGAGTATGTTAGACCCTGTCATAAACAATGCTACAGATGATCATGAGCGCTTATATTATCATCATATTTATGAAGAAGAAGAACAAAGGCTTTCAAGACTTTTTGAACTCATTCCTCTTATTTCAAAATTTGATGAAGAAAAAGATGATACTGCGTTTTCTCCTACCAATAATGAATTTAATCGGCTTTTGCAAGAGCTTAATTTGGAAAAATTCGGCTTGCATAATTTTGTAGAACATCTAGATTTGGCTCTTTTTCAGTTTAAGGACGAGGAACGACAATCTCTTCTAACAAAGTTAAGAGAGGTTACCTATAGTGATTATCAACAAGTAAAAGAAATGCTAATAGAAATTAATAATCGTTTTAATCATCATTATGTTGATCCCCATGCGCATCATGATGAGGACCACGATCATTTAGCTAAGACTGAAGCTGTTTCTGTTTCGACAGGGCCAGCGAAAAGAAAAAAGAGTTTTTCTGTAGGTTCACTAATAGAAAGAAAATAAAGTTAGGAGGCTATAAAAATGAATAAAGCAGAATTATTTCCAGATTCAACTTTAACAAATAATGACTTTGACCTATTAGATCAAACAGTCATTGATGCAGCACGAAAACAATTGGTTGGTCGAAGATTTATTGAATTATATGGACCTCTTGGCAGAGGGGTTCAAAGTATTCATAATGATATTTATTTAGAAACAAGTAAAGCGAAAATGGGTATTCAAGGCTCTTTTGACACTGATTTTGAAGAAGCTAAAAGGGTAAATTATACAATTCCCATGCTCTATAACGATTTTGTTCTATATTGGCGCGATTTAGAACAAGCAAAGGTTTTAGATATTCCAATCGATTTTTCTCCTGCTGCAAATGCTGCACGCAATGTTGCAATTCTTGAGGATCAAATGATTTTTCATGGTTCAAAGGAATTCGACATTCCAGGGTTGATGAATGTGAAAGGCCGCTTAACGCATTTAATTGGAAATTGGTATGAGTCTGGCAGTGCATTTCAAGATGTGGTAGAGGCAAGAAATAAATTAATGGAAATGGATCATACTGGACCTTATGCAATGGTGTTATCACCCGAATTGTACTCTTTATTACATAGGGTACATAAAGATACGAATGTATTAGAAATTGAGCATGTCCGTGAGCTTATTACAGATGGTGTTTTTCAATCGTCTGTTTTGAAAGGGAAGACTGGACTAATTGTGAATACGGGAAGAAATAACTTAGATCTCGTTATTTCAGAAGATTTTGAAACTGCTTATCTGGGAGAAGAGGGAATGAATCACCCATTTCGGGTTTATGAGACTGCGGTATTACGTATAAAACGTCCTTCAGCTATTTGTACTTTAGCGGATCCTAAAGAATAGCAGGTGGAGAATAATGAGGCGAAGAAGCTTATCTGTAGGCTCCTTAATTCCTAAAAATCAAATCGTTTCTCAAAAACCTGAGCAAGAATTAAAACATAAGCAAGAGATACCAACGAATAATAGGAAGATTGATCAAAAAGTAAAGCTAAAGCTCGTTCAAAATGAGAATGTTTTTGAAGTAACCCCCGTAAAAGGAACAAAATTGCTTGATGCTGCTTTAGAGCAAGGTCAAAACTTAAATTTTAAGTGTAGAAAAGGAACTTGTGGCGTTTGTACAGTTCGTATTACTGACGGAATATCATTACTTGATACTCCTAATAAACAGGAACAGGATAAACTAAAAAACGCAATTGCTGATCAATATCGTTTATCCTGTCAAGCTGTATTTACAACAAATGGATAAATTGAAAAAAGACACATTTTCCACAAAGTAATGGGTTCGGTTTACGAGCACCAAAAATTTTGATAACAAGTAAATTAGCACACCAATTCGTATATGAATTGGTGTATTAATTTTTATTGATATAATAGCGTTTTAATTATAGGCTAAATAACATCGAAAATAGTATCCATGAAAGCAGAGGCAACAATTAATGTCAAGGCGTTTACTGAGGATTTTTAAAATGTTTACAATGTAATATTGGTTTAAAAACTCAAGCAGGATAACAGGGTATTTATGTTAAAATAAAGAAAGTGTTATTCAGCATTAAATGGAACTTTTAATTATTTGTGTTGTCTATAAAATTAGGGGGGATATAATCATTGGAAGGTATGGAAATTTACTTTTTCATTAGAATAATTTTTTTAATTTTTATTGTGTGTTCGTTAGTAATCTCGCTATTAATGATAGGGCCATTAAAACGTAAACAACTTATTAATGGTTTTACTATCGGGCTGTTTTCTGTTGTCGCAATTGTAGTATCAGTGATAAATGGAATAATAGGGGGTTACTTAGCAGACGGTATATATTCAGGTGGGGATGTTTTAATTTCATACTTGTTTGTTATTCTTTTTATTTTATGTATACTGAATGTAATTCTTTATATAAACAATACTAAACAAAGAAATTCTTTTTAATGTTTGGTTGAAATGTTCCATAGATAAATATGTTCTTCTTCACGTAACGGGGACTTTAATAAAATAAGTCAATATAAAAAGAAATGCTCAGAGCTTTAAAACTCTGAGCATTTTCGCTCTTCGTATTTCCTTTATCTCATTCGATTCAGTCCAGCAATTTACGTGGCAAGGGCGCTTATTAAGCAAATAAGCGTTTCTTCATTTGAATTAAATTATTTTCTAAAGGAAATGGCAGTACAACTTTTCGTTTTTCAAGTTCTGTTACACTAATATCTTGAACTAGCTTTAATGCTTCTTTTTTAAAGGAAGTAGTTACATAACCTTCATTTACTTCACATAATTTTTGTAAATACTGTAAGGTCTCATCTACTAGCATTTGTTTTACATACGTATTATCTAATTGGCAAATTAGTTTATGTTGTAAGCCTTTTATCACTGCAATCTGATCAACATGAGCCATAATGTTTTTTCCTTCTTCGTCAATAAAGCAAAGAGATACATATTGACCCTTTGACATATCTACATTCGTAAAAACGGGGGTGTGATATTCATCCCCAGAAGCTAATCGAATGGAACCCGCCTCAGCTACTCCACCAATTTTGCGATGATTCGAAATCACCATATGAATATCCTTTAAGCCATGTAGCATTGTCTGCATGTAATTTCCTCCTCATCAAGATAGAATACTCTGAAAGCAAAGTGTAAAAAATTCGATCGATTTATAATATAAGCCTATTTTAAGGAAAATGATAATCATTGTCAATTAGTAAACGAGCATTAATTTTTCTATTTTATCTATTAATTTATTACTTTTTTTCCAATTATTATCAATCTTATGCGAAGCTTTTGGGAAAATCACATCTCTGTAGTGCAATCTAGTTTACTATTTCCAACTGTATAAAATTGAATGAGGTGGACAACTCTCCACCTCATTCAATAATGGTTTATTTATCTGTCCCTGTTTCCCTCTGTCTTAAAAGATCACGTATTTCCATAAGAAGCTCTTCTTTTTTATCCGATTTCAATACTTCTTCCTTTTTTTCCTCTTTGCGCTTAAATCGGTTAATTAATCGAATAAAGAGAAAAATAGAAAAGGAAACAATTAAGAAATCAACGATCGTTTGGATGAAGGCACCATACTTTAATTTTTCTTCACCTAATTTAAGGGCTAGACTAGAGAAGTTCACTCCACCTAGCAGTAAGCCAACTAACGGCATTATCACGTCATTGACAAGGGAGGAAACGATCTTCCCAAAAGCAGCACCGATGATGACACCGACAGCTAGATCAAGAACATTCCCTTTTAAAGCAAATTTTTTAAACTCATTCAACATTCTGTTTCCTCCAATTCTATGTAAATTATCATCATTATACTATACTAATAAATAAAGTATAGGGTTATTAGGCATAGCACTTGGTTCTCATTTTCCTTTCTTTCGAACGGAAAGAAAACCAAATGGAACTCGATTAATTAATAATTCTTCTAGAGTGCCTGAGCCTAGTAAAATTCCAAGCAAGATAAATAGAAAGCCAATGATTTGCCCCATTACAATTTGCTCTCCTAAGAAAATGGCAGCCCCTACTAAAGCGAAAAAAGGGGTAAGGTTGATAAAAATAGATGCTTCAGTCACTCCTACCTTGCCCAATGCATAGTTGTATAAAAAATGGCCAAATGCCGTTGCTAACAAAGCAGAGGCAAAAAATATAACCCAAAGGCTATAATCTCCACTTGCCATACCTTTTAATCCAGACGGTTCAACGAGCAAGCTTATTCCAAAAAGAATAACAGAGCCAATTAATAGCATATAACCAGTCATTACGCGAGGATCTAATGTTTTAGAAACTTTTTTTATCACGATAAAGCTTGCTGCTTGAAAAAATATCGATAAAAATACATAAAAGTCTCCGATCGAAGCGCCATGCAGTCCTCCCTGATTATCTAATACAATAAAAGTGACACCACATATTCCTAATAGAATTCCAATGATTTTAGGTAGTGTTACGATGCTTCCTAAGAAGAGGATGGCCAATATCGTTGTTAAAAGAGGCCCCAGTCCTAAAATTAGCCCGCCATTTGCAGCAGAGGTTTGTAAAAGACCGATCGATAAAAAGTAATGATGAGCAACGACATTAAACAAAGCTCCAACAACTACATATAAGAACTCTTTTTGTGTGAGCATTCGAAGTTTTTTGGTGAAAAATAAGATTCCTATGACAAAAATACTTGCTGTAAAGATGCGAAATGCAGTCATTGTTACTGGCATAAAGTTTGTAACCAGGATTTTTGTGGCGGTGACATTGAAGCCCCATGTCAGTACGACTATAAATAATATTAAATAGATAGTTTGTTTTTTCACATTGGTCCTTCTCTCTACTCACAAAATTCAACTCTCTTTTTCAATTAATAGTAATTTCTCATTACTAAATAAGTGAGACTGTAATATTAGAATAGCATATATAAAATTTGTTTGGTTAAGCTAATTGATTTTCATAAAAATGATTCACGATTAGAAAAGAGGGTACTTTCCTTCCCGACAATCCGATTCAATGGGCTTAACCTTCATATTGACAGATGATTTGAATTTCATTATAGTTACATAGAAAATAGGAAAATCGAATAATTCTGTTTGATGCAGGAGAGGTTCATAGCGATAAACCCTCTATAAAAAACTATGGCTTTGATCTGTTTTTCAAGGCTTTTACGATTATAGAGCAAACCTCTCTTGTATTGCGTTATTATATAAGGGAGGTTTTTTTATGTCTGGCAGAAATAAAGAAGAATTAGAGGGAGTCACCTTATTAGGAAACCAAGGAACGAAATATTTATTTGAATATTCACCTGACATATTAGAGGTTTTTGATAATAAACACCCAAACAGGGATTATTTTGTGAAATTTAACTGTCCTGAGTTTACAAGTCTATGTCCAATGACAGGGCAGCCTGATTTTGCAACGATTTATATCAGCTACATTCCTGATCAAAAAATGGTAGAAAGTAAAGCATTGAAGCTTTATTTATTTAGCTTTAGAAACCATGGTGATTTTCATGAGGATTGTATGAATATCATTATGAATGATCTGATTAACATCATGGAACCACGCTATATTGAGGTATGGGGGAAATTTACTCCAAGAGGCGGCATTTCAATTGATCCATATTGTAATTATGGAAAACCAGGGACGAAGTTTGAGGAAATGGCTCAGCATCGACTAATGAATCATGATTTATATCCAGAAACCATTGATAATCGATAAAAATTGAGGGTAATAAATAAAATGTACGGGCTCCTCGAAGATAATGTGTTATATATTCAAACATGATCTTGGAGGGGTCTGTTTTTCCTTTTTTTTGCTACCCTCATGACATTTTAATATCGTATCGAAAAGGAATTGAAGCTTTCAGCTTGATCAACTGGTGTAATGTCGATGTTTGTGACTTTTGAAAATGGATTTCCTCTGCGGATTTCCTCAATGAAGAGGGTTAATTGATCTTGCTCCCCTAATGCGACGATTTCAACGGTTCCATCACTTAAGTTTCTTGTCCAACCCTTAATATTATATTGTACTGCTTTCATTTGGGCGAAGTAGCGGAATCCTACCCCCTGTACCCTTCCAAATACGATCATATGTACTTGATTTATCATTCGTTTAACCCCCGCTTTAAAACAATCACATCATTCTTTGATTAAATCGTCCCATAAATGTACGTAAAGTGCAATAATAATATTGCTCAACATTGAACAAACTGTAGATTTTCTCACTGAAAATTGTATATTGTACAAATTTTGTAAAATAAAAAAGGACTAGCTCTAAAGTATGAAGAAACTAGTCCTTTTTTAAAAGGATAAGAAAGTTTTCTGAACTTCGACGAGTGTCTAACTCCGACGTACAGGACGTACTAGTGTCGATGAAGACATAAGGCCGTGGCCGTTCTTAATCGGCCGCTTTACTTATTTAAAACGCCCAGTCTCCGTTTCGGAAAACAGGCTCTGCTGTTCCTTCAGCAGTGATTCCATCAATATCCATTTGATCGGATCCTATCATAAAATCAACATGCGTAATGCTTTCGTTTAGCCCGTTTTTGGCTAACTCTTCGCTTGACATTTTTTTGCCGCCTTCAATACAGAAAGCATATGCACTTCCGATTGCAAGATGGTTCGAAGCATTTTCATCAAACAATGTATTATAGAAAAGGATATTGGTTTCAGAGATCGGCGAACGATGAGGGACTAAAGCAACTTCACCAAGATAATGTGAGCCTTCATCCGTATCGACAAGGCGCTTTAGAATTTCTTCGCCTTGTTCTGCTTGTACTTCAACGATTCGTCCTTCTTTAAAAGTGATTTTGAATTTATCAATAATATTGCCGCCATAGCTTAAAGGTTTTGTACTTGAAACGGTTCCATTTACACCTGTTTTAAATGGAACTGTAAAGACCTCTTCTGTAGGCATATTGGCCATAAACTCGTTTCCTTTTTCATTCACACTTCCAGCTCCAACCCAAAGGTGCTGGTTAGGAAGCTCAATCGTTAAGTCTGTACCAGGAGCTTTATAGTGAAGTTTTTTGTATTTTTTATCATTAAGATAGTGAACTTTATCATGTAACGTTTGATCATGCTTTTTCCACGCTTCGATTGGGTTGTCTAAATCCGCTCTAGTCGCTTTAAAAATAGCGTCCCAAAGCTTTTCTACTCTTGCTTCTTTTGGAGCATCAGGGAATACTAAATCAGCCCATGCACCCGATGCTGCAGCAATAACCGTCCAGCTAACTTTATCTGATTGTATGTATTTTCTGTAGGTGCTAAGTGCTTTTCCAGCAGCCTTTTGAAAATTGGAGATTTTTTCAGGCTTAACACCTTTTAATAAATCAGGGCTAGAAGAAATAATGGACATGAATGCAGCGCCTTCCTCTGCTAATTCTTCCATTTCCTTTGCACGCCACTTTGGAAACTCAAGAAATGCTTCTTCCGGAGCTAAGTCATATTTGAGTCTTGAAACAGTGTCATCCGTCCAATTCACGATGACATTCAATGCACCTGCTTCATAGGCTTTTTTAACAACCTTTCGAACAAATTCAACTGATTCTAGTGTTGTATTAATGAATAATGTTTGACCAGGTTGAATGTTAACTCCTACCTTTATGGCAAGCTCAGCATACTTTTCAAGATTTGAATCAAAAATACTCATCTTATTCGTCTCCTTTACTGATAGGCTGATTATTATTTTAGCGGTTATGGAAGAAAAAAGAAACTTTTACGAAATTGTATAGTAAAATGGACATGTCGATTACTAATTTAGGGTGGTACATAATAATGAAAAGAAAGTTAGAGGCAGTCATTTTTGATTTTGATGGGGTGATTGCGGATACCGTCCATCTCTATTATATAGCTACAAAAAGAATTGCAGATGAGCTTCAAGTCCCTTTTTCAATAGAGGACAATTTACGCTATCAAGGTGTCCCAAGGATGGTTATGATGCAGGATTTGAAAAATCGAAATCATCTGGAAATAAGCGATGAAGAAATGGCTAGGCTAGGGAATAAAAGAAATGAATATTATCAGGAGCTGATTGCTGATTTTAGTCCAGAGCAAATGCTTCCGGGTATCTTTTCTTTTTTAAATCAATTAAAAGAAGCAGGCTTAAAAATCGCTCTTGCTTCATCAAGCTCTAATGCGCCGTATCTATTAAAGAAGCTTCAAATATATTCATTATTTGATGCAATCGTTGATCCACACTCCTTAACAAATGGAAAGCCAGACCCAGAAATATTTGTAAAGGCAGCGGACGCTGTGGGAGTTTGTTATGAAAATTGTGCAGCCATTGAAGATGGAGAAGCAGGGTTATCAGGAATTCTCAAAACGCCAATGTTTTCAGTTGGGGTCGGAGATGTCCCTTTTATGAAAAAAGCAGACTGGTATGTGAAAAGTACTCAAGATTTATGTTTAGAGGGGCTTTATACACAGTTTATTAATAAAATTTAAGAAAAATAGTATGAAATCCTTTTTTGTCAGACTTAACTTTGTAACTACTATATCTGTGATCCACACCTATTATTACCTTAGCAATAGATACATGATTTACATTATAATATTTCTTCTAAGTAAAAAAGATTATAGGTATAATTAAGCTATAAAATTTAATCCTAAAAAAACTAGGTGCCTTTGTAAAAGCAAGGGGTAACAGGGAATCGGGTGAAAGTCCCGAGCGGTCCCGCCACTGTAACCGAGGAGTACTCTTTCATTTATGCCACTCAATTATGGGGAAGGCGATTGAGTTCAATGATCCGGAAGCCAGGAGACCTACCTAGATTTGAAACGCCAAACAGCCTTCGCGGAAAGGAGCGGTGTACGAAAAGATGAAGCACACTTTTATTTTACTAGTTTGTCGTCTATTTATACGTACCCATAAACCCTTAATCTGTCAAAAGGTTGAGGGTTTTTATTTTTGTTTTATCCCGCATAATGGGGCAGAAAACCCCCACTGATTGAAGTTTTACTTTACTAAAAAAGGAGGAATTTATTCATGGAAACTGTATCCCTTTTCTTACTTGTTTTTATGTTAGGCGTTCGCCATGGATTAGATGCGGATCATCTTGCTTTTATTGATGGACAAACCCGTTATAATTGGCGAATGGGCAGTCTATTTGCACGGTGGGTTGGCACATTATTTTCATTTGGTCATGGTGGAATGGTTGCAATAACTGCTTGTATTTTGGGAATGGTGATGAAGAATTTTTCATTCCCAGCTTATTTTGATAATTTTGCATCATGGGTATCGATCATTTCTTTATTTCTTATTGGTACGTTAAATACGTATAATCTGTTACGCACTAGAAATAACAGTGAAGAATTTCAACTGAGTGGATTAAAGGGGAAATTTTTACCGAAAGTTATGAAGGGGACGACAAATCCCTTTCTTATTATATTAGTAGGGGCTTTATTTGCCTTAGCTGCCGAGACGGTAAGTCAAACAGCTGTCTGGTCTTTGGCAGCAGGTAATGGCGGTAAATATACACCATTAATTTTAGGATTAGTTTTTATGTTGGGCATGATGATTACAGATACAATTGATTCAATGATTGTCTATAAAATGGTGAATCAGTCAAGCAAACTTGGACAATCCGCGTCAAGACTAATAGGGTGGGTGATTGTCATCTTAGCCTACGGGGTTTCCTTTTATCTGGCATTTACCTTCTTTAACCCTTGGGCAGAACTCGATTTTGAAATCGTAGGAATCATTCTGTTTCTTTTTTTAGTCACTACTTTTTTCTTTGTAAGCGTTCGATCTAAGAGACAAAACATTGAAATAAATACTACGAAGTAATATATAAGGCTCTGACAATTTTTTCCCGCATTAACGTACAGAAAGACCCCCACTTCAAAGTTATAAGTGTAAACAAAAAATCCCAGGTGGGGGATGAAGAAAAAACCCCACTGATTGAAGTTTCACTTCATTGGTAACTCACTATTTGATATAACCTCTAAAAAGGCTACTCTTTAAATAATTTTCATCTACAAAGTGACAATAAAATCTATGTTATATTAGATATAGTGTTTAACGAAAGGAAGTTTAATATATGGCAAAAAGCTTGGTATTAGCCGAAAAACCTTCAGTAGCTCGTGACATTGCACGTGTATTGAAATGTGATAAAAAAGGAAATGGAATATTAGAAGGTTCAAATTATATTGTAACGTGGGCTCTAGGGCACTTAGTTACATTAGCAGACCCTGAAAGTTATGATGTGAAATATAAAACATGGAATTTGGAAGATTTACCAATGCTGCCAGAGCGTTTAAAGCTAACGGTTATTAAACAGTCTGGGAAGCAATTTAACACGGTTAATTCGCAGTTAAATCGTAGTGATGTAAGTGAAATTATTATTGCTACCGATGCTGGTCGTGAAGGTGAACTTGTAGCTCGTTGGATTATTGAAAAAGCAAAGGTGAAGAAAACGATTAAGCGTCTGTGGATTTCTTCTGTTACAGATAAAGCCATTAAAGACGGCTTTAATAATTTAAAGCCGGGAAAAGCTTATGAAAACCTTTATCACTCTGCTGTAGCTCGTTCTGAGGCAGATTGGTATATCGGACTTAATGCTAGCCGTGCCTTATCAACGAAATTTAATGCACAACTAAATTGTGGACGTGTTCAGACTCCAGTAGTTGCAATCATTGCAAATCGTGAAGATGAAATTAAACATTTCAAACCACAAACGTATTATGGTATTGAAGCTCATACAAGTGATAACTTAAAGCTTACTTGGCAAGATAAAACCGGAAATAGCCGAAGCTTCGATAAAGAAAAAATCGACGCTATTGTGAAAAAGTTGGGCAATAGAAATGCAGATGTAACGGAAATTGATCGAAAGCCTAAGAAATCATTTGCACCAGGACTTTATGATTTAACTGAGCTTCAGCGTGATGCGAATAAAATCTTTGGTTACTCAGCTAAAGAAACATTAAATATTATGCAAAAATTGTACGAGCAGCATAAAGTATTAACATACCCTCGTACTGATTCACGTTATCTTTCTTCAGACATTGTTCCAACACTCCCAGAACGATTAAAAGCATGTGGAATAGGAGAATACCGTTTATTATCTAATAAGATCTTAAACAAGCCAATAAAGGTGTCTAAATCATTTGTAGATGATAGCAAAGTAAGTGATCACCATGCGATAATTCCAACAGAAGGCTATGTGAACTTCTCAGCTTTCACAGATAAAGAACGTAAGATCTATGATTTAGTAGTAAAGCGTTTCCTTGCAGTTTTATTACCTGCATTTGAATATGAACAATTAACACTACATGCAACGATTGGTGATGAAAAATTTGTTGCTCGTGGCAAAACGATTGTTAATGCTGGTTGGAAAGAAGTATATGAAAACCGTTTTGATGAAGAGGAAGCAACAGATGACTTAAAAGAACAAATTCTTCCTCGTATCGAAAAAGGGCATACATTAAAAACAAAATTAATTGCTCAAACATCAGGGCAAACTAAGCCACCTGCACGCTTTAACGAAGCAACTTTACTATCGGCAATGGAAAACCCGACAAAGTACATGGAAACAAGAGACAAACAGCTTGTAGACACGTTAAAATCGACTGGTGGACTAGGCACTGTTGCAACTCGTGCAGATATTATTGATAAATTATTTAATTCATTCCTAATCGAAAAGCGTGGAGGGAAAGAAATCTATATTACATCTAAAGGTCGTCAGCTTTTAGATTTAGTACCTGAAGATTTAAAATCTCCTGCTTTAACAGCTGAATGGGAAAAGAAACTGGAACAAATTGCAAGTGGTAAATTGAAGAAGGAAGTTTTCATTTCAGAAATGAAGAATTATACAAAGGAAATTGTATCTGAAATTAAAGGCAGCGATAAAAAATATAAGCACCATAATATCTCAACTAAGTCTTGTCCAGACTGTGGTAAGCCAATGCTTGAGGTAAACGGTAAAAAAGGCAAAATGCTTGTCTGCCAGGATCGCGAATGTGGTCACCGTAAAAACGTATCCCGTATAACAAATGCACGATGTCCACAATGTAAGAAGAAACTAGAACTTCGTGGTGAAGGTAATGGTCAAATTTTTACATGTAAATGTGGCTATCGTGAAAAGCTTTCTACTTTCCAAGAACGCCGCAAGAAAGAATCGAATGGTAAAGTAGATAAACGTACTGTTCAGAAGTACTTAAAGCAGCAACAGAAGCAGGAAGAGCCTCTTAATAATGCACTTGCTGAAGCATTAAAAGGTTTGAAGTTCGATTAACATAATACATTATTAAATGATAAAGGGTTGTTCTAAACGCTATAAAAGCTTTAGAACAACCCTTTATTAGTAGATAACTTATAGATAGAAAGGTAATAATAAGTGTAGAATTTAGAAAACACAATAAAGTGCCAGGTCTAGTAAGGACTGAGATGCTTGGCACTCTGAGTTTCCTTTTTGCTTACTTTTCCTCTTCAACTCGATTTTTGAAGGCTTCCTGTGTGACGATTAGTTCTTCATCCCCGATTGCATCTTTTGAGTGACGCTCAACAAGTGTATTTTTGGGAAATTCCCCAGGATGATTTTTTCTTTTGTGATTAAAATGTTCACCACGTCCCATTAGATCTCCACACTCCTTTCGTTTCTGTATTTTTTGTCCATTGAACAAAAATTATGTAAATATACGATGCGGAATCATAGAGAAATGAAAATTTAGTGATGTATCGATCTTTTAGCGGATAAAGAATACATATATAATGGAAATAAGAAAGAACGAAATGGGGGGAGTTTGGTGGATGTATTTTCACTAATTGCAGAAGAAAAGATAAAAAGATCCTATGAAGAAGGAGAATTTAATAATCTACCTGGCTTTGGTCAACCTCTTCCTCAAGACGAGCTCTCTTCCGTGCCTCAGGAATTAAGAATGGCCTATAAAATTTTAAAAAATGCGGGATATATTGGAGAGGATAGTCGATTGCAGAATGAAATGATGACCATTGAGAAATTGATAAAAAAATGTGAGGATCCTAAAGAAAAGGACATGCTTGTAAAAAAAATGAATGAAAAAATGCTTAGATTTCATCGAGTGATGGACAAAAGAAAAGACAGGACTCATGCATCTATTTTTAAAAGCTACACTGAAAAAATAAATCGTAAATTTATATAAACTATTAAATTATTGGAAATCAAAAGTAAACAAATATGAAATTAGTCCTAAATAAAAGCAGATAAATGTCGATATAATAGTAAGAGAATGAAAGAAAAAGTGATTCGTATACTCATATAATAGGTGATGAATCAATGATTGATTTTGAATGAGATAGGTGAGCATAATGGATAAAACATCATTGTTTGGGGTTATTCTTGGCTGTATTGCAGTAGGAGTTGGTATGGTTTTTAAAGGTGTACAAATAAGTGTCTTAGTTAACCCTGCTGCTATATTAATCATTTTCGTTGGAACTATTGCAGCTGTAACGATTGCATTTCCAACTAGTGAAATTAAAAGAGTTCCAAAGCTTTTTGGTGTTCTGTTTAAAGAGAAAAAATTAATTGATCCAAATGACATGATTCGATTGTTTTCCGAATGGGCGCAAATAGCACGAAAAGAAGGACTGCTTGCCTTAGAAGCGAAAACAAATGAAATAGAAGATCCATTTTTAAAAAATGGTCTTTCTCTTTCTGTAGATGGGCAGAGTGCAGATTACATAAGAGATGTGTTAACAGAAGAAGTGGAAGCAATGGAGGAGAGACATTTATCAGGTGCTCTTATCTTTACACAAGCAGGAACGTATGCACCGACACTAGGTGTTTTAGGGGCAGTAATTGGGCTCATTGCAGCGTTAGGTCATATGGATGATCCGGAAGGCCTTGGTCATGCAATTAGTGCTGCATTTGTCGCAACGATGATGGGGATATTTACTGGATATGTCCTTTGGCATCCCTTTGCAAACAAATTAAAAAGAAAATCGAAGCAAGAGGCAAAGCTGAAATATATGATGATTGAAGGAATCCTTTCAATTCTTGAGGGAGAGGCTCCCAGGGTGATAGAACAAAAGCTTGCTTCATACTTATCTTCAAGTGAACGTCAAAAGCTATTTGAAGAAAGTGAAGTGTATGTGAATGAGTAGACGAAAAAAAAAACATGATGAAGAGCATATTGATGAATCATGGCTCATTCCTTATGCGGATTTGTTAACGCTTCTTCTAGCGCTTTTTATTGTGTTATATGCGATTAGTTCAGTGGATGCAAAAAAATTTCAGGCCCTTTCTCGAGCATTAAATGAAGAATTTCAAGGTGGAACTAGTATTTTTGACTTTCCAAGTCCAATGAGTGAACGTGAAATGGAAAATTTAGATAAAAAAAGTATAGAGGTTAAAACCTCTGAAAACGCTGAGGAAGATCAAAAAAAACTGGCAGAGGAGTTAAGGAAAAAGCTAGATCAGGAAGAATTGGCAGCCATCCAACAAAAGGTTAATACATATATAATGGAAAAACAATTATCCGACAGGCTTGAAACATCTCTAAGTGGAGAAGGGCTGTTAGTTTCCATAAGAGACAATGTACTATTTCATTCGGGTAGTGCAACCATCCTACCAGAAGATTACAAAATTGTTGGAGAAATTTCAGATCTGTTAGTCATGGATCCCCCTAGAAATATTATTATTAGTGGACATACAGATAATGTCCCGATTCAAAATTCAAATTTCGGATCAAATTGGGAATTAAGTGTGATGCGCTCGATAAATTTCATGAAAATCCTTTTACAAAACAAACAATTAGATCCACAGATGTTTAGTGCCAAGGGGTTTGGAGAATTTCAACCTGTTGCAAGTAATGAAACGGTCGAAGGAAAAGCACGAAATCGACGAGTTGAAATTTTAATTACTCCTAGAAGTAGCAGTCAAAATCAATAAAAAAATGAGGAATTAATTTCCTTTTCATTTATGGAAATAGGTTTTATGAAGAAAAGAAGAATTGTTTCCTAAACAAGGTTGAAAAAGTTTCGACCAAAGGCGACAATTCTTATTGGAATTTAAAATAAGAACATAAAGAAATGATAGGAAAAAAGATATGTATTTTGCTAAACACTGATTTAGCAAATCATTAAAAAGGCTCTTTAATCAGAAAAATATTGTAATAAAGTCCTTTAGAACTAGAATGGATATCGGACTGAAATAAAATCAGTTTGTTAGTGCTTACAATCGAGTGTCGAATAATAGCTAAAAATTTATAACACAAAATTGGTGAAATTGATTATAATGTAGACAATTCTTCAAAAAATGTTCCTTATAAGGAACAAAATTTTCACGTATCTATTGAGCCTGCAAATATGAGGGCTAAGTACGAATCCTATTCGGGGGGAGAAAAGTGGTTAAAACTAAAAATTTATTAGATGGACTTGATGAGGAATGGATCCAATTAATTATTGAAGCCAAAAAAATAGGAATTGAAAAGGAAGAAATACGTCATTTCCTAAATAAAGATTTTGGCAAGTTTTTAGTTACGAACCGCTAAGATGGATACTGTGAATTAGGTAAAGTATTTCTCTAAAAAGAGAAATACTTTATTTTTGTTATTTTGGCTTTGAAAAAAAAGCTATAATTGCGCTTATGAATGAAAATAACTGTCGATAGACGGCTTACTCATTATTTTTTTGATCAATTCTCCACTTATTAAATTCTAAAAACTCACGAAATTGATTTTTAGAAACACCTGAATCCATTGCTTGCTTCACGATATTAATCCATTCAGAATCTAATTCCATTTGATCTGTTTGCTCAATAATCAAACTATCAACAGGGACTTTTAAGACCGTAGCAATTTTTTCGATAAATTGTATAGAAGGATTCGTTTGCAAGTTTCGTTCTAAAGAACTTAAATAAGATTTTGCAACTCCAGCTTGTTCAGCCAATTCGGATAATGACATTTTTTTTTCAAGTCGGAATTTTTTTACACGATCGCCAATCATTTATCGTCACTCTCCTTATTAATATATAATCCGAATACTAATATGTATAAGGAGTTCAATATTAAGAACGATTTGTTCATTGGTTTTCTATTATCATACCATAAACATAAATGAAAAAAACGAATAAATATTTATTTGAATCGTAATTTGCAATCAATTTTTTGATATTTCGTTGAAGCAGCGTTAAGATTAAATGCATAATAAATATATATAACTTTGGTTAGGAAAAATGGAAGGCAGGTATCAGAATGATTGTATTGAAGTCAAAACGGGAAGTTGAAATGATGAAAAAAGCAGGAGAAGTACTTGCTGCTTGTCATAAAGAATTAGCAAAATTGATTAAACCGGGAATAACTACATGGGAAATCAATCAATTTGTAGAAGAATTTCTAAAACAGCATGGAGCAACTCCTGAGCAAAAGGGCTATAAAAACTATCAATATGCTACTTGCGCAAGTATTAATGACGAAATTTGCCATGGATTCCCTCGAAAAGAACCATTAGTGGATGGAGATATTGTAACCATTGATATGGTTGTCAATCTTAATGGAGCACTTGCTGATTCTGCATGGACATTTGAAGTAGGAGAGGTAGAGGATAACGCAAAAAAATTAGTAGAGATCACAAAAAAAGCTCTATATATTGGAATTGAGCAAGCTAAGATTGGAAATAGAATCGGAGATATCGGGCATGCAATACAACAATATGTTGAAGGAGAAGGATTTTCTGTTGTCCGTGATTTTATAGGTCACGGGATTGGTTCAGTCATCCATGAGAAACCAGATATTCCACACTTCGGGTTTCCAGGTAAAGGTCCGCGTATTAAGGAAGGGATGGTATTTACGATTGAGCCAATGGTAAATGCAGGAGTCTATCAAATGAAAATGGATGACAATGGGTGGACTGCTCGTACAATAGATGGGAAAAATTCTGCCCAATTTGAACATACTATTGCGATTACGAAAGAGGGTCCTTGTATTTTAACTGAACAAGTGTGATAAAGGCGTAGATGACTGTTTAATTGATATTTTTTATTTATCAATTAAACAGTCAAAAATCTAGCTAACCTTAATTGATCATTATTTTTCAGAGCATTATTGCTTTCTTAAACTGCCAAGCTCTTCAACAATTGCTTGCATTTCATTTGGGCTAAATGAATTTTTTTTCATGACAAGCTCATAAATATCTTTTAGTTCTTCATACATATTTTCATCAAAATGAGAAGGTTTGATTGCTCCGAGGTTTAGCACTTTTAATTTATCTTTTATTTTTTCAATCATAAATTCAACATTTTCAGTAGATTTTTCTTTTAAATTCATTGAAAGCATCCTTTCTATGTTAAAAAAATGTCCATAATTATCTTCAATCTTTTCATGTCTAATCGGAAAAGTCAACTGTAATAAGCTTAATAAAAAAGGGGGAGTAGGAAATGATTCATGTATTATTTGTTTGTTTAGGAAATATATGTCGTTCTCCAATGGCGGAGGCTATGTTTCGAGATTTAGTAAAGAGGGAAGGCTTAGAAAATGAAATTGCTGTGGACTCGTGTGGTACTGGAGATTGGCATACGGGAAATCGTCCACACCATGGCACTCTTACCATATTAAAGAAATATAAGATTAATGATAAGGGATTGGTAGCAAGACAAATTAAGCTAGATGATTTTGAAAAATTTGATTATATTGTCGCGATGGATTCAAGTAATGTTGTAAACATTCAGAGGTTAAAAGGAAATCAAGATAAAGAGAGAATTGTTAGATTACTGGATTTAGTTGAAGAGGTAACAAATAAAGATGTTCCAGATCCTTATTATAGTGGAAATTTCGAAGAAGTATATGAATTGATTAATCAAGGCTGCCAAGCTTTATTAGCAAAAATTCGTTTGCAAAATCAGCTTTAGTCAATGATGAATAAATACTAATATTTATCATATAGATCAGGTGATGTACACTCTTCACCTGATTAAACTTTCATAACGCTATAAATAAAGTGAACTGTAAAGTTGATGTTTACAGGAAAAATTTCGGTTAAGGATGGCAATAGATATGAGCAGGTCTTTCTTCAATGTAACAAAAAATATTTGGCTAAGAATTCATCGGCATGATATTTTTGGTCTAGCTGCTCAGCTTGCCTATTTTTTTCTCCTTTCATTATTTCCTTTACTTATATTTCTTATCACTCTGCTTCCATATCTCCCTCTTTCAGTTCAGGATATTCTTAACTTCATTGCATTTTATGCTCCTGAGGATACGATGAAGTTTATTGAAACGAATATCAATCAATTATTAAATCGAAATGATAAGCTTCTTTCCTTCGGAATTATTGCCACAATTTGGTCAGCATCAAATGGAATTAATGCCATTATTATTTCATTTAATAAAGCATATGAAGTAAAAGAAACTAGGTCTTTTATTTTAGCTAGAGGAATGTCTATTTTTTTAACATTTGCCATGATTATTGTTTTTGTAGTAGCTTTACTGCTGCCTGTATTTGGAAAAGAATTAGGGATGATGCTTTTTTCTTTTTTTAATTTATCAGACCAATTTTTAGCTATGTGGGGCGCTATTCGTTGGTTCTTTAGTGCCATCATCTTGTTCATTGTATTTATCGGCTTATATTGGTTTGCTCCTAATATTAAAATGAAGTGTATGAGTGCCGTTCCAGGAGCTATTTTTGCAACGGTTGGCTGGATATTAGCATCTTTCGCTTTTGCTAAGTATGTAAATAATTTTGGAAACTATTCTTACACCTATGGAAGCATTGGTGCTGTAATCGTATTAATGATCTGGTTTTATATTACAGGCATAATAATTATGATTGGCGGAGAAATCAACGCCTATTATAGTAAAGAAAAGGATCCAACCTGTTAAAAGTCTTCCTTTAATTTCCCTTTGTAAAAGAAGCTTCATTAACAAATAACTAAATAAGGGAACAATAAAAAAATAAGATGGAGGATTTTATGACAAAAAAAACGAAGAAAGATGGGACAACAAAACAAAAAGGAAAGAGCACTCCAAAGCATAAAACATCCGGTTCAGCAAATGGACAAAATGGATATCACTAAATAAAATAAAATTTAAATGACAAAAAGAGGATCGTGTACATCCTCTTTTTGTTCGTAAAACATTTTTTATGATCTTAACAATCTTAGGCTATTTAAGATAACTAAAATTGTACTTCCTTCATGACCGATTACTCCATATGGGAGATCCACTACTTGTAAAAAGTTAGAGATAATCAGAAGCATAATAACAGTTATTGAGAAAATGACATTTTGTTTTACGATTTTATTCATTCGTTTTGATAATAGTATAGCTTCGGCAATTCGTGGTAAATCATTTTTCATAAGAACAATATCAGCTGTTTCAAGGGCTACGTCAGTTCCTTCTCCCATAGCGATACCGACATTCGCTGTAGCAAGAGCAGGGGCGTCATTTATTCCATCTCCTACCATTGCTACTGTTCCGTATTTCTCTTTTAACTCTTTAAGAACAGAGGCTTTGCTTTCTGGAAGACAGTCAGAAATATGCTCGTGTACATGACTTTCCTTTGCAATCGCTTTTGCTGTTTTTTCACTATCGCCAGTTAGCATTATCGTATATAGTCCTAAATTTTTTAATTGTTCAATCGCAAGCTTTGTTTCTTCCCTTACAATGTCTTTAAGAGCAACAAGAGCGATCAATTCATCGTTCCTTTGAACAAATACAATCGTTTTTCCTGCTTCTGCCAACTCTTTAGCAATTCCATTTTCAAAGCTCTCTGCTTCGTCTGTTCCGACAAAACCTGCTTTACCGATTTTCCACTGTTCTCCATCCAAAGTCGCTTTTACTCCCCATCCAGCGACATCCTCAATAAATTCAGGATGTTGTATTGCTCCATTAAAATATGCCTTAGCATATTGAACAATAGCAAGTGCAAGAGGATGATTAGAATGACTTTCGATTGATGCTGTTTTTAACAATACTTCCTCTTTATCAAGATCCTTTCTAACGATAACATCCGTTACCTCAGGCTTTCCTTTTGTCAAAGTCCCTGTTTTATCAAAGGCAATCGCCTTCACATGATTTAAATTTTCTAAATGAACGCCTCCTTTAAAAAGAATGCCATGTCTCGCTCCATTTGAGATGGCTGAAAGAGTAGCTGGCATAATGGAAGCGACTAATGCACAAGGTGACGCTACAACTAATAAGATCATGGCTCTATAAAAGGTTTCATTCCAGCTCCAGTTAAGGAGAAAATAAGGTAAAAACATCATTAACAACACAACGGATAAAACGATTTTGACATACGTGCCTTCAAAGCGTTCGATAAACAGCTGAGAGGGAGATTTTTCACTTTGGGCAGATTGAACAAGCTGAATGATTTTTTGAAACAGGGTCTCACTCGCAGGTTTTGTAATTTCTACTTTAATCGATCCATTTAAGTTAACAGTACCTGCAAAAACATAATCCTCTTTTTGTTTGGAAACAGGGATGGACTCACCTGTAATAGCGGCTTCATCAATGGTCGTTTGACCTTGTGCAATTTTTCCATCAGAAGGGATCCGTTCTCCTGGTTTAATCAAAATATAATCTCCAATTTCTAAATTAGAAACATGTACAAACTCTTCTTGACCATTTTGAACTCTTAAGGCTTCCTCAGGTTGAAGGTCCATTAAGGAAGAAATTTCTCGGTGACTTTTATTCATTGTGTATGTCTCAAGAGCACCGCTTACAGCAAAAATGAATATTAACATAGCCCCCTCAGTCCAATAGCCAATAATGGCAGAACCTATTGCTGCAAAAATCATTAGCATTTCTACATTTAATTCTTTATTGTGAATCGTTTCTTCAATTCCTTCTTTCGCTTTTGCGTAACCCCCAATAAGGAAAGCAAGAATATAATATACAACCGATGAACTGGAGTTAGATTGGTCTAATAACCATCCTATTAAAATAAAGATCCCACTTAGTCCCGCTGCAATTAACTCTAAATGTGGTTTTAATAGTTGAAAAAAATTTACTTGAATCAATACTTTCTTTTTCAGGTATGCTTTTGCTTCTGTTACCATATTGAACGCCTCCTAGTTTTCTTTTCTACATTTAAATGTTATTGAGAAGAATAATCACAATCATTACCCCTAAAAAACACGAAAGCTGCCACCAAAATTGGTGACAGCAAAACTTTTTAGCATGGAAGGAGGAGCTTTATTAGTCCTACAACAAAGCTAATTAATTTAAGCATAAACTATAAAATTTATATATAGATTCATCCTACCATATAAATTATGTGTCGAAAATAAAATTGCTCTTGTTTTTTAAAGTTTTTATTAAAAGATGGCAATGAAGTGTTATTTTAGCAGTAAATAGTGTAATCTCAATATATAAGTAAAATTGAAGGGGAAGACATCATGGACTTTATTATGAAGGATATTGGTTTTTACACTCATTTTCCTTATGGTAAGCTTGACATTGCAGGGGACGAAGAATATGGTTTTCGACCGTATCAATTAATGGTTTCTTCTATCGCCGTTTGCAGTGGAGGAGTATTAAGGAACGTTCTGGAAAAAATGCGCCTAGAAATTGAGGACATACATATTCATGCAGATGTGAAAAGAATCGAAGAGGAGGCGAACCGCTTAGAAAAAATCCATCTACATTTTCAAATTAAGGGATTACATTTAGAGGAGAAAAAAATAGAAAAAGCCCTTCAATTGGCACAGAAAAATTGTCCAATGGTGCAATCAGTTAAAGGTAGCATCATCATTGAAGAGAGCTTTGAGTTAATTTAGTATGATTTGTACAAGGATAAAGTTGACTAGTTTTGGAAAAATAACGGTATGAAATTTTTCTTATCATATATTGAAAGGAATAATGTGGATGACAAATAAAATTTTTTTGCTGGCGACCTTTATCGGTGTTCCTTTATCCGTAATCGGTTCGCTTTTGCATTGGTCAAGTATTTTAATGTTCGTTATTTATTGTTTAACCATCGTTGCCCTGTCAAGCTTTATGGGAAGAGCAACGGAAAGTCTTGCGATTGTTACTGGCCCGAGAATCGGTGGGCTATTAAATGCAACATTTGGGAATGCAGTTGAACTTATTATTGCCATTTTTGCTTTAAGAGAAGGGCTAATTGGTGTTGTTCTTGCTTCATTAACGGGCTCTGTCCTTGGAAATTTACTTCTTGTTGCCGGGCTCTCCTTTTTTATGGGGGGGTTAAAATATAAGCGTCAGCATTTTAATGTATTTGACGCAAGACATAATTCGGGCTTACTGATGTTCGCTGTTATTGTTGCATTTGTTATTCCAGAAGTTTTTGCTGTTTCCATGAATGAAACGAAAACATTAACCTTAAGTGTTGGAATATCCATTATTTTAATTATTCTTTACTTAGCTGCCCTCTTTTTCAAGCTCGTTACTCATCGAGGAGTTTACCAGCATAAAAATGATGTTGGGTCTCATCATGAAGAAGAACCAGAATGGGGTAGAAATAAGGCGATTGGTATTCTTGCTTTAGCAACACTTGCTGTAGCTTATGTATCGGAGAATTTAGTACATACTTTTCATATCGTAGCAGAATCATTTGGATGGACTGAGTTATTTATTGGGGTCATTATTGTAGCCATTGTTGGAAATGCGGCTGAGCATGCTTCAGCGATTATTATGGCCTTTAAAAATAAAATGGATATTGCCGTAGAAATTGCGGTTGGCTCTACTCTCCAAATTGCGATGTTTGTTGCACCAATCCTTGTTTTAGTTTCTTTATTCTTTCCAACATCAATGCCATTAGTTTTTACATTGCCGGAATTAATTTCAATGGCAACAGCTGTATTATTAATGATTGTCATATCGAATGATGGGGAAACAAATTGGTTTGAAGGAGCAACACTGTTGGCTGCCTATATCATAATGGGAATCGGATTCTATTTACTTTAATCAAAAAAACGACTCAAGCTACATAAGCTGAGTCGTTTTTTATTGTCTATTTCCGCGCATAACGCTCGGTTCGTAAGCCATAATACGCAAGTTAATCAGGTTTCCTAAGTGCCCCATACTATGTCTATCGCGACCATCAAGACGCTTGCACTTTTCTTCATATGATGAAAAATAAAAACGCAGAATACCCATTCTTTAATCTTGTCGCAATTTTCATTTATATAATGATTTTTGCGAAAATGATCGTAATGGGCAATCTGCGCTGATATTAGATACACATAGTAAATTTAAAATAATTTTCGACACGAAGATTTAATCTACTCGCTTTGATGGACTTTATCACCAACCTTTTTTGTACGATTTGTTAAATGCTGATAAGATAACGATTGATGAACTAAATGTATAAAAAGTCTCACCCTCCTTGATAGAATGATAAAGCGAATGGATCATTTCCCCTCCTTCTTTTGATCTACCTTAATTATAAATTAAAAACTGATATTTGTAAATATTCAAATTATTAAAAAATATTTTGACGGTAAATGCTTAAAATCTTATCTAAATATAGATGAAAAATGGATAATATGAGCGAACTCCGAAAAAAATAAAAGAAGAATCGAGTTGGTATACTTGAAAGGAGTTTAACATCATGAAGAAAAAAATATCTCTCATTATCCTTGCAATGTTTGTCATGCTATCTATTTTTTCGCCTGTTTACGCGGAACGAAAGAAGGAAGAGCCAAAGATTCCTTCCGTAACCATTCCTAACTCTGTATTAAATATTACAAAGGAAAATACGTATCCGAATCCTTCTCAGGATATGCCTACTTTACAACCAAGTGAACTGGCGCAAAAGTTAATTGACTCTTCAAAAATTAAAATTGAAAATCCTGACCTTATTCGAATGCTAAATGAAACGACTGTAAATAGCACTCCTTTTGCGATAGGATATCGTGCTTTTATTTATTTAGGACAATGGCCATTAAATTATGAATCCAAAGAGACTTCGGCAAATTGGGAATTTCAAAAAATAAATACAAATTATTATGATAATAGAGGCGGGAAAGCTCCGTATCAAATCCATTATGTTCAAGAAACTCAAAAGGTCGTAAAAGGAGGATTAACGGCAAAAGTGCCAAGTGCAGATGATGTCAAAAAAATGATGCTTTTAAAAGGGATGGAAAAATCAGGATTACCATTAGCTTTCGAAACAATCGTTGGAGGTGGAACGAAAAAGGACCAGTTGTATAATATCCCTACCAAGCGTCTTGGCTATTTGTACGGATACGCTCCTGCTGTAAATGAAAAAGGAAAAGTAACATATGGTGAGGTATACCTTATGCTAAAAGGAAGGAAAAAGATGATTATCATAAAAAATGTTACTTCACAAGGGATTGGGGCATGGATTCCTGTTCAAGACCACATTTCTTTTCGATTTTCCGCAAGTGAAGCGCCTCGGTAAAACGAAAAGCATAAGGTACCTGCTTATCGGCTTATGACATCGAGCCGATGGCGCCTGGAGCTAGACAAAACGAAAAGGGGCCGATTAAGAACGCCACGTTCTGTGACAACATCGGCACTCGTACATCCTGTACGTCGGAAGCGCCTTGAATAGACCTGAAGAAAAATGTTCTAATGGTTCAAAAAGTGTATTTTACTTTTAGAGACATTAGGTTATTTTTCACAAGGCTAGGCACAGTAGCTAGATAGACAATAATAAGAGGAGAGAGAATTTTGGGATTCTGTCTCCTCTTATTTTTACTATTAAATAGAAGCTTTTCTCTCAAGAAAATTGAGTGTGTGATAATAGCTGTTTTTAACAAGGACATTCGGGCCGAGACAACGAACACTAGGACAATGACAGCTTAAAGATTTTGCAAGTTCTGTTTGCGTCCATTTTTGATAAATATCCTCTAATTGATCATACTGAATATTTCCAAATGGTGGAGTGTCTCCAAAATCAGTAACGATTACGTCTCCTGTAAAAATATTAACGTTAAGACGAGAGCGGCCATCGGGGTCATTTCTTACGGTTACATTTTTAGCTGAATATAGTTTTTCTAAAAGCTGTCGATCTTCATTTAGATCACTACAAGCATAAAACGGAAGTGTTCCAAAAAGCATCCATGTCGATTCATCACGGATTTTAAGCAAATGATGGATGGCTGATCGTATTTCTTCTAAGGACAAAACCTCTAGTTGAGAAGCAAAATCTGAAGGGTACATTGGATGAATCTCATGACGCTGACACTTCATTTCATGAACAATTTGGTTATGAATCTTTTCTAAATAGGGTAATGTTCGTTTATTAAGCATTGTTTCTGCTGAAACCATCACACCGGCATCAACAAGAGCTCTGCTATTTTCAACCATTCTTTGAAAAAGAATTCGCCTTTGCTGGGAGGTTGGCTTTCTTTCCATCATCGCAAAGCCGCCTTCTATAAAGTCTTCTTCTGTTCCCCAGTTGTGAGAAATATGAAGAACATCTAAGTAAGGTACAATTGCTTCATATCTGTTTAAATCGAGTGTTAAATTTGAATTGATTTGTGTACGAACGCCTCGATTATGGGCATATTTTAGTAATGGAACGACATAGTTTTCGACAGATTTTTTGGAGAGCATCGGTTCTCCGCCTGTTATGCTAATCGATCTTAGCTGCTTGATCTCATCTAATTTTTTAAGCAATAAATCAATAGGAAGTGCATTTGGATCCTTAGGCTGTAAGGTATAGCCAACTGCACAGTGCTCACATCTCATATTACAAAGGGTGGTTGTTGTAAATTCTATATTTGATAAAGTAGGCTTGCCATGTTGTTCGATATCTAAGTAAGCCTCCCACGGATCAAAGCTCGGTGTTATTTTTTTTTGTTGTTCGGATATCATCTTTTTTCTCCTCGCTTATTTACTGTTGCCATTATTTATCTATTAAATGCTTCTGTCAATGCTTTTTGCTATATTTGTAGGCTTTCGACTTTTTTTATAAATGGAGGCTAGCTCCAGGCACTTTTGCTTCTGTTCTGTAATTTCGCCTTATGTTTGTTGTTGCTAATCGGACTTCTTACCCTCATCTTAGATTATAACGAAAGTTTTACAAATAGACTGAAACTATTTGCGATTTCACAAAATTTTCGGTAGGATGAAGACGTATGTGAAAGGAGAGATCCATATGGGAAATCCAATACAAGAAAAAAATGTACAAGTGTCTTTTTTAAAGCAACGTCTAAATATGTTTCTTGATGTGTTAGATGCAATTGATCCAGAGGACACAGATCTTGAGGATATAGATCGATTAATTGAAATCATTGATGAGCTCGAATCAAAATGTCGAGAATTTAACCATCGTGACTAAAGGAGCCAAAAGGCTCTTTTCTATTGTATATTGAGGTTTCGCCGATAAATAGGGGATTTCGGAGATAAAAACAAATTTTCGCAGATAAATAGCAGGAATTCGCTGATAAATGATATCCAACTCAAAAAGAAGTTCATTATTAGCAGAGCAAACATCATACACGAAGTTTTTTACCAAAGCTGTATGTATCTGAATTAAATTCACAGGAATTCTTTGCTTCATGTAACCGATTGCATCCTTTTTCTTTCCAGTAAAAGATGATGCGAAGTATAATAAATGATAGATAGCAAAGTGAACGAAAGAGAGGGGAAGAAGAAATGAATATCGATACTTTTCGAGAAAGTATGTACCAATTAATTGTAGAAACATCGACTAAGCTTCCTAAGGATGTTCGCCGAGCAATTAAAAAAGCAAAAGAAAAAGAAAACGCAGGTACAAGATCAGCCATGAGCTTAGCAACCATAGCGACAAATATTAAAATGGCCGATGAAAATGTGTCTCCTATATGCCAAGATACAGGTTTACCTACATTTAAGATTAAGGTTCCGGTTGGGGTTAATCAAATCGTCATGAAAAAGGCGATCAAAGAGGCTATCGCTAAAGCAACGAAGGAAGGAAAGCTACGACCGAACTCCGTAGATTCTCTTACAGGAGAAAATAGCGGGGATAATCTAGGAGAAGGTACACCTGTTATCAAGTTTGATCAATGGGAAAAGGATTATGTAGATGTTCGCCTTATATTAAAAGGGGGCGGATGTGAAAATAAAAATATTCAATATAGCTTGCCTTGTGAATTAGATGGCTTAGGCCGAGCTGGAAGAGATCTAGATGGGATTCGTAAGTGTATCTTGCATTCTGTTTATCAGGCGCAAGGACAGGGCTGTAGTGCAGGCTTTATTGGAGTAGGCATAGGTGGAGATCGAACTTCAGGATATGAATTAGCGAAAGCACAGCTTTTTCGTTCTTCAGAGGATGTGAATCCGAATGAAAAACTAAGAATGCTTGAGGATTACATTATCGAAAATGCCAATAAGCTCGGAATCGGTACAATGGGCTTTGGTGGAGAAGCAACCCTTCTTGGCTGTAAAATTGGTGTAATGAATCGAATTCCAGCTAGTTTTTTCGTTTCCGTTGCGTATAATTGCTGGGCTTACCGCCGTTTAGGTGTTTATATTCATCCAACTACTGGAGAAATTAGCGAATGGCTATATCAAGAGGGAGAGCTTGTTGATTTAACGAATACAGATGAAGAAAAACAAGTTGCGGCTGCAAAAGAGGAACAAGCTATTGTTCAATTACAGGCTCCTATTACAGAAGAGAAAATTCGAAAGCTTAAGGTCGGAGATGTTGTGCAGATTAATGGGATAATGTATACAGGTCGAGATGCTATTCATAAGCATTTATCAGAAAATGAAGCACCAGTTGACTTGAATGGACAAATCATCTATCATTGCGGACCAGTTATGCTTAAGGATGAAAAGGGTGAATGGCATGTGAAGGCCGCTGGACCAACCACTAGTATCCGTGAAGAACCTTATCAAGGAGATATTATGAAAAAATTCGGGATTCGAGTGGTAATGGGGAAAGGCGGAATGGGACCTAAAACGCTTGAAGCATTAAAAGAGCATGGTGGTGTGTATTTAAATGCCATTGGTGGTGCAGCACAATACTACGCAGACTGTATTAAGTCGGTTGAAGGCGTTGATTTGATACAGTTTGGAATTCCAGAGGCGATGTGGCATTTAAAGGTAGAGGGCTTTACAGCTGTGGTAACGATGGATTCTCATGGAAAAAGTCTTCATCAGGATGTAGATCAATCTTCCTTAGAAAAATTAGCACAATTTAAAGAGAAGGTATTTTAAACATGGAAGAGTGACTAAATGAAAAAGTCACTCTTTCATTTTTTCTGGAAAAAATTCAATTTACTTTCTAGGCTATAATGCTCATCAGCGTTCTTCCCTGAAATCATAAAATGGCGAGGGACTGGAACGTTAAAGGTATCCATTTCTACAATATATTTTGGCCGACGTTTTGATTCCTTATAGATTTTCCCAATGTATTCTCCAACCAATCCAATTGCAATTAACTGTAATCCTCCTATCAACCAAACGGATGTGATCAGAGAAGTCCATCCAGTTTTTGTTTCTCCTAAGTATTTTAATCCAATAAAATACGCACCAAAAAGTAAACTGATCAAAAAGGAGAGGCATCCGATCATTAAGACAAATCGAATGGGTGTGATGGAAAAAGAAGTTATTCCATCAAAAGCGAATGCGAGCATTTTTTTTAATGGATACTTAGTTTCACCTGCCAGTCGTTCTTTCCGATCATAATATACACTTGTTGATGGGAAACCGATAAGAGGGACAATCCCTCTTAAAAACATATTTACTTCTTCAAAACGTTCAAGCTCCTGAAGAGCTCGTTTACTCATGAGCCGAAAATCAGCATGATTATAGATAATATGAACGCCCATTTTTTTCATTGCTTTATAAAATAGCTGAGCTGAGCTTCGTTTAAAAAAAGTGTCTGATTGACGTTGTTGCCTCACACCGTAAACAATTTCGTATCCTTCTTTAAATTTTTGAATAAATTTTCGTATAACTTGAATATCATCTTGAAGGTCGGCATCAATGGATACAACACAATCAGAAGCATCTTTAACAGTAAATAAGCCTGCTAATAATGCTTTCTGATGTCCTACATTCCGTGAAAGCTTTAATCCTTTGATTTGCTCATTTATTAAACTTTCCTGATAGATAATCGACCAAGTGTTGTCTTTACTTCCATCATCAACAAAAAGAATTTTACTTTTATTTGAGACAATCTGATTTGAAATAAGGCTTCTTAAATACGTATCTATTTGTGAAATGGTATTAGGTAAAATTTCTTCTTCATTAAAACATGGAATGACAATTGAAAGTATAGGTTCGTTCATGGTTGTCCTCCAGTAGCTAAGATATAAAAGCATCCAGATGCACTTTAGAAATTTGAATTCTTACAAAGCATATGTCTACTAGGATCGTGTTTTATATAAATAAATTTTCCATACAGAAGATTTTGACATAAATATTTTTTCCAATTTTAGCTTATTTTCAGCGGCATTTTCAATCGGGATAGCAGAAAAAATATATTTTCCTCCCATCCTTTTAAAAGGGTCCAGATTCAATTCAAGATTTTTTAACCTTTTCTTAGAGTTTTTCTTAAACATATAATGCTTCCCAAGCTCATCTGTAAATACATAACAGCGTCCCCCCCATTCATCAAAATAGGTCCGAATGGTTTTATTTTTGGCTAATTCCTTTTCAATTATTTTTCGAAACTCATATTTATAGCTTAAAGGATAAAAATTGTTGTAAGTATCCAGTGTGTAAAATCCATTATATTGGGCAATAGCTGGATGGATCCCAATACTAATGACTCGGTAATTTTCCTGCGGCTCTCCTATGTACTTTTTAATTTCATTAAATTGTTCTTTTGCATAAAATTGTTTAACAGTGGGCTGATTATGAAAAATGATTTCCTCGTTAAATAGAAAAACGATTGCAACTTGAGCTAAAACAAAATAAAATGCACTTTTTTTCCAACTAATACCTTGAAGATAAATAATCTTTAAAGATAGTGCAAACAAAAGATAAATAATAAGAGGCCGTAAAAAATGGTATCTGGCAAAATTAAATGTATCCAAAAAATGAAAACGTTCTGTTAACGGAAGCCAGCCTTTATAAAACCAAAAAGCATACCAGGCTGATAAAGCTAAGTTTAGCCCAAATAAAAAGATAAACACTTTCTCTTGTTTCCACAGCTTTTTAGAAAAAACAAAGTACAAAGCTATGAACATGGCGGGTAATATAACAAATGTGTGGACTGTCATAACATGGTGATGGCCGAAAATAAAGTTTTTCAATGTTAGACGAAGGCATCTCCAAACAGGTAATCTGGCATGAAAGTATTCATCCCTACTATTAGGCTCATCATCAAAAAGAAGCGAAAAAACGAGCCGATATTCAACGATTAAAAAAATCAATATCATATAAACAATTGAAAGAAAAAAGCGAAGGTTCCATCCTTTTCCCCTGATAAGATCCATTAGCCAGAAAATTCCCATTGCACTTAAAAAAAAGAAAAAACCTAAGACAATACTCGAATAAAATGGCAAAAGGGTTAAGGTTAAATAGTTTGTCCATGAATTCTCACCGTTCCGAATATTAAGAAATGCCCATAAGGCTAAAGGCATTCCAAGCGTACTAAGCATTCCAGAGGGCCAAAAGGGCGTAAGGGCGAACGAAAGGGCAGTTCCAATCCGAATGATAGCCAAATTAGAATGTGGTAAAAAGTGCTTTTTTAAAAGAAGATACATTCCAAGAAATGCAACTATACGTGTAATAAATTGACTAAGTGCATATGCGATCATCGTTGGAAATAAAGCATGAAGCCATACAATTAGGCTAAATTCAGTTCCGAAAGCATTTCGGGGTAATCCGTTAATGATTTGAGGAATAACTGCATCAATAGGACTAATAATTTTTCCGCTTTCTGTCAACACCTTATACCAGGCAAGGTTTGAGTCTAAATTATCGTGAACACGAATGTGAGCATTTTCGCCTAAAATAAAAAGAGGAGATACACATAATACAATGACAAGAAAAGCAAAGATCAAAAGCCTTTGCTCCTTTTTTTTATTTACCAACAACACTCTCTACACCTCAAAAACCTAATTTTTATTAAGGTTTGCAATAACAAACCATCCTATTCTCTTTGATTAAAATGAATGTTTCTTTTGTGTATGACAAACGATAAGAAAAAATGAATGTAAGGAGGGAGAAAAATGAAAAGGAGCTTTATCCAAGGCATGATCGCCATTTTACTTGCTTTAACTTGGTCTATTTCTGTTTATGCTCAAGTTTCAAACGCCCCAATTCATTGGGGGTTTAAAAAAAATTCGAACGAGGTTCCTCCAGAAGCTGGGGAGCCATTAGACAACATGCTTGAAAAATACGGCTCGTATTATATTGGAGATCCAAAGAAGAAGGACATTTATTTAACCTTTGATAACGGGTATGAAAATGGATATACGGCGAAAATATTAGATGTCTTAAAAAAAGAAAAAATACCTGCTACCTTCTTTGTAACAGGACATTATTTAAAAAGTGAACCCGGACTCGTTAAAAGAATGGTGAAAGAAGGACATATTATTGGAAATCACTCCTGGCATCATCCAGATTTAACTCAAGTAAGCAGGGAGCGATTGAAAGAAGAGCTGAAGAAGGTAAAAATGGAAACAGAAAAATTGACAGGACAAAAAACAATGAACTATTTGCGTCCTCCGAGAGGCATTTTTAGTGAGCGCACATTAAAATTAGCAAACGAAGAAGGATATACGACAGTTTTTTGGTCCCTTGCCTTTGTTGATTGGAAAACGGATCAGCAAAAGGGATGGAAATATGCTTATGATAATATGATCAAGCAAATACATCCTGGAGCAATTCTGCTTCTTCATACCGTATCAAAGGATAACGCGGATGCCCTTGAGAAGGCGATTATTGATTTGAAGAAAAAGGGGTACAAATTTAAAAGCTTAGATGAGTTAGAAATGAAAAAAACGATGATTTTCGATCTATATTTATATAGGTGAACACCCGCAGATTCATTCGGGTGTTCACAGAAATAGCTAATGGGCCATTTTTTTCAGCTTCTTTTTTAAAGGCTGAACCTTTCCATAAGTCCCGATTCTCCATATCCATTCCAGCGGACCAAATTGGTATGTAGATAGCCACCTCTTACTTAAAAACATTTGCAGCGAATAAAAAGCAAAACAATAAATTGCCGACTGCCATAAAGTAATTTCAGCAGTATTATCAAATAAAAGAGCGAATAAGATTGTTGTCACAATGGTTTGGCTTAAATAATTAGTTAAAGCCATTCGACCTACGAATCCAACTGGAGACAAGAAAACTTGCCATCTTTCTTTTTCAAGCAATAGTATTAAAGAAGTTACATAAAAGATCGACAATGTTTTCCCGCTTGTCATCACATAAAGATAACTCACTCCTGGACTATAGCTTTCTGGAGTAAAATGGATAAGAAGCATAATCCAGCTTGGGATCGTAAAAAGAAAAGCGATCACCTGAAACATGCGGATGTTTTTTCTTAATTCCTTCACACGCTGAAAAAGATTAATTTTTCCTACATACAAGCCTAGTAAAAATAAACCTAGAATTTCAGGAAGGTAAAAAACATTAGAAGCGATATGGTAGATCAAAAAGAATTGGATTCTTTCAGAAACATGATCCAACCAGCCATCAAAATAATTAAACGCTGGGACATCTGAGCTGACAGTTACTGGTACGAACGATTCTAATATGGTAAATAGCTCAGATAGCACTAGCAGCACAATAGACCAAATCAAAATCGTTTTTGGGCTTCGTCTATAAAAAAGGAGCAGCCAAAATCCTGTAAAGGCATATGTATTTAAAATATCACCATTCCAAAACAAGACGATATGTATCAGTGCAAATAAAAGTAAAACGACTAATCGCCGTGAGAACAATTGGTACATTTTTGATCCTCTTTGCTCCGCACGACTCATAAAAATCCAAAATCCTAATCCAAATAAAAAGGAAAAAATAACATAAAACTTCGTTTGCACAAATAGATCGAAAAATAGCCTCACATAAGCATCGAATCCGTTGTAGCTTCGTTCTTCTAATAATAATTCAATTCCAAGCATAGAGGGAATATTAACAAGAAAGATTCCCAAAATAGCAAAGCCGCGCAGCACATCAATCGATTTAATTCGCTGCTCTTTACTAACAGATAAGCTCATACATACACTCCTTTTGTATATTTAAAAGTAAGAAAATATGAAGGTAGACTAGTGAATAAATCCAGATGATTACCTTTTTCTTAATTTCCATTATATAAGATATTTGGATCATACAGGTAAAATAAATTACATGCTCCTTTTTACAAAATTTCTTCCTTAAATGCTATAATGACGAAAAAAGTGTAGAACGGATGGTAGAAATGAAGACAATTGAAGTGCCAGGACCGTATCATTTTGATCTTGTTCTAGATCGACTTTCATTGGATCCACTTCATGCAGTTGATAAGAAGCTAAGATCGATAAAGGTTCCTTTAATAATAAAAAGTAATCCAATCGTTGCAGAAGTAACGGGGATTGGTACAATAAAGGAGCCGCAGTTTACAATAGCAGGTGTCGAAGAAAAATACGAAGAAATAGCCATGAAAAGAATCAAAGAAATTTTTCATTGGGAAAAATCGCTTGAGGAGATCCATCAGCATTTTCAAAAGACTACATTAAAGCAGTTATTTGATGCGCATTATGGAACACCGATCGTCCTTGATTTCGCTCCTTATCACTGCTTGTTAAAATGCATTGTTCATCAACAACTAAACCTTGCATTTGCTCATACATTAACGAAAAGATTTGTCACGACTTTTGGCTTTGAAAAAGACGGTGTTTGGTTTTACCCATCACCAGAAAAAGTATCATCTTTACAGGTAGAAGAGCTTCGTGAATTGCAATTTAGCACGAGAAAAGCAGAATATGTAATAGGTATTGCTAGTGAAATAGCAGAGGGCAAATTAGATTTAGACAGCTTAAGAGAAAAAACAGATGAAGAGATCATGGAAGAATTAATCAAACTAAGAGGTGTTGGTCCATGGACAGTTCAGAACTTTTTATTGTTTGGACTTGGCCGAGCAAATCTTTTTCCAACAAAAGATATTGGCTTGCAAAATGCATTGAAAAAATATTTCGGGCTAAATGAAAAGCCATCCCAAACGGAAATGGAAAGCATGATCGAGGATTGGAATCCTTATTTAAGCTACGCCTCCCTATATTTGTGGCGAAGCATTGAACCATAATGGAGTGATAACAGCATGAAAAACGGACAAACCGTAAAAATAAACGAAAAACAAACCTTCCCGCTAACAATAAAACGACTTGGCATTAACGGGGAAGGAGTAGGCTATTTTAAAAAGCAGGTTGTTTTTGTCCCTGGAGCCCTTCCAGGGGAGGAGGTTGTCGTTGAAGCGACAAAAATCCACCCAAAATTTACAGAAGCAAAGATTAAAAAAATCCGTAAGAAATCAGCGTATCGTGTTCAGCCTCCTTGCCCGATTTACGAAAAATGCGGAGGCTGTCAGCTTCAGCATTTAACTTACGAACAACAATTGAAGGAAAAAAGAGATATTGTCGTTCAATCTCTTGAAAGACATACAAAGCTAAACATTGAACAATTAGAGATTAGAGAAACGATTGGAATGGAAAACCCATGGAATTATCGCAATAAAAGTCAATTTCAGGTAGGCGTAAAAAATGGAAAGGTGCTTGCCGGCTTATATGGCTTAAATTCGCATCAGTTAATCAATATTGATGAATGTGCAGTTCAACATGCACAAACAAGCTTAGCAACCAAAACGGTAAAGGGAATTCTTCAAGATCTTCAAATTTCAATCTACAATGAACGAACACGAAAAGGAATTGTTAGAACGATTGTTTCAAGAGTCGGTATTCAAACAGGGGAATTACAAATCGTCCTTATTACCGCTAAAAAGGAATTACCGAAAAAAGAACTGCTCATCAACGAAATGAAAAAAAGATTACCTGAGTTAAAATCCATTGTTCAAAATATCAACGGGCAAAAAACATCGCTCATTTTTGGTGATGAAACCGTAACGCTAGAAGGAAAAGACTTTATCCAAGAAACATTAGGTGATCTATCTTTTGAGCTATCAGCGAGAACCTTTTTTCAATTGAATCCAGAACAAACAGTCAAGCTTTACAACGAAGTAAAACAAGCAGCTACATTAACTGGAAAAGAAAAAGTAGTTGATGCCTATTGCGGAGTAGGCACCATCGGTCTATGGGTAGCTGATCAAGCAGCCGAAATTAGAGGAATGGACATCATTCCTGAATCCATTGAAGACGCCAAGAAAAACGCAGCACGACATGGCATCAAGCATGCAAAATACGTCACTGGCAAAGCCGAGCAATGGCTACCAAAATGGACGAAGGAAGGCTTTAAGCCCGATGTTATTATTGTCGATCCTCCAAGAACAGGGCTGGATCAGCAGCTGCTATCAACGATATTGAAGGTAAAGCCGAAGAAGGTTGTTTATGTGTCATGTAATCCATCTACGTTGGCAAAGGATATAGCGGTGCTTTCTTCGAAATATGAGGTAAAGTATATACAGCCTGTTGATATGTTTCCTCAGACGGCGCATGTGGAGTGCTGTGCGTTGATAGAGTTAAAATTGTAACTAACGAATAGAAATCGTACATGTAAAAATAAACTTTTCCACTTCTTATCAATAGTGAGAATAAAAATAGTGTAAAAAACTTGAATCGAGTCGACGTACAGTTAGTACAGCTTCTCGGTTCTTTTTTCTTTTTGGCTCTGTTAAAATTCATTGTTGATATTTTAAAAGAGTTCTATTGTCTGAACCCTTTTCTATAAAATTTTTATTTTAAAATTAAACCACTTATAACCATGAGAGTGTTTAAAGCAATATGCCAAATAACTGAGGGAATAATGCTTCTAGATTTGATAGTAATCCCTCCATAAAACATTCCTCCAATAGAAAAAGCAATACAAATAACCCAAGGAATTCCGAGTGAATAATGTTGTAATCCAAAACCTAAACTTGTTACCACAACCGCCCATTTTTCACCTAATTGTTCTGAGAATCGACTCAAAAGATTACCTCTCCAAATTATTTCTTCGAGTAAAGCGTTTGTAATTGAAAATAAGATAGAGAGTAGCCATATTTCTTCGATAAAAGACCAACCATTTTGAATAATAAAGGGCGCAAAGCTGACAATATTAACTGTTAATGCTATGAAAAGAAAGAATTTAACATTTGTTCGGTGAAATCCCGACCAAATAAACGGGAAATAAATTAATTCATTCCACTGTGGCTTTTTCCAATATGTTATAAATGGAGACTTTGAAAAGAAAGATAACATGAACAATGGGACCAAAATAAAAACTAATGATATTCTGTTGAAAAATATACGTAATTCCTTTGGTTGGAATTGTACTGTCCAATGAGAAGTTACATATAAATAAGCGAAAAATCCAATACCAAATAGAACATTTGTGACAACAAACGATTTCATAGATTTATTAAAAGTAACAAAAAGAAAAATAGAAGTAACTGCCCATATACCAATAAGTAAATAATTGTTTAGTTGTATCGAAATAATAAGTGACGCAAATAAAAATAACGAAACTATGTTTTTAATCATGATAGTATTTATTGTTTTTTTCCACTCCCTTAAAAAATGACCTTTTCTCCATTTCTGGTATAATCATTGGACAAATAAAAGCAACGCCTTCTACTTTTTCCTTTTTCTTTGCAATGACTCCTAGTGATAAGTACCCGCTATAGGATTCACCAACTAGTAAGTATGATTGTTTTGGTATAATCTTATCAATAAAGTTTAGTACAACATTCAACATATCATCAGAACTGTTAATGTCTTTGTCCCCAATGGTTTTACCCATCCCTGGTAGATCAAGATAAATTCTTTGATACCCTTTTAATCTAAAGAAATAAATTATTTTCATATTTTCTCTTAATTCAACTGAATTCTAGTATATTTTAACATAAATATCCAAGTATCTTCAGAAAAACGAAAGCTGGGCAAAAGGCAGAAAGGATAAACAGTTTATAAAAATGTTTGATCAAAAATTTTGTTAATTGAAAAATTATCCAATTATATGTTATAACAGTAATATGATAAAATAAGGACTTCTTGCTAGGAGAGAGAAAAGTATGTTCATAGAAATAAAGTTAGCTGCTGAAGAAGATATACCTATTGTTCACAAACTTATGTTAGAGGCATTTGAAGAATATAGATTCATTGATGTTCCTTCAAGTGCATTAAATGAATCGTTAGAAACTTTACAACTTTCTTTTAAGAACGGTTCGGAGAATGCTTTATTATGCTTGGTAAAGGGGTTACCGATTGGTTCATCAAGATTTACACTTAAAGACGATTCTTTATATTTTTCAAGAGTATCTGTATCTCCTAATGCAAGAGGTAAAGGAGTAGCAAAGGCAATGTTATTGTGGCTCGAAAAATATGCAAATGATCATTGTAAAAATAAAATGGAATGTCGAGTTCGAGCCTCTTTAACTAAAAATATTAGTTTGTATGAGTCTTTAGGTTATTTTGTTTCTAAAGAGGAAGTTGTAAAAAACCCAAATGGTTTTTTAGTAAAAACTGTGGTAATGGAAAAAACTTTAGATGCAAAGAATTTTTCATTTAATTAACAACTTATGCTTACAAAGGTGGGAGCATATATAGCTTCTTATTGAAACTTCAAAATTATTTTCAACCTAAACAATCTTGAGATTTGCTTTATATTTGTAAACTGAACAAAAAAACACCTTTTAGAAATCGATAACCCATAAATGAAGGTTAATCTTTTTCTAAAAGGTTTTTTGTAATTAAATGAGTAATATCCAATTCTGTACTGTTTCTCCTCTATAAATTCCTGTGATTGCCCCTCGAGACTGGTTTATCAGGTTTTCCTTTTGTAAATGTAAAAATATTTGAAACAGTTTTTCCAGTAAAATCATCTGTTGCAACTGCGTACCAGGAATAGGAATTGTTTTCGGTTAGCCCTTTCCATTTTACTTCTGTAATCATTCCGCTCTTCACATTTTCTTTCCCGCCTATTTCTGTATTTGTATAGACGTTTACTTCGAAGGAATCGGTAGATACTCTCTTTTCCATAGGCTGCATATTTAAGTCCATTATGAATTCATCTTTGCCAGGATATACATCCATATTAAAATAATTGTAATCATTCAGATATGGGGAGTACGTATTGACTATGATTCGATTGTTATCCTGATCGATGTGAAGCAGGCGCATGTACCCTTGCCCACCCTCTGGTCCAGCCTGATAATCGGCAAGCAATTGATATACTTTGCGATCAGGTATACCATCAAGATTATCATCAATTTCATCTATAATCGTCTGACTTTCATGATAATGTCCCGAAAGAACAGCAATGACATTTGGATTTTTCAATACAACTTCTTTATATATCATTTCACCGTTCGGGTGTCTTGTACCACTGGCCATCAAGTATTCATGGAAACATAAAATAGCTTTTTTATCAGGATGCTCAGCAAGAACACGATTCATCCACGCAATCCCTTCAGCATCCACTCCCCAGCCCAAATACATCATAAGATAATCGTTCCCATGTGCAGAAATTAAATCATAATGACCACGGTTATTTTTGTAAGTTTCTCCGTAATAAGATTTGCCTGAGAAGCGGTCTGCACCAAAGTATTTATAAAACTGTGTATAGTCACTCGTCTTATGATCTACATCATGGTTTCCAGCTAGTACACCGTATGGAACATTCGCATTTTCTAACGTTTTCATAAATTGATCTGCATTTTTCCACTGATCTTCTATGAACGATTCTTCAACCAAATCGCCTGTATGGAAAACATACTTGATCTTCAATACATCCTTATTTTGCGCGATCCATTTGGTTTGTGCATCATAAATATATGGATAGGACTTCGAGTAGTACTGAGTATCAGACATCCAAACAAATGTGTAAGCATAGTCATTTGCGGATGCTGGAATTTCATCTTGAATAAGTACGTTTATTTTATGATCTTTCATGTACTCCGAAACATTTACGTTACCTTTTAATGTAAAATCTCTTGTTCCAGCAATTTTATGCGTTATGACTTTCCATTTGTTTTCGAAATGACTCCATGCATACATTGTTACTTTTCTTCCTTTTAGCGATTTTCCTTTCCATACCAGCTCAACAACATCTTTCTCATTTACCGAACGATCTAGTATTACATCAAAGCGATGATAAGGGAACTTGTCAAAGGATTTAGTTGTTAAATACTTTCCATCTCGGGCTGAAATCAGAGAAAGTTCTGCATTAGTCAATGGCTGCTCTCCTTCCGGAACAGCTATTTGGGGCGGTTCTACAATAGCTGTGTTTTCATAAGATGTTATGCTATTCGTATTCTTCGGTTTATATTGAAATGCTTGATAAAAAGTAACATCCATGTCATCATTTGTTGGATCTGAAACTTTTACCAGAATTTTCGGAGTTCCATTTATCTTACCTGTTGATGTTACGGACACTGGTTTATTAGGGTTTTCATCGACGACAGTAAATGGAAACTTCTCTTCTTTTGTATTTCCTGCTTTGTCAACAGCTTTGATAAGTAATAAATGATTCCCCGGATTCAGCTGTGATGATGAAGTATAGTATGGAGTTGCAATCTTGCTTCCATCAAGGGTTACTTCAATTGTATCTACCCCTGAAATCGCATCAGTAATGACAGGGTCAATCACGAATTCACCTTTGTATTGTTTATTTTTATTGATGGAAGGGTCAATAGTAGGAGCTGTGTTATCCACAATAACGGGAATTTTCACTTCTTCATTTGAATCTTTAACCGTAATCGTATGCTTCCCATCAGTCACAGTCATTGTATTCCAACTGTATGCTTTTGAAGCCGCATCCTCTTCTGAAATAATAAAGTGAAAATCTTTATATGGATTACTGTCTTTCATGGCGATTATTTTTGTTGGGCTGCTGAATGAAGAATCCTTAATAATTGTGCCATCTCCTAACACTAACCGAACATTTCGCAAAAGGTAATCATCCCGATTTTCCACTGAATCTAAATCAAATGAGGTTGCTTTATTGCCAGAGCGAATTGTAAACATATTATCCCCAATTTTCAAACGGTCAGGTTGGATTGGAACTGTGATTGTTTGCCATTCTAAAATCCATTCGTCAAAAATTTTTAGTACTTCATTCCCCATCGTCACCCCATTTTGAAAAAACATATCTACGCTGCTTACTTCAAATGCGAGATAAGATGTGTTTTCAAATGTTTTATATGTTTTTGTGGCAACCCTCTGATCATCAATCAGCAGTTCGATCATGTCAGCAGACTCATCATTAGAGGTTCCTGTAATGACTGCTTTTCCAGCTAGAATTTGGTTATCTATTACATTTACACGAAGACTTTCCATATTTCGGACGTTTGTAACCTTTACCTTGTATGTGTTGCTTTTTGTTTCATTTTGTCCGTCAGACACGACAAAGAAATATTCAATATAATCTTTCCCAATAATTTCGGGTGAGTAAACCGTATAATGGTAAAACATAGTGTTGTAGTCCTGCTGTAAAATCTCACTTTTGTAGTCGCTTGTATCATTGACCTTATAGAAGACTCTAACTGTTTTTACCGCTTTGTCGTCTTGAGCATCTACAGTTAGTTTAAAATCCTCTGCTTCCTTCACTTCTGTTTGTGTGGTTAGATTTTCAAGGGTAGGCTTTCTAAGATCTTCTTCCATATGCACCGACTGGGTGGGGACTTGATAAGCATCTACCTTTCCAGGAGTTCCATTTTCCACTCCGGCACTAACTTTTGATGAAATCGTTGATCCGTTTTGGGAAATTTGGAATAGGATGCCTTTGTTTCGTTGTGTGTCATCTACACCTTCTTGATCATTATAGTAAGATACGGAAATTTCTTTTTTTGTATTATCGGCCACAACAAGTCCATGCATACCAGTATTCGCCATGCTAGCGTTGTAAACCCGGACAATATTTTGTTTTTCCACTAAACTGGTTCCATAGTTTTTATTAAAGTCTGCAACTGTTTTCTCTACGTTCTTATCGTTGATGATCCAGAAAACTAGCGTATCCTTCGACTTAATAAACAAATCGTCTGGAACGGAAGGCCAAATAACGTCTGTTGTAGACTGAGCTCCATTTCGATACATAAGCTTATAATCTTTAAAATTAATACTTTTATCGGTATTGTTATAGACTTCGATAAACTCGTAGCCATCAACACCCCCAGTATTGGTGCTGTCAGGTACGATTTCAGTTACAAGAAAAATAGGTAACTTTGAAAAATCAACATTCGGATTTGATTTGGTTACTGTATGCTCTGATGTTTTCGTTGTATTTGTCCCGTTAGATGCATCAATGTAATCTAGTGGTAAAACTGAGGTAATCGTAGCTTGAGCGGCGTCCATGCTACCGAGAGTAGTGTCTGCCAAGGTTCGCAGCTTATTTATCGCTGTCCATGACTGAGGATAAATAATTTGAGGTGTTAATGAAAAATCTAGATAATCTTCAACTACTTTACTTTTAAGTTTATCATCTACATCAGCTTTGGGAGACGCTTCTCCCATTTTCGGAAACAATGTCCCGAAGTTCAAGAGCACCAATGAAGTCGTTGCAATACAAGCTAGAAGCTGTTTTCTCCTTATTCTTATCATGCTGTCCTCCTAGTTGAATGTTCATGTTGTTCAAATTAATTTTATTAAATCTGTTTTTAGGAACTAATAATTTATTGTAAAATTTTTCTGAATTTTAAAAGTGGAACTTTCATGAGCAAGGTTCTTGGAGCATGTTAAATATGAATGAGACTCAATTAATACTATTGCTCATTATCAAAAATGTAAGCTTATCCACATACAGAGGAAACCTACAACTTGAAAGTAGAATATTTGAGCTTTTCGGAAAGACCATTTCGAGCTATAGAAGTTATGAAAATTTTTAATGCTGCAGGATGGTGGGAAGAAGTAAAATATTCGACTAAATAAATCCAGAATAAGAAAAAACATATTGGAAAATTAGTATATCCGTTTTAATTTTAGAGAATAGATTGACACTTTCAGAAGAACCGTGTTATAAACACAATAGTAAAACTCAGCACATAAAAGTATAAATTTTTAAAAATACTATTGATAAAAGCGGAAAAACAGGGGGAAAAGTACTATCATGGAACATCGTAATAAAATTATAGATTGTACCATTCGTGATGGAGGTTTAGTTAATAATTGGGATTTTAGCGTCGAATTTGTTCAAGACTTGTATAATGGCCTAAGTGCAGCAGGGGTTGAATACATGGAGATTGGCTATAAAAATTCCGCTAAGCTTCTTAATGCAACTGAGCCAAATCCATGGAGATTTCTTGATGATCATTTCCTGAAAGAAATTATTCCTGAGAAAAAGTTCACAAAGCTGTCAGCTTTAGTTGATATTGGACGTGTAGACCCAAATGACATTCTACCACGCGAGGAAAGTGCTTTAGATATGATTCGAGTGGCGTGCTATATTCGCGAAGTAGATAAAGGTTTAGAGCTAGTCCAAATGTTCCATGATTTGGGTTATGAGACTGCACTGAACATTATGGCATTATCTAGTGTGCCTGAAAATCAGCTTATTGAAGCATTTGAAATGGTGAAGGAAAGTCCTGTAGATGTTGTATATATAGTTGACTCTTTTGGAAGCTTAGATCCTGCGGATATTGAGCATCAAGTGAAAAAGTTCCAAGCAATGCTCCCTAACAAACAGCTTGGGATCCATACACATAACAACATGCAGTTAGCATTTGCCAATACGATAACTGCGTTACGAAATGGGGTTACATTTCTTGATTCGTCTGTTTATGGCATGGGTCGTGCGGCTGGTAACTGTAACACAGAGTTACTCGTTAGCTACATTCAAAAACCGAGCTATGAGATGAAGCCAGTTCTTGGCGTAATTGAAAAGCACATGCTAGAAATGCGTCAAAAGTGGGAGTGGGGCTACATCATTCCTTATATGATTTCTGGTGTCCTTAATGAACATCCACGTGTCGCGATGGCTTACCGTGATAGCGCCGATCGTGACAAATTCGTAGATTTTTATGACAAGGTAACATCACCAGAAGTCACGCTGGCTCCAGCATCAAAATAGTTTAGATTCCAAAGAATACCTCTACGGGATAAATATATAGCTAATATTTATACTAAAACTTAATAATTTTGAACTAAAACAGCCTCTTTCAGAAGAAGGAGGCTGTTTTCTATTCCATCACTATATAAAATATATAGCGGAACAGCAACAATCAATAATAAACTTATACAGGCTGATGGACTATTATTGGACTATATAGATGCTAACCATAACAGTTTCTCGAACCCAAAGGATTTCTTTGAGTCTTTTGCTGATGTAATTTATTCAGGAACTATTAATGAGGAAGGTTATGACCCAAGTGGTCTTTATTGGTTGCCAAAACGTACTAATACTGCAAATCCTTTATTGTTTGCTTTAAGTGAATTTTCTGATTGGCTTCATAAGGAATATGGAGCATATCAAAAGAGCAACAAGCAGTAATTTGAGGTGAAGATGATGCTGATATTGTATTCTATAAAAAAAATTGTTAATATAAAAATACAATTATGAGAGGACTGATGGATGGACAATGAATAACTAATCTATATTTTTATTTGAAATGAATAACTTCAAACTACAAAATATAGGGTTAGTCTATCCATTTTTATAAATCAGTTTACACTTTAATTGTCATGATTCCAATGACAAAAAAGAACTTATTTAATATAAGTGAAAGACTAATCCTTCCAATTACAAATTGGGAGGATTTTTTATTCTCTCATAGATAAGATTGATGTTTTTTTAATCTTTAACTTTAATCCAATAAATAAAGGAGGGAGAGAAATGAGCAATTCAGACACTATTGTTACGCATGTAATACTCCGTATAAGTCGTAATTTCCATCAAACTTATACGGAGAAATTGAGAGTAGATGGATGTGCCGACTTTGTATAAAAAGTAAAAAGTATTGATATACAAAGGAGGAATTATCATGTCAATGATACAAGTTCAAGACTTAACCTTTTCTTATCCAGGTAGCTTTGACAATATTTTTGAAGGTGTGAACTTTCAAATAGATACGGATTGGAAACTTGGATTTATCGGTAGAAATGGACGAGGTAAAACAACATTCTTTAATTTATTATTAGGAAATTATGAGTATAGTGGGAAAATCATTTCTTCGGTAGAATTTAATTATTTCCCTTATCCAGTTTCGGATAAAAACAAGTATACTCATGAAATCATTGAAGAAATTTGCCCTCAAGCAGAGGATTGGGAATTTCTTCGTGAAATATCCTATCTAAATGTTGAAGTCGAGGTCATGTACCGACCATTTAAAACATTATCAAATGGAGAACAAACAAAGGTGTTGCTTGCTGCACTTTTTTTGAATGAGGGTCAATTTCTATTAATTGATGAGCCAACCAATCATCTAGACACTGATGCACGAAAGATGGTCTCTGATTATCTAAGGAAGAAAAAAGGGTTTATTTTAATTTCACATGACAGAATCTTTTTAGATGGATGCGTTGACCATATCTTATCTATAAATAGAGCAAATATTGAAGTTCAAAGTGGTAACTATTCTTCTTGGAAGTTAAATTTTGATAGACAGCAGGAACACGAAGAGGCAACAAATCAGCATCTACAAAAAGACATAGGGAGATTAAAACAGTCTTCAAAGCGTTCAACAGGTTGGTCTAATCAAGTGGAAGCTTCCAAAAATGGGACAACGAATTCGGGTTCTAAGTTGGACAAGGGTTTTGTAGGACATAAAGCGGCAAAGATGATGAAGAGAGCAAAGAACCTTGAATCAAGGCAACAAAAAGCTATTGAGGAAAAGTCAAAACTACTAAAAAATGTGGAAAAAAACGAGTCATTAAAAATAGAACCATTGGAATTTCAGTCAAATGAATTGATTGTTTTGGCTGATGTGTCTGTTAAGTACGATGGCCAAATAGTGAATAAGCCAATTAGCTTTAAAGTTGAACAAGGTGACCGAATTGTACTTGATGGAAAGAATGGAAGCGGAAAAAGTAGTATCCTAAAACTAATTCTAGGAAATCCGATACAACATACAGGCTCAATGAATTTAGGTTCAGGCCTCATCATTTCCTATGTCCAACAAGATACTTCTCATTTAAAGGGACTGTTATCGGACTTTATTGAAGAGCATGAGATTGATGAAACGTTATTTAAATCCATCCTACGTAAGATGGATTTTGACCGAATTCAATTTGAGAAAGATATATCTCATTATTCTGGTGGACAAAAGAAAAAGCTGCTTATAGCCAAAAGTTTATGTGAAAAAGCACATTTATATATTTGGGATGAACCGTTAAATTTTATTGATATTTATTCGCGCATGCAGATTGAAGATCTTATTCAAAGATTTAATCCCACAATGGTTATTGTTGAGCATGATCAGGCATTTCAACAAAAAGTTGCAACAAAAACTATATCTATGTAGTTTAATATGAAGAATTGAAGATACAATCAGTAAATTAGGTTATTAAACTATAGGGTGCCGCTTTAGTTCAACAAGGTTGTTACTAGAAATTTATCCCGTCTGTTTATGAAAAAAACTATTTAATCCGAGTTAGCAGGTATCTAATTCCGTGAAATTAATAATTTTTGTACAAGAAAGAACATTGATATTATAAGGGTCCATTCCGGAAAATAATGAAAAATTACAAAAAGGCAAGGTTTATTACTTTAAACCTTGCCTTTTAGATTTAGTATATGTTTTGGTATTTATACTATAACAACTATCCAGTAATATCATGACCTAATATTAGTTTAGTATATATTTACTATATATTTAATCTCAAGAGGTATTTTTTTGTATTATTTTCTTTTACGAATAAAGAATCTCATTCGTACTGCCAATAAGATTCCTGCTCCATTTGATATGCAGCATTTTCTATTAAAAGAAAATGTTGTCATGTGGGAAGTATCAATTTATGATCAGAGTAGTGGTTATCTGAGAGGAGTTGAGACTGATACCTCGTTCCATGTGGTTGTCAAAATTCACTGAGCATTCCCGTTTATTGTTCACCTCCATCTTTATTATAATTTGGGTCTTTTTTGCACTTTCGTCCCTTACGATGCTCGCGGTAAGTCAATGGGAAGGGTATACCCTTCATCAAATTGATTGTGGAAATGAAGTAAAGATATGTGAAAATCTTTTCCAACTGACAACTAATCAGGTAAATGACCTTAAAGCCTTGGGATTAAAACCATCCTTTTATAGTGGTGTTTTAAGTGGATTATTAGGGTCACAGTTTTTGTCCTTCTTTCTGGTAAGTGTTCTGTTGTTTTTCTATGGACGAAAGGATTGGATTTGTTATTTTGCTTCTATTTTGCTTCTGTGTGCTGGGGTCGATTATAGTGTAGATGAATTTACAATCCCTATGTATCCTGCTCTGGTTCCACTTTTCCATTTCGAACAAATGATTTTTGGATTTACCTTCTTTTTTTTCTTTTTATATCCAGATGAGAAATTTTTTCCTCGCTGGATGATGTATCCCGCCATTTTAATTTTTGCCTTAATTCTGTTTCATTATTTGTTCCCAGGTAGTCTATTAGATTCTTTTTCATGGCCGGTATGGGCAAGAGGATGGCATTATGTAATATTTAATTCTCTCTTGATTTATTCTCAAACTCAACGTTATCGAACCTATTTTTCTGCTGAGCAAAAAAGAAGAACCCTCTGGTTTATGATCAGTATTATTTGTTTTGTTGTGGGGGCTATTTTAGCGGTATTTTTACATCATGCGCTGCTAAAGCTTTTTTACTTGGGTCTTATGTATATAGGCATCATGTTTCTGCCTTTTACCATCGGGCTTTCTCTTATGGAGCAACGAATGAATAACCATTCACAGGTGTTTAATCGTTCCATTGTTTTTTCCTTTTTAAGTATTTTTGTGGTCATTGCTTTTGCCATCATTACTGGAACACTAGGAGTGGTTTTTCAAAGTAATAGCAATGTCATGATTTCCTTAATTACAACAGCTCTGATTGCGATTGTCTTTCACCCAATACGAGAGAAAATTCAGCTGGCGGTGAATAAATTAATCTATGGAGAAAAAGAGGAACCGTACACTGTTCTATCTAGTTTAGTTCAGAGATTAGAAGCGGTTATGTCCAACCAATCTGTTTTACCAGAAATTATGGAATCGGTGGCAAAGGTGCTTAAACTTTCCTATGCAGCTGTCCAGTACGAACGAAATAAAGGTACTCCCATTATTCTAGCCTCATATGGATTAGAGCCCAATGCTATTTCAGAAATCCCGCTGACCATACAAGGGAATTGGATTGCTACATTACGACTAGGGTCTGCTCATCTTGAAAATTCCTTGCCTCCATCGAAACGTTTTTTACTGAATGATTTAGTTCGTCAAGTTGCCATTGCCGTACAAACAGCTTTGACAGCGGATGAGCTGCAGCTTTCAAGGGAACGATTGGTTACAACCAGAGAGGAAGAGAGGAGGCGGCTTCGAAGAGATCTTCATGACGGACTTGGGGCGAGTCTGGCAAGCATGTCACTACAACTGGATGCCGCGATCTATCTCATGGAAAGAGATCTTAATCGATCACAGCAAATTTTAACTCAAATTCAGTCTCACCTTGATCAATCCATTTCTGATATTCGAACACTTGTTTATGCTCTCAGACCGCCTGCATTGGATGAATTTGGTTTAATGTTTGCATTGCAGCAGCTGATTCAACATTTTAGCGGGGCAAAGATGGTCATTACCATAAACGGACCAGAACGGCTTCCTGACCTTCATGCAGCAACAGAAGCTGCAGCTTACCGCATCGTTCAGGAAGCCCTCAATAACGCTGTCCGCCATTCCAAAGGAACTGAATGCAAGGTAGATGTTGTACTAGAAGATCAAAACTTGTTCATTCAGATTATAGATAACGGAACTGGAATCCCTATTACTAAAACGTCCGGAATCGGCTTAAGATCAATGAGAGAACGGGCAGAAGAATTAGGAGGAAAGTGTAATTTTCATGTCCCATTACACGGTGGAATGGCTATTTCTATTATCCTTCCTATAGGAAATAAAACTACATTCGTTAAGGAGCAGGAACATGAGTAAAATCAACATATTAATCGCTGAGGATCATCCTATTTACCGGGACGGCTTATCCAATGTACTGAGTTTTGTTGAGGAGTTTGATGTAATCGGTCAGGCCGAATCAGGAGAAGAAGCATTAGTATTAGTGGAGCAGCTAAAGCCTGACGTAGTTCTAATGGATATAAACTTACCGGGGATTAACGGCATCGAAGCAACCCGGGAAATTAGTCAGAATTACCCGAGTGTGAAGGTTTTAATATTAACCATGTTTGATGATGATAAATCTGTTTTTTCTGCGATGAAAGCTGGGGCACGCGGCTATCTATTAAAAGGAGCAAAACAAAAAGAAATTATGCGAGCGATTTATGCGATTGCTGATGGCGAGGCCATTTTTAGTCCAATGATAGCCAACCGGATGATGTCTTATTTTCAGAGTATTCATGCCAATCCAGCAGACAAAGCGTTCCCAGAATTAACGATTAGGGAAAAAGAGATTCTTGACTATATGGCCAAGGGATTTGAAGTGAATAAAATCGCAAAGCAATTAGGAATTAGTCCTAAGACAGCAAGAAATCATATTTCCAACATCCTCAATAAGCTTCAAGTAACGGATAAAGCAGAAGCCATTCTTTTGGCCAGGGAAGCAGGATTAGGAGAGAAAGAGTATCCTTATCTGGGATGAAAAAGTTCCCGCCCGGTCTGGGATGATTGCTCATGACGGTGGGTTCTATTGCCTGATACCCTATAAATGTAAGTTAGATAACAGCAGAAGCTTAAAATAACGGAGGGGTTTAGTATGGCAATAGAAAAATTTATTCGTACAATGGGCTTTATCGCATTAATAGGAGGAATCATCCGAATTGGCATGACACCATCCTCTTTAATCTGGGGGGGTGACAGTGATCCTGAATTGCTTTGTGCGTTTATAGCTAATATTTTTTACACAGTTGGAACTTTTGGAATCTTTCTTGCACTAATTGATAAAATTGGAAAGTTTGGCTATTTTACTTTCCTTGTCGTTACACTCTCTCATATCCTTGTTACCTGTACCGTGTGGTCAACAATGTTAGGAACATCGCCTTGGGAATGGGGAATCATTAAGTCTCTTGAAATAGGTTCAGGTTTGTTAGGCATGATCTTATTCCCGATCGTCATTCTAAGAGCAAAGGTCTTCCCAGCATGGCCTTCTATCATTCTGCTTATAATGCTTCCAGTTGGTTTTGTTCCATTCATGGGGTCGTGGGTCGCAACCTTATGGGGTGTAGGTTATGCTGCTCTAGGATTTTTTACTTGGAAAGGGAAGACAGCAAGTAAAACCATTGCAAAATCAGATGTAAAATTCAGCAGTTGAGAAATAATAAAAGGCCTGACAGTAAATATGGCTGTCAAAAATAACATTCCAGAACCGCAGGTTTTATGAAGCAATTCAGATGACCTTCGGTTTTTTTATGCTCGAAAAAGAGACAGCAAAGCCAGAAAGTATGACCCAATATAAAAGAGTTTAATCAAATCTTGTAATCACCTTTTTTATTGAAAAATTATCCATTTTAAATGTTATAATATTAAGAAAATAAAACTCAATATTTGATTACTATTCATTTATGTATATGTTCGGATAAAAATAGAAAAAGGAGATGATATTAGTGGAAGTAAGGTTACTCCGCCATTTTTTAGCTACTATTGCGTATCGTGCAAACAAAGTTATCCATGAAGTACCATTAGAGTATCCAGATTTGAGAATTGGTGAAGGGGTAAGGTCGCCTAAAGAAATCCTTAGTCATATTTCTTTTGTTTTAACTTGTGCTCATTCTGTGTTTCACCATTATGACGAACTGAAAGAATTTGAAGTAGGTTCTTGGGAACTCGAGGTAAAGAGGTTCTATGAAATCATTGGTATTTTAGATAATGCTTTGTCCCATGGATTGCCTCAACGTGATAAAATTGCAGAAAAGTTGTTACAGGGTCCTTTGTCGGATGCTATGACCCATGTAGGTCAACTTTCAATGTTAAGAAGAATGGCGAATTCTCCGATTCAAGGAGAGAATTTTTTCAACGCCAACATTATTATCAATATAGATTAATCTTTTAAGGTTTAAAATAAAGATGTACTGAGACCCATTTGCATATCTATAATTTGCTTTTCAGCTATGTTAATCATAATATTCGATAAAGATTTTTGTGGATTGATTAAATTCTTTTTACACTGTGCAATTTCATTATTATGTACGAATGTATTAGCTTACAACAGCAATTTTAGATAAACAAAAGAAGAAACATGTTATGATCGAAGGAGATTATTAAAAGAGACCATCGAGATTCATTACAGAAAGGAATACTTATATGAATTTTAATATGAAAGAAGCAATTGAGGTTCTAGAGCGTACACCACAAACATTGGAGTATTTTTTATCTGGTTTATCTGATGGATGGCTGCAGTGCAATGAAGGAGAAGGAACCTGGAATGTAGCGGAAGTGATTGAGCACCTTATTGAGGGAGAGAAAAATAATTGGATACCGAGGTTAGAATTTATTCTTCAAGAAGGTGAAAGTAAACCATTTCCCCCATTTGATCGCTATTCTCATTTAAATGAAGAGTCTGAAAGATCAATTGAACAAAAGCTGTTTGAATTTAAAACGAATAGAATACAAAATTTAAACAAACTTAAGGATCTTATCGAACCCGAATTGCATCTTGAATTGGCGGGATCTCACCCTGCATTTGGCGTCGTGAAGTTGAGAGAATTGCTTTCTACGTGGGTTGTTCATGATTTAACGCACATTTCTCAAATCGTTCGTGTAATGGCCGAGAGATATAGGACGGACGTTGGACCTTGGAAAGAATATTTAGGTATATTGAAAAAGTGACATGAAAAATAAGGTCAGAACACGCATGCATTATATGGGTTTTGATCTTTTTTTATTGATGCTGTATTATGATCGTGATTAATTCCTACTAAGCAAAGTTTAGGAATTCGTCATTTATTAAGAGATGATTAGTGCGATTTTATTTAAGTATAGTTTCTTTGGAACATTGAAGTTATCAGGGGAGATACTGAGTGTAATCGGATTTTTTGTTGTATATATCTCACCCCCGTTCAAATCACTTATGTCATCTTCAAATTCAACTTTTCTCTCAGTTCCAATTCCAATTTAATATAATGCTCCAATCTCTTTTCTGTTGCTTCTAATATTCCTTCTAATACTTTAATTCTTAACTGCTCTTCTGACATAGCTTCAACTTTAATCCTTTCTTTTGAGCTTCTCAGCGTTTTTTCAAACGTTAGATCGTTAATCATATTTCTTGTATCCTTTCTTTTTGAAAATATGAAAAATGTATTTGAGTATTTCTCCGTTTCATCGATTGTGCTGCTATGAAGAATTTCAATTGGCATAATACTCTCAAATACTTCTTTGTTCGGGTAATTATAAAACAGATATCTCTTATTAGAATTTAAAAAGATTATAATTGACTCTTCATCTAAGGATGTTAAAAAATTATAAATCTCATTAGATTCAGTGAAAGTATCACAGCTAATATCATCAATGATAACAATACTTTTTTTAGGAATTTGACTTAAATGATTAACGCTATTAATGCTTTTTCCAAATTGATTTCCTGAAAAGTTTTCCAGTAGTAGTTTATCTGAGTTCAGTTCATAAATTTCGTAATCTTCAAATAGCTCGCTAATTACTTTCACAGCGCAATAATATTTATGTGTAATAGTAAAATATCTTTCAAAATCAGTTGAAAATGTTATGCAATTTTCGAAATAACCCATTAAGTGATTATTAATACTTGTGGACGTTATTGTCATTACTGTTTGTGGTTTTTTGGCAAAAGCGAAAGGAATTAATTCAGATGGAAAATTCTTTTTTATGACGGTTGCCTTTGGAAATAATGCATCATAGAACATGAGATCATCAGGATGTGGATATATCACCAATCTGGTTTCAGGTACTAAATAATCAACAACTAGTTGATATATTTTTTTGTGTTCTTCGAAAGTCAAATTAGAAAAATGTTGTGTTAATAAGATTGTTGAATTTTCATTAATTTGAATTTTTTGATCGATACCAAATAAAACAAGAACCTTTTCAATAAAACCACTATCTAATTTCCGTTCTGCAATGTCATGTCTAATTAATCTACTGGCTTCTTTTAAGAAAGTGAAATTAATCTTATTTTCTACCAAATAAATTTCAAAATGACTATTTGAGCTTCCTGCAATTATATCTGAAAATTCTTGGAGATTTATCTTATTGTCAATGAGGTATTTTCCAATTCCTTCGTTAGTGTTAATATCGTTACTGTAGAATTCATCGGTATTAAAAACAAAGATTTTATCAAAAAAGAGACCTTCCATTTGCTTAAACTGTAGAAATTTTTCTTTCATAAAATTGGACAATAGAATGTAACAAACCTGTTCTTTATGAAAAAGCTCTTTATAAATGATACAGTACAACAACTGAGAAGTTGTAACTGCATGGTACAAAATCATAACGTTCACTCCGAATCTAATTGTAAATAAGCAAACATTTACTTAATTTGTCGTTTTACAGCTTAGCTTCATCCATTATTTCATTCAATGTTTCGAAAGTTTGATTTTCAGTATCTGCAATTACACCTCTGGAAAAACGTAAATCACCAAAATATTCCCTTATAAATCGAAGATCTTTTATAATCATTCTAAATGGCATATAGGCATCGTAACCAGAGATATTAAATAGATATTCATAATTTGCAAACATCTTCTTATATAACTTAACAAAATCAAAAATACCGTTATGAATTTGTTCAAAAATTTTATAGTTCTCAGCTTCTGGTACATCAAATAATAATTTAAATCCTTCTTCCGTTTTCTTAAAGCCTGAGAATGAAGGATAACAAGCTTGGGTAAATAACTCAAAATATACATTATTATGTTTAGTATTTGAGTGCGTATCGTATAAATTTCGGTTATACATTCTAGAAAAAATATAAACTGCTATTTCTTTTTTCATAATTTGGCTTAGATTACCTGTGTGGTTCGAGTGTCTACAAGCAGCGACTAAGCTGTGAACTTCACAATTCAATTTCCATTTTTGTTCAATCAAATATTTTATCCCTGCTCCTCCAGAGCCAACCCAGCCAACATCAACGACAGCAACTTTTTTACTTCCTTGAATGATATTCATAAAATACTCTTTAACAATTGAATTAGATTCAGATAGTTTTTTTACAACCGTTTCCCAATTTGCTATAAAAAAGAATTGGATTAATTTTACATTTCCATTATGAATCAAATCATCTTCTTTTAGTTCATATTGAGTCAATAAATCTACCAATTCACCTAAATCTAAAGATTCTAATAACCCTTTTATTGTTATTTCCAATACATTTTTTGCTTTTTTTCGTACCATACGATTCAAAAAATCATAACGATTTTTTTCTATTGTATATTTCATATTGGCAATTCGTGACCAGTAAACATATTCATTGTTTATATCAGTGAAAAGAAAATTAAATACTTTTCGAATAATATCCCCATCTCTTGAAAGAAACAAAACTTTATCAATATTATTCTGTTTAGCATAATCATATATCCATTTACAGTAGCCTAATACATACAAACCACCATAAATAAAACCATATTCATAATGAGGCGTATATTGTTTGCTGCCATTATGCAAATGAGTATTTACGATCCCGCTATAAGTGGAACCAATTAGTTCGGATAACCCGTCTGCGCGGTATTGATTTCCTGTCTCATGAACATTATTGTAATATCTAGTTGCTATACCTAGTTCTTGAGCGCTTTTTATATCTGACTCATCATTTTCCCCTACGTGAACCATATTTACATCCTTGCCTAACTTTTGCAGCGCTATTTTGAATAATTGTTTGTCTCGTTTACTACCATTGTTTTCACTTGAAACAAAAACGTCAAAAAAACCATTATAACCTGAGTTCTCCAGCAATTGTACAATCATTGCCCTTGTTAAATACATATCTGAAATAGCAATTATTTTCTTATTTTGCGACTTAAGAATATCAAAAACATCTTTCATAAATGGATTAGCAAAACAAAACTCTAGTTCTGTTTGTAGCTCTAACTGTACTCCATATTGTTTATCAATTCCTGTTTTTAACTCAACAAGTTCATATATATCATATAATGTTACTTCTCTATGCCCTTTTATTACTTCTGCCTGATCACGAGCTTCCTTTTCTGCTTTCATTCGTATTGACATGAAATTCACACAGTCAAGTTTTTCCCCTAATATCATGAATAGATGATGAGGTTGAGCAAACGGCCTTAATAATAAAGTGTCAAAAACATCAAATGAAATGACATCATATTCTAATATATTTCTAGCAAAATCAAGGGCCGTAGAACGGTTTAATACTTTCGACTCCGATCCATCTAAATATGGCAACTTTAGCAATTCTGTTGAATTTAAAGAGTCATGCATTGTTAGAGATATTCCTCCTATCCAGCTAAATCACTATTTATGATATTCACTTTTCCAATTGAGGTGAGGGGAAGGGGAATATAGTAAATGTTAAATTTTAATTAACTTTGCCCAGACATCCTCTTCTTCAAGTGTGTGAAGGGTACGACGGGCTTCAAAACCGGTGTGATCTTTAGCACATAAAGATTCCAATATTTCACTTGAAACATATGTTCTCTATCGATATGATAGTGGTATCAATTTCTTAAAGGGATGAAGACGGATGATATTGAATGAAAGGTACCACTTTTCAAAAGATAAGCTTAAAGAAAATATTAAGTTTTCAATTATTATACCTGCCCATAATGAAGAAAAATATCTTGAAAAATGTCTGGATTCGATTGCAGCAGCATCAAAATTATTTGAAAATCAGGTTGAAGTCATCGTTGTGCTAAATCGTTGTACGGACAGAACAGAGGAAATTGCAAAATCATACAACTGTATAACTTTAAAGAATACAGATAAAAACCTATCTAAGATTAGGAATGCTGGCGTTGAGATAGCACGAGGGGAAATAATCGTTACAATAGACGCTGATAATCTGATGACAGAGAAAATGTTGTCCGATGTTGAAAAGTACTTAACAACAGGGAAGTACATTGGAGGTGGAGTTACTGGGAAATTTGAAAGAATATCTTTAGGAATAATCGTGTCTGTTCTATTACTAATAGTCCCATTACTCTTTAAGTATGGCGCGATATCTGTAGGGATCTTTTGGTGCTACAAAAAAGATTTTAAGTCAATCAAGGGTTTTAATGAAAATATGCTTATGGCCGAAGATGCTGATTTTGCTAAACGTTTAAAAGAGTGGGGAAAGAAAAACAGAAAAAAATACGGTACGATTAAAAACGGAATGATAACTTCATGCAGAAGATTTGATAAATATGGAGACTGGGCTTTACTAAAACGTCCACAAATGATTTTAGCCTATCTTAAAGGCACTGACCAGAAATATGCGAATGAAGCATATTATGAAAATCAACAAAGATAACTATCATAATTTGGAATTTATTAACTTCTTCTTATAGATCAATTTGATTGAGAAATTAATTAAAGTATATCTTGTACACGCTGTTCAATTCACATGTAGAGCCTCCTGAATATCAAAAATGATTGAACATTCTCATACTCGTTTCCAATCGTCGTTCTCCTGATCAGAAAGTAAAGAAACCACTTTTCTAAACAATAAAGCAGCCGGTATAGGCTGCTTTAACTGCTTAATTTACACGTTTACCTTATAATTTAATTCAAGCTCATCGCCCGATACACCTCGAATTCCCCAGTTATGTTTTGGGGTTTCAAAAATGGTAATCTCGACGTCATGAGGTAGAATATCAAATTCAGTATGAATTCTCTCAAATAATAATTGGAGTAATTTTTTCTTTGATTCTACTGAGCGACCTTCAAACATGCTAATTTCAATAATCGTATACTTCTCTGAACGATCAATCTTATAAATGAAATTTTCCTCGTCTAAAGGGAAGAAGCGATGGACCCGTTTATCAACTGGGTATTGTAAAGCATCAACTACACAGGAATGAATGACATCTGAAAGTCTTTCTTTGATTGGGTTTAATATTCCTTTTAAACCATAAACTTTAATTTGGGCCATTTCTCAGCTCACCTTTTCTTCTATACTTAATATTCCTCATGATCATTATAAAAAAATAGGAATTGGAAAACAATCCCTCAAATGGAATGGAACGTTCCAATTAAGAAAATGGTATTAACAATTAAGTCAGCACTTCGCTGCTAAACCAATGGTTATCACATATGTAAATAAGGGTTTGAGTAAGGGTTGTCAATATAATGAGACTATGACAGTATATAAGAATATTAGGAATCGCTTATTTTTTGTAAAATGAAATTTAAAATAATTCCTATGTATAGAATTTAATAACGAATGGAGAAATGAAATAATGTCTGTTTTGCCAAATTGCCCAAAATGTAACTCAGAATACACTTACGAGGATGGAAGTCTTTTAGTTTGCCCAGAATGTGCTCATGAGTGGACTTTAGAATTAGATAAGGAAAATAGTGAAGATAAAAAGGTTATTAAAGATGCAAATGGAAATGTTTTAAACGATGGTGATTCAGTTACAGTCATCAAGGACCTTAAAGTAAAAGGAAGTTCATCAGTTTTAAAAATTGGTACGAAAGTAAAAAGTATACGTTTGGTTGATGGTGATCATGATATTGAGTGTAAAATTGATGGCTTCGGAGCTATGAAATTAAAATCTGAATTTGTTAAAAAGGTATAAATACGGTAATTCATAATTGACAGCTATGAATCGCTTGAAAGTAAGGGCTTACATGAGGTGGGTTGCTTTGATGTGAAAATAATTCACATTGTGTTAAAGGGAAGCATTGGTTTAATCAAAACAGCGGCAGCCTAGGACTTTATTTTCAAGTTCCTAGCTGCCGCGGTGTCTTTTTACTGAAACTTATTCTTCACAAGCAGAGTGTCTTTCTATTCAAAAACCGCATCAATTCAAAGCGTCCAACTACAAAACCTATTTACTAATTTCCCCAGATAATTTATAGTATGATTAATCATATTTCGACAAATCTAGGAGATATATTCTTACTAGGAATGGCCTTAGCTGCTCCTAGTCCCGACTTTTTCCTAATGACTCAAATTCTCTAGTACTAATTTCATACTTCCATAGTTAAGGAGAAAAACATTTGACTAGCTTTAATTATCAATTTTTATATTCCCTTATTATTATTACGTTAGGATACATACTAAAACGATCTAACATTTTAAAAGAGCAGGATGGAGCTACTTTAGCGAGATTGATCTTTAACTTAACACTCCCTTGTTTGATCATTACCAGCTTTAATAATATTAAAATCGAAGTTTCCCTCGTTTTATTGATTATCATTTCTTTTGTATATGGAATTTTTTCCGGCATACTAGGTCTAATTATTTTTAAAAAGGAAAGTAGGAAGATTAAAGGGATGCTGGGTATGATGGTTCCCGGCTTTAATATTGGTCTTTTTGCTTATCCGCTTGTCGAAGGAATTTGGGGAAAAGAAGGACTGAAATACTTTGGTATGTTTGATATGGGGAATGCCCTGATAGTCTTTGGATTAACATATTTGATTGCCAGCTTCTATTCTAATGAACAGGCAACGTTTAATGTAAAAGATGTTATGCTCAAAATGTCAAGATCGATTCCGTTGCTTACCTATATCATCGTATGTATTGTGAGTTTAGCAGGTCTTAAGCTTCCTGCTATTGTTCTTGATATTTCAGAAATCATCTCGAAAGCGAATATGCCGTTATCCTTGTTATTACTAGGAATCTATCTTAACTTTACGTTTGATAAAAGCTACTTGCAAAGGATTGGAAAATACTTAGCGCTTCGATATGTAGTTGGTTTAGGCATTGGGCTGCTATTGTTTTATTTTTTACCATTTGAAAATATGTTTAAATATACTATTTTAATTGGTCTCATTCTGCCTATGTCCGTTGCCACTCTTGCCTATTCTGTTCAGTTTGGTTATGATGAAAAATTTGTCGGGACGGTATCCAACGTAACAATTTTGATCAGTTTTGTTTTATTGTGGGGGATTGGGAACATTTTATTGTGACACTACAATTAATTAATATGAGAGTGTTCTTATTTTAGTGTTATTTGTAAAAAATTCCGCGCAGTACCTATACCCACTAACAATTAAGATAGACAAGGTCTAAATTTCTTTTAGATATCGAACCACCTTAAATGCAAATGTTAAGGTGGTTTTTACCTTTTATCAAATTATTCCTAATAAAATAAGTGAAACCGTAATTCTATCGTCTTAAAAATAAGATGGAATCAGATTGATTGGTAGTTTTGAGATTTCATAATAAGTAGTATCATTACAAGAAATCATACAAATTGATTTAGGGTACCGTTGTTGATTTTTCGGCAACTCCCTAAAGTTAAATTGGTGGTAATAATGAGGGCTTATGTCACTATATAGAATAAAGCTTGCATTTTCTTCTTGTTTCTCGAACATAGAAATACATTCCTTTATCATCTCTTTACCGTATCCCATTTTCTGATAATCCCGATTTATGACGATGGAGCCGAGTCCATGGAGAGGATGTTTTTGATTAAATAGTTGTATCTCTAAAGATAAAACAATCATCGAACCAATAATTTTGTTGTTTTGATCTACATACACATATCGCGTGCCAAAATCTTCTTCCTTTTGATTATCTTTTACATACTGTTCAAATGTTCTTCCTTTTGCCCATTCTATGTATCCCATTTGATAGATATATTCAATTTCATCTGCTGTTGCTTCTCGAAAAAACACAGGATGCCTCCTTTCCTTCGGATTTTATTATAGCATTTTTTATTAGATGAAAGTCCATTGCTGTAAACTAGAAGATTATTTAGCATGAACAGCCCTTTTTAATTAGAGCTGGTATCATCTCAAAAATAAAAGATGAAAGGGAAATAATCTAGATACATGTTAAGTTAAGCATAATTCCACGTTTAACATGCGAAAAATGTAGAAAATTTTCTAGAAATTTTTCTTGGTTTTTTCAGAAGTTTATTTTAAAATGAACACATGATTGTTAACGCTTTCAAAAAAAACGATGGAGGTGAGGAGGTGAAAGTAACATTAAAAGATATTGCAGAAAAGACGAATGTGTCCATTTCTACAGTATCAAGAGTGCTGAATAATCAGCCAACATCTGTAGATCAACTCAAAATTAATGATATATTAACACTTGCACAAGATTTAGGATATAAAAAAACCAGAAACATTCCGCAAAAAGACGAGAAAATTTCTGGAATGAAATTTGGTTGTGTTCTTTATAACATGAAAAGAAAATACTATGATCCTTACTTCTCAGAAATCATCTATGGAATTGAACGGGAGCTTCTTGATCATGGACATATATTAAGCGTTACATATGATACAAACGAACTCCTTCAATCCAATTTTGCTCTAGAGGAAGAAAATTTAGCACTAATATGTGTTGGAACCATGGACGCAGAAATTTTAGATAGATTATCAGGTTTAGCTCCTGTCATTTCTGCGGGAGGTCTCCAAAGTGGTCATATAGATTGTGTAACAGTTGATTTCTTTCAAGCCTCTTATCATGCAGTAACGACATTAATTAAAAAGGGTCATAAGGATATTGCTTTTATTGGTTCCTCTATAGCCGACTCTAACATTCCTTTAGAACAAGAAGGCAGATTCTTAGGGTATCAAGAAGCATTAAAAAAATCCGGTATTTCGCTTGTTCCTGAATGGGTTCAAGACGGGAATTTTGATATAACAGAAGGCTGTACGGCAATGTCTCGCATTCTTCAACATCATAAGAGACCAACAGCTGTCTTTATTGCGAGCGATAGAATGGCATATGGAGCTTATCGAGCCATTCAAGAAGCTGGTCTCACAATTCCAGATGATATCGCGATAATTGCCTTTGATAATCTAGAAATGTCTTCTTTTATGACGCCACCTTTAACAACTGTACATGTTCATAAAGAAGAGATGGGGAGACTTGCTGTTAGAATGCTCCTCCAAAAAATTCAATATCATACTAGTCTTCCATTAATGACATTTGTTCCTACAGAATTAATTGTCCGCAATAGCTATGGATCATTATAGAGTGATGCTGCTATCAGTTATGGCTTTATTCGTACTAATGGGGAGTTGAATAAATCGGGTTTTACGTGCAGTTATCAATCTATTTTTCTAGTTAATTAGCTAGTTGAAGTAGTAGCCTTCTGCATGTTAAAGCCCGATATCAATCTTTTTTAACATTCCAAAAACGCATTATCCGTAATAAACGATCTGAAAATTTATATAATCCTTATATGACAACTCTTTTTTAATTTACTTTATTAAAGCTTGGTCGACGAAATATGCTTTATATTTAAATGAACAACCAACAAGAAACATTACGATAATTGTTGCTATCACATTTAATATAATGAGCGAATTAAATAAGCCAAAAAACGAGCTTACCACGCCTACCCCAATAATTGGAATGATAAATCCTGAGTAGGAGGCGGAATAATAGGTTGATATGACTCCTGCTCGATCAATAGGTTCTGGTGTGCTGCCAGCCAATTGGAGACTTGCTTGAAATGCCCATCCACCACCGATTGCTTGAATGAATATTCCCGTCCATAGTAATCCAAGATTTATTGTTTCCCCGGAAATGATCATAAACCATGAACCCATTAACAGAAAAAGGATCCCAATTCGTACCCGAGTAACAGGGCTGTAAGGCCATGAAGTTCGTTGGGCTAATCCTCCTCCACCGAGAAGAAGCAATATTAACAACCCTGAAATGGAAAGATTAGAGGTATGTAAAATATTTTTAGTAAAAGAAGGAATTAATGATAAAACAATGCCATTAAGGGAGAAAACAATAAATCCAGACAAGGCGATAAAAGACCAGAAAACTGAACGCATATTCATTGGTACACTGATTTTGAGTTTCATCGAAATCGTATTTTTGTTTTGGCTTTGAATGTCAGATATCGACCACAGAGCAATTACAGCACTTAATAACAAAATTGTAAGCAGTATATATGGCAATCGAATCGGCTGGAAATGAGCGTACTGAATGAGTAAACCGCTTATCGCTGGTCCTAGTCCAAATCCAATCATTATAGCCATACTGGATAAAGTTAATGCTTTGATAACTTTTTCTTTCGGACTTTGTTTTAACAAGAAGGCTGTAGCGTTACCCATAAAAGCACCGAATGCGATCCCTTCAAATATTCTAGCTAGGTAAAGTAGCCATGGTTGATTGCTTACAATGAAGACGATAGCTGACAAAATAGAAATAGCAATACTCGTCAGTAATACATTTTTTAGTCCTCGTACGTTTCCTATTGGTCCCGCAATTAATAATGTTGGCAAAAGAAATGCAGCATAAACGGCAAATAATAATGTGATCTCCAAATCGCTCATATTAAATTGTTCTTGATATAAGGGGAATAAGGGCGAAGAAAACGTAGTTCCAACAGCCATTATAAGAATGACCCACAGCATTCTTTTCATTTGGACAACCTCCTGTATGTTAATTTTTTCAAATGAAACAAAGGTAGTGTTCTAGATTTATAACGCTTTTAACCCATGGTAGAGTGGCTAGATGGATTCAAAGTACTATTCTTTATAATCATGCCTCCTTTCTACGACTATACAAATTGAATCATCATTTGAAGAACTTTTATAATGTATAATGAAAACAAAAGAGTAGCTAGAGAAGAACTTATCAGGGGATTGATACTCCTACCTTTTCAATTCTTCCTGGCAATTTTTTATACATAATGGAGGTTTTAATGAAGGAGATTGATTTGACACGTAATAAGCAGTTAGGAGAATTTTTAAAAATAAGACGATCTCGGCTCCATCCTGAAAAGGTTGGATTGCCTTATGGCAGCAGAAGACGTACTGCAGGTCTGAGGCGTGAAGAAGTAGCGCAATTAGTAGGGGTTAGTGTGGATTGGTACACCTGGTTGGAACAAGGCAGAGACATAAATGTATCATCACAGGTTTTAGAGGAATTAGGAAGGGTGCTGCAATTGACTGCCAGTGAGAGAAGGCATTTGTTTCTTCTGGCCAGACAGAGTATACCACTTGACTGCATTGAGGATCAGAATCAGGTAAGTTCAGCGTTACAGCAATTTCTTGACTTTCAGGATCCCAATCCTGCTTATGTGACAAATCTGAGATGGGATATTGTTGCCTGGAATCGGGGCGCATGCAAGGTTTTTGGAGATTATAACAAGATGTCGGAGTTGGAACGGAATTCTGTTTGGCGCACTTTCACTTCATTTTATATGAAGGGGATGCTGGACAATTGGGAAGAACACGGCAAAAGACGGCTAGCACAGTTTCGTGCATCTTACGGAAGGTATATTGATGATCCATGGTGGTCGGAAATGATCGATAAACTATTGAAGGAGAGCAAGGAATTTAGGGAATGGTGGCCTAGGCATGATGTTTTAGATACACCGGAAGGAAGAAAGCTTCTCTACCATCCTAAAATAGGAGAATTGATTCTTGGTCACCTTTCTTTCCAGGTCAGTGACTCACCGGATTTATTGGTCACTATTCATATGCCAGAAACGCAGGAAACGTTGGAGAAGCTAAAGAAATTGCTGGATTGAATATTTTTTTACAGAAAGTTGAAAAAAGTGAAACCAAATCCAATTATTTCGTAGATAAAAGTAGGATGCCCTTGGAACTATTTTTGAAATCAAGAGGTATTTTTCAGGATTATAATTTTGAGCAACTATCTATTGATGTAATCAACATAACAGATTCAAAAGAAGTTTTATAAAAAAGAATTTTATAAAAATCTAAGAAAGGGGAGATACACACGAATGAAAAACCATATTGAAAGTGGTAATGCAACGTCTGTTGATATTGTCATTAAGTCAGGGGAAAAAAGCAGGAAATTATGTAATATGGTCTGAGATAAATGGACTTAGTACACGATCGTTCTTGCAGGTGTTGGAAATTTAAAGCTTTAATATTATAGATTTTCTCTAATTGTAAGTGACTTTTCATTAAGGAAGGTTGCTTTTTTTCATTTTTCCCCTCTGTGTTCCATCGCCTTTCTCCTTTCACACCTCATTTTGGACTTAGGGAGTATAGCGACTTCATTTCAAAACGTTAATTATTTTATATCTTTTAGAAATAAATTAAAAGTAGAATAAAGTAGTTATATCTAATTTTTAGGAATTCACAGAAGATTCTGTGAACAATATTGTTTAACAAAATTTAATAAGCTATAATTCTATGAAATTATAGCTAAATATATCCAAATATAATTAGTTGTATTTATCTATAACTAAATAATTTTTTCTGAAGGAGCGTGTTGTAATGAAAAAAATGGATATTGATGCTTTTGTAAAAAGTTTTCTTTTAGTAATTCTTTTATTTGGTGTAGTAGGCTGCAGCAAAGAACCCGTGCAGCAACAGGAAGAACCCAAGACTTTATTTGCTTATGTTGGAGCAAATCTCAAAAATCCAATTACTGATCTGGCTGAATCCTATGAAGAAAAAACCGGGGTTAAAGTGGAGCTTACCTTTAACAATTCAGGAGCTTTATTAAATCAAGTGGAGACAATGAAAAAAGGGGATATCTATATGCCTGGCGGAATGCCTTTTGTAGAACAAGCGAAGCAAAAAGGGCATATTGTTCAAGTAATTAGTCCAATTGCTTATCATACTCCGGTAATCATTACACCTAAAGATAATTCCGGACAAGTGTCTTCAGTTGAAGATCTTTCAAAACAAGGGGTTAAGCTAGTTATTCCTGATAAAGATGCCACAGCCATTGGAAGAACCGCCTATAAGATCTTCGAAAAAACAGGTAAAACATCTGATATTGAAAAGAACATTATTGCAAATTTAGAATCACCTCATAAAGTTTTGTCTGCCATTACAATGGGGCAAGGTAATGCAGGGATCGTTGAGTACAGTAATACATTTAATATCCAAGACAAAATTGAGGTTATTGAAATTGCTCCTGAACTAAATGAGGTAGAAGCTATTCCAATCGCTTCCCTAGCCTACTCCACTGATAAAAAGCAGGCTCTAGACTTTTTGAAATATGTTGAGGAAAAAGGTCCTGAGGTCTTTGAAAAATATGGGTTTAAGACGAAAAAACCTTAATAACCCTATAAAAAGTAGCTTGTTGTTTATTCTTTTTGGATTTGTATTTTTCCTAATCATCTTATTTCTTCTGTTATTAATTGTCGGGTTGCTATCTTATAGTGATTTAAAAACCGTGGCAAATGTTCTTCTACACCCAGAGTTTCATTTTTCACTTTTGTTTACGCTTTGGACTTCTTTGTTAGCTACATTTTTTGCGACCATTGCAGCATTGCCATGTGGTTATATTCTTTCACGGTATAAACTTCCTGGCAGAGCATTCTTTGATACATTACTGGATATTCCAATTGCTCTTCCCCCACTAGTAAGTGGGATTGCTTTATTGATTTTCTTTGGTCCTTTTATGGGGAAACATCTAGAACAAGCTGGAATTAATATTGTCTTTTCCCCATTAGGCGTTATTGTAGCTCAATGGTTTATTGCAACCCCATATGCGATTAAAATTTTTCAGCAAGGTTTTGCATCGATTGATCAACGGATGGAGAACATAGCCCGAACTTTAGGTTTTTCTCCTACAATGGTCTTTTTTAAAGTGACCTTGCCCTTAACAAAAAACGCAATTTTAAGTGGGATAATGATGGCTTGGACCCGAGCGTTGGGGGAGTTTGGGGCTACTGCTATGCTTGCGGGGATAACTAGGATGAAGACCGAAACACTTTCAGTAGCCGTTTTTCTTAATATGTCCATCGGAGATATAAAATTTGCTATTTCTACAGCAATTGTGATGATATTCATCACCTTGATTCTATTAATTAGTATAAAATTTGTCTTGCGAAATGAGGCACGTACATGAAGAAGCCTTTCTTTCAAGTAACAGGACTGAATGTTCAAGCGGGTGGATTTAAGCTAAAGGATATATCTTTTTCCTTGAATAAAGATGACTATTTAATTGTTTTAGGGCCGACCGGATGTGGAAAAACAATGCTGCTTGAAACAATGGCAGGATTACGAAAATTTAATACAGGCCAGATATTTTTAGGGGAAAGGGATATTACTCTCTTGCCTCCAGAGGCAAGGGGTTTGGGTTTTGCCTATCAGGATAGTTTGCTTTATCCTTTCCTGAATGTGAAAGATAACATTTTATTCGGAGCAAGAGCCAGAAAAATGCATAAGGAAACAAACATCTTGAAAAGAATGATCAGACTGACGGAAGCGATGGGTATTTCTCATCTGCTGCAGCGTTTTCCTAAGTCTTTAAGCGGGGGAGAAAAGCAGAGAGTCTCGTTGGTTAGGGCTATTTTGATTAGTCCGCCTGTTCTTCTTTTAGACGAGCCGTTATCCGCTTTAGACCCACAAACACGCGATTCCATGCGGACGCTGCTACAAGAGATACATCATTCAGAAGGGTTATGCATGATTCATGTGACGCATGATTTTAATGAGGCGCTACAGATGGGGACTAAGTTAATCGTAATGAATCAGGGGGAAATACTACAGCAAGGAAAGCCTTACGACGTATTTCATCAACCCGATTCACTTTTTGTAGCAAATTTTCTTCAGTGTGAAAATATCATACAAGGCAAGATTAACATGGTAGGAGGCTTACCCTGGTTTAAGGACATGGAGAAAGAATTGCTCATAGGGCCAATACCTGATAAACTGCTAACGGATCATATACAAAATGAAGTATGCCTCTTGCTTCAATCAGGTCAACTTAAAGTGACTGCCGATGCACTTTCTATTGACAAACCAAATGCCTGGAGCGCTTATGTAGATAAGGAAATGATCAATCGTACACATGTTGATTTGATCTGTAAGGGGAGTGGAACTTGGCATGTTGCTTTATCAAGGAATGAATGGCAAAAACTTTCTGTTAGAGTCGGATCAAGGGTGACCTTATCGGTAGAAATGGATCATGTACACCTTATACAAAATTGAGAAGTTTATTAGAAAATTAGATTACTACATTCAAAAATGTCTAGACCTCTGCGTTGTAGTGCATCGCAATGAGAGTTAGGCATTTTTTTCATGTAGTTTACATAGCTTTAATACTCGTGATTTATACTTTTATTGAGGTGATTAAATGAGATTAATTGATACATTAATCCTATTAATAATAACGGGAATATGCATATTTATGTTGTTCAGCAAAAAGAAGAAAACGAGAGTATTAATATTTTTGGGAGAGCTTACGGGAATATCTTCTATCCCATTTTTCATTTTTAGGACTACTACTTGGCAAATGGTACCGATCTATGTCTACTCTGTTGGATTAACATTGATTCTTTTAACTAGATGGAAATGGTGGAAAACAATCTCTATTATTGGGTTTCTTTCAATTACTATAACTTTACTTTTATACGTAAGTTTTCCAATACCTAAATTACCTGAACCAACTGGAAAATACAACATTGGAAGAATTTCTTATCATATGGTAGACGAAGGTAGGGAGGAAGATCTTACGAGTAAGAATGATGATTACAGAGAATTAATGGTCGATATATGGTACCCTTCTGATGAAAAAAGCAATGATATATCGACATACATTCCATATTCAGAAACAAAATCAAAGCTTTATCCAGAGGTCGTTTATCATAAACAATAAGTGACTTGTGGAGCTTTCATCGTAAAAGGTGGATTCTACCGAGAATGGGGGAGTACATAAATTGAGAATTTCCTTAGGCAATCGGATAACCCTTTATTAAAAAAGTCTATCATTATATGGATTTGGTTCTGGTAGAATCTATTATCATTGTGCATATAAAAGAGATTTAATAAGAAAACACTTTTTCTAATAAAATGGTAAAATGTTAATTAAAGGATTTAATTGAAGGAGAGAAATACATGTTAAGACTTTTCATTACGAGGCATGGGGAAACTGTGTGGAATACACAAAAAAAGCTACAGGGATGGAAAGACTCGGATCTAACCGAAAAAGGGATAAAAAACGCTTTATCACTTGGAAACAGGCTGAAAGATATTGAATTTCAGTCTATTTATTCAAGTCCAAGTAAACGAACATTAATGACTGCTAAATTAATACTAGGTGATAGAAAGCAGCCAATATTAAAAGATGATAATCTTAGGGAAATGAATCTAGGTGATTGGGAAGGATTAACACACGACTTTCTTCAAAAAAATGACCCTGAAGATTATCATGCATTTTGGAATACACCACATCTATACATTCCAAAATCAGGAGAGGGTTTTTATCAACTTCTAGAAAGAGTAAAAGATATTTTTAGGCGAATTGTATCAGAAAATGATAATGGCAATATTCTAGTTGTGACACATACAATTTCTATTAAAGCATTATTGTCATATTGTAAAAAACTACCTTTAGAAAACCTTTGGTCTCCTCCTTTTATCCATGATACAAGTCTAACTATTATAGAAATTAAAGATGGAAATATCGAAATCATTTTAGAGGGTGATGCAGCACACCGAAATGATGAAAAGAAAGATCGTTATTCCATACAATAAAAAACAGCTGTTATAAATCAGGTGAAACAATTGAAGGTGAAAATAGAAAAGAGATTGTCATATTTATATACAGGAGAATCATTTTCAGTAATTAGCTTTATGATTCTTAGTTTCATTTTGAATAAGGTATTTACTCATTTGCATTTGTATTCTCTTTATTCTTTTTGGATTTCATTTTTTCTTTTAGAGCTTCTCTTAGTACAAGGAACTATGTATTGGTATGCAAAATGGAAACGATTAAAAATAGAAAATACAGCCATAACCCCTACACATATTGTCCATCGATTAAAGAGGATAAAAAAATGGAATATTGGACTAATGCTAATCACCCCTTTACTTTTTGTTATCGATTTTTACAAATGGTATCCTTCACTTCCTGTTAAAGGCTTGTCCATAGCAGGATTTATTTATATTTTTTCCATACTTGAATATATCAATTATTTTCATATTCAACTGTCTTACGATAATCTTTCTGATATAAAGTATTTAATAAAGCCAAAAAGACTAAAAAAAGCGTGTTTAAGTAAAGATTTTCAAAGATTAGGATAGTGCAAATGAGGTTTGAAAGGAATACATTGAATGATCCCTATCTTAATTGGAGCTGAGGATATTAGACCAATATGCAGGTGACGAGTTTTTAGAATATCGTCTAAGGAAATTGATAGAGCGAGGGGTATTTGAGTTCGAAGGAAATTTGGAAGCCATGCGCTTTTATAGCATACGATTGAAATAAAAATTACTTGGGGGAAATGACATGAACTTTAATTGTGCCTGTAATGAAACAAATGAATTGATAATTGAAGGAGATGTTGGAGCAGATCCAATTTGGTGCAGCAAATGCGGCTGTAATCTTGAAATTGAAGCCCTATCGGTTTCAAAAATGCTAGAAATGGAATTATCATCTTGGGCAATGACATATGGAGAGTGGATCGATTGGGATAAGGATGTATTGCTTCCAAATGGGATTGTGCTTGAGAAGGAATTTAACGCAAGAGGGCTTATTTTAACAGAAAAAGTAAAGCAAGAAATAGGAGATCAATATAAAATAAAATTCTCTCCATCATCAAGTACGAGATTATATGCGAAAAAAGAGCTTTGATTCTGTAGCATAATCTCGACTCTCCGCTAATCCGCCCATATTTTCAGTGACAAAATTAATCTATTGAAATCCCATTCCTAATTATGTGATAATGATTGGCAGATTGAACTTTTTTTAACTGATTCAAAATTCAAATTTAAATTTAAATATTTATGATAAAGAGGTTATTAGATGGATCCAAAATCTTTAAATTATAAAATGCCTGCGGAATGGACGAACCATGAGCGTACATTTGTTGCATGGCCTGTTCAAGAATCGATGTGCTTCCCTGAGGATTATGAAAAGGTTGTTAAGGGATATTATATAGAACTAGTAAAGGCTATTGCTGAATTTGAACCTGTGACGGTCGTTGTAAATCCTGGTGAAGTCGAGCAGGTAAAAAATTATTTTTCAGAAGCGAATGTTGATTTCCTCGCTATTGCACATAATGATGCGTGGATACGTGATAATGGTCCAACTTTTTTGATCAATGAGGATGGAAACATAGCAGGAGTCAACTGGAAATTTAATGCGTGGGGAGGCAAATACGCTCCATGGGATTTAGATGATCAGGTGGCACCGCAAATCCTTGACCATTATGGTGTCAAACGTTTTGATGCACCACTTGTAATCGAAGGCGGCTCCATTCATGTAGATGGAGAAGGAACGGTCCTTACAACAGAAGAGTGTCTATTAAATCCGAACCGCAATAAAGAAATGACGAAAAGTCAAATTGAAGATTATTTAAAGCAGTTCTTAAATATCGAAAAGGTTATTTGGCTTAAGAAAGGGTTAAGCGGTGATGAAACGGATGGGCATGTGGATAACATTGCTTGTTTTGCAGCGCCAGGAAAAATATTGATTCAGGTTTGTGATGATCCGAGTGATGAAAACTATGCGATCACGCAAGAAAATCTTGAAATTTTAAGAAATACTATAGATGCAAAAGGAAGAAAGCTAGAAATCATTCCAATCGGGCAGCCTCCGAAGACTGAGCATGATGGAAGCAGACTGACGTTAAGCTATTTGAATTTCTATTTTGTGAATGACGGAATTATCCTTCCTGTTTTTGGCGGGGAAGCTGAAGAAACGGATAAAATGGCGGAAAAGGTATTATTGTCTGTTTTTCCTGATAGAAAAATTCGAAAAATCGATGGTATGTCTATTATTAAAGAGGGTGGAAATGTGCATTGTACTACCCAACAAATGGTGAAAATCTAGTTGATAAATGAGGGATGGATCATGAGAAAAGTAAAAGTAGCAGCGACACAGATGAGCTGTTCTAATAATATCGAAGAAAATATTCGTAAGGCTGAGTCCCTTGTAAGAGCGGCTGCTGGAAAAGGAGCACAAATTATCCTTCTTCAAGAGCTATTTGAAACGCCGTATTTTTGTCAAAAAGAAAAATCAGATTATTATGTGTATGCAACGGAATTAGAACAAAATAAGGCTGTTAATCATTTTAGAAAAATTGCCAAGGAGCTTCAAGTTGTATTGCCAATAAGTTTTTATGAAAAGAAAAATAATGCTCGTTATAACTCTTTAGCTGTCGTTGATGCAAATGGAGAGGTGCTTGGATTATATCGTAAGAGTCATATTCCAGATGGTCCAGGCTATGAAGAAAAATTTTATTTTAACCCTGGAGACACTGGGTTTAAAGTTTGGAATACACGTTATGGAAAAATTGGCATAGGGGTATGTTGGGATCAGTGGTATCCTGAAGCTGCTAGATGTATGGCTTTAATGGGAGCAGAAATCCTTTTTTATCCAACAGCGATTGGATCTGAACCACAGGATGGTACGATAGATTCGAAAGATCATTGGCAGGTTTGTATGTTAGGACATGCTGCAGCCAACCTAGTCCCTGTGATTGCCTCAAATCGCATTGGATTAGAGGAAGATGAAGACTCAAACATTACCTTCTATGGCTCATCTTTTATCGCAGGACCTCAAGGAAACAAAGTGGCAGAAGCGAGCCGTGACAATGAAGAAGTAATCGTTGCTGAGTTTGATCTGGATCAATTAGAGATCCAACGAATTGAGTGGGGAATTTTTAGAGATCGACGTCCTGATCTGTATAAGAAAATTGCAACCTATGACGGGGAACAAATCCTTTAATAAATCAGGAACAGAATAATAAAATCAATGTTTAAGCTTTTTAACATAAAAATATAATGTGTACATTTCTTGAAACATCTACAAATGGGTGCCTTTTTAGGGCACTTTTTTTTATTTAATAGATAAGGAATGTGCCGTTACGAGCAGACATGCTTTTGTATGAAATAATTAAAAAGGAGTGAAAAAAACGATGAGCTATGCAATCACAAAAGATTTTATTAATTTCGGAAATGCTAGAAGTGGACAAAAAATCGGTACAGTGAAATTCATTGTTGCACATGATACAGGAAATCCAGGTTCAACGGCCTATGCAAACCGCAATTACTTTCATAATAGTCAGCCAAGTGCCTCTGCACATACTTTTATTGATGATCAATTTATACTTGAAATGATTCCTGTCGATGTTCCTGAAAAAGCATGGCATGTACAATACCAAAAGCCTGCTGATAATCAACTATTTGGTGCAAATGCCAACGATGCGGCAATCGCAGTGGAGCTGTGCTGGGGAGGGGGCATTAATTTTACAGAAGCGTATAAACGCTACGTATGGTACATGTCTTATCTTTGCATTAAATTTGGATTAGATCCTAGAAAGCATATTGTATCGCACAAAATACTCGATCCACAAAGAAGAAGTGACCCAGACAATGCTTTAAACCGCTATGGAATTACATTTGAACAATTTATTAATGACGTAAGCATTGTGTACGCTGCTGCAAATCATCCGTTACCATCGCAACTTGACCAGCCTAGCCAATTTCATGTAGGAGAAAGAATAACATTGCAAAACCATGAAAGTACATTCCGCATTAGAGTAAAGGCCGCTTCACTTTGGTACTATGACCGTCCTGATTGGAATGCCAAGAAGGCTACTGTTAAAGCAGGAGAGATCTTTACGGTAATAGAAACATTGATAGTGAATGGTTCAAAAATGTACAAGCTTAAAAGCGGAAACTATATAACAGCGAACCCTCAATATGTTGAAAGAATATAAAATAGCGTTTTGCTATGCCAGATTGATAAGAAATAATATTTTTAAAAGGATGCAATCAAGTTGTGTCCTTTTTTTCTTTATCTTGTAGATTCAATAAATAGAAACGAGTAAAATGAAAGTAGTTATATCCCTTTTTTAGGAAGATCCTTCTCTTTTCCCTCTACAACTTGATTTCAACTAATATAAGAATGAGGATGAAAATACGTCTCTGGTCTTAGAATACTTTACATTTACAGTCTATCGTTAAGTATTTTTTTTTCGTGTATGGTTGAACATGAAGAAGAAACGAATCGATCATTGTTTTAATAAGGTGTGATATTGACTCCTTGCTCAATTCGTAAATACACTTGAAACCATTGATTTTGTTTATTCGTATAATTCTTAAAAGAGACTATGACAGGAGCCGAATGATCATGAATTCATTTTTACTTTTTCTAATACGAGCATCCATTGTTTTACCTTTAGCTATGATTATTTGGTTGATGAGTGTTGTCATTTTCAACCAAACCTACTTCCTTTCATTTATATTCTCTGTAGCTGGAGGGTTACTAGCAAATATAATGATTTCTGTTATTGCTAAAAATCGTTTTTTGAAAAAGCATGGCTTGACGAGAAAAGAATTTAAGTATATTAAAAGAAATTTGGAGGAAGCAAAGCAGAAAATAACACGACTTCATAAGTCACTGCTGTTAGTTCGACACTTTCCTTCTTTGAAAAAAAGAATCGAGCTAATGCGACTCACAAGAAAAATATATAGATTAACGAAAAAAGAACCAAAACGATTTTATAAAGCAGAACGGTTTTATTTTTCACATTTAGATTCCGCTGTTGAGCTAACAGAAAAATACGTTTTTTTGTCAGATCAGCCGAGCAAGAGCATGGAGTTGAATCAGACATTAGATGATACACGCCAGATGCTAGACGAGTTAACCTATTACGTTCAAGAGGATTTACACGAAATGATTTCAGATGACATTGATCAACTAAATTTTGAAATGGATGTTGCCAAACATTCCATAAACTCAATCAAAGATTCAAGCATTCTTGACGAAAGCAGGAGGTTAAAATGACCGAAAAACAGTCTTCTTTAATAAAAAATACAAGTCAGGCAAATTTAATGGATGAATTACTTTCAAATCCATTTGGTGATCATCAAGAAGTACCAACTATGCAAAAGAAAGAGGGACCAACAAAGCTTATCGATGTAATACCAGAAGAAAACAGAGCAAAAGCGCTCCAGCTTGCTGAACAAATCGATCCTAAAAATCATCAAGCAATGATCTCTTATGGAACCCCAGCCCAATCAAAGCTGCTTAGCTTTTCTCATAGTATGCTAGAGCATGTACAAAAAAGAGATGTTGGTGAAGTTGGAGAAATTATCAGCGAATTGATGAAGAAATTAAACGAGGTAAATCCAGATGAATTAAAATCTGAACGTTCCTCGTTTTTTGCAAAAATGTTTGGAAGGATCTCAAGTTCTATTCAAGAAGTGTTGTCCAAATACCAAAAAACCGGGGCTCAAATAGATCGAATTAGTGTTAAGCTCGAACGCAACAAAAATCTTTTATTATCAGATATCACAATGCTTGACCATCTATATGAGAATAATAAGGAGTATTTTCATGCACTAAATGTTTATATTGCTGCTGGAGAAGTGAAGTTAGATGAATTATATCAAACCACGATCCCAAAGCTAAGAAAAGAAGCAGAAGAAACAGAGGATCAAATGAAGTTTCAGGAAGTAAATGATATGCTTCAATTCGCTGATCGTTTAGATAAAAGGATCTACGATTTAAAGTTAAGTAGAGAGATTACAGTTCAAAGTGCCCCACAAATTCGACTTATTCAAAATACAAATCAAGCGCTAGTTGAAAAAATTCAGTCGTCTATCATGACAGCTATTCCATTATGGAAAAATCAAGTGGCCATTGCCTTAACACTCATAAGACAACACCATGCTGTAGAAGCACAGAAACAGGTTTCAAAAACAACCAATGAACTACTATTAAAAAATGCTGAGATGCTGAAAACAAACACGATCGAAACAGCAAGAGAAAATGAACGAGGATTAGTTGATATTGAAACCTTGAAAAAAACGCAAGAAAGCTTGATTTCAACTTTAGAAGAAACGCTGCGTATTCAAGAAGATGGGCGTAATAAGCGAAGACAAGCGGAATCTGAACTTGCTTCAATGGAGTCTGAATTAAGACAAAAATTATTAGAAATAAAAGGGAATTAAGAATGAATTTCAATTAATAGCACTTCCTTATTAATTGAAATTTCTGAATTAAAGAATACCCCTTTACAAAATATCTCCATCTCTCTAAAATGAATATTAATATAACTTAATGTATGATTATGCACACGAGGTGGAAACGTTGAAACATATACTAACTTTAAAAGAATTAAATAAAGATGAAATAACTTCTATTATCCATACAGCGGTAGAAATGAAAAAGAACCCGGAAAATTTCTACGAAGATTGCTCTAAAAAAGGGTTATTGATGTTATTTCAAAAAACGTCAACAAGAACAAATCTATCCTTTCAATCAGGAATGAACCAATTAGGTGGATATGCAGTTAATATGGATTGGGATTCAAGTAACTTTTCGATTTCTCCAATTCAATATGAAGCAAGATATGCTTCAAGAAATTCAGATATTATGATGGCAAGATTGAAAAAACATACAGATGTTGTAGAACTAGCGAAATATTCTAGTGTTCCAGTTATAAATGGATGCTGTGAAAAATATCATCCTTGTCAAGCGTTAACTGATTTAATGACTTTTTATGAAGTGAATGGATCGTTTGACAATGCAGCAATTACGTATGTAGGAATTCATAATAATGTGGCAAATTCCTTGGTGATTGCCTGCCTGACTCTTGGAGTGAAGCTAAATCTTGTGACACCAATTGTAAATGAAGCTTCTTGGGATGAGGAGTTAATGAGTCAAGCATTCGAAAGCGGTTTTATTCAAAAGTTTGATAGCTTAGAGCAAGCTTTACCTGTTACTGATTTCATTTATACTGATACTTGGATTGATATGGAGTTCTTTAACGATGAAAGCTATCAAGAAGAAAAGGAAGCAAGAATCGCAACGATGATGCCTTTCCAAATTAGCTATAAGAATCTTCAAGGATACAATCCTTATATCATGCATGATATGCCAATCCATCCTGGATTTGAAATAGAAGAAGAGATTATTGAATCAGAAAAATCGGTTATTTATCAGCAAGCAGAAAATCGCATGCATGCCCAAAAAGCTTTAGTTTCCTATCTATTAAATCAAGCTTAAATTCTTAACAAAGAGGGGTAGAAAAGCATTAATTAAATGTCTTTTCTATCCCTTTATAAAATCCCTTTATAAAGTTTTACAGGTATCTGGGGATGTGTTTAGGACTTAAATTTACGTTAATATTAAATTGATCAAAACTAAATTTTTAGAGACAATATTAATCAAAAAGTCGGGTTTCTTTGATAGATTGAAGAAAATGTTTGATATTAGTGGATAGTTCTTTATCCCTTTTACGAATACAAAGATATACAGGACGTGTTATATTAATTCCTGTCACTTTTACTCTACCGATTTCTTTACGTTCCAAATGCTGTTCTACAGCTAATGAAGGTGCCAGCATTGTACCATATCCAGCAATAACAGCATGAATGGACTCATTTAAACCATGAAATTGCAATCCTATATGTGGAGTTGTAACTCCATGAATTTGGCATAAAGAAAAAAGGATTTCTCTTGTAGAACTTCCTTCTTCTCTTATTAAGAAAGGCTCTTGAAGCAATTCTGATAGTAATACCTCTTTCCCATCATATTTATGACCTCTAGGGACGATAAACCAAAAATCGATGTCCATTAAGTGATGGAGGTTTAAATCTGGTTCTCTCCATTCTTCTTTTACCACAAAAGCGATGTCTGTCTGATAGTGAAGTAACTTTTCAATTACTTGATTTGAATTCCCACTATATAAATCTACCTTAACCAAAGGGAATTGTTTTTTAAATTTAGCCAGCCAAGTAGGTAATAAAAAATTAGCAGGTAAATAGGTTGATGATATTCGCAGCTTTTCTAACTCCCCGTTTTTAAATTGAACGAGTTTATTTTCAATCTCCTTTTCCATATCAAACAAATTTTCAGCTTGTTTAAATAGAAATTCACCTGCAGCGGTCAGTTTAATACCTCTTCCTTCAGTTTCAATTAACTTCAAACCAGTTTCTTTTTCTAAATTACGTATTTGAATAGTCACAGCCGGCTGACTAATTGAAAGAACCTTTGCAGCTTCAGTAACACTCTGATTATATGCTACGGTAGTAAATATGCGTAAGGCATGAAGGTTCATTAATATAATCCTTTCATAAATTATTTTTATAATTATATTTAAATCATATATTAGATTTATTAATATATTTAATATACCCTTTATACAAAGACAAATAAAGGAGATATATTTAATGGGAACATCTATTGCTAATTTGAAAGGAAAGCTGAAAAGGAAGGGCAAAACATTTATGCGTTTTCTTCTATTTACCATTCTATTAATTGGGTTTGGAATAGGATTTATAATAGAAAAAGGAAGTGATACCCCTTTTTTAATGTTAATTTTTATTGGGTTAGGGGCTTCTTTTCTAGGAACGTTAGCTGGAGGGGCAGGCCTGATCACAGTTCCTAGTATGGTGTTAACAGGCATTCCAATTCAAACCAGTATTGCTACAAATAAATTTTCTTCCGGTGTTGCCGCATTTTCAAGTGTATTTTATCTTATACGCAGTAAGCAGCTTACAATAAAATTGATAGCAATTTATTTATTAGTAGCATTTTTCGGAGGAATTAATGGAGCCTTAGTAACCTCCCATATCCAAGAAAAAACAATGAATCTAGCTGCTTTCTTTTTACTTTGTTTTGCATTACTAATTACGTTGAAAAATAAAGAATGGACAGAACATATACTAGTTGAGCATAAAACTGCTAAAAAAATAAAATTTTATATTCCATTTTTAATAGCAGCTTATGATGGAGGTTTTGGCCCTGGTTCTTCCACATTCAGTATTCTATATTATATGAAAAAGAGTCATACTTATATGAAAGCTGTCCAAATGACGAGGGTTTTAATCCTAGGAAGCTGTACTGGAGGATTTCTTGTATTTTATCAAACTGGATTTATTCAATGGTCATATGCAATTGCTATGTCAATCGGTTCTATTATTGGCTCTCAGATTGGTCTTATGCTTTTACCAAAGGTGCCTAAAAAAGTTGCAAAAACTTTAATCATTATGATCATATGTTTATTAATGATTCAAATGATATACAAATTTATTTAAAGCTTAAGAAATAATCTTACTATGGTCATCTTTTTCATTAGAAAAAAATAAAAAGCCCTTATTAAGAGTAGGGCTTCAGCATCAACTAGATCAAATTTATAGTTTGGTTTATTTTTTTAAAGGATTACAAATCCTATCTGCATTTTTTTAATTGTTTAACACATCAAAGGCATCATAAATGGTATTTACAACAAAATCTAATTCTTCATCTGTTGTAACAAATGGAGGGCATAAAGTTAATATATTATTAAAGCCAGGGACAGTATCACTGTTTTTCCCAATGGAAAGCCCTTTTTTCTTACATTCCGCTATAACTTGTAAAATTTTATTATTATTAATAGGAGTTTTGCTTTCTTTATCCTCAACCATTTCAATACCAGCAATAAAGCCAAAGGTACGGATATCACCAACATTCGGATGATCTATTAAAGGATCTAATTTTTGACGCAGCATTTCTCCTAAATAGGCTGAGCGCTTAACGAGTTGATCTCTTTCTAATATTTCAATGTTCTTTAATGCTACTGCACATGAAACAGGATTCCCTCCAAAGGTGTTAACATGTCTGAAATGTTGATCAGCTCCAGGCTCAGCAAAGCTTTCATAAAGCTCTTTTTTCACTGCAGTTGCTGATAGGGGAGAGTAGGCGCTCGTAATTCCTTTCGCCATTGTAACAATATCAGGTTGAACACCGAAATTTTGATGGCCAAAAGGTTTTCCAGATCTTCCAAAACCGCAAATGACTTCATCTACGATCATTAATACGCCATATTTATCACAGATTTTTCGAACAGCCTCTAAATATCCTTGAGGGGGTACAATGACACCTCCGCCTGTAATAACTGGCTCTAAGATGATTCCTGCAACCGTTTCGGCTCCTTCCCAATTGATAACATCCTCATAGCTTTTAGCACATTCTAATTGGCAGCTTTCTTTTTCCTTGCCAAAAGGACATCGATAGCAGTAAGGAGGTGCAACATGCTGAAAACCTACTGCAACGGGTTCATATTTTATTTTACGGATGGCTTGCCCTGTGGCACCTAAAGCACCCATTGAGTTGCCATGATAAGCGCGATGTCTAGAAATGAACTTAAATCGAGTTGGTTCCCCGTTTTGATGATGGTACTGTCGAGCAATTTTAAAAGCTACTTCATTGGCGTCGGAGCCTGAATTAGAAAAGAAAATTTTATAATCTCCATCTAACCATTCATTTACTTTTTCAGCGAGTTTAATGGCTGGGACATGACTTTGAATTAATGGGAAATAAGCTAACGTTTTCATTTGTTCATATGCAGCTTTTGCCACTTCTTCTTGTCCATGACCAATATTGACACACCATAAACCTGACATTCCATCAAAAAATTGATTTCCATCGGCATCTGTAATCCAGCTGCCTTTTCCAGATACAGCAATCATAGGATTTGGATTGTGAGTGGAAATATGATGCCACAAATACTTTTCATCTTTTTCTAAAAGCATTTTTTTGTTGTCTTCATCGGTGCTTGCTTGATCATCCAACATTTTCTTGTTCATATTTACTCACCTTCTTCTTTGATATACTTATTGGTAATCGTACAATTTTTTTATCATAAAAACACTATACAAAATGTAAGGAAATCCTCTTTTCTAATATACATTTTGTCATGTTTAATATTAGGAAGACAAAAATGATCGATCATATATGAAAGGAGAAAGGGGGAGAGGAGCTAGATTTTTCATTAATACATATGTCTCTGTTTTGGAAATGATTATTTAATTGAAAGTAAAAAATAACTTTAAAATAAGGAAATGAAAAAGCAAAAGAAGAGGGAAATCCACTATGGATCTCCCTTCTAGCTACCAATATTTATTTAATGATTGAAGAGCCTAATAAGGATTCTGGGGCTCTACCAAGTATTAACAAGCATATTTTTGCAAAGCCAACCTCATATGGATCTGCAAAAATTTGGTTTAAGAGTGCATTGTCTTGTTTATCTTTTAGTTTTTGTACTTGTTGGTTGTATAAGCGAAGGACATACCCATTTACATTTGAAGGGGAGTTGTCCATTGGATCTTTATCCTTGATTAAAGATCCTAAGTAAGCATATTTAAATTGTAATTGCCTTGTAAGGCTTACAATATACAATAGCTTCTCATAAAATTCTGGATGGAATTGTTGAACTTCTCTAAGATAGTCTTTTGTTTTATTTAAGTCACCTAAACTTGGCAAGGTTATCATAAATAATTACCTACACTTTCATTTAATAGTTGCTGTTCATTAATCCCAAGGCTTTTTCAGCGTAATCATTTCAGCTAGCTTTTTACTTTTAGATCTTCTTGCTTTACGTACGTCTGCTCGATCTTTTCCTGTTTCGTAAAGATATTTTTCTTCGTCAGTTTCAGGAATTAAACCTGGCACTTCAACAGGCTGTTTATTTTCGTCCAGAGCAACAAATGTTAGGAAAGCAGTGGCTGCAATTCGACGTTTGCCAGTCATCATATCCTCAGCAATTACCTTACAGAAAATTTCCATAGAGGTTCTTCCTGTGTAAGATACAAATGATTCGACACAGACGGAATCTGATTGGTGGATTGGATGTAAGAAATCGATCGAATCTGTTGAGGCTGTTACACACATTTTGACTCTAGAATGTCTTCTGGCAGATAATGTAGCGCATGCATCTAATTTCTTCATTAACACGCCGCCAAAAAGAGTATTATAATTATTTAAATCACTTATTAACACTTGATCTGTATTGACAATTCGACTTTCATTTGCTTTTTTGGGTTCCATTCTCATTATTTCCTTTCTTGTATAATCAAGAGGTAAGGATATTAGCTAATTTTACAAGAGTAAAGAACTTACATTTAATGAAAGTTTACTCTTTGGATTTTGGAATGTAAAATGGTTATTTTTTATGAATTTTATAGATTTTATCTATGAAAACACTTACAAACATGAGGTAATTTCATGTTAAAACTTTGTGAACAAAGTTCAATAAGCAAAAAATGAAGGGAACTGATAGTGATTTATGAATGGAGTTCTTTTTTTTAAAATGGCTGCTTTCTCAAAGTTTGTTGCTTTTGACATAAAAAATATTGGGAGAAACGTTTCGGAGCAGCCTGCATACACGTAGACTCCTGTGGGAATGCGAGAAAGGCGAGACCCCGCAGGAGCGTATGCGACGAGGACGCTTGACGCTCGCCCACGGAAAGCGAAGTGTATGCAGGCTGCGTATTTAAAAGCAACAATCTATACGAAAACAGCCTTAAAAATAAATTTGGAGAGGGGATTTTAACCCCCAATATTGTAATGGAATCGTTAAGGATGTATGGCGTTTGCGGACAACTGATTTTTTATAAAATGAATCCATTCCTTTGCCGCGTGAGATAAATATTGATCTTTTTTCCAAATGATTGCTAAATGCCAATTGATAGAAGGATTAACAATATTAATTGAACGTACTTGACTTTTTAGCTGCTTACAAATACTCTCTGGCAATACGGTAACACCTAAATTACATGAAACCATCTCTTCAATGTAGCTCCATTGCGAGCTTTCAGATATAACTTGAGGTCTAAATCCAACACTGTTAAGAGACGAAATAATGCGATCATGCAAAACAAAATCATCATTAAATAAAATAAAAGGCTCATCCTTTAAATCAGATAATTGAGCTGCTGATTGATTTGCTAAAGAGTGTGAATAAGGGACAACAAGCATTAGCTGTTCTTTCAATAATGAAAGATGATGAAATAAATCGTTTTTAGTTGGGAGTACGACCACTCCAATATCAAGTTCATCATTAGCTACATAATCTTCAATTTTTTTTGAACCATCCTCTATTAAATGGAAAGCAACTTCGGGATATTTATCATGGAACTTTCCTATCAATTTAGGGATATAGCTAGAGTCAAGAATAGGTGGTAAACCTAATCGAATCATTCCTTTTTTAAGCCCAACTAGGTTGTTTAATTCAACTTGTAAATTTTCAAACGCTTTGTCAATTATTTTAGCTTGTTCTAAAATAACCTTCCCAGCATCTGTTAAGATCAGTTTTTTTTGAGATCGATCAAATAGAGTTACACCAAGCTCTGTTTCAAGGTTTTTAATCATTTTACTAATTGTTGGCTGTGTAATAAATAAATGTTCTGCAGCTCTAGTAAAACTATTTAATCGGTTTACCTCAATAAAATATTGTAAATGTTTAATATTCAATTTCTCACCTGCTTCAATAATCTTAAAGGATATTTCTATTCTAACGATTTTTATGATTATAGGCGAATGGTGGTGAAAAAAGATTTTCATTTAATTAAAAATCGGTGAGGAATAGGGTGGAATTTTAGAAGAAAAAGTGTAGAATGTAATCAAATTGGCACAATTTGCTGATAATTCCAAAAAAATAGTGTAAGATAATCTGACACAGTTGATGACACTCTCCATATCAAACCTTATAATTCTAACAAAAGAGAGCTCTCTTTTTAGGTAAATAGTCCTGAGATTAGTAGGAGGCGGTATCATAAGTACATATTCTATGAATCTTTTGAAGTAATGCCAAATAAAAGAATTATAGGGGGTAAATATGTTATCTAAAAAAGCATTATCACTATTTATGACAGCAACATTGGCAGTTGGTATTATAAGCGGTTGTTCCTCTTCTTCAAATGATTCATCATCTGGTTCTTCTAGTTCAGATGGTAAGAAAACAGTGATTAAAATTGCCACACAATCACCATTATCAGGAGGTAGTGCAACTCTAGGTGAGGCTATTAAATTGGGAGCTCAATTAGCGATCGAGGATCAAAAGAAAGCATTTGCGGATAAAGGCTTTGATTTACAGATTGTCCCTTATGACGATCAAGCTGACCCTAAAAAAGGGGTTGCAAATGCTCAATTAATCGGTGCGGATAAAGCCATTCTTGGAGTAGTAGGACATTTAAATTCAGGTGTTGCGATTCCTTCATCTGAAACTTACGAAAAATACTCCATTCCAATGGTATCACCTGCAAATACGGCTACAGATGTTACAGATCGTGGCTTAAAAACAGTCAATCGTATATGTGCTCGTGATGATTTCCAAGGACCTTCGGGTGCTGATTATGCTGTGAATACATTAAAAGCTAAAAAAATCTTTGTTATTCAAGATAAAACAGCTTATGGTTCAGGCCTAGCTGATGCCTTCAGAGGAGCTGCTGAAAAGCTTGGAGCTGAAATCGTTGGATATGAAGGGATTACTGTAGGCGAAAAAGACTTTAATGGTGTACTAAGTCAAGCTGTAGCTAAAAAACCAGATTTAATCTACTTTGGTGGAGTATATGCTGAAGGTGGATTAATCATTAAACAAGCTCGTGATAAAGGTTTAGATATTCCGATCATGGGCGGCGATGGTTTAGATTCCTCATCTACTGTAGAAATCGCTGGTGAATCAGTGAAAAACGTATTTATCACTTCTGTTGCTGGGGATGCTACTAAAACAGAAGCAGGTAAAAAGTTTGCTGATACTTACAAGGCTGAATTCAAAAAACCGATCGAATCTTATTCTGCATATGGTTATGATAGTGCGGGAGTATTACTAAAAGGTTTATCAGATGCGATTGATGCGAATGATGGAAAACTACCTTCACGTGAGCAAGTAGCAGAGGCAGTTCGTGCTGTTAAAGACTATGAAGGAATTGTAACAAAAGTAAGTCTTGATGATAAAGGCGATAATGACAATGCGAAAGTCTTCATCTATAAATTTGACAAAGCTGCTTATCCTGCAACACAAGACGGAGAAATTGAGAAAAAGTAGATATTAGCTAGAAAGGGTATGGACTTTAACCCGTACCCTTTTTGGCATTATTAAAAATAATGCTAAAGAGTGGGGAAGAATATGCTAACACACATCATTCAAACTTTACCGCAAGTTTTAATCGACGGTCTCACTTTAGGGGCAGTATATGCAGTCATTGCTCTTGGGTATACGATGGTTTATGGAATATTAGAGCTGATTAATTTTGCTCATGGTGAAATTTTTATGTCTGGTGCTTTTATTGGTACATCTGTTTTGTTAATCATGACAGGATTAGGCTGGGTCTCAGCGATGCCTGCTATCCTGACATTTATTATAATTCTAATAGTAGCAAGTGTACTAACTGGATTTATGGGAATGGGGATTGAAAGGGTTGCCTACCGACCACTTCGAAGAGCGCCTAAATTGATCACACTTATCACGGCTATCGGTGTATCTTTTTTACTTCAAGATATCGTTCGCTTTATTGTTGAATTAAAAAAAGGGAATTATATTGTAAATGCCCCAAGTCTTTTTAATGATAAAATTCAATTGAAACTTTCTTCTATTATCCCTCAATTTGACAACGCTACATTTAAAAGCTCTTTTATTGTTGTTTTAATCATGGCCATTTTAATGATGGTTGGATTAGATTTTTTTGTGAATCGAACGAAATGGGGAATGGCCATGCGTGCTGTAGCTCAGGATCAAGAGACAGCAGCGCTTATGTCAATTAATGTAAATAAGGTCATTTCAGTGACGTTTTTTGTTGGATCGGCACTTGGTGGTGCTACAGGTGTATTGTTTGCCGTTCAATATGGGGCCATTGATCCTTATATTGGATTCATTCTAGGTTTAAAAGCTTTTACAGCGGCTGTATTAGGCGGGATCGGTAATATACGTGGAGCTATGGTTGGAGGAATTCTTTTAGGATTGATTGAAATGTTTGCGGCAGCAAATCTTTCAATCATATCGGGTGGTGCTTTTGGAGCGGAATATAAAGACGTATTTGCTTTTATTATTTTGATTGCGGTACTCATTTTTAAACCAGAAGGCTTGTTCGGAAAAGCCGTCATCGAGAAAGTGTAGGTGTGAAAAGTGAGAAAACTGTTGAGTATCATTTCAGAAAATAAACTGGCACAAATCCTATTGTTTGTTGTCTATGTCATCGTAACAAGCTTGAGCTTGTACCTAGCTCAAAAATCAGTCATTGCTTTCTTATTATTATTATTTTCTCTCTTAATTTTGTATTTTCTTAAACTTGGCAATAAAACAAAATGGATCACTGGCTTAGTTATTTTAGGGGTTTTACTTCCTTTTTCAGCTAGTCATGGACCTTCCTATCAATCTTATATGGAGGTAGCAACATTAGTAGGAATCTATGTTGCAATGGCATTAGGGCTTAACATCGTGGTAGGTTTTGCTGGACTTCTTGATCTTGGATTTGTAGCCTTTTTCGCAGTAGGTGCATACACTTATGGAATATTTGCGACTGCACAGGCTTCTAATTTTATGCCGTTTGGACATTATCCACTTTCAGGGGAAAGCTTTTGGATTTTTATCCTACTTGGTTGTTTTGCGGCTGCGTTATTCGGTATTTTATTAGGGATTCCGGTTCTTCGTGTAAAGGGAGATTATTTAGCCATTGTTACATTGGGATTTGGGGAGATTATTCGTATTGTTTTTAATAACTTAGATAAACCTGTGAATATTACCAATGGGTCTATGGGTCTTGCTTCTATTGCTCCTCCAAGAATCTTTGGAATTGATCTTATTTATCCGAATCAATTTTATTATGTTGTGTTAGCGATCTTTTTGATCGTCATTTACACGGTAAACAAACTGGAACATTCAAAAATTGGGCGTGCATGGAAAGCAGTAAGAGAGAATGAAATTGCAGCTCAGGCTATGGGAATTCCTCTTGTTAAAACAAAACTAACTGCATTTGCTATTGGAGCATCGTTCTCCGGCATGATGGGAGTTGTTTTTGCTGCGAAGCAAACCTTTGTAGATGCGACAAGCTTTACGTTATTAGAGTCCATTACCATTTTAGTAATGGTCTTATTAGGTGGAATGGGGAGTATTCCTGGTGTCATTTTAGGAGCAGCGGTCGTTACGATTTTGAATTTGCAGGTGTTGACAGAGCTATCCAATTGGTTAAATCAATTAAGTTTAAATGGTGTGATCACCATTCCCGATGCACTATCTCCAGCAAAAATGCAGCGCTTTATCTTTGGTGCTCTTCTCATCCTATTTGCCTTGTATCGACCGAAAGGATTGATGCCAGCTAAAAATCAAAAGTATGATGCTGTGAAGCTGAAAAAACGAGTAGAAAGCGGTAAAGAAGTGGTGGCTATACGAGAAGAAAAGAATGCATAAGGGAGGCTAGGAAGCTTATGGCTGTATTAGAAGTAAAGGACTTAACCAAAAAATTTGGCGGTCTAACTGCCAATTCAAATATTAATATGATTGTTGAAAAAAATTCCATAACAGCAGTTATTGGTCCAAATGGTGCGGGAAAAACAACGTTTTTCAACATGATTACGGGCGTTTATAAGCCTACATCTGGAGAAATTTTATTAAATGGAAAACCAATTGGCGGATTAAAGCCTCATTTGGTGACTAAACAAGGAATTGCCCGTACATTCCAAAACATCCGTCTTTTTAATGAATTAACGGTGCTGGATAATGTACTTGTTGGAATGCATCATCATTTAAAAAGCAATTGGGTTGGCGCATTATTTCAAATGCCTCGAACCAGGCATGAGGAAGAAAAGGCAAAAAAAGAAGCGTATCGCCTTCTTGAATATGTAGGGCTTGAGGAATTATTAAATGAGAAAGCAGGAAATCTATCCTATGGAGCACAGCGTCGATTAGAAATTGCTCGAGCGATTGCTGCAAAGCCTAAGGTGCTGCTTCTCGACGAGCCTGCAGCAGGAATGAATCCGAAAGAAACGAAAGAACTGACAAATCTGATCCATAATATGCGTACAGAGCTGGACATTACCATTGTTCTTATCGAACATGATATGAAGCTTGTGATGGAGATTTCTGACTATATTTTTGTGTTGGATCATGGAGAGGAAATTGCTGCAGGAAAGCCAGATGATATCCGAAATAACCCTAGAGTTATTGAAGCATATTTAGGCAAAGGAGCAGTATCACTTGCTTAAGGGGAGGAAACAACGTGCATTTACTTGAGCTTAAAAATATAGAAACGTTTTACGGAGGCATTCAAGCATTAAAAGGAGTAGACTTACATGTTGAAAAAGGTGAAATTGTTACGTTAATAGGCAGTAATGGAGCCGGTAAATCAACAACATTAAAATCAATAAGTGGACAAGTGAAGGTAAAAACAGGGTCGATTCATTATCAAGGAACGGATATTACAAATAAGCCTGCTCACCAAACGACTTTATTAGGGATTGCTCACGTTCCTGAAGGTAGAAGAATATTTCCTCGGTTGACTGTAAAGGAAAATTTATTAATTGGTGGATTTGCAGTGAAGGATAAGAAACTGATTGAATCGAGAATGGAAAGAGTTTTTCAATATTTTCCTAGATTGAAAGAAAGACTTGAACAAAAAGGCGGAACAATGAGTGGTGGAGAACAGCAAATGCTGGCCATTGGACGTGCATTGATGATGAAACCAGAGGTGCTGATGCTTGATGAACCATCCATGGGGTTGGCTCCAATCATCGTTGAACAAATTTTTGAGATCATAAAAGAACTGAATCGTGAAGGAATGACCGTTTTACTTGTCGAACAAAATGCCTTCCAAGCGTTACAAATTGCCAATCGTGGTTATGTTATTCAAACTGGAAAGATTGTCCTTGAAGGGCCAGGAACGGATTTAATGACCAATCAACAAGTTCAAGAAGCATATTTAGCATAAAGGCATTTTTAACGTTTCAGACAGTTAATATTAATCTCTTTATGCTAAAAATGTGAATTATATACTTGCTGTCACGGTATAGGCATCGGCCCAATGCTTTTCTAAAATATATGATTAATCAAATTAAATAAACCTGATTTAAGTGAATAGAGGATTCGCCTCTCAAGATGTTCACTTAAATCAGGTTTATTTTTTTAGAAAAATGAACATTTGCAACTCATTTGGATTTCGTACTTGATAACTCTTTTGATTGACTAGCTGAACAAGATGATCCAAGAAAGCTTAATTCGCTTGTTTTTGGATACTTAAGTAGTGGAGTTGATAGGCTTTTGCCTCAAGTTCTTTTCCCATTTCTCGATATATTTTTGCCAGCCATTGAATAGGTTTAGGGTTTGCTTCATTTAGTTCCATTTCCCAGCTAAAACAATCAATGGCTGACTCTAAAAGTCCAAATTGATAATACAGTTCTCCAAGTAAATATTGTTGATCAGGATCGCCGCTTATTTCACTCATTTTATTGATTTTTTTTAATAAAGGAAGATTTGGATGTGTTCGATTAAATGGTTCGAGCCATGACTGCACATAATGAAGGTCATGGTTTTTGAACAGTGCTTTTACACATTTTTGCAGGAATTTTTCAACTTGTAAGAGGTTTGATTTATAAAGAGAAGGTAGAATGGTATTTAGCTTTTCAATATTCACAGCTTGATCTTCAATATTTAGCTGTTCTAACATGATTTCAAATTGATTTGCTTGATGAGGAGACAGTCTTATTTGTTGAGAAGTCAATAATTTAAGAGCTTTTTCTAGGTTGTTCGTATTCAAATACTTATCAATTAATAGTGTATTCCACTCTTGTAAATGAAACTGTTTTTCTAATAGAGACTCTAACACATTTATAATTTGATCTTCATTTAAATTCATTTCGAGTATTTTCATTAGGGAGTCAAAATACGCTTTCGTTGGGGTGGAAATAAATTTCTCTATGTAGAGTGAAATTAAATCTATCCAGCGGTTTTCGTTAATGAGAAGGGTATGAAGTTTAAGAAAATTTTCTTCTATGTCTTTATGTAAAGCTAACATTTTCTCGGCATAAATAGCATCCTTTACCATGAGCTCCTTAGTCATAGCTGTATATAGCTGACGGGATGACGTGAATTCTAATTTGTTGGCAATTTCAATTGCCCATTGTTTCCCAGGTATAAAATCTTTGAGAATTTGTAAAATGCGATAGCTTGCAAGCATTTGTCCATTTCGACGGTATTGATAGAAGATGGATTGAATCTGTGTAAACAAATCACTATCTGGAATAAAGGATTCAAAATATGTAGCAATAAGAGCGATTTCTTGAGGAGTGTATTGTTTTTTTAGGTTGTTCATTAGGTGATGAAAAGGACTAATTTTGAATGAAAGGTATGATGAGAGTAGGGAAGTAGTTAGCGGGTGATTCTCATGAAAGACGATGCCTTTAGAGAAAGCTTGATCTATAACTGATTGTTTCTTCCATTTAGCAGCTTTGACTCCAGTAAGATAATGGTTTTTGTAAAAAAATAAATAGTATATTTGTTGTGTATCATCGATCACTTCAACAATTTTGCCTTGTAAATAGACGGCCATTCTATTTATTTTTAGTTGTTTTTTATGTTTATTATCTATAAGAAATAATGGAATTGTGTCCATATGATCTCTCCTCGAATCTTCATTGTAGCTTTAATATATCACAATATATCGATAATGTGAAACGCTTCAATGGTAGGAATGTCCAATTCTTTTATTCTTCCAGATTAAAGAAACATGTTTTATAAAAGAATTTAGAAGTGAGAATCGGTTATCCTCTTTGTTCTTTTACGTTCTGCAACAATAAATAAATAAAAATTTTACACATTGTATAATGTATTTATAAGAAAATGGAATTAAAATGTATTTATAATTTAAATATTCGGTATTTTCTTTCTAATTATTATAGAAAGTAAAAAATTTCCTTTGGAATATTTTCTCGTTTATTGTGGAAAGGATGGTTGATTAAGGATGCAAAGTCAAAAGATATTAATTAATGGCGACCGATTAAAGGATGAATTAGAGGCTTTTGCTAATTTTGGGCGAACAGCGAATAATGGTGTTACGCGTCTAGCATTATCAGAAGAAGATCGTTTAGCACGAGATTATTTTTGCAAAACCTGTGAAGGTTTAGGGATGGCAATAAAGGTTGATGATATGGGAAATATCTATGCTACGCTCGCTGGCACAGAAAATAAACCGCCCATTGTAATGGGATCACATATTGATTCTGTTAAAAAAGGGGGTCGTTTTGATGGGATACTTGGAGTTGTAGCAGGCTTAGAAGTGGTGAAAACACTTGTTGATAATGAAATAAAGCCTCGTATTCCTATCATGATCGTAAATTATACAAATGAAGAAGGAGCGCGCTTTGAACCTTCTATGATGGCGTCAGGTGTTATTTCAGGTAAATTTGAGCGATCCGACATGGTAAAAAAGAAAGATATTAATGGAATTAGCTTTGAAGTAGCCTTAAAGGATATAGGCTATCTAGGTGAAGAAGAAAATCGTCTACAAGAAGCTACAGCTTTTTTAGAAATGCATATTGAACAAGGACCAGTGCTTGAAAGAGATCAGCTTTCTATCGGTGTTGTAGAAGGCGTAGTAGGAATGGTTTGCTATGATATAGAGGTATTAGGAGAATCTGATCATGCAGGTACAACCCCTATGGATATGCGGATGGATGCCTTATTTGTAGCTACAGATTACATCACTGAAATTCGAAAAAAACTCAGTCATTTAGATGAAGAGCTTGTATTTACAATAGGAAGAGTGTCTGTGCAGCCGAATATTCATACGGTTATTCCTAATAAAGTCGTTTTTTCATTTGAAGCAAGACATAAGGATGAAGCCATTATCAGTATAGTAGAAAAGACAATTAAAGAGATTACAAATGATCTGCAAAATAAGGATGGTTGTTCAATAAATATTTCTAAACTTTGGGACAGACAAACGGTTTGGTTTGACAAAACACTTTGTGATGCTCTAGAAAAATCAACTCAAATATTAGGCTACTCCTATCGAAAAATGATTAGCGGTGCTGGTCATGATGCGCAATATATGGCGAAAATTATCCCTACAGCTATGTTATTTGTCCCAAGTGACAAGGGAAAAAGTCATTGTGAGGAAGAAAACACTCCAATAGAATATTGTGAAAAAGGAGTTAACGTATTGTTAGAAACAGTACTCACCATGTTAGATGTTAAAGAGTAAAAATTACAAAGACGTTGTTGCAACTATAATGCTGCAACGTTTTTCATTTTTATTTTTAAATAGGATATGAAAACATAAATTTTTTGAACTTCGACGAGTGTCTAGCTACAGCGCCTAGCCGCTCGGATCATAAGCCACAATCCGAAAGTCAATCAGGATTTCCTGCGGATTGCGTCTTATGTCTGTCGCGGCTGATCAAGGCGCTTGCACTTTTCTAAAGTGGAATTTACAAAATGCAAAAGAGAGTACGAATAGTATTTGACGTTTTGTATAGTGATACTAGAAAAGTTTGAAAGTAAAATTGTAATTACAATATTCAGTATTTTCTTAAAAGTTAAGTTTTTTACTTTTAATAAAAGATTGGTCGTTGTATGATTAAAAAAATCATGTACAAGAATATTTTTTTAGAAGAATTTGAAAGGAGAGTTGTTGATTGAATATTAGTTTACTGGATTTAGAGAAAAATTTTCATGAAGTAGATTCTGGATTTACAAATAGAGAGGCAATTGAGGAAGCAAATCGATGCTTATATTGCTATGATGCACCATGTATTCAAGCTTGCCCAACTGGTATTGATATCCCAACCTTTATCAAAAAGATTGCTTCTGAAAATTTGAAGGGATCTGCCAAAACCATCATGATGTCAAATCCAGTTGGTGCTAGCTGTTCTAGAGTTTGTCCAACAGAGGAGCTTTGTGAAGGAGCTTGCGTCTTAAATCATTCAACTAAGCCTATTATGATAGGAAATTTACAAAGGTACGCAACCGATTGGGCTATTCATAATAATCAGGTTCTTTTTAAAGCAGGAAAGAAAAATGGGAAAGCAGTAGCTGTTGTTGGCGGCGGGCCTGCTGGTTTATCGGCAGCACGTGAACTTGCTCTGCTTGGGTACAAAGTAACTATTTTTGAAGCAGAAAGCGAAGCAGGTGGATTAAACACCTACGGAATTGTTTCCTTTAGGCTTCCACAATCTATCTCATTTTGGGAGGTTGAGCAGGTAAGAAGTTTAGATGTGGAAATTCGAACAAATACTCGAATTGGGACAGATATCCCAGCACAAGAGCTGCTTAAAAATTATGATGCAGTCGTATTAGCAATCGGGATGGCTTCAGTGCCAAAGCTCGGGATTAAAGGGGAAGACTTAGTGGGGGTTTATGATGCTATTGATTTTGTTAAATCTACAAAAACTGAAATCACAAGTGAATTTGTAGGGAAACGTGTTGCCGTTATCGGTGCGGGGAATACAGCCATTGATGCAGCAACATGTTCTGTTCGACTAGGTGCAGAAAATGTAAGCATTTTGTATCGTCGAACTCAAAATGAAATGACAGCCTATGATTTTGAATTTGAGTTTGCGAAGCAAGACGGAGTAGAGTTTAGATGGTTAACTGCCCCAAATAGAATTGTTTCAGATGAATACGGTAAAGTGACAGGTATTGAATGTGTGAAAATGATTTTAAGTGATAGCAGTGTAGATGGCCGACGACGACCAGTCCCTATAAAAGATTCTGAGTTTATTATTCCAGTAGATGCTGTGATAAGAGCGATTGGTCAATCGAGATATATTCAATTGATTGAAGAGTTTGGGATTATTCATGAAGATGGAGTCGTAACGTTGTCCCAAGATTCATTTGTCACCTCAAATGAAAAAGTATTTGCTTGTGGAGATGTCATTTTTGGAAAAGGGCAAGGCGAAGCGATGGTTGTATCCGCAGCTCAACAAGGAAAACTGACAGCTTATGAGATTCATAAAAAGTTTTTTAAAGAAATTCTAGAAACAGCGTAAAAAATATTCTTTATGAGGAGGAAATCTATGGCTGATTTACAAATTAATCTTGCTGGTATTAAATCCCCAAATCCTTTCTGGTTAGCATCTGCTCCTCCAACAAACTCAGGCTACCAAGTGCAAAGAGCATTTGAAGCAGGATGGGGTGGAGCTGTATGGAAGACACTAGGTGACCCTATTTTGAATGTATCTTCACGCTTTGGAGCCATTAGCTTTAACGGTCAACGAGTGGCAGGTTTTAATAACATTGAGTTAATAACGGACCGTCCACTTGAAGTAAACTTAAAAGAAATCTATGAAACAAAAAAGAGATTCCCTAATCATGCCATTATTGCTTCATTAATGGTAGAGCCAAAACAAGAAAAATGGCATGAAATCGTAAAAAGAGTAGAGGATGTGGGCGTGGATGGCCTTGAATTAAATTTCGGCTGTCCTCATGGAATGGCAGAACGTGGAATGGGCTCTGCTTCTGGTCAAGTACCTGAACTTGTAGAAAAACAAACCTATTGGGTGAAAGAAGTAGCAAAAACGCCTGTTATTGTTAAGCTAACTCCTAATATTACGGATATAACTGTTACAGCAGAATCTGCTGTCCGCGGTGGAGCAGATGCCATTAGTATGATTAATACGATTAACAGCTTAGCGGGTGTAGATCTTGATACTTGGAATACGATTCCTCATGTAGGAGGCAAAGGAACACATGGAGGATACTGTGGACCTGCTGTTAAACCGATAGCCTTAAACATGGTCGCTGAATGTGCGAGAAGTCCTTATATTAATGTTCCGATTTCAGGAATAGGTGGAATTTCAAATTGGAAAGATGTTGTTGAATTCATGTTAATGGGTGCTACAGGTGTTCAAGTTTGTACGGCAGCCATGCATCACGGTTTTCGTATTGTTGAAGATATGATTGACGGACTTTCCAATTATTTAGATGAAAAAGGAATTCATTCAGTAAGTGAGCTTATCGGTAAGTCCGTTCATAAATACTCCGATTGGGGTAATCTTGACTTAAATTATAAGGTAGTTGCAAGAATTAATACTGAAAATTGCATCAACTGTAACAAGTGTCATATAGCCTGTGAGGATACATCGCATCAATGCATCGATATGCTAAAGGATTCTAGTGGTAAGTCCTATCTAAAAGTACGTGAAGAGGATTGTGTTGGCTGTAATCTATGTTCAATTGTGTGTCCTGTGGATGGGGCAATTGATATGGTTGAATTAAAAAGTGAACTTCCACCGCTGACATGGAATGAAAGGCAGGCTGCAATTGGAGCAATGTCAAGCAGTAAAATCGACTTTGTAAAATAGTGGAGGAGAAAACAAAATGAAAAAAATCATTAAAAATGGAACAGTTGTTACAGCTACAGATATGTATGAAGCAGATATACTCATCATTGATGAAAAAGTAGCTTCTATTGGAAAAGATCTTTTTGAAGAAGGTGCTGAAATAATAGATGCTGGTGGATCATATGTATTTCCAGGCGGGATCGATCCTCACACTCATTTAGATATGCCATTTGGAGGCACAACCACGAAGGATGATTTTGAAACAGGTACTATTGGCGCAGCATTTGGAGGAACGACAACGGTTATTGATTTCTGTTTAACAACAAAAGGAGCCCCTGTTAAAAATGCGATCCAAACTTGGCATAACAAAGCCAATGGAAAAGCAGTTATTGATTATGGCTTCCACCTGATGATTCCAGAAATGAATGACGATGTAATTAATGACCTTCCTAGTGTTATTGATGATGAGGGCATTACATCGTTAAAAATCTTTATGGCGTATAAAAATGTATTTCAAGCCGATGATGAGACTCTGTTCCGTACGCTCATTACTGCTAAAGAGCTTGGGGCCCTTGTCATGGTTCATGCTGAAAATGGAGATGTAATTGATTACTTAACGAAAAAAGCTTTAGCTGAGGGTAAAACAGAACCGATCTATCATGCCTTAACAAGACCTTCGGCAATTGAAGGAGAAGCAACCGGTAGAGCTGCTTCACTCACTGGGCTTGCAAATTCTCAGCTCTATGTTGTTCATGTTACTTGTCAAGAAGCGGTAGAACAAATTGCAGAGGCGAGAGACAAAGGGGTAGATGTATGGGGTGAAACTTGTCCTCAATATTTAGTTCTAGATCAATCTTATCTTGAAAAACCGAATTTTGAAGGGGCAAAATATGTATGGTCCCCGCCATTACGTGAAAAACAACATCAAGAATACTTATGGAAGGCTTTAAAAAATGGTCAATTACAAACTTTAGGATCTGATCAGTGTTCCTTTGATTTTGTTGGACAAAAGGATTTAGGAAAAGATGACTTTACAAAAATTCCAAATGGTGGACCAATAATTGAAGATCGAATGACAATTCTTTTCTCTGAAGGTGTAAAAAAAGGCCGAATCACATTGAACCAATTTGTAGATATAACATCTACAAGAGCTGCTAAGTTATTTGGATTATTCCCGAAAAAAGGAACTATCGCAGTTGGGTCTGATGCAGATATCGTCATTTTTGATCCGAATATGAAAAGAACTATATCCGCAAAAACCCACCATATGGCAGTTGATTATAATGCTTTTGAGGGAATGGAAGTTACTGGGGAAGCCATTTCTGTTCTTTCAAGAGGGAACTTTGTGATACGTGACAAACAATTTGTTGGTGAAGCAGGAAGCGGGCAATTTATAAAGAGAGAAAAATATGGTGTTTTAAAAGATGTTAAGGTAAATGAAAAGCTTTCTATTTAATCGTAAAGGAAATGTGTCATCGGTCCAACTAGTAATCATTCCTACATAAAGGAGAGAGTACGATGTCTGATTATCAAGAATATCTTGCGGAAAAAGAGAAGATTGACACCTTCGTGAATCTTGGGTATCAGCTTACCTCCGTAACTGAAAATCTAAGCGGAGCCTTTTTAGAATTTGAGCTAAAAAATGAGATGAATGAAAGTAAATGGGAGCAGTTGCATATTAAAACGGCTGATGCAAGGAAGTATTTTTCTACACTGCTTAATATGCAAAAAGCTACTAAATAGTGAATCTGTTAATACCTTATAACCAGAATAAAATGAAGAAAAATCAGTTCATCAGACAGGTCATTAAACAATGGTCCTGTCTTTTCGTGTTATATTTCCTTACAAAATTATAGATAGATTTTCATCTTAAATATATAATGGAATTTATTAATAAAAATAAGTCTTAGAAAAAGGCGGATGATCCATGAAATCCTATATTACGATTGATGAGATCTTAAAAAGAAAGCATTTTGACAAGACTGAAGTGGTTGCTGGGACAGCAGGGATAAACCGTCAAGTGAAGTGGATACATGTATTAGAGGTTACACAAGTCAGTCATCTATTGAATGGTCAAGAGCTGATCCTTACAACAGGGATAGGATGGAGAAACGATCCTTTGCTTTTTCTTTCTTTCGTGAAACAATTAGTTGAGTGTAACGTCTCTGGCATATGTATAGAATTAGGAACCCATACAACAGTTATTCCTCCTGAAGTCATTGAATTTGCTAATCTTCATCAATTTCCGATCATATTATTTCATCATGAGGTCCCTTTTGTTGAAATTACCCAAGATATCCATTCGATTATCATCAATAAGCAATATCAATTAATCTCTGATTTAGAAAGCTATTCCCAACAGTTAAATCGAAAAATGCTGGATATGAATAATTATGAACAAATTTTAGAGTTTATGCAGAATTACTTAGATGTTCAAGTAATCAGCATGATCTATGATAATGAAGTAAAATTTGTTCCAGATTTAAGAGAAAAGATGAAAGCTAATTTATTAACTAAGCTAGAATCGAAAGAAGAATGGGCAGATACTTCCATTGCTCGACAGCCAATTCAAATTTTAGGTGGGAAATATGCAGAGTTAATCATCGTTTCTAATGATAAAAAATTGACAGAATTTGATTTACTTATTTTAGATAGGACTGCAACAGCACTAGCACAGCATTTGCTGAGAAATTTATATGTTGAAGAAAAGCGAATGGCTGATGAGAGCGAATGGCTAACAAACTGGTTAGAAGGAGAATACACAGAGGAAATTATACGTGAACAGCTTTCCTTTATGGATCCTAAGGTTAGTTTTAAGGGTGGAGTTGTATGTGTATTTAATCTCAAGATACAGCAAAAAATGAATTCAACTAAATTAGATGAGACCTATTACAAGCTTTTATTTCGAAATGTATTTGAGCAGTTAGGCTTTCGAATGTTTTCTATTGAAGTAAACCACCATCTGATTATTATTTTGGGAAATAATCGTAGCTTAGATGATTGGAAAGACCGAGTATCAGAGGCATTTGGCCGTATTAATAAAGCGGATAGTACTGGAAAAATAAGCCTTTCCTTAATGAAAGTAGCTGTTGGGAAATTTGTTCATAAGCTTTCAGAGATCCATTTAAGCTATCAAACAGCAAAGGAAACTCTTCAGCTGCAAGATACCTTGCTTAACGAAAATAAGAGTTATTTTTATCAAGACCTTCATATATATAGAATGATGCAGTTACTAAAAAGATATGGTAATCTTGAGGAGACGATTAATGAATACTTAGGGGCTGTCATCGAGTATGATCATAATAATAATGGTGAATTGATGTCGACCTTAAGAACCTATTTAGCGTGTCATGGCTCAAAGCAGGAAACCTCTAACAAATTATTTATCGTTAGACAGACTCTTTACCATAGGATTGAGAAATTAGAAAAACTATTAGGTAAGGATTTTATGAATTCAGAAAGACGATTTGCCATTGAATTCATGCTCCTTGCTTATGATTATTTAACAACATCAGAAACAGCCGTTCAACTTCAATACAAAGTATAATCCCCTGCTTGTAGAACATGAAAGTATGTTCTACAAGCAGGGGATTCCTATGTCTAAAAAAGTATAAACCTTCAGGGCTGTTCAAGGCGCTTCCGACGTACAGGATGTACTAGTGCCGATGAAGACATAAGGCCGTGGCGCTTTTAATCGGCCGCTTTTCTATATAATTTGTGATAAAAAGGCTTTTGTCCGTTCGTGTTTTGGATTGTCGAAAATGTCTTCCGGTGTTCCCGTTTCAACAACTTCCCCTTTATCAAACAAAATAATTCGATCGGCAACCTGTCTGGCAAAGCCCATTTCATGCGTTACGACAAGCATCGTCATTCCTGATTCAGCCAATGTTTTCATTACATCTAATACTTCTTTTACCATTTCTGGATCTAAGGCTGAGGTAGGTTCATCAAATAACATGATTTTCGGCTGCATCGCGAGTGCTCTTGCGATCGCGACACGCTGCTGCTGCCCGCCTGATAATTGGCCAGGGTATTTATTGGCTTGCTCTGGAATTCCTACACGTTCAAGCAGCTCTAATGCAACTTTTTCTGCCTTGCTTTTTTTCCACTTTCGTACCCAGATAGGAGCCAATGTAATGTTTTTCAAGATGGTCATATGAGGAAATAAGTTAAACGATTGGAACACCATGCCCGTTTCTTTCCGAATTTCTTCAATATTTTTCAAGTCGTTTGTTAGGTTAATGTTATCAACGACAATCGAGCCTTTTTGAAACTCTTCAAGGGCATTGATCGTACGGATAAAGGTCGATTTTCCCGAACCAGATGGACCTAAAATAACGATTACCTCACCTTGCTTCACCGTTACATCGACATCTCTTAATACATGGTGATCTCCATACCACTTGTTGAGCCCTTTAACCGTAATAATATCGTCTCTTTGTTCGAGAGGGGTGGTTAATTTTTCTACTCCGAATACGCTTTCCATCTTTATTTCCTCCCTTGTTGATAGATAAAAATATCAATTTTATTTATATAGACTGCCGTCTATCTTCGTCATACGAGTGCCGATGTCACACCAGGACGTGGCGTCCATAATCAAACGCGCTTTTATCTTTTTCCGACACCAAGTGATTTTTCCAAGCGGCGGCTGACATGGGACATTAAGAAGCAGCCGATAAAATAGATCAGTGCGATAAAGAGATACACTTCCATATGCCTTCCTAAAAATTCCGGATTGGCTAACACTTTTTTCCCCATTCCTAAGAAATCTGTCATTCCGACAATCACCACTAATGAAGTGTCCTTGAATATCCCAATGAATAAACTAACCATCGTTGGGATCACCGCACGAAGGGCTTGCGGTAAAATGATGAATCCCATCATTAAGGTTGAATTGAGACCGAGTGCTTGAGAAGCTTCAAATTGTCCTCTTGGAAGGGATTGGAGTCCTCCGCGAATATTCTCGGCAAGATAGGCTGCACTAAATAGAGTAAACGCGATCATGACGCGTAAAACATTATCAATTTCAATGGAATCCCCTAA
>NZ_VATK01000004.1 GCF_006546985.1 Bacillus sp. 03113
TGAGAGCAATCAACCCTCCACAACAAACCAACTGTTACGATTTGTTATGGTTTTATACCAGCTGTTGATAGCTCCTTCAAGGATTATCGTTTTAAATTCATTAATTCCTGTAAGATTTCATCAGATGTAGTTATGATTTTTGTATTAGATTGGAAACCGCGCTGAGCCACAATCATTTCTGTAAATTCTTCTGAAAGATCTACATTGGACATTTCAAGGAATCCGCTGTTAATATCTCCTGATCCACCACTTCCGGGATTATTAAGGACGGCTGCACCAGAGTTACTAGAAACTTGATAGAGGTTTCCTCCTACTTTATCAAGTCCTTCTGGGTTTTCAAACATAGCCAATTGAATTTGACCTGCATTTTGTAAAGCACCATTTGCATCAATATAGGTAACTTGTCCATCTTGTCCAATACTAAAGCTTCTGGCATTTGCGGGTATAGTGCCTGCTCCTGCTAATTCTAATCCATCTGAGTTAACAATATTTCTTTGATTATCAAAATAAAAATTACCTGCTCTTGTATAAAAATTGGACGTACCATCAGTAACGATAAAATATCCATTTCCAGCAACAGCTAAATCTAAAGGTCTACCCGTTGCCTGGGTACTCCCCCCCGTATGAATTGTATCGATAGAAGCTAAACGTGCACCAAGACCGATTTGCTTTGCATTAACTCCAGCAGAAGCACCAGAAACAGTTTGACTAATTAAGTCGCTGAAAGTTGTTCTTCCTTTTTTGAAACCATAAGTATTAACGTTCGCAATATTATTTCCAATCACATCTAGCTTTGTTTGAAAATTCTTCATTCCACTAACACCTGAATACAATGAACGTAGCATCTGACTTTCTCCTTTCAATTAACACATTATCTTTTTTTATTTTAATGGTAACTCATTTTATTTTGTCATCGACTATAAAAGAATTTAAGACTTTATCAATCTCATAACCTATTCCAATCTTGTAATTCGAGAGGCATTAATTTTTGTTTCTAATTCATCATTTAATTGAAATTGGATTTCTCCGTTTTTACTAGAAACCGATTTGATGATAGCTGTTTTTTCTTCATTATTTTCTGTTAAATAGCTTACTGTTTTCCCAATTAATACACTTGCTTGAATAAGACTATTTTCCTTTGCCCTATTATCAATTTGTAAAATGTTCTCTTGCTGTAGTTGAGTGCCATCTTCTAAGAAATACTGTACCTCATTGTTACTCAACTGAACTGAGACAACCTTTCCATTTCCTGTTAACTTTGAGTCTGATTCAGTTTGTTTTTCCCATGTGACATTTTTACCGAGTAGTTCACTATAAGTAAAAAGGTTTGTTTGTTTTTCAGTTTGTACAAATTCGCTAAATGATTTTCCCATATTTGTAATTTGCTCTAGTGTTGAAAAAGAAGCCATTTGTGCAACGAAATCTTTATCTTCCATTGGATTCAACGGATCTTGATTTTGCAGCTGAGTCATCAATATTTTTAAAAAATCATCTTTTCCTAAAATATTTGTACCTGTTTTAGATTCTTTCTTTTGATAGTTAGACAATAATAACGACGGATCAATTGTATTTGCCATGAACACTCTCCTTTATATTTCTAAATTGATTAATTCATCTGCAAATAAATGACCTTGCTCCTTCTTTGAGGAACGATCTCTTTCGCCTTGGTGTTGCCTTCTTTCGTGATCATGTTTGTGCGGATTCTCTCGGTTAAAAAATCGATTCTGATCTAGGTTTTGCTGATTAATATCAATCTTCTCTACTTGGATATTTTGGCTAATAAATACTTGTTTGAGATTATTTATTTGTGACTCTAAGACATCTTTTGCACTAGCCGTAGAGGTAAGAATTTTAGCTATAAGATTTGAATCCTTTTGAATTAATTCAATTTTAACAGCCCCAAGATGTTCTGGATAAAGCTTAATAAAAAGTTTTTGAACTCCATCAGATTTTAAAAACTTACTTTTAGACAAAATGGATTCAAATTGCTGAATCAATTGTTTCACATTTACTGGTGTTGATGAATGCTTTACATCAGAAACAAACGGTTCAAACTTTGTCGAAGGATTCAATGTTAATAGATCGATAGATGGAAAATCCTTCGCTCTATTTGGATCTCTTCCTTCTTGTTGTGATGACAAAAAATTGCTCTCGATTTCGAATTCCTTGGTTTCTGTAAATGTTAAATGTCCAAGGCGAATGTTTTTTTGTATTTGTTCATTTTGTAAAGCAAACTTGAAATCGCCTTGTCTTTGAAGAATAGGATTATCTACTCCTTCACTTTGAGCATTTTCATCTTGGATATGACTCTCCACATGCAAGCTATCCCTGTTAACTAAATCATTTTTGTTCTTTAATTCCTGTGTATTCAAGGCTGTATTCAAAATTCCAATTGTCCCATTTGAAAGCTTCTGAATGAGTTCCATATTAACTTCTATAGGATCATTTGAATGGAGCTTTTGATTTTGTATCTGATTCGAATTTTGATGAAGCAGCTTGCTATTTGTCAAAATAGCTTGATATGGTTGAAACAGTTGGTTTGGGGCTTCTGCTATTAAAGTTTGTACTTCTCCAACAGAAAATGGCTTTAAACCTGTTAAATGGTTCACTCCTATAGGTATTGAACCTATCCAATTATTTTGATCATTTATTTGTTGGTAACCGAGCTCAAACTTGTCCTTCATTCCTTGATTTAGTTCTTTTGAAAGTTTTTGAAAAACATTTTGAAGATAATCTATTTTTTGTGAATCATTACTTTTCAAATTAAACTCTTTTCCGTCTAGGTTGATTAACGTCTTACCATTTTCTTTATGTTTTGTCGTTCCAACTACTTTCTCATCTTTCGTTGAACTTACCAATTGTATGATAGCAGTTTCTTTTCTCTCTTTAAATCCGTTTATATTTAATGGTGTGTGAGCTATCGTAGCAATCATCTTTGAATCAATTTGCATTAATTCAATATTAATTTCACCAAAACCATCAGGATAAACTTTTATGTTAATCTTGTCGCCCTCATTTTGATTTAGTAACTTCCAATGAGACAAGATAGATTCAAATTGTTGAATTAATTGATTAGCAGATCCTACTATTATAGATTCAGTTTCACTCATGGAAAACGGCTCAATTCTAGAAGAAGGATCCACTATATCCAAATTTGCTGATGTAAAATCAATCCATATATTTTGATTAATCCCTATTTGATGATCAGACTTTAACTGCCCCATAATTCCACCATTTATTTCGTATGTAACATAAGAGTTTACATTTTGAATGGTATCATTCGTTTCAAGTTGATTATAATCAGTAAAAAGCTCCGATATACTCGTTTGAATGGAACCCCTATTATTTTCTTGAATAGAATTCCGTAGATAAACATTAGCATCAGGATAATCATTTTGAAGTTGCATTTGATCCAGAAATGGAGCAATGTTAATGGATTCAATTTCATCTGTATCAGCTATTTTTAATAATGGATAAGAAAAAGAATCTTTTAATGACTCTAGATTTGTTTTCTCGTTTATTCCATTGATTTCTAAAATGGTTCGAGCTTTTTCTTCACTTAATCCCAAAAGAGCCTGAACATTCCATAACAACTCCTCAGGGATTGATTGATCTTTCACTTCTTTCTCATCGCTTAAAAGCTGAATTGCTGGATCTTTTCTTATCTGGTCAAGAGATTTGTTCAACAATGTATATTCATTAAATGTTGACTTAAGAAACGATCTTTTTTGATTACCAGCACCCAGGCTTTCACCTGCCATTTGTTGCCCATCTTGCACTAAATTATTTTGTAAGCTAGTTAAAATATTAGAAAATATATTTCCTTTTCGCTCAATTTCAGGGCTACTTTTATTGATCGTTTTATTCATTAAAGCAAATTCTTTTTTTTCTGCCCCGCCAATTTCCATTCATTCACCACCTTTCAAGCTAACTTTAATTGTTATTATTTTGGTTCAATTTTTCTGTATATGTGGCAGCAGCTTCAGGCTGCATTTTTTCTAATATTCTTGCCAGCACTTCAGGTCGAATGTTCGATAGGATCTGTAAAGCTTGTTGTTCATCCATTTTTTCAATAATTGGAGCAGCGGCCTTTGGTGAAATGGTTTCATATACTTTGATAATATCTTGAACAATCTTCTTTTCTTCTTTTGGATTAACTGAAAGTTCTTCTATCTGTTTTTGGAGTGTTTCTTTTTCCAGCTGAATTTTCTTATTGGCTTCTTCGTATTCATTTATTTTCGCCTCTTGCTGGGCAATTTGAATTTCTTTATCTTTTAATTGTCCTTTTAAGTCATAAATCGAAGATTGACCCTGTTCTGCTACCTTATTTACTGCATTGCTTGTAGAAGAAGAAAGGAATGGAATTTGACTTGTAAAGTTTTTCAGTGGTGAAGGCATCTCTTTACCAAAAGTCTTTAGAATAAATATGGCGGCAATGAACAAAATGACTAGACTTACGAACAAAGCTAGTAATAACCTCATTAAGCGAGGCTTTTTTTTTCTTTCTTGCGTTGAGATTGTATTTTCCAATTTGTTCACCTAATTTCTTCTATATGAAAAATACTGAATAGAAACATCATCCATTTGCTTGTTTTCAAGTACCTTTAATTCTTCCTCATATCTAAGTTGGTCTCTTTCTTTATATTTTTCATATTTTTTCACTTCAACATTTTTCTCTAATAATATCTCATAATAATAGTTCATTTGATTTCTTGTATTTGATACTACAGTTTGATAATGGTGAATAATTTTTTCTAGATTATTGATAAAAAGTTGGTTGCTCTTTATCTCCTGAATCTGTAAGCCTTTTTGCAAATCTAAAAACTGCTGCTCTTCAAATATTTCTTTTTTCTTAATTAACTCATAAAGTTTATGAGCTGCATCTTCAAATTTTTGAACAGCCTGTTGGTAAAAGGTTAACGCTTCATCCTTTTCCTTTTGCCTGATAGTAAGTACTTTTTCAAATTTATAATGGTAGTTCATATCATGAATCACCTGACTTTATTAAATTCATTAATTGATTAACACTTTCTTCAATTGACATATTTTCATCTGTATCTTGTTTTAAAAAAGAAAGAATTTTTGGATACAGTTGAATCGCTTTGTCTATTTCAAAGGAAGTCCCTTTTTTATATGCTCCAATTTGAATAAGATCCTCTGAATTTAAGTATGTACTTATAATCTCCCTCAGTTTCTCTGCAGATTTCATGTGCTCGACACTAACAATATGATTCATTATTCTACTAACACTCTTAAGAATGTTTACCGCAGGAAACTGCCCCTTATTTGCCAGGTCTCGATCAAGTACAAAATGTCCATCCAAAATTCCTCGGACCGTATCAGCAATTGGTTCATTCATATCATCTCCATCAACTAAAACGGTATAAAAGGAAGTAATGGATCCGTGTTGATTTGTCCCAGTTCGTTCAAGAAGCCTAGGAAGAACGGCAAAGACTGAAGGGGTATATCCTTTTGTTGTTGGTGGTTCACCAACTGCTAAACCAACTTCTCTTTGTGCCATGGCAAACCGAGTAACAGAGTCCATCATAAGCATGACATTTAAGCCTTTATCACGAAAATATTCTGCAATGGCAGTTGCTGTCATCGCGCCTTTTATACGCATCAAAGCCGGCTGATCAGAAGTTGCTACAACCACGATAGATCGCTTTAATCCATCTTGACCGAGATCTCGTTCAATAAACTCCCGGACCTCTCTTCCGCGTTCTCCGATTAATGCAATGACATTCAAATCCGCATTTGTATTACGAGCAATCATCCCAAGTAACGTACTCTTCCCAACACCGCTGCCTGCAAAAATCCCAACCCGCTGTCCTTTTCCAACCGTAAGTAAAGAGTCAATCAGCCGTACCCCAACTTCAACAGACTCTGTGATTGTTTTTCTTAGGAGCGGGTTTGGCGGATCCTGTTCAGTTGGAACGGAATGCAATCCTTTTGGTAATGGAGATTCATCTAACGGCATGCCTAATGAATCTACAACACTTCCTAAAAGCTCCATTCCTATTTTAATTTTCAGAGGCTTTGACGTCGTTTCAACCAAACAGCCAGGAGAGATTTCATTTATTGAAGTATATGGCATTAAAATAACACTTTCTTCCTTAAAGCCAACAACTTCAGCTTGAATCTTTTTTTTCTTTTCTTTATCTATATAAATATAGCAAACATCACCAATAGAACTTTCGGGGCCGAGGGATTCTATCATTAAGCCAATTACTTTTTTTACTTTTCCAAATCGCTTAAAGGTATCAATTGGATCAATATGATGAACTAATTCGGAAGTTTTCATTCATTCACTCTCCAAAAGCTCAAATAACCTTGTTTTTATTTGATTTAATTGTGTATCAATGCTAGCATCAATTCTTCCCAATTCAGTTTCAATAATACAGTTGTCTGGCTGCAGTTTATCATCGGGAATAATGTATAAGTCTGATTCCTTAGGAAAAACAGACATTAGATTTTCCGATTCCGAACGTAAAAAATGATAATGCTTCGGGTGGACGAATAGTTCAACCATAACGCAATCTCTTGCTTCATTTAGTGCCCTTTTTACAATTGGAAGGATGATTTCTTCTCGTTCACTTAGAGTTTCGCCGATAATTTTTTCTGCAGTTGCCATTCCTAGCTGTAGTATGATTTTTTCTGAAGTATGTATATGTTTTTGGCAATCATCTTTAGCGGTGGCTATGATATCCTTCGCAAGTGCTATTAACTTTTGGTATTCTTGATACCCTTTATCCATTCCTTCTTGTTGTCCTTGCCTAAAACCATCATCATAGGCTCTTTCTTCAAGAGCTATTTTATCCTGCACCCAGGCTTCTCTTTCATTCTGAAGCTGTTTATACATCTCATTTGCTTGAATTTGAGCATTGGAAATGATTTCTTGAGCCTCGAGCTTTGCTTTTTTGATGATAATATTGTCTTTCCATTCATTTACTGCTGATGCCTGCTCCAAGCTATCGAAGGCTGTAGAAAATTCTTTAATGGCCACTATCTTTTTACCTGCTTGTATAGGCAATGCTTCATTTATTTTAAAAAATTTAGACAATGATATCATCTCCTCCCCCTCGGGCTACAACAATTTCACCTGATTCTTCTAATCGACGAATAATCGCTACAATACGAGATTGTGACTCTTCTACATCACGTAACCTGACAGGTCCCATATATTCCATCTCTTCTTTAAATGAATCTACCATTCTAGTAGACATGTTTTTAAAGACAATTTCTTTCACTTCTTCACTAGAAACTTTAAGTGAAAGGATAAGATCCTCATTCTCACATTCTCTTACAACCCGTTGTATCGCTCGATTATCCAACGTCACAATATCCTCAAAAACAAACATCCTCTTTTTGATTTCTTCAGCAAGCTCAGGTGATTGGACTTCTAGGGCTTCCAGAATTGTTCTCTCAGTTGTTCTATCAACACCAGATAAAACTTCAACAACTGTTTCTATTCCACCCGTTTGAGTGTAGTCCTGTGTTACAGAAGCGGATAGTTTTCTTTCTAATATTTGTTCTACTTCATTAATGATTTCTGGAGTAGTACTATCCATAGCGGCAATTCTTTTTGCAATTTCTGCTTGCATTCCTTGAGGCAATTCAGATAATATTTGTCCAGCTTGAGAGGGATCCAAGTATGACAATATTAATGAAATGGTTTGAGGATGCTCATTTTGAATAAAGTTCAATATTTGTCCAGGCTCTGCTCTCCGTGCAAAATCAAAAGGGCGAACCTGTAATGATGAAGTTAGTCGATTAATAATAACATCTGCTTGCTCAGTTCCAAGCGCTTTTTCAAGAACTGTCTTGGCATACCCAATCCCACCTTGGGTAATATAGTCTTGAGCTAATACAATCTGATGAAATTCATCAAGAACTTCTTCTTTCGCCGATGCTCCCACTTTTTTCATGCCAGATATTTCTAATGTTATCTTTTCAATTTCTTCTTCATTCAAGTGTTTTACAACAGAAGCAGACAAATCTTGGCCTAATGATATTAAAAGTATGGCTGCCTTTTGTTTACCAGTTAATGTGTTTTGATCTTTCCGTGCCATTGTCTACTCTCCCTATTCATCTGCTATCCAAGTTCTAAGAAGTCTTGCAAACTCTTCTGGATCTTCTTTTGCCATTTTTTCAATTTGCTTTCTTTGTAAAGTGCTTTCCGTTTCTAGCTCTATTTTTTCATCCGGAATTTTGAATGTTTCTATTTCTTGATATGGATCTTCACCTTTCAATTTCTTTCTTGAACGGAGAAATAGGAAAATAAAAAGGGCAATAATAGCTAGTAATATCACTCCAATAACATATATCCACCAAGGTATCAGCGCTTTTGGTTCTTCATTCATTTTTATCTTCCCATTAAACGGCTGAACAGACACGACTACTTTATTTTGTAAATCTTCGTCTGTAATTTGCTGATTTGTTTCGTTTTTATCTATTGTTGTTCTGATAATCGTAGCTAATATTTGATTTATATCGTTTACTCGATCTTGAGGAAGAGAGCTAGGATTATCAGGCTCAGGGGGCTCTACCATGACCTGAATGCCCAAATCTCTTATTTTATATGGGCTTTCCTCAATTTCCTTTCTAACTCGATTGACTTCATAATTGATCTTATCATCTAATTTTTCATAATCACCATTTGAATTATTCCCTTGAACATATGATGAACCTAGAGAGTCAGCCGGATCTTCTCCTTGTGGGACTCCTCCTGTCTGTTCTCCATTTCCTGTGTATGCTTCTGTGATTTTTTGGGCGCTTATGGCGATCCCTTGCATATTCTCTTCATCTACAGGAGTAACAAGGTTTTCTTCCCTATTTTCCTTTGTGAAATCAATATCTGCAGAAACCGAAACAATTACTTTATCTTGTCCCATCAAAGTTCCTAGCATATTTTGAACCTGTCTCTGAATATCTCGTTCTACTTGTTTCTTCATATTGGTTTGAGCAGCAAAAAGATTGCTCGAAGAATTTTCACTATTTTCTAAATCAAAGTACTCAAAATATTGATTCATTATGACGATATTATCTGTAGGAAGGTTTGGAATACTTTTTGAAATTAAATGGTATAGTGCTTTAATTTGAGAATTTTCGAACTGATATCCAGATTTCGTATTTAAGACGATTGAAGCAGATGCCTTTTCTTCAACATCCGAGACAAATATCCCTTTCTCTGGAATATTTATCATTACCTGTGCATCATTAACACCTTCAATACCTTTAATTAAATCTGCAAGCTCTGTTTGCATAGCATCTAATTTTAAAACATTAAATTCATTATCCGTCATTCCAAGGCCAGCATTCTTACCAAAAAATGAATAGTCAATATTACCTGATTTAGGAATGCCTTGAGCTGCTAGTTCTACCTTTAATGAATCCATCATTTGCTCGGGAACTTTTATCGTAGTACCACCATCTGTAATTTCTGATTGAATACCTCTTCCATCCAAATTTTCTTTTATAGAACCTGTCTCTGATGGAGACAAATTGCTATAAAGTGGAACAAGAGTTGTTTTTGTTGTTAGAAAAACGATCAGAGATGTGATGGTGATAAGAAAAACGATACTGGCAACTAAAATTATTTTTTGGCCTTTTTTTCGATTTTGCCAATAAGTTTTTAACTTCCTAGTCATTTTTAAAAGCGTTTCATTCATTTTTTTCCTCCGGTTATTAAGTTAAGTCTAACAGCAGCTAATAACCGCTTTACTATAGATTTATTAAGGGCTAGAAAAATCTTCCAAGTTAAGAAAGTGTAAATTTTTGAACATCGACGAGTGTTAGCAAGGGCGCTTGCGCTTTTCTTATTAAACTTGCATTCTCATCATCTCTTGATAAGCTTCAATCACTTTGTTGCGAACCTCTAAGGATGCTTGAAGTGTGATGCTTGCTTTTTGAGAAGCTATCATGACATCATGTAAATCTACATTTTCACCAAGAGCTAATTTTTCTGTCATCTTATCTGACTGTAGTTGAGTGTTATTCACGTTTTGAATTGCTTTGTTTAAGACGGACGCAAAACTTTTTTGTGCTTCGAATGGTGTATTAGGATGAGTCTGCTTACTTGTCTTTTCTAAAATAGAACCTGCCATTAATGGCATGGTAACATGATTCACTAACAATCAACCTTTCTATTTACCAATATCTAATGCTTTCATCATCATACCTTTTGTAGCATTAAAAACTGTAACATTTGCTTCATACGATCTTGTTGCACTAATTAAATCTGTCATTTCTCTAAGTGGATCAACATTAGGAAGTTCAACATATCCTTCATTATTTGCATCAGGATGAGCAGGGTCGTAAACAAGCTTAAAAGGAGTATCATCTTCGATTATTTTTGTGATTTTTACTCCATTTTCAAGTTTATCCTTATTCATTTCATTATTTAATATCGCAGAAAATGAATTTTCTGTTGGTGACATTACAACCATTTTTCTGCGATACGGCTGCCACTCACCGTTTACTTGTTTGGCTCTTGTTGAGTCTACATTTGCCATATTCGATGAAATAACATCCATTCTAAGCCTTTGAGCAGTAAGTGCTGAGGAAGTATTATTCATGGCAGAAAATATACTCACATCTATTTACCCCCTCTTATTACATTTTGCAATGTTGAAAATTTCCCATTCATTCTTTCAACTAACGCATTGTAATATATTTGATTACTTGCTAGATCTGACATTTCTTGATCAAGATCAACACTATTCCCATTATGATTATATGTAGTATTTCTCCTTACGACCGAACCCATTTGATTTTGGTTATTTTCAAAGGATATATGTCTTTGGTCTGAACGATTTGCTACTAAATTTTGACTAGTTTCTTTCTGCAAAATTTCCTTAAAACTGACATTTTTCGCTTTATAGTTAGGCGTGTCAATGTTTGCAATATTTTGCGAGATTACTTTTTGTTTTAAAGAAGAATAGCCAAGAGCACTTTCAATTAACGACATTGTATTAGAAAACAATTTTATTTTTCCACCTCGTACAAAATGATATTAAGAATGAAAATATTTTGTAAAATAATGTTGATTTTAGACGAAAAAGGAGAGATCTTAATCTTTATTGTAATAAATATGCAATATTATGTCTATGTACGAATAATTAATTTTACAAAATCATTTCATCTTTGTTTTAAATTATTACATTGACGTAACAAAAATAATGATGATTTACCAAATAGTTCAATATTCACAGAACAAAAAGACTAAGATAAAAAGACATTTAAGCTTGTTGACTATCTTAATTTATATTTCTAAAATTAAAAAAAACCTTGCAAATAAATATTTGCTAAGGTTTTTTTCTGTTTAATTTGATTTTAGTTTTTCTAATTCTAGTAAAAATTTGTCATTCAATACTTTTATATACGTTCCTTTCATTCCAAGCGAACGCGATTCAATGACACCTGCACTTTCTAGTTTACGGAGAGCATTAACGATCACTGAGCGAGTAATCCCTACACGATCAGCAATTTTGGATGCCACTAGAAGCCCTTCATTTCCATTTAGTTCCTCAAAAATATGTTCAATTGCTTCTAATTCACTGTATGACAACGAGCTAATCGCCATTTGAACAACTGCTTTACTACGTGCTTCTTCTTCAATTTCTTCTGCTTTTTCACGTAATATCTCCATACCTACAACTGTTGCACCATACTCTGCTAATATTAAATCTTCATCACGAAATTGTTCTGTTAGTCTTGCTAGCAATAGAGTTCCAAGTCTTTCTCCGCCGCCAATGATTGGGACAACTGTTGTTAATCCCGTTTTAAACAAATCTTTGTTCTCTACTGGAAATGCTGTATATTCACTTTCAATATCAAGATTTGATGAAGTTTCCTGTACATTAAACAAACTCTTTGTATAAAGTTCAGGAAATTGACGATCTTCTAACATTTTTTTCATTCTTTCATTTTCTATCAATTGATTTGCAGCAAACCCCAAAAGCTTTCCTCGTCTGCTTAGAACGAATACATTTGCTTCGATTACTTCACTTAATGTTTCAGCCATTTCTTTAAAATTAACTGGCTTTCCAGCAGCTCTTTGGAGCATTGCATTTATTTTTCTTGTTTTTGTTAATAAATTCATTCGTTCTTCCTCCAATTTCCTCTAACCAAAAATAATGACAGTTTTAAATAATACGATTATGAGTTAATCATTTACAGTTTTGTTGTAAATAATTGTTTTTGATGATATTTATAAAATAAATTGACTTATATCTTTATTTCTTGAAATCGCTCCTAATTTTTCCTCTACATATTGTGGAGTGATTGCAATTTTTTCTAAAGTTATGTTAGGAGCTTCAAAAGATAAATCCTCAAGAAGTTTTTCCAAAATGGTATGCAATCTTCTAGCACCGATATTATCGGTATTTTGATTGACCTCAAATGCAACTTCAGCTATTCTACGAATAGCATCGTCAGAAAATTCAATTTTAATACCTTCAGTTTCCAGTAATGCTATATATTGCTTAATCAATGCATTATCAGGCTCTATTAATATTTTAAAGAAATCTTCTACAGTAAGCTTTGTGAGCTCAACCCGAATAGGGAAACGACCCTGAAGCTCTGGTATTAAATCAGAAGGCTTTGCAATATGAAAAGCTCCAGCGGCAATGAATAATATGTGATCTGTTTTAACTGAACCATATTTCGTTACAACATTCGACCCTTCCACAACAGGAAGGATATCCCTTTGAACGCCTTCCCTAGACACATCAGCTGTAGAGCCACCACTATTTTTACTAGCGATTTTATCAATTTCATCAATAAAAATAATCCCCATTTGTTCGGCACGATTAACTGCTTCCTGTGTCACTTCATCCATATCGATGAGTTTTTGAGCTTCTTCATTTGTTAAAACCTTTCTTGCTTCACGGACAGTTAGCTTTCTTTTCTTTCTGCGTTTAGGCATAAAGCTGCTTAATGCATCTTGCATATTCATACCCATTTGTTCCATTCCAGAGCCTTGTAGCATATCAAACATCGATGGCTGTTGATCTTCTACCTCTATCGTAACGATTTCATTCTCTAATTCACCTAGTGCTAACTTTTCTTTAACCAATTTTCTTTTATCTTGCTTACTTTCATCGTCTAAAGTTGATTCTTGCTCCGTTTGAGAAGTATTGCCACCAAACAGCATTTCTAATGGGTTTTTATAATTCGTTGTTTTTTTATTTGATGGAACTAGTATATCAACGAGTCGACGGTTGGCATTTTTCTCTGCTCTTTCTTTAACCTTTTGCATCTTTTCTTCTTTGACGATTCGCACTGAAGATTCAACTAGATCTCTTACCATTGATTCTACATCTCGTCCAACATAACCGACCTCTGTAAATTTAGTTGCTTCAACTTTTATAAAAGGAGCATTTACAATTTTCGCCATTCTCCTTGCGATTTCAGTCTTTCCGACACCTGTTGGGCCGATCATTAAAATATTTTTTGGGCTTATTTCATCTCTTAGTCTTTCATCTAATAAGCTTCTTCTATATCGATTTCTAAGAGCAACAGCCACTGCTTTTTTGGCATCCTTTTGACCAATAATATATTGATCAAGACGGTCGACAATTTGACGTGGTGTAAGATTTGTAGTGATTTCCATCTATACATACTCCTCTCTATATCTCTTCAACAATGATGTTCTGATTTGTATATACACAAATTTCAGCAGCTATTTCTAGTGAAGCCTTCGCTATTTCCTTAGCTGTCAGGTGTTCACCTGCATACCTCTTCAAAGATCTTCCAGCTGAAAGAGCATAATTTCCCCCTGAGCCAATTGCTAATATGCCGTCATCAGGCTCAATGACTTCACCTGTTCCAGATATAAGTAAAAGATCCGTATTATTCATCACAATAAGCATGGCCTCTAATTTACGCAGTATATTGTCACTTCTCCATTGTTTTGCCAATTCTACTGCTGCTCTTTGAAGATTCCCGTTAAATTCCTCAAGCTTTCCTTCAAACATTTCAAATAGAGTAAATGCATCAGCAACCGACCCTGCAAACCCAGCTAATACCTTTCCATTAAAAAGCTTTCTCACTTTTCGAGCAGTATGTTTCATTACTACCGCATTGCCAAAGGTTACTTGCCCGTCGCCTGCCATAGCTGAGTTTCCTTTATGCTGGACAGCAAAAATGGTAGTCGCGTGAAATTGAGGTAATTCCGACATGATCTGGTCTCCCTTTTGGACTATGCCCTTGGATGATGGGACATATATGTTTTTCTTAAATATTCATTTGTTACATGAGTATATATTTGAGTTGACGATAAAAAAGCATGACCTAACAATTCCTGCACAGTTCTCATATCTGCACCATTTGCTAACAGATGAGTCGCAAATGAATGACGAATCATATGAGGATGAATTTTTCCATTTAATGAGGATTGATCAATCATTTTATTTAAGATTTTTCGTATACCTCGTGCAGTTAGCGCGCCTCCGCGATAATTTACAAACAAGTAATCATGTGAACTATGTTTCTCTATCAATTCTTTACGACCTTTTTGTATGTAAAGTTCTATCGAATTATGAGCAAAGCTCCCAAAAGGGATATAGCGTTCTTTTTTTCCTTTTCCTCTTACTAGTACTGTTGATAAAAATAAATCTAAATCATTTAAGCGAATTTGACTGCATTCACCAACTCGCATTCCGGTAGCGTAAAGTAATTCCAGAAGTGCTTTATTCCTTTGACCAATTGGTGTATTAGTTTCACAAGCATTAAATAATTGCTGCATCTCTTCCTCATAAAAAAACTCAGGTAAACGCTTTTCAATTTTTGGAATAGAGACAAGAGAAAATGGATTCTCAAGTACTAGCTTTTCTCTGAGAAGAAATTTATAATAGCTACGTAAGCTTGAAATTTTTCTTGCAATGGACTTTCTTGCAAGCTTCTTCTCAAAAAGCTTAGTTAAATAGATCCGAACATCCAAGTATTTTGCCTCGGTTTCATCTTCTATGGCTTGCTCGTTTAAAAATAGTAGAAATTCTTTTATATCTTGATGATAGTGTTCAATGGTATAGGGTGAATAATTTCTTTCTATTTGCAAATATTCGATAAATGATTTTAAAGAAACATTGCCTAATTGATCCACTTCGCTCACCTCACAAAGGCTACTAAATACTAACATACTTTAATGAACGTTGCAATAAAATTTACATATTTTTCACAAATTTCTGAATTGTTTCTAATGCTCTATTAGCATACTTCTCATAACGATCTTTTTTCACTTTGATTCTTTCAGGTAATTCAGGTAACAAACCAAAATTAGCGTTCATCGGTTGAAAGCTTTTTGAATTTGCTGTTGTTATATATTGTGCCATACTGCCAATAGCTGTTTCAGCAGGAAATACAAGTGGAGCCTCTCCATTCACAAAACGAGCTGCATTTAATCCAGCTATCAAGCCGCTTGCTGCTGATTCAACGTACCCTTCTACTCCTGTCATTTGTCCAGCAAAAAATAAATCTTCACGATTACAAAATTGATAGGTTGGCTTTAATACCTTAGGAGAATTGATAAATGTATTTCTATGCATGACTCCATATCTAACAATTTCAGCATTCTCTAAGCCTGGAATCAAGCTCAATACTTCCTTCTGCGGCCCCCATTTTAAGTGAGTTTGAAAGCCGACAATATTATATAGGGTTCCTGCCGCATCATCCTGACGAAGCTGAACTACCGCATAAGGCCTTTTTCCAGTCCGAGGGTCTTCTAAACCAACCGGCTTCATTGGTCCAAAAAGCATCGTTTTTTTCCCTCTCTTAGCCATTACTTCAATTGGCATGCAACCTTCAAAAAATATTTCCTTTTCAAATTCCTTAAGAGGTACTACTTCTGCTGAAATCAGAGCGTTATAAAAACGTTCAAATTCTTCTTCTGTCATTGGGCAGTTTAAATAAGCAGCTTCCCCTTTATCATATCGAGATTTTAAATAAACCTTATCCATATCAATACTTTCTTTTTCAATGATTGGGGCTGCGGCATCGTAAAAATATAAATATTCTTCCCCTGTTAATTCTTTAAGTTTATCAGCCAAATTCCTACTAGTAAGCGGACCAGTAGCAATCACCGTTGGACCTTCAGGGATTTCATTTACTTCTTCATTTATAACTGTTACATTCGGATGATTTTTTACTAATTCTGTAACTCTCCCGGCAAATTCATGCCGATCCACAGCTAATGCACCTCCTGCTGGTACGGCACATTCATCAGCTGAACGAATGATAACAGAATCTAGAATTCTCATTTCTTCCTTTAATACACCCACGGCATTTGTTAATGAATTGCCTCTTAATGAATTGCTGCATACAAGTTCTGCAAACTGACCTGTATGATGAGCTGGCGTTTGCTTCACAGGCCTCATCTCGTATAATCGAACCTTTATGCCTCTTTTTGCAACCTGCCATGCTGCTTCACTACCCGCAAGACCTGCACCAATGATATTGACAACTATTTCACTCATTTTGTTCACTCCGTATTATATAAAATTAGCGATACCTTTAGGAATAAATTGTTTAACAATAGGAAAGAGTGAGCAAATGCCCACTCTTAGCTTTGAGGCTCCTCTTTATAATCGCATTCAACGCATTGAACTTGGACACCTTTTTTTAGCTTCTTCTCCACTAAAAGATTATCACATTTAGGACAACTTCGCGGCAATGGTTTATCCCAAGAAATAAAGTCACATTCTGGAAAACGATTACAGCCATAAAAAATTCTTTTTTTCTTACTTTTTCTTTCTATTATATTACCTTCCTTACATTTAGGACATTTAACTCCAATATCTTTTACGATAGGTTTTGTATTTCGACAATCAGGAAAATTGCTGCAAGCCATAAATTTCCCGTATCTTCCCATCTTGAAAACCATCTCATTACCACAAATTTCACAATCCTCGCCAGCTGGTTCATCTTTTATTTCTACTGTTTGCATTTCTTTTTCAGCTTTTTCTAAATGCTGTTCAAAGCTTTTATAAAATTGATCGATAATTTGAACCCATTCCACTTTTCCGTCTTCAATATTATCTAACTCTTGTTCCATATTTGCTGTAAACTCGACATTTAATATTTCAGGGAAAAACTCTAATATTAATTCTAATACGATCATACCTAGCTCCGTAGGCACGAAGCGTTTATTATCTAACGCAACGTACCCTCTTTTTTGTATCGTATCTAATGTTGGAGCGAAGGTAGATGGCCTGCCGATTCCAAGCTCTTCAAGCGTTTTAACTAATCTTGCTTCTGTATAGCGAGGTGGTGGTTGTGTAAAATGCTGCTTCGGATCAATATCTTTTTTGAATACCTCATCACCTTCCTGTAAATCAGGAAGTAGTCGATCCTTCTCAATTGCTTGGTCGTCAGTGCTTTCTACATATACTTTCATAAAACCAGGAAATTTTACTTTCGAACCAGTAGCTCTAAATGTAACATCCCCATTTTTTAGATCCACACTCATTGTATCCATAATTGCTGGCGCCATTTGGCTTGCTACGAAACGTTCCCAAATAAGCTTATATAAGCGCAACTGATCCCTTCCTAGAAATTCCTTCAACGAACTCGGTTCACGCAATGTGCTTGTCGGTCTTACCGCTTCATGGGCATCTTGAGCGTTCGTGTTCTTCTTTTCTTTCCTATTTTCTTCTTTTATATACTTTTCCCCATAATGCTGCTTAATGTAATCAGCTGCTTCTTTTTGAGCTACTTCAGATATACGTGTGGAATCAGTTCTCATATAGGTAATCAAACCGACGGTACCTTCTTTTCCTAAATCGATACCCTCATATAGCTGCTGAGCAAGCATCATCGTTTTTTTTGCACGGAAGTTTAATTTACGTGCTGCCTCCTGCTGCAATGATGAAGTTGTAAAAGGAAGAGCTGGATTTCGTCTTCTTTCTTTTTTTGATACAGAATGGACGATAAACTTATTTCCTTTCAGCTGACTCAATACATCTTGAACTTGTTTTTCAGATGTTAATTCTAACTTTTTAGATCCAATTCCATAAAAAGCAGCTTCGAATTCTTTGCTTTCCTTCAAAAAACTTCCGTCAATGGACCAATACTCTTCAGGCACAAACTCTTTTATTTCTTTTTCTCTATCAATGATGAGCCTAACCGCCACGGATTGAACTCTACCAGCACTCAAGCCTTTTTTAACTTTTTTCCAAAGCAAAGGGCTAATATTGTATCCTACAAGCCTATCTAAAATTCGCCGAGCTTGTTGTGCATCAACTAAATCCATATTGATTGGCCGCGGATGTTTAAATGATTCTTTAATAGCATCCTTTGTAATTTCATTAAAAACCACTCGGCAATCAGAATGAATGTCCATATTTAAGCTTTGTGCTAAGTGCCAAGCGATAGCCTCTCCTTCGCGATCAGGGTCAGCCGCAAGATAGATTTTCTTTGCTTTTTTTGCAGCTGTTTTTAAATCCTTTAAAATTGGACCTTTCCCACGAATGGTTATGTACTTTGGCTGGAATTTTTCTTCTATATCAACACCCATTTGACTTTTAGGTAAATCCCTTACATGTCCCATAGATGCTTTCACTTTATATTTTTTTCCTAGGTAACGTTCAATCGTTTTAGCCTTTGCAGGTGATTCAACGATCACAAGAAATTCTGACATTAACAAGCCTCCCTAAGAGGAATTATGAAATATTCATTATTATTGTACAATTTACTCATCCTTGTCAAACATTATAATAATCAGAAACCGTTTTCACTAAAACTGGAGCATGGTTTTTATATAGAAAATATGCTATTTTTCAATAAAAAAATGCAGAATTTTTTTATCCAATAGCCTTTTTCAAGAATATTTTTGATAAAAGCGATTTTTAAGACTTTCGCTCCACAATGTATAACATATTGAAAAAAGATTCAACCTTTTTTTAAAACATTATAAAGAAAAGTGCAAGCGACTTGATCAGTCCTGAAGAAAAATGTTCTCATGACTTAAAAAGTGTTTTTTATTTTTGGCTGTTTTCTCAAAGTTTGTTGCTTTTGACATAAAAAACATTGAGAAAAACGTTTTAGAGCAGCCTGCATACACGTAGACTCCTGTGGGAATGCGAGAAAGGCGAGACCCCGCAGGAGTGTATGCGACGAGGAGGCTTGACGCTCGCCCACGGAAAGCGAAGTGTATGCAGGCTGCGCGTTTAAAAGCAACAATCTATACGAAAACAGCTTTATTTTTAAAAAAACTCTTCAAGTATGTCATTTGGATGGATAACGAGCTTTGCTCCTTGCTGTATTAATTCGTTCGTTCCTATAGACAATGGACTTAAAATATTTCCAGGCAGAGCAAATACATCTCGACCTTCATTCACAGCAAAGTTTGCTGTTATTAATGAACCACTTTTTCTTTTCGCTTCCACAATTAATGTTCCTTGACTCATTCCACTAATGATTCTATTTCTCATTGGAAATTGCCATTTTTCAGGGTTAGAATGAGGAGGATATTCTGACATGACAAGATGACGCTGCATCATTTCAGATGCTAATTTTTTATTTTCCTTAGGATATATATGATAGAATCCCCCTGCTATTACACCAATTGTTTGGCCATGATAATAAATAGCCTTCTGATGAGCAATTGTATCAACCCCTGAAGCAAGTCCGCTTACAATGATAATATCCTTTTTTATAAGTTCTGGAAAAAGAATATCTATAGATTTGTGGCTGTATTGGGAAGCTTGTCTTGAACCTACAACCGCAAGCTTCGGATTCTTAGTTAATAAGGATAGATCTCCTTTTACATAGAGTACCCAAGGTGGCTGATAGATTTGCTTTAATAATTCAGGATATTCTTCATCAAAGATGGTAATAGCTTTAATTCCTTGGTTAGAGTACTGACGTATTTGTTCTTGAATATAGGTGGAATGGAAGTCTTTTAATGCTTGTGAAGAAAGAATGGATTGTGTGGAATTCTCTCTTTGAGGATAACAAGTGAGGGTATCAAGCTTTGGATCTCTTTTTAACAATTCATAAATTTTTTTCCAGCCAACATCTCGACTGTGATGCAGCTGAATTAATTTTCTTTTAAAATCATCCATTCATCATGCTCCCTTTTTTATCGAACTATATTAAAACATTTGTTTGTAAATACATAAATTTTTACAACAAAATACACTGCTATGCGAAAACAACGATTTACAAGGTGTCAAAAATCGACAAAAAAAGATCATAGCAAAAGAGGCTGACCTTTACCTCCATTTTTTGATGAATGATGAAGGTTTTTGAAGGTGTGGTCAGTCTCTAATTAATTGACATTAATTCGACTTATCACCTTAATAAACTGCACATTTTTCAAATAAATTTTTATCCTTTAATACTTTGATTAATGTATCCCCCATTACAGACGGAGTCGCTGCTACTTTAATCCCACACTCATTCATAATGCGAATTTTTTCATCTGCAGTACCCTTTCCACCTGATATGATGGCACCTGCATGACCCATTCGTTTTCCAGAAGGCGCTGTTTGGCCTCCAATAAATCCAATCACAGGCTTTGTCATATTTTTCTTTACCCATAAAGCAGCTTCTTCTTCAGCAGTACCACCTATTTCACCAATCATAATGACCGCATAAGTTTCTGGATCTTCATTAAATTCTTTTAAAACATCAATAAAATTTGTACCATTTACTGGATCTCCACCTATTCCAACAGCGGTGGTTTGACCTAATCCAGCTTTTGTCAACTGATGTACCGCTTCGTATGTTAAAGTTCCAGACCGTGATACAACCCCTACATGGCCTTTTGTATGAATATATCCAGGCATAATTCCGATCTTACATTCATCAGGTGTAATAACTCCCGGACAGTTCGGACCAATAAGGCGCGTTTTCTTTCCTTGCATATATCGTTTTACTTTTACCATGTCTAATACTGGTATATGCTCCGTGATGCAGATCACAAGATCAAGTTCTGCATCCACACCCTCCATAATAGCATCTGCAGCGAATGGAGCGGGTACGTAAATGACAGATGCGGTTGCTCCTGTAGATTGCACCGCTTCTTGTACCGTATTATACACAGGAACTCCTTCTACTTCCGTTCCCCCTTTTCCAGGCGTTACACCAGCAACAATCTTTGTCCCGTAATCCAGCATTTGTTTTGTATGAAAATGAGCAGTAGAGCCCGTTATTCCTTGAACAAGCACCTTTGTATGTTTGTTTATAAAAATACTCATTGTTATTCTCCTTTCACTCTCATACTAATGAAACGATTTTTTGAGCTCCATCTGCCATGGATTTAGCTGCAACAATATTTATACCTGAATTTCGTAATATGTCTTTTCCCAAATCTACGTTTGTTCCTTCTAATCTTACAACGAGCGGTACCTCAAGCCCAATCTGCTTTGCCGCTTCCACGACGCCAGCTGCAATAACGTCACATTTCATAATCCCTCCAAAGATATTAACAAAAATTCCTTTTACATGAGGATCTGATAAAATGATTTTGAAAGCTTCTGTTACTTTTTCTGCTGTCGCACCGCCTCCGACATCAAGAAAATTTGCAGGTTCTCCGCCATAATGCTTTACTATATCCATTGTTGCCATTGCAAGCCCAGCCCCATTTACCATACATCCTATGTTTCCATCTAAAGAAATATAGCTAAGATCATACTTTGATGCTTCTACTTCCTTTGGATCTTCTTCATCTAAATCACGAAATGCTAGTATGTCTTTTTGTCTATATAATGCGTTGTCATCAAAGTTTAATTTTGCATCCAAAGCAATGATTTTCCCATCACTGGTTTCAACTAAAGGATTAATTTCAACGATCGAGCAATCCTTTTCAATAAACACTTGATATAGGTTCAGCATAAACTTTACCGCTTGACCTACTAGTTTACTAGGGATATTAATGTGAAAAGCAATTCTTCGAGCTTGAAAAGGAGTTAAACCAACTACAGGATCTATTTGCTCCTTATAAATTTTTTCTGGTGTTTTTTCTGCTACTTCTTCTATTTCTGTTCCACCCTCTTCTGATGCCATTAAAACCACTCGAGAAGCAGCACGATCTAATACTAAGCCTAAATAATATTCCTTCTTAATATCGCAGCCTTCTTCAATTAGTAACCGCTTTACTTCTTTCCCCTCTGATCCAGTTTGATGCGTTACAAGCTTTTTCCCCAATATTTGGCTCGCATATGTACGGACCTCATCCATGTTTTTTGCAACCTTTACCCCACCTGCTTTACCTCGTCCTCCAGCGTGTATTTGCGCTTTTACGACACAAATAGCATTACCTAATTCCTTTGCAGCTTCTACCGCTTCGTCAACAGTAAAAGCAATTTTGCCATTTGGAACTGCTACCCCATATTGTCTAAGGATTTGCTTTCCTTGGTACTCATGGATATTCATTTCCCATCCCCCTATAAGATCTGATTTTAAAAGCAAAGCGGAAGCGCCTTGATCAGCCGCGACAGACATAAGACGCGATACGCAGAAAAACCTGATTTTTGGAGTATCGTGGCTTATGATCCGAGCGGCTAGGTGCTGGAGCTAGACACCAGTCGAAGTTCCGAAAAAGCGTTTTCCTTTGCAATAGACTGCGCTTTCATTTTATATAATTGCGCTTTCATTGTCTAACAATTCGACTTGAATATTGTACTTTTTCAAATATTTTGAATTTTATTCAGGGAAATTATAATAATAATTTAAGCTGAAATGGTAGAGAGAAAAATTCGTAGTTATAAATAATAGTAGATGGGAGTGCAGAAGATTATATAAAGTATATCATCGTTTCCACAACATGCCAATAGGGATAGGAATATTAAAACCCTTTCAATTCCATCAGCAGGTCATTTTTTATTATAAAGGAAACTACAAAATAGTTTGATGTCGATACTTTGATATAAATGTATCCACGTTCAGCGATGTACAGGATGTACGAGTGCCGATGTTGCCACAGGACGTGGCGCTCTTAATTGGCCAGCGCCTAGCCCTTGCGAAAAATACCTCATGCCTCTAAAAGCAAAAAACACTTTTTGAGTCATAGGACATTTTTCTTCAGGGCTGATCAAGGCGCTTCCGCATTTGTCCTTGATTTATCGACTCGATAAATAAATGCAAATACCTCTGCCACTGCTTGGTAAAGCTCCTCAGGTATACTTTCTGCAATATTTAGCTTTCCTAATATCTCCACTAATGAAGGATCTTCATGTATCGGGATTTGATGTTCATTTGCTTTTTTTATTATATTTTCAGCTGTAATGCCTTTTCCTTTTGCGGTAATAATAGGGGCCGTCTGCTGTGTTTGATGATAGCATAAAGCAACAGCAGCATTTATCTTCTTGCCGTTCATTTTCTTCATATTTTTAAATCAACTCCTCGATAATTAGGGGAATTTTGAGAATGATCTAACGGTAGTTTCGAAGCCTGAAAGGGTAAGTAATCTTCTAAAGTTCGAAAATTTACAGATGAAAGAGTATATTCAAGACTGAAAAGATTTTGTTTTAAAATAGGGATATATGGCTTAGCAATTTTTTTCAACTCATTCATCTTATTGATAACTGTGACTGGGACAATGCGATTTTGCACTTGCATATCTATAATCGTTTCTTTTAATTGATCAAGCTCTAAATAAAAGAGGATACGACAATAATTAGGATCCATTGTTCCATTTTCTTTTTTACGCCCATTCCATTGCATCGTTAATTCGATCAATTGCTCTTTAACTAATAAGGGGATTTGCAGCAAGTAAGAATATACCGGTCCATGATCGTTAGAAAGGATTTGATATCCTGTGATCTTATGTACAAGCTGCTCAAAAATCGTTTTCTGCTCTATAGGAGGATCGTCTTGTAAATAACGAATTAAAAGTGATTTTAACGTCTCATCATTTGACGTTTGTATATTTTCTGGATTGTTTATTAATTTTATCACATCAAATTCATGAGAAAAACCAATGCTGCGTATGATTGTTTTTAATTCATTTCCGCCTTCCTTCAGACCGTAAAATTCATCTTTTAACATCGTCGATTCGCTCTCTCCATTAATTGAAGAGAGATCTAGCTTCATGATTCCTTTCAAAAAAGCATTAAGTCTTTGTCCATTCTCAGTGAGGTCTTGCTTTTGCAGTAAAAGGATGGCTTTATTAATCAACGATAGCAGAGAATCATCCGTCATGACTGTATAGACAGATTGAAAAACGTTTTTCGTAAATGGAAGATTGGTTGTTAGCATATGCTTGATAGCCTTCTGTCCATCCTGTACGGATTCTATACTCTTCAACCATTCTTCAGTCAGATTGATATTTTCTGCAGACATTGGTAGTTTTTCTTTTATAAAAAAACGTACGAGGTCAATATTTTCCTTGCTGGGATGTATAGAAAAATGCTTGGCAATCCCTTCTACCGTATATTTTGAGTCTTGTAAGTCCTGCTCATCCAAAGAGAGCATTTTTAAATGGATCCTCCCTTCCCCAGACAGGACTTGAAACCAATATTGTTTATTCGTATTTAGAGGAACATCTAGTTGAGCAAAAACCTTGTTTGCCCCAAACTGAATTTCAGCCGTTTGCTTCGGAAACAACTTTATTACTTTGCCAGTAATGACCTGACCTTCTTGAAATGAAAGAATCTTTTTCGTTTGTTGATTAAAAAGAGACAGCATATCATTGATAATTTTCATTATAGCCCTCCAATTAGAATTTAGTTATGTAATTCTTAACTGGTGCGAAGCTTTTTCGATGATAAGGAGTAATGCCGTATTTCTCAATTGCATCTAAATGCTCTTTCGTTCCGTATCCCATATTTTTTGAAAACCCATATTCCGGATACTGTTCCCCTATTTTAGATAACATTCGGTCACGGGTGACCTTTGCAACAATGGAAGCTGCAGCAATGGAAATGCTTTTACCATCACCTTTAATAATAGCTTCAAAAGGATAAGGGGTATCCAGCTTCATAGCATCAATCAGCAAAAAATCTGGAGCTGTTGATAAATCAATAATTGCAGCCAGCATTGCTTTTTTTGTGGCTTCGTAAATATTGATTTCATCAATTTCTTCCGCTGAGATGACGCCTATTCCAATCGCTATTGCTTCACGTTGGATGATCGAAAAGATCTCTTCCCTTTTTTGCTCTGTTAACTTCTTTGAATCATCAACACCAGGGTAATAAAAGGTTTCTGGCAAAATAACTGCTGATGCAACAACTGGACCTGCTAGCGGCCCTCTTCCAACTTCATCAATTCCTGCTATATAGTAAAAGCCCTTCTTACGAAATTCTTGCTCTAATTTAGTCATTTCAACAAACCGATTATGTAATTTTCTCGCCTGTTCCTTTTCTCTTTCCCATTTAATAAGAAGCCTTTGGACTCCTTTTCGTTCATCCATCCTTAATTCTTTAACGAAGGTATGATCTAGATCTTGTATAGTCATGAGCTTATCTTCAATTTCATGAATCGTAAATTTTGTCATTTTGCACCTCTAATTTTTACGTAACAACAAAGAAAGAGGGTGACTCAATTGAAGAGGCATCCTCTAATAATTTTTGGCTGTTTTCTCAAAGTTTGTTGCTTTTGACATAAAAAAATTGGGAGAAACGTTTCGGAGCAGCCTGCATACACGTAGACTCCTGTGGGAATGCGAGAAAGGCGAGACCCCGCAGGAGCGTATTCGACAAGGAGGCTTGACGCTCGCCCACGGAAAGCGAAGTGTATGCAGGCTGCGCGTTTAAAAGCAACAATCTATACGAAAACAGCCTAATTTTTAAAGCTTATATGAGCTAACTTAAGAAATCCTTATTCTTTATTGACAAGAATTTGTGCAGGAGATTCAAATGACAGTGCGCCTAGCTTTTCTGATCTTATTTCTCTAATTACAAGCTCAGCTACCTTGTCATAATCTACTTCTCCACCGCTCATTAGAGAACCTCTTGCAGTTCCAATATTATCAAAAAGTTCTACGATATCATCAGATATATGCTGAAGATTATACCGTTCATTCAAACGTCCTGGATATTCTTTTTCAAGAAACCGCAGAGCATAGACAGCTACATCCTGTAAATTAAGGATGGTATCTTTGATAGCACCTGTAAGCGCAAGTTTCAAGCCCACCTCTTGATCTTCAAATTTAGGCCAAAGAATCCCTGGAGTATCAAGCAGCTCTAACTCTTTTCCTACTTTAATCCATTGTTGTGCTTTTGTAACGCCTGGAGTATTGCCAGTTTTGGCAATATTTTTTTTCGCAAGTCGATTGATCAACGTAGATTTCCCAACATTCGGAATGCCGACAATCATTGCTCGAATCGCTCTTGGTTTTACTCCTTTAGCTCTTAAACGGTCGAATTTTTCAGCTAAGATCTCTTTGGAAACAGTAACGATTTCCCTTAAACCTGAACCAGCTTGTGCATTAATCGCCAGAGCTTGTATATTTTGTGCTTGAAAATATTGAATCCATTCTCTTGTTATCTCTTTGTCAGCCATATCTGCTTTATTTAACAATACTAGCCTAGGTTTATGCTGAATAATTTCATCAATCATTGGATTACGTGATGAATATGGCAATCGGGCATCAACAAGCTCAAAGATCAAATCAACGAGTTTAAGCTTTTCAGTAACCTGTCTTCTTGCCTTTGCCATATGTCCTGGAAACCATTGAATTGTCAAGGCAGGTCACCTCCTTAATTATTTAAGAACCATTATCTTTTTAATTTTTATTTCTACCTATAATAGCGAGTTATTTAACCTTACGAATATCGTTAAGAGGCCAATAAATAACACTCGTATTTCCTAACACCTTATCCATTGGCACAGTTCCGATATGTCTGCTATCTTTACTAAATCGACGATTATCACCCATCACAAATAACTCACCATCTGGTACCCGTTCTTGTCCAACTGGAGTTTCTTCTAATTTAAAGGACGCAGTTAACGGACCGTCGATCACCTGTTTTTTATAATCGTCTAAATAAGGTTCTTTATATGCCTTTCCATTCACGTACAAAGTATCATTTTTATACTCAATCCGATCGCCTGGAAGACCTATGACCCTTTTTATGTAGTCCTTTTTTTCTGGAGCATGAAAGACAATGATGTCAAATCTTTTCGGTTCTCTTACTTTATAATTTATTTTATTTACGATCATCCGATCTTGATCATGTAAGGTTGGCATCATAGACAAGCCATCAACTACGATTGGTGCAAATAAAAAATAACGGATAACTGCCGCCAAAACTACTGCAATAACAAGGGCTTTAATCCATTCCCAAAGTTCATTTTTCTTTTTTGCCATTTTGTTTCCCACCATTCCGCCACATAAATGCTTCGTGTCTAGTAATAGGTTCTATTATTTCATTCTTATTATATATCATACAAAGGAGAAATAATAAGAATAGCCGTTATTAATACTGTATATTTACCTAATTCCTACAAAAGAACTGCATCGAACTATAAAAAAGAGCTTGTTTGCACAAGCTCTTTTTCTACATACATTATCGAATTTCTTTAATACGAGCTTTTTTACCACGTAGGTTACGTAAGTAATAAAGTTTAGCACGGCGAACTTTACCGCGGCGAATAACTTCAAGCTTCGCAATTTTTGGTGTATGAACAGGGAAAGTACGTTCAACGCCTACTCCGTAAGAAACTTTACGTACTGTAAAAGTTTCGCTAATTCCACCACCACGACGCTTAATCACAACACCTTCGTATACCTGAATACGCTCACGAGTACCCTCAACAACTTTAACGTGTACACGTACAGTGTCACCAGGACGGAACGCAGGAAGATCTGCACGAAGTTGTTCTTTTGTGATTTCTTCAATTAATTTTTGCATCGTTTTCAACTCCTTCCAACAGACGCTCATGCAGAATAAATATTTAAAATAGCAGCGGAACATCGTTATAAGGCTATAGCTATTTATACTAGCCTAAGCCACAAAAGATATCTTAACACAATTCAAAGTGGACTTCAATACTTATTCGCGTTGATTTTCAAATTCCTTTAACCATCTCTTTTGCTCGTCACTTAATGGATATAGTTCTAATAGATCAGGACGTCTATGATAGGTTCGCTTTAACGACTCTTTCTTTCTCCATTCCTCGATTACTGAATGATTCCCAGATAGTAAAGCATCTGGCACCTTCATTCCTCGGAAATCAGCAGGACGTGTATAGTGTGGATGCTCAAGTAAACCAGTACTAAAGGAATCCTGTTTATGCGATTCTTCATTTCCTAAAACCTCAGGAAGCAATCTAACCACGCTATCAATGATAACCATGGCACCGAGCTCTCCTCCTGTTAATACATAATCACCAATCGAAATTTCATCCGTAATGAGATGCTCTCGAATTCTTTCATCATATCCTTCATAATGACCGCATACAAAGATCAGATGCTCGTTTGATGATAGTTCTTCTGCTTTTTTTTGTGAAAATCTTTCTCCTTGTGGGCATAGAAGAATAATGCGGGGATGAGACGTTTTTGATTTATCCTGTAAATCATGGACTGCATCAAAAATAGGCTGCGGCTTTAATACCATTCCTGCCCCGCCTCCATAAGGGTAATCATCAACAGTCTGGTGCTTATTATCTGAGTATCCGCGAAAGTTGACAATATTATATTGAACAGCATTTTTATCCGCTGCTTTTTTTAATATAGAGTGATTTAATACTCCTGCAAACATTTCCGGAAATAGTGTAAGAACATCAATTTTCATCATGATAGCAGCCCTTCAATCGGATCAATAAGGATTACTTTATCTTTTACATCTATTTTTTTTACCACATCTTCAATATACGGAATTAATATTTCTTTACCGCCAGCACCTTTTATTACCCAAACATCATTAGCCCCTGGTGTTAATATTTCAATGATCTTTCCAAGTTCTTCTCCATCCATTGTATAAACTGCACAGCCTATAATTTCATGAAAATAGAATTCATTCTCTTCAAGCTCGTCAAGCATATTTTCAGGGATTTTAAGTATACCGCCCTTCATCCTTTCAACAACATTTAAATCTTCAAAGCCTTCAAATGTTAACAGGTCGAAGGATTTATGTGTACGATGCGATTTAACAACTAGCTGTAACGGATTGCTTTCATTGCCTATAAATAAATATAAGGGATTTCCAATTTTGTAGCGTTTTTCGGCAAAGTCCGTCTTTGATATGACCCTTACCTCACCTTTTATTCCGTGTGTATTAACAATTTTCCCTACATTAAACCATCTTTCCATGTTTTTCATCTCACCTCTAACGGATTTCCACGACGATTCCGTCTTTTATGACAATTGTTTTTGAACTCTCGACATCCTCCCACAAGTCTCCTAGTGATATTTCCACAATGCCTTGAAGTTCCTTTTCCTTTAATTCACTGCCTATAGGTAGCATATGTAATTGTTCGATCTGAAAATCTAATAATTTGCTTTTTTCCTGTCTCATCCCTATTTCTTTTTCAAAGTGCTTTAATAAATTAGAAGAGGGGATTTTTTTCATTTTTTCCAGCCGTTTAAGTTCAAAGCGGAGCTGGTCGCATTCTTTTTGCATTTGGATCTTATTGTACTCATATTTCTCTAAAAGCTCCTGCTTACTCTTTTCAGTTAATACTTGTTTGACAATCACTGTCTGAAGTATTTTCATATAAGCGTCCCTCCAAACAATTCTTCCCCAATAATTGAAAGGAAAAGCTCAAATCTTTTCTTGTAAAAAAAGGAGGGTTTCCCCTCCTTCTCTAAGACGTTTTTCAAACAATCCTTTCTTTCTAATAGGCTCTGTTAAATTTCAGTGTTGATTTATAACCGTCAGGAAATTCACTCGCTTTCCGCGGACGAACTGGCAAGCCTCCTCGCTCGTACCTCACTGCGGGGTCTTTCCAACCCGTTTTTCCGCAGGAGTCTCGCAAATTTCCTTCCAAAATCAACATTATCGTTTAACAAAGCCTTCTAATAAAAAGAAGAATAATGCTTGAAATTTATTCACTAATTTATTTCTAAATAAACCGTCTCTGACTTTGAAGCACCTGCCGCATACACAACAGTTCGAATCGCTTTTGCAACGCGCCCTTGCTTTCCAATTACTTTGCCCATGTCACTCTTGTTGACAGAAAGCTTATAGGTAACGCGATCTTTCTCTTCAAGAATTGTTACCTGAACATCATCAGGAAAATCTACAAGGGGCTTCACAATCGTTTCGATAAGCTCTTTCATCACTAATGGATATTACTTACCGTTTTTAACATTATGAAATTTTTCCATAATGCCTTGTTTAGAGAAAAGGTTACGAACTGTATCTGATGGCTTTGCTCCATTTTGAAGCCATTTTAATGCAAGCTCTTCATTAATGTCTACTTTAGCTGGTTGAGCTACAGGATTGTAAGTTCCAACTGTTTCGATTGAACGTCCATCACGAGGAGAACGAGAATCAGCAACAACAATACGATAGAAAGGAGATTTTTTTGCTCCCATACGTTTTAAGCGAATTTTAACTGCCATTTTAAATAAGCACCTCCGAATAGTTTCACACAAGATAGTATAATATCAGATTTTTGATTGGTTTGTAAAGTGTTTTTTCTTGTCACTTGTTTTTTTAAATATTTACCAAAATTTAATGGGGTTACCCATGAAAAAACAGATTAGAAAGGGTTAAAAGGAAGCTTAAATCCGCCTCTTTTCTTCCCTTTTTGTCCCATGTTAGACATTTGCTTCATCATTTTCTTCATGTCTTCGAATTGCTTTAATAAACGATTTACTTCAGGAACAGTTCTACCGCTCCCTTTCGCAATACGCTTTCGGCGACTAGCATTTATGATTTCAGGCTGAGCTTTTTCTTTGCTGGTCATGGATTTAATAATCGCTTCAACATGTGCTATTTGTTTTTCATCTATCTGAAGATTATTAAGCCCTTTTATTTTATTTGCACCCGGCATCATCTTCAATAACTCATCGAGCGGACCCATTTTCCTAACTTGACTCAATTGCTCTAAAAAATCATCGAAAGTAAAAGTTGCATTTCGCAGCTTTGCTTCTAATGCTTTAGCTTGTTCTTCATCAACATTAGCTTGAGCCTTTTCAATTAATGTTAGAACATCGCCCATCCCAAGTATTCTTGAAGCCATCCGTTCTGGATGGAACGCCTCAAGAGCATCCATTTTTTCTCCGAGACCGACAAATTTAATAGGTGTGTTCGTTACGGATCGAATGGAAAGCGCAGCTCCACCTCTCGTATCTCCATCAAGCTTAGTAAGAACAACTCCTGTTAAACCAAGCTGTTCATTAAAGCTTTGTGCTACATTCACAGCATCCTGACCCGTCATTGCGTCTACAACTAGAAAGATTTCTTCTGGGTTTGCTAATTCCTTAATCTGTTTTAGCTCTCCCATTAAGTCTTCATCGACATGGAGTCGTCCAGCTGTATCAATTAGTACATAATCGTGATGCTGCTCCTTTGCGAAAGCAATCGCTTGCTTGGATATCTCAACTGGGCTTACTTGATCTCCTAAGGAGAAGACAGGCATGCTAAGTTGTTTTCCTAACGTTTCTAGCTGTTTGATCGCAGCAGGGCGATAAATATCTGCTGCGACGAGCATTGGATTTCGATTATATTTTTTTCTTAACAAGCTTGCAAGCTTACCAGTTGTTGTCGTTTTCCCAGCACCCTGTAGTCCGACCATCATAATAACAGTAGGCGGGCGAGAAGCTACAGCAATTTTACTTTGCTCTCCCCCCATCAGGTTTGTTAGTTCTTCTTTAACAACCTTAATAACTTGCTGGCCAGGTGTTAAGCTTTTTAATACTTCTTGTCCAACCGCTCGTTCACTTACTTTTTTAACAAATTCTTTAACAACCTTAAAGTTAACATCCGCTTCTAGTAAGGCAAGACGAACTTCACGCATCATTTCCTTTACATCTGCTTCATTAACTTTCCCTTTGCCGCGAATTTTCTGAATCGTATTCTGAAGTCGGTCGGCTAATCCTTCAAATGCCATAAACGCCGCCTCCTAATCTAATTTCTCAAGCTCTGCAATAGCATCAAATAAAAAATCTGCCAATGGAGAGTCTTCGTTCTGTAATCTTTCCTTGATCTTGGCAATCAGCTGGCTTTGCTTTTGAAATTTTTTTAATAACGCAAGCTTTTCTTCGTATTCCTCAAGCATGTTTTCTGTTCTCTTGATATTGTCATACACCGCTTGACGGCTCACATCATATTCTTCAGCAATCTCTCCGAGAGAAAAATCATCTAAATAATAAAGAGACATATAGCTTCTCTGCTTCGGTGTTAACAACGACTGATAGAAATCATAAAGATAATTCATACGCGTTGTTTTTTCAAGCATCGATCTTTACCCCCATGTTAAGTGAAAAGCCTTTACAATGGATAGTTTACACAGAAATCCTTAGCATGTCAAGGTTTGAACGACTCTAATCCAATGACATAACAAAACATTGACTGGTTATTTCAAGATATTCCTTCCGCTTTTCTTAGGAATCCTTTCTTTTTTTTGCAAGCAGCAAGCGTTCAAGATTCTCTTCTCGATTTGAAGATTGTGATACCTTTGACTGAGATAAGTTTTTTCTTGCGGTTTTTTCATTTGTTAACGTATTTGCTTTTGCCGTATTTTTCTCATCATGCTGTTCAATTATTTTATCTGCTTTTAGATGATCTTCTTTTCGTTTTACATGCCTATGAACAGACAGGCTTTTTGCTTGTCCCTTTGAGTGGATTTGTCTAACCCTCCATTTTCCTATCCCAAAGCGGCGAATTGCAATTTCTGCAAATAAGAAAAGAAAGGCTGCACAGATTAGCCAATTGCTAATATCCTGTTTATGAAAAGCATTTTCTCTTAATGGACGAAAGACTTGTTTTTCACTCGTAAGCTCTTCACCTGATGAAAGCTTTACCCATTTTTTCAGCATTTCTTTATTTTCACCGTTCTGTAAATATTCTTCTGAATAAGGAATCGTGAATCCTGATTGATACACAGTGGATTGCCCATTTTCCATGGTCTTCTTAATACTTACAAAATAAGTTCCTGGCTTATTATTTATGTCTAATTCGTATTGACCAGGTGCAACTAATTTAGAGGATGTATTTACATTCTTGCCTTCCTCGGATATAACTGTCATGTCCAAGGGCAAGCTAATTTGTTCATCCGTTTGAATGGATAATACTCTTTTCCCGTTTTGTTTTTCAACAGAAATGCGGTAAGGCTCTTGATCATATTGCGGCAGGCTTCTTGTTACCATTTCATTAATAAACGTCGACCAATGACTCCATCTGGCCCAATCTCCAGACCATGCTCCATACAAATCGGATGTAAAAGCTATCCCTTTTCCGATTCCATATTGCCATTCAGCAAAAATCGGATCCTTCTTTTCACTGCTGATGGATACACTTGCTTGAGGCTTTGGAGTCGTTGCTACATAAGCATTCATTTGCGGGATACCATCCTGGAAGAGCTTCCCCCACTCATATGGATTTTGAATGACAGGGAAAAAAGGCTGATCCTCAATATAGGTTCGTGAGGCCATTACCGTTTCTCTTGAGAGAATACTCGGAATAACAGAAGCATCTGTTACATCATAATATCTTCCCGATCCAACCTCAGCAAGCTCCTCAAGAAGCCTTCGATCAGCATCCATACCAATGGAAACAGTAGATAATGTTATTTTATCTTCTTTTCCATCTTCAATTAGATCCTCATAGTTTGAATTTGTTGCAGATTGTCCGTCCGTAAGCAAAATAATATGCTTTCTTTGTACATTCAAACCATCAAGCAGCTCATACGCCTTGTCTAAAGAAGAATAAATTTCTGTTCCACCTCCAGGTGATATGGAACGGATCTTCTTCATCACTTTCGTTTTTTCTTTAAGGGGGTCTGGTTCTACAATCACCCAAGGACGATCGTCAAAAGCAATAACACCAAGAGTATCTTCCTCACGCAATAGATCGACTGATCTCGCAGCTGCTTCTTTTGCCCAAATAAGCTTATTCCCGCTCATACTCCCAGATCGATCAAGAACGATGATTAAACCAAGGGAAGGCAGCTCCTTCTTTCCTTTTATCTCCATATCTACAGGTAAAATTCTTTCAATTGGTGTTTTAAAATAGCCCCCTAAACCGAAGCTGTCTTGACCACCTGCCATAATAAAACCGACACCAAAATCTTTAACGGCCTTCTCCATGATATTCATTTGATCGTCTGTAATGGATGTTCCAGGGACATTATTAAATAATATAGTTTGATAGGATAGATATCCTGTTAAAGCAGTAGGCAGCTTTTCTGGAGTATATAGGTCCGTAAGAAAGCCTGCTTCATCTAAAATAGATTTAATTCTTGGATCATCATCTTGTTGGACAAGTAAGATCTTAGGAGTCCCTTTCACATTTGTAATCGTCTGAAGTGTATTGTTTTCACTATATGCATCCTGATTTGTAATGATCTCTCCTTGGAATTGAATCAAGCCAGTTTCATCTACTATGTGGGAAAAGGAAAACATATTTTGTCCTTCTTTTACATCCACTTCACTATTAATGATTTCTTTATTATTTTCTGTAATACGGACAGTTGCTTTTTGAGCTATATTGCTGTTTATTTTCAGCTGAATATTAGCATTTTCTCCTTTATATAACGCAGGCGGTACGGAAAGCTCTGTTATGGCCATATCTATCTGTTTCCGTTTTTTCACAGGATACGTATCCAATTCAATTCGCTGGTTCTTTAATAATTTTATGGCGCTCGTTCCCTCACCAATCGTTTCATTTCCATCTGTTAGCAGGACAATTCTCCCGCTAGATTGATTCGGAAATAGTGCAGAGGCAAATTGAATGGCAGATTCAACATCTGTTTCGTTTCTCCCTACTACATTTTCAAATCTCCCAATCATTCCACGATCTGATGCTAATGACTGGTAAACGACAGCATTTTCTCCAAAAGTAACGATCCCATATGGATCCTTTTCATTTTTGTATGCAATGCTTTTTTCAATCCATTTATAAATTTCCTCCTCTGTTCCTTTTAAGCTTGCAGAATGGTCAACAAGAAAGATAACAGGAACCTCTTTAATAGGAGATAATATTTGTGGAACTGTTAAAGAAAATATTAAACATGATAATACTAGAGATCGAAGAAGAACAATAAGATAAGTTTCAAGCGAGCTCTTTTGAGTTCTTTTTTTCAAAAAGAAAAAAATAGAAATCAATGCAGGTATAAATAAAAGGAGGAGATACGGAAATTCAAACTCAATATCCACGTCGATACACCTCCCATTCAATGAATAATAAAATTAATGCTAGACTGGCTAACCAGATCCAGATAAAATCTGTTTGTTTTTGAACAAGATTTTTTTCTTGTTGCTTCTGATCATTGAGATGGAAAGAAGGTTTTACATCAATATTTTTTTCTCGTTCATCTAAGCTTACGGAAAAATATCTTACCTGGTCATTCGAGACTGCTTGATATAATCCTGGTTTTAAAGGAGCTGTAAAATTCTCTTTCTCAGAATGATATGAGTCAATTAAACTTCCTTCATGATCAAAAATTTCCCAATTCGTAGAAGCAGAGTCTAAATTTAGCCATTTTTTCTCCCCAGGTTCAAAGTTTCCTAGGAAATCTGAACGTTCCGATAACCATTGAAAGCTATTGTATAAAAAAATCGGAAAGCTCGGTGAAAGCGGCCAATCTGTTTGTTCAACCGAAAAATTAACAACGATCACTGGCTGTCCGTTAATGAATCCTTTCTGTATTAACGGAATATTCCCGCTGTGGACAAGTGTTGTCCAATCACCTTTCATCTCCTGTGAAGCTGAATCAATGTAAATAGGTGCCAAATTTACATACTGTAATATCGGATCCTCTTCCATCTTTAGCGGTTCCTTTAATGTTATTTTCGAAGCTTTATTCTGATTAAAAAATAACAGCGGATGCTTTAAATCCGAAGAAATAGAAGAGCCTTCTCCTACTAAAACACCATCTGTTTCGAGGAGCTCTTGGCTATCTGATGGTAATTGAATAAGATCAGCACCTATCGTTTGTAAAGCTCTTGTGACGAATGGGTTCGTGTTTTGAAGTGTATATAATTTTGATGCCTTTTCTTGGTAAAGGGCAATTTGATGATTATCTGCTTCGTATGGATCTTTTGCCTTAATCGTCAATTCATAATAAGGTTCTTTCATTAACGTTGGAATATGCACAAATTGTTTTTCATGTGCTTTAAGGGTGACAACTTTTTCAAATAGTATATTCTTTTGACTTATTACTTGTAATAGAACTGATTGTTCATCTACCGACTGATTTTCAATCATGGCAGCTCCTGAAATGACTCCCTTTTGTTCACTTACTCCAAAAGATAGTATAGAAAAATTGTCCTCCTTCTCCCCATCAGTATGTATTTCAATATATCGATTTCGAATAACAGATGAAACATCCGACTTTGATACGGAATCAGTAAATACATGTATGCTTGTCTCTTTTCCATTTGAAAGAGAAGAAGCCATTTGCAAAGACTTATTCATGTTTTCATGACCATAAGATAAGTGAAGCTGTTCTATTTTTTTTCTGATTTTTTTGAGATCACTTTCTCCTGTTAAAATCATGTTTGGTTTTTCTGATGCTTCGATAATGGTTACTGTTTGGTTTTCTTTTAATTGATCTACCATTTCGAGCATGCTTTCCTTGCTCATCTCTAATCGACTTCGATTTTGATGGAGGGCAGACATTGAAGCAGAAGTATCTGTTATAAAGATGATCTCCTCTCCTTTCAATCCTTCTACATGCCAAAATGGTCTAACTAATGCAAGCATAAGAAGTAATAAAGCCAAAATTTGCAGCCAAAATAATAGATTATGCTGTAGTTTTTTCAGCCATGGAGAAGCCTGCCATTCATTTAAGACTTCCTTCCAAAGCATGTTAGATGAAATGGGGACTTGTTTATATTGCTTTCGAAAAAAATAGAAAACGATCACAGCACCAATGAAAATAGTAAATAAAAAATAGAATGGAAAAGCAAAATGCATGAAATCACCTCAATTCAATAAGCCTTTGGAAGGAAATTCATGAAAAAACAAATGGGATAGTTCCTTTGAGTCTTCAACTAGAAGGTAGGTAATGCCGTACTTTAAACAAAGTAGCTCAAGCTTTTTATTATGCTGTTGAAGACGTTGCTGATAAGCTGTAATTAAATTTTGATTGACACTAACATTTACTTCCGCATTTGTTTCACTATCCTTTAGTTTTACATCTCCAGAAAAATCAGGTAAAAGTTCTTGCTGACTCATTACTTGGAGAAACCAAACATCCTGTATCCTTGAACCTACCTTTTTTAATAGACTCTCAATCTCATTTATTTTTTCCATCCCATCAGTGATAAGAATTGATAATTGTTGATTCTTCCCTATTTTCTGTTTGGTATTTTCTGAAAAACCCTCTGTATTCATGGTTTCTGTAAGCTGAATGATTTGTTGGTATACCTTCCTGCTTTGATTGGCTCCTTGTTTCTGTATTGGGTAAGAGCTTGGAGAACTGATAGGAAAAAAAGATAGCCGATCTTCATGATGGAGAGTGATAAAGCTTAAAGCTGCAGCTAGTTGTTTGGCCATCATCCATTTTGACTGTATAGCTCTCATTGAAGATGTTGCATCTAAAAAAATGGATACAAAAATTTCTTGTTCGTCTAAAAATCTTTTTATATAATGCTTTTGCGTTCTTCCAAATACATTCCAATCAATTTGTCTTACATCATCTCCAGGCTGATAGACACGAAAATCAGAGAACTCCAATGAAGAACCAAAAGAAGTCGATTTCCGCAGCCCTTTGTGCAAGCCCGTTTGCTTCTTTTTCACTATGAGTCTTTTCTTTTGAAGTTTACTAAGCAAGTAATGAGGCTGATTCATCGTCTTTTTCCTGCCGCTAAAGAAGTCGATCTTTCTACGATCTCTTTAATCAATGCTTCTACTGTGATTCCGCTTGCCTCTCCTTCAAAATTAAGCCAGATACGATGTCTTAGAACTGGAATGGATACTTGCTTTAAATCACCTGTTGAAATATGGTATCTTCCTTGAGATAAAGCTCTAGCTTTAGCCATTTGGATCATGCTTTGCAAACCCCTTGGACCGCTTCCATACTGAACATAATTTTTTACATCCTCTGAAGACTCTTCTGAACTAGGATGAGTTGCAGAAATAATATTCACGGCTATTTGCAAAACCTCATCGGAAACGAGAATCTTTTTTGCTAGCTGTTGGTAGTGATTGATTTCGGTTGAATCGACTATTTTTCGTAGATCAATTTTTTTCGTTCCAGTCGTTCTGTTAATAATCTCTTTAAGTTCAGCTTTTGAAGGATAAACCATTTTCACCTTACAAAGAAATCGATCCATTTGTGCTTCTGGAAGCGGGTAGGTTCCCTCCATATCAATTGGATTTTGGGTGGCCATTACAAAAAAGGGGCTTTCTATTTTTTTTGTATCCCCAATAACGGTAACCGTTTTCTCTCCCATTGCCTCAAGCAAGGAGCTCTGTGTTTTCGGTGTTGCCCGATTGATTTCATCCGCTAACACAAGATTCGCAAAAATGGGACCTGGATGAAAAACAAAGCTTTGCTTTCCATCCAGACTAGGCTGCAGGAGCATCGTCCCAGTAATATCGGATGGCATAAGATCAGGTGTAAATTGTATTCTCGAAAACGATAAATCTAATACTTCGGAAAGGGTACGGATAAGCATCGTTTTTCCTAATCCCGGCAGTCCTTCTAACAGAACATGTCCACCTGACAGAATACTCCACAACACCTGTTCAATCACCGTTTCTTGCCCGACAATAAATGTGTGAATTTCTTCTTTTATTAATTGCAGCTTTTCATAAGCATTTAAAATATCCTGTTCTAGTTGTACCTCATCTTTCATACCATACCTACTCCTTATCTGGATCTATATTTGAAAAGTAATTTTTAACCATATCTTCTAAATCTGTCGGAAGTTTATATCTTTCTGTACTTTCACGATATGCCTTTTCATATTCACCATACACTTCTTGATACGGTCTGATACTGCCTTTAAGCACGAGGCCATCTCCATCCATTTGTTGGCCTTGAGTCCCTGCACCTAGCTCGCCAGTATCCTGTTCGGTTCGATTTTCTCCCTTTGCATATTCAGGAATCGTTAGCAACTCTCTAGAGCCCGACCCAAGCCCTGCTCCAGAGCCATTCCCGTTTCCAGATCCCGAACCATTACCACTGCCGCCTGAACCTGATCCACTTCCCGTTCCTGAACCATTGCCACTGTTGCCTGGACCTGTACCATTACTGTTACTACTTCCATTTCCTGCTCCTTGCCCATTCTGATTATTACTGCTATTAGGGTTTTCGCTTGTGTTTCCGCCATTATTACTAGTGTTAGGCGTTGTTGACGGATTTCCGCTAGAATTAGAAGGATTATTGCTTTGACCAGAGCTTGCTTGACCGCCTTCTTGTGATCCATTTGCATTCGAAAGGGCTAGTGAAGATGATTCAAGACCGTTTGCAGCCATTTGCTCCTGTAGATTTTGAGCTGAATTTTTTAAGCTTGTTTCCGCTTGAGCCAGCTCTTGTACTTGTCTGTCTGCTTGAGCCGCTGCTTTTAATTCTTTTGCAAGCTGTTCAAGCTCCTTTTCCGTTAAGGAACGGTTTTGATTCGTAAGATTTTTCCATGAATTTCTTTGATGATCAGAGAATTGATTCCAATTTTTATTTGCCTCTCTTAATGCATTTTCGATCTCAGAGATGTTTTGACTTTTTAATGATTCGGAAAGATTTTGAAATTCTTTATCATTGAGCACAGGTTGAAACGAATTCCATTTCTTTTTGTTTTCTTGCTCTTTTATTTGTTTTAACTCCAGCTGCTTGACTTGTTTCTCCATTGTCTTTAGAGCTTCCCGCGGTGTCTTTGCCTGATTCAATTCATGAACTGTTTTTGCCAGCTCTTCCTTAACTGAGGGCTCCTTTACTTTTTTCATTTCTTTTTTTAACTCTTTTTTTGCGTCTGACAAGAGTTCGATCTCAGTTTCTCTTTTCTTGGCCAAGTCCCATTTTTCAAAGGAAAATTGATGCAATAGTGTGGATGAGAAGAGGAAAAGGAAAAAAAGAACAATCCACTTCGGATAAAAATATATTTTTTTTCGTTGTAAAACGAGTGGCATCTGTTTTTTCATTAAACGTACGGTTTTCAATAATTGAAGTCTCTCCATTGCCCCATTTCGATTTAAGAACGAAAATGCCGTAACCACATCATCCTCCTCTACAAATCCATTAAAGACATGAGCAGCTGCTGAGACATCAGGGCGACTGTACCATAGACGGAAACAGATGAAGCCGATAAGAAGGATGCAGCCAATGAAAAAGAAGGTGAAAAAAAAGGGAATGATCCATACACTAGCTATTAATCGCATAATAAGGAACAACCCTCCTGCTATCATTAGCAGGAGTTGCACTTCCTTTAATAATTGCTCCCAAAATAATTCTCTTTGAATTGGCTTGAGCAGAGAATAAAATTGTTTCTTTTCGTCCATATTTCTCCCTTCAATCCTTTGATCATTTAAATGAATCTATATTTTCTTTGCTTTCATTATAGGCCTTAATTTTCGAATACTGATTAATAAAGCTGCGGCGAAGATCAACGTGTAAGATACCAAATAAGCTAGCCACACTGGAAAGTGAATACCTGTTAACCGAACAAATTCCTCCGAAAATTCTGGCTGCAGTAGCATTGTCATAATCATAGGCGGATTCAGCATGGCAGTAAAATATGGAAAGGGTGACGTCACTTGTGTACCTGAAAACCCTTGGGTTAATTGCATAAGTATTAAGGTTAAGATGGCTGTCCCACCCGCAAGAAAAAGAGTCATGCTATAGGAAGTAACCATCGAAACGATTGTTTTTCTTATTAAAGTAGAGAACAGAACACCTAAACTACCATATACTAGGATGGTAAAAATGAAAAATCCTAAAGTCATTAGCACCTGACCAGGTGAGATCCCGCCGAATAAAAACACAAAGCTATATAAAGGCAAACTCGCAAGCATAAGAAGAACAAGATATGAGAGAGAAGAAACAAGCTTGCCTATGATAATATTTGTTGAGCTTTGTGTGGTTGTGAGAAGAATGTTCAACGTTTGTCTTTCTCTTTCACTGCTTATTACTCCACCCGTCAATCCTGGAGTTATAAATAAAATTAATCCAAGCTGTAAATAAGAAAGAATCATAAACATCGTTCTGCTTTCCTCTGGCTTAAAAAATCGCTGCCCGCTTGCAACCATCACCAAGGAGATAAAGCCGATAATAAAAATACTAAAAGCTAATATATAAAATAAAACTCCGAGAAAGCTCTTTCCCGACCGAAATCGCAATTTAAATTCTTTATTTAACACCGGATTCATCAATTGATTTTTCAAGAAGTTTCAACCTCCTACCAAAAATATGTTAATTTATAAAAAAATCTATACAAACCATTGAATCTTATTGCATTTCCATAATAGTTTTAATCTATTCATGCCGTATCTTTTCAACTTTTCTCCATTAAAAGTAGTGATATTACACTGATTTTTGTCTGGATATAAAGCAGTAATCCAGCCTATATAAAATTCTCCATTCCTTTTTGTGTATTTTACAATATCTCTATGATTAAAGCCCTTTACTTCTTTTGTTTTTCCCTGCCTTTTTCTTCTCATCGGCCGAATTTTGTACTCTTTAATATCCACGTTATTTCCATTTAAATTTGCAATCATTAGCGCATCATTTGAATGTGTCTTTTCTACTTCATAGTCAATCCTTTTATTCGCTGTATCGCATCCTGTTGTCAATTCTAAGCTTGCTCGTTTTGAAAGTTCATTTCTTAAATAGGTTTTCCCTTGCATCACATGTTGGACATAATCGAATCGAATGTTTTTTCCCTTGATTATCGAATAAAATTCATCTGCATAGTTCATTTCATGATTCCCTATAAAAGAATGACAATCTGAACATAGTGTGATTAAATTACTGATTGTATTTGCCCCGCCAAATCTTTTTGGTGTAATATGATGGGCTTCTAATCTACATTCTTTTGCCCCGCATTTTTTGCATTGAAATTGATCTCTTAATAACGTTGCTTTACGAAGGTTTTCATCTAAACGATTAGATTTTTGATATTGCCACTTATAAAGCGTTCTACCTTCTGTCAATTTTCGCACATCGAGTAGTACATCTTCTAATCTAAACTGGTGAATGGGGATCCATTTCATTAATTGTTGAACAACTCTCAATATAGCATCTCGCTTTTGTTTAATGGAAGGAGCAATTCTTTCTTTTCGTTTAGAAGAAGAACGATTCTGAAACCTTGCTTGACGATACCTTTTATGACTCCTTCTGTACCGTCTATATGCTCTTCGAACATCCATTAACTTTTTGACATCATGACGCTGTTCAATAATCCCTTTGAATACCGCGATATTCTTTGATTTTCCTTTTTGTACAATTGCAATTCCCGCATATTTGGAACCGTCGTCTATTCCACAAACAAATTCCGATTTGCCTTGTTCTTTATCGGTTACTTCTTTTTTGAGTTGAATCACCATTGGGTATTTTTTGACAAGAATCGCTCTTCCTTTTCTTATTAAGTACCAACCTTTGTTTTCTTTAGTAGGACTTAATGGTTTTCCATTTTGATCTAATACAAAACAATAGACAGCCATTTCTGACTAACCTTCCTTTCGGAGTATCATTCGTCTACCCAATGTCAATAAGAGGACATGTGTGTTGGTGTTGTCTATACAGGTCATGAGTATAGTTTCTTCCTTTGCACTCACAGAGCAACGGACTGACGAGAACATCCGAGGGTGTGTGTTTACCTGACTTATCAACGTAGTTCATCACGCAAGAAATTTTTCAACTTTTCACACTCACTAAGGGTGGAGAGCAATAAAATAGAATAAATCGAAAAGACAAGTGACCACTTTTCGATCTATTTGTCTATAAATTTGCCTACTATTTTATTGATCCTTTGTAATTTCCATAAACACATCTTCTAAATTGCTTTCTTCTTCAGAAAAACTGATGATCGAAATATCGTTTAGAATAGCTTTTTTTAGAAGCTCCCTTTGCTGTTCAAGTGTTCCTTGATAAATAAATTGACATGTGTTGGCTTCATCCATAATCGTTGCTTTTATGACGAGATGATCATCCTCAAAAAAGGAGACTGCCTTCTCAACATCCGCGATTGTTTTAACCGTAATCGTTTTTTCCGCTCTTAATTGCTGTTGAATATCAGCAACTGTTCCTTTTGCTACTAATTTTCCTTCATCAATAATTCCGATCACATCACACATTTCTGCGAGTTCAGGCAATATATGCGATGAAATCAAGATCGTTTTTCCCATACTTTTTAATTCCTTCAGAATTTCTCTCATTTCAACTCTAGCTCTTGGATCAAGACCTGATGCTGGTTCATCTAAAATTAAGACTTCCGGATCATGAATTAAGCTTCTTGCTAAACATAGCCTTTGCTTCATTCCTCTTGAAAGCAAGTCAACATAAGCATCTTTTTTATGCGATAAATTAACAAGCTCAAGCAACTGAGGAATAAGTCTCTTTCTTTCTGATGAACTAATTCCATAACTAGCCCCATAAAAATCCAAATATTCCTCTGCTTTAAGCTGATCATAAACACCAAAAAAGTCAGGCATATAGCCTATTTGCTTACGAACAAGCTTTGGTTCTTTTAAAATATCATAGCCATTTACATATGCTGTTCCAGAGGTTGGAGAGAGCAAAGTTGCTAAAATGGAAAAGGTAGTAGATTTTCCAGCACCATTTTGGCCAACAAAACCAAAGACAGTTCCTTTTTCAATCTGCAAATTCAATGACTCTAACGCTGTAAATTTTCCATATCTTTTTGTTAAATTTAAGATTTCAATCATGGTGACACCTCTCCTTTTAGCGTAATCGTTGGCATTTGGACATATGGATCGTCACCCTTTGACTCTTTTTTAAGTCTTAAGATTAGCTCACCATTTTTTGATAAGTATTGCTGCGGGTTGTCCTCTGCTTCTAATATCAATCGATTACTTTCAACGTTTAAATATTCACCTGTTGTAGGATTGTACAATTGACTGTCAATAAATGAACCGTTTAGGCTAATGCGAATCTCATTTAACGAAAGCTTACCCACATTGAACGTTTTTGGAAGTGCAACGCTGAAATCATATTCCCCGTCCTCGAGCAGCATCTCATTCTTTGGTCCAGCCATTTTTTCAATAATAGCTCCTTTTACTACATTAATGTGTGTTTGCAGCTCTTCACTTTTCAATGTAAAAGGACCTGTATAATTTCCAGATACTTGTAGCGGAGAGATGATAAGATTTAAACTTTCCTTCTTCGCTTCTTTATCAATTACTTTTACATCTACAACTGGGCTCTTTGTATAGCCAGAAATGACAGGATCATTACTATTTTGCAGCTTTGACAATAATAAAGAGCTCACAGCACTTTCTAAGCTTTCTTTTTTCATTTTTGAAAAATCTTTATTTGCATGAGGACCATTCATGCCCATCCATTCTTTATACGAAGGACTATGTAAATAAGCACTTTTCATTTTATGATTTACATGAATCGTTCCTCCTGCCTTTACATTTCCTAGTGATATCCTCTCATCCCCAGACCAAATAAATACTTCTGAGAAGTCAATTGGATATTTATTTGTAACACTGCCTTTAAGCGTTTGATTTTCAATTGACAAATTTGTTTCAAATTGCCCAGAGATTTTTTTATGGGACTTTCCATATAACGTTCGCGTCGACCAATATTCAACCTTTGGGAGAGAAATAAAATAGTCATTACGATTTTCAGAAATGACAGCTTTCTTACTACTTGTTTGGTCATTCGTCAATGGAATAACTTCAAAATCTTTCTTAGGTACACTTAATTGATAATTACCTCCTGTATTGGAAAGCAAGGTTGTAGCTTGATAGCCTGAGAGATATCCTTGATTCGCCGAGTATACTCCTAACTGATTCAATTGTGGCTTTCCTAAGCGATCTTTCGCCCCAATGCCAAACATTACAACGGATACAAGTAAAGCGAATGAAGGAATTAACCACCATGCATGCTCTCTTTTATCTATTTTTCTTAGCACAAAATAGAGAACTGGCACGATTAAAATTAAATAGACCGTAAGTATTAAAATAAAAAGACCAATAGAGAATTGACTTCCTGGAAAGTATTCATTCACTTCCGCAAATTGATAGTATAGGTCATCTAATAAATTCCCACTATATTTATTACTATTTATTTCCACATAACTATTTTGATTAAGAAGCTGTTCAAACCAGCCTCCGTATCCATCCCATGTAGAAATAGCAGGATCACTTAATGAAAAGGCCGTTTGAATAATTTGTCCTTCTCCTATTTTTTTACTAAAAATAACGGGCGTTGAGTCACTCATTGCAATAACTTGACTAGAAGAATCAATTGATCCTGTGAATATATGAATATTCTTTTCTAAAGGCTGTTTATTTCCATTCTTTAAAAAATCGGTAGACACAGTCATTTCGGCTTCTGGCTTCATTGGCAATAAGGAGTATAAATCTCCATAGGCTTGGCTTGCATTTGAGCTAGCTCCAGCTATTAAGACACCGCCTTCTTTTATCCAATCCTCGATTGCCTTCTGCTTTTCTTTATCTAATTCGGCTAATGAAAATTGATCAACTATCAGATAATCAAACATTTTTAATCCTTGAGACTCATAAGGAACGGTATCTTTTTTCAATTGCATGGATTCAATTGTGGCATCAGGAAGAATCCTCAACTCTTTTAATTGATCATATTGGCTGCTTAGAATCCCTAAGGAATTACTCGTAATAAAACTAACCTTTAATGACTTATCCCCTGTAAACGGAACTTCCTCCCTATCCTTCCAGCTTCCTTTATATAAGTGAATGGTAGGTTTATTTTGATATAAAGAAGGATGATCTTCCGTAACCCCCGGTAAAGATATGTGAAAAGTTTTGGAGCTTTTTTCGGGCAGTTCAATCTGGATAACTTTGGAGCCTCCAGTCTGATAGGATGGATAAAAATCAATAGTGAGATCTCCTCTAAATAAAGGCCCATCATTTTCAATGGATACTTGAACAGGAAATCCTACTCCAGGTGAAACCTTTCCATTTACTCCAGCCTCTAATTTAATTTTAATCATTGGGTTGTTTTCTGCTGTTGCCATATCTGTCATTAAGCATAAAAAAAATGACAGAGCTAGCATACTTAAGATTGTGATCTTTATACTCTTGATCAAAAAAATTCCCCCTTTTCTTTCTATGTATACTATTTGACGAAAGTCTACTACTTCCTTCTATAGATAATTAGACGAAATAGAACGAATTAATCCCTACAGAAAATGTAAAAAAAACAAGAGAATGTCATTATTTTTGGTTTTGACACTCTCTTGTTTTATAAAGGTTCATATTTTTTTCATGAAATTATATCGTTTTGTGCACTTTTTTCACATTTACTCTACCTGAAAAAAAGGTTGCTCCGCCGCCCATATCAGCAATTCTGTCAGGAGTAAGGCTGTTCACGAGCTGCTTCTTGTCTTTTTCATCTGCCCATAAGCCTTGGGTTACAACCACTCCAGGCAGGACGTTATCACCTACGGATGCAATGATTTCGCACTCTCCTCGGTCATTCCACACCTTGACTAGGTCACCATTTTCAATGCCATTAAGACTAGCATCCTGAACGTTCATAAATAGCTTTGGATATTTCTCCATAGAGACATGCTTTTCATTGTTTGAAAAGGTTGAATTCAAAAAGTTGTGATTTGGTGCTGGGATATACAAATAAGTTCCATCCGTTTCACCTTCAAGCGGAATATAGGTAGGAAGGGAAGGATACCCGTCTTCCTCCATTTTTTTCGAATAAAGCTCAATTTTCCCACTTGGTGTTTTAAGTGGAAATAAGGATTTTGAGCTTGCTTTTACATATTGATTTTCAAGCAGTGCTTGTAATGTAATCCCCTCAATATATGGATTATTTTCATAATCAAGCGCCTGTTCAATCATTTCTTCCTCTGAATCTAGAAAAACGGAATCCGTATAACCCATTCCATTTGCTAATAGACGCATCACTTCAACGTTTGATTTTGATTCACCGTACTTTTCGATAACTGGTTGTTGAATTTGCATATATTGATGCCAATAAGAAGTATAAATATCCATATTTTCAAATGCTGACGTTGCCGGCAAAACAATATCTGCATATGCAGCCGTCTCTGTGAAGAATAAATCATGGACAACGGTAAAAAGATCATCTCTCATTAATCCTTCTTTTACTTTATTCGCACTGGGAGCCACTACAACAGGATTGCAGCTATACACAAACATGGATCGAATTGGCTGATCGTTTTGCAGCAATTCCTGCCCAATTTGATTCATGTTAATTATTCGAGTTTGCTGGTTCTTTAATAAATCTGGTCTTTGCAAAGCATCTGTATTTTGAGCTAAATACCCTGAATTTGATTTTATAGCCCCGCCTCCCTTAACAAGCCATTGACCAGTTAAAGCAGGAAGACAAGAGATGGTTCTTACGCACATTCCCCCATTGTCATGATGCTGCAGCCCATTGCCAATTCTTATGAAAGAAGGAGATGTCTTCCCATACATCCGCGCAAGCTTGTAAATATCTTCGACTGGCACTCCTGTTATGCCCGATACGGTTTGAGGATCATATTGCAGGACATGCTTTTGTAATTCATGATCTCCAACCGTATATTCATTTAAAAAATCTCTATTCACCATATTTTCTGCATATAGAATATGCATAAGTCCTAATGCAAGTGCACTATCCGTTCCTGGTAAAATAGGAATAAACCAATCCGCTACCCGACCCGTATGATTTTTATGAACATCAATAACGACGATTTTCGCCCCATTTTTTCTTGCTTTTTGAGCGATTGTCATCTGATGCATATTTGTACTGACTGCATTAATTCCCCAAAACAAAAACAGCTTTGTATCGGTTGTTTCTTCAGGGTCAATCCCGATGCTGTCACCCATTGTGTATTTATAGCCTATCGAACCCGCTGCTTGACAAATGGTGCGATCTAACCTGCTTGCACCAAGTCGATGGAAAAAGCGCCGATCCATCCCTTCAGCGTTTAATACCCCCATATTCCCGTAAAAGCTATAAGGCAGAATACTTTCTGGCCCATATTCCTCGATCAATTCCTTCCAGCGGTTTGTGATCGTTGAAACGGCTTCGTTCCAGCTAATTCGTTCGAATTTGCCTTCCCCTTTTTTGCCGACTCGTTTCATTGGATATTGAAGACGATTCGGATCATAAATTCTTTCAGCCATATTCCTTACTTTATTACAAATATTCCCTTTAGTAACCGGGTGGTTCGGATCCCCTTCTACCTTTATGATTTTCCCATTTTGCTTATGAACGAGTAACCCACATTGGTCTGGACAATCAAGTGAGCATACAGAAGGAAATATCCCATCCTTTTGATGTAAATAATCTTGCATGATTATCACCTTTATCCTATTAAAGTCTCCCTTAATCCTCAGTTTCTTCTATAATATCTGCAAAAAGTCCGTAAACATATTTTTCTGCATCAAAGGCTTGAAGATCATCCATTTTTTCCCCTAATCCTACAAATTTTACTGGAATGTTTAATTCATTGCGGATGGCGATAACAATTCCACCCTTTGCTGTTCCATCCAGCTTTGTTAACACAATTCCACTTACATTTGTCGCTTCCTTAAAGGTTTTTGCTTGTATCAGCGCATTTTGACCTGTCGTCGCATCTAGAACGAGCAAAACTTCATGGGGTGCATCAGGTACTTCACGCTGAATGACCCGCTTTACTTTTTCTAGTTCTTTCATTAAATTCACTTTATTTTGCAATCGGCCAGCTGTATCACAAAGTAAAATGTCTGCTTCTCTTGATTTAGCCGCTTGTATCGCATCAAACATAACTGCAGCTGGATCAGTTCCAGCTTCCTGCTTGATGACATCGACTCCAGATCGCTCTCCCCATACCTCTAGTTGTTCAATGGCTCCTGCTCGAAACGTATCTCCTGCTGCCAATAGAACTTTTTTTCCTTCATTTTTGTATTTGTGGGCAAGCTTCCCAATAGTCGTCGTTTTCCCTACACCGTTTACTCCAACAAACAAAATAACGGTTAACCCCTTTGGTTGAAGATTGATGTTGGAGCTTGAAGAGTCTCCACCTTCATAAATCGAGATGAGCTTTTCAGAAATAACAGAATGTACTTCTTTTGGATCTTGAATATTTTTTAGCTTGACTTCCTTTTTTAGCTCTTCTACTAGTTCCATGACGGTATCAAAACCAACATCCGCTTGAATCAAGATTTCCTCAAGCTCTTCAAAAAAGTCCTCATCCACTTTACGGTATTTTGCTACAAGCTCATTTACTTTGCTGGCAAAATTATCTCTCGTTTTCGTTAAGCCATGCTTAAATTTATCTGAAACCGAATCCGTTTGCTGTGAAATTTTATCTTTTAGTTTTTTAAAAAAACTCATCCTGTCACATCCTTTGTTCTCAATAACACATTCCTTCATTTGTTCTATTTCTATTGGGCAATGAGCTCATTTGTATCTCCAAGCTTAACTGATACTACTTTGGAAACTCCTGATTCCTGCATGGTTATACCATACAGCACATCTGCTTCCTCCATCGTACCTTTTCTATGAGTAATGACAATAAACTGCGTCTCAGAGCTATAATGTTTTAAATATTGGCTGAAACGAACAACATTGGCTTCATCGAGAGCTGCTTCCACTTCATCCAAAATACAAAATGGAACTGGGCGAACCTTAAGGATCGAAAAAAGCAAAGCAATTGCTGTAAGTGCTCTTTCTCCACCTGAAAGCAGGCCAAGATTTTGAAGCTTTTTCCCTGGCGGCTGAGCTACAATTTCAACACCCGTTCGCAACAAATCGTCTGGATCTGTCAGCCTTAAATCTGCTCTTCCACCGCCGAATAAGGCTTGAAATACAGATTCAAAATGGTATTGAATGCCTTTAAAGGTTTCTTCAAAACGTCTTTTCATTTCAATATCCATTTCATCAATCACTTTAAATAAAGTATCTTTAGCTTCCTGTAAATCCGTTTTTTGCTCTAATAAAAATTCAAATCTTTCAGATACTCTTTCATATTCTTCAATTGCGCCCAAATTAACCGTTCCTAATTCCTCAATGGCAAGTTTGATTAACTTAACCTTTTTACGTGCTTCATCTACTGGAATTGTTAAAGGATATTGTTCCTTTGCCCCTTCATAGGACAGCAAATACTCTTCTCTTAAATGAGTCAAACGATTTTCCAGCTCAACATCTAATCGGTTTATTTTTATTTCTTCATCCGTTAAATTTTGCAGCATTCCTTTATGCTGCCTTTTAAGCTCCTTCGTTTCTAGCTCAAGCTGCCCAAGTACTTCCTGTAAATGAACACGGTTATTTTTTTTATTTGAAATAAATGCCGTTGTCTCCTGCTTATCATGCAGCTTTTGTTTGGCAGCTTTCTCTAAATACTCTTCCCCAGAAGTGCTGTCAGACATTTCATTAGAAAGTAATTCAAGATCTTCCTCCAAGATTGAGAACTTTGACTCTTGTTCTTCTAATTCATTTTTTATCAAAGCTAATTTTTCTTGAGCATGGATGAATTGTTCATTCTTTGCAGCTGATTGCACTCTTAGCTCACTGATTTCTAATGAAAGTGATTCCTTTGAAAGCTCTTGGTTGTTTTTTTGCTCAATGAATCGATTTATTTCCATATCTAAAGTAGAAATTTGACTTTCTTTTTCCTTTAGAAGGATTTCTAACTCATTTTGACGATCTTTTAATTTTTCATTTTCTTCCTTGAATTCAGCTGTGTTCATATCATAAATAGACAATCGTTCATTTATATTTCTTTCTTCAATTTCAACTTCCTTTAAATCTCCCAAGAAGGATTGCTCCTGTATCCGCAGTTCTTCGCCTGTTTGTCTCAACGTATTTATTTCATCTTCTTTACTTTGGATATCTTTTTTTAATTGCTTCACTTTATCTTCAAGTAAAACGGTTTTATCCTTCATTTCTTCAAGCTTACCTTTTAACTCTTCTAGCTCTCCTTTTCTCGATAACAAAGAGGATGATTTTTGTTTCATGGCACCCCCAGTCATCGATCCACCAGGATTGACAATATCACCATCAAGCGTAACGAAACGGCATCGATAAAGAAGCTGCTTAGCCATCTCATTTGCCCCTTTTAAATCCTTTGCAATGACAACGGATCCAAGAAGATTATGAATGATTTCAATAAATTGTGCATCATATTGAATAAGGTCAGCAGCGATGCCTACAAAGGAAGGATGCTGTTTGATTTCGGCTAATTGATGAGAAGAAATAGCTTTACGTTTGACAACAGTTAATGGGAGGAAGGTAGCTCGTCCATATGAATGCTTCTTTAAATATTGAATGGCATTTCTTCCGCTTTCTTCCGTATTTACAACAATATGCTGAGTTGCTCCACCAAGTGCAATTTCAATGGCTGTTTCATATGTTTTAGGAACACGAATTAGTTCTGCAACAGCACCAACAATCCCTTGCAGCTTCCCTGAACGAGCTTTAAGGATTTCTTTCACTCCTTGGAAAAAGCCAGAATAGTCCTCTTCCATCTCTTCTAACATATCTTTTCTTGATTTTGCTTGCTGTAAATATTGATAGGCTTGATATAAAGCTGTTTCTTGTTTTTGATAACGAGCTTTTGATTTTTCTATTTCCGCTTGCTCCGACTGAAAAAGATGAATTTGCTTTTCGATTTTCTCTTGAGCACTCTTCAGCTTATTCTTAATCATATTTTTCTTATCAACAATTTTTTCCCGCTCATCAACATATCTGATATTTGTTTCTTCAAGCTTCGTAAATTTAACCTGCTGCTGATCTAATTGGAGACAAATATTTCTTAATTCATTTTTTGATGCTGCCTGTTCATTTAGGAGTTCGATATAGTCACTTTTCAATGAGTCAATCTTTTGTTCCAAATTCTCGCTTAATAGCTGGAACTGCTCTTCTTTTTTCTTTAATTGAAATCTTAATTCATTTGCTTCAAATGTACGCCTTTCTGTTAAAGCCTCTTCGAACTTTTTTTGTTCTATTAATGAATCTACCTTTTTCTTTACATCAATAATCAATTGCTGAAGCTGTTCTTTGTTTTGAAAAGCATTCTTTTTTCTTTCTTTTAAAACTTCTTTTCTGCCCTCTAGTTTTTCAAGCTCTTCACTAGCATGCAGTAAAACATTTTGCATGTCACTAATAGATTCGTCAAGGATTTTTATTTGATCTCTTGCTTCATCGATCTTAGCTTCTTTTTCTTGAAGTCTCGCTGAAAGATTTTCTTCATCCTTTTTATGCTGCTCAAACTGTTTAGATAATGTTTCCCAGTTTCCATGAATCTCTTCTATCTCATAGACAGTTAAAGCCACTTCGATTTTCTCTAGCTCTTCTTTTTTTTCAAGATAATCCTTTGCGATCGAAGCTTGGATTTTAAGAGGCTCCACCTGCCCTTCAAGCTCAAAAAGGATATCTTGTACACGATTTAAATTATCCTGTGTTTCCAGAAGCTTGCTTTCAGCTTTTTTCTTTCTTGTTTTATATTTAAGGACCCCTGCAGCTTCTTCAAAAATCGTTCTTCGCTCTTCTGCCTTACTATTAAGGATTTCTTCTACTTTTCCTTGGCTAATAATGGAGAATGCCTCTCTCCCTAAGCCCGAGTCTAAAAATAAATCAACAATATCCTTTAACCTGCAATTTTGCTTGTTAATTAGAAATTCACTATCACCTGATCGATAGACTCTTCTTGTCACACTTACTTCATTATATTCAATTGGCAGCAATTTTTTTTCATTATCTAGTATTAATGAGACCTCTGCAAAATTAAGAGACTTTCTAGAGTCACTGCCAGCAAAAATAATATCCTCCATTTTTGCTCCACGTAAAGATTTTGCTGACTGCTCACCTAGTACCCATCTTATGGCATCAATAATATTACTTTTCCCACTTCCGTTCGGTCCTACGACAGCCGTAACTCCAGGGACAAAATCAACGTCAATGCGCTCAGCAAAGGATTTAAAACCGATAATCTCTAATCGTTTTAAAAACACTCTTCTAAGTCCCCCTATTCTCTAAGTATGTTATTACTCGTTGTTGGTTATGTCTTGAATATGAGATTTTAACATTGACAGTGCCATTTGTGCTGCGTGCTGTTCAGCTTCTTTTTTCGAACGGCCTTTGCCAGATCCGAGCTTCGTTCCATTTAATAACACAACTGAAACAAATTCTCTGTTATGTGCAGGTCCTTTTTCATATATTACTTCATATTCAAGCACACCAGCCCCGTCTCTTTGCACCTGCTCCTGGAGCTGACTTTTGAAATCCATCACATGAGAAAAAGCACCGGCATTAATTTTTGGAAAAACAACTATTTCTAAAAAATGAACAACTGTCTCTATTCCTTTGTCTAAATAAAGAGCACCAATAAAAGCTTCAAAAACATCCGCAAGCAAAGCAGGTCTTTCTCTTCCTCCAGTCATTTCTTCACCTTTTCCAAGTAAAACACATTCTCCAAAAGAGAGTTCATTTGCAAAGGAAACTAAGGAAGGTTCACAAACAACAGCTGCTCTTAATTTAGTCAATTCTCCTTCACTCATCATCGGATATTTTTTAAACAAAAATTGAGAAACAGTGAGTTCTAGTACAGCATCTCCTAAAAATTCCAGCCTTTCATTATCTTCATAAGGCTTTCTACGATGCTCATTCACATAGGATGAATGAGTAAAAGCTTGTTTCAATAATTTTATATTATGAAAGTGAACATCTATTTTCACTTGCAAATCTTTTAACAATTTATCATTTGAACGGTTGATTTTTTTTTCTTTTCCATTCCCTCGCATCATGCATCCACCTTGCTTTAATTTACCATCCATTTAAGTGTACGTAATCATTTATAAAAATGCAAAGAAACTTGGTAAATGCGTTCATTCACCAAGTACAAATAACAGAAGAAAGAGGGCGACCCATGGCACCTACATCCTCCTAATGTTAATAAATATAGTGTTCAAACTGTTTTTTGAAAACTATACAGGCCATTGGAGTGTTAGATACTTTGTTAGGGTCTCCCTCTCTTTTCATTCGGATCCAACGATTAAAGACTACCTTTTATGTAATTAACAGCGTCACCCACTGTTGCAATTTTTTCAGCATCTTCGTCAGAGATTTCCATATCAAACTCATCTTCTAATTCCATAACAAGTTCTACTACGTCAAGGGAATCAGCACCAAGATCATCTTTAAATGAAGCTTCAAGAGAAACCTGTGATTCTTCAACACCTAAGCGGTCAACGATGATCTTCGTTACACGTTCTAATACATCTGCCATTCTCGTTCACCTCCCCTCATGGGACATTATAGATGATTTCTTCAAATTAATAAATGATCTTTATAAATTTTTTCTTATTCGCTTACATGACCATTCCGCCATCAATGTTTAAAGTCTGACCTGTCATATAACGACTTTCATCAGACGCTAAAAAGACAACTGCCTGAGCGATATCAGCAGGATCTCCAAGTCGTGCAAGCGGTATTTGTTTTAGCATTTCTGCTTTTAATTCATCGGTTAATTTATCCGTCATATCTGTAGTGATAAAACCAGGCGCCACAGCATTTACTGTGATTCCACGAGATGCAAGTTCTTTTGCAGAAGTTTTAGAAAGTCCGATAACCCCGGCTTTTGCAGCAACATAATTAGCTTGCCCTGCATTCCCGCTCACACCTACAATTGAAGATATGTTTATAATTCTTCCGCTTCTTTGTTTCATCATTTGTCTTGTAACGGCTTTTGTGCATAAGAAAACGCCTTTTAAATTAATATTAATGACTTGATCCCATTCTTCCTCTTTCATTCTCATTAATAAGTTATCTTTCGTAATCCCTGCATTATTAACGAGTATATCAAGCTTTCCAAAAGTATCAATCGTTTCTTTTACCATATTCGAAACAGAATCACTATTAGAAACATCACATTGCACTGCAAAAGCATTTCTTCCTAGGCCTTTAATTTCTTCTACAACCTGTAAAGCACTGGCTTCGCTTCCAGCATAGTTAACAGCTACATCTGCCCCTTGTCTTGCAAGCTCTAGCGCTATTTCTTTTCCTATTCCTCTTGAAGCCCCAGTTACAAGAGCTGTTTTACCTTCAAGTCTCATTTTAATTCCTCCTTAAAGGCTTCTACGACTGCTTGGCATGTTTCGATATCTGATACATTGTAAACTTTAACCGATCTATTCACTTTCTTCACTAACCCCGTTAATACTTTACCAGGGCCAATTTCAATAAAGGTATCAACGCCCAGCTCAAGCATTTTTTGGACAGAGTCTTCCCATAATACTGGAGAATAGAGCTGTTCTACTAATTTTACTTTGATATCAACTGCATCAGACATAATAGAAGCTGTCACGTTCGCAATGACTGGTATATTCGCATTTTGAAGCGATATTTCATTTAATACGTTTTTAAATTTTTCTGCAGCAGGCTTCATCAGCTCTGAGTGAAATGGTCCGCTAACTTGTAGTGGAATAGCTCGTTTTGCCCCTTTTAGCTTAGCTTTTTCAGATGCATCCTCAACTCCCTGTTTTGTTCCTGATATGACAATTTGACCAGGACAATTTAGGTTCGCTAGTTGAACTGAATGTCCATCTTCTGTTACTTCATCTGTTATAGATCGAAGTGTGTCTCGGTCTAACCCTAAAACTGCAGCCATGGCACCTTCCCCATTAGGAACAGCTTCATCCATTAACTCTCCTCTTTTTCGGACAGCCTTTACCCCATCCTCAAAAGAGAAAACACCTGCAGCAACAAGTGCTGTATACTCCCCTAAGCTGTGACCAGCTACATAATCAGGCTTTATATCAAATTGCTTAAAATATTCTAACACAGCGATGCTTGTTGTCAACAAGGCTGGCTGTGCATTATACGTAATGGTCAATTCTTCTGCTGGACCTTCAAAGATCAGCTTTGATAAATCTATATTTAAAGCTTGATTTGCTTTTTCAAAAATTTCTTTTGAGTCGTTATTTGCTTCAGCAAGGGATTGTCCCATCCCAACTGCTTGAGAACCTTGTCCTGGAAATAAAAAAGCTATTTTCCCCATTTTCATTCACCTTTCACTTCTATATCTGATTTAATGAACATTTCAGAAGATTTTTCTACTGCAGATTGTACTGTACTAGACACTTGAGCTTGAATCATATTTCTTGTTTGCCGAACGGCATTATAAATCGCATTGGCATCAGATGATCCATGTGCCTTAATTACAGGAGCCTTTAAACCGAATAAGCCTGCCCCACCGTACTCAGAATAGTCTAGTTTTTCTCTTAATTTCAACAGATCGGGCTTTAATACTGCTGCTGCTAATTTACTCTTCAAGCTACTCGTTAAGGCTGATTTTAACATTTTAAACATCGATAGCGCTGTACCTTCAACAGTTTTCAGAACCATATTTCCAGTAAAGCCATCAGTAACGGCAACATCACAAACGCCATTTAGCAGATCCCTAGCTTCTATATTTCCGATGAACTGCAAATCCGAACTTTCCAATAACTCAAATGCTTTTTTTGTTAATTCATTGCCTTTCTTTTCTTCAGTACCAATATTTAAAAGACCCACTCTTGGATTAGAAATGCCTCTAACTTTATTTGCGTATATGGAACCCATCATAGCATATTGGAGCAAATGCTCAGGCTTTGCATCAACGTTAGCACCAACATCTAATAATAAAAAGCCTTCTCCCCCAATTGTCGGTAGTGTAGGAGCTAACGCAGGTCGTTCTATTCCTTTAATACGTCCGATTACGAATAGTCCTGTTGCCATAAGTGCACCTGTATTTCCTGCAGAAATACATCCATCTGCTTTACCATCTGCTACTTGCTGAGCACTCAATACCATCGATGAATTTTTTTTCTTTCGCACAGCTCTTACAGGCTCATCTGTTCCTAAAATAACTTCATCCGTATGTAAAATGCTTATTCTCTCAGTATTTGTTAAAAAAGGCTTAATTTGTTCTTCATTTCCTACGAGTGTTATATGTACATCGTCAAAAGCGCTGACAGCTTTCATCGCACCAAGAACGATTTCCTTTGGGGCATGATCCCCGCCCATTGCATCAATGGCTATTTTCATTTTGTCTCACCCTCAACCATTTATTTTTAATAGAACATGTTCAAAAAGAAGGACAAATAGAGCTAAGAAGTTTTAAAAGCAAAGCATTAAGGGAATTTACTTTTTTGAACGATACATTTCAAATTCACCCTTAAAAACTAAATCATTATTGACAAAGCTATTGACTTCTACAAGCGTTCTCCCATGCAAATGATCAATTTTCAACACTTTTGCTTTTGCAATAACTCGATTGTTTTCTTTGACAGGCTGTGTAAATTGAATCGTTGCTTTCGCTGTTAATGCTAGCTCATCATTTATAACTGCTACAGCTAGAGAATTAGCTTGTGCAAACAAATGATGCCCTCGAGCAATTTGATTTCTCTTAAAAACATGCTCTTCCTTTACATCAAAAATGGAGATGGCTGTATGATCTAATTCTATATCAATGATTTCTCCAATAATTTCTTCTAAAGGCAAGGATCTAACCTCATCTTCAAACCTTTTTTCAGCAACATTCTTTATTCTTTCCCTTAATTCAGGGATCGATAATTCTAATCGATCTAATCGAATCGTTTGAACACTTACTGAAAAGGTTTCCGCTAATTCTTCATCCGTGATAAAAGGATTCGTTTTGATCGTTTCCTTTAATAATTTTTGACGCTCTTTTTTGTTTTTTCTCATATTATATACACCGTCCGAGCTATTAAGACTAGGTACTAATAGTAGTATATAATTAAAAAAAGGAGATTGCAAGACACGATTGTATCTTGTAATCTCCCTTCTTTAATAAATGTAAATTGCGGTTATGAAGAGAGCAAATATTTTTTATTCAATTTTTTTGGTAAAATCAGTCCAATTTTTCTCCTCTTAGGACACCTGATTTCTCTAACATTGTTCTTAAATAAGAATATTCATTTGATTCCCAGAACACTTTCGATTGGATAAGAGCAGCAGCATCATTTCTCGCTGTTTCTAATGCCCGATAATCATGAACCATATCAGCTATTTTAAATTCAGGAAGACCGCTTTGTTTTTTGCCAAAAAAATCTCCTGGTCCTCTTAGCTCTAAGTCTTTTTCACTTAATAAAAATCCATCGTTTGTTTCAGTCATAATTTTCATTCTTTCCTTCCCAACCTCTGATTTGGGATCCGCTAACAAAATACAATAGGATTGTTCACTGCCTCTGCCAACCCTTCCTCGAAGCTGGTGAAGCTGAGAAAGCCCAAATCTTTCTGCATCATATATGACCATAACAGAAGCATTAGGAACATTAACACCTACCTCAACAACGGTGGTAGAAACAAGCACTTGAGTGTCATTTTGGCTAAACTCTTTCATGGCTAGTTCTTTTTCAGAGGAAGAAAGTCGCCCATGCATTAATCCAACATTAAATCGATTTTGAAAATAGTGACTGAGCGTTTGGTGAACATCGATGGCATTTTGAACATCCAGATTTTCAGATTCTTCGATTAAAGGACAAATGACATAAGCTTGTCTCCCTTTTTGCAATTCTTTCTCCATAAAACTTAATACCCGATCGAGCATCGTATGCTTTGCCCAATAGGTTTCAATGATTTTTCTCCCAGCCGGCATTTCATCGATAATCGATACATCCATTTCACCGAAGGCTGTAATTGCTAATGTTCGAGGAATTGGTGTAGCAGTCATAAATAATACATCAGGATGCTCGCCTTTTTCTCTGAGAATTCTCCTTTGCTCTACCCCAAAACGGTGTTGCTCATCCGTGATCACCAATCCTAAATGTTTGAACTCCACTTCATCCTGAATAAGCGCATGCGTTCCAATGATGATATGAATGTCTCCAAGTCTTAATTGTGATAAGATTTCCTTTCTCTTCTTCCCTTTAACGGAGCTTGTTAAAAGCACACAGATTAGACCAAAAGGTTCTAGTAATTGTTTTAAAGAGGAGGCGTGCTGCTCTGCTAAAATTTCAGTTGGCACCATCAATGCACCCTGGTAGCCTGAAGTTACACTTGCATATAATGCAATTGCAGCTACAACAGTTTTTCCAGATCCAACATCTCCTTGCAGCAAACGGTTCATTCGAAAAGGACTTTTCATATCCTTTAGTATTTCATTTACTACTCTTTTTTGTGCACCTGTTAACGGAAAAGGAAGGTGATCAATAAAATCCTTCACCTTTTCAAGTTGATAATCTTGACCAATCCCTTTTGTTTGTTCTCTTTCATACTTCCTTAATGCTTGCATTTTAAGTTGAAACATTAAAAATTCTTCATACACAAACCTTCTTCTAGCCTGTTTGATGCTTTGCTGCCCCTCAGGAAAATGAATATATTTTAATGCTTCCTTACGATTTAATAATTTATATTTAGATAAGAGCGATACAGGTAGAACTTCTACGATTTCTTCCCCATATTGGGACAAAGCTCGACTAATGAATCGGCGAATTCCTTTAACTGTTAACTTCCCCTTTACGAGATAAACCGGCTCAAAATCATTGCTCTTTGTATTCGATCCTTGTTGCCATTCATTTGCCGTGATAGTTTGTCGATGTTGATCCCATTTTCCAGTTATTGTAATTGCGTCGTTTATAGATAATTTCTTTTTTATATAAGGCTGATTAAAAAAGATCACTTGAATTAAATATCTTCCGACTAATAATCGAAATGTTAAACGAGATTTCTTTCGACCGTAATACATCAAGACAGGCTCACTGTGTATATTTCCTTCAACCGTGACTTTTTCATCATGCTTTACCTCTGCCAAATCCCTTAAGCGATAATCCTCATAGCGAAAAGGAAAATATTCTAGCAAATCATGAATGGTATGGATATTCATCGCAGCAAATGCTTCTGCTGTTTCAATACCAACTCCACTTAAATTTGTAATGGATTGCGATAAATTCACTTTCACCCTAACTTTGCGAAACACCAAATATTTTCGCTTCAAGCGATCGGCCAGTCGGTGTTGCCGCTAAACCTCCTTGTGCAGTTTCCCTTAATGCAACAGGCATTGTTTGGCCAATTTTATACATGGCTTCTATTACTTCATCACACGGAATTCTACTTGTAATCCCTGCAAGCGCCATATCAGCCGCGATCATTGCATTCGCAGCTCCCATCGCATTTCTTTTGACGCACGGCACTTCTACAAGACCAGCAACAGGATCACAAACGAGACCAAGCATGTTTTTTAGTGTTATCGCCATTGCTTCAGCACTTTGTTCGGGTGTTCCCCCTGCCATTTCAACAATAGCTGCTGCTGCCATCCCAGAAGCGGATCCTACTTCTGCTTGACACCCTCCTGCTGCCCCTGAAATTGATGCATTATTTGCCATAACAAATCCAAATGCTCCTGCTGTAAATAAGAAAGAGACCATCTGCTCCCGGGATGGCTTCAGTTTATTTTGAACAGCAAACAAAGTTCCGGGAACAACACCAGCAGAGCCAGCTGTTGGTGTTGCACAGATGGTCCCCATTGCAGCATTTACTTCGTTTGTTGCAACAGCCTTGCTAACTGCATCTAATATGGTTTCCCCAGACAAAAATTGCCCTTTTTTAATATATTCATGTAAAAGAACTGCATCACCGCCCGTTAAGCCTGAGTGGGATTGAACACCCCTTAAGCCTTTTTCAACAGCTTGCTCCATTATAGTCAAATTCAGCTCCATTTGCGCTAAAATCTCTTCTTTCGATCGCCCCGTTAATTCCATTTCTTGCTCAATCATAATTTCTGAGATTTTCTTCTTTCTTAGATTTGCAAGTTCTACTAACTCTGCTACATTCCGAAACACGTAATCATCCCTCCAAATCATCTCTTTTTTTTTGATTAAAATTCACACAAGTACTCTTCCTATCCTTAATCAATAATCTTGGTGACCTTTAACACATTTTCTACCCCTTCTAATTCCCTTAATAAAAAATCTTCTACATTCTGATCAACTTCAATGGTCATCAGCGCTTGCATTCCTTCTTCTTTTCTTGAAACCTCCATATGTCCGATATTGATTTCATATTTTGCTAGAACATTGGATACTTTGGCAATGGTACCGAATCGATCGTTATGAGCAATGAGCAGAGCAGGATGATTCCCAGATAACTTCAATTGAAAGCCGTTTAATTCTATAATCTCTATTTTTCCACCTCCAATAGAAATTCCCACTAGCTCAAGTTCACCACGCTCATCCCCCATTTGAATTCTAGCTGTATTCGGGTGATCCATAATCGCATCTTCGATCAAAAAGGTGACCTCAATCCCCTTTTGTTTTGCAATTTCAATAGCCTGTATGATTCTTTCATCATCCGTATCGTAATCAAGCAGTCCACCAACAATGGCAATATCTGTTCCATGACCTTTGTATGTGTTTGCAAATGAACCATAAAATGAGATTTTAATCCACTTTGGTTCTCGTTCAAATAAACTTCTTGCCACTCTTCCGATTCGTGCTGCACCTGCTGTATGTGAGCTTGATGGGCCAATCATAATAGGGCCGATAATATCAAAAACACTCTTAAATTTCATCCCAAGCCTCCCTTAGTATTACTTTGTAAGCCTCGTTAAATTGCTATAGATAGCAGGAAATAGAAGGGATGCCCCTTCTATTTCGTTTAACAATGTTATTCAACAGAAAAAATAAATGAATAAAGCGGCTGATTGCCTGCATGTGTTTCAATCTCAAGCTCAGCATACTCATCTTCAATTCTCTTAATCAATTCGGCTGTTTCAGCTTCTGATGCATCTTCCCCTTTAATGATGGTTAAGATTTCAGAATCTTCGTCTAGCATTTTCGTTAATAGCTCATAGGCAGTTTGTACTTTATCTTTATTCTTCACGATTATTTTGTTTTCAGCAATCCCCATATAATCATCTTTTTCAATTTCCAAACCATCAATGCAAGTGTTTCGAACGGCAAAAGTAATTTGGCCGGACTTAACATGCTTAATAGCCTCTGTCATCGCCTCTTTATTCTCTATCATACCAAGGTCAGGATGAAAAGATAGTAATGCAGAAAGCCCTTGAGGAACCGTTTTTGCTGGAATAACAGCAACTTCTTCATCTAATACTTCTGCTACTTGTTCCGCAGCCATTATAATATTTTTGTTGTTTGGTAGTATAATGATTTTTTTTGCCTTAATATTTTTAATCGCTTTCACAAAATCCTCAGTACTAGGATTCATCGTTTGCCCGCCTTCAATGATCACATGAGCTCCCATACTTTTAAACAGTGAAGCAATCCCGCTTCCCATTGATACAGCAATAATTCCATATTCCTGCTCTTCTAATTGGGCCGGAACAGGGGCTTCTATTAATGGCTTTCCAACAATGGTTGAATGTTGCTCTCTCATATTTTCAATTTTCATATTAATAAGGCTGCCATATTGTTGACCGTAGTTTAATACTTCACCTGGCTGCTCTGAGTGAATATGTACTTTAACAATCTCATCATCCGAAATGACAAGCAAAGAATCACCATACTTGCTCATTTCATTACGAAACTTTTCCTCATTAAAAGGATGATTATTAAGTTTTTTCTCTTCAAACCGAACCATAAATTCTGTACAATAGCCATATTCAATATCTTCTGTATTTATAAAGCTTTGCACGCTTTTATGGTGTTCAGCATTCACAAGCTCATCCATGGAAGATAAAGAAAGCTTTCCATCTGGAAGCTCTTCCCCTTTTAACTCTGCTAAAAGACCTTCATAAACAAAAACCAACCCTTGACCCCCGCTATCAACGACCCCTACTTCTTTTAGCACAGGGAGCAAGTCAGGCGTTCGATTTAAAGATGCCTTTGCTTCTTTCACAACCTCTTCCATAATATAAATGATATCATCTTGATTCTCAGCCGCTTTAACAGCTGCCCGTGCAGAATCTTTAGCAACTGTTAGGATCGTTCCTTCTACAGGCTTCATAACCGCTTTATATGCCGTTTCAACTCCACCCTGTAAAGCTTTTGCAAACTCCTTTCCATTAAGAACCGATTTCTGCTCAATAGCTTTTGCAAAACCTCTGAATAATTGGGAGAGAATCACACCTGAATTCCCTCTTGCTCCCATAAGCAATCCTTTTGAAAGTGATTTTGCTACTGCACCTATATGATTTTGAACATTATTTTGAACCTCTTTTGCTCCTGAAGTGATGGACAAGCTCATATTAGTTCCTGTATCACCATCTGGAACCGGAAATACGTTTAATGCATCAACGTATTTAGCATTTGAGGATAGGTAGTTTGCTCCTTGAATAATCATTTCAGCGAAACGCTTTCCATCTAAGACAGTTATAGACACAACGCTTACCTCCCTAATTATGGGTTCGTTACACGAACTCCCTGAACGAAAATATTAACTGATTCTACCGAAAGCCCAACGGTTTTATTAAGCGTATACTTCACCTTCGATTGTACATTATGAGCGATTTCTGAAATTTTCGTTCCATAGCTAACAATGATATACATGTCAATATGGACCTCTTCACCTTCTTGACGAACGATCACACCTCGAGTAAAGTTTTCTTTTCTCAGTATGTCTGTAAGGCCATCCTTAATTTGATTTTTTGAGGCCATTCCGACGATTCCATAGCAATCTACAGCAGCACCACCTGCAAGTATTGCGATTACTTCATTTGATATATCAATTTGTCCGAATGCCGTTTTTAGTTCAATGGACATGAGTCGTTCCCCCTTTGGAAATTGCTCCTTTGCTAAAGACATTTTACTATAACGCTTTTTATTTTGAAAGCCATTCTATTTCCATCCATTTTGTCGTAAAGAAGATGTCAAGTAATTATTCTTGAAAGCTTATGCTTTCCTATTGCAATAGGATGAGTAGTATGATAAATTATTAAAGTATCTTTTAATGTAGAAAAACTTCCTTTGATTGTTTTTCACGTTTCTCAGATTGGGTAATCTGACAATTGAAATGAAAGCTTGAAGCTGAATTCAGCTTTGTTTATAAGGAGGGGAATTATTATGCCACGTAAATGTGTTGTAACTGGTAAAAAAACAACTACAGGTAATGCACGCTCCCATGCGATGAACGCAAATAAACGTACATGGGGTGCAAACCTTCAAAAAGTGCGTATTCTTGTAGACGGTAAACCTAAGCGTGTTTGGGTTTCTGCAAGAGCATTAAGATCTGGAAAAGTAGAGCGAGTTTAATTTAGAAAAAGCTCCAGTACGTTGATTAGAACGGCTGGACGCTGGATCTAGACATGAGTAAGGGTGCCCAAACAGAAATACGATTGGGCACCCTTTTTCATTGTTTAAAAAAATGGAGGATCACCACTTTTGGATAACCCTCATCTCTAAATAATGTATTATTTATTTTTTAAAAGCACCTAACATTGCTCGGACAAGTCCTCCAATAAATCTTGGCAGTTTAATCGTATAAAATTTCATGAATGATGTCCCTCCTTACACATCCTTCTTCCTCTTCCATACATATTCAAATGATGTTCATAAGTTCTTTTTTTAACAATTGTTTAGTCTTGACTCCTTACAACCATTAATATGCCCTCTTCGAATGAAAAAGTACCAGAATCATTTTTTAGTTCATTACTAATACATAGTGTTGAACTTATTGGAATATGACTATCAGTAAGTGGATATTTAAAGCCTTTTAAAGTGAGACCTTTAATATTGAATGCAATAGGGAGAAATGAAATATATTTCTTTTCATCGTTCTTTAAAATAGAATAAGTTCCTGGACCGACAAGATAAACGATGTTTTTTTGATCAATCATATAAATTTTATTGGAGTTTCCAGCTAAAAGAGGCTTTAGCATTAAATGAATATTTGCTAAGAAATGATCAATTCGTCCACCTGTAGCTCCAAAGAGTCGAATACAGGATGAATTTTGATCTAAAGCCCAATTTAATGCCAGCTCCATATCGGTTTCATCTTTCTCCGATTTATATTTTTTTATCGATTTTAGCTGCTGTTCTAATTTACTTAAATCCTCTGCAGAAATGGAATCGAAATCACCAAAAGCAATTTCAGGAATAATCCCAGCTTGATAAATGGTTTTGACTCCTCGATCTACTCCAACCCAAATACAATCTTCATGATGAAAATCAATTAGTTTTGGCATTAAATCTTCTGGTCCACTACCAACGATATGTATATCCATGAGAAACAACTCCAAAAAAAATATTCTGTTCTAGACACCTTTATTTTATCATTCTTAAGGTGGCTAGAACAGAAAGCCAATTCTTATTAAATCTATTATCCTCTTAATTCTGCAATTGCTTTTTGTCGGTCTTTTTCGTTGTAAATAGCGGAGCCTGCAACAAGAACAGTTGCACCTGCTTTGATGCAAGCTTTAGCTGTTTCCTTATTAACTCCACCATCAACTTCAATCTCAACTGATAAACCTCGCTCTTGAACCATCTCTTTCACCTTAACAATTTTAGGAAGAACGGAAGTAATGAATGATTGCCCACCAAAACCCGGGTTAACGGTCATTAAGAGGACCATATCAATATCTTCAATAATGTGTTGAATGGATTCAACAGGAGTAGCTGGATTTAAAACCACACCTGCTTTTACTCCGTAGGATTTAATTAAATGGATCGTTCTGTGTAAGTGAGGACAGGCTTCAACGTGAACAGTAATATAGTCCGCACCTGACTTTGCGAATGCTTCAATGTATTGATCAGGATTTTCAATCATTAAATGAACATCTAACGGAAGTTTTGTCACAGGGCGGATCGCATCTACAATTAATGGCCCAATTGTAATGTTTGGTACAAAATGACCATCCATCACATCAACATGGATATAATCCGCTCCCCCAATTTCAACATCTTTTATTTCTTCACCAAGCTTTGAAAAATCAGCAGATAATATGGATGGGGCAATTTTAACCATTTCTAATACCTCGGCTTTCTATCTTTAATTTCTTGTAGAAAATCTTTATAATGCTCATAACGATAGGAAGGGATACTTCCATTCGTATAAGCCTCTTTCACAGCACATTTTGGTTCCAAAAGATGAAGGCAGCCTCTAAATTTACATTTTTCGCTTTCTTCTAATATTTCAGGGAAGCATTCGTTTAAATCCTCTGCATTCATATCAATAAATTCAAGAGAGCTAAAACCTGGTGTATCAGCTACTAAACCGTTTCCTATTTCTATCAGCTCTACATGTCTTGTCGTATGCTTCCCTCTTCCTAAATAAGAAGATATATCATCTGTTTTCAGCTCTAAGTCAGGACGTAAAGCATTTAATAACGACGATTTACCGACACCTGATTGACCTGCAAAAACGGAAATGACTCCTTTTAAATAAGGAGAAAGCTCTTCTATTCCATCCTCGGTCTTTGATGAAGTTAGTAAAACTGTATACCCAGCTTGTCTATAATTAGCTGCAAATTGTTCAATCTGCATGGAATGCTCAACGCTAGCTAAATCCATTTTCGTAATACAAATGATAGGCCGGATATGATTAAACTCTACCAAGACAAGAAATCGGTCCAATAAAGTCGTGCTAAAATCTGGTTCAACAGCAGAAAAAACAAGAATTGCTTGATCTACATTGGCAATAGGCGGACGTACTAATTCATTTTTTCTTTCCTTGATTTCGAGTATATATCCATCTGTTTCATTTTCAGCTTGAAATACGACCTCATCTCCAACTAGTGGGGTAATCTTTTTTTTGCGGAATACACCCCTGCCTCGGCATTGAGTCACTTTATTCTCACTAAAAACATAGTAAAAGCCGCTTAACGCTTTAATAATTTTGCCTTCTGGCATAGCAACGCTCCTTGCTTTATTCTTGATATTGAACGACTTTATCAATAATGACATTTTGATCACGAATGACCTTATACTCAGCTTGACCTCCATATGGGATCGTTAATTGAATTCTTTTTTGGGTCGTTTCAGTTATCGTAAACGTCTCAGCTGGCTCAGTAATGTCCCTATTAGCATCTTCGATAAAAATCTGTACTTGTTGTGCTTGACCTTCAACAGAAGGCTCATAAGGGATCGTGATATCTTCATTAACTTGTTTAGGTTGATTGTTTTTTCCTTTGGAAATAACAACAGAGACATCAGATCCTTTTTTTAAGTTTGTTCCAGGCTCAGGAGATTGTGAAATAACAAATCCTTCAGAAATTTGATCACTATATTCCTCTGAAGCAATACGTATATTTAAACCTGTTAAATTGGCATATTCATTAACGGCTTGCCTTGAATTTCCTTTTAAATCCTTCAGTCTTATTAACTCAGGCCCTTTGCTAATAGTAAATTCAAGATCGGTTTCCTCTGGAACAACTTGATCCCCTTTTGAAAAGCTTTGTTCAAGAATAGTCCCAGGAGATTGATTTTCATCAAATACTTCTTTTGTTCGAATGGATCTAAAATTCTGCTCATCTAATAAAGCTTCAACATCCTCAAATTGTCTGCTCCGATAATCAGAAAGCTCAAATTTTTCTTTACCTTTGCTTTCGTACAAGCTAATTTCTGTACCTTCATCAACAAATTTTCCTGCTGACGGGTTTGTCCTAATAATTTTCCCTGCATCGATATATTCATCATTCATTTGAATGGTTTTCCCTATAATAAATCCGTTTGATTGCAGTTTTGTAATGGCTTTATCAGTTGTCATATGGGAAACATCTGGGACTTTTATTTCTTTTGGTGCCATGATTTCAGGGAGTAACGTAAAAGCCAGTAAGGATAAAGTAGCTACTATTAGTAAACTTGTAAATAAAATAATAAGCATTTTATTCCGTTTTTTTGGCTTCTTTTCTTGTTGACTTTTTTTAGATTCCCCTTGGTATGGCTTAAACGGTTTTGTTCCTTTACCATGGACAATCGTTTCATCAAGGTTCGGATACTCTTGATCATTGGTAATAATTGGAACAGCTTTTGTTACCTCATCATCGATCGGAACTATGAATTTTTCTTCATCCATCCTACTAGGGTCTAGAGCAGTCCATAAATCCTCGTCCATTTCATCAACACTTGTATAGCGGCGAAATGGATCTTTCGCTGTTGCCTTTAACACAATATTTTCTACACTTTGTGGTATTAATGGGTTCCACCTTCTTAATGAAGGGGTTTCTGATTGTAAATGTTTTAAAGCAATGGAGATTGCCGATTCTCCTGAAAACGGTAATCGACCTGTTAACAGCTCAAACATGACAATCCCAAGTGAGTATATATCTGACTTTTTGTTCGCCATTCCCCCTCTAGCTTGCTCTGGGGATAAATAATGGACAGATCCCAAAACAGAATTTGTTTGAGTTATGCTTGTCGCACTGAGTGCTAGGGCGATCCCAAAATCCGTTATTTTCACATTGCCATTATGATCAATAAGTATATTTTGCGGTTTTATGTCTCGATGAATAATGTGATTTTGATGAGCGTGAGAAATAGCAGATGTAAGCTGTCTCATGATGTTAAGTGCTTCATCAATGTTTATCGGTGAATTTTGCTGTATGTATTGTTTTAGTGTTTGGCCATCAACATATTCCATGACAATATAATAAATAGAATCTTCTTCTCCAACATCATAAATACCCACAATATTTGGATGAACTAAACTTGTCGCAGACTGTGCTTCTCTATGAAAACGACGAATAAACTCTTCATCATTGGCAAAGTCTAATCTAAGCATTTTAACGGCTACATCACGATCTAAAATCATATCATGTGCAAGGTAGACGTTCGCCATTCCACCGCCGCCAACCATATCTAAAATTCGATATCGGCCACTAATTCTTTTGCCAATCATCATAAATTATCACCTGCTTGCTGCCCATCAACAAACTCGATAATGACAATGGTGATATTATCATCTCCTCCGTTTTCGTTTGCTAATTTAATCAGAATCGATGCTTTCTCATTCAACAAAAGATCTGTTTTCAAAACTTCGACCATATTAGCGTCCGCAACTTTGTTTGATAATCCATCTGAGCATAATAAAAGAAGGTCACCTTCTTCAAAAATAATCGTTTTAATATCCATATCGACGGATTGTTCCGTCCCTAATGCCCTCAATAAAACATTTTTGCGCGGATGATGTTCTGCATCCTCCTTCGTAATCTGACCAGATCGAACAAGCTCATTCACCAGCGAATGATCTTCAGTAACTTGTTTAAAACCATCTTCATTATACAGATAGCATCTGCTGTCTCCAATATTGGCAATCGTTGCAAAATGATCTGTACATATGACGGCGACTATGGTCGTCCCCATTCCTTCACATTCCGTATGGGTTTTTGCATGGTCAAATAAAATTTTATTTACATTTTGTATGCTAGTCATTAACCAAACTTCAGCTTGTTCTGCCGTTTCAATCTTGTCTGCTTTTTCCCATAAAGCTTGCATATTTAATAGAGCCATTTCACTTGCAACATCTCCAGCACGGTGGCCGCCCATGCCATCTGCTACAATGGCAAGGCGTTGTCCATATTGATTACTGAAAATACCACCATTATCTTCATTATGCTGACGAATTCTCCCTTGGTCAGTCATAAAAACCGCCTTCATTTTATCACCTCGTTTCTTCTTTACGCTCCTTTGCTCGCAATTGACCGCATGCTGCATCAATATCGTGACCTTGTTCTCTGCGAATGGTTACGTTTACCCCGTGGTTTTTCAATGTTTTTTCAAATAAAAAGATTTGCTCTCTAGGTGTTCTCACATAATCTCTTTCAGGTACATAGTTTACTGGGATTAAATTAACGTGACATTTTATCCCTTTTATCAACTGCGCAAGCTCTTCTGCATGCTCAACTTGATCGTTTTCACCACCGAATAATCCATATTCAAAGCTTACTCTTCTTCCAGTTTTATTGACATAATAACGGATTGCCTCCATTAAATCTGGGAGTTTATAAGCACGGTTAATCGGCATAAGCTTTCCTCGCAACTCTGAATTTGGAGCATGAAGAGATAGAGCAAAATTGATTTGCAGCTTTTCATCTGCAAATTGATAAATTTTCGGAATAATGCCGCTCGTCGATACGGTAATGTGGCGAGCACCAATATTTAATGCTTGATCATGATTAATAATTTTCAAAAATGACATCATTTGATCGTAATTGTCAAAAGGTTCTCCAATTCCCATAATAACAACGGAGCTAACACGTTCATTGCTTTCATCTAAAGCTTGCTGCACTTTCACTACTTGAGCAACAATTTCTCCAGCTTCCAAGTTTCTTTTTAAACCACCAAGCGTAGATGCACAAAATGTACAGCCAATTCTACACCCAACCTGGGTCGTTACACAGACAGAATTCCCATATTCATGTCTCATTAAAACAGTTTCTATCGAATAGCCATCCTGTAATTCAAATAAAAATTTGATGGTTCCATCAGAGGATGTTTGCTGCACAATAGTTTTAAGAGTTGTAATAGTAAAGCTTTCTTCTAATTTTTCTCTTAATCCTTTAGACAGGTTCGTCATATCTTGAAACGAATGCGCACGCTTTTTATAAAGCCAATCAAAAATTTGTTCCGCTCTAAAAGCTTTATCATTTTGCTCCTTTAACCATTCTTTAAGCTCGTGTAGTTGTAAAGAATAGATGGAAGGTTTTGATGCGATCGTTTTAATCTTTTCGTTTTTGGTTGTTTGTTCCATTATCTTACACCTTCTTTCTTTTATTATCTAGTTTTGAAGTACAGGAAGTACTAGTGCCGATAAAGGCATAAGGCCGTGGCGTTTTTAATCGGCCACTTTTCTTTGTCTAGCTTCAGCGCCTAACCCTTGTGAAAAATAACCATTTGCCTCTAAAAGTAAAGAACACTTTTTGAGGCAAATGAACATTTTTCTTCAGGGCTGATCAAGGCGTCTCCACTTTTCTAATAGCAGCTATATAAAAGCCGTCTGATCCAAAGTGCTGCGGAAGTATTTGCATGTCGAATTCTTTGGCGAGTGGTCGGATGCTATCAGGTAAACGAAGTGGCATTGATCGATCCTCTTCAAATTCTGTATGTTTGCTTAAAAACTGCTCTATGACATCTTGATTTTCTATACGATCTACCGTACAAGTACTGTAAATAAGAATACCACCTTTTTTTAGCAAAGGGGAAACGGATTCCAATAAACTTAGCTGTATCTTTTGTAATTGAAAAATGTCTTCTGCTTGTTTCGTATATTTCATATCAGGCTTTCTTCTCATAACACCTAAGCCTGAGCATGGTGCATCTAATAAAATTCGATCGAAGGTTTCCTTTTCAAATTGTTCCTTCGCTTTCCGGCTGTCTAATGCCTTCGTTATTATATTGGGAAGGTCTAACCGCTCGGCATTTTCACGAATTAGTTTTATTTTATGATCATGCAAATCTAATGAAATAACCTGTCCATTTCGATTCATTTTCTCTGCTATATGAGTGGACTTCCCTCCTGGGGCTGCACATGCATCTAGAACCGCATAAGAATGGTCTAATTGAAGAGCATAAGCTACAAGCATAGAGCTTTCATCCTGGATCGTCAACAGTCCTTCCCTAAAAGCTTGTGAATGAGCTAAATTTCCTTTTAAACACTTAATCGCTTCTTTCAAAATAGGACTTGGTTCTACTTGATAGCCCTCTTCTATTAGTTTTTCTAAACATTTCTCTCTTGATATTTTCGTCACATTGACTCTTGCTGTCTGAAAAGGTGCAGTTAAGTTCAGTTCGCACATTTTTTCAGTTTCATTATATCCTAACTGTTCGACCCACCTCTTTACAAGCCAGCTAGGGTGACTTGTACGAATTGAGAGCCTTTCTATTGGATCTTTCACATCTTCTAATGAAGGAAGACCTTCTCTTTGAATGGACCTAAGCACACCATTTACCATGGATGTAATCCCTTTATGTCCTCTTCTCTTAGCAATTTCTACCCCTTCAAAAACAGCCGCTCTATCCGGTATTTTATCCAAGTAAACCATTTGATAAAGGGTTAATCTTAATAAATTTAAAACCCAGCTCTCTATTTTATTCTTCTTTTTTAGAAAGGGCTGTAAATAGAAATCAAGTGTCATTTTTCTTTGCAGCGTACCATAAACAAGTTCAGTTAATAAACCAATATCTTTTGCATCCACCTTATGTTTATTAATAGCATTGTTTAATAACAAATTGCTGTATGATTGATTTTTACTTATCGTTTCTAGAAGATCTAGTGCTGTTTCTCGAACATTGTTTTTTTTCTTATTCATTTAGATCTCCTAACTGATCTCCGATCGCTAGCTGAGAGCCAGCCCCACGAAGAAATTCTGCGGCTGTCATCTTTTTCTTTCCAGATGGTTGTAGCTCTATAATTTTCAAAGCTGTATCATTCCCAGTTGCAACCGTGAAGCTCTCTTCATCAATGTCTATAATCGTTCCTGGAGAAAGATTTGCTGAAGTATGTGATTTTTCTGCCCACCATACCTTTACAATTCCTTTATGAAGAGTAGTATAGGCTACCGGCCATGGATTTAAGCCTCTAATTTGGTTATATATCTCTTCTCCAGATCTTGACCAATTAATTTTTTCATCTGATCTTTTAATATTTGAAGCGAAGGTTGCCTGTTCTTCATCCTGCTTAATTGCTGTTAACTGTCCTGCCAATAGCTTTGGCAATGTCTCAGATAAAAGATTAGAACCAGCCAAACTCAATTTATCATGCAAAATTCCCACAGTATCTCTTTCTTCTATCGGTACTTCTACCTGTGTTAATATGTCACCAGCATCTAGTTTTTCAGCCATGTACATAATCGTAATCCCTGTTTTTTCTTTTCCTTGAAGGATAGAATAATGAATTGGCGCTCCACCTCTTAGCTCTGGAAGCAAAGAAGCATGGACATTAATACAACCATATTTTGGATATTCCAATAGCTCATTTGGTAAAATCTGTCCAAAAGCAGCTGTTACAATTAAGTCGGGCTCTAGAGCGATAATCTTTTCCAATTCAGCTTTTTCTCGAATTTTATCTGGTTGATAGACAGGAATTCCTTGGTTTAATGCTTCTACCTTTACAGGTGGCGGAGTAAGGATTTTTTTTCTCCCAACCGGTCGATCAGGCTGAGTCACTACAGCAATAACTTCAAAGCCATCCTCAATAATTTGTTTTAAAACGGGAACTGAAAAATCAGGTGTACCCATAAAGACGATTCGTGTCATTCATTTTCCAACCTTTCTAGCTCTTCTTCTTCAATATATCGAATAACCTTTGATGTAAAAAGAATTCCTTCTAAATGATCCATCTCATGCTGAATGGCTCTTGCTAAAAATCCTTCTGCTTCAAGAGTATAGCTCTTCCCTTTTCGATTTTGAGCTTTAATTTTGACGTAGTTAGGTCTTGACACTTTACCATATAAACCTGGAAAACTTAAACATCCTTCAGGATCTGTTTGTTCTCCTTCTGTTTTGATGATTTCAGGATTTATTAATTCAATCGTTCCAGATTCATCGTCAATATCGACAATCGCAATTCTTTTTTTTATCCCAATTTGTGGTGCTGCTAATCCTACTCCATCAAATTCAATCATGGTATCATACATATCGTCTAATAGTTTCCCCAGCTTTCGATCAAAAACCGTAACTGGATCACAAACTTCTTGAAGGATCGTAGCTGGAAAGGTGACTATTTTTTTAACAGTCAATTGGTTTAACCTCCTAAGATGAAAACATTTGAGTAGCCTTTTTAGTGAGTACGGCTACTATATCTCATTTTCTTACAGATGTGATTCAAAATCAGTGGAGTAGAAATCTACCTCATACTCCCGATCATCCACCTATAATAACTTACATTAATAGATAAGGATTTACATCTATTGAGATTTGCAATCCGTTTGTCGTAAATTCGTTTTGATAATGATCGACAATGCTTTTAAGCACTTTTGCAAGATCAGGTTCATGCTTGTATTTTATCAAACACTGATATCGATATCTATTTTTTATCCGAGAAATCGGCGATGCCACTGGTCCTAACACAACCGTTTGTTCTGATAGCTTAGAACGTACAAATGCTGTAATTTTCTCTGTAACAGATACAGCTTTTAAAAGTTGTTCATGGCTAACCGTAATAAGTGAAATATAATAAAAAGGAGGATATTTATGAACCTTTCTCATCATCATTTCTCTATCAAAAAAGAGATCATAATCTTGATCAGCTGCTAGCTCGATACTGTAATGCTCTGGTGAATATGTTTGGATAACAACTTCTCCAGCAAGCTTATGCCTGCCTGCCCGTCCGCTTACTTGAGTTAATAACTGAAATGTTTTTTCTGAGGAGCGAAAATCTGGCAGTCGAAGCATCGTATCTGCAGATAAAACACCGACCAGTGTAATATTTGGAAAATCAAGCCCTTTCGCAATCATTTGTGTCCCTAAAAGGATATCTGCATTTCCCTTTTGAAATTCATTCAATAATCGTTCGTGGGATCCTTTACGAGTGGTGGTATCGACATCCATTCGAATGACCTTCGCTTCAGGAAGTATCTTTCCAAGCTCCTCTTCCACCTTTTGAGTACCTGTTCCAAAATAACGTATATGCTCGCTATTACAAATAGGGCAAATACTTGGTACTCTTTCTTCATACCCACAATAATGACATTTCATTTGATCCTGAAACCGATGATACGTTAACGAAATATCACAATGTGGACAATTGACAACATGACCACAATCCCTGCACATGACAAAAGATGAGTGACCTCTTTTATTTAAAAACAAAACCGTCTGTTCTTTTTTGTCTATACGAAGTTTTAGCTTTTCTAATAAAGAGCGAGAAAACATGGATCGATTTCCCTCTCGAAGCTCTTCCCTCATATCAACGATTTCAACATTTGGAAGAGCCCGATTGTTTATTCTATTCGAAAGTGTTAAAAGTTCATAAACTCCTTTTTTTGCGCGGGCAAAAGATTCTAAAGAAGGAGTAGCACTTCCCAACACAACCGGACATTGATGACTTATCGCCCGTTTTATCGCTACATCTCTCGCATGATATTTTGGGTTTTCTTCTTGCTTATAGCTTGTTTCATGTTCTTCATCAATAATAATAATTCCAAGATTGTCAAATGGAGCAAATATAGCAGATCTTGCTCCAACAACTACTTTTACTTCTTTTCTATGAATCTTTCTCCATTCATCATATTTTTCACCTGCTGACAATCCACTGTGTAGAACAGCGACTAAATCTCCAAACCTTTCTTTAAATCTTGTGACCATTTGTGGAGTTAAAGAGATTTCAGGTACCAGTACAATCGATTCCTTGCCTTTTTGTAAAACATTTTGGATCGATTGCAGGTAAACTTCTGTCTTTCCACTGCCTGTTACCCCATATAAAAGAAAGACTTTGTGCTGATGATTGTCAATACAACTTAATATAGGTGTTATTGCTTCATTTTGCGGTTTACTTAACTCTAACGGCTGTTTTTTTTCATATAGTCGATTAGCAAAAGGATCTCGGTAAACTTCTTGCTCGTTTTCAATAAGAATGCCTTTTTGAACAAGCCCTTTAATAACAGAAGTGGTAATCATAAGAGTGGAGAGAAGCTCACTTTGCTCAATAGGCTGATGATGAATGATAAAAAAATCGAGGACCATATGTTGCTTGGATGCTTGAGGGGAAAGGCTGCGTTTCTTTTCTATCAACTCCTCTACTGTAAGAGCAGGGAGTAAATGCTTTTTCATTTTTTTCTTTACACGTTCCCTTACCTCATAAAGAACCTCGACTTTTCCACGCTTAGCTTCCTTTTGTAGTAAGTGTAAATAATCAGCGTTAACAGCTTCCTCCCAAGATCTCGTATGAGCTTCTTTAAACCAATGTCCTAACTCCTTCGGCAGTGAAGCTATTGCATCGGGATGAACAAGTTTTATTTTCTTTTCATACTTTGCTTTTAATGCAGCTGGCAGCATTGCTTGAAAAGAAGAGATCTTAAAGCACATCGTTTGCTCTGTTAACCAATTTCCTAAGGACAAAAGCTCCTCATTTAATATGGGCACCAAGTCCATGGGTTCAATGATTTCTCTTAGTTTATTAAAAGTCGAAGATTCGGTTACTGAAACAACAAAGCCCTGTATATTTCGCGGGCCAAAGGGAACAATGACTCTCATTCCAGGCTGAATGGTATCTTCAAAATGCACTGGAATGAGGTAATCATAAGGTTTATCCGTTTGCTTGGTTGGAACATCAACAATAACTTGAGCTACTCTCATTTCTGATGCTCCTCAATCCATTTTACAGCCTCGTTCAATATGTTCCATGCAACCTCTTTTTTAGATAGAATAGGAAGTTCTATGATTTGCCCATCTCGCTTATAAATAGTCACAATGTTCGTATCCGTTTCGAAGCCTGCTCCATTGGAATTAACGTTATTAGCAACAATCATATCAGCATTCTTTTTCCTTAATTTCTCTTTCGCATATTCCTCTACATGATCCGTCTCTGCAGCAAATCCAATTAATAATTGATGATCCCTGCGCTTCCCCAGCTCTAATAAAATATCTTTCGTTCTTTCAAGCTCAAGCAGCTTATCTCCTGGTTCTTTTTTTACCTTGTGTGTGAATGTTACTTTTGGTCGGTAATCACTTACAGCTGCAGTTTTCACGACAATCGTTGCTAGCTCAAAATGATTCATAACAGCTTGATACATTTCCTCAGCACTTTCGACTTGAATAACATCTACATCGGCAGGAGGTAAAATGGTAGTCGGCCCAGTTACAAGGATCACCTTCGCTCCTGCCTTTTTCGCTTGCTCTGCAATGGCATAGCCCATCTTTCCAGTTGAATGATTTGTAAGAAATCGTACAGGATCGACCTTTTCTCTTGTAGGACCCGCTGTAATCAATACCGTTTGTCCAGATAAATCAATAGGAGAACTTGAAAAAAAATCTTGTAGTATAGAAACAATGTTTTCTGGTTCCTCAAGTCTCCCTTTTCCAACATAGCCACAGGCTAAATATCCTTCGCTTGGTTCAATGAAACGGTAGCCATATTCATATAATGTCTGAATATTTTTTTTCACAGCTGGATGATCATACATGTGCACATTCATGGCAGGTGCGATCCAAACTGGGGCTGTCGCAGCAAGCAAGGTGGTAGAAACCATATTATCCGCGATTCCATTTGCAAGCTTCCCAATCGTATTAGCAGTAGCTGGAGCGACTACTATTAAATCCGGCCAATCCGCTAAATCAATGTGCGCAATGACTTTTGGATTTTTCTCATCAAACGTATCAATATAAACATCATTTTTCGATAAGGCTTGAAACGTTAACGGAGGGACAAATTTAGCAGCTGCTTCTGTTAATAGCACTTTCACTTCAGCACCTGCTTGAACAATTTTGCTAGTTAATGCTGCAGCCTTATAAACAGCGATTCCTCCTGTGACACATAGTAATATCTTTTTTCCAGTCAGCATTTTCAGACCATCTCCCACTATGATCAAAACTCTTATCTCTTTTTTACAACTAACCTATCATTATGTGCAAGAAAAAGGCTGACAAAGTCAGCCCCTTCATTATTCTTCTATTCCATCCTCTTTGCGATCTGCCAATCTATAATACAGTCTTTCTGCATTAATTTCTTCAAGAGCTTTTCCCACATTTTTATGGGAAATATATTTATTTAACAATTGCTTATCATTCAGTTGAAGCTTTCGCGCACGCTTTGCAGCGACAGAAACTAATGAATATTTGGAATCTATTTTTGTTAATAAAGAATCAATTGATGGATTTAACATCGTTAATCAACCTCCAGCATTTTTTTATATTTTGGTTCAACTCGTTCTCTGCGGCAGTGCTCACCAATTACGATGGCCTTTACTTTTTCACATGCATTTTCTACACGATCGTTTTCAACGACATAATCATATAAATGCATCATTTCGATTTCTTCCTTTGCCGCAGTCATACGATTTTTAATGACATCCTCTGTTTCCGTCCCTCTTGTTACGATACGGTTTTTTAACTCGGATAAGCTCGGCGGCGCTAAAAAGATAAATAAGCCATCAGGGAATTTTTCACGGACCTGTTTCGCACCCTCAACTTCAATCTCAAGGAAAACATCCTTCCCTCTATCTAAAGTCTCCCGAACGTAATCAACAGGCGTCCCATAATAATTTCCAACAAATTCAGCATATTCCAGCAGCTTACCTTGTTTAATTAGCTGCTCAAATTCTTCTCTTGTTTTGAAAAAATAATCGACTCCATTAACCTCTCCTTCACGAGGCTTTCTTGTCGTCATTGAAATGGAATATTCAAATGCTAAATCTTTTTGTGAAAATATTGCTTTTCTAACGGTTCCCTTCCCCACTCCAGAAGGCCCAGATAAAACGATTAGTAAACCTTTTTCGTGCATTCCTTAATCCTACCCTTCATCCAAGATTTCATCCCGATCGTTTAGCCGGTGAGCAACCGTTTCTGGCTGAACCGCTGAGAGAATAATATGATCACTATCCATGATGATGACTGCTCTGGTACGTCTTCCGAACGTTGCATCTATTAACGTACCACGATCTCTTGCGTCTTGAATAATTCTCTTAATTGGTGCTGATTCAGGACTAACAATTGAAATGATTCGATTGGCTGAAACAATATTGCCAAATCCGATATTAATAAGCTTAATTGGCATAGCCGCCCTCCAGTCATTAGATCCTTATTTTGACCCTGTCTTTCTAATTCTAAACGATTTTTATTCGATATTTTGCACTTGCTCTTTCATTTTTTCTAGTAAGCTTTTCATTTCTACGACTTCATTTCCAATCGTGGCATGATTTGCTTTCGCCCCAATTGTATTGACCTCTCGATTCATCTCTTGTAAAAGAAAGTCCATTTTACGTCCAATTGGTTCATTTAATAATAGCGTATTTGAAAATTGCTTAATATGACTAAGAAGCCTTGTTAACTCTTCATTTATGTCTGCTTTATCGCTAAAAATAGCAACTTCAGATAAAATTCTTGCCTCATCAACCATCTCATCTAAAAACTCATTCATTTTCTTTCTTAGCTTCTCTTCATACTGTAAAATAACCTGCGGGGAAAATTCTTTTAAAGTTTCAATTCCTTTTTCCAGTGTATGTAGATGAAGTAAAATATCTTTCTCTAAATGTGCCCCTTCAATCAATCTCATTTTCTTCAGCTGTTTAGCTGCCTCTTCAACTGCTTCAAGTAGGAGCAAATTCAGCTCAGGGCTATCCTCTTCCTGTTCTTCTATATGAATTAAATCATCTCTGTTTAGTAATTCATGTAAAGAAACGTTGTCTTTCAACTGGAATTTTTCTCTAATCGCAGTTACTGCTTCCACATATTTTTGCAGCAGATCCCAATCAACCTTTACCTTTTGGTGAACCAAGCCTTCACCTTCAACTGTTACAAAAACTTCAACTCTTCCTCTATGTATGAAATTTGAAAGCTTCTTCTTTAGCTTATCTTCCATTTTCAAAAATTGTCTTGGCATTCGAAAATGATATTCACTAAAGCGGTGATTAACCGTTTTCACTTCAACGATTACGGAACAAGAACCTGACTCTTTTTTGCTCCTTCCAAATCCTGTCATGCTTACGACCATTTCTTTCACTTCCAATCTTGAAAAAAGTCGTGCCCAAAGGTGTTCACTTTCCTTTCATTCTATCACTGCTAAGTTTAGAACAAAAGCGCAAGTGCTCTGTTTAGCCCTGACAAGCATAAGGCGAAGCACACAGGAAATCCTGATTTCTGGAGTGATTTGACTTATGACTCGAGGGGCTGGGCTCTGGCCGATTAAAAAACGCCACATCCGCATGTCTTCATCGGCACTAGTACGTCCTGTACGTCGAAGCTAGACGAACAAAAGAAAAGTAATAGAGATTTTTCCCTACTACCTTTTGGATTATATCATACTTCAATTTGTTTTTCTTGCGAAAAATGATCCAGCTAGTAAAAAAGTTGGAATAGCTGCTAACCCAGTAATCAATAGCCAATCTTTTGTCCGTATCGGAACGGTATGAAAAATGTTCTGTAAGGCTGGATGATAGATGACAATGAACATGAGTAATAATGAAGAAAGAACTGCCCAAATTAAATATATATTGCCAAACGGATTTCTAGAAAAGACTGATTTCTCACTTCTACAGTCAAATACATGAATAAGCTGCGCTAAAACTAAAGTAGCAAAGGCGACAGTTTGGGCGTAAGCTAATTGATCAGGATGAGCTTTATAAGCGATTATAAAAGCCAATAAAGTAGCAATCCCGATTAGAAAGCCTCTCGAAATCACTTTCCAGCCTAGACTTCTAGCAAAGACTCCTTCCTTTGGACTTCGAGGCTTTCTCTGCATGACATTTTCCTCTGGTTTGTCTAATCCAAGAGCCATTGCCGGCAACCCATCTGTAACTAAATTGACCCATAATATTTGAATCGGTACGAGCGGCAGCGGTAAAGCAAGCAACATCGCAAAAAACATTACTAAAATTTCACCTACATTGGAGGCTAGCAAATATCGTATGAACTTTCGAATATTCTCATAAATATTCCTTCCTTCTTTTATGGCTTCTTGAATAGAAGCAAAATTATCATCTAAAAGAACTAAAGAAGAAGCCTCCTTTGCAACATCCGTTCCTGTTATCCCCATTGCAACACCGATATCAGCAGATTTAATCGCAGGTGCATCATTAACTCCATCTCCAGTCATTGCAACGACATGTCCTCGATTTTGAAGCGCTTTTACTATTTTCAATTTATGCTCAGGTGAGACTCTCGCAAAAACAGACACCTCTTCCACTACATTTTCCAATTCGTCCACCGACATTTTTGATAATTGTTTACCTTCAATCACCTTTGAATGTTGATGCAGAATCCCTAGCTGCTTAGCAATTGCTTGAGCAGTAATCACATGATCACCGGTAATCATAATCGTTTTAATTCCCGCCGCCCTGCATTCCTTAACGGCCTTTTTTACCTCGGGCCTTGGAGGATCAATCATTCCTTGTAAGCCAAGAAAAACTAAATCCTTTTCAGCTTCTCCTTCATCCATAATAAATAATTGCGAAGAAATTTCTTTAAATCCGATCGCAATCGTTCTTAATGCCTGTGAAGCAAGCTGGTGAATAGCGGCTTGTATCTCACCTTTATTGTCTTTTGATATCGACTGTTTTTTATTATCCCAAAGAATTAATTTACTTCGATCTAGCAGTACATCTGGTGCACCTTTTGTAATAACAAATTGCCGTCCATTTCGATCCTTTACAATGATACTCATCATCTTTCTCGTTGAATCAAAAGGAAACTCATGAATGATATCATATTGCGTAGCTAGATTCTCCCGATTTAATCCAGCTTTCATTGCGGCAACGAGCAAAGCCCCCTCTGTTGGATCTCCATCAATGATATATTCATTTTCCCTATTCTTGATTTCTGCATGATTACATAGCATTCCAAACATTAGCATTTGTAAAATGGCTTTTTCATTTGAAGGGGAAGTCCGAATTGTTCCTTGATAAAAAGATCCTTTTGGTTCATAGCCAATACCATCAATAGTCCAAGTTTTCCCCCCGCTCCATAAATGGGTAACAGTCATTTTATTTTGTGTCATCGTACCTGTTTTATCTGAGCAAATCACTGAAGCACATCCGAGTGTTTCAACAGCAGGGAGCTTTCGAACAATCGCATTTTTCTTTATCATCCGTTGAACACCAAGAGATAAAGCGACCGTTACAATAGCAGGCAATCCTTCTGGAATCGCTGCTACAGCTAGAGAGACCCCAGCCAAGAACATCGTATACATTTCGTGACCACCGAGGATCCCAACAACAACAACTAAAATCGTTAATAGTATCGCGACAATAATTAATATTTTGCCAAGCTGTTCTAACCGTCTTTGCAACGGAGTAACCGTTGCTTCGGCATTTTGAAGCAACCCTGCGATTTGCCCCATCGCCGTTTTCATACCAGTCGTAATGACTACCCCAACACCGCTTCCCCTTGTCACCATTGTTCCCATAAATGCCATATTTTCCATATCACCTAGTTCAATATGCGAAAGAGAAATAGCTCCTGTGCTCTTTTGAACCGGAACCGACTCTCCAGTCAATGCAGACTCTTCAATTTCTAAGCTCTTTGTATCTACTAATCTAAGATCAGCACCTATTCGATCACCAGTAGAAAATTTAATAAGATCACCAGGAACAACCTCTTTAGATGGAATTTTTATCCATTCATTATCTCTTAGAACATACACTTGAGGAGCAGATAATTCTTTTAAGGCTTCCAACGACTTCTCTGCCTTTCTCTCTTGAAAAAAACCAAGAAAGCCATTTACAACAACGATTGCAATAATGGCAATTGCATCAACATATTCACCTAATAATCCAGATATTAAAGTTGCTGCTAAAAGAACAAGAACCATAAAATCTTTAAATTGACTAAAAAACAAGAGCAATGCAGATTGCTTTTCCCCTTCATCCAATTCATTATAGCCAAACTCTTTCCTCCGAATTCGTACTTCCTCTTCCGTTAATCCTGCTGCATAATTAGTTTGTAAGGCATTTTCCACTTCATTGATATCCATTTCATGGAATTTCATTCGGACGGTTCACTTCCTTTATATAAATATATGTACGAAGAAAATAAACAACTTTTGCGTGAAAGCAAACTCATGATAAAATAAACTTTTCTTCGTTATGGTTAATGTAGATGGACTGTAAGGAAAGTTGTCCAACCCTTGCTCTAAAGAAAGCTTATTCAACCATAAATAAAAAAATGCTATGATAATAAAAGAAAAGATAGGCTTCTCTATCCTCTCAGGCAGCTAAGAAGCACATTTAGATATTTAGTAAAGGATGTATTAACATGTCATTTGATGGTTTATTTACAAGAGCAATGACCAATGAAATAGCCAATACACTTAGTGGAGGCAGAATCAATAAAGTCCACCAGCCTTATAAAAATGAAATCGTCTTGGTTGTACGGGCACAAGGAAAAAATCATAAGCTTCTTTTCTCTGTTCATCCCAGCTATGCTAGATTTCAACTTACGGAGGAAGCATACGATAACCCAAATGAACCGCCTATGTTTTGTATGCTTTTAAGGAAACATTTAGAGGGATATTTTATTGATCAAATTTATCAAGATGAATTAGATCGAATCATTATTTTTGAAGTGAGAGGTCGAAATGAAATTGGTGATCCTTCCTATAAACAGTTGATCGTTGAAATTATGGGAAAGCACAGCAATATTATTTTGGTTGATAAAACGAGAAACATGATTCTTGATAGCGTTAAACATATTTCTTTTTCTATTAACAGTCATCGAGCGATTCTTCCAGGGCATGAATATATTTCCCCTCCTAAGCAGCATAAAAAAAATCCTCTTCAACTCACAGAGGATGATTTATTAAGCATACTGGATTTTAACGGCGGTAAACTAGATAGACAACTTGTAGAGCATTTTTCCGGGATGTCACCATTAATGGCTAAAGAAATTATCGCACGAGCAGGTATAGCAAATCGAATTACCTTACCAAAAGCTTTCTTTTCCATAATGAAACAAATCGAAAAGCATGAATATTCACCAGCTATTACGATTTCACCAAACAAAGAAAGTTTTTATCTCTATCCTTTAGAGCATATTCAAGGAGAAGTGAAGACCTACCCAACTTTAAGTGCTCTGCTTGACCGCTATTATTTTGGAAAAGCTGAAAGAGATCGAGTAAAGCAGCAATCAAGCGATCTTGAGCGTTATATTCGAAATGAGAAAGAGAAAAATGAAAAGAAAATAATGAAGTTAAATCTCACCTTGAAGGATGCTAAAAACGCTGATCAATATCAGCTAATGGGTGAGCTTTTAACAGCAAATCTTTTTGCCGTTCAAAAAGGAATGAAGGAAATAGAAGTATTTAATTATTATGACGAGAATGGGAGCAGCGTCATTATATCTCTTGATCCGAGGCTAACTCCATCAGAGAATGCTCAAAAATACTTTACAAAATATCAAAAAGCGAAGCATGCAATCGATATTGTACAAGAACAAATAAGGATTGCTGCAGAAGAAATTCGTTACTTTGAGGCGCTATTGCAGCAGGTTATTGCCGCTTCACCGAAGGACATTGCTGAAATAAGAGAGGAGTTAGTGGAAGGCGGCTATTTAAAGGATCGAAAAAAACGCCAAAATAAAAAGCAGCAAAATCAAAAACCAATCCTTGATCGCTATATTGCAACGGACGGAACAGAAATATTGGTCGGAAAAAACAATAAACAAAATGATTATTTAACGAATAAATTGGCTGCCCGTGATGATATTTGGCTGCATACAAAAGACATTCCTGGCTCACATGTTGTTATTCGCAGTAAAGAACCAAATGATGCAACCATTGTAGAGGCCGCAAAAATAGCCTCTTATTATAGTAAAGCACGAAGCTCAAGCTCCGTTCCTGTCGACTTTACACTTGTACGATATGTAAGAAAGCCAAGCGGAGCTAAGCCTGGATTTGTCATTTATGACCATCAGCAAACGATCTATGTAACACCTGATGAGGAAACTGTTATTAGTTTGAAACAATAGCTAAAACCAAAAGGATAGGAATAGTAAACTATTTTCTATCCTTTTGGTTTTAGCTTTACTTTCACCTTATTTTGGTTTCTTCATTTTTGAGAATATCCTGGATCAGAAGGACAGCTTCATCCACATTTTTTACTTTCAAAATGACTCTTTGATTTTCAGAAAATTGATTTTCTGTATATTTATATAATGGATCATAGTAATATTCTAGTAATAATCGAACTGCTGATGCAAAATGGCCTAATTTGAGATCGGAAATAATTTGAGACGCAACTGGTGTATGAATTCGCTTTTTTATTTTCAGAAAAGCCTCAATACATTCAGCATGATGCTCCCAAGGCTGATAGTCCTCTAAAATATGTTGAACCCTTTCTTCTATTGGCATATCAACAATGAGCTGGATCCCTTTCTCCTTTTTTTGAATAAGCAGAGGAGGGAGAACAACTTTTCCAATTCTTTTGCTTTCAGCCTCAAATAGGACATAAGGTGAATTTCGGATAGGGAGCCAGCAATTTACAAAGAGGGATTCAAAAGTTTTCTGATTATATGGCACTAAACCAATTTGTCCAAAAATAGAGCCTCTATGGTTAGCCATTTTCTCCAAATCAAGAACTGGATATCCTTTCTCTTGTAGTCTCCGTAAAATCAAGGTTTTTCCCGTCCCAGTGAATCCGTTTAAAACGAAAGCTTTCTTCTGAAACTCCAAGTTTTCTAGTTGTTCCACTATCCATTTCCGATATTCACGGATCCCGCCTTCTAGTCGATAAACATGTATCCCCATTAAATCAAGGACGGTCGCCGTTGTCCTGCTTCGCATCCCTCCTCGCCAGCAAAATACCGTCTTTTCCGCTTCAATCTGACCAAATTTCTTAATAAAACTAGGTAGCTTAGCAGATACGATCTCAAGACCGCGTTCTTTCGCTGCCTGGACACTAATCTGCTTATAAATAGTACCAATTTCTGCTCTTTCTTCGTCATTAAACAATGGAATATTCATGCTTCCAGGTATCGTGGAATCCTTGTATTCTGATGGCGACCTTACATCAATCAGCACCATCTCTTTTTTATCTTTTAAATGCAATAATTGATGAATGGTAATATCCTTGAACAATTGTTTTTCCACCTCTCAACCATTATGAAAAAGATCCTTATATTACAACAATACGTCCAGCTTCTTCTTCAATTACTTCCCCAATTAAACCAGCCTCAACCCCTACTTGATGAAGCTCTGATAAAAGCTTTTCAGCTTGTTCTACTTCTACAGCGATTAATAGTCCACCTGATGTAACCGCGTCACATAAAACCCATTGATCAACTTGATCCATGGTTTCTGGAAAAGACACCGATCCTTTTATGTGTGCATAATTATTTTTTGTACCACCAGGAATGACCCCTTTTTCTGCAAGCTCTCTTACCTTCTCAAGTATAGGTACTTGTTTTTGGATCATTCGTATGCCTACACCACTTCCCTTAGCTATTTCTAAAGCATGACCAAGTAAACCAAATCCTGTCACGTCTGTGCACGCATGAACATCGTACGATTCCATTGTTTCTGCCGCTTTTTTATTTAATGTCGCCATCACTTCTGTAACTCTGGCAATTTCCTTGCTTGTAAGCAAGCCTTTTTTAATGGAGGAAGTTAAAATACCGACACCAATAGGTTTTGTTAAAATAAGCTTGTCTCCAGGTCTTGCACCTGTATTAGTTCTTATCTTTTGAGGATGAACAAGACCTGTAACAGCAAGTCCAAATTTTGGCTCCTTGTCATCTATTGAATGGCCCCCTACGAGAGTTGCGCCTGCTTCTTTTAGCTTATCAGCAGCACCTCGCAATATATCCGCCAAAATATGTTTGTCTAAAGTGGCGATAGGAAAGGCAACAATGTTAAGAGCAGTAAGTGGTTTACCACCCATCGCATATATATCACTAATCGCATTGGCTGCTGCCACCTGGCCAAATGAATATGGATCATCTACAATTGGAGTAAAGAAATCAACAGTTTGCACCAATGCTAAATCATCGTTAAGTCGATATACCCCTGCATCATCACTTGTATCAAGTCCAACAAGTAAATCTGAATTCAGCGTTGTTGGGGGCAGCATTCTGATCACCTCTGCTAAATCTGCCGGCCCAATTTTACAGCCACATCCTCCTTTTGAGGATAATGAAGTGAGCTTTACGGAATTTGATTGAATCATCTGGCAACAACCTTTCTCCTAATCATTATAGTATGTAACGATTTTTACTTTTTCCAAATCATCTGGAGCTCTCTCAAACTATTATACTCCTAAAAATTGCATTTAGCTTATAAGATAAAAAAGGTAAGCATGAGATCCATACTTACCTTCAAAAAAATGGTCGCACATGTGCGACCATTTAGTTATTAATTTACTGTTGCTCCCCATTCTGCAGGGTTCTTCTTCCAATTCGTCAGCTTATCCAAATCTTCTTCTTGAATATAGCCTTTTTCCTTTGCTACATCAACGAGAGTTGTATAGTCTGTTAAGGAATAGCTTTCGATATTTGCTTCTTTCAATAGCTCTTTACCCTTGCTTAATTCATATGTAAAGATCGATACAACACCTACTACCTCACAACCCGCTTCTCTTAAAGCTTCCACAGCTGTAATTACACTTCCGCCTGTTGAAATCAGATCTTCAATCACAACGACTTTTTGACCTTTCTCCGCTTTTCCTTCGATCTGATTCCCTTTACCATGACCCTTTGGCTTAGAACGTACATAGCACATTGGCAAATCTAATAATTCACTAACCCAAGCGGCATGTGGAATCCCTGCTGTTGCAGTACCTGCAACCACTTCCGTTTGAGGAAATTTTTCTAATACAATATCTTTTAATCCACTAGCAATCGCTTTACGAACATGAGGGAAAGATAGTGTCAAGCGATTATCACAGTAAATCGGCGACTTCATTCCTGATGCCCATGTAAACGGATCATTTGGCTGTAAAAAAACAGCTTTAATTTCTAATAATAATCCTGCTATATCTCTTTTCATAACAAGATGCCCTCCCATTTCTCTTTAAAAATTTGGTAGCTTTTGAATGGATCTTCAGACCTTGTAATGGAGCGCCCAACAACAATCGAAGAAACACCAGCCGCCTTCGCTTCATCAGGAGACGCAACACGTTTTTGATCTTGAACATCATCAGATTTCAAACGAATGCCAGGTGTAACTGTTAAAAATGACTCTCCTAGTGCACGTCGAATTTGTCCTGCTTCATGCGTCGAGCAAACGACTCCATCTAAGCCTGATTCTTTAGCTGATTTTGCATAGTGTAAGACAGAATCAAGAAGAGATGTTTGGATTAATTGATCTCGTTTCATTTGCTCCTCAGAGGTGCTCGTTAATTGAGTGACTGCAATACAATACGGTCTGCTTTTTCCTGCAGCAACTCCGCTTTCTAAGCCTTCTAACGCGGCTTCCATCATGATTTTTCCACCGGCTGCGTGCACGTTAACAAGGTCCACACCTAAGCGCGCTAATCCTTTCATCGCACTTTTTACGGTATTGGGAATATCATGCAGCTTTAAGTCTAGAAAAATATTGTGGTCTTTTTCTTTCAATTCGTGGATAATGGATGGTCCTTCTTGATAGAATAATTCCATTCCAACTTTTAAGAATAGTTTTTCATCATGAAAATGATCTAAAAATTGAAAGACTTCATTTCGATTGGCAAAATCAAGCGCGATGATGAGTGAGTTTTTCATTTGCTTTCCAGCTCCTTCCTACACATTCCGAAACATGGTCATACCCTAATTTCTTTAAGAGGACTGGCAGTTCTTCAATAATTCTCGGACAGACAAATGGATCGACGAAATTCGCTGTACCAACTGCTACAGCACTTGCTCCTGCATACAAATATTCGATAACATCTTCAGCGGTTTGGACGCCTCCCATTCCAATGATCGGCAAGGAAACCTTTTGACTTACTTCATAAATCATTCGAATAGCTACTGGCTTAACAGCTGGACCTGAAAGACCGCCAGATTTATTTGCTAGTATTGGTTTTCCCGTTTTTAAATCTAGGCGCATTCCTAATAATGTATTAATCATCGTAATTCCATCTGCGCCGCCTTCCTCTACTGCTTTCGCCATATCAACGATGTTTGCTACATTAGGAGATAGCTTTACATACACAGGTTTTTGAGAGACTTCCTTTACTTTCCTTGTTAAGTCCATTGCTACCTCCGGAATGGTTCCAAAAAGAATCCCACCCGTTTTCACATTAGGACAGGATATATTAAGTTCAAGAGCATGGACATTTGGCGCATTTGAAATCTCTTTTGCAACCTCTACATAATCCTCTTCAAGCGAACCCGCTACATTCGCAATAATTGGAACATCGTACTGTGAAAGCCATGGCAGTTCTTCAGACATCACTTTTTTTAGACCTGGATTTTGCAAACCAATTGCATTTAACATCCCAGCAGACGTCTCAGCAACACGCGGGGTCGGATTGCCAAAACGAGGTTCTAAAGTAGTCGCTTTAATCATAATCGCACCAAGCTGACTCAAATCGTAGAGATTGCTGAATTCTCTACCGAATCCAAAGCAGCCGGATGCAGGCATAATTGGGTTTTTTAAAGATAGTCCGGGTAATTCAACCTTTAGCATGCTCATAATACAACCTCCCCTGCTTTAAAGACTGGTCCGTCACTGCACACTTTTTTATACGTAAATCCATTTGGATCATCGCCTGTATGACATACACATGCAAAGCAAGCACCAATTCCACAGCCCATTCTTTCCTCTAAAGATAGATAAACTTTTTTATGACCATAGGATGCTTCTAAAGCTTTTAGCATAAGCGTTGGTCCACATGAATAAAGAATGTGAAAATCGATTTCGTTTTGATTAATAACATCTGTAACAAAACCTTTTGTCCCGTAAGTTCCATCAACTGTGGCAATATAGGTTTCCCCAAGTGCTGCAAACTCTTCTTCATAAAACACTGCTGATTTCGTTTGGAATCCGAGTACGTGGATCACTTTTACGCCTTTTGAAGTAAGCTGCTTTGAAAGTTCATAAAGTGGCGGAACACCAATTCCTCCTCCTACTAATAAAGCAACGTCTCCTGCAGATGCTTCACTAATCGGAAAACCGTTTCCAAGTGGTCCAAGTACGTCAATTTCTTCTCCTTCACTTCTTTCAGAGAGAATGGAAGTACCCCTTCCTTCTTTACGGTAGATCATGGTAAATTCTTTTTTATCTTTATCAATATTAGCAATACTGATTGGTCTTCTCAAAAGTGGATCCATTCCACTGCCAACTTTTATATGAACAAACTGACCAGGCTCCTTCATCTCATGAACAAGCTCACCCTTTAAGGTGAGCTCGTAAATAGATGCTGCAATTTCTTTTTGAGAAATAACCGTGCATAGTTCATTTTTAATCATGAATGAATAACCTCCTCAATTTGAGTCGATTGTTCCATTGGTTCACTTGAGAATGTCATCGATTCTATTACTCGTAAAATAGCTTCCGCTGTATCTAGTGAGGTTAAGCAAGGGATGCCATTCTCAACAGATTCGCGTCTTATTCTAAAGCCGTCACGTGCAGGCTGCTTTCCTTTTGTCAAAGTATTAATAACAAATTGAGCCTCGCCATTTCGAATGACATCTAAAAGATTTGGTTCAGCTGCACCAATTTTATTTACTACTTCAACTGGAATGCCTTCTTCTTTTAAATATTGAGCTGTACCGCTCGTTGCCATAATTTGATAACCGATGCTTGAAAATCTCTTTGCAAGCTGGCGTGCTTCTTCTTTATCTTTATCCGTTACTGTTAGTAAAACTGTTCCAAACTTTTGAATCTTCATTCCCGAAGCTACTAAGCCTTTATACAAAGCTTTTTCTAACGTTAAATCTTTCCCCATTACTTCACCAGTCGATTTCATTTCAGGGCCAAGCGTAATATCTACACGTCTTAGCTTTGCAAAGGAGAATACCGGAACCTTAACATAGACTCCATTTTTCTCTGGAACCATCCCTGTTTGATAGCCTTGTTGAATTAATGATTGACCTAAGATTACTTTCGTTGCGATTTTAGCCATCGGAACATTTGTAATTTTGCTTAGGAATGGAACTGTTCTACTTGAACGTGGGTTTACTTCAATAACGTAAACCTCTCCTTTAGAAATAACGTACTGGATATTTAATAAACCAATGATACCTAAGCCTTTTGCTAATCGCTGCGTATAGTCAATCAACTTCTCTTTAATTTCATCTGAAAGGCTTTGAGGCGGATACACAGCAATTGAATCTCCTGAATGGACCCCTGCTCTTTCAATATGCTCCATGATCCCTGGAATCACAACAGTTTCACCATCTGATATCGCATCTACTTCAATCTCTTTTCCAGTTAAATAGCGATCAATTAATACTGGATGCTCAGGATTGATTTTTACAGCGTTTTTCATATAATGAAGCAGTTCTTCTTCTTTATAGACAATTTCCATCGCTCTTCCACCTAATACATAGGATGGACGTACTAAAACCGGGTATCCAATATTTGTAGCAATTTCAACAGCTTCTTCAACTGATAAAGCTGTCTTTCCTTTTGGCTGAGGGATACCTAGCTCAGTTAGAGCATGTTCAAATTTATCTCGATCCTCTGCACGGTCTAAGTTTTCTAGTGAAGTTCCTAGAATTTTCACTCCACGCTCCACTAATTGAGAAGCAAGGTTAATCGCTGTTTGTCCACCAAATTGAACGACTACTCCTTCTGGCTGCTCTAAATCAATAATGTGCATAACGTCTTCAATCGTAAGTGGCTCAAAATATAATTTATCCGAGATACTAAAATCAGTTGAGACTGTTTCAGGATTATTATTAACGATAATTGCTTCAAAACCAGCTTCTTTAATAGCCCAAACTGAATGTACTGTTGCATAGTCAAATTCTATTCCTTGACCAATTCGAATTGGACCAGATCCTAGAACAACAACACTTTTGCGGTCTGTCACAATCGACTCATTTTCATCTTCATACGTTCCATAAAAATAAGGTGTCTCAGATTCAAATTCCGCCGCACACGTATCAACCATTTTGTACACAGGAACAATTCCATTTTCCTTGCGCCATTGATAGACTTCAAGTTCTGTTGAATTCCAAAGCTCTGCGATTTGCTTGTCAGCAAAGCCTTTTTCTTTTGCTTTTTTACCGATTTCTTTATCAAAAGGATAGGCAGATAACTTTTCTTCAAAAAGAACTAAACTTTCCATTTTTTTCAAGAAGAAAAGATCTATTTTACTCCAATCATGAATCGTTTCGATGGTAACGCCTCTTTTAAGAGCTTCCGCGACATAAAATAAGCGCTCATCCCCTGCATTACGAATCCTTTTTTCAACAAGCTCATCACTAAATTGTTCTCCATTTGTTAAAGCAAACTTATACACATCTGCTTCAAGTGAACGAATAGCTTTTAATAATGATTCTTCGAATGTGCGGCCGATTGCCATAACTTCCCCAGTCGCCTTCATTTGCGTACCAAGATTACGCTTCGCTGACTCAAACTTGTCAAACGGGAATCGTGGAATTTTTGACACAACATAGTCAAGAGCAGGTTCAAAGGATGCATATGTTTTACCTGTTACAGGATTTAGCATTTCATCTAATGTTAATCCAACAGCAATTTTCGCTGCAAGCTTGGCAATTGGATATCCAGTTGCTTTTGACGCAAGGGCTGAAGAACGGCTTACACGCGGGTTTACCTCGATAATGTAGTAATGAAAGCTATCAGGGTCTAGGGCAAGCTGGACATTACATCCGCCTTCAATCTTTAATGCACGAATAATTTTTAAAGAAGTATTTCTAAGCATTTGGTATTCACGATCACTTAATGTTTGGCTTGGAGCTACAACTATCGAATCTCCTGTATGGATTCCAACTGGATCGATATTTTCCATATTACAAACAACAATCGCATTATCGTTTGAATCACGCATTACTTCATATTCAATTTCTTTAAAGCCAGCAATACTTTTCTCAAGGAGACATTGCGTTACAGGGCTATTTTTTAATCCACTTGTCACGATTTCAATTAATTCTTCCTCATCATGACAAATTCCGCCGCCAGTACCGCCAAGTGTAAAAGCAGGACGAACGATGACAGGGTATCCGATCCTTTCAACAAAAGTATAAGCTTCATCAAGGGTATGAATAATATCACTTGGTGGAACCGGTTCACCTAATTCATTCATTAAATTACGGAAAAGATCACGGTCTTCTGCTTGTTCAATCGCTGAAAGCTTCGTTCCTAGAATTTCAACTCCACATTCTTCTAATACACCAGATTTATATAGTTCAACAGCTAGGTTTAATCCTGTTTGACCTCCAAGTGTAGGCAGGATGGCATCTGGGCGTTCTTTACGAATAATTCTGCTTACGAACTCCAGTGTAAGTGGTTCAATATAGACAGCATCTGCCATTTCCGTATCTGTCATAATCGTCGCAGGGTTTGAGTTAACCAAAACAACACGATATCCTTCTTCCTTTAATGCGATACAAGCTTGGGCGCCTGCATAATCAAATTCTGCTGCTTGACCAATAATAATCGGACCTGATCCAATTACTAATATGCTATTTATATCTGTACGCTTTGCCATTTGCTTGCACCTTCCTGTTTCTCTTTTTTCTCCGTTTCAATCATTTCAATAAAGCTGTCAAATAAATAGTTTGTATCTTCTGGTCCAGGTGAAGCTTCTGGATGATACTGAACAGTGAAAGCTTTTGCATCTACATGTTTAAGTCCTTCGATCGTCCCATCATTTAACGCAATTTCCGTTACTTCAAGACGAGTATTTTTAATAGACTCTACTTGAACCGTATAGCCATGGTTTTGAGAAGTTAAAAACACTTTTCCAGACTGAAGGTTTTTAACAGGATGGTTTGAGCCTCTATGACCGAATTTCATTTTTTCAGTATCTGCTCCACATGCTAAAGCAAACAGTTGGTGACCAAGGCAGATCCCAAAAACAGGTACTTTTCCAAGGATTCCTTTTATCATTTCGATTCCTTCTGGTACATCCTTTGGATCCCCAGGTCCGTTTGTAAGCATGACTCCATCTGGACTTAAATTTAATACTTCTTGAGCTGTTGTATTGTATGGGACAACAATTACATCACAATCTCTTTGGTTTAATTCTCGTAAAATACCATGCTTCATTCCAAAATCAACCATGACTACTCTATGACCTCTTCCAGGACTTGGATAAGGTGTTTTTGTTGAAACTCGCTTTACTTGTTCATTAAATATTTTATGTTCTCTTAATTGATTTACGATTTCGTCAACATTTACTTCCATTCCGCAAATCGTTCCTTTAAGGACCCCATGCTGACGAATAATTCTAGTTAATTTTCTCGTGTCAATCCCTGCAATTCCAGGAATATTCTTGATTTTAAAATATTCATCAAGAGATAATTCATTTCTCCAGTTTGAAGGGAAATCACACACTTCTTTTACTACAAAACCTTGAATAGCAGGTGTGATGGATTCGAAATCATCTCGGTTAATACCATAGTTTCCTACTAAAGGATACGTTAAGGTAACAATTTGACCGCAGTAGGATGGGTCTGAGAGAATTTCCTGATAACCAGTCATCCCAGTATTAAAGACAACGTCACCGATAGCAGTTGCCTCAGTGCTGCCAAAGCCTTCTCCAACAAAAACAGTTCCATCCTCCAGAATTAATTGTCTTTTCATGCTTGTACACGTCCTTTTTTCCATGCTATTTTCCCTTCAACAATCGTTGTAACTGGCCAGCCAGCACATTCCCAGCCATTGAATGGAGTGTTTTTCCCTTTAGATAGGAAGTTTTCTTTATTAATGCTTTCTACTGTTTCTAGATCTAAGATCACGATATCCGCAACGGCTCCTTCTTCTAATTTCCCTTTATTTAATCCAAAGGCTTGAGCCGGCTTCTTTGTTAAAAAGTCGATTAATTGCTTTAAGCTAATTATTTCTTTTTGTACAAAATGAGTATATAAAAGCGGAAAAGCTGTTTCTAATCCAACAATCCCAAATGGTGCAAGCTGCATCCCTTCGCTTTTCTCCGCTTCCGTATGCGGGGCATGGTCTGTTGCAATGAAGTCGATCGTTCCATCCAATAAACCTTCTATTAAAGCGGCATGATCTTCTTTTCCTCTTAATGGAGGATTCATTTTGTAGTTTGTATCAAGACCTGGGATGTCATCCTCATTTAATAATAAATGGTGAGGGGTTACCTCAGCAGTTACACGAATACCTGCTTTTTTAGCATCACGCACGACACGTACGGATCCCTTTGTACTAATATGACAAACATGGTAATGACAGCCAGCTGCTTCAGCCAACAGTACGTCTCTTGCGATATGCACAGACTCACAGACGGAAGGAATACCATTTAAGCCTTGCTCTTTTGAAAAATTCCCTTCGTGTACAGAACCTTTGTTAATTAACGTGTTTTCTTCGCAATGAGCGACAATAGCCATGTTCAGTTCGGCTGCTTTTTTCATCGCTTCAAGCATTTTACCTGCCGATTGAACACCAACTCCGTCATCTGTGAAAGCAAAAGCACCAGCTTCTTTTAAAGCGGCAAAATCCGTAAGATCTTCTCCAAGCTGTCTAACCGTTATGGAGGCGTAAGGTAGCACATTTACGGAAGCTGTTTCTTTAATTCGGTTTTGGAGCCATTCAAGCTGTTCTTTCGTGTCCGGCACCGGTCTTGTATTTGGCATCGCTGCAACCGTTGTGAAACCACCTTTTGCCGCTGCTTTCGTACCTGTCTCAATTGTTTCCTTTTTCTCACCACCAGGCTCACGAAGGTGGATATGTAAATCGATGAAACCTGGTGCAATCAATAAACCTTTTGCATCAATAATTTCATTTGCTTCAATTTGAATCTCTTGATCAATTTTCGTAATTTTACCATTTTCAATCAATACATCTGCACGGACCTGTTCACCATTTTCAGTAAGCAATTGGCCATTTTTTATGATTAACGACATCCTTTTGTCCCCCTTGAATTGATTCAATTGATTTTTTTAGTACAGCCATTCGAATATAAACACCATTTTCCATTTGTTTAAATATTCGTGATCGTTCACATTCTACTAAAGAATCTGCAATTTCTACATCCCGATTGACTGGCGCTGGATGCATGATGATACTGCCTTTCTTCATTCTTTTTTCTCGTTCAATCGTTAAGCCAAATTCCTGATGATATTGCTCAGCTGTTCCTCTCTTTTTCACTGCGTGTCTTTCATGCTGAATGCGAAGCAGCATCACAACATCAGCTGTTTCAATCGCTTGATCCACTTCTTCATATTGCCCATTGTTCAACATATCTTCTTCAAACCATTCCTTTGGACCTGAAAAGACAACATTTGCTCCAAGTCTTCCTAATGTATCCGCATTCGAATGAGCGACTCGACTGTGCCTGATATCACCAATAATGGCCACCTTAATTCCTTCAAAGGTTCCAAATTCCTGTTGAATGGTTAATATATCTAATAACGATTGTGTTGGATGATGTCCACAGCCATCTCCTGCATTGATAACTGGAATGTTAATGCTGCCGACAAGCTCATCAAAATAACGATCTTGCTTATCTCTAATGACAACCGCATTTACGCCGATTGCTTCCAACGTTTTAACTGTATCATATAAGGTTTCCCCTTTTAATACACTAGATGCATTTGTTTCAAATGGAATGACACTCAAGCCAAGCTTTCTTTCTGCTACTTCAAAGCTGCATTTTGTTCTTGTGCTTGGTTCAAAAAACAAGTTTGCTACAAAGGTTTGTTCATTCGGGGTCCAACGATGACCATTCATAAAAAGTTCAGCATCTGCTAATATTTCTTTTATTTCCTGGATGGACAATTGTGAAGTTGTTAATAAATTTTTCATAATATTGCCTCCTCATCGTTTTTATAAGAAATGCGTAAGCGCCCTGTTCATCCCCGACAAGCATAAGACGAATCACGCAGGAAATCCTGATTTCTGGAGTGATTTGGCTTATGACTCTAGGGGCTGGGCGCTGAAGCTAGACATTAGTCTACCTTCAGAAAGTTATACTTTTCTAATTATGTGTAAAAAAAACACCTTGATCCGAAATTCAAGGTGTTGAAAAGAACATGTAGTAGACTTGGTATGAAGACGTACAAAATCTTCGACATTGCCATGCAATGCCCTCTACTTTCAACACCCTTAAAGCCTCTCTGGACTTTTTTAAAAGGCGTTCCTATTTTATTGTGTATCATTAGCCTAATTTTCATAAATGCTTACTTGATCAATATGATCCAGTTCATTCAGCTCAACGACAATTTTTTCAGAGCTTGATGTTGGAATGTTTTTCCCTACATAGTCTGCTCTTATTGGCAGCTCTCTATGACCACGATCGACTAATACAGCAAGCTGGATGGAAGATGGTCGACCGATATCAATGAGAGCATCTAAAGCAGCTCGAACTGTTCTTCCTGTGTAAAGAACATCATCAACCAAGATGACTTTCAAATCTTTTATATCCTTATGAATATCCGTTCCTCTAACAACAGGCTCTTGATTTATTGTCTTTATTGTTAAATCATCTCGATATAACGTTATATCTAACTCCCCAACTGATACTTCTTTGCCTTCAATCTGCTGAATTCGCTCTGCCAGACGAGTGGCGAGATAAATCCCTCTTGTTCGAATGCCTACAAGCATACAGTCTTCGATTCCTTTATTTTTTTCAATAATCTCATGTGCTATCCTTGTTAGTGCTCTTCTCATTGCTTGTTCATCTAGGACAATCGCTTTCTGTAACAACATACTCACCCTTTTTTTTGATAAGAACAACATTGGAAATAGACTGGTATTTAAGCGAATAAAAACCCTCTCACCGAGAAGGTTGAGAGGGTAGACGAATTCCATATTTTTATACCATTTCCAAAAAATGGTCATCCGTTTCCTTCCCAGCCTCACGGGACTGCTCTTAAAGGACTTATTAAACTAAAATAATGTTAATGCAGAATGGTCTTTTTGTCAATGATCTATTTCTATTTGTCCAGCTTTAGTGTCTAGCCCTTGTGAAAAATAACCCTTTGTCTCTTAAAGCAAAAAGCGCTTTATGAGCCAAATGAACATTTTTCTTCAGGGCTGATCAAGCCACTTCCGACGTACAGGAAGTACTAGTGGCGATGTTGCCACAGGATGTGGCGTATTTAATCGGCCGCTTTTCTATAGTGTACGTAGTAATTTTTGAAAATCTTCCGGTAGAGGTGCTTCAAACTCTAGATACTCAGATGTTCTTGGGTGAATAAAACCAAGTACACCTGCGTGTAAAACTTGTCCTCCAAAATCAATCGTTTTTTTCGGGCCATATTTAGGATCTCCTGCTAATGGAAACCCAATGTATTTCATATGGACACGAATTTGATGAGTTCTTCCTGTTTCTAATTGGCATTCAATAAATGTAAAATCATTAAAACGCTCTAAGACACGAAAATGAGTAACAGCATTTTTCCCATGATCAACTACAGTCATGCTTTGTCGATCCTTAGGATCACGTCCAATAGGTGCGTCAATAGTTCCATGATCGTGAGGAATCGTACCGTGAACGACAGCTTTGTATTTACGAGTAACCGATTTCTCTACCAATTGATTAACTAAGCTTTCGTGTGCAGCATCATTTTTTGCAACCATAAGAAGTCCTGAAGTATCTTTATCAATTCGATGGACGATCCCTGGACGCATAACTCCATTAATACCCGAAAGGTCCTTACAATGAGCCATTAACCCATTTACTAATGTTCCAGTTGTATGACCGGGAGCCGGGTGAACAACCATCCCCTTTGGTTTATTCACGACCAAAACATCTTTATCTTCATAATAGATATCTAGATCCATTTCCTCAGCAACCACATCTAGTTCTTCTAGTTCTGGAATTGAAATAGAGATATGATCATTTATATTCGCTTTATAATTTGTTTTAATTGATTTCTCATTTACTAACACATAGCCATCTTTAATCCACTGCTGTACCTGTGTTCTTGACCATTCACCATTGATCGAAGAAATCAATTTATCAATTCGTTCATTCTTTTCATTTTCTGTTACAATATGTTCAATTTTCTCCATTATTTTTTCTCCTTTTTCGCTTCCCTCTCTTCTTTTAACATTTGAATCATTAATAGTCCTACACCAATAACTAAAGATGAATCTGCAATATTAAAAACGGGAAAATCATACCCAAAAATGTATGTATTAATAAAATCTACTACTTCTTTTCGAACGACACGATCAATAAAGTTACCGATGGCTCCCCCTAGCATCATTCCAAGAGCAACTCCTAAAAGACGTTTCCCTTTGGCTGCTTTTTGAATATAATAAATAATTCCAATGATAACCACAACCGTTATCAGATAGAAAAACCACATTTTCCCTTGAAGTATCCCCCAAGCAGCCCCTTGATTACGATGAGATACGATGTAAAGAAAATGGTCAATGATCGTTATGCTCTCTCCAATTTCCATATTTTTTACAATTAACCATTTTGTAAGCTGATCTAAGGTAATAACAAATAAAGCGATTATGTAATAAAGCACAAAGGTCCCCCCACTTTTCAAATAAGTACCTTTTGAATTTTAACATAATCGGCATAAAAACTACAGCCATCCAATACAAGATCATGTCCTACGTATATATTTGTTTTCGGTAAAAGCCTTCAACTTGTTCAATGTCTTTCATTGATTTTAACGTTGGGATCATTTCTAACACACCCAAGGGCATAGGTTCTCCGCAATTTTCACATATTCCATATTCACCATTTGTTAATTTATCCATGCTTAATTCAACGTCTAGAAGTTCCTCTATAATCAAATGCTTGATTTTCTGTGATCCTGAATGAATATTTAAACTTTCTTTTAGCTCCTTTTTCATGACACACAGCTCTGAAAAAAACTTTTCTTCATCTGTATTCACAAGCATCACACTCCGCGTTTGTTTTTAAATAGTATTTACGAAGGATGGTTATGAAAAACCAATAAACATTTAGCAATAAAATCAAGAAATAGTGAAGGTGGAATTTATTAATATTTGTTTTGTGATTCGCTCTAATATATTAAAGATGAAAAAGAGATCAACCCGAAAAAATGTTTAGGGTCGATCTCTCTTTTTTTATACGAAAGCGATTATACAAGATGCTTATAATTTTCTTTTACAACTTCTGCACAACGAGGACATAGGGTTGGATGATCCTCAGATTTACCTACTTCAGGTGTTACAATCCAGCAGCGTTCACATGTTTCACCCAATGCTTTTGAGACTACAATTGCTGCACATTCTAATTTTACAGCCTGTTCTGGAGCTTCATTGTATGCTCCAGCTACTTCAAATCCAGACACAATAAAGAGCTGCTTTAAGTCTTCTTGAATGGAATCAAGAAGATTCTTTGTCTCTTCATTTGCATATAAAGTAATTTTAGCTGTCAACGATTTTCCAATCACCTTTTCATTACGGGCTGTTTCTAATGCTTTTAACACATCATCTCTTAGGCTCATAAAAGCGGACCATTTTTCTACAAGAGCTTCAGCGTTTTCTAGTTCTTGATATTCAGGAATATCCGTTAATTGAACACTGTCTTCTTTAACAGAAGAAATATAGCTCCATACTTCATCAGCCGTATGTGACAAGATTGGTGCTACTAATTTCGTTAATGTAAGTAAGCTCTCATATAAAACCGTTTGGATGGCGCGACGATCTTGATGATCTTTCGCTTCAATGTAAAGAACATCCTTGGCAAAATCAAGATAAAACGCACTCAAATCAAGTGTACAGAAGTTATTCACTAAATGATAAATAGTGGCAAATTCATAGTTTTCATACGCTTCTCTGACTTGCTTTACCAATTTATTAAGCTTAACAAGAATAAATTGATCCACTTCTCTTAAATTTTGATAGGCGATTGCATCCTTTTCAGGAATAAAATCATCAAGATTTCCGAGCAAGAAACGGAATGTATTACGAATTTTACGATAAACCTCAGCAACCTGCTTTAATATAGGATCTGACACACGAACGTCTGATTGATAATCTACAGAAGCCACCCATAAGCGAAGGATATCAGCTCCTAATTGATTCATTACCTTTGCAGGTACAACAACGTTCCCCAGTGATTTACTCATTTTTCTTCCTTCACCATCAAGAGCAAAACCGTGACTTAAAACGCCTTTATAAGGAGCTTTTCCTGTGACAGCAACACCTGTAGAAAGAGATGAGTTAAACCAGCCTCGATATTGGTCTGACCCCTCTAAATATAAGTCAGCTGGTCGAACAAGATCTTCTCGTTCTTCAAGCACACCTTGATGAGAAGAGCCTGAATCAAACCAAACATCCATAATATCCGTTTCTTTTGTAAAAGTACCGTTCGGACTTCCTGGATGTGTAAAGCCTTCCGGCAATAAATCCTTTGCGTCACGTTCAAACCAAATATTTGAACCATGCTGGCGAAATTGCTCAGAAACGTAATCAATTGTTTCATCTGTGATGATAGCCTCTCCATTTTCCGCATAAAATACCGGAATCGGTACGCCCCATGCACGCTGTCTTGAGATACACCAATCTCCACGGTCACGAACCATATTAAATAATCTTGTTTCTCCCCATGCAGGTACCCATTTTGTTTCTTTAATAGCGGTTAAAAGGTCTTCTCTAAAATCTTTAATAGACGCAAACCATTGAGCTGTTGCTCTAAAGATAACAGGTTTCTTTGTTCTCCAATCATGAGGATAAGAGTGAGTAAAGAAGTTAAGCTTTAACAATGCGCCAACCTCTTCAAGCTTTTCTGCTATTGGCTTATTCGCTTGATCATAAAATAAACCTTCAAAACCAGGAGCCTCTTCGGTTAATACACCTTTGTCATCAACTGGACATAAAACATCAAGTCCGTATTTTTGGCCTACATAGAAATCATCTTCACCATGTCCAGGAGCAGTATGAACGCAGCCTGTACCTGCATCTGTCGTAACGTGATCACCAAGAATGACTAGTGAATCGCGCTTATAAATTGGGTGCTCTGCTACTATATATTCTAGCTCACTACCCTTAACACTTTTTAAAACATGGGCCGATTCCCATCCAATTTCTTTCGAAACAGCTTCTAATAGCTCCTTCGCTACTAAATATTTTGCTCCTTCGTTTTCAATTACAACGTAAATCAAGTCAGGATGTACAGCAATTCCAAGGTTTGCTGGAATCGTCCAAGGCGTTGTTGTCCAAATAACAATTTGCACATCTGTTTCTAAAACATCTTTTCCATCCTTCACCTTAAATCCAACGTAAATAGATGGGGAACGCTTATCCTGGTATTCGATTTCTGCCTCAGCTAGAGCTGATTCACTTGATGGAGACCAATAAACTGGTTTTTTCCCTTTATAAATATATCCTTTTTTCGCCATGTCTCCGAACACTTTAATTTGCTGTGCTTCGTATTCGGGCTTTAAAGTGATGTATGGATTCTCCCAATCTCCACGGACGCCTAAACGCTTGAACTGCGTTCTTTGATTATCGATTTGTTCATAAGCATATTTTTTACAAAGTGTACGGAATTCAGCAACAGTCATTTCTTTGCGCTTTACCCCTTTGTTTGTTAATGCTTGCTCAATTGGCAAACCATGCGTATCCCATCCAGGAACATAAGGAGCATGATAACCCGTCATTGATTTGTATCGAACGATCATATCTTTTAATATTTTATTTAACGCATGCCCCATATGAATATCTCCGTTTGCGTAGGGAGGTCCATCATGAAGAATGAACATCGGACGGCCTTTTGTTCGTTCTTGAACCTTTTTATAAATATCCATTTCTGCCCATTTTTCTTGAATTTCCGGTTCACGCTTCGGAAGATTTCCTCGCATCGGAAACTCTGTTTTCGGCATTAATAACGTATCTTTGTAATCCATTTGATTTCCTCCTGATTCTATTCTTGAATAGAGTTGGCATATTCCGGTTAAATACAAAAAAACCTTCACATCCCAATAAGGGACGAGAAGGTTTTAAAATCCCGCGGTACCACCCTAATAGATAGATATATCTATCCGCTTAAGCATTCCATAACGTGAATGACTCGCTATCGTTTAATAGTCTGTTAAAACGTTCAACGAAGTACTCAAGGGTGATTTTCCAATTTTTCGCTTTTTCCAAGCTTACACCGTCCCTGGATCGCTGCTAAAAGCATTAAAAATTGTACTGTCCCTCTCACCGTATACATACTATGTACTTATGATATATGAAATTATATTCATAAGTTTTGTTTTCGTCAAGCGAATGTATCTTCTTCTTTCGCAGATTTTAATTCTGAAGAATCTAATTCATACTCAAGAAGATGATCCCAATCATCATTATTTAACAAATCTAATTGCGCTTCGATCAGCATTTTAAAACGGGTACGAAACACTTTCGATTGCTTCTTCAAATCTTCAATTTCCAACGCAATTTTTCGTGCTTTAGAGAGTGATTCATTTACAATTCGGTCCGCATTTTTCTCTGCTTCTTTAATAATAAGCTTTGCTTCCTTTTGGGCATTTCTTTTCACTTCTTCCGCAGCTTCTTGCGCAACGATAATGGATTTATTTAAGGTACCTTCTATTGTATTAAAATGACCTATTCGTTCATTCAAATCACGCAATTTCTCTTCAAGTTCCTTTTTTTCACGAATAACCATCTCATAATCTTTAATTACTTGATCAAGAAATTCATTTACTTCATCTTCATCGTATCCACGGAACCCTTTACTAAATTCCTTATTATGGATATCCAACGGTGTTAATGGCATTTATGCCACCTCCCATGCTCAAAGTTTAAGCTTTTCATTATGTACTTAAACACCTATTCGACACAATCTGTAAAAATCCTGCAAAATTTTTAAATTATTTTTGTTTTGCTATAATGATTCGCCATTTATCTTTTTTTGTTCTTCCTTCAATGGACAAAAGTTTTGATCTTCCATGTCCGCGAACAGATAGTATATCATCCTCTTGACATTCAAAGGAAGGATTTTCTATATTCGTCCAGTTTACTTTTACTACACCTTGACTTATTAAAGCTTGAGATTTTTGACGGGAAAGGTTAAAAATAGCCGCTACTATCGTATCTAATCGTAATGAAGACACTGTTGTAGCTGTTTCGCTCCAAATTATATCTGAAATGATCGTATCTGAAGTGGAAATTTTTTGCAAGCTGACCTTTGCTTTCCCTATTGAATCCAATTGCATTTTAACATAGTCTTCCACCTCAGCTGCTATAAAAAACTGGATTCGATCTCCATTTTTTAAAATGTCCCCATATTTTCCTCTAGTAAGTCCAAGCGACATTAAACTTCCTAAAACATGAGGGTGCTCAACCTTCACAAATTTACTTGCATATTCAACTTCATACAAGCTGATTTGAAAATCATCCTCATTCGGTTCATAGTAATCTGGAAAAATTAGAGCTCGCTTTCTTTCAGCCAATGGATTTCCTCCATTTAGCTCCCATTTTACATTTTGTTGACCGATAATCATTCCTACGATTCTTTGTTCTCTAGGATCTAAAAAATCAGTTAGCTTAGGAGTATACTTGTGATCAACATAGTCCTTCCAATGGATGACTTGGTCAATAAATTCTTTTTCTTCCGGTCGGAAATGCTGATAAATAGACATGCTTCTGCTCCTTCAACAACACTATATACGAGAAAAAAGAAAAAGGGACTATTTAAGCTCCCTTATCCTCTTTACGATATCCAAAAAAATAACTGACGAAGCCCAGTAGATGCAAATTTAAGGACAAAGATCGCAACGATTGGCGAAATATCAATCATTCCAATTGGCGGGATTACTCTTCTAAACGGCTCTAAATACGGCTCACAAATTCTTGCTAAAAACCGTCCAATGGCTGAATCCTTCGCATTTGGAAACCATGACAATAATATATAAATAATCAATGCCCATGAGTAATAATAAAGGAGTTGCACGATAATACTAAAAAGGATATCCATAAAAAACTTACCACCTCGAATTTTCAAAGTCTTGCTCTTGTAGCATTTGTGATATATTCCCCGAAACTTCAACATTATCCGGGGTACAAAGGAAAATATCTAAACCAATTTTTTGAATATCTCCCCCTATAGCGTAAACGGTACCACTTAAAAAGTCTACAATTCTCTTAGCTTGATCTCGTTCAATGCGCTGCAGATTAATAACAACCGCTCTACGGTTTTTTAATTGGTCAGCAATATCCTGTGCTTCAGCGTACACACGAGGTTCTGATAATACAACTTTAGAAGATTTTTGAACACTTTGCAAGCTTACAACATTTTGTTTTGGAACTGACTGTTTATGCGTTTTAATTGGTTCCAATTCTTCTTCCATCGTTTCCTCTTCTTGATCTTCATAGTCATCATCAAGGAAAAAAAATGTTTTAATTTTCGATTTAATTCCCATACCTATCTGAACCTCCTATTGGTCATTTCCAACTAAAGCTGTACCAACCCTAATCATTGTGGCTCCTTCTTCAATTGCAATCATAAAATCATTTGACATTCCCATAGAAAGTTCATGACAAGGTGCATATGTAAGTCCTAGCTTTTGTACTTGCATCTGTATTTCTTTTAACTTGCGAAAACAAGCACGTATTTTGTTTTCATCCTCTGTTAGTGGTGCCATCGTCATGAATCCTACAATTTCAATATTAGAAAATTCCTTTAAGGATACAATAAAATCAATCACTTTTTCTGGAGATAATCCATGCTTAGACTCTTCCTGCGACACATTTACTTGAACAAAGCATTTGATTCGGTCTTTTGCACGCTTATTAATTTCCTGCGCAAGAGAAAATCGATCTAAAGAATGAATATATTGAACCTTATCAATAATATTCTTAACTTTCCGCGTCTGGAGCGTTCCGATAAAATGCCATTTTGGCTTGTCCTCTAAAACTTCCCACTTAGAAAGTAAACCCTCATCTCTATTTTCTCCTAAATCAGTAACCCCTGATTCAACAGCTTCAAGCGCCCTTTCAGTAGTAACATATTTAGTCACAGCAATGATGGTAATTTCATCAGGCTGTCTATTCGCTTTCTCACATGCTTCTTTTATTTTTGCTTTAATTTTTTCAAGATTATCTTTCACTTTCATTTAAACTGATTCTTCCTCCTTCCAGCCAATAAAGCTCATCATTCTTCCGGTGTTTCCTCGATCTCTCCGATGAGAGTAAAAATACTCTTGATGGCAGCTGGTACAAAATTGCGTTTTTACGATATTTTCTTTTAAGACGCCCGAATGTAAAAGAATTTGTCTATTTAGCTCCTTTAAATCTAAAAGGTATTCATGTTCCTTTATGAAAGTATAGGGCTTTTTTTCGACATCTGCTAGATTATTTCGGACTAAATCAATGACATTATCATCTACAACATAACATTTCTCACATATAGAAGGACCTATAACCACTAAAAGCTCTGTTGCATGGATTCCATTTTTGTTGAATTGTTGGACCATTTCTCTGCCAATTCCTTGAATTGTTCCCTTCCAGCCTGCATGTGCGATTGCAATCGCCTTTGATTTTGGATGGATAAAGTATAAAGGAACACAGTCGGCAAAACATAAAGTCAGAAGAATGTTTTTGTCAAAGGTAAAAAATCCGTCTGTCTGCTTAAAGGATTGATCGTATCTAGACGCACCCTTTCCTTTTTCAGCTTTCGTAATTGGCTGAATATGAATGTAATGGGTTTGTTCAGCCCCTACCCAATTAGTTAATGGCATATCAAGTAAATTTGCAAGAATTTGACGATTTTCATAGACCTTTTCTGTAGAATCATGAACATGAAAACCGACATTTAAGCTCGAAAAGGCATTTGTGCTTTTGCCTCCATTTTTTGTCGTAAATCCTGCTATTAATCCAGGAAATCGAGTTTCCCAATCATTTATACTGAAATATTGGTTATGAGTTAACTTAAATGGTTCCATATACATTAAACCTCATTGCTTTTTAGAATAATTGTTACCTGGTGCCCTTTTTTAAGTTTAAACATGAGTAATCAAAAAGCAGGTTAGCTTCTATTTTGTGATAAACATGTAATATTCATCCTGACCTTTTTTACCATATTCCAACAAGGTTTAAGCGCTTTTATATAGTTTACCATAGAAATAATGAAAGGGAACTACAAACATGTGAGTGCTACTCTTTTTCTTCAGTTTCAGTTAAATCAAAATTATCCTTGTAACGAACAAGAATAACGTCTTCTCCAATTTTTAATATGTTATTCCAAGGAATGACGATATCTTCTTCGCGTCCAAAAAAACCCAAAACCTTACCTGCACCATTAATAATAATCGCTTCGATTTTCCCTGTTACAATATTAATTTCGATGTCACCAATATTCCCAAGCTTTTTTCCATTAGCAACATTTACAATATCCTTTATTTGAAAATCAGAGATTTTCACCATCTGTAATCACTCCCACAAAAGGTTCATACTTAATATGTATGTAAGCAACTACATAAAATTACAGAAAAAGAAGGACAAAAGAAAAATGCCCGCCACCTCTTTATTAGAGTGTGACAGGCACTTTCCGCTTTTCTTTTAACTTTGAATGTTTTTATTCATTTGTTTAATAGCTGCTTTTTCTAGACGAGAGACTTGTGCTTGTGAAATGCCGATCTCTTCTGCTACTTCCATTTGGGTTTTCCCCTGAAAGAATCTTTTACGTAAAATCAATTTTTCACGTTCATTGAGTCTTCTCATTCCTTCTTTTAAAGCGAGCTCCTCAATCCATTGAATATCTTTATTTTTTTCATCACTGAGCTGATCCATCACATAAATAGGATCGCCCCCATCATTATAGATCGGTTCAAAAAGTGAAACAGGGTCTTGAATCGCATCAAGTGCAAATACTATTTCTTCATGAGTAACATCCAACTCTTTTGCAATTTCCTCTGCCGTTGGTTCTCGTGAAGTTTTGCTCATCAGACGTTCTCTTACCTGCAAAGCCTTGTATGCAATATCTCTCAAGGATCTTGATACTCGAATTGGATTATTATCACGTAGATAACGCCTAATTTCTCCAATGATCATTGGAACAGCATAGGTGGAAAATTTCACGTTTTGACTTAGATCAAAATTATCAATAGATTTCATGAGACCGATACAGCCAACCTGGAATAAGTCATCTACGAATTCGCCTCTATTGTTAAATCGTTGAATTACACTTAACACAAGACGCAAATTGCCATTTACAAGCTTTTCCCGTGCGTATATGTCCCCACTTTGCATTTGCTTGAAGAGTTTTCTCATTTCTTCATTTTTTAGTACTGGAAGCTTTGATGTATCCACTCCGCAAATTTCTACTTTATTTCGAGTCAATCCATTCCCTCCTCACAGGAGCTGCTGTACAAAAAACAGTATCTCCCCTGCAAGGAAAAATATGCATGGACAATTTGATCATTCAAACCTACATGTATCAAAAAGTCATGAACACTCAAGTATATTCTATTTTTTATTGAAAAAAATTTTTTATTATCTATCGCGCAACATTTTTTAAACCATTTTATTGAATTCTTTTTTTAATCTTTTTATAATGCGTTTTTCAAGACGAGATATATAGGATTGAGAGATGCCTAACATATCCGCTACATCCTTTTGCGTTTTTTCATCCTCTGATCCAAGACCAAATCTCAATTCCATTATCTGCTTTTCACGATCTGAAAGCTGATGTAAAGCCTTTATCAAAAGCTTTTTATCCACACTAGCTTCAAGGTCCTTTGTAATGATATCGTCTTCTGTCCCTAAAACATCAGAAAGAAGAAGTTCATTTCCATCCCAATCAATGTTTAGCGGCTCATCAAACGAAACCTCTGATCTAATTTTATTATTTCTTCTTAAGTACATAAGAATTTCATTTTCAATGCACCTGGAGGCATATGTAGCTAATTTTATTTTTTTCTCAGGATTAAAAGTATTGACAGCTTTAATTAAACCTATTGTTCCAATACTAATTAAATCCTCAATATTTATTCCGGTATTTTCAAATTTTCTTGCAATATAAACGACTAATCGTAAATTTCTTTCAATCAATATGGAACGAGCCGTTTTATCACCTTTAGGAAGCTTTTCTAATAATATTTGTTCTTCCTCCTTACTTAAAGGAGGCGGCAAAGCTTCACTACCACCAATGTAAAAAATCTCGTCCGATTTTAAACGTAATTTAATTAGTAATTTATACCAATAATAAGTGATGCGAAGTTTTAATTTTTTCATTATTTGTCCTCCTTCTAAAAGGTTCTTTTACTGAGTACATTAATATTAGCTGACAACATCCTTCAGTACCTTTTTACCTGATAGCATTTTAGGGTGGACGATACATTGAAAACGATCATCAGATGATAACTGTTGCATTGTAAATGATATGAGTCCTTTTTCTACTTCAACAAAACTATCCTCTTGTTCGATATAGATTTGATCGGGCTTAAAAGCAATAATTAACTGGTGATCCTGACCAACTACTTTATATGGAATAATACGCATGTTATATTCTAGACTTGCCCCATCATAATTTTTACCTAATATCAAGTAATCTGGATCCTCAGCAATTCTCCGAATCACTTCTGGGACATTCTCATATCCGCTTTTTAAAGAAACAAACGTAACAGGCGATTTTGAGATTGGATCATATAACTGGTTCCCGCTATCTACTAATCCCTTCAATTGAAGTGTAAATCCATTCATGGAAATTGAAATGTTCACTATTTGATCATAATGTATTTTTGTAACTTCAATCGCATCTATATTTCTTTTGGTAAAAAGCAAGGCAGCTGGAAATCCAAGCAAAACAAATAACCAGCTAATCGGATCCCCAAATCCTTTTACACTAGCCAACAGAACGGATGAAGAAAGATTGACATCAAATTTCATAAAGTAATGTATACCAATTAACGAACCACCTACTAAAAAGGTTGTAAAGTAAAAAGTGATTAATCCTTTGATAAAATAAGATAGTCTTTTATATCCAAATACAATAAATATCATCAGAACTGAAAATAGTAATTTTGATATAGGATGGCTGGTATAGATATAATAAGGAGTAACTGCTAATAAAATAATGAGAGAGCCAATCAATCCTCCGAGTAATAGTCTCCATATCCGGATATCTCGCTTTAAGATAATGGCTGTTAGGTAAAGGAGGAAACAGTCAAATAACAAATTCAGCACCCAAATAACATCTAAATAAACAATCAAACTTCTCCGCCTCCATCTTCAGTTTAATTGTAAAAATAGCCTCCATTCACATAAGGTCAAACCATATTCTAGTAATCTGTTAGGAAAAAGTATAACGTTATCCCCTAGAAATGTGTGTCACTTTCTGTAATTCATTTTGGAGATTTTTTTCACCTTTCCTTTCAGTTTTTGTCACTATTTAACTAACAAAAAAAGCTCTCATCCATAGACTTAAAGTCTAAGGATGAGAGCTTCTAACACTCTTCCTTTATCTTTTACGATTACGGTTTCGTAAGAAAGTTGGGATATCTAGTGTGTCTTCTTGAGATATGTTACCTCTAGCTGGTTGTTCTTGAACAGTAGCTTCTTCTCTTTTTGGTTCACGTTTAACCGCCCCGGTATTCGGCTTATTTTGCCCAAATTGCGGTCTATTGCTAGGCTTTGGTTGTGCGACCTCTTCCTTAAAACCTGTAGCGATGACGGTCACAATGATTTCATCATTTAAGCTCTCATTAATAACTGAGCCAAAAATCATATTTACATCATGATCGGATGCAGATGCTACAATGTCAGCTGCTTCTTGCACCTCATACAAGCTTAAGTTTGATCCGCCTGTAATATTCATTAATACACCTTGAGCTCCATCAATAGATGTTTCGAGTAATGGAGAAGAAACTGCTTTCTTTGCAGCTTCAGCAGCACGATTTTCTCCTGCCGCTACACCAATTCCCATTAGTGCAGAACCCTTATTCGACATAATGGTTTTCACATCTGCAAAGTCTAGATTAATTAAACCTGGAGTAGCAATTAAGTCTGAAATACCTTGAACACCTTGTCTAAGGACATTGTCAGCTTCTCTAAATGCTTCAAGCATTGGTGTACTCTTATCCACAATTTCTAACAAACGGTCGTTTGGAATAACAATGAGGGTATCCACCGCTTCCTTCATAGAGGCAATACCTCCAGCGGCCTGAGTAGCACGTTTTCTACCTTCAAAAGTAAATGGACGAGTGATAACGCCAACAGTTAACGCTCCAAGATCACGAGCAATCTGAGCAATGACTGGTGCTGCCCCTGTGCCTGTACCGCCTCCCATTCCAGCAGTAACGAAAACCATGTCAGCACCCTTTAAAGCTTCTTCTATCTGTTCTTTACTTTCTTCCGCTGCTTTTTTCCCAACTTCAGGATTTGCACCAGCACCAAGACCTCTTGTTAGCTTAGCGCCAATTTGCATTTTTATTTCAGCCTTTGAAAGATTCAGCGCTTGAGCATCTGTATTGACAGCGATAAAGTCTACGCCTTGTACACCATGTTCAATCATACGATTTACAGCATTGTTGCCTCCACCGCCTACTCCTATGACCTTTATCGTAGCTAATGTATCTAAATTTGTATCAAATTCCAACATGACAAATCCTCCTAATTCGTCGTTATTCGTGCTAGCACTACAACTCGGACTAATTTGTTAACAATATATATTGATAGCGTAGCTAAAGAGAAAAAGACAATGGAAAACCCTACTCTGAAAAAAGTATATAAACGATTAAAGAAAGGAATGCGTTCCATTCATCTTCTAAGAAGCTATCTATCTTTCAAAATAATTTAACAAGCTATTCAAAAAAGTATCCTATGAATTTCTTAAATTTAGATTTCATTTTTTCATCTGGATGTTTATCTTGTTTCGTTTTAGGTTGAGATTGTTTTTTTGGTTGCTTATCTTTACCTTCACTAGCTACTGCTACACTTTCCATTTTCTTTCCTTGAATTCTTGCATTTTTATATGAAAATTTTATGAGACCAACTGCTGTCGTGAATTGTGGCTCTCTCACTCCAATATAATCTGGAATGGCAATTCGAACACGATTTTGAAACACCATTTGCGCTAACTCAAGAATTCCTTGGGTATTCGCTACACCACCAGTTAAAACGATTCCTCCTGGCAGGTCATATATACCAAATGACTTTGTTTCTTTTAAAACTAATTCAAAAATTTCTTCCAATCTAGCTTCTATAATATCTGCAACTTCCAGCTGATTAAACTGTTGGTGTTGGTCACTTCCTATAATTGGGACGCTGAACACCTCTTCTTCAGAAGCTTGATCGTATAGGGCACAGCCATATTTAATTTTTATATTTTCTGCATCGTCAGTTGTTGTTCTAAGACCGATGGATAAGTCTTTAGTAATATGATCTCCGCCGATAGGAAGAACGGATGTGGCTTTTAATACTCCTTGCTCAAAAATAGCAATGGTAGTTGAGCCCCCGCCAATATCTATAATGACTGCACCAAGATTTTTTTCATCTTTAGATAATGCAAATGCTCCAGCTGCTAATGGCTGCAAGGTTATGTCTAATATTTCGAGTCCTGCTCTTTCTACGCAGCGTAGTGTATTATGTAAAAGTGTTTTTGAACCTGTAATGATCGTGCCTTCCATCTCAAGTCGGACACCGATCATCCCGCGCGGGTCGTTAATTTCATCCAAGCCGTCAACAATAAATTGTTTAGGAATGACATCAATAATTTCTCTCTCCGGAGCTATAGATACAACCTGAGCTGCATCGATTACTCGTGAAACATCCTCATATGTGATTTCTCGATTAGGACTTGATACGGCTACTACACCGTGAGAAGATTGTAAATAAACTTGGTTTGCGGTAATCCCGACAATCACTTGTTTAATTTCCATTCCAATCATTCTTTCAGCTTGTTCAATTGCCTTTCTAATTGAATGAACGGTTTCATCTATATCAACAATAGACCCTTTTCTTAACCCTTCTGATTTCACACTGCCAACACCTATGACATTTAAAGCATCGTTAACCATTTCACCAATGATTACTTTTACATTGGATGTACCGATGTCTAGACTTACAAAAATTTCATTGCTGTTCATTCTTTGGCACCTCCTTTAGCAACTAAACAATTATTGAACAACAAATAAATCACTCTTCTTTTTAGAGAAATAAATAATATTGATATTTTTAGATTATTTTAAAATTATTCGTCAAAATTAATTTATTCCCTTTTTTATGAGTTAATTTTTTCTTTATTTTTTTCTCGGCTGCTTGTCCATTTCGTAAGGAGGATTCTTCTGATAACTGCAATATTTTGAAAAAGCCTTACTCCAAAGGCAAACACTGCCGCTAAATACAAGTCTACACCAAGATGGACGCCTAGAAAAGCTAAACTTGCAGCTAATAATATATTAAAAAAGAAACCAGAAACAAACACTTTTTCTTCATATATATTTTGAAGCTTTGCTCTAATGCCACCGAAAAGCGTATCGAAAGCAGCCAAAATCGCAATGGAAAAATAATTCGCATAATCTTCCGGAATTTTTATCTCGGTTAGTGTTCCTAAAACAACTCCAACGACCAATCCTAATAGAGGAAGCCACATTATGATTTTCCTCCTTTGTCTAGTTCCACTGGCTTCATATTTCGTATTCGAATAGAGTCCTGGAAAGCTGGAATCGTTAATTCTAATAAAGGTGCGGACACTGATATCCTTAAATTCTCCATAAAAAATTCATCAGCTGATTTTGATACCTGCATCTGTTTTTGCAGCTTTTCCGCTGCTTCAATTGTGTCTGTTATGACCTTTACTTCCAAAGGAAGCTTATTAAGTGAATGCCCATTCATTTTTGTTTCATTGTTTATATCTCGGATAACAGTTGTATTTATATATCGTAGATTTTCAATAGAGATTTCTTTTGCACCATAGAGGTTTAATTCATTAACAAGTCTCTTTAACAAATCAGGTGAGACTTGAATGATCGATTGCCCCATTAACTGCTCTTCATCAGCTGATTGAATCGATAATATAATTCCAGGTCCATGTATATCTTTTAAGCCCGCCTCTACTTTTAATTCCTCTAATGTATCGGCTAATGCCTGCTCTTTACTTTGTGCACGCTTCGTATCATATTGGGCAAGTTTTTCTTCAGTAGAGCTAATTTCATTTATTAGTTTCATTTGACGTTCTTTTTCCTTTGTTAACGCTTCCCTAAGTTCCCAACTATCTCGAGTATCTCTTACCTCTGGTTCCTTTACTGTTTTGTACTGGATGGCTAACATAAAGCCAATGATTAATAGAATGAACATCATGCTAATATTTTTTTGATTCACGTACTTCACCTTATTCTGAACTCAAAGTTAATCGACACTCGTTAAGAACTCGTCCAATTTACCTTAAAATGAATTTTCTCCAAAGGCTTTGTTAAAGAGTACTGTTGATAAAAGCGATTATTGAATCATTCGTGGGGAACAAGTTTCCCACGAATGATTCAATAATCAACAAGGTTATTTAACATAGCATCTCCAAAAAGGAACCTTATCAATAAATTAATTTGCTAACAAAGGATTAAGAACGATTTCATCTTTTTTCTCAACAGTAAATTGAATATTGTCGTTTACTATGGAGTCTTTAATCCCTCCTGGGATATTTATAGCAGAAGATAGGACATTTGCATCTCCAATAGCAGTAATGACAAATGGAGCTGGGTGCATAAAGCCATCAATCTCAATTACAGGACCGTTGCATAATATATAAGAGCTGTGAGACAATCTTTGCCCATTTATAGCAACTGCAGCTGCCCCTGAAATATATAATTCATTAACTACTTTAAAAACATGCTGCTCGTGAACAATATATTGATTTGCGTTTTTTTCAGGGTTATAGTTTCCATCCTCCAATGTAACTTGAATCCCTTCTCCTTTAACCTTAACCTTTCCTAAGTACATTCTATATCGCTCAGCTTCCTCAACAAGCTTAGAATATGCATGTGCCTCATTTGAAAGTTCTTTTTCATTTTTGAATACTTGATCCTGCTTCTTTTTCAGTTCCTTTTGTAACTCTAGGTTGTGTTGTTCTTGATCTATTAATTCATTGCGTAAGATTAAGTCTCTTTCATATTGGCTATTTGACATCGTTGTGTTTTTCTTCGTTTGTTTTACCTCTTGATACGAAAAGGCAATCATATAACCGAGCAAAAGGAAAATAAAGAAGAAGATGATATAGCTACTCTTCACGATCTTCTTCATCCTTTTTTGTTTCATCATTCGCATATGCTTTAAAATAAGAACCTACCTCTAGGTCAATAACTCCCTTTTCCTTCGGATCTAACTGACTAACGATGGAAGGATATAAAGACATTTTTTCAGAAAAGCTTCTGATTGTTGCGCTGACCTCATACCCATCATTCATAAAAAGTGTGATATGATAAGCATCTGTTTTTTTAGGAGCATAGTGAATTTCAGATATAGAGTTAGCTATTTCAACAGGTAATTTTTTTAATGCATTAATCATTTCTTTTGTATAGGAGCCCTCGGAAAAATTAAATAGTATAGGAGCATTCACAGGTACCGCACTGATTTTTTCTTCGGTTAAAATATTCCCATTTTCTAATACAGGCATGTAATGCTTTTCTTTAATTACATATGCCATTTTTCTAAATTCTGTAACATTAATGATGACTGTATTAGGCCATTTCTTTTTAATCTCTATGGACTTCATTTCAGGAAGTTTTTTTAATCTTTGTTCAATATTCCCTTCATTTATTTTCCAAATATTAGTTTTCTTATTAATCTTGCTTATTTCAATAATTTTTTCAGGTGGATATACCTCATTGCCTTGAACGACTATTTGTTTTACACGGCTTAAAGGAGACTGAAAATAAATCACACCAACAATTAATGAAAAAAATAAAAATAAAAGCGTGATGAGACGCCTGTTTGCTTTTCTTCTTCTTTGCTGCTTAAGCTTCGGTATCCTATCTTCAATTGAAACAATTTTCCCCTTCTCCATTTAATTCACCTCTCAAGAAGGCAGAAATAGTAAAATTAATCACTATATCACAATCATGCTTTTTGTTAATAAAAATATTACGGTTTGGTTAATAATGTGTAATTATACCATAAAAATTTGGAGAAGTAAGGAAAATTCCCTGCTACTTCCGGCCAATAATTTCTACTTCAGTTTCCATTTTTATTTGTTTCTGTCGATAAATGGTATCTTTTACGAATTGAATCAGCTCTAAAACATCCGCTGCCTTAGCATTCCCATTATTGACGATAAAGTTGCCATGCATTTCAGATATTTTAGCTCCACCAATGATATATCCTTTTAACTGGCATTCTTCAATTAGCTGCCCAGCATAAAAAGGCAATGGATTTCTAAATATACTTCCGGCACAAGGATAATGGTAAGGTTGTGTTTCTTTTCGATAATCTTTGTTTTTTTGCATTTCCTGAACAATACTTTCCTTATCCCCTTCAGACAATTGAAAGACCGCTTCAACCACGACCCCTGGACGTTTTTTCTGTAAACAAGAAGTACGATAGGAAAACTCCATTTGTTCATTTGTTAGCCATTCCATTGTTCCATCTTCAAATAATACGTAAGCCTTTTCTAAAATGTTTGAAATATCCGATCCATGCGCACCTGCATTCATATAAACAGCACCACCGACTGAACCAGGAATCCCACTTGCAAATTCTAATCCTGACAATCCTTTTCGACTTATTGTCATGGCTAAACGCACTAATGAATAACCAGCACCAACTTGTACCTTTGATTCACCAATCGTCATATGATCAAGTCCTGTGCCTAGCTTAATGACAACTCCTTCAATCCCATTATCTGAAACAAGCAAATTAGAGCCTCTGCCTATAACTCTCCAATTGACTTTATATTTTCTTATCACGTTCATCGTTTTTTCAAGCTGTTCAATAGAAGAAGGAATGATAAATACATCAGCAGGACCACCTATTTTGATCGTCGTATGATGCGATAAAGGCTCATCGATCTTCACAACACCAACATTTAATTCTCTTAATTCCGATAATAATTCATTCATATTAAAATACTTGACCTTCCTTTCCACCTCAAAAGTGTGGGTTGGTTTCATGTTATGTAACTCTCTCATTCTTGGCAACTAGCTTTTATTTGACACCTCTTCCATTAAATGAAAAAGCTTTAAAGCTGCATCCGGTATACCCAGCTCGATTGCCTTTTTCTTCATGCTTTCAAGTTTAGATTCATTGAGTAATATTTGATCAATTTCACGAACGAATCGATCCTCTGTCAAATCTTGTTCTTTTATCAAAATTGCAGCCCCATGGTCACTAAGAGCCCTAGCATTTTTTTCTTGGTGATTATTTGTCACATAAGGACTTGGAATAAGAATACTTGGAACTCCTAAAGAAGTAAGTTCAGCAAGCGTTGTTGCTCCAGCTCGCGCCACAACAAGGTCAACTCCAGCGAGAACTTCAGGCATATTATGAATAAATGGTTTAATCAAAACATTATCTGGATTTCCAATGATTTGGACCTCTTTTTGAACCATCTCATAATGCACTTCTCCCGTAACGTATAAAACCTGATAAGGCTTTTGACCAAATTCCACTAATGATTTAATAACTGCATCATTAATAGGTCTTGCACCACGGCTCCCGCCAACAATTAGCACTGTTTTTTTCTTTAATTTTAAACCAGCTGAAAGTCTGCCTTTGACTCCATCTTGATTTTGAACCTCAGAAGCTCTTGGATTCCCAGTTAAGACGACTTTTGATGCCGGGAAGAATTGCTTTGCTTCTTCAAAGCAAATAGCAATACGATCTACATACTTGCTTAAGAATTTATTCGTTAAACCAGGCACACTATTTTGTTCATGAATAATAGTTGGAATACCAAGCTTAGAAGCTGCATACACAACTGGACCACATACATATCCACCAGTACCAATCACGATATCTGCGTTAAATTCTTTTAAAATTCTTTTACTATCACGAACTCCACGTATGAAGCGAAGCACAGTTTTTATATTTTCAACTGAGAGCTTTCTTTTAAAACCTGTTATATGAATGGACTTAAAAGCAATGTTTTCTCTCGGAACAATTTTACTCTCAAGTCCTGCATTTGTTCCTATATATAAAAATTCTGTATCTTTTGATTTCTTTTGAATTTCACGAATTAAAGCTAAGGCTGGATATATATGTCCCCCAGTTCCTCCACCACTTACGACAACCTTCATCTTTCCACCTCATTATTGATCGTGTACAAGAGAACTGCTTTTAAAAGTGCTCCCCTATTCTACTATAGTCTTATTATTTTTAAGACATGATTACTAGATTGTTAACAAAATGTAATGAATGCGATTCAACTTTAATCTTATTCATGCTATTTAATCTAAATTCTATTGACAAGCCTGTTTTTTGTATTAAAGTGAAACTTCAATTAGCAGGGTCACTGCCTGTTAATGCTGGATAAATAGAGAGAGCGACCGAAGAAGCATCAGACTTTTCTTAATTCGAGCTCCTGACACATCTGTTTGGTCGCACACTTGTTCATTGTTTTTAGTTGTGCTTGTAAGTATAGGATCTAATACCTTGAGTGGCGACTTATATTTAACAAAACACCTATTGCCATGAGCATTAGAGTTAAGGATGAACCACCATAGCTTAAAAATGGCAAGGTAATACCAGTCACTGGCATAAGCTGCGTCACAACTCCAATATTAATCATCACTTGGATAGAAACCATCGCAACAATTCCAACTGCTAAAAAGCTTCCATAAAGGTCTGGGGCTCCTAGAGCAACGCGAATTCCTCTCCACAGTAATAGAGAGAAGAGAAGCAGGATAAAAGAACCACCGATAAATCCAAGCTCCTCTGACAATATAGCAAAAATAAAATCTGTTTGCGGCTCTGGCAAATAAAAGAATTTTTGTCTGCTTTGTCCAAGACCTAATCCAAATAAACCGCCAGGTCCAATCGCGTAAAGAGATTGGATGATTTGAAAACCACTGCCTAACGGATCTTCCCAAGGGTCTAAAAAGGATGTAATTCGTTTAATACGATATGGAGCTGATAATACTAACCCGATAAAGCCTCCTAGCCCAAGCAGACCTAACCAAATAAAGTGACTAATACGCGCCCCTGCTATAAAAATCATGACAATGCTCGTGCCTACCATCACCGTTCCAGTACCTAAATCCGGCTGAAGCATAATCATCCCAAAAGCTAGAAAAACAATTCCTAAGGATGGCAATAACCCTTTTTTAAAAGAAGGAATATCCTTTTGCTTTTCAGAAAGGAACTTCGCTAAAAAAGCTATCATCGCAAGCTTCATAAACTCGGAAGGCTGAATGGAAAAAGCCCCAACTCCAATCCAGCTTCTTGAACCATTTCGGACATTCCCTATTCCTGGGATTAAAACAAGGATTAAGAGAACAAAACAGATGATTATGATAACCTTTGACCACTTCTTAAACGTCCAATAATCAATATTCATGATAACGAACATCGCAACAATTCCAACTCCTGCAAAAAGAATCTGTCTTTTTGCAAAGAAAAAAGAATCATTAAATTTATACTCCGCCCAGACAGCACTTGCACTATAAACCATAATTAGCCCAATGGTAAGCAGCGTAAATGTAGTCAATAATAAAATATAATCTGGAGTCGTTTTTTTTGTCTGCACGAACATACACCTCTATTGCAGCAAATTAGAGCTTGCAAAAGAGATGAATGTTGAATCTATTATACCTCTCTTTTAGAGACAAGCTCTATTTAAGCTTATGCACCGCATCCATAAAAATGTCTCCTCTTACCTCAAAAGATTTATATTGATCCCAGCTTGCACATGCAGGAGATAAAAGTATTACATCACCTGAATCTGAAAGCTGATAGGCTTGAGGGACTGCTTTTTCAACATTATCGACATGAAGAATGTTTTTTATTCCCGCAAGCTTAGCAGCCTTTTCTAATTTATAGGCCGTTTCTCCAAACGTAATCAATGCTTTTACATGTTTAAAGGCCGGGACAAGTGCATCAAATTCATTGCCTCGATCTAAACCGCCTGCTAAAAGAATGGTTGGCTTAGTAAAGGCTGCAAGGGCATTTGTTGTAGCTAAGATATTTGTAGCTTTTGAATCATTATAAAATTTACGACCTTCAATTTCTGCAACGAACTGCAATCTATGTTTGACCCCATGAAAAGTTGTTAGCACTTGTTTCATTGCTGAATGTTCTACCCCTGAAAGCTTAGCTGCTGCAACACTTGCTAACACATTCTCAAGGTTGTGCGCCCCTGGTAAGCTAATATCCTTTGCTTCCATTATCTTTTCTCCATTAAACATTACCCATCCATCTTGTACATACGCTCCACGATCGAGTACTCTTTTTGTCGAAAAAGGAATCATTTGAGCACGGCTATGTTGAGCGATAGAAATGACATCCTCTTGATCTGCATTTACGATTAAATAATCATTCTCTGATTGATTTTTCGTTATTCCAGCCTTTGCTTTTACATACTCTTCTCGGGTACCATGATAATCCAAATGAGCATCATAAATATTTGTGATAATCGCGATTTTCGGCGCAAAGGTTTGAATCCCCATCAATTGAAATGAAGAAAGCTCAATGACGATCGTATTTTCGAAAGTGGCTTTTTGAGCTACATTGGATGCAACTGTTCCGATATTTCCTGCAATCAAAGGAGATTTTCTTCCTTTTTGAAGCATTTCAAATAGTAACGTCGTTGTAGTCGTTTTACCGTTTGATCCTGTTATTCCGATAAAAGGCGCCTCTGAAATTTCATAAGCAAGCTCTACTTCAGTGATAATAGGAATCCCTTTTTTTATTGCTTCTAAAATCATTGGATTGTAATAAGGAATCCCTGGATTTTTTACAATCAATTGAAAGCCTTCATCTAAAAGCTCGATTGGATGATCTCCACAAATGACCGTAATCCCTTGTTCAAGCAAGCCTTGTGCCTCTGGATTTTCCGATAACGGCTTTTTATCATTCACCGTTACAAAAGCCCCTAGTTTATGCAATAATGCTGCTGCACTAATTCCGCTTTTAGCTAAACCTAAAACTAATATTTTCTTATGAAGATACTTATTGATTTGTTTCAATTACAACCACACCTCGATATAGATTCCTAGAATCGCAAATAATAAACCGACACTCCAAAATGTTACAACAACTCTCCATTCAGACCACCCTGCAAGTTCATAGTGATGATGAAGGGGGCTCATCCGAAATATTCTTTTCCCTGTAGTTTTGAATGAAATCACCTGTAAAATAACCGACAAGGTTTCAATGACAAACACTCCACCGATCATAATAAGCAGTATTTCAAGCTTTGTTAAAATAGCAATCGTTGCAATAGCTCCACCAAGAGCCAATGAGCCAGTGTCACCCATAAACACCTTTGCTGGATGTGCGTTAAAAACAAGAAATCCCAGTACTGCTCCGACAACTGCAACGGAAAATATCGCTATTTCAAATTGAGATTGATACCAAGCAAGAATAGCAAAAGCACCAAAAGCGATCGCTGCTGTACCAGAAACAAGCCCATCTAAGCCATCTGTTAAATTGACTGCGTTAGAGAAGCCCACTAACCAGAAGATAATAAAGACAACAAAAAACCAGCCTAAATCAAAAGAAATATTTGTTAAAGGAAGACTGATTGTCGTTGAGAATTCATTTTGTCTTAAAATAATATAAAAAATGATGGAAATAATAATTTGTCCGGCCATTTTTTGTTTAGACGTTAATCCCAGATTCCTTTTCAATACAATTTTGATAAAATCATCTAAAAATCCTAATAAACCAAATCCAAGTGTAACAAATAATAATAAATAGGTTTTAACTGTAGGTTCCGCATATTTTCCCGTCATCACTAACGTTGTCACCACGATTGATAAAAGGATAACCAATCCTCCCATTGTTGGTGTTCCAGACTTTTTCTGGTGTGATTTTGGTCCTTCCTCACGAATACTTTGTCCAAATTTTAATCTTCTTAAGAAAGGAATAAAGACAGGTGATAATAAAACGGTAATCAAAAATCCAACAATAATGGTGAAAAAAATCACTTGCTCCATCATTTTATTTCGTGCCTTCCTTTCCACGTACGTCTATCTCTTGCTGCAATGCTACTATCATTTCTGATACATCCTTTTTCATCCAAATATCGTTTAATTTTCTTGCTTCAAAAAAAATCCAATCTGCTTTTTCTTGTAAATTTGTAATCATATATTCAATGCCTTTCAATAGATCATTCGAATAAAGAATCGGAAAATCATTTGGCGTATATGAAGGAATTGACTCTCCTTCCTTCCATACAGCGGCCAAAGCGCCATTTTCAATCGCTTTCATTAATTCTCCAGAATCTTTATACACAGGGACAAAAAGCCCTTTATTTTGATGAATATGTGCAAAAGCAGAAACTGTTTGGAATTCCAGCCCGGGATCCTTAATTCCTTTCGTATGCTGAAAAAAATCGACAACCTCTTTATAAATGAATCCCATTTTCATTCTCCTCGATTGCCTCTTTAGCTACAACACGATCATCAAAATAATGAATCTCCTTACCGATTTGCTGATAAGTCTCATGCCCTTTTCCTGCAATTAAAATAACATCACCTTCATTCGCCTGCTGAACAGCATAAAAAATAGCTTTTTTTCTATCTGTTATTGTAACATAAGACTTCCCTTTAACCCCTTCTTCCATTTCGTGAATAATCGCTTCTGGATCTTCACTGCGCGGGTTATCTGACGTAAAAATTGGGTCTGTAGCATGATCACAAGCAATTTTAGCCATTTTAGGCCGCTTTGATCGATCGCGATCTCCTCCACAACCCACTACGACAAATATTCGTTTTTTTGCAAATTGCTGGACAGTCGTTAAGGCATTTTCCAAGCTATCCGGTGTATGAGAATAATCAACGATAACGGAAAAATTTTGTCCCGCATCGACCGTTTCAAAACGTCCAGCTACCCCTTTTATGGTTTCTATAGAGGAAATTACCTGTTCCATTTTGACTCCAGATACAACAGAAGCAGCAATGCTGGCTAGCACATTATAGATGCTAAATTTCCCAATTAAACCGATTGAAAGTTGATAATTCCCAAAAGGACTAACTAGGCCAAAATCTGTACCGGAAGCTGACATACGAATATTATGCGCTAGAAAATCAGCATCATGATCGATTCCATACGTGAGGACATGTGATGCAGTCATCTTTATGTACTCTTTACTTGCTTGATCATCTCCATTTAAGATTGAATATTTGGGCTTTCCTTCTACAAAGACATTACCCAACTGGGAAAATAGTAATCCTTTTGCATTTCGATATTCTTCCATCGTGTGATGGTAGTCAAGATGGTCTTGGGTTAAATTTGTAAAGACAGCTACATTGAAATCACAGCCTTGAACTCGTCCTTCTACTAATGCATGTGAAGAAACCTCCATAACAGCTGAATCCACTTGATGATCAAGCATTTGACTAAACGTTTTTTGCAGGGTTAAGCTTTCTGGTGTTGTGTTTTTTGTTTCAAATTGTTGCCCTGCTATTTTTGTATACATCGTACCAATTAAACCTGTATTTTGACCTGCTTCAGATAAAATTTTTTCAATAATGTGGGTGGTTGTCGTTTTGCCATTCGTTCCTGTCACCCCAATTAAATGCATCTGTTGACTTGGATGATGATAGAAGGCGTCTGCCAATATGGCAAGAGCCCTTTTTGTATCCTTTACAATGAATACTGGCACGTCAAGTGACAAGCTTCGTTCTGCAATCACAGCTGCTGCCCCTTGATTACATGCTGCTTCTGCAAAATCATGTCCATCAACTGTATAGCCTTTAATACAAATAAATAGGCTTCCCTTTTGAACCTTCCGATTATCGTTTTCAACGGATGTAATCTCAACATCTCCAATATCTGGCTTTATATAGGGCTGTAAATGATAAAGCAATGTATGTAATCTCATTTTTTCCATTCCTCTCATAGATAAGGTGACAGGCATGTCTAAAGACTATGCTTGTCACCGTTAAACCATAAATTATCCTTGCCTAAAGGAAATTCGAAAAGCGGCCGACTAAAGGCGCCACGTCCTGTGGCAACGTCGGTACTTGTACATCCTGTACGTCGGAGCTAGACACCAACAACTTATACGCTTACCTTTTAAAAAACATAGCGTATCTATTTTACATGATAATGTCTATATTAGCCATTTGGTTTCAAAAAATATCTATGGATTTTTAGCCATTTCTTCCGTGTTATTTGCAAAATAAAGTCTGATTGTTGAACCTTGCTTTAGCTTTACCCCAGGCTCTGGAGATTGCTTTATTACCATATCACCGCTGCCGCTTGCATCGATCCTCAAGTTAACCATTAGTTCTCCAAGTTCCCTTTTCGTTATTCCAACAAGGTCTGGAACCTCAATCATCGGCGTGTCATTCCAGCTTCGCTTCTTTTCAATTTGATCCTTTCTAGGTTTTACTCCCATTGTCCGAAGACTATCACCGATGATATTCCCAACAATTGGCGCTGCGACCCTTCCTCCAAATTGAACCGTGCCCTTAGGATTATCAACCGCTACATAAACGACAATTTGAGGATCATCAGCTGGAGCAAAGCCAATAAAGGATACAATATGATTATTTTCTAAATATCTTCCATTCTTTGCTTTTTGAGCTGTTCCGGTCTTTCCGCCAACTCGATACCCATCAACAAATGCATTTACACCAGTCCCTTGAGCAACAACACTCTCTAGTGCCATTCGAATTTGTTCAGAAGTCTCTTTCGAAATGACTTTTCTTTTTGCAACTGGCGTTTTTTTCATAACAATTTCACCAGTATCAGGATTGATCAATTCTTCAGCCACATAAGGCGTATACAAGGTTCCGCCATTAACTGCAGCTGATATGGCAGCCACCTGTTGAATCGGAGTTACAGCTACCCCCTGCCCAAATGCCGTTGTTGCTTGTTCTACTGGTCCAACTCGATCAAGATTGAACAATATCCCTTTTCCTTCTCCTTGAAGATCAATCCCAGTTTTCTCTCCAAATCCAAAATCTTTTATATATTTAAATAATGTTTCTTTACCTAGTTTTTGACCTAGTGCAACAAAGCCTGGGTTGCAAGAATTTTGAACCACCTGCAGAAACGATTGAGAGCCGTGCCCCCCTCTTTTCCAGCAACGCAGTCTAGCACCGCCAACATTGATATAGCCAGGGTCGTAAAAATGATCTCCCTTTAAATTTACTTTCCCTTCTTCTAATGCCGCAGCCAGAGTAATGATTTTAAAGGTTGATCCCGGCTCATATGCACTCCAAATGGGGAGGTTTCTATTATAAATTTCGGGAGACACGTTACGAAAGTTCGCCGGGTCAAAGCCCGGTCTGCTAGACATCCCTAATACTTCTCCCGTATTTGGATTCATGGCAATCGCGATCATGCCATCTGGGCTATAGGCTGCCTCCGCATTGTCTAATTCTCTTTCTATGATCGTTTGGATTTTTGTATCAATGGTTAGCTTTAAATCAAGTCCATTTACAGGTGCAAGATAGTCGTCAGCCATGTCAGTCAATCGACCACCTTTAGCGTTTGCATAATATTGCACCGATCCTTTCTTCCCTTTAAGCTCTTTGTCATACTCAAGCTCGAGTCCCGTTAAGCCTTGATTATCAATTCCTGCAAACCCGAGAACATGTGCCAGATAATTTCCAAATGGGTAGGATCTTTTTGAGTCTTCGCCAATATATATACCTTCAATGTCTAAAGCCCTTACTTCTTTTGCCTTCTCATGAGAAATTTTTCTTCCCTCAGGAATTTTCACGTTCATTTCCTTTTTTGTTAACAATGTATAAGCTTTATCTTTTGACATATCTAAAACAGATGCAAGCTTACTAGCCGCTTCTTCTGGATTCTTTATTTGCCTTGGAACTGCATAAACGGTAGGAGCACTGACATTCGTTGCTAATGGTACGCCATTCCGATCTACAATTTCTCCTCTTTTCGGTTCAAACGGAATTTCTCTTCCCCACAAAAGCTTAGCCCCTTCGGACAATTTATCTCCTAAAAAAAATTGGACATAGCCCAATCGTAAAACAATAATCAAAAAAATAAATATTCCCGCTAACAACGCAATCGTAAGCCGTTTTCTAATCATCGCATGAGAAACACGCATATACGAACGAACCTCCTTTTTACGTAATGGCTCGTTCAAATATATGCTTGTACCCTAATAGATAGACCAGAAAAGCGGCCGATTAAGAGCGCCACGTTCTGTGGCAACATCGGCACTAGTACTTCCTGTACGTCAGAGGCGCTTTGATCAGCCCTGAAGAAAAATGTTCTTTTGACTCAAAAAGCGCTTTTTACTTTTAGAGGCAAAAGGTTATTTTTCACAAGGGCTAAGCGCTGAAGCTAGACATCAGTCTACCTTAAAAAACACAACTAATCTTTTACAGGATGGTTTTCCTCTTCTTTTTTATTTTCGTTTTGATTTTCTTTTTTATCTTCTTTATCTTTTTTATCTTTATTAGAAGCTTCCTGTAACTGATCAAGAGGACTTTTGAATTCTACGATTAAGAAGTCGCCTTCCGTGAGTTTAGCCCCTTCATCTACATTTTGCTTCACTGCATAACCGCTGCCAACCGTATTTAGTTTCATATTTGTAACCTTTGCAACCTTCATCACATCTCTTAACGACCAGCCAATCATATTTGGTGCAGTTGAATCGCCATCCGTTTTCAGGACGACTTTTTCTCCTTGAAGAGCAATCTCATCGACCTTTGGCTGCTGACTTATGATGTTTCCTCCATTTCCAATAACACTTACTTGAAAACCTAATTTTGATAGCTCTGCTTCAGCATCTTGAACAGAAAGACCCGATACGTTTGGGATTGTATTCTTCGTTAACGCTTTTTCCATGACTGGTTTAATATTTAAGTATTGAAGGCTATTTTTCATGACAGTCTTGAAAATATTGGATACAGGAATGGCACCTAGTCCATAATGTCCTTCAAACTTTGGCTGTTGAACGGCAACATACATCACTAGTTGTGGATCATCCTTCGGAGCCATTCCCAGAAATGAAAACACATAATTCGTAGGACCATCCAAATATCCACCACCTTTTGGATTAGGGATTGATGCTGTTCCTGTTTTCCCTGCAACAGAGTAGCCATCAATATTATATTTTTCATACCCTGTTCCTTTTGGTGAAGTAATGACAGTTTCTAAATAATCTCTTACTGTTTTTGCTGTCTCAGCAGAAATAGGGGTTCCCGTTACTTCTGGTTTCGTTTCCTTAATGACATCCCCTGTATTTGAATCAAGGATTTTATCGATCACATAAGGTTTAACCATTTTTCCTTCATTAGCAATGGCTGATACAGCTTGAATTTGTTCAATAGGTGTTATTGCTGTCCCTTGACCGTAGGCTGTTGTGATCTTTTCAATTGGATATTGAAAGGCAATTTTCCCAGCTGTTTCTCTTGGTAAATCAATGCCTGTAGGCCGATCAAAACCAAATCTCGTTAAATAATCACGGAATCTCTCGAATCCTAATTTTTCATTGGCTATTTTTGAAAAGGCCACATTTGATGATCGCTGCAACCCTTCTAAATAACTGATCGTATCCCAGCCGACGTAATTGTGATCATGAATAGACTTGGAATTTTTTGTAACCTGATAACTTCCTGACTGGTATGTTTCAGTTGGGTTAAATACCCCCTCATTTACAGCTGCAGCTAAAGTGAACACCTTCATTGTTGAACCTGGCTCATAGGAATCCTCTATCGCTAAATTATGCCACGTTTGATTAATGCCTTTTTTTGTATCCGGGTCGAAGGTTGGTCTTTGAGCCATGGCCAATATCGCGCCAGTTTTCGGATCAGCTACGATAGCGATCATTTTTGCTGGAGAATATTCCTTAGCTGCTTTATTTAATGAATCCTCTAAAAAGGTTTGAATTTTTTTATCAATCGTTAAGAAAACTTTATCTCCATTTTGGGCTGGCTTTATTTTTTCTTTACTGTCTGGAAGAATATAGCCCCATAAATCCTTTTCAAATTGTACTGTTCCATCTTTTCCTGTTAATTCTTTATTTAACTCCTGTTCAATGCCAAGCTTTCCACTTACTTTTGTTTTGGGACGATCTTCCTCTTGATTGTCAACATAGCCGACCAAATGCGATGCAAAAACCCCATTCGGATAATAGCGCTTTGCCTCTCGAATAAAAGTGATTCCAGGAAGCTTTAACGCTTCGATTTTCTTCATCGTTTCGGTAGATAAATCTTTTCCTGCACTCCCAAACTCTACTTGGAATGCTTCTTTTTTCTTTAAACGGTTATAAATATCCGATTGATCCATCTCAATATACTTCGAAAGCTTTTCAGCCGTTTCTTGAGGATCTACAACATGCTGCGGCTTTTTAGGATTCGTCGTCATTTTTTTGTCTAAAATCGCAATCAGTCTAAATGAACTTGTATCCTCAGCAATGACTTCTCCATTTCGATCGTAAATCGTTCCACGTTTTGCTTCGATCTTATTTTGTTGCAAGTATTTTTTTTCTGCCTTTGCTGCTAATACTTTCCCTGCAGCTTCTCCTGTAGCTTGTATGGAAACAAAGCGATAAACTAAGACAAAAAAGAGCAGGCAAAATATTACAAATAATATCGCTGCTCCATAATTGATATTTGGCTGTTTTCGAATCATTATCTTTGCACTACCTTAACATTATTTTCATCTAACGTAAGCCCTAGTTTCTCTGCAATCTTTCGAACACGATCATAATTGCTTAAATCACTTACTTGCGTAGTTAAATCTTCATTTGTTTTTTTCTGTTCCTGAATACTTGAGCTCATATTTTTAATATCTTTATTGACTTCATAAATGGCAGATTGATTAGAAATAATATGAATAGCTCCCACAAAGACCAAAACACAGAATAGCATTCCTAATATTTTTTCTCCAGGAGACAGCCACGATTTTTGTGATTTCTTTCGCTTAGGTGAAATAATAGTCTGTTGCTGTTCGTGCTGAACTTGTTGAATTTTATTGGCTAAGTTACTCATACAGGTCCCTCCTGTTATTCTATTTTTTATTTTAAAGGGTTAAGATCCCCACCTCTAATCAAAGCGGAGGTGGGATTTTCCAATTAGGTAGAGTAGAGTATCCACCTGTTTCCCCAAAGTTTCACCTTGCTTAAACAAGTTCACTGTTTTTCTGCTATTCTTAATTTTGCTGATCTAGCACGGTTATTTTGTTCCAGCTCTACTTCTGAAGGAAGGATAGGCTTTCTCGTAATAAGCTTTAGTTTTGGTTGATATTCCTCTGGAATAACTGGAAGTCCATGTGGCAAATTAGGTATCTCACTCTCTTTTTTAAAAACTGATTTACAAATTCGATCCTCTAGAGAATGAAACGTAATCACACTAATTCGACCGCCAGGCTTTATTATTTCAATTGCTTGCTGAAGGGATTTTTCAAAAACTCCTAATTCATCATTCACCGCAATTCTGATGGATTGAAAAATTCTTTTTGCAGGATGCCCTCCCTTTCTCCTTGCAGGAGCAGGAATAGCTTCCTTAATTAACTCAACAAGCTGACCAGTTGTTTCAATCGGTGAAACCGATCTTGCTGCTTCTATTTTCCTTGCAATTTGTTTAGAGAATTTCTCTTCCCCATATCGATAAAATATTTTCACCAAATCTTCATAGCTCCAATGATTGACAACATCATATGCACTTAACGCAGCATCTGAATCCATCCGCATATCAAGGGGGGCATCGTGATGATAGCTAAATCCTCTTTCTGGAGTATCAAGCTGAGGAGAGGAGACACCTAAATCATATAAAACGCCATCTACTTCTTGAATTCCAAGCTCAGCAAGCTCTTCCCTAAGATGAATAAAATTACTTTTAATAATGGTTAATTGATCTTGATACTGAGATAATCGGCTCTTGGCATTTGCTATAGCCGTTTCGTCCTGATCAAAGGCAAATAATCTTCCATTTCCTGATAGTTTTGACAAAATCAATTCAGAATGTCCCGCTCCACCGAGAGTACAATCTACATAAATGCCATCAGGATTGATTTTCAAGCCATCTACCGCTTCATGTAATAACACAGTTGTATGATTAAACATGCTTGTACACCTTTCTAACTTTAATGACCAAGTTCATTTTTAAATATCAAATCCAATCATATTTTCTGCAATCTCAGCAAAAGAATCCTCTGAATCTGCAAAATACTCTTCCCAAAGATCTTTGCTCCAAATTTCAATTCGATTCGATACACCTAAAATAACGCATTCTTTATCAAGCTTTGCATATTGCTGCAATGGCGAGACGATATTGATTCTGCCTTGCTTATCGATCTCGCATTCAGTTGCCCCTGAAAAGAAGAATCGGGTAAAAGCACGCGCATCTTTTTTCGTGAGTGGAAGCGTTTTTAGCTTTTCTTCTATCATGCTCCATTCGTTCATCGGATAACCAAATAAGCATTGATCTAAACCGCGTGTAAGAATAAAAGTATCACCTAAGTTTTCACGAAACTTAGCTGGCACAATTAAACGGCCCTTTTGATCAATGTTATGACGGTATTCACCCATGAACATGCTGACTTCCCCCACTTCCTAACACCAATGTACCACAATGTCCCACTTTCCTCCACATGAATTTAAAAATTCTCTCAAATTACCTAAATTCCTTCCAAAAAATAAAATTTAGTTTATTAAAATATTTTCAGTATCAAAAGACAAAGCAAAAAACCTTACCGCTTAAAGGTAAGGTTTCTTTCCAGTTCATATTTTAACAACATAATGCTTTCCATCAAAAGCATACTCAAGCTTTAAAAGTTCGTGGACAAAATGCATCCCATATTTATTCATAAAGTAAAGGGAGTTCCATAATCTTTCTTGTGGAGAACCGATTGGCTTTAATGAATTTTCAACCCTTTTATACTTGTTCATGGTCACTTCATGTTTTCGTTTGACTGAATCTTCTATTTTTCCTTTAATAAAATCAATTTGACCAGCAATTAAAGATTTATTTTTCATAAGCAGCGGAAGAATTCCTCTATCTTCATTCATTAGCAGCTCCTCAATCATTTGGTACTGCTCCATGAGGTCAGATTTTGCTTGTTTTAACAGCTCATCGACTTGTTTATTTGAGACAGATCGCAAAAACTGTTCTAGTTCCTTACCGACTCCTAAGCGGAGTACATGTTCAAGGGATATATCTAGCTCATTCAAATCTGTATCTATAGAGCGTTCTAATAAGGTTATATTTAATCGGGGTACAATCGGAGGCATCTTCATATCCATAGCTTCAAATGCTTTTTTCAATTCTGCCCAATAAGCAATTTCACCTGGCCCTCCTATAAAAGCTAAGGTTGGGAATAACCATTCTTGTGTAATGGGTCTGGTTACCACATTATTGCTTAATTTTTCAGGATGATTTTCTGCTATAAAAAGTAAATCCTCAAATGAAAATTCAATATTCCCACTCTTCCCCACAAAAGATTGTTTATCTTTATCAAATAAAAGAAGAACTCTCTCCTTACCTACTTCATCATAATAAAAAAGATTACAGGCATGTTCGCTAATCTCAATCACATTTACGAATCCATCTTTCCCTAATTCAGCTTGTTGCTTCTTTACACAATCTGTTACGATTTGATAGGATTTTATTTGTTTTAAAAGGATCTCTTTTTCCAAGCTGCGAAGTTCAGGGTCACCTGAATCGACTATTAATAAACCTTGGTCCTTAAAAAGCTCCATAATCACGTAAGCAAAAAAGTCCACAAATGAAGTTGAGCGTTGAATAGCTAATTGGAAAAAGGCTAGCAAATCCTTTGTATATTCTGTTTCACCAAGGTGCTCTAAAATATTTTTTAGCCAATCCAAACAGACTTCTTTATCTAATGGAATATCCGAGGACATTTTCTTATCCATTATTTTTTCAGGGTAAATGATCTTTTCCATTTTATGATTTTTTTCTAAATAAATATGATTTATTTCTTGATAATCATGATCTTCACCAGCTATCCAAAATACTGGGACAACAGGGATCCCTAACTCATCTTCTTTTTGTTTTGCCAAGTGAATAATAGAGATAATTTTATGGATCGTGTACAACGGACCTGTTAAAATCCCCGCTTGCTGACCTCCAATAACGACGACACAATCATCATTTGTAAGTTTCTTAATAGAGCTAGTGACCTCATTTGATGTTGGGAATTTTGCCATATACTGTTCAATAAAACCAGCAAGCTCATTTCGCATAAACGAACGGTTCCTTATTTCAAGCAGTCTCTTTTTAAAATCAGAAGGCTTTTGATAAGAATAATGAAAATAACGCTGTATTTCAGCGGTTTGTTCTAAATAATTTGTAGCAAACCGGTTCGTTGCCGGCAGTGAGAGACTCACCATCTCCATCTATGTACTTCCTTTCTATAAGACGATTTTAATAAGAAAAGCGCAAGTCCCCTGGTCATCGACGTAAAGTGCTAGACTGAATCGAGTGAGATAAAGGAAACACGAAGAGCGTAGCGATTCGATGTTGACTTATCGTAGACGAGGTGAGGGAAGCACTTCTAGTCGATAGGGTGCTGGAGCTAGACAGTAATCTAACTTCAGATATAAATTCTGATTCACTAAAAAAAGTATATCATTGAACAATCTTAAATGAAAAAAACTTTGCTTATACATTGCTTATGTTTGTGCAAGCAAGATTGTAATACGATAAATCAGTCCATAAAACAGTAGAATCACATAAGCGGTAAAGAAAACAATAAAGTTAATCCTCCAAATCCCTCGAAATACTTGAGGGAAATTAATTTCATGCTTAACCTTCCAATGAATAATTACCATTATAATCGCAATGGTTAACATAAATAAAATAATAAGCCATAAAAAGGATTTATTCCATATGGCTACGATGAGAAAATGTACCGAAATAATAAATAGAATCGTAGTGGCATCAACTGAAACTTTTACAGATAAGCGATGATTTTTTGTCACTTGCTTACAAACAATAAAAATGAATAAATAGCCAAGTATGGGCACCGTTACAATTGTTGCTACAAAAGCTGACAGAACTGATAACACTTTATATCCCCCTTTTTGCTAACTCCTTCCCTTTGATTAAATGATACAAAGATTTGATGATCGGAGCATTTATTTGTCTCTCTTCTGCCTGTTTAATGATATAACCTAAAATGGCATCAACCTCCGTCGGTCTTCCTTCCTCAACGTCCTTTAACATTGATGATTTATTTAAAGCCGTCCTTTTACAAATCTCCATAACATATGGATATAGATCTACTTCATGCTTCAAGCTTAATACCATTTGAACTTCTGCAAATAGAGCATCAAAAAGAGTTTTAAAATGCGGATTTGTTAATAATTCTCCATTATGAATCTGTAAAATAGCTGTAAGAGGATTTATCATTACGTTCACAACTAATTTCTTGATCATCATATTGTAATAATTCGATTCAATTTTGATCGGAAAGTCTTCTACACTATTTATAAAGGATCGTTTAACATCAGGAGTGATTTCCCCTTTAAATATAGCAACTCTTGTTATACCAATTCCTGTATGTATGATGTGATTATCATTGATTTTTAATGAGCCGTGCTCTGAAACTCCTAAAAAGATATTTTCCGCAAGTAAATGATCTAACCATTTTAAATGACTCATTCCATTTTGTAGAAATAGGATCGTTTTTGCTTGATGAAGTTGAGGAATCAATTTCTCAAGCTGATATTGTTTAACGGTTACAATCGTAAAATCATCATCGAGCACTGTTTTCTTAAATTCTTCTACCTTCACAAATCGCTGTTTCTTTTGTCCATTTCTTTCACAAAAAATTCCTTCTGATGCTATTATATTAGCTTGCTGCTTAGTACGGACATAAAGACAGACTTCATGCTGAAAACTTAAATTAAAAGCGTAAAGCAAGCCAATAGCTCCTCCACCAATTATACCAATTTTCATATATTGCCCCTTCATTTTTTTGTAATTATTAACAGCATCTTCTTTATTCCATAGCGAGGAAAGATTCACTAATCAAATTTAGTGGATATTATTACTTAACCCAACGAAATCATTCGCTAAACAAATATAAGTTAAGTGTATCGAGATTTTGTACGAAAATACAGCATTTTATCACACTATGATATATAATATAGTAAAGAAAGCGCATACATCGTTGAACCTTGTCTTAATATTCGATCTGCCTAAATTTATTATTATTAATTAAATAAGAGGAAGGAAGATGGAGATGGAATATTTTGTTGAAAGGCTTAAAGTAAATTATAAAACATTAGCACAATTCAAGAAATTTAAAGCATACGGCCAAAAAGAGCTATCTATGCAAGAGGATTTAGAGGCTAATATTATTGAAAATAATAGCGATTCGCCCTTTTACGGAATTTATTTTGGCAACCAACTAGTAGCTAGAATGAGCTTATATTTTATAGACACCCATTTTGATTACTATTTTAATAATAGCCAAACGTATTTGGAACTATTAAAGCTTGAAGTATTAGCCGAATATCAAGGAAAGGGCTATGGAACGGCCTTAGTAAGCTTCGCCAAAAGCTTTAACTTGCCTATTGTGACAAAGCCTATCTTAAATTCAAATCACTTTTGGGAGAAATTGAATTTTTCTTCTATCACCGATGAAACAAAATCTACAAATAGTAATCTTCTTATTTGGCATCCAGCAAATGAAATGAAGAACATTTCTTAATATATATAAGGTGAATGACTACAACAGCTTATATTCTATGTTATCATTCACCATTTTTTCTATTTTTGAATTCTTTCCAAGTTCCCGTTTTTATCCATTTGAAATTTAATCTTTTGTTGTCTATCCTCTTCTTTTAAAACAACCATTTTCCTTGCTCTTTCCATTATTTCAATTAATGCTTTGTAATCCTCCTCAATCATACGCAATTCTTTTTTTAATTTTTCATTCTCAGCTGCAAGGTAAAAGGTTTTCTTTTCTAAATCGTGGATCTTTTCATCATAAAGGCTTATTTTATTTTGTTGTACTGATGTTTTCTTGCCCTTTAGATAGATCTCTCTTAAAAAAGCGATTACCTCTTCAAAATCTCTATTCTCATTAAGAGAAGAATCTTTTAACTCTTCCAACAAATCATCTTCGACTTTTTTAACAGAATAAGCTACTTGTTGCTTCTCTTGCTTCCGCTGTTTTTTCGCTAGTTCAATTCCAGACTTATATTGTTTTCTTACAAATGAATTCCAGCGAAATCCGCACGCAGCAGCTGTTCTAGAAAGCTGTTTTCCTACTTTTTCAAAAGCTTCTAGCTGAGTACCACCGTCTCGTATATAGCGGAGTACAACTTCTGCAAGAAGAATATCTTCATCTTGAGACCAAGCATCCTGGCGTGTTGATGACATAGCAACCCCTCCTAAAGTTCTTTATTCATACATATGCATCTACTAGAAAACATAGAATGTCAAAAGAAAAGTGGAAGCGCCTTGAACAGCCCTGAAGAAAAATGTTCTGCTGGATCAAAAAGTGCTTTTTGCTTTTAGAGACAGTAGGTTATTTTTCACAAGGGCTAGGCTCTGGAGCTAGACAATTAAGAAAAGCGGAAGATTAAAGACGCCACGTCAATATGTCTTCATCAGCACTAGTACGTCCTGTACGTCGGCAGGCGCCTAAATTTAGGGATAAAAGCTAGATAAAGAAAAAGCAAACAATTTTGCTTACAAACATGACAAAAGCACAAGAACATTTGTTCTTGTGCTTTAATCAAAAAGAAAAATTAGTTTTTAACAACTTCTTTTCCTTTGTATGTTCCGCAAGCTTTACATACGCGATGAGTGATTTTTAGCTCACCACAGTTTGGGCATTCTACCATACCAGGAACTTGCAATTTAAAATGAGTACGGCGTTTTCTTTTCGCAGTTTTAGATGTTCTTCTAAAAGGTACAGCCATTCTTCCCACCTCCTTAAAGAGAATTAAGAAAGATATGAAGGCCAGATTATGCTGGATTCTTCAAGTGCTTCTTTTTTTTCTGCCGATTATTTATTCGGAAGAATGATGATCTGTTTCAAAAAATTTGGCAAGTCCTGCGAGACGAGGATCTACTTTATCCTCTACAGTTTTCTCTCGGATAACCTCCCAGTCTTTCCCCGACTGTGGAGCTCCTTCCTCACTGCTGTCTTCACAGAATACTTGAATAGGTACTTCAAGTAAGATGATTTCTTCAATGATTGGCATAATGTCAATCACGTCACCTTTTACTTGATGAATATCCTCTTCGATTTCATTTGAGAAATCTTTTAAAAGGAACGTTTCAGTTGTTTCGACATTGATTGGAAAACCCACATCAACTAATGTACGAGAGCAAGGAAGAACCAGTTGACCATTTATTTTTAAATGAAAAGTCACTTTGGTTGAGTCAATATCTGCCCAACCTGTAACATGCATTGGTGAAACGTCTCTAATAGAAGGATCTACTTTCTTAATCTCTTCCACATTAACCATTTCATCAATAGGGAAATCCTTGCTTCGATATTTTTGTAATTGACCTAATGTCCATTTCATACGAATCACCCCAAGGCAACAAAAGTAATTATATCTATAGTAACTTTATTTGTCAATATTTTTTCTTTACAGTAATATAAAAACAAACTCTCTTTTTCTATCGTAGTAAATACTGCATTATTTTGTTCTGTTAATACCCGTTTACACTTTATTTGTATCCGCTAAACCTTCTTTCCATACTTCAGAAGCAGAACATATTATAGGAGATGATTATTATGAAGGCAGTAGGAATTATTGTCGAATACAATCCATTTCACCATGGACATGTTTATCATATAGAACAAGCTCGAAAATTATCTAATGCAGAAATTGTGATTGCTCTGATGAGCGGCCCCTTTCTTCAACGCGGAGAGCCTGCTCTTGTTTCTAAATGGAGCAGAACTGAAATGGCATTGCTCGGTGGAGCTGATCTCGTTTTTGAATTACCATATGCTTATGCCACCCAAAAGGCTGACACTTTTGCTCAAGGTGCTGTATCAATCCTTTCAGCTTTGCAATGCCATGCATTATGCTTTGGCAGTGAATCCGGAGAAATAGAAAATTTCCTCTGTACTCTTGATTTTCTTCAAGATCATCATAAAGAATATCAGCTAAAGATACAAGAGTTTATAAAAACAGGCGTAAGTTATCCCCAGGCTGCCTCGATGGCTTATCGTGAATTATGTTCATCGGACCAATTTGTTGATCTTACGAAACCAAATAATATTTTAGGCTTTCAATATATAAAGGCTGCTTCGGACCAAAAGTTAAACATCCAGCTATTAACAATGAAAAGAAGAACTGCCCAATTTCATGATCAACAGCTTTCAACTAGTTCTATCGCAAGCGCAACAAGCATTCGTAATGTTTTGTTGGAGGAAAAAAGGCGTTTTTCTGAAGTCAAACCTTATATTCCTTCTTACACATATCACTTATTAATAAAATATAAAGATCAATTTGGGGCTTTACACCATTGGGAAAACTATTGGCCATTTTTAAAATACCGATTATTACATACATCAGCAACAGAACTGAAAAACATTTATGAAATCGAAGAAGGCATTGAAAATAGGATGATGACAGCTGCCGTTCAAGCACAATCATTTCACCATTTCATGACTTTAATTAAAACAAAACGTTATACTTGGACGCGGCTTCAACGAGCTTGTATCCATATTTTAACTAATACTTCTAAAACAGAGATGAAAGAAAATACTCAGACTGCAACCTATTTGCGTCTATTAGGAATGACTCCTCAAGGAAGGCAATACTTAAAAAAAAGAAAGAAACAACTTACAATACCAATTGTATCTAAGCTGTCTTCTTTTAAAAATTCACAAATAAATCTTGATATCAAAGCTTCAAGAATTTATTCATTTGGCATTTCAGATCCATATAGACAGGCTTTGCTAGAACAAGAATATAAGCAGCCGCCTATAATGCTTTCGCCTATTCCAAATAATACTTAAAAAAATGTGCTAGGCATCATCCTTATTTATTAAGGAAAGCCTAGCATTTTTACTGGTGAAGAAAGTATAAGTTTTTAGAAATCCGACTGGTGTCTAGCTCTAGCGCCTAGCCCTTGTGAAAAATAACCTAATGTCTCTAAAAGTAAAAAACACTTTTTGAGCCTTTAGAACATTTTTCTTCAGGGCTGACCAAGGCGCTTCCGCTTTTCTTGCATGTCTAGCTCTAGCGCCTAGCCCTTGTGAAAAATAACCTAATGTCTCTAAAAGTAAAAAACACTTTTTGAGCCTTTAGAACATTTTTCTTCAGGGCTGACCAAGGCGCTTCCGCTTTTCTTATTTATTTTTCATTTTTAAGTCTTCTAAATATTGAATTGCCTCGTCAAATTGATTGATTGGAACAATCTTCATTTTTGAATCAATTTCCTTGGCTGTTTTAACAGCCGCAACATAATTAGAATCCTTCGCGCCGTTTTCATTTGGAGCTAGAAAAATATCGGCACCTGCTCGATCAGCTGCAACAATTTTCTGTTCAATTCCTCCAATTCTCCCAACTGTTCCATCAGAGGTAATGGTACCTGTACCTGCAATTTTATATCCTTTCGTTAAATCTTCTTTAACAAGCTGATTGTATATTTCCAACGAGAACATAAAACCTGCTGAAGGCCCGCCAATATTACTAGTCTGAATTTTCACTTCTGGATCGACCAATATTTTTTTATCATCAACGAGGACAATTCCTACCCCAACCTTTTTGTTATCTGAAGGGAAAGCTTTTAATGTGAGGTCCACGTTTTTTACTTTATTCTCTCTTTCATAAGTAAGCGCAACATGTTCTCCAGCCTTCTTTTCTTTTATCAGTTCTAGAAAATCATCTGAAGATTGTATTGGTTTTCCATCCATTTCGAAAACACGATCTGCAGCATCTAATTTATTTTCAGCTGGCATATTCGGTATAACATTTAACACATATACACCTTTATATTCATATTTAAAAGGCAGCCCAGCGTTCTTATAAGCTACTTCAATCGCAGCAGTTTTGGATGATGACATTAATTGCAGCTGTCTAATATTATATTCCTTATCGGTCTCATCCTTACTTCTAATCGCGTTTACAGGATAAAGCTCTTGAAACTTGCTCCATTTAGCTATCAAATAGGAATAAATATTTGCTTTTCCCATTCTGACAGTTGTCAGCATAAAACTCCCTTTCTCTTCAGTACCATTTTTCACCTCAATAATAGGGTGAAGCTCTTTTGCTATGCCTGGCTTCGATACATAGTAAGGTAAGGAATAAAAAGAACTAACCATAACGATTATCGCTACGATAAAGAAGGAACGAACATATATTTTTTTACTCATTACGAAAGCGGCTCCTTCCATTGCTTGATGACTTTCTTTTTTCTTATGGTCTAATTTGCCATTCTATGAGTATATTGAGATATAGGACAAGGCTAAGCTTAGGTAAATTTTTCAATTTATTTATTTTAACATGATAGGCTCCATTTGCACAGCAAGTCAGCCTGTTTAGGGAGGATTCCGCAATTGTTTGGATCAAAAATTAAAACGATTGTATTAGCATTGTCAGTAACGATTATGGCTGGATCTCTGCTTTCATTTCCAAAGGAGTCCGTACAAGCTTCAACAAGAGGTCTACATATGTGGTGGGAGATTGTATTTCCATCTCTCCTGCCTTTTTTTATATTTTCGGAGCTTATGATCGGATTTGGTGTTGTCCGTTTTATCGGTGTATTGCTAGAGCCATTAATGAGACCTCTGTTTAGAGTACCTGGAGTAGGTGGATTTGTATGGGCAATGGGGATGGCATCAGGTTACCCTACAGGTGCAAAGCTTACTGCAAGATTAAGGCAAGAGGGTCAGCTTACGAAAACAGAAGCAGAAAGACTTGTCTCCTTTACGAATTCCTCAAATCCTCTTTTTATTTTTGCGGTCGTTTCTTATAGTTTTTTTCAAAATATAACCTTGGGCATAATTTTAGCAGCTAGTCATTACTTAGGAAATTTTACTGTAGGGCTAATTATGCGATTCTATAAGCATGGAGAAGATCAAGGAATAAGAAAAGAAAGAGGATTTAATAAAATGAAATCCTCCATGCGAACTGCCTTTTCTGCTATGCATGAAACGAGAATAAAGGATCAACGGCCACTTGGAAAAATCCTTGGAGATGCTGTTACGTCTTCAATTCAAACTTTGTTAATGATAGGTGGATTTATCATTTTATTTTCAGTCATTAACAAGCTGCTCTATCAAATGTATATTACGGGTCTTTTAGCTTCATTTCTAGAAATAACCTTAGGAATTCTGCATTTTCCATCAGAATTAAGCACACCATTAATTGCTGGTTTAATTGAAATTACTCTCGGGAGTCAAATGACAAGTCAATTACAAAATGTACCTTTAATGCACCAAACCATTATAACAAGCTTCATTCTTGCCTTTTGTGGGTTTAGCGTTCAAGCACAGGTTGCAAGTATCCTTTCGCAAACGGATATTAATTTCAAGCCTTTTTTCTTTGCAAGAATCATCCATGCATTCATCGCAAGTTTGTATGTTTTTATTTTTTGGAAACCCTTTTATGTATATTTTTACAAAAGTACGCCATCTTCCCTTACTATTCCAGCTACATCAAATTATCAAGAAGGCCATCTTACAGAGCTGTACCGCACGATGCTTGAATTTGGCCCCATCCTAACAATAACATCTTTATTTGTCTATATTCTTATATACATGAATAGATTAAAACAGAGTAAATGGTACTAAAATCATTAGTACCATTTACTCTAAAAATTACTCCATAAATTTATTTTTCAAAGCTTTTTCGACCTCAGGAGGAACTAACTCTGAAATATTCCCATTAAATCTGGAAACCTCTTTCACAATGCTTGAGCTTAAAAAAGAATATTGGTTATTTGTCATAATAAAAAATGTTTCAATTTCCTCATTTAACACTCTATTCATAGAAGTAATTTGCAGCTCATATTCAAAATCTGATACAGCCCGAAGCCCACGTATAATAGCTCTTGCATTTACACTTTTTGCGTAATCTACAAGTAAGCCTTGAAATGAATCCACAATGACATTCGGAATATCTTTCGTAACATCTTTAATCAAGCTTGTTCTTTCTTCAATAGAAAATAAAGGATTTTTAGAGGAATTATTTAAGGCAACAACATAGACCTGATCGAAAACTTTTGCTCCTCTTTTAATAATGTCTAAATGTCCATATGTAATCGGATCAAAGGTTCCTGGACAAACGGCAATGCTACTCATGATTATCCTCCTTATTCTTCCAATCCATGAAAATAAATTGAAATCGAGATAATTCCATATTTTTCTTGTTTTATTCGGGTTAGCTTACCTACTTTTTCAGGTAATTCTACATCTGAACTGTGCTCACAGACAATGACCCCTTCTAGTTGAAGCAGTTTCTCATCATTAATAGTGTTGAGCAGCTTTTGCAGCTGTTGTTTTTTATAAGGAGGATCTAAAAAAATATAATCAAATACTAGTTTTCTCTTAATAATGGCTTTAATGGCTCGATCAGCATCGTTTCGATAAATTTCAACTTGATCTTCTAAATTGCATACTTTTATATTTTCTCGAATCGTTTGAATCGCTTTCATGTCACGGTCAACAAAAATAACCTTGGAAACTCCTCTGCTTAACGCTTCAATTCCAAGTCCCCCGCTCCCCGCAAATAAATCCAGTCCGATTCCACCATCAAAGAAAGGACCAATCATATTAAATATGGCTTCTTTCACTTTATCTGTTGTAGGTCTTGTAGAAGTACCTGGCACCCCTTTTAATGACAATCCCTTATAAGTTCCAGAAACAACTCTCATCTTATCACCACATCATTCACCTTTAAACTCGTGTTATCCTTTCCTATCCTAACATAATTGAAATCTCCAGCCAACACTTACTACAATAACGTCTACCAACAAAGGACTTTGAAAAAATTATCCTGTATAGGGTATAACGAAAATGAATATGGAAATAATGTTAGTAACAACATCTATTCGAGGATGTTGTTGCCAACCGCGGAGAAGACTTACGTTTCCCCATAAGTTCTTCCTCCGGTTTCTCCTCTCCCTTTGCCTTCTATCCTAAAAAGGATATAGAAGGACCCTGCTGGAAATCCTGCAGGGGTTTTTTTTATCAGTTAAGAAGTGATATGTTTTCGAAAGTACGAATGGTGTCTAACTCCGACGTACAGGATGTACTAGTGCCGATTTTGCCGCAGGACGTGGTGCCCTTAATTGGCCACTTTTCTTACAAACTTAATCTTACTTCATCTTTCTGTTCTTCAATTGAAACGTTAAATAAGGATTGCAGCCATTTTTTCGTCGTATAAATCTTTTCATCAATCATCATATAGGGATTTTCTAGCAATCCATAAGCCTCATTATTATAATAAAAAATATGCTTATTTAAAAAGAATTGATAATGCTCATCCTTATGATTTGTAATAAATAAATCATCCTCTTTTAACTGAAGTTCATAGCCTAATGATTCTAAAGTTTGTACGACTGGATACAAATCTTGATCGTCTTCTTTTATAATGTTTATTCCTTTTTGAAGCTTTTGATTGATGATCATTTTTCTTGAGTCCAAAAAGTATAGTCGACTCCAACTTTGCTCATTTTGACTATTTAATTGAAAAAAACGAGTATGTAATCCTTTTGTTTCACCCAGTCTCTTATCTAAGAGTTTAGGTGTAATCGGAATCATATCTTTATTAATATTTTGTATAAACAATTGAATTTCGCTTTTAGTAAGACCATCAAGTAACTCTTTAGCGATTTGTTGCCCTTTCGTTGTAGCTCCATTTTGATTGGTAGTAAGAGCTACTAAACTATCTAATAACCATGGCTTTTCTGCTCTCTTAAATCTTTGCTTATAAAAGGATGTTATGATTTTATTCTCTAAATCCTTCAGTTGTATTGTATTAGAAACCACCAATAAACCATTGCCTTCTGTTTCGTTTACTTGATCCGTCATAATAATGGTCTTAAAAGGGAATTCTGGAATAAGTTGCATAGAAGGAAATGTTAATTCATTTATATCCCTCTTCATTTCGTCATAATAGGTAAGATCAGCTGAACCTTTGATACGATTAAGCGACTTAGATTGCCAATACAAAGAAGGATATGCAATGGATCCTTCAAATACATAATAATCAATATAATTCATTTTTTGATAGCTGATTAATGGAATTCCGGTGATCCATGTTCCCTTTCTTCGTATAGAATCAGCAATTTCAATTGTCGTTTTCGTGATAGTAGTGCTTGCCAATTGTGGAATCCAATCATTTAGTAAAAAAGCTGAAGATTGATCCTGATGTTCAACAAGATATTGAATACTCATTTCCGTATTAGTAGCTGTTAAAAAAGGAGCTTCTATTTTCGTTATTTTGCTTATCTGATTTTTATTATCTGTATCAATTAGGCTACTGTTTTTAGGGATAATCATTTTATATTGTTCCCCAATTGTAAGTCCTATCCACTTTTGAGTAATGTGAAGTCCATCATTTTTTGTTTCTATCATAATTTGCTGTTGGATTTCTTCAAAATTATTTTCTGTAGGTTCTTTTTTAATTATAAAAAGATCCCATCTCAGAAACATTAGTCCAATGGCTAAGATCGAGATTATCCAACTAACTAACCATACTTTTTTCATGAAGCTTCCTCTCGTATACGATCTTAATTTTGCAAATAAATTTTTACGCGCCATGATAAAAAGAGAGGATTAGCTGCTCCTCTCTCTTTTCAAATGCCCATTTTATAATCATACTCTTTTGCTTTGTCTGGCTTTGAGTTTTCAAACTCAATCTTTAAAAACGGTTTAAAGGATGGCTCTACTAATTTAACGAAAGAATAAGTGTTTAGCTTTTCAATTGTTTCTTCAACCTCGTCTTGACTGCAATATAGTACAACATATTTCAGCCGTTTTGAAACATAATGAACATTTCCAAATTTCCGAAGCATTTTTGCTTGTTTGAGAGAATGTATCCAAACAATTATTCCTTGTCTACGACCTAACATGCACGATTCCCCTTTAATCTAATTCTTTTACTATTTCTCATTTAGGAGTAAGCCATGTCCTCAATCTGCTCAAACTCATGCAGAACAACTGCAGGCTCCCCCAGAGCCACATCCTCCACCACAACTTGATAGTCCATCAAAAAACGGATTCCCAGTTGGTACTTTTACGTTTTGTGATACTGAATGGCCGATCATCACGCTTATTTCATCTAATAGCTGCTGCAGCTGGTTTTCAGCTTTTCGAAATGCTGCTACGTTCTCATCAAGGTCCATGGATCTCTTCACTTCTCTAACCTGTTTCATGACAAATTTATAATCAGGATGATATTTCCCGAATCTTTGAACATCTTCATATTGTTCTTTCAATGACATGAATAAAGAGATTTTAGCTTGAGATTCTTGATTGGTCTTAAGTATATTTAAACGATCACGGTAATTTTCCACAACATCAGATTCTAAAATCATGGCTGCTAATTCATCAGCTTTATCTAGAATCAGTATTCTTTCTAATGTAGCAAGCATTTGTAGCCCACCTCCAATTCATATTTTATCATGATTGAATGATAAATGGCTAAACTTTATGAGTTATTCAATTACGACAGAAAATTTTTTTCTTAACTGATAAGGTTTATTATCGGGCTTTACAATATTTAATTCAATAAGATGCTTTCCTTTAGATAACCCTTTGATAATAAAAGCTGCACTTCTAATCTCATCCTTCTTTTCCCCATCAATAAACAAATGAATCTTCCCATTCTTTTTATTGCTATTGCTTCGAAAGGAAACATCTCTTAGAAAACATTCTACAAAAACATTCTTTCCTCTTACTTCATATTGTACGACAAAAGGAGTCGTTTGTTGTTGGATATTGAGTAAAACAGGAATAGAATTAGTATTTCTATGCATGACATTTACCTTCGTCTCAGGCTCTGGCAAATCCTTTCGGCACCCTGTAATAACCAATAAGACAAAAAACAGTGAAAAAAAATATTTATTCTTCAATTTATATCACCTCAAAGTAAAAATCCTATTCATGTTTTCACTAAATTGTAGATTTGAAAATATTGTTTACCATTCGAATGGATTCTACTCTTTTTTTGCCATAGAAAAAGCCCTCAATAAAGTAAACAGATTTTTATTATTTTATCTGTCCACTTTATTGGGAGCATATCAAAGGGAGAAAGCTCTTAATTAGTCTTTTACATTCATAGCTTGAAACATATTCACCATGACTGAAGCCATTTGCACACCATTTGAAAATTTCTCTACACGATCTGGTATGGTTTTCTTATGATAGTGCAACGCAGCTATTTCTAGAAATTGAATTTCACCTGGATTTCTCGCTAGTTTTCGATACCAATGAGGCTGTTCTCTTATAAACTGTCGTAAATCTTTTCGTTGCACGATATATTCGTATATTTCTTTTCTCATAGCCAGCCACATCTCCACTTAATCTTTTTTGAATACGAAGGGACTAGCTGGCTTTTGCTGACCAGGTTTTACAATACCAGCATTTCCCCTACCTTGAAATTGTGTAATAACTCCTTGAATAGCTGCAAGGGCTTGACTAGCATGATGAATATATTCTTGCATTTGGTTAGGATCAATATTTTTAACCGTATTTGTTACATAACTCATCCAATCCGTTTTCTTTGAAGATGACACAGAAGCTGTCTCCCCATTTTTAGCAGAACGATATTCATCCCATTTTGGATCCTCTTCTCCAAGTAAAAACCAATCTTCATAGAGCTCTTGCCAATTTTTACGTCCTCTTCTCACTTCTTGTATGATTTTAGGGTTTTCCCTTACAAAGACTTTAAATTTTTCAACAGATGGATGAAGATTATTATTTGCCACTCTCTATTCACCTCACCGAATACAATCAACTATGATAGTATATAAATTTTATGCTATTTGGTGAGTTGGTTCCTTTAATTCCATCTATACTTTACACGTCTTTTTTCAAACTAAAAATTATCTCTTTTCAATAAAATTTTGTGTATCGTATTTTTTATACACACCTACACCAATATGAGTGAAATCCTTATTTAACAAACTTTCACGATGCCCCTTGCTATTAAGCCAACCTTCGACTACTGCCGGGGCATCGATATAATTGGCTGCAATATTTTCACCTGCTTTTTGAAATATTATGTCTCCAGCTTTTAAACGATCCGACAATTCGCCGTATTTTTTAGACGTATGGGAAAATTCTTTCGTATTATACATATCCATGCTATGGGCTAAAGCAACTTGTGCTGTTTTTTCATCCCAAACTAATGGATTTAAATCATAACGTAATCGCATAATATTTGTTAAATCAAAAATTTGCTTTTCATTCCCTCTATCAATTTTTTCTTCTTCTTCATTTGATAAAGGTTCCGTTTTTATTAACTCTCCCCGATACACTAATTCATAAGGTCGAATCTTCAACAAAGTTGATGCATCCATAAATCTTGCACTTGATAATGTACCAGTAAATTTATCAATATATAGTTGGATAAATACATCCCCGATTTGAATAAGTGGTCGATTATTAATATCTTCTTCTGATAATTCAAATCGATATTTACTTTTTTCATATTCAAGGCTAATTGTTGCTTCAATTGGAGTATACGTATATATATCTCCAACTGGCTGGCCAATTTTAAATGGGGCAACATCAACATTTTTTCCTATTGCAAAAACTGACACAACCTTATCTTGATTGACGCCAATTTGAAAATAATTGTTTTCGTTTTTATGATAGATCCACCAATCAAATCCGTAATAAGTAGGATCTACTCTTTCTGGCTTACCGTAAGATTCAATCAGTGCTTCCGTACTTTTGCCAATAAACGATGCAATCCCGCTAGATGGAATTATTAATTTAGTTGAAGCTTGCTTATTGTCTCCTTGAAGTGAATCATTGACTTCTTGAGGAGAATCATCTTGATTTATAAGAATGCCTTTATCTTCTTTATTCGTATTACTAAAATATATTCCGATTCCTAAGAAGATAACAGCTAGAACGATTATACGAAGAACAGTAAACAGAAGTTCGACCTCCTTTCTATTATCTTATCTACCATTATATGATGATCATACTTAAATATGATAGTATTTAAACTTTACTTTTAGAAGAGATATAAGAGTATTCTTACTTATTTATCAATTTTCTTGTTAATATTCAATCACTAATCAAAAAGTCTTTTAAATATTTTACAAGATAAAAAACTCAAAGGGTGCACTTTTCACAACCCAATGAGTTTCTTATTTCGTTCTAAATAAACTGTAAACCTCGTATTATTTGATTAATGGTGTAATTCTTGATTATGTTGTGAAATTTCAGTAAGTGTCTCCCCTGCTTGCCTATCCGTTAATTGATGAGTAGCAAAATCACCAAGAGAAACCATCCCAATGAGTTTTTCATTTTCTACTACAGGCAATCTTCTTATTTGATTTTCAGCCATAAGCTTAGCTGCTTCCTGTACAGCAGTATCTGCTGTTACAGTAATCAGTTGATTACTCATAATTGATTCAACCTTTGAAGATGCTGGATGCTTTTCAGCAATACAGCGTATTACAATATCTCTATCCGTAATCATACCGACAATTCTTTCGTTATCAACAATGGGAATGGCACCTACATTAAGGTCCTTCATTTTGACAGCTACTTCAAAAATATTATCAAGCAAGGTACAACATTCAATTTCGTCAGTCATAATGTCTTTTATTGTTTCCATAAGTTTTCTCCTTTTTACTTTTAATAGACAAAATTATGTTACTTTACAGTCATTTATGTTTTCCTTAATGACTAAAAATATGTAAATATTGATTATGTAAAGGGTGAACCTCCAGTTGCAAACGCTTTATTTTTCGACTATTATAAAAATTAAGATCATTATATACGAGGAGAGATGATAGTGAAATTTCATCATTCTGGAATCCAAGAATTAAAAGCAGATTTGAATCAGTTAGATGAAACGATGCTTGCGAATGGTCTTGTACGCGAAGGACAATGGGATTATGAAAGAGTGACCTATGACCGAAAATTTGAAAGAAATGATGGGGTATATTATTTAAGAATTCAAGGTTACTCAACAAAGGGTGATATCGGAGCTAATAAAGCAGTTATTCAACTGCTCTCCCCTTTGCTTGCAAAGCACTATTATCCACATGGACTTGAATATGGTGATGGTGAAAATTTTCCATCATCCTTAATTGATCAATGTGAGAGAATTCTGTCTATAATTGAAAAAGAAGTAACTGAATATGCAATATAAAGGTCGGAACAAAAGCGCAAAAAAAGGAAGCTGAAAATAAAGTGCATGGCACTTTTTTTCAGCTTCCTCTCTTTGATTAGTGTATTAAAATCCTAATATAGCTTTTATAACAGAGGTTGTCTCTCCTCCATGGTAGAATACGTAGAGTAGTAAATAAACAGCTACCCCAGTAATAGCTGTAAAAAACCAGATAAAGCTCGTAATAGGACCTAACTTACGATGCCTGCTAAACTGACCCTTAAACCCCGTTACTAAATTTAGGATGCCAAAAACAGCACCGACTGTCGCTAACGTAATGTGGAAAATTAAAAATATTGTATAATAAATTTTAATATTTTCAGGTCCACCGAAAGCAGTATTACCAATAAATACGGTACGGCTAGCATAAATTAGAAAAAAGATAACAGCAAATACCGCTGCTAAAAGCATGGATTTTTTGTGTGCATCCATCTTTCTTTGGCTAATTTGATACCAACCTATTGCAACCATTATTGCACTTAAAACAATAAAGAGCGTACTTATCGTTGGAAGAATTGGTAAATCAACATTCATATCATAGATCCTCTCTATAATCATTTTTGCATGTGCATAATATCACAGCTGCAATTAAACTTATCAAAGATTATTGTAGAGGAGTAGAAAAAATTTATCAATATTAGACTAACATTCAATTATATTACTTAATCGTTAAAGCGGCTTGCTTATTTCTTTGGTCATCAGCCGTTTCCTTCTGCTCGTCTTTATACCAGCGGAAGAAAACCCTTCCTAACATACAACCGTAAATAACTTCTTGTATAATTTTCATCAAAACTCCACCAATTTGCTGATCAAACAAAGGGGACAAAGAACTAAACATTTCTGGGCCGCTTAGTTCGAGTGTAGCTAAAGTAGAATGTGGAACACAAAGACTCATTGCTTCAGCCCAAATATTAGGATTTGAATACGTTGCATATAAAGGTGTATCGGCGAAAATAATTAATGCACAGGCTGGTGTTAATAAGACTCCATCAGCAAATATATAAGCAACTTTTTTTATTCCGCTTAATCCACCCAGTTCTTCTAATGGATGGACAAGAGGCCACCACATAAACACAGCTAACAAAAAGAGAAAGGCTGTTGCCGCAGTATGAGCCCACATGTTCATTTTGACAATATCAAAGATAAGAGGGATATGATAAAAGGAAAAAAAAACGTTAAATAGAATGACTGCTAATATCGGTTTTGTAAAAAATAAAAAAGGATAGCCGATCAATTTAATGGATAAAATTTTTCGCCACATCCAATTTGGTAGACCCCAAATTAGTAATGGTGGGATAAGTAAGAACAACAATGCCATTTGGCTCATATGAGCATAAAAGAGAACATGGCTCATTAAATCTAAAGGTGACCCTTTTACAATATACAAAAGAAGAAGTGCAAGCGTAAAAAAAATTGCTTGTTTATTTCTATTTGAATCCCCCCACCCATTTCTTTTTTTTAATAGGAGAAAAAAATACAAAGCAAGAATCAATAGAAGCGTTAATAAGAAATAAGGACTCCATAACGCGGTAAAACCAAACATTTGAATTTTATCCCACATCTATATCACCTACTTCAAAGCCAGACGATGGTTAAAAAAGTGAGAATTGTAATAAAGCCTACTAATAATCCCGAATAAATAAACAAGGCTGGAGCTTCATGTCCCTTATGCTTCATATGCATAAAATAATAAAGCTGATAAATGACTTGAACGACTGCTAATAGAATAATAAAAGGGGCAACAAACCTTCCTGAAAACTCATCGTAAGCCACAGCCATAAACGCAACTATCGTTAAAAAAATCATCAAGCCAAAGGTGATAACCTGTTGTTTCATTTCTAAAGCACTTTTTTTGCGCCGATAAACAATATCAATAGGTTGTTTTTTTAAATGAGAATATTTTCCCATCGGCCTTATGCCACCTTCCCTAGTAAATAAACCACTGTAAAAATAAATACCCAAACGACATCAATAAAATGCCAATACAAACTAGCAATATAAAATTTTGGGGCATTGTATAAATTCAAACCTCTTTTTGTATTCCGAATGACAAGGGTTAAGATCCATAAGAGCCCAAATGCCACATGGGCTCCATGAAATCCGACAAGAGTATAAAAGGCGGAACCAAACGCACTGCTCGTAAAGGTGTGATGAAATTCATGTACATAATGATTAAATTCATACACCTCCAAAGCTAGAAATCCGCCTCCTAATAAAACCGTTATAAAAAGCCAGAGCTGCATCTTAAAAAATTGAAAATTCTTCATATGATACATGGCATATACACTTGTTAAAGAACTCGTCAATAAAAGCATCGTTGCAATAAAAACGAGAGGAAGCTCAAATAAATCGTTAGCAAGTGCATGATTAGAACCCGGTACTTTATCCTTTAAAGCAAGATAAGTAGCAAAGAGAGACGCAAACAAAACGGTTTCTCCTCCTAAAAACAGCCAGAAACCAAGGAACTTATTTCTTCCTTCAAGCGTTGCCGTCTCTGGCGAAGCGGGCCAAGTCTCAATCGTCATTTTTTCTTCATGCATTACAGCTTCCCCTCCTTCTCATCAAGTTCTAGATCCTCTTTATGAATATGATATCCAAGGTCATCCAGGATTGATCTAAAGAACATAGAACCAAGTGTAATGAGCATTCCAATGATTAGAGCGAAAATCCCCCATGGTTCAGCTCGATGATACATAGCACCAAAAGCAGCTACAAAGAGGCCAAAGGAAATAATAAAAGGAACAAAAGAGGAATTTGGCATATGAATATCACCAATTGGTTCTGCTGGTGTCATTTCTATATTTCCCTTCCTTTTTTCCATCCAATAGGCGTCTAAACCGAGAATAAGAGGAGTTTGTTTAAAATTATAGAATGGCGGAGGTGAAGCAATTGACCATTCTAATGTCCTTCCATCCTCCCATGGATCGTTCCCAACTTTTTTGTTTTTTATCGATGTGTTTACAATATTAATAAGCAAAATAAAAACAGCTATTGCCATAAAAAACGCACCAACTGAACTTATTAGGTTTCCAGTTTCCCAGCCTTGGTTTGCTAAATAAGTAAATACTCTTCTTGGCATTCCCATAAGACCTAAAAAATGCTGAATGAAAAAGGTGAGGTGAAAGCCAATAAGAAATAGCCAGAAGGTGATTTTCCCTAATTTTTCATCAAGCATCGTACCGAATATTTTTGGCCAGTAGAAATGTGTTGCTGCAAGCAGTGCCAAAACGACGCCTCCAACAATAACATAATGAAAATGAGCGACAACGAAATAACTATCATGATATTGATAGTCAGCTGAAGCTGTTGCATTCATGATCCCTGTTACTCCCCCTGCAACAAAGGATGGGATAAAGGCAACTGCATATAGCATTGGAGTAGTAAAGATAATACTTCCTCCCCACATCGTAAAAAGCCAGTTAAAAATCTTTATGCCTGTTGGAACAGCAATTGCCATCGTAGCGACAGCAAAAATAGCATTTGCTATTGGACCTAATCCAGTTGTAAACATATGATGCACCCACACCATAAACCCTAAGAATCCGATTAATACGGTAGCAAAAACCATTGAGGAATATCCAAAAAGCCGTTTCCTCGAAAAAGTTGCAAAAATTTCAGAAAAAATTCCGAATGCTGGAAGAATTAATATATACACTTCTGGATGTCCAAATATCCAAAAAAGATGCTCCCAAATAATTGTATTCCCACCATTTGCAACGACAAAGAAATTTGATCCAAACATACGATCAAAAATCAATAGAAATAAACCAACAGTTAAAGCTGGAAAAGCAAATAATATTAACGCAGAAGTAACAAAGGATGTCCATGTAAACAACGGCATTCTCATATAAGTCATACCAGGTGCCCGCATATTGATAATGGTGACAAGAAAATTAATACCCCCCATTAATGTTCCAGCCCCTGAGATTTGCAGACCCAAAGCATAAAAATCAATTCCGTGCCCTTTAGATGCCAATGATAACGAGGCATATGACGTCCATCCAGCGTCCGGCGCTCCTCCTAATAGCCATGATAAATTAAGAAAAATTCCACCGAAGAAAAATAGCCAAAAGCCAAGAGAATTTAAGAAAGGAAAAGCTACATCACGAGCACCGATTTGCAACGGTACAATAGCGTTCATAAAGGCAAATATGAGAGGCATGGCTGCTAAAAAAATCATCGTTGTTCCATGCATCGTTAAGATTTCATTATACAAACCAGCGCTCACAAAATCATTGTCCGGTTTAATAAGCTGGATACGAATAAACATCGCTTCAAGCCCACCAAGAATAAAAAAGAATCCTCCCGATACTAGATAAAGTATGGCAATTTTTTTATGATCAACGGTCGTTAAATATGTCCAAATAAACGATATAAACCCATTTTTTTGTAAGTAGGACCTCACAAAAATACCTCCCTTAACAGAAATATGAACGATACTATCCATGGAAAGGTTTCATACTAGTTGATTACTAGCTTTTCAGAGCTATCTATTAGATGCTCCTATCTTCAAACTAGTTTTGTACCTTTAATTCCATTAAGTAATCTGTTAAAGCATTTAACTCTTGTTCATTTAACTGAGGATAAGCACCAGACATTTTGTTGCCTGGTTTATATTGTTCGGGATTCCTTAACCAATTTTTTAAATCTTCTTCAGTATGCGGGAGTACTCCTGCAATGGTTGAACGATCTCCAAAATCGGTCAAATTAGGTGCTAACCTAGCAGCTTCAGGAGTAGAATTCATAGGTGTAACCGCATGACAGCCAATACAGCTTTTATTAAATATTTCTTGACCCTGCTTTGCTGAATCCGTTTGAGCTACTGTAGGTTCTTTCACCTTTTGCATTGAAGCGATCCATTGATTAAATTGTTCACGTGGCATGGTCTTCACTTTAAAGTCCATTAATGCATGTGATGGGCCACATAACTCAGCACATTTCCCGAAAAATAAATTCCCAGCTTCTTCTGATTTTTCAGGGTCAAAGCTTAACCAAAACGAATTAACTCCATCGGTGTTTGTATCCATTTTGCCCCCTACAGCTGGGATCCAAAAAGAGTGTTTGACATCTGACGCTTTTAATTGGAAATAAATTTTTTCACCTGTTGGAACGACTAATTCCTGACTTGTGACAATTCCTTGATCAGGGTATTCAAACTCCCACCAAAAGAGATTAGCTCGTACATGAACAACGAGTGCATCCCGTTTTCCTTCATTATTCTTTTTATCCATATTTGAAGTATCTGCAAGTTTAAAAGTTGAAGTAACAGTTGGGATGGCTAAGATAACAAGAAGTAAAATTGGAATAACAGTCCAAAGGACTTCAAGTGTATGGCTGCCTTCAATTTGCTTTGGAATGGCGTCATTTTTTCTTCGAAATTTGATTAAAACAAGAATGAAAATAAAAGTCACAGCTGCAATAACTCCGACCATGATCACTGTGCTTAAAAACATTAAATGATACTGCGTTCTTGCAACCTCACCTGCTGGTTCCAGCGTTGATAAGAAAGGCTTTCCACATCCTGAGAGAATAAGAATCATACTAAAAAGAAGAAAGAAGGGGATATTACTGACTTTTGTAAGCCTTTTCACACGAAATCAAACTCCTCTCACTACTCAATTTATCATACTATGAAAAATTTCAAAATATTAGGAGATACATTGAAAAGGTTTGTTAATTGCTAATAAAATAATTAACTCATTCAAACAAAGAATGAGTTAATTATTTAGATGACGAGATGAGGTGGACTTAGATGAGTGTAACAATGACCATAGCTACAAATAATATGGTTAAATATTGAAGTGAATAAAGAAACATGATAGTAGCCCATTTAATATCATCTTTATATTTCCTTGCATAAAATCCAGTTAAAAGCCATCCGACATTTAAAATAGTAGCTAAAATTAGAAATGGCACACCAAGCTCGGTTAATAAAAATGGAAGTGGCAATAATGCTAATACCCAAATTATAATATGCTTTTTCGTTGTTTGAAAGCCTTTTACTACCGGAAGCATTGGAATTCCAGCAGATCTATATTCATTTACCCTTCTCATTGCTAAAGCATAGAAATGAGGAGGCTGCCAAACGAACATAATAAGGAATAATGCCCATGCCATCATATCCAAATTAGGATCAACAGCTGCCCAGCCAATTAATGGCGGGACAGCTCCCGAAATACTGCCGACAACTGTATTTGAAACATACTGACGCTTAGACCATTTTGTATAGAGGACAATATAACTAAATACTCCTAAAATACCGATAACAGCTGCTGTTACTGTTGTGAGCATTAAGAAAATCGTGCCAATTAAGAGAAAAGAAAAACTTAATATAGCTACTTTAACCGGGTTAAATCTTCCTGTTACAGTCGGTCGATCCTTTGTCCTCTCCATAATGGCATCAATATCTCGATCAATGTAGTTATTCAAGCTGCATGATCCTGCAATAATCAGTGATGATCCAACTAGCGTAAAAAATATTGTATCTAAATGATTAAGAAAGCTTAAGCCTGAAAAATGCAATGCAAGCCAAATTCCTGTAAAAATCGTAATTAAATTTGAGTTGACTATCCCTATTTTAATAAGTGATAAAAAGTCCTTCCACACTGTTGCTTTCGGTGTTTCATCTATGTTTTGGGAATTCTTATTTAATGCTGGATCAGCAACAGTTCTTGAATTAGACATCCTGTTTCCTCCTTTAACCAATATGACAAAAAAGCTCGATCTATTCTTTAATGATGAATGTGTTTAAACAAAAAACCATCATTCTACGATTAGAACATCTGAATGGTATGAATAACTATTTATTGTTAGACATTTTCCTTTGTCTATTAAAACATATTTTTTTTCGTTTTTGTGAACTTTTTTCGAAAATATTGTGATCAACTCGTGACTAAACAAAAAATTATTAATAATCACTTTGCTATACTTAAAAGTGTTTTTTCTGTTGAGATCTTATATGATAGATAATGAAAGTGTTTTCTTATAAGAAAAGCGCAAGCGCCTTGATCATCGACGTAACAAACTGGAGAGGCTTCGACTGAGATAAGGCGAACCTTCCATCAGGGTGTTCTTTCCCTGATGGTTAGCCTGAGCCGATCAGGTTTTTACGGACAGTTTATTATCTACTGTACATTTTTTTAAGTCACATCTTACTGCCCGTTAAAACGTGATAAAGGAAACACGATGAGCGCAAGCGTTTCGATGTTGTCTTATCGTAGGGAGAAGACCTGAAGTTTGATAGTCGATAGGCGCTGACCGATTAAGTACGCCACGGCCTTATGTCTTCATCGGCACTAGTACGTCCTTGTACGTCGGAGCTAAACAATAGTAAAATATACGTTCTGATAATATTATAAAAGCTAATATATCGAGACACAAATGATGAAATACTAGATAAGAAGGTGAAGGTATTGTACCGATTTCTTAAATGGTTTTCTGTCATAACATCCATTGGGATGTTACTTACGTTAATTGGCGGAGCATTAGTCACGAAGACTGGATCAGGAATGGGCTGTGGACGCTCTTGGCCTCTTTGCAGCGGAGAGTGGAGCATCGAACTAATTATTGAATTATCACACCGCATTGTTTCTGGTTCTGTCGGGATTTTGGTCCTAATCCTCTGCATTTGTTCTTGGATAAAATTGGGTCACATTCGTGAAACAAAATTTTTATGTGTCATTTCTTTTAGTTTTATTGTCATTCAAGGTCTTATTGGCGCCGCAGCTGTACTTTGGGGACAATCCGATTTTATTTTAGCTCTTCATTTTGGTATTTCTCTCATTTCATTCTCCACCGTTTTACTTCTTACATTACTTATATTTGAGGTTGATGAGAAATTTAATACAGAAAAAATTTCGATTGATCGCAGAATGACCTTTCACATCGTCTCAATTTCACTCTTTAGTTATATAGTGGTTTATTCAGGCGCGCTTGTCCGCCATGCTCATGCTAGCTTAGTTTGCAAAGATTGGCCACTTTGTGACAATAGTAGCTTCTCTCTCCCCATTCATTTTCTGGAATGGGTTCAAATGGGTCACCGAGGTGCTGCTGGTTCCCTCTATCTTTGGATTGGATACGCAACTTTTCTTGCCATTAAACACTACAAATATCAGAAAGTGATATATATCGGCTGGATTATTGCTTTTATTCTAGCCTCTCTACAGGTTATAGCAGGTGCCCTTATGATTTATAGCCAACTTAATTTATATATTGCTTTATTCCATGCATTTTTTATTTCTTGCTTGTTCGGATTGCTTAGCTATTTTATTTTACTTGTTTCTAGGAACAAAAGCGTAAGCGCCTTGATCATCGACGTACAAACTGGAGGGACTTCGACTGAGATAAAGGATACACGATGAGCGACAGCGAATCGATTGTTGACTTATCGTAGGGAGAAGGCCTGAAGTTTGATAGTCGATAGGCGCTGGCCGATTAAGAACGCCACGGCCTTATGTCTTCATCGGCACTAGTACGTCCTGTACGTCGGAGCTGGACGTCGATAATTAACTTTCAAAATTACCCACAGCCAACCAATTTATAATTTCCTTAACAGGAACAAAAAATCAAGCACTTTTTTTCATGCTAAAAAGCATAAAGAAAATACTTTTAGAAATGCTCCTTTTTAACATGAGTCGTTTCCTTAGCTGTAGTAAAAAAATAAGCGCCTAAAGGTAGACAATCCTTTAGACGCTTATTTATTATTTACAGGATAGTGCTTATTTTGATAGCTCGATTAATAAATCGCCAGTTTGAATAGCTTCTCCGTTTGAAACAAAAATATCCTTTACAATACCAGAGAAGGGAGCTTGTACGGTTGTTTCCATTTTCATTGCTTCTGTAATCATTAAGTGATCACCTTGCGCCACTTTCTCGCCTTTTTCTACAAGTACTTTAATAACTGTTCCTGGCATAGAAGCAGCAATATGGTTTTGATTACTTGGATCTGCTTTAATTTTAGAAACAACTGTTGATTTAATACTTTCATCTTTAATGACTACTTCACGAGGCTGACCGTTTAATTCAAAATAAATAACTCTCGTTCCATCGGGTTGTGATTGTCCAATGGACAATAGCTTAACAATTAATGTTTTTCCAGTTTCAATTTCAACTTCAATTTCTTCCCCTAGACGCATACCATATAGGAAAGTAGGTGTATCTAATACAGAGATATTACCGTATAAATCAGCTGTTTTTACATATTCCATGAATACTTTTGGATATAAAGCATATGCAATCGCATCAAAGTCTGTTACCTGTCTGCCAAGCTCTTTAGAAAGCTGCTCTGTTATTTCATTAAAGTCTATATCCTCTAACAGTTCACCAGGTCGGACTTCAATTGGCTTTTTCCCTTTTAGGATCACTTTTTGAAGTTCTTTCGGGAATCCTCCATAAGGTTGTCCCAAATACCCTTCAAATAGCTCAACAACGGAATCTGGAAAATCTAAAGAAGCTCCTTTTTGGATTACATCTTCTTCTGTTAATTCATTTTGAACCATGTATAGGGCCATATCTCCAACTACTTTTGAAGAAGGTGTAACTTTTACGATATCGCCAAACATTTGATTCACTCGCGCATACATCTCTTTTACTTCATCCCATTGATCGCCTAAACCAACAGCTTTTGCTTGTTGTTGAAGATTACTATATTGACCACCCGGCATTTCATGCTGATAAATCTCAGTATGAGGAGCAACCATTCCACTCTCAAAATCCTGATAATATTTGCGAACATCCTCCCAATAATGAGACAACTCTTCAAGGGCTTTTACATTCACTGTAGGCTTTCTATCTGCACCTTCCAATGCATAATAAAGAGTGCTTGCACTTGGCTGCGATGTTAATCCAGCCATTGTACTTAAGGCCACATCTACAATATCAACACCAGCTTCAATAGCTTTCGCATACGTAATTACACCATTGCCGCTTGTATCATGAGTATGGAGATGAATTGGGATATTAACTGTTTCTTTCAATTCTGAAATTAATTGATAGGCTGCTTGTGGTTTTAACAAACCGGCCATATCTTTAATACCAAGAATGTGGGCACCTTGCTGCTCTAATTCCTTGGCAATATTTTTATAATAGGCAAGATCATACTTTGATCTGCTTGGATTTGTAAAATCTCCTGTATAACAAATAGAAGCTTCTGCAATTTTCCCTGATTGTCTTACAGCATCAATCGCTACTTCCATTCCTTTAACCCAGTTCAAACTGTCAAAAATTCTGAATACATCAATCCCTGCATGTGCAGATTTCTCTACAAATTCACGAATCACATTGTCTGGATAGTTTTTATAACCTACCGCATTTGATGCTCGAAGCAGCATCTGGAATAGAACATTAGGAATTTGTTTTCTTAAGGTAATTAAACGATCCCATGGATCTTCTTTTAGGAAACGATAGGCTACATCAAAGGTAGCTCCTCCCCACATCTCAAAAGAAAATAGATCCGGCAATAGCTTAGCTGAAGGCTCAGCAATATGTGTCAAATCATTTGTTCTAATTCTTGTTGCTAGTAAGGATTGATGGGCATCGCGGAAAGTTGTATCTGTTAATAAAACTTCTTTTTTGTACTTTACCCAATCAACAAGCCCATCTGCTCCAAACTGATCTAGAATTTGTTTTGTTCCATCTTTATATTCTAAATCACTGCTGATTTTTGGAATTCTTGGATTTGAAAAGACAGGTCTTTTCTTTTTATCTATTCCTGGGAATCCATTAACTGTAACATTCCCAATATAATTTAACATTTTTGTTCCTCTGTCCTTACTTACAGGAAAAATAAATAGTTCAGGTGTAGTATCAATAAAGGCTGTGTTATATTCACCATTTAAGAAGCTTTTATGTTTAACAACATTTTCAAGGAACGGAATGTTCGTTTTTATACCACGAATACGAAATTCTTTTAAATTCCGACTCATTTTAGCTGCTGCATGCTCAAAAGTTAACGCCCAAGTAGAAAGCTTAACAAGCAAAGAGTCATAATATGGTGTAATAACAGATCCTTGGAAACCATTTCCTGCATCTAGACGGACCCCAAATCCTCCACCAGAACGATACGCCATGATTTTTCCTGTATCCGGCATAAAGTTATTTAATGGATCCTCTGTTGTTACCCTTGACTGAATCGCATATCCATTTAATTGAATATCCTTTTGCTCAGGAATCAAAATCTCATCGCCATGAAGATTGTGACCTTCAGCAACAAGAATTTGCGTTTGTACGATATCAATTCCTGTTACCATTTCAGTGATCGTATGCTCAACCTGTACCCTTGGGTTTACTTCAATGAAATAAAATTCATTCCCAGATAATAAGAATTCAACTGTACCAGCATTAATATAATCTACGTTTTTCATTAAATGAACTGCTGCAGCACAGATACGCTCACGTAATTCATCAGTGATTGAAACACAAGGTGCAACTTCTACAACCTTTTGATGACGACGCTGAACGGAACAGTCTCTCTCATATAGATGAACAACGTTCCCATGTTGGTCAGCAAGAATTTGAACTTCGATATGCTTTGGATTTTCAATAAATTTTTCAACATAAACCTCATCATTTCCAAAAGCAGCCTTCGCTTCTGACTTAGCACGATCATATGCCTCATTTACTTCCTCAAGGCTGCGGACAATCCTCATTCCTCTACCGCCACCGCCAAGAGAAGCTTTAATGATAATCGGGAAACCATGAGTTGTTCCAAATTGAATTACATCTTCTACGCTATCTATTGGCCCATCACTGCCTGGAATGACTGGGATTTTTGCAAGTTCTGCTTGAGTTCTTGCTTTTACTTTATCTCCAAACATATTTAAGTGCTCAGATTTAGGTCCAATAAAGATAATTCCTTCATCTTCACAACGTTTAGCAAATAAAATATTTTCAGATAAAAATCCATACCCTGGATGGATCGCATCCACACCGCTTGCTTTTGCAATATCGATAATTCCATCAATATCTAAATAGGCGTCAATCGGTTTTTTTCCTTTCCCAACAATGTAAGCTTCATCAGCTTTGTATCGATGATAGGATCCAGAATCCTCTTTTGAATAAATAGCTACTGTTTTAATGTCCAATTCAGTACATGCTCGAAACACACGAATTGCTATTTCTCCTCTATTTGCTACTAATACTTTATTGATGCGTCTACTCAAAAGAAACACCTCGTCTATTATGTATTTTATTATGTGTAATTAACCTAAAATAATGAAATAAACTTCACCATAAATAGATCAAGAGCTCATAAAAATCTTTGTTAAAAAGAACTGTTTATTTATTCTCTTACTGATTTACCCTAATTACGATGTTGAAAAACATTATGATAAACCTTTTGTTTTTGAACTGGATTTTGCTGTTCCTCTTTTGCTTTGTACTTTTCCTCATACTGAACAAACATTGATACATTTACTAATATCCCCATTGAAATGGCCAGCTGAAGTAAGGAAGACCCCCCATAGCTAATAAAAGGCAGCGGAACCCCTGTTAAAGGAATGACCCCTGAAACTCCTCCTAAATTTATAAAGGATTGAATCCCAATCATACTTGAGATCCCTATGGCTAATAAGCTTCCAAAAGGATCTTTACATCTCATTCCTACATAAAGCCCTCTTAAGACAATATATCCTAATCCAAGCAGAACAAAGCAAACTCCAAAAACACCTAACTCTTCTGCGACAACCGCCATAATAAAATCAGTATGAGATTCAGGTAAGTAACCTAACTTTTGAATACTTTGACCTAGACCTAAACCTTTTATGCCGCCAGCACCGAGAGCGATATAGGAGTTAGACATGTGATACCCAATTGTTTGTTCATATTGAAAAGGGTCTTTAAATGCTTCAATACGATCCATTTGATTATCTGAAAATATTTTACCCTTCAAACCAACCATTAGCAGAAGGAGAAATACTAAGCCAATTAAACATAGCTTTCCAATATTTCTATAGCTCATACCAGAGGAAAAGATGATGGAAACAGCTATGGCAAAAATTATCGCTGCTGTCCCAAAGTCAGGTTGAATAACGATAAGCAAGCAAACCAACCCCAAGTAAACAAGAGGCGGTGCTACTCCTTTATTAAATTCATTAATGTAAGATTGCTTTTTGGCATAAACAGCTGCAAGATAAATAATAACACAGAGTTTCACAAATTCCGATGGCTGAATATTCCTTAAACCTAATTTAAACCAGCTTTGTGCATTCCCTGCTTCATGACCAAACAAAAAAATACTTCCAAGACCAACGATTGAAATAAAAACCATAGGAATTAAAAACTTATTGCTTTGAAATGCTTTATATGGGAATAATGCTGTTAGAATAAAAGTGAAGCCAGCAAGAATAATATTGATTTTTTGTTTCTCATAAAAAAAATTACTAGCTTTATCATATCGCTGAACGGCTGTAACCATACTTGCACTATAGATCATAATGAGTCCAAAAATAACCAATAATACGGTAACAATAATTAATGAGTAGTCATATGATTTTAAGATTTTTTTTAACATCCATCCTCTTCTCCTATATTTCGAAGTTGTATTACTTATTCTACTATAGTGAAGAATCTCCTGCATTTGAATAAGAAGAAAAACTCTTTTTAATATAGCATATTTATAAAAAAAGTTCCGCTCAAATATGTAATAAAACTTATAAATATACACATTATTTAGGACGAATAATTTGAAACACTAGGACAAATATAAGTTTTTTTGCAAAAAAAACTCAAACAATTAAGAAGTTGTTTGAGTTTTCACTTCTATTTTCTTATCGAAGCCTCATGTAGGATTGAAAGCTCTATCTCAAGTTCATCTAAAATAGCCTTACCGTCTTTTTCTTCAATTAAACCAAGTCGTACAGCAAAATCTATTTCTCTTGATAATCCGAACATTTGGGTATCTAATACTTCTTCATATAAAGGACATTGAGGCATAGTTAAGTTGTCCATTTGAACCTTTATTAATTTTAGGATTTTTTTTGCATCAGCTTTTAAAAGAGCATATGCCTTTTCTTTATGATCAATGATCACTTCAAAATTCAAAATTGATCTCCCCCCGTTTCCGAGCGATTGTCCCTATTCATAAATTGTAAACTCAAGCTTGCAAAAAAGCAAGAACTATCAAAAAGTTCGTTTATTTCCCAATAAACACCTTTTTTTATGAAAGCTCTTTTTTTAGTTAGTACTATGAATATGTTTAGGATTAATCTAATAGAATCCAATTTTGTTCTTAAAGCAAAAAAAGAGGGGCCATGTGAAAAAAATCCATGACCCCTTCCTTTACTAATTTAATTTTACAATAGGTCAGCTGCTAATTGTGCAAGCCCAGATCTTTCTCCTTTTACCAGCTTTACATGACCTGCTATCATTTGATCTTTAAAACGTTCAACAACATAAGAAAGTCCATTGTTATAAGCATCTAAATATGGGTGATCAATTTGTTCTGGATCTCCCATTAATACAATTTTACTGCCTTCCCCAACACGAGTTAAAATCGTTTTTACTTCATGTTTTGTTAAGTTTTGTGCTTCGTCAATAATAATAAATTGATCAGGGATACTTCTCCCTCTTATATAAGACAATGCTTCAACCTCAATGGAGCCCATTCCCGCTAAAATAGCTTCGATCTCGCCTGGTTTTTTTGTATTGAATAAATATTCTAAATTATCAAAAATCGGTTGCATCCAAGGACGCAGCTTTTCTTCCTTTTCACCAGGCAGGAAACCAAGATCCTTTCCAACTGGTACAATAGGTCTAGCTACAAGTAATTTTTTATAATCTCCATAATCCTCTGTTTGCATAAGTCCAGAAGCTAAGGCCAGCAATGTTTTTCCTGTTCCTGCTTTCCCGACTAACGTTACTAAAGGTAAGTCTTTACGGAGCAATAATTCAATAGCCATCGTTTGCTGAACATTTCTCGGACGAATCCCCCATATATGTTCATGATCAAAAACCATTTTTTTTATTTTCAATCCACTTTGATCAATCATACCAATAGCGGAAGAAGATGAGCCTAAAACATCCTTTAATATAATAAATTGATTTGGATAAAAAGTTTTTTGCGCAATTTCAGATATCATTAATTGACCCTTTTCATAAAATTGATCAAGTATATCAAGGCTTACATGTATCTCCATAAAACCTGTATATAAAAGTTCATCTTCAACAACTCGATCACTTAAAAAGTCTTCTGAAATTAACCCAATCGCATCTGCTTTTACCCTAACAAGTGTGTCCTTACTTACTAAAATTACTGGTTTTCCATATTCTTTCGCAGCTTCCTCTATGGAAAGATTCTTTGCAACTGCAAGTATTCGATTATCATTTGTTTTTTCGACAAAAATATCTTGAAGCTGCAAGAATGATCGATGGTTTAATTCAATTCGAATTGTACCGCCATTTTCAAGAGGGATTTTTTCATGCAATTTTCCCGCCTCTCTTAGATTGTCGATTAATCTTGATACTTGTCTTGCATTTCTTCCGATCTCGTCCATATATCGCTTTTTGGAATCCACTTCTTCTAATACTACAGCTGGAATAACAACTTCATTGTCTTCGAAAGAAAAGATTGAATATGGATCTTGTAACAAGACATTGGTATCTAACACGTATATTTTACTCAATCAGATGCCCCCTGCTCCTCTTGCGTCGTAATATTTTGCTGCCATCCTACTTATGCGGATAGAACTTTGGTAAAATATATGTTTTTTCGAATAAAGATAGAAGAACAATTGCATAATAACAAACATCAATACATTTCACCATTTAGCTAATACTAGTATATGTTCAGTGATTGAATAACGTTTCGTGCAATTTTCATTAAAAATAATTATCCATAAAAAGAACCAAAATATTACAAATAAGAACAATAGATCCTTCGAGGTGGTAAAAAATGAAAACAATATTTGTACTTACAAGCGTACTTATGATTATCACAGGCTGTGTAGCAAATAATAAAGCAACAGAACCAAAAAAAGAAAATTTAATAACTGTTAAAAATAGTTCCATTCAGGAAGTTGATAGAGAAACCGGCCAAAAAATTTCAAAACATTTAGTTAATTTAGCCACTAGTATTCCTAATGTAAACGATGCTACAGCAGTTGTACTAGGGAAATTTGCTATTGTTGGAATCGATGTAGATCGAAATATTGATCGATCCGAAGTTGGATCTATTAAGTATTCGGTTGCAGAAAGCTTAAAAAAAGATCCTCACGGCGCTCGTGCCGTCGTAATTGCTGATCCAGATGTAAATGCAAGGCTAAAAGAAATATCAGAGGATATTCAAAACGGTAAGCCTATTCAAGGGATCGTTAATGAACTGTCTGACATTACTGGTCGATTGATGCCAGAAATTCCAGCAGATATGATCGACCCAAAACCAAAGAATGCTGTTGAAAAACCAAAAAATAAGCTTGAAGGTTCTGAAAAACAATCATTAGAAGAAAAACAAGAAAAACAATCAAACCATTATAAAGATTAACTGCTATTGAATTAGAAATGAATACTAAAATTCGCTAGGCATCTTAAAAGGTGCCTGTTTTTATTTTAAGAATAGCTATTATCAACAGTACTATTTAACGAAGCTTTTGAATAAAAAATTGATTACGCATTTCTCATTTCATCCATCACTTGTTTATCTAATCGGGCTGCGGCCACCTTATCGTATGTTTTATCATATTGAGGTTCTATAATAATTTTTGATCCATAGAACATTACATCACGAACCTCATTTATTACGAGTTCAATTAACGCAAGCTTTAATGGAATATTCTCCATTTTGTTTATTTTTATAGAAGCCTTTCCACTAATTGAATATGTAGACTCATTTGCAATAACATTTATAACCATTTGTTTATTTTGTAACAAGTTCTGCAATATTCTTGAACGGTTATCAACTGCAAAATAAATTGTTGATTCATCTTTAGCTAACACCCATGAAATGGAACTAACATTGGGTCCTCCTGTTTCATGATCAATTGTCGCAATCGTTACAAAACGTTCGCTTTGTAATACATCAAATAAAGGTTTTACTAATTTTGGTTCAACAAGATTTGCCATATACAACCCTCCTTATTTTATTATCATATTATTTCCCTCCACTTCTTTCAACTATTTCACACATACATCCTGAATGTATGATGTTTTAAGATTGAATTCCCTACATATCCAACTCAAAAAGGAAACAATCACTATAAGAAATCAAATTCGATCCTTTTGAAAAATTATATTATAATAAAACTAATACCCATCTATACTTCAAGTATATGAAGGAATGAGGTGCAAATGATGAAAGTAAAATGTGTGTTATGTGATAAAATTGAATCGATCGATGACCATTCCTTCCAAGCAAAGCGACTTCGAAATCGACCAATTCACACATATATGTGTAAGGAATGTGATAATAGGATTACAGAAAAAACAAAAAAGAAAGATAACCAAAAGCATTCTAATATAGTCAAAATTAGTAATAATGAAATGAACTAAAAATAAGAAAGCGGAAGCGCCTTGATCAGCTCTGAAGAAAAATGTTCATTTGACTCGAAAAGTGCTTTTTACTTTTAGAGACAAACGGTTATTTTTCACTAGGGTTAGGCGCTATAGCTAGACAGCAGTCTGCCTTCTAAAATTTTATATTTTATTTACAGTCAAAAAAAAAAAGAGACCAAACCCTAATGAGATGTTTCACAACAATTCATGGGTGGTCTCTTTTTCATATTTTTTCTATTGAATTTAAACAAAAAACCTAAGCAGAATGATTTCGTTTTCTTTCAGCATGCAGCCGTATTTTATAGATGATTAATATGATTGCTGCAACTACTAATCCTTCTGCAATCGGTAGGAAAACGCCAAAAAAGGTTAATACCGTACATCCTAATATAAGAAATACATATATGACTGCTGATTTTATAACAGGTAGCTTTCGAGCAAAGCCTAATTTGAAAACGATAATGCACAACAGAATGATGGTGAAATAAAGGAGCCACATCCCAAGTAAAGGATGTTCGTGTACTTCGTATAAAGAAGCAAAAAAAGAAAGGCGGTCATTAACATCCATTCTTCTTCGATCCTCCAATCCTCTCCATAAGAATTTCATCAATAAGAATCTTCGTGCAAAGCATCGACTATCAACAGCAAGAGTAAAGTCAACTTGCTAGGAAAAATGTTCTTTACCTTCTCGGACAGTTTGCTAGACCATAGAGCCAATGGCGCCTGAAGCTATAAACCTGCGTACTTTATAAAAAAGCTAAAACTCCCCTATCAAAAAACAAAATTACCCAATCATGCAAAGCATTATTGGGTAATCTGATTAGAACTTAGTTTTGTTCTGCATATTTCTTTTTCTTTGCTACTCTTTCACGTTCATTCTTATCTAGAATTTTTTTACGTAATCGAATTGACTCAGGAGTAACCTCGCAATATTCATCTTCATTTAAATATTCTAAAGACTCCTCTAATGTCATGATTCTAGGCTTTTTCATTGTAGTAGTTTGATCCTTTGTTGCAGAACGTACGTTGGTAGCTTGCTTTACTTTTGTAATATTAACGGTAATGTCATTATCACGATTATGCTCACCAACAATCATACCTTCATATATTTCAGTACCAGATTCTACAAATATTACCCCACGATCTTCGACTTGCATAATACCATAAGTAGACGCTTTACCAGTTTCCATTGAAACAAGCACACCTTGACGCCTTCCCCCAACTTGACCTTGTTGCATTGGCTGGTAGCTATCAAATGTATGATTAATAATGCCGTAACCGCGTGTTAAAGTTAAAAACTCTGTTGTATAACCAATAAGGCCTCTAGCAGGTACATTAAAAATTAATCGAACCTGACCATTACCATTATTGATCATATCAAGCATTTCACCTTTTCGTGCTCCAATCGATTCCATTACAGCACCAGTATGCTCTTCTGGTACATCAATTTGCACACGCTCAACTGGTTCACAACGAACACCATCAACTTCTCTTACAATAACTTCTGGCTTAGAAACTTGAAGCTCGTAGCCTTCACGACGCATATTTTCAATTAAAATAGACAAATGAAGCTCTCCACGACCTGAAACAGTCCATGCATCTGGGGAGTCAGTATTTTCTACTCTTAAACTTACATCTGTTTCTAATTGCGCTCGAAGCCTTTCTTCAATTTTTCTTGAAGTAAGGTACTTCCCTTCACGTCCAGCAAATGGACTATTATTAACAAGAAAAGTCATTTGTAGCGTTGGCTCGTCAATTCTTAATACAGGCAAAGCATCCTGATGATCAATTGGACATACTGTTTCTCCGACATTGATATCTTCCATTCCTGAAACAGCAATTAAATCACCAGCATTTGCTTCTTGAATTTCTTCACGTTTTAAGCCGAAAAAGCCAAAAATTTTCGTTACTCTAAAAGACTTAACCGTACCATCTAGCTTCATTAGTGCAACTTGTTGACCTACATGAATTTTCCCTCGAAACACTCGGCCAATCCCGATTCTTCCAACATAGTCATTATAATCTAATAGAGCAATTTGGAATTGTAACGGCTCTTCTCGATTATCAACTGGTGCGGGTATGTGTTCAACGATTGCATCATAAAGTGATTGCATGTTTTCATCTTGTTTATGCGGGTCTACACTTGCAGTTCCATTGATGGCAGATGCATAGATAACCGGGAAATCTAATTGCTCTTCATTTGCATCTAATTCAATAAATAAATCCAATACTTCATCAATAACTTCCTCAGGACGTGCAAAGTCACGGTCAATTTTATTAACGACAACAATTGGTGTAAGATTTTGTTCTAATGCTTTTTTTAATACAAAACGAGTTTGCGGCATACACCCTTCATATGCATCAACAACTAATAAAACACCATCAACCATTTTCATAATACGTTCTACTTCTCCACCAAAATCCGCATGTCCTGGTGTATCAAGAATATTGATTCGCTTATCTTTATATTGAATGGCTGTATTTTTCGCTAAAATGGTAATACCACGTTCTCTTTCTAAATCATTCGAATCCATCGCTCGTTCTTCAACATGTTCATTAGAACGAAAAGTACCAGATTGTTTTAACAATTGATCAACCAGCGTCGTTTTCCCATGATCAACGTGAGCAATGATCGCAATATTACGGATATCTTCTCTTAATTTCAAAAAAGTTCACTCCTACCTAATTTATCACCTTATTGATTAAATAACGATTATAACTGATTTATTATAGCACATTGAGAGTAGAAACATAAAATCATTTTATGTAAAATTAATATTAAGACTAAGATCACTTATAATGATGGATAAAAATAACAGAAAATGAGGGTTTGACATGAAGCAGATTAAATGGGTTTTTTTATTATTTGCATTATTGACGACCGTATGTATTATGGGAATTGGAATCGCGATTAGCGAAAAAAGTGTATTAGGAATTCTTTTTTGTATTTTCGCAACCGTTTTTATAATGGGATATGGCTTTAAAACAAAAAAGAAAATGAGAGAACAAGGAAAATAAGAAAAGCACAAGGCACCCTTGGTATGACAATAAAGAGGTAAATACTTCTTACTGTCTTATCAGGGTGCTTGATTTGTGGCATCATCTAGTTTTCCCGTATAGTTTATCTAGATGCTATACTTTTTAAAATTTTGCATTCTTTAAATATTGATCCATAATTTCTTGATGAAGACCTGGCTTTGAAATAAATATTGAGTTTTGGCTAAGTAAGTTTAATGGCTCTCCTTTTAATGTTGTTACAACGCCACCAAGCTCCTCAACTAATATTTTTCCAGCAGCAAAATCCCAAGGCGATAATCTCATAGTGATATAAGCATCTAATCGACCAGCAGCAATATAAGCAAGCTCGAGCGCCGCTGAGCCAAATGATCTTGTCCCGCGTGCTTCCTTAACCAAAGGAGCTAAAATATTCGAATCAATTCTCCTGTTTTCCGTCACCCATGTCGCATTTAAACTAATAATGGCTTCACTTAATTTTACTTCCTCAAGAGGAGAAAATGCTTGATCATTCATATAAGCGCCGTATCCTTTAATAGCATGATAAAGCTCATTATGAACAACGTCATAAATCAACCCTATTTTCCCAACTCCTTCTTCATAAATGCCTATCGAGATAGCAAAATTTCTTTGCTGATGAATAAAATTCATTGTTCCATCAATAGGATCAACAATCCACACAATACCCGAAAGATCATGAACCTCATCGCCAAAGCCTTCTTCGCCTAAGATTTTATGTGTTGGAAAATGTTCTTTTATTTTTTTTATAAAAAATTGCTCAGTTTCTTTATCAATTTCTGTTACAAGGTCATTACGATTAGATTTCGTTTGAATATGTAAAGTTTTAGAAAAAGATTTTTTAATTTCTTCCCCTGCTTCACGAATCCACTTTTTCGCATATGTATCAATATTTTTCCAGTCAGACAAACGTATCATCCTCTCCAGCTTATTTAAGGATGTATATGCATACATACATTATGATCCCTATTTATTTTTTCATTAATCTTAGCTTAATGGAAATAGAAAGTGCGATCAAGTTTTAGCATTCCCAAATGGAGATTTTTTGAAAAGGTAGATCGTATATTTTTTTCAATAATACAATTTATAATTGCTACCAAAATAATAAACGAACCCCTTTATTCAACAGAAGTTCGTTTTAACTAATTATTATTCAAGCTGCATAAAAACATAATACCTAAAAATCTCCTTTTTTACGGTTGGTTTAGAGTGCTTTCAGTCTAAGAAGCTCCTGTCGTATCTTTTCTAATTTTTGTTTACTCGCCATCTTCTTATCCTCATTATTTTCTCCCATAGCTTCAAATAATGTAGCTAACTCATAATCCATCTCCAAGCGAAGTACAGCTGTTCTCTCTCTTTCAACTGCATTCTTTTTAATTGAATTCATTAGTTGTTTCATTGACAGTACACCCCTTCCATTAGTCTAAATAATTTTCTGATTATTTTTACTTTTATATTATGAGGAATTTCCTTTCGATGCAACTAATTTGTGCTTTAACCTATTATTCAATTTTTTCCACTCTTCGTGCAAGTCGTTTTTGGATTATGTCGAAATATGTTAAAATATTCGACAAAGACTTAAGGAGGACAGTATGACAAATTCTTTTTTCACTGAAAATGATTTTAATGTTTTTCAAATAGATGGGTTAGAAGCACGTATGGAAGCGTTGAAAACAACCATACGACCTAAGCTTGAAGAGTTAGGAAGACATTTTTCTCCAAGCCTATCTTCACTCACAGGAAACGAGATGTATGCTCATGTTGCAAGGCATGCACGTAGAACGATCAACCCGCCTAAGGATACTTGGGTTTCTTTTGCAAGTAATCCCAGAGGTTACAAAATGCTACCCCATTTTCAAATTGGGTTATGGGGAAGCCATGTTTTCATTTGGTTTGCTATTATTTATGAAGTAACAAATAAAAGTGATTATGGAAAAAAACTACATTCTAACTTAAATCGTGTGTATAAGCAAATTCCAAATGAATTTGATTGGTCAATTGATCATATGAAGCCAGATGCAGTAAAGCATGACAAACTTTCAAAAAATGACTTATCCAGCATGTTTCTTCGATTACAAGATGTAAAAAAAGCGGAAATTTTATGCGGATATCAAATTCCTAGAGAAGAAGCAATAAATATGTCTAAACAAGATTTTTATGAAAAAATTGATTATGTTTTTAAAACTTTAATTCCATTATATAAACTAGTTTATTAATACATGTATATCATAATTTTGTACAAACAATTCCTTGAATTTTAATGATTAGGTCTCCTCCATGTAAAAAAGGAGACCTAACGTTACTTTTAGGGCATTTTTATAATATTTATGCCTGAATCTTCTTTAAGCTTTTTGACTGCGCGATAGGAAGAGTACCCACTAATCTCTTCAAATTCCCCACATATTTTCTTTTCGTCAGCTTTACCAGGGACAATTTCTTTAAAACGCCTATAAGTTTTTAAAAATGGTTCTCTTTCAACCCCTTTCTCATAGGCTTTTTCAATAAACTCAAAAAATTTAATAACATCAATAATTTCTTCTGTTGTCCAATCTGGATCAATTGGATATTGATATTCCATTACCTTCACCCTTTTGTTTTATACAATCTTGTTGTTATTTTATATCCAATGTACTTAAAGTATCTTACTAGTCCACCAAGAAATAAATTCCAAGGAATAAGATACCTTATTATTGTCGTATATCCTTGCCTTCCTAACTTGTTAACTTATTTCGATCTTTAACGGTTAATATCCTTTCTATTTCAGAAACTAATACAAAAATCATGAAAAAATTATGAGAAAAAGATATATCGGAGCAACAAATATCACAATATTTGATCGAAAAAATATTTCTTTTCAAAGAATTTCATTAATGCTATAATTCTTTTGTTTTATGACTTTTTTTATTTTCACGATGCAAATAGCGTTTGTTTTTTCCCAAAATTTAGTCTCTATTTTTATAAAAAAATGAACTTCATTCCTATTTTTTAAAAATTATTACAATAGATAAAGAGGTGTTAGTTAAAGTTGTCCCAATATCAAACTCCATTATTTCATGGTTTACTCGAACACGCAAAGAAAAATCCTGTTCAATTCCATATTCCTGGTCATAAAAAAGGTACTGGTATTGATCCTGAATTTAAAGAATTTATTGGCGCGAACGCTTTATCCATTGATTTAATAAATATTGGTCCATTAGACGATCTTCATCAGCCTAAAGGAATAATAAAAGAAGCACAGGATCTAGCTGCTAAAGCGTTCGGAGCTGATCATACATTCTTCTCTGTTCAAGGAACAAGTGGTGCGATTATGGCAATGATTATGACCGTTTGTGGACCAGGGGATAAAATTATTGTTCCTCGAAATGTTCATAAATCCATTACGTCTGCTATTGTGTTCTCTGGAGCTGTTCCAATTTTCATTCATCCTGAGATCGACAAAGAACTTGGGATATCACATGGGATAACACCAGAGTCAGTTGCAAAAGCGCTTGATCAAAATCCAGATGCAAAAGGTGTACTTGTTATCAACCCTACTTATTTTGGGATATCAGCTGATTTACAGAGAATTGTTGAAATCGCACATTCTTATCATGTTCCTGTACTCGTGGACGAAGCTCATGGAGTTCACATTCATTTCCATGATAATCTGCCATTATCCGCAATGCAGGCAGGTGCAGATATGGCAGCTACAAGTGTCCATAAGCTAGGTGGATCCTTGACTCAAAGCTCCATATTAAATGTAAAAGGAAATCTTGTTTCCTATAAACGAGTTCAGACTATCCTTAGTATGCTTACTACAACCTCTACATCTTATTTATTATTAGCTTCATTAGATGTAGCTAGAAAACGATTAGCGACTGAAGGGAAAGCATTATTAGATCGAACCATATCTTTAGCACAATCTATACGCGAGAGAATTAACCGTATTGAGCATTTGTATTGTATTGGAGAAGAAGTATTAAAAACGAAGGCTGCCTATGATTATGACCCAACGAAGTTAATTATTTCTGTAAAGGACCTTGGTTTATCTGGTTTTGATGTAGAGAAGTGGCTGCGAAAGCATTATAATATCGAAGTTGAGCTTTCGGACTTATACAATATTCTTTGCATTATCACACCTGGCGATAGTGAAAGAGAAGCTGATTTGCTTATTCATGCCCTTGAGGATCTGTCAAAGGAATATCATACTCTAGCAGAGAAAGTTCATGTTCAAGTGATGCTGCCGAATATACCTGTGCTTGCGTTGCCTCCTCGAGATGCTTTTTATACAGAAACAGAACTAGTTCCATTTAATCAATCAAATGGTCGAATTATTGCTGAATTTATTATGGTCTATCCACCTGGAATACCTATTTTTATTCCTGGCGAAATTATTACAGAAGACAATTTAAAATACATTAAAACAAATATGGAAGCTGGACTTCCTGTACAAGGACCAGAAGATTTTGATTTTAAATATCTCCGCGTTCTTAAAGAACATAAAGCCATTAAATAGAAAAGCAAAAGCACCATTATTAGCGTCGAAAGACATAAGCTGCAATACGAAGAAATCCTGATTGACTTGCGTGTTCTGTTTTATTAAACTTAGAGCCGAAAAAGTTAAAACCTACTATTAAAAACAGGGTACCCCAAAGTGGGACACCCTGTTTTTCACTGCGTATTAAAGAAAGATTATCCTTCATCCGTATTATGTTGTTGACATGTACAATCACATTTAGAGTAAAGCACAGTTACTTTTTCATCTTCAAAATGATCAATTGTTCTATTACAATCTTGACAAACAATAATACCCATTCGGACACTCTCCCTTTTTAATATTTGTAAGCGTTTTTAATTCTACAACCTAATAATAATATAACACTTTTATTTTTTCAACCCTATATAGTATGTACTAATTAAAAAAATATAACATACTATTAAACGTTGTATCATTTGTTTATAACAAAAATAGAACTTGCCTGAATCGATATGAAGGCTGAATCCATTTTTTTAAAGAAAAGAAAAGTTCGAGGATTTTCGATAAAGAATCGATACATGAAGAAATTCGACGATTATTAAAATGATCTTAATTAAAAACATTCGTATTTATTGCTGACAATACAGTATGAATAGAACCATAAATCATTAAACTCATCACTGTTACAAAAAACGCTAATTTTGTTGATCTAATAATATGATTACCAATCAAGATCGCTAAATAGAAAAAAACAAGAAACATTAAAAGCTTATAAAAATACAAATCGTTCTTTGACAGCCATTCGATCAATGAAAAACTGCTCCAGATCATCAATTGTATAAACACAACTATATAAATTCTCATATCCAACACCACCAATACCTTCATTCTATATATATAAATAATCTATTTATTTGGGGTGAAGATTTAAATCTTTGAAATGATCTATATTTGCTTTCATTTATAGTTTGTACGATCTTTTTTATAACATAATACTCCTTAACATTGGAGGTCATTCCAAAATCTAACGTAAAAAAATCCTCTTCAAAAATGAAGAGGACTTTTTCTATATTATTTACTTAATAATATGAATAGGATTTCCTAAAGCAACCTCTGCTGCTTCCATTGTAATTTCTCCAAGGGTTGGATGAGCATGAATGGTCATCGCTAAATCTTCAGCTGTCATTCCAGCCTCGATAGCCAATCCTAACTCTGCAATCATATCAGATGCACTTGGACCTGCTATTTGAGCACCTATTACAAGGCCGTCTTCCTTACGAGTAATAAGCTTTAAGAAGCCATCTGTGTCGTTTAGGGAAAGAGCACGCCCATTAGCCGCGAATGGGAATTTAGCAGCATTAATATCGATTCCTTCATCTTTAGCTTGTTTTTCTGTATAACCTACAGAAGCAAGTTCTGGTTCAGAGAACACGACGGCTGGTATCCCTAAGTAATCAATTTCAGAAGGATGTCCTGATATAGCCTCTGCTGCAATTTTCCCTTCATAGGATGCTTTATGAGCAAGCTGTGGACCAGCTACAATATCACCTATTGCAAAGATATTGCTTACACTTGTACGACATTGCTTATCAATGTTAATAAAGCCACGGTCTGTCATGTCAATTCCTACTTGATCTAAGCCCAATTCATCTGTATTAGGTCTACGTCCAACCATTACAAATACATAATCGGCTTCGATTTTTTTCTCTTCGCCTTTAATTTCTACGGTAACGACAACACTGTTTTCACTTTCCTCCACACCTTTAGCAGATGCTTTTGTAAAAATTTCGGCGCCTTTTTTCTTAAGGTTGCGTTTAACTAATGCTGCCATTTGTTTTTCAAATCCAGGTAAAATATCATCAGAGCCTTCAATGACAATTACTTGTGTACCAAAATTAGCATAAGCACCGCCAAGCTCCGTACCGATAACTCCTCCACCAATTAAAACAATCTTTTTAGGAATTTCTTGCAAAGCAAGAGCTCCAGTAGAATTTAATACACGCTTGGAGTATTTAAAGGCAGGCAATTCGATTGGACGAGAACCAGTTGCCAAAATGGCATTCTTAAAGGTGTATGTTTGTGCTGCATGCTCATCCATTACTCTTAAAGTATTTGCATCAACGAAATAAGCTTCGCCTCGTGCAATATTTACTTTATTCCCTTTAAGTAAACCTTCTACTCCACTTGTTAGTTTGTTAACAACTTCACCTTTCCATTTTTGTACTTTTGTGAAGTCAACAGTAACATTTTCAGCAGTGATTCCAATCGAATCTGAATGCTTTGCTGTTTCATAACGATGACCAGCTGCAATTAATGCCTTTGATGGAATACAGCCGACATTCAAACATACTCCGCCTAAATTGGCTTTTTCTACAATAGTAACTTTTTGTCCTAGCTGTGCAGCACGAATTGCAGCTACATATCCTCCAGGACCTGCTCCAATAATAATAGTATCCGTTTCAATCGGAAAATCCCCAACTACCATTCTTTACGCCTCCATTAACAAAAGTTCTGGATCGTTTAATAAACGTTTAATATGATTTAATGCATTCTGGGCTGTCGCACCATCAATGATTCTATGGTCAAAACTTAAGGATAGTGCTAAAACAGGAGCCGCTATAATTTCCCCATCTTTTACAATAGGTTTTTCGGCAATACGTCCGATCCCTAATATTGCTACTTCTGGATGATTGATGACAGGTGTAAACCACTGTCCACCAGCAGATCCAATATTCGTTATCGTACATGACGCACCCTTCATTTCGTCTGAAGCAAGCTTACCTTCACGCGCTTTAGTCGCAAGTTGATTAATTTCATTAGAAATAGAGAAAATCGATTTGCGATCAGCGTCTTTTACAACTGGTACCAATAAGCCTTTTTCAGTGTCTGCTGCAATTCCAATATTGTAATAATGCTTGTGAACAATCTCACTGCTCGCATCATCAATTGAGGTATTAAGAGCTGAAAATTCTCTTAAAGCACTGGTTAATGCTTTAACGACATATGGTAAGAAAGTTAATTTGATTCCTTTACTTGCTGCAACCTCTTTGAATTTTTTGCGGTGTGCAACTAATTTTGTCACATCGATTTCATCCATTAACGTTACATGAGGCGCAGTGTGTTTAGAATTCACCATAGCTTTAGCAATTGCCTTGCGAATACCGCTCATTTTTTCACGCGTTTCAGGGTATTGGCCTTGTGGAATTGCTTGAGCTGCTGGTGCTGCTTCTTTCTCAACTGGTGCTGCTTCTTGAACAGGGGCAGGAGCTTCTTCTTTTACTTCTACTTTAGCACCGCCATTTAAGAATGCATCTATATCATCCTTTAATATACGCCCGTTTTTACCACTGCCACTTACCGCTTGAATACTCACTTGATGATCACGTGCATACTTGCGAACAGATGGCATAGCAATAACTCTCTTATTTGGATCCGCTACTTCTTGAACTTCTTCTTTCGGCGCTTCGACTGGAGCCTCTTCTTTTACTTCTTCTTTAGGCTCTTCGTTTCCGTGATCACCTTTAAACTGTAAATTTTCATAACCAGGTGCATCAAATGTAATAAGAACATCACCAACAATTGCTACTGTTCCTTCGCTTACTAAAACTTCCTCAACTGTACCTGTTACAGGTGAAGGAATTTCCACAACTGCTTTATCGTTTTGAACTTCACAAAGGACATCATCTTCTTGAACTTTATCGCCAGGCTTTACAAACCATTTAACAATTTCACCTTCGTGAATGCCCTCACCTATATCTGGTAATCTAAATTGAAATGCCAATGAAACTCAACCTCCTAATCCTTCATCACAATGTTGAAGTCATAATTAAAAATTTAATACTTTTTTTGCTGTTTCGATAATATCTTTATAATTAGGTAGCCAAATTGCTTCCGCTTGTGTAAAAGCAAAGACTGTATCAGGGGCAGTTACACGTAACACTGGAGCTTCTAGATTTAAAATCGCACGGTCATTAATCTCTGCAACAACATTTGCTGCAATACCAGCTTGTTTTTGAGCTTCTTGAACAACAATGGCACGACCTGTTTTTTCTACAGAAGCAATAACCGTATCGATATCAATCGGGCTAATTGTACGCAGATCGATCACTTCAACTGAATAATCTTCTTTAGCTAACTCTTCAGCTGCTTTTAACGCTTCATGAACCATTGCTCCATAAGAAACAATCGTTAGATCCGTTCCTTCTTTTTTTACTTCAGCTTTTCCAAGAGGAATCGTGTACTCTCCCTCTGGAACTTCTTGACGGAATGAACGATATAGCTTCATATGTTCAAGGAAGATAACAGGATCATTATCTCGAATAGCAGAGATTAACAAACCTTTTGCATCATATGGAGTTGAAGGAATAACTACTTTTAAGCCTGGTTGTTGAGCCATTAATCCTTCTAAGCTATCAGCATGAAGTTCAGGAGTATGTACTCCACCTCCAAAAGGAGAACGGATTGTGACAGGAGAGTTATATCTTCCCCCAGAACGATATCGCATACGTGCCATTTGGCCAGAAATAGCATCCATTACTTCGTATACAAATCCAAAAAATTGAATTTCAGGAACAGGACGGAATCCTTGCAACCCTAGACCAATCGCCAATCCGCCAATACCAGATTCTGCAAGAGGTGTATCAAATACACGTTCTTCTCCAAATTCACTTTGAAGACCTTCTGTAGCACGGAATACACCACCGTTTTGACCTACGTCCTCTCCAAATACTAAAACATTTGGATCATTACGTAATTCTGTACGCAATGCATCAGTGATTGCCTGAATCATTGTCATTTGGGCCATGGCTTACTTCGTCTCCTTCTCTGTATATATTTCTAATTGTTCTTTTAAGTTTGGTGTTATTTCTTCAAACATATTGTTAATTAAATCTGAAACCTTTTGCTTAGGTGTCTCGTCAGCTTTTTTAATCGCTTCTTTTATATCCTCTTTTGCTTGCTCAATGACTTCGTTTTCTTTCTCTTCATTCCAAAGTCCTTTGCCTTCAAGGAACTTGCGGAATCGAACTAATGGATCTTTCTTTTCCCACTCATTATCAAGCTCTGAAGTACGGTAGCGAGTTGGGTCATCTCCAGCCATTGTATGTGGACCATAACGATAAGTTAAAGTTTCAATCAATGTTGGACCTTCGCCATTAATTGCTCTCTCTCTTGCTTCTTTTACAGCACTGTATACAGCAAGTGGGTCCATACCATCAACTTGAATGCTAGGGATACCCGCTGCTACACCTTTTTGAGCGATGGTTTTAGCAGCTGACTGCTTTTCAACAGGAGTTGAAATAGCAAAGTGATTATTTTGCACAATAAAGATCGCAGGAGCCTTAAACGCACCAGCAAAGTTTATTCCTTCATAGAAATCTCCTTGAGAGGCTCCTCCGTCACCTGTATATGTAATAGCCACAGATTTTGCACCGCGCTTTTTCATTCCCAAGGCAATACCCGCTGCTTGAATATATTGAGCCCCAATGATAATTTGTGGAGAGATAACATTTACACCTTCTGGGATCTGATTCCCACGGAAATGACCTCTTGAAAATAAAAATGCTTGATACAAAGGAAGTCCATGCCACACAATTTGTGGAACATCACGATATCCTGGTAAAATAAAATCTTCCTTTTCCAATGCAAATTGCGATGCAAGCTGAGATGCTTCTTGCCCAGCAGTTGGTGCATAAAATCCTAAACGTCCTTGACGGTTTAATGATATAGATCGTTGATCGAGAATACGTGTATAAACCATACGTCGCATTAGCTCTTGAAGCTGTGTATCACTTAAATCTGGCATTGCTGATTCATTTACAATTTCACCATCTTCATTTAATATCTGAAATGTTTGAAATTGAGCTTCAACTGTTTCAAGCTGAGCTTTAACATCTAATTTTGCCTTCTGAGTTTTAGAAGCCATGTAAGTCACCCTTCCCTTTCTTTTTAAAGATATCAATGAAATTGAATCACAAAATGGAAATCGCAGTACATATATAAAAAAGTGAAAAACTTCATTGTGATACCTTAACTATAATTCCCGTTAAACTAAGTTTTCCACAGATTTACCCGAAAAAAACATATATTAAAAATTAATGCTCTATTTACATCCTGTACCAATTGAAATTTCCTCTTTTATTGATACAACTTTTAACTCTTTTTAAGTTTATAATACATGAAAGTTAATCGTCAATTACTTCGCACTAAGTTTTTATTATCAACACGCTCTTTATACTAGTTACGGTTTTAAGAGTCTGTATTATAATAATTTCGCTTCTGTATTATATAAAATAATAAATACCTTTGCTGTGTTATAATAAAAATCATTAATGATATTATCCTACCATAGTCATAAAAAAACAATATTAGTCTTCCTTTATGAACGCCAACTTTATTAAGGACCTAACTTTGTTATTGTTGGTTAAATTCCACCCATTTCCCTCTATGTATGATGAAGGTATGTTTTTAGGTTCAAAATTAACACCCACGAAATTAGGCTGATCTGCAACTTACTGAAACGAGTTTATTTCATTTTGACTACTATTAAATACTATTCATAAATAACATCATTACTGATCAAAAATGTAAGCGCGACCATTTCTTTTCGCAGCTAATCACCCTAGCTCGGTATCTCACCTGGGCGAATGCAGCTATAGTTTTTGCTATTCATTCTTTTTATCTTCTTTATTTACATTAACATCCAAACCGGATACTTGATAAAAAGAAAGCTTCATTTCATTATATTTGCTTGTATACTCATTAAATTTTTTATTTGCGTACATTACTTTTTCATAAGTTTCATTTATTTTATTAATCTGCGCTTCTAACACATTTAATGGTACATCCTCTTTTTTTAATAGTTCATATAATTCACTATCATATTTTATTCCTTCTAAATATGTTTGATATAACTCATCGTGTACATCATATCGTTTCATCATCATTTGATATAAATTTTGTGCAGCTTTTTTTTCTTTTTTATTTTTCAATTGATCAATGATTTTTTCAATTTTCTTAAATTCATTTTCAGAAGCTTCCATACTTTTTTCTTCTTTTTCAATATGCTCTTTTCTTTGTGCCACTGAATCTAATGCTTTATCTGCTAAATTTCTTATTTCTTCAGGATTTTTCATACCTAGTGAGATAATTTGATTATATAATTCCTGCTCTTGTTTTTCTAGTCTTACTAAAGGATCCTGCTGCTTCTCAAAATTCTTTTCAATTGTAACAACCTTTTCTAATTCTCTATACATTTTTTCAGTAGGTGTTTGACTATTTCTGCACCCTGTCATGGATAACATCATAATAAATAGTAGAAAAGCAAAATAACAACTTTTGAAAATTTTTGACAAATGATTTCCCTCCTTTAAAGAATCTAAGCTTGATTTTACTGTTTTTCATTAACTTTTTTTTCTTCCTCTGTTAGACTAGATTTACATATTATTTAGTCTAATCATGAGATGACAAGAATTGTTTAAGTTCATCTTCTAAAGATTTTTATATTATTACCAAGCACATTAAGGAAGTGAGTTTCATGCTAACGATGAAAGACATAATTCGAGATGGTCATCCTACTTTAAGTATGATTGCTGAACCAGTAGAAATTCCAGCAAGTGAAGAAAATAAAGAGATTTTGAATCAATTAATCGAATTTGTGAAAAATAGTCAAAATCCTGAAGTTGCATCAAAATATGGTTTAAGACCAGGTATTGGACTAGCAGCCCCTCAAATAAATGTTTCAAAAAAAATGATTGCTGTTCATGTTGAGGATGAAAATGGAAAGTTATTTAGCTATGCTCTTTTCAATCCAAAAATTGTAAGCCACTCTGTTGAAAAATCTTATTTAACTTCAGGAGAAGGGTGCCTTTCTGTTGACGAATCTATTCCAGGGTTTGTTCCAAGACATGCAAGAATAACCGTTAAAGGGTTTGACATAAACAACAGTGAAGTAAAACTTCGATTAAAAGGATTACCTGCCATCGTGTTTCAGCATGAGATTGACCATTTAAACGGCATCATGTTTTATGACCATATAAACAAAACAGATCCATTTGCTCCAATAGAAAACGCTAAACCGATTGAAAGATAAAGTGAAACTTCCATCAGTGGGGGTTTTAGTTAGTCCCCTACTGATGGTTAGTCACGCAGAGCCTGATTGACTTTTCTAAGGGCTGAAGCCCAAAGAAAAGTCTTATTTCACCAATCACGCTCATACATGCCACATCCTGTGGCATTCGCCTGACTAGGATGTCCTGTCCGTCGTCGGGCTTTTACGGACAGTTATCCTCCACCTAGGATTTTTCGTTTACACACATAACCTTGAGGTTGAAGGTCTACTGCCCGTTAATGCGGGATAAATTGACTTAAGGCGCCCGTCTTGCAGCAGACTTCGTGAAATGTGCGCTTTTAGTCAATAATTCTTCTACATTAATGATGATACGAAACAATGATTTTCAAATTGAATCTCTTTATTTTTAGATTAATCCACATTTTTTTAATCCATTCCAAATCCCATCTTGATCTACATCATTTGTAACAATATCCGCAAACTTTTTTACTTCTTCCGTTGCATTCCCCATTGCTACTCCTGTACCAACTGCTTGCAGCATTTCAATATCATTAAGAGCGTCCCCGAAAGCGTAAACATCCTCTATCTTAAATCCTAAACGATCAATAAGCTTATGGATCCCCTCTGCTTTTGAACCTCCTGCTGGTAATATATCTACACCATATGTATGCCATCGGATAAACTTAAATTGTGAATACACTGCAATATATTGTTCTTCTTCACCTTCATTACAAAAAACAATACATTGATAAATCTTATTTTCTTTATAAAATTGGAGGTCTTTTTCAGGATGAGGAAATTTTAAAGACCCCATACTCTCCTTCATTTTTATACTTTTCGTGACACTTGCTTTCATCGTATTTTCATTCATAAAAAGCATGGAATGATCATTACGGTATGAATGCTGTAAAAACAGTTCAACATCATCTTCATGCAGCGGATTCTTATAGATGACTTCATTTTCAAACACGACATATTGTCCATTAAAGCTTACATAAGAATCTATATCTAATTCTTCTCTTAAGCTTTTAAACATAAAAGGAGATCTGCCAGTTGCAATGGCAACAAACACTCCATTTTCTTTCAATTGTTTAATCGCTTCTTTTGTTTTAGCGGGAATTTTCTTTTCGTGATCCAATAATGTGCCATCAATATCAAAAAAAACAATCTTTTTCAAAAAAATTCTCCCTCTCTTTTACTTGGTAATATTTAAAATAATAACGACCGAAGCAAAAAGATACAATATTATTATATTGGCATTTCCCATATATATCTAGTAAGAAAAGCGTAAGCGCCTTGATCAGCCCTGAAGAAAAATGTTCTAATGGCTCAAAAAGTGTTTTTTACTTTTAGAGACATTAGAACATTTTTCACACGGGCTAGGCGCTGAAGCTAAACAGTAAGAAAAGTGGCCGATTAAAAGCGCCACGGCCTTATGTCTTCATCGGCACTCGTACATCCTGTACTTCGCAAGCGCCTTGATCAGCAGACTTATCAATTTTGTCTTTTAAAACTAGTCTATAATAATTTTCTTAATGCTATCATATACTATAATAATAATTGAGAAAAATTACTGAAAAAGAAAACTTCTATTAGTAAGCGATTCGCGAAGGCTTTACTTTGGACAAGAATTGTTTAAAATAGAAAGTAAGGAGTTGATCCACTATGTTAAAAAAGCTAAGAAAGAAGCTTTTAAAACAGTGGAAGGATATGCTTCGCAAAAAATCCATTGCTTAATCTTGATTTTTGAGCCCTTCAAACTTGCGAAGGGCTCCTTCCTTATAGTAAATTAAAGCACAGCGGTTAAAGAAAAGCGGAAGCTATTTTTATACATAACGTACTTATTTATAATTTTTTTCCATTTAAGGATAGAAAAATCAACTTAAGAAAAAACATGAAAAACATGTTGTTTTTTTATATAATATAAAAAGCTAAAAAATGAAGGAGCGATAATAATGATATTTAAAGTTTATTATCAAGAATTAATTACAGAAGTACCTGTTCGTGAAAAAACAAAAACACTTTTTATCGAAGCTAATTCGGAAAGAGATGTTCGGACAAAATTGGCAAAAAACCCATATAATATTGAGTTTGTAACACCTGTTGATAACGCATTCTTAGAGTATGAGAAACAAAAAGAAGATTTTACTGTATTGGAGATTGAATAATATATGAAATTTGTAAAAAATGATCAAACAGCTGTATTTGCCCTGGGAGGGCTAGGGGAAATCGGTAAAAATACGTACGGTGTACAATTTCAAGATGAAATTATTTTGATCGACGCAGGTATTAAGTTCCCTGAAGACGAATTACTTGGAATTGATTATGTTATTCCAGACTACACTTATTTAATTAAAAACGAAGATAAAATAAAAGGTCTTTTTATCACACATGGTCACGAAGATCATATTGGCGGTATCCCATATTTATTAAGAGCTATAAATATTCCGATATATGGCGGGAAGCTCGCTTTAGGATTAATTAAAAATAAATTAGAAGAGCACGGATTATTAAGACAAGCAAAGTTACACGAAATAAAAGAAGATGATATCATAAAATTCAGAAAAACATCTGTTACTTTCTTCCGTACAACACACAGCATACCTGATTCTTATGGGATTGTTGTAAAAACACCACCGGGCCAAATTGTCCATACAGGTGACTTTAAGTTTGACTTTACTCCTGTTGGGGAACCAGCAAATTTAACAAAAATGGCCGAAATCGGAAAAGAAGGTGTACTTTGCCTATTATCTGACAGTACAAATAGTGAAGTTCCCAACTTTACAATGTCTGAGCGTCGTGTAGGCGAAAGCATTCATGATATTTTCAGAAAAGTAGATGGGAGAATCATTTTCGCTACTTTCGCTTCAAACATTCACCGATTACAGCAAGTAACAGAGGCTGCAATCGCAAATGATAGAAAAATCGCTGTGTTTGGACGAAGCATGGAAGCAGCAATTGAAATCGGTCGTGATCTTGGTTATATAAGAGCACCTAAAGAAACATTTATAGATGCACAGCAGATCAATAGAATTCCAGCGAATAAAGTAACGATCCTATGTACAGGTAGCCAAGGAGAACCAATGGCAGCTCTATCAAGAATTGCAAACGGTACCCATCGACAAATACAAATTATTCCTGGTGATACAGTCGTCTTCTCATCTTCTCCTATCCCAGGAAACACAATTAGTGTTAGCAGAACCATTAATATGTTATTTAGAGCTGGCGCAGAAGTCATCCATGGTTCATTAAGTGATATTCATACATCCGGTCATGGTGGTCAAGAAGAACAAAAGCTAATGCTTAGACTAATGAAGCCAAAATTCTTTATGCCTATCCATGGTGAATATAGAATGCAGAAAATGCACAATAAATTAGCTGTAGATTGCGGAGTAGAAGAAGAAAATTGCTTTATCATGGATAATGGTGAAGTTTTAGCTTTATCAGATAGCACAGCCCAAGTTGCTGGGAAAATTCCTTCTGGCTCTGTCTATATTGATGGCAGTGGAATTGGAGATATTGGAAACATCGTATTAAGAGATCGTAGAATACTTTCTGAAGAAGGTTTAGTTGTTGTAGTTGTAAGCATAAACATGAAAGAATTTAAAATTTCAGCAGGACCAGATATTATTTCACGTGGATTCGTTTACATGCGTGAATCGGGTGATCTTATTAATGACGCTCAAAGCTTAATTTCTAAGCATTTAAATAAAGTAATGGAACGTAAAACGACACAATGGTCAGAAATAAAAAATGAAATTACAGATACATTAGCTCCATTCCTTTATGAAAAAACAAAACGTCGTCCAATGATTCTTCCTATTATTATGGAGGTCTAGATAATAAATTGAAAAGCGGAAATGCTATGTTTAAGGCACTTCCGCTTTTCTTTTTGTCTAGCTACAGGTGCCATCAGCTCGATGTCATAAGCCAACCAGGTAGGTAAGGTAAATAACAACCTTTCCAACCTGGTTGGCTTGCTTGCCGCCGATAAGCTGGCCCCTTCCTTTTCTTTTTAACTCATTACTTTATGTTCGAAACGTTTTATATCTACATCTGCTCCTATGACAATTAGAATATCATCCTCATGAATGATTTCAGTTGCTTGAGGAGAAACAATAATTTCACTGTTTCTTTTAATTGCTACTATATTAATTCCATATTTAGCTCGAATATCCAAATCCATAATTGAATGGCCTTCTAACTTGCCTCTTGCTACAATCTCTACAATGCTATGTTCATCCGAAAGCTCCAAATAATCTAAAACACTGTTAGATAAAATGTTATGAGCAATTCTTTGTCCCATATCACGCTCCGGGTGAACAACATGATCAGCACCAATCTTTCGTAACACTTTCTCATGGTAATCATTTTGAGCCTTAACCGTAATATTAACCACACCTAATTCTTTTAATATGAGTGTGGTTAGTATACTAGCCTGGATATCCTCTCCGATCGCAACAATAATATGATCAAAATTACGGATACCTAAACTTTTAAGAACAGCTTCATCAGTAGAATCAGCTACAACTGCATGAGAAACTATTGAAGAAAATTCATTGACTTTATCTTCGTTGTTATCTATGGCCATGACTTCTAGTCCTTGTTCTGATAGAGCTTGACATATGCTTCCTCCAAATCGTCCTAATCCAATAACTGCGAACTCTTTCTTCATCTGATTCCTCCGTCAATATACACACTCTATTATTCTTTTTAAACCTCTACAGTATTCCTAAGCCGCTATTTTCCTTATTTGGCTCAACAATCGTTTGAGATTGTATTTTACTATATGTTATCATACTAAATATTCATTAGCATAGAATGGATTATCAAAGAAGTAAAACCTTGTCCATATGACAAGGTTTTACTTATCCAGCAAATGTTTATTGCACTTTTTCCATCTCATCTAGTACACGATTTACACGTTTTTCAAGCATCTTCATTCCGCTTCCACCTGCCTGAAAATGCCGTAGCTTTCCATCTTTATCAAACACATAGTATGCAGGGACATATTGGTTTTCAAAAGCTTCAGTTAATTTATGCTCGCTATCTACAAATATCGGCTGAATAATACCATGATCTTCAGCTACTTTCTTGATTTCATCAAGATTCAAATCATCTTCAGAACGTGGCATATGAACAGCAATAACATTCAATTTATCTTTATATTCATCTCGAAATTGATTCACCTGAGGCATTGCTTCTTTGCACAGGTGACAGCTAATAGACCAAAAATGAACCAAAGTTGGTTTATTACCGACCAAATCATTTTTCGTTGTTTTTCCATTTAACCATTCTGTTGCACCTTCAAGCTCTGGCATTTGATCACGTAGTTTCATGTTCTTGCCTCCATTATTCATTAATTTTTAGATTTTTAACATGATATTATTAATTTATAAGTAAAGTGAATTGGAACAGAGATTTTTAAAAAAGACCTAACGATAGTGTTAGGCCTTTTTCGTAAGTATTTTTTTGGAGGGATTATAGTGTTTTTTGTCCTGGTTTCCAGTTTGCAGGGCAAAGTCCACCAGTTTGTAATGCTTGTAGTACACGTAAAGTTTCGTCTACATCACGGCCAATGTTATTATGGTTTACTACTTGATATTGCAATTCACCTTCTGGATTGATAATGAATAATCCACGAAGAGCTATACCATCTTCTTCAATTAATACACCATAGTCTCGTGATATGGTATGGTTTGTATCCGCTGCTAAAGGATAATTAAGATCTCCTAATCCATTATCTTTACGATCTGTTTTAATCCATGCTAAATGCGTATGAATTGTATCAGTAGAAACACCAACTATAACTGCATCAAGATCTTCAAACTCGTCATTACGGTCAGATAGAGCAGTGATTTCAGTAGGACATACAAAAGTAAAGTCCATTGGATAGAAGAAAAGAACCGTCCATTTTTCATTCTTAATATTTTCCTCAAGGCTTACTTTTCCGAATTCTTTATTAGGTAATACAGCTTCCATTTCAAATTTTGGTGCTTGTTTTCCTACAAAGCGTTCTGGCATGATAAAATCCCTCCAATATCATTTTTAAATGAGAAAATCAATTGATTTTCTCATTTATTATCGTGTTAAACAATCATTATTATAGTTGTTTTCAGTATTTTAGTCAACGCTAAATAATAATTAATTTAATTAAATACTCATTATAAAAATCGAACATTACAGCCTACTATTTGTTTTACCCAATTGCTAAAAAAATAGTCCAAAATACTGCTTCTATTTATTCTTAAGTTTACCAAATCTCACGAAACTAATAAAACAATACGCTTAAAAAAGAAAAGCGCAAACGCTATGCTGGATTGCACAGGGCGCTTACGCTTCTCTTTTTACTTTCCTTTAAATTCAATATACTTTGTAATCATGTCAATAGCTGTTTGAATGGCTGTTTCATTAGGGCTGAGTTTTGCATGATGAAGTCCGTATTCAGAATCGACACCAAGCCAAAACATAAATCCTGGAATTTCTTTTAACATGTAACCAAAATCCTCACCTGTCATCGCTTCTGTGCATTCATGTACATGAATATCTGTGTTTGTATGGACAAAATCCATAAACTCTCTTGTTAAGACTTCTTCATTATCAACCTCATAATACATACAACCGAAATCTATATTTCCTTCACACTCATAACCTACTTCGATTCCTTTAATCATCGAAGCTATTCTGCTCTTCACTTTATGCATTGATTCTACAGAAAGCGTTCGAATAGTCCCCTCTAACCTTGCCTTCTCAGCGATAATGTTTTGTACGGTTCCACCCGTAATTTTACCTATCGTAATAACCGCACTATCTAAAGGATCTACATTTCTAGAGACGATTGACTGAAGCTGAGTAACTAGGGCACAAGCAGCTACAATCATATCATTTGTTTTATGAGGATATGCAGCATGTCCACCTTTTCCCTTAAGATCAATAAATAATTCAGAAGTATTAGCAAATAAAAGACCTGGCTTGATTGCAATCGTTCCTACTGGGTATTCAGGTGCAATATGAAGAGCTAAAATCATGTCAGGTTTCCATTCTTTCATGATATCTGTATTCATCATTGGTTCCGCTCCACCAGGACCTTCTTCGGCAGGCTGAAAAATAAATAACACATTATCCTGAATTGGATTTTCAACAAAATATGTTAAAACACCAAGAGCAATGGACATATGGAAGTCGTGGCCACAAGCATGCATTTGCTCTGAATGAGTAGAGGAAAATGACAACCCAGTTTCTTCAGTGATTGGAAGTCCATCAATATCTGCACGATATCCAATCGTCTTTAAAGGATTTAAACCTAGAACTTTAACAAAAATCCCTGTTTTCCAAGCTTTAATTTCTAAACGGTCTTTCGAAAGAGTATGTAGATAATTTAACAAATAAGCTTGAGTTTTCACTTCTTGAAAACCTAATTCTGGTATTTGATGAAGATCTCTTCGTATTTTTATAAAAGTACTCACAGCTTCCATTTTCCCCCTCCGTGTTAATAAGTCTAAATAACTGTTTTAGAAACATTGTTTTAAAAAGAGGGTGACCTCCATGCCTATACAGTCCCCCAACATTCTGTTAAATCGATTTCAAGTAATATTGAAATCGATGCAGTTTGTTGGAGCAACTATAGCATATAGCCACCCTCATTCTATTTATTCTTAAAGCTGACGAAGCTCTTGCATAATTTCTGTTTTAGATTTTGTTTTTTCGTCAATTTCTTTTACAACTCGTGCAGGAGTACCCGCAACAAGTGTATTAGGAGGAACATCTTCTAATACTACAGCTCCTGCAGCTACAACAGACCCTTTTCCAACTGTTACTCCTTCAACAACAACAGCATTCGCACCTACTAATACATCGTCTTCAATAATAACTGGCTTTGCGGAAGGTGGCTCAATAACTCCAGCTAACACAGCTCCTGCACCGATATGACAATTTTTCCCTACTGTTGCTCTTCCACCCATTACAACACCCATATCGATCATCGTACCTTCACCGATAGAAGCTCCAATATTAATTATTGCACCCATCATAATGACTGCATTATCTCCAATTTCTACTTGATCTCGAATAATAGCACCAGGCTCAATTCGAGCTTTATATTTCTTCATATCAACTAGTGGAATTGCAGAATTTCTGCGGTCATTCTCAATTACAAATTCTTCAATTTTCTCTTTATTTCCTTCTAATGCAGTGTTAATTTCATCCCATTCCCCAAACACAACACCTGAATTTCCATTGATAAATGTTTTGGAGCTTGCTCCAAAATCGATTCCTTCTAAATCACCTTTAATATACACCTTTACTGGTGTTGATTTTTTACTGTTTTGAATAAAAGAAATAATCTCATGTGCATCCATCATTTTCATGATTAAAACCTCCAATATGTATATGCTAGACAATACTTTATCAAACAACCGGATGTAAGACAAGGAAAATTATAAGAAAAGCGCAGGCGCCCTTGCTTATCGACGTAAAGTGCTGGACTGAATCGAGTGAGATATAGGAGAGTCAAAGGACGTTAGTCATTCGTTCTCGACTTATCGTAGACGAGATGAGGGAAGCAATTCTAGTCGATAGGGCGCTAAAGCTAGACACCGGTCGGAGTTTCGAAAACTATACTTATTATCCATCAAGTCTGATTTTCTTTTATATGGTCTTTTACAATATCAACAAATGCTTGTACTTGTTTTAACTGAAATGACGATTCATAACCAAGCAGCCATGTATCCCTTTTAATAGGCTGCCCGTTATCATCTAGTAGAGGAATTTTATAAATAGGCTGCTCTGTTTGGTGCAAAGTAATTGATGGAAGAATGGCATATCCAATCCCATTCAGCGCCATTTGCTTACATGTTTCAATTTGGTCTACAGCAACAGTTCTTTTTGTCGCAGTTTGAAATTCTCGATGCCACCAATCTTGAATTAATTGATAGTAATTAGAATCACTTTTAAACTGAATAAATGGCCGCTTTGTTTCGAGTATTTGTTCAAGTCGATTAATTTCAGTATCAACTAAATATAAAGGATCTTCAAATAAATGTAGTTTAACCCCATTCCAATCTGGAGTTCCTCGAATAATTCCAATATGGACGTGATCCTCATAAACAGACTTCAACATTTCACTGCTCCAGCCTGTATTCAGGGAAATTTTCACATGAGGATAGCGTTGAACATACTTTTTTAATACTTTAGGTAGCCAATTTTGGCCAACAATAGAAGCTACAGCAATTTTTAATGTACCATGCACTTCCGTATTAAATGCATGAATCGATTCTTTAACCTTTTCTTCTTTCACAATGACTTCTTCAGCAAACTGGATAACCTGTTCCCCAGCAGGTGTAAGGGACAAGCCCTTTTGTGAACGAATAAAAAGCTTTGTTCCCCATTCTTTCTCGATATTTTGAAGCCTTTGCGACAAAGCAGGCTGAGAAACAAAAAGTCTCTCAGCAGCCTTTCTCATATTCATTTCCTGTGCTAGTACATAGAGAAGCTGCAATTCTGAAATAGCTGACATTCATTCATCTCTCCCATAATCTGCTTATAGCCATTGTATGTTTTTTAGAAGCACTAGTCATACCAATTTGTTAACAATAAAGCCTAGCAATGTATTTAATGCCACTATTCTTTTCATATAGCTTATCGCAAAAAACAGAGTCCCTGTAAAGAGACTCTTAATTGTTTTTATTTTTTCTTAAATTATTTAATTGACTGCTAAGCTGACTTAAAACGGAACGCCTTGTTAATATACCTTCAAAAAATCCATCTTTATTTTCAATACATAAAAACGGATGATCAACTAATAAACCAATAAATTGTTTTGCAGGTGAATCCACCTTTAATCTTGGGATATTTATGTTCATTACTTCTTCTACCCGCTTTTTTTCTAGCTTTTCAAATTCAATTCGTTCTATTCCAAGAATTGCATCCATAATGATGGGTGTACTAACTAATCCTTGAAGCTTATATTGCGGGTCTAGTACTGGTATGGCTGAATATCCGCTTTTCGTCAACAATAAAAGTGCATGCTCCAAACTGTTTCCTATTTGCACGTGGGCAACATGCTCAGACGAAATTAATAAATCACCAATGTTATTTTCTAAAAATTCTCCGCTGTGAAGATAGATCATAGCCGAAAACTCCTCAAAGGTTATTTGTACCTTGCTATCTTATCATAGTTTTTGGAAATACGCTCCTAATAACACAGAAAAGCGAAAGCGCTTATTTTTCACAAGGGCTAGGCGCTGGCCGATTAAGGGCGCCACGTCCTGTGGCAACATCGGCACTAGTACATCCTGTACGTCGGAGCTGGACATGTAAGAAAAGCGGAAGCGCATTAATTAAAACGCCGTCTTGTAGCGACGTCGGAGCTAGGCACCTGTCTACTTTAACATACTTTATTCTCTTTTAAAAAATAAAAGGAGCCAGCTGCTCCTTTTATTTATTATTGAAGTAAATCAAAAATTTCAATTGTAATCATATCAACATTATCAAATTGATATCTTTTTGGCTTTTCTTTTTCATTATACACTTCTAACTCAAATGTTTCTGTTTTTGGATGATATGTAACCTGACATTTTCTTTCTCCATTTACCTCAAAAAAACGCTGAGTTGGCTCTCCACCAATCGATTGTTCTTGTAGATTTTTTAAACGTGTTAATATACCTTGAAGCTGTGACATGCTCCCTCTCCTTTCAACCAAAACCGTTGTTTTTATCTTTCTCATTCAGCATGTTTCTATCCGTAAGTTTATAGAAAACTAATTTCAATTGTTAGACATGCATACTTACAGAATAATGAATGTTGAACATTTGTACAAGGAAATCTTACTTTTATCTTTCCTTTATTACAAATGAAACTCAATTTTTTATTTTAATATTATCCAGTATTAATCGCTGGAAACTCCCACTTAAGAAAATTTCACTTTATTTAAAGCAATTCCTCATGTTCATATAAAAAGCTATAAGTTAAATCAATAAATAAATAATGATCATTGCTTAGTGGATACGAGAAGGTTCTAACCGATTCACCTGTTTCAATATCGCTGTATAAGTCTGATAGAATTCCTTTTTTTTCATTCCTCATCTTGATAATATTTTCTAAAAAATAAGGTCTCCAGCTCCAATTTTTCTGAACGTAATCCTGCTGTAAAACCCATTGATTATCAGCCTTAAAAAGATTAGCAGACCTTTGAAACCCATCCTCATCACATACATACATTCTAAAGGCAATTCCATCCATTTCATTTCCTAATGTCTTAAGTAAATCTTCATATGCATTATATTTCCTATGCTTCATTAAAAACTCTTGCAGCTTTGTATTAAACGTCTCTGTAATTCGGAATAAAGCCTCAAGCTTTTTCTTTTCATATGAAATAAACTCATGACATTCATTTTTTAATTTTTCCTTTAATATATCCTTGTCTACAAAACAATCACTTGGCTTCTGAAGATAAAAACCTTGGTAATATCTTCCTCCATTCTTCCAAGCAAACTGAAGTTGAAATACCATCTCGATATTCTCAAATAACAAAGTAGCCCCAATTTTTCTTGCTAAAACGGACAATGAAAACAAAATATCCTGATAGGATGGTGCAGTTGTTGTTGAGCGCAAGGCTAACAAATCGATTTTTAAAATATTTGGTTCAAGCTGCCCGATTCGATCCAAATGACTACTATCATTCCCCATTTTGTCAATGGCAAGCTTAATTCCATACGTACGGTAATAAGCTAATAAATGATCTAAATGATCTGGCTGGCCTTTATAATTCCGTTCAGTAATTTCCAATACGATTCGGTCTAAGTTGATCCCTTTTTCTTGATATTGAAGAAGTAGTTGCAGAAATTCCTCTCCATCATCAACCATTAATAAATCCGCATCTCTATTTATAAACAAAAGGATATCTTTATCTAAGGTTAATGCTTGATCCAGTGCTTTAATTAATACGGTATTATCAACATCAATTCTATATTCATCCGGTATACTTTCATCCAAAAAAAATGGACCTAAGCTTTCTATACCTTCCTTGCTTCGATATCTACCAAGTATTTCATATCCGATAACACGATGTTCATCGGCACTGAATATCGGTTGAAAAAAAGGGATAACATTTTCTAAATCTGTTATGATATCCAATGCGTCCATAAAATTCTTTTCCTCCATCTTTCCAAATAATGAATAATTATACCATACATTTAACGCATTGATTAAACAATAGCGTTGTACATAAAGGCATGTTGATTTATTCAATTTCACAATACTTCCAAAACTAACCGCATCTGGGATCATTCAAACTACATATAAAAGAGATGAAAAACATAATCTATTTATTAAAGACGGTATGAAAGAAGGTTTAAGCCTTGAGAAAATACTTTGTTTTCTTAACCTTATTACCGCTCTTTGGATGTAGTCACGAACATCATTTTAACACAATTTCGCCTTTGCCTGCTCATGAAACATTGAATAACAACAAAAAGACACATATTCAGCAGCAAATGATCATCCATACCCCCCATGTACAGACAGAAAAGACGTTGCCGAGAAAAATTATTTTGGATGCTCCACTTATAAAACAAAATCCGGAGCTTAAATATGGATGTGAAGTCACGAGCATTGCTATGATGCTTCAATATGCTGGGACACCTATTAGCAAAATTGATCTGTATAAAAGGATAAAGAAAGACCCCGACCCTATAATCAAATCGGGGAAGGATATAATTCAATGGGGGGATCCAAACGAAGGATTTGTGGGGGATATGACAGGTAAAAAAGCTGGATATGCTGTTTTTGATAAACCAATTGAAAACTTAGTCAATTTTTATCTTCCAAACTGTGCAGTGAATTTATCAAATCAGCCCTTTACGGTATTGGAGGATCATTTATTAGATGGATATCCCATTGTCGTTTGGACAACAGGTGATTATCGTTTGCCAGATCGGTGGGAAGCATGGAAGCATCATAATCAAACCATATCTACTCCACTTGATCTTCATGCCGTTTTATTAGTTGGATTTGATCAGAATTATGTGTATATAAATGATCCTTTATCTGGAAGAAAGCAAGTAAAAGTAAACAAAACCCAATTTATTTCCTCGTGGATAGCACTAAAATCTAGAGCGATAAGTTATCAAAAATATGAATGATCTGTTGATCATTCATAAGTAGTACTACTCGAATTTGCCAAGCCTCAGCTACTCTTTATTAAGAAATAGGGTTTATCACAAAAAAGAAACAAAACAACGTTGACCTATACAAGTCGCTTCTAACTTATAGGTCTTCTTTTCATTTTTTGATTTGAAATAAGAGTTTATAGTTTGATAGTATAAGAGTTATGTTTAACTCAGGGGGAAACTATGAAAAAAATTTCAAGAAAGAAATTCCTTAAGGTTTCTTTAGGATCTATCCTTACAGCTTTTGGACTAAGCACAATTAGCTACCAATATTCAAGACATATCGAACCAAACCTTTTAGACATTAATCAATTTGAAATTAAAAACAAACGAATCCCAAAAAGCTTTCATCAATTTAAAATCATCCAATTTAGTGATACTCATTTAGGTTTTCAATATCGCCTTAATCAGCTAAAAGATCTTGTTGACACCATTAATTCATTAAACCCTGATATAATATTTTTTACAGGAGATTTAATGGACAACCCTAATCGATATGATAATCCACAAGAACTAATCCCCTTTCTTCAAAAGCTAAATGCGCCTTTCGGTAAATTTGCAGTGTATGGAAATCATGATCATGGTGGATATGGCACTGAAATATACAAATCCATTATCGAAGAAAGTGGCTTTACTCTTCTATTAAATGAGGGAAAAGAAATAAAACTAATAGATCAAAGTCATATTTATGTTATCGGTATTGATGATGCGAAGCTTGGAAAACCAGATTTTAGAAAAGCTACTTCAAATGTTTCAAAATCAGCCTTTAAGATTTTATTATCCCACGCGCCTGATTTAGCAGATGAAGCAGTTCAATATGGAATCCATCTTCAATTAAGCGGACACAGTCATGGGGGACAAATTAAAATTCCTTTTTACGGAGCATTGGTAAAGCCACCATACGCACGGAAATATGTAGAAGGTTTTTATTCAATTAAGAGCACAATTCCATTAACCTTATATGTGAATCGTGGTCTCGGAACAACACGATTACCTTTTCGTTTCCTCTCAGTACCAGAATTAACTTTATTCACTTTACTATCAGAGGATGATTAAAGGATGCCCATAATCATAATGAGCATCCTTTTATATTTCGTTATGATTTATTTTTGTATAAAAAACGGCCACCAGTTTGCTCTTCCAAATAGCTTTGCAACCACAGGCACAAACAATGGCAAGATAATAAATGCATAAAACAATAGACCCGCAAGAACAAGTGTTGAAATTTGTAGTAGAGATAGCACACCAGATGGCAGCATTGCCGCAAAAGTACCTGAAAGAATAATTACGGCTGAAATAATGACTGTTCCCATATTTCGCATAGAAAGCATTAATGCTTTTTCAATTTTCATATCTTTATATTCATTAAAACGATCCATTAGAAAAATGGAATAGTCTACACCTAAAGCCATCAAGATGACAAATCCAAAAAATGGTACAGACCAATTAAGTCCGGGATATCCAAGAATATTTACAAAAATAAGCTCGGTAATAGACAACGAAGAAAAATAAGTAATGATCAATGAAACAATTAAATAGATTGGCATAATAAGAGATTTTAATAATAAGACAAGGATGACGCCTATTCCAACGAGCATTAACAAAACTGTTCTTGAATAATCCGCATCGGAAATATTCTTTAAATCATGATTAATGCTTGTAACGCCTGTTACACCAATTTCAGCCTTCTCTAATTTTGTACCTTTCACAGCTCTATTAACAGCTTCCTTAAGATCAGCAACCTTCGTTAAAGCCTCATTTGAATATGGATTTACTTTTAATATAACATCCATGGTTGTTACTTTTCCGTCCTCAGACATATACGTATTAAAGACTTGAGAAAAATCTTGACTGGACACTACATCGTCAGGAATATAAAAGCCACTTAACTCACTATCCTTAATACTTGAGAGTTTTTCTAAATAATCCGTAGCAGAGGTTAATCCATTTCCGATTTGATTGAGCCCTGTTGAGCTGTCATTTAGACCTGTTTGTAATTGGTCAAGTTGACTTACTAGTTCACTAAATCCATTTTGAAGCTGAGTCTGACCTCCAGCTATTCCATCTAGACCATGCTCTATCTTTGGAACCTCAGAAATAATTTTCCCTTGCCCTTGACCAGCAGCATCAACCCCTTTTTCAAGCTGATCTACTGCATTTATAAATTGATCAAACCCTGCTGTCAGTTGTAATTGTCCTAATGTTATTTCATTCATGCTTTTATTTGCAACAGCTATATTTTGTGACAATAAAGCAAAATTTTGATTTAAATTTTTCAAACCTACAGTTATGGATGGGAAAGATTGATTGACGCCTGCAATAGTTTGTTTGATTATTCCAAAATCAGGGTCGCTTTCGATTCCAGGGTACTTCCCATTAGATTCAATATTTTGTAATGGTTTATCTAGATTTTTTACATTTGACTGGAGTTCATTTAATCCATTTTCTACTTTTTGATAGTTTTGATAAAGCTCATTCATTCCGTCAGCCGCTTTATGATAGCCATTTGACAGCTGCTGCTGCCCAGCACTTAATTGACCAGCGCTTATCTTTGCTTCATTAAGTCCAGATTTTAATTGTCCTAAACCGACAGTTCCTTGTTTTAAGCCTGTTTCAATTTGAATTAATCCATTTTTAAGATCGGTAACTCCCGATTTTAATTGATTCGTCCCATTTACAAGCTCAGACACGCTGGATACAGCTTGGTTCATCTGCGGCTTTGAGGAATTGATTGAATTCGCAGCGCTGCTTAAACCATTCTTAATTGTAGTTATTCCGTTATTCCCTTCTGTTAATCCATCCTTAAGCTGATTCGCTTGATTATTGACGTAAAAATCTTTTATTTGATCTCCAACTGGTCGAGTTGCACTTCGAACTTTTTCTATGTCATCAACATTTTCAATTTCTCTTGTAATCTTTTCAACTAAATTTAAATACTCACTATTTTTCATATTTTCATCATTTTCTATGACTACTTTCGCTGGCAGCGCTTCTCCCGGCCCAAAGTTATCGGCAATAATATTAAACCCTTTAACCGAATTATAGTTTTCACCAATTTCATCTAATGAATTAAAGGACAGACTCCCATCGTACTTTATTAACAATGGTGTAACAATGATCCCAATAATTATAAGTGTAACGATAGGGCGACTAAGCGATAACTTCCCAGCTAGTCCCCAAAGCTTACTTTGAGAATGAGAAATTTCTCCTTTTACAGGCCAAAAGAGCTTTTTCCCTAGTACCGCCATAAAAAACGGAACAATGGTCATAAGGGCAATCAATAATACTGCAACCCCAATAGCGACACCTACAGCTGATTGATAGAGTTTAAAAGTAGCAAAGCCAATAGATATAAATCCAGCTAATACAGCTAGTCCGCTAAACAATACTGTTTTCCCAGCTGTTTTGTATGTTTCAATAATGGCTGATATAATATTTTCCTCACTTGAAAGCTCTTCTTTAAAACGAGTCAAAAGTAGAATACAGTAATCTGTTCCTACTCCAAAAAGGATGACCACTAAAAAAATTTGTGTAAAATTTGATAATGGGAAGTTTAATCGATCCACTAAAAAAGCAACAATCGCTTGGCTTGTGACATACGTTAATCCCACTGTAATCAGTGGAACAAATGGGGCAACAAACGATCTAAATACGAGAATCAAAACGACTAAAATAAACACAAGCGTAATCAACTCTGTTTTTTTCAATCCATTTTGAGAGCTAATGATAACATCTTCACTAATGAAATTATTCCCTGTCATATAGGTTTTTACACCATCTGTTTTAATAGCATCTTCTAGTTTATCCCGAACTTCTTTTACTTCTCTTCCTTTAAAGCTAACATCGAGCAAACCAAGTATCGTTTGCCTATTTTCGCTATACAACTGATCCTTTAAGTCCGGATTATTAAATTGATTCGTTATTTCATTAATCCCCAGTTCACTTCGTTTTTGTGAAAGAGTTTCAAATGTTTTTTCCACTTCTGCAATTTGGGCATTAGTAAATCCCTTTTTTTCATGAAAAACTAAAACTACTGTATTGCTATTTTCATTTTTAGGATTGTGTTCTTCGATGATTTTACTTCCTATTGTAGAAGGATAGCCATCTGGAACCTTTATCTGCCCTTTCTCTCTTACTAAATTCTCCATGTTCGGGGCAAAAAGAACGAGAACGGTCACACATATGATCCAAGCTAAAAGGACTAACCAGCGAAATCGAATAATTTGACTCATTTTGTCTGCTCTCCCTTCACTTTCTTATCAATAATTGCAGTTATTTTTTCGTAGAGTGAAAGGAAGGTTTCAAATTCATCTTGTGTCAGCTCTTCTAAATAGGAACCAACAAAGCTTTCAATCCTTTCCTCTCCTTTTAAATAAATTAGTTCTCCTGCTTCTGTTATTTTTATGTATACACTTCGTCGATCATTATCATCTCTAATTCTTTCCACTAAACCTCGAGCGTATAATCGATCAATCTTTGCTGTCATTGCGCTTTTGTTTACTCCACAGCAATCAGCAAGCTCGGAAGGACGTAAATCACCATATTTATGTAATTGCTTTAAAACTGCAAATTGCTCTAACGTAAGGTCGAGACCTTGATCAGAAACGATATTAGAAATATTCTTCATTGCAAATAAATAAACATTTTGATAGCGATCAATAAGCTGTTTAATCAAATGATTTGCCATTTTAGTTCACCCCATTAATTATTCATATCATGAACTATATAACAATCTCTTATAACTGTCAATATTTTCTTGCATCTATTTAGGTCATTCGTGGAATCTAACAACACTACTAAAGGACAGGCGCAAAGTTTAACTTTATGAAATAGACTAAAAAAAATAGATTTTCAGAAAGAGGTATGCAAAATGTATTATCGTCTTCCGAGAAATGTTCTTCCTTATCAAAATCAGAGGTTTTTTGGGTTCGGTTTATTGCCATTTGTTGCTGGCTCTGTTTTTGGTCTTGCGGCAGCACCTTTTTTCTTTAGACCCCCATATCCGTACCCTTATCCGTATCCAGTTCCTTATCCTCTTCCTACACCATACCCAGCTCCATATGCTGCACAGCCATCATTTGCTCCATATCAACAACCATCTTATGTAGGGACAGAAAATATTAATATATATCCAAATAAGTTTTAAAGAGAATGCATTCTAAAAAGAAAAAAGTGCCAGTTATCTTTTTAATACAGATAACTGGCACTTCGGATAATCTTATTCATTAAGCTGAACGACTTTATTAGCTTGTTCCATTAATAAGTTCTGACTGCAATTAGGTTCCTGGTCAATAGAAGGTGTAACGTAATGATAAATGCCATCAGCATCTTGCTCTCTTGCTTTTAAAGTATCATTTAAGTGCAGCTGTAATGTATTCTTCAGCCTTTTCTTTAAGGATCCTTTAAAGATTGGAAATAAAATTTCAACACGATTTTCCATATTTCTTGTCATCATATCTGCAGAGGATAAAAAGATTTTTTCTTCACCATTATGATGGAAATAATAGACTCTACTATGCTCTAAAAAGCGTCCTAAAATGCTAATTACTCGAATATTTTCACTTACATTTTTGATCCCAGGCTTTAAGCAACAAATCCCTCTTATTATTAATTCAATTTTTACCCCTTTACAAGAGGCTTCATACATTTTTAGAATAATGTCTTTATCCGACAAGGAATTCATCTTAAAAATCATATGCCCATTTCCATTTTTTAAATGAAAGTTAATTTCTTCATCGATTAAATCAATAAATTTATTTTTAATATCAAAAGGTGAAACAAACATGTGATGATATTGGGGCTTTTCAGAATAACCGCTTAGAAAATTAAAGAAATTCGTAGCATCGATGCCAAATCTTCTATTTGTCGTGATTAAGCCTAAATCTGTATATATTTTTGCAGTTTGATCGTTATAATTTCCTGTTCCTAAATGGACAAACCGTTCTATTGTGCCATGCTTTCTTCTAACGATAAGCGTAATTTTACTATGGGTTTTTAAATGCGTCATCCCATAAATAACATGACAGCCTGCTTTTTCAAGCTCCTTTGCCCATTGAACATTATTTTCCTCATCAAATCTTGCCTTTAATTCCACTAAAACAGTAACTTGCTTCCCTTTTTCAGCAGCACGCTTTAGGGCTTCTATAATAGGAGATCCTCCACTTACGCGATAAAGAGTTTGTTTAATCGCGAGTACATCTTTATCATCTGCTGCTTCGGATAAAAAATCAAGGACAGGCTGAAATGATTCATACGGGTGGTGCAATAAAATGTCCTGTTCTAATGCCTTATCAAAAATATTTTCGTCAAAATCTAAATCTATTGGATTTTGTGGTATAAACGTTTCATAAATGAGTTTTTCTCTTTTCCCAGCTAAAAGCTTATACAAGGAGAATAAACTTGTTTGATCAATTAATCCATTAATTCGATAAACATCTTGCTCTAATATTTCCAATTCATCTAATAAATACGAAAGCACTTCCTCATCAAGTTGATCTCCGTCTATTTCTAAACGAACCTCCGCTCCCCATTTTCTCTTTTTTAATTCTTTTTCAATTTCATATAGTAGATCATCCGAGCCTTCTTCATGAATCGTTAAGTCTGCATTTCTTGTAATCCGAAATTGGGTAACAGAAAGAACTTTAAAGCCATTAAACATTTTATGAATAAAATGACAAATCACATCCTCAAGCATAACAAAATGGATCTGATCGTCATACGATGGAATTTCAATAAAACGGCTTAATACGGCTGGAACTTGAACAATCGCTAATTTATTTCTATATTCTTCATCATCTTTTACTCCTTCAATAGATACAGCCAAATTTAAAGATTTATTTAAGAGCATCGGAAAAGGACGATAAGCATCAACTGCTAATGGAGTTAAAACAGGGAAAATTTGTTCATCGAAATACGCTTCGAGCTCCATTAGCTGCTCATTTGTTAATTGGTCTGTCTCTAAAAGAGAAATATTTTCTTTATATAATTCTGGCAGTATCATATGATGGAAAGTCTCTGTTTGTTTCTTGACAAGTACATGCGCTATTTCAGAAATCCTGTCCAATTGTTGCCTAGGGGTCAAGCCCGCTTTATTCTCTGGTTTATTAAAGCCAGCCTTCACTTGATCCTTAAGACCAGCAACTCGCACCATAAAAAATTCATCTAAATTAGAGCTAAAAATCGCTAAGTATTTCATTCTTTCTAATACAGGATTACTTTGATCAAGCGCTTCTTCTAAAACGCGTTCATTAAAAGAAAGCCAACTAAGCTCTCGATTATTAAAATGCGATGGATTATTTAACTCTAAATATTCAGTCATCATTACACACCTTTTATAAAAATTTTCGTCAAGTTATCATAACACTCTATGTGAATAATATGGTAGATATTACTTAAAAATTTACATAAAATTTACTAATTTAAATTTTAACTGAATCGATTGTTTAAGCGCCTTTTCAAGTTGCCGTACTTCCTTTTCTGCATAGTATTTTTCTACAAAAAAATCACCTTTACAGTAAATAACAAACTGTATCTGATTCTCACCGATTATTTCTGCATGAATTTTATTTACAATTCCTCTTTTTGACGCATCTAATGAAGCGGCAAACTTTGTTATTGCTCCTGCCATTCGAAGGTCAGACATTTCTTCCTTCCCAAACCAATTTGAAAAGGGCGCTACATATTGCTTAAGCAAAGCATTATTTTTAAAAGAAGCAATAAGTGCTAGCTTCACTCTGCTTCTATGCTCTAACCCGTTAATAGACTGATGGGCAAGCAAATAAAATGTGTGTTGACTACTAGCATTTTGATCAATATATTTTCCTATATAATAAAGCCGAGCCCCTCTTTTAAGCTCCTTTATGAATAGGTTGCTATCATTACCACGATAAAAGGTTTTTATTTGATGAAAGACTTCTACAGCCAGCCTTGCAGTGTTATTTGTGTGATTAAGATCCATTCCATAATCATATATAAGCTCATTAATATTTTTATTAATAATTTCCTCTGTTTTCGGATAGTCATCTTTTTTTTCATGAACATGAATATAGATCCCATCACGAAGTCCCTTTCTGCTCAGCATAAACTGTTTTGCACCCGTATACTTAATAAGCTGAACAAAAACTTCAATAGCAGGAATAATAATGTCAGCCCTGTCCTTTGAAAGCCCTTCAACTTTTTCAAGCTGGCTAATGTTCATGCTTTCTAAATAAGAACGAATGTATAATAAATCTTCAGGCTTCATTACATATTGATGAATACTTGAAAGCAAATAATTCTTTATCCCTTGATCAATTTGTGCAATATTCCTCGCACTTCCTCCAATGGCCACAATTGGTACATTCAAATCCTTTAACCAAGGGAGCTTTTCAAAGGATGATTGAATAAATTTGATAAGTTTTTCTTTTTCTTCTTCAAGAATTTGCTCTCCTTTAATAAATTGTTCCTTCAATGAAACAACCCCAAATGGAAAACTATAGGAATGAACGAGTTTTCTATTTTTATAATAGGTAACTTCTGTACTACCACCGCCAATGTCAATTGTAACTCCCTCCGTAACAGGGGTTGTTCGACTAACAGCTAAGTATCCATAGTACGCTTCCTTCTCCTCTGAAAGCACTTTGATATCAAAGCCCGTTTCTTTTTTTACTCTTTTTATTATTTTCGCTTGATTTTTTGCTTGTCTGATTGTAGCAGTTGCCACACATAAAACTTCACTCACTTGATGAAATTCGATAATTTTACGAAAGCCATTTAATATTTTTATTAATAGATTGCAACCTTTATCATCTAATATTTTGTCTTCTTGTAAATAGTGACGAAGTCTGGCAACTGACTTTATATTTTCAAGCTCTCTACAACCACCATGATTGTATTCATATATAACAAGGCGAATTGTATTTGAACCTATATCAATAATTGACCATTTTTCTCCCATCATGTAAACGAAATCTCCTGCCTTTCTTTTATGACCTTATATTATGAGCATCTATTTCATATATAAATATTATCATGTTTATCTTCCCATTTTTCATATTATTAGTGATTAATGATCACCTATTCAGTCAATAATGAAACTAATGGTTATTTAGATTAATGAACAAGTTTCCAAGCAGGATTCTTCATTACTATATTGAATAATGATTGGTCCTTTTTTTTCACACTAAGTAGCGTTATAATAAAGATGAAATATTCATTGTATAGAAAGGAGTAAGAGCGTGAACGGATATGATAATCTCCCGCCTCGGTTAAATCCAACCATTGAAAGCCTCTCCCAAGCGATCTTCGTGGTTAATCGACATGCAAAAACAGCTACTAATCCAAAATATTTATATAAATTGAAGCACAATGCCTTACAAAAATTGATAAAAGAAGGAAAAGCAAAAAAAGTCGGCCTTCATTTTTCAAGCAATCCAAAATTAAGTCAACAGCAATCAGATGTATTGGTCGTTTGTGGAAATTACTCCTTCCACTTGCCTCCTACAAAACAAGACTTCGATCAATTACCTCATTTAGGATCACTAAATAATTCCGTTCGAAATCCTAAAGCATTACTTTCTCTAAAACAAGCCAAAAGTATGTTATCTGACTACACTGGTTTAACTGAAATAGAGCAAATGAATCAACCTAAAAAAAGTAAATACAATAAACCCGTATTTAAAAAACTTGGTGAAAGTTACTACTAAAAAGCGTCTGGTATTTAAGCTGCTTCGAGAAAAAGAGCTGGCCTTGCTAAGCTCTTTTTCACTTAATATATGTATCGATCATTTCAATTAATTTTTCAATATCCGGTTTGCTTACTTGAGCATCTGCTCCTACTTTTTCCCCTTTATGGCGCAGATCATCGGTTATGAGGGATGAAAATAAAATCACAGGGATATTTGAGCGCTCAGGGTGCTTCTTTATGTTCAATGTTAAATGGTGACCATCCATTTGAGGCATTTCAATATCTGTAATAATTAATTGAACATCCTCTTTAACATTCCTACCCTTTGAGCTGAGATCATCTAAATAATGTAAAACTTCAAGTCCATTTTCAAAAAAATGAATATGCTTTATCCCTGCTTCTATTAATGTCTCATGCAGTAATTTACGTAAGAGTGGTGAATCTTCCGCAACAATTACCTTTATGTTAGAACGATCTCGTTTATTTACTGCTTTAATACGATTTTTATTAATTCCTAAATCTAGATTAATTTCAGTGATGATTTTTTCAAAATCAAGCAGCATAATGATTTCATTTTCAATTTTAACAATTCCCGTTAGTTCACCTGTTTGTCCCTGATATGAACTAGAAGGCTTTTCAATTTGTTCCCAGGATATCCGATGAATTTGGGTGACATTTTGAACATGAAAGACGAATTTTTGCTGATTAAATTCAGTCACAATAAATTTGTCTGTTTCATTTTGAGAAGAAGGAGCAAAGCCAATTGCTTCTACCAAATTGACAACAGGTAATATTTCACCTCGAAGCTCTATTATCCCCTTAACATATTTATGAGAATGAGGAATTTGTAAAACAGGAACAGGCAGAATGATTTCCTTCACTTTTATAACATTAATACCAAATTTATTCGAACCAATGATAAATTCAACAATTTCAAGCTCATTTGTACCGCTTTCCAAAAGAATTCCATTATCTCTAATCATGATAGCTCCTCCATTTAATAGATAAAGTGAAACTTCCATCTGTGGGGGTATTAGTTCATCCCCACTGATGGTTAGTTAAACCAATCGGGCTTTTACAGGCAGTTATCCCTCACCTTCGCTTCTTCGATACTCTAAAGCTGAGATGTGGGGGATTACTGCCTGTTAATGCGGGATAAAAATTACATTAGACTCCCTTTCATTCATTATAACCTATTGTATGACAGAGGGTTCTTTAATTTTCGAATGAATAATTAGACCGATAATCGTTAGGATCAGTAAAGAACCAAGGGCTAATCTACTCGCCATATTTCCATAATCTGAAAATACATATGTAATCGTCCCATATAGAAAAGGTCCGACGATGGAAGACACTTTTCCAGAAAAGGCAAATAATCCAAAGAACTGCCCTCTTTTTTCTATGGGAGTAAGGTCAACAATGAACGTTCTAGTTGTAACCCACATCGCGCCTAAGGAAATCCCAAACATACTACCAGCGATCCAAAACATCATTTCATTTACAGCAGTTGAAGCAATCACAAGTGCCACTACTAATACATATCCAACGTATTTTACTGCTTTATATGCTCCTTTTACCTTTGTTATATAGCCAAAAAGAAAGGATCCCAAAATACTGGATATAGTAGAAACTAAATATAATAAAATAAACATCCCCGTTGTAAACCCGACGATTGCTTTCGCATAAACAGCCATTATGGCAATCGTAGTTGAAATAGCATCATTTAAGAAAAAATAGGCAACCATAAAAGTAAAAATAGGCTTATACATTTGTATTTCCTTAAAGGTTAAAAGAATATCCTTATAACCTGACAAAAAAGTAGATTCTCTTTCATCTTTTTTAGCTTCTTTTGGATGATCTTTTATAAAGAAAAATAGAGGCAATGAAAAGATTAAAAATAAAATAGCTGATGGAATAAATGCTTTATGAAATCCACTATCCCCAATAAAAAGATACACGCTTAAGCCAACAAGTGTACCAAAATACCCGATTGCCACACCAAATCCTGAAATTAGCGGGATCTCCTCCTTTACCCCTAAGTCTGAGATCATTGCATCATAGAAGATGAGACTTGAATGATAAAAAAACTTTGCCATAACAAAAAACAAAATGACTGCTGCAAGTGCAAATGGTAAACCAAAAATCGTATAACTCGATTGATTTGTTGCTAATACCCCCATTAAGAAAGTGGACAAAACTGTTATTACGGTGAAAATCATAATATATTTCTTTTTCTTTCCTGTCCGATCAATTAATACTCCAAATAATGGAGAGAAAATGACCAGAAAGAGACTTGCTAATGCATTTGAGTAAGAGATAAAAGTACTGGCAATTTGATTTAATTTTTCACTTTCTCCCACAACTTCCTGCAAATAAAAGGGAAAGAATATGGTATTAATATTTGAAGAAAAGATTGTATTAGCAAAATCATATAATGCCCAAGAAAAGATCGGCAAGGTAAAATATAAGCTTATCCCCTTCCTTATTTGAACATTACTTTTTTCAAGATGATCCATATCATCACTCCTCGTATATTCATGTCTACTTTTTTACATTCAATAAATATTTACAAAAACCCTCTTTGTCGTCACATCTTAACATTAGTTTTACATTAGAATATAAATGATATTTTTCTTTCATATTTTTCTAATATCATGTTAATGAAAGAAATACAAGCCAATTAAATTCTTATCTTAGGATATAAAACGTTTTCATTTTGTTTATTTTGTGAACTTTATATCAAACATCTAGACTCAAAGTGTTTTAAGGAATACAATACAACTGTAGATGACTTATTGTTATTTACAACAAAAATGGTAAAGAGGTGCAAAAACCTATGAAAGGTACTGCAATCCTTGTCAAAGAGGACCAGAATATGGCATTCATTGAAAATGTCGAGCACTCCACATTTGTAGAAATGAAAGAAAATAGCGGAGACTCAAATTGTAATTGTAAGCTCGATAATAAAATGGTCAACTATGGTAAGGTGTCCCCTGTATATTGGTACGAAGATGAAGTGGATTGGGATTACGGTTATTAATAATCCTTTTTATTGAACACAAACAACGAAAATAATTATGATTTTTTAATAATATGCTGAGTAGATAAAATTATCTATTCGGCTTTTTTGTTTTAAACCAGGAAATTATAAATTGGCTGGCTGTGTATAACTTTGAAGGTTATGTATCGATGTCCAGCTCCGACGTACAGGACGTACTAGTGCCGATGAAGACATGCGGATGTGGCGTTCTTAATCGGCCAGCGCATATAACTTCAAGCTTCAGGCCTCTTCCTACGATAAGATAAGTCAACATCGATTTGCTATCGCTTATCGTGTATCCTTTATCATGTTTTAACGGGCAGTAAGATATGACCTAAAAAAATGGACAGTGGATAAAAAACTGCCCGTAAAAACCTGATCGGCTCAAACTAAATCAAGGAAAGAACACCCTAATGGAAGGTTCGCCTTATCTCAGTCGAAGTCCCTCCAGTTTGTACGTCGATGATCAAGGAGCTTGCTCTTTTGTTCTTTTATATTGAGCAAATGATTTAATTAATCTTATCATCTTTTAATCACATTTCCTGTGAGTGTTTACGACTGATCAATGTTTATTTCAATGATGATAGGAATTTGATATGATAAACCTATTGAAATAAGTTTATTGGAAGGTGGATTTTTAACATTGGAGCATTTAATTAATCAAAAAGTGTACAATATAGAAATTTCTGGTATAAGAAAATTTTATAATATGGTTGCAGATATGAAAGATATGATTTCACTTACAATTGGTCAGCCAGACTTTCCTACCCCACTCCATATAAAAGAAGCTGCAAAAAAGGCAATCGACGAAAACTTCACTTCTTATACGCATAATGCAGGAGATATTCGTTTAAGACAAGCAGCTGCTCAATTTGTAAAAGAAAAATACCATTTGTCCTATCAGCCTGAATCGGAAATCATTGTAACAACAGGTGCAAGTGAGGCGATCGATATCTCATTCCGAACCATTTTAGAAGAAGGGACGGAAGTTATATTACCAGGACCCGTTTATCCTGGCTATGAACCAATCATCCGTCTTTGCGGAGCAACTCCTATTTATGCAGATACTAGAGAAAATCATTTTCGATTAACTGCAGAAATAATCGAGAAATACATATCAACAAAGACTCGTTGTATTGTCATTCCTTACCCGTCAAATCCAACAGGCGTTAGCTTAACAGCGGAAGAGCTTCAAAAAATTGCAGAGCTTGTAAAGGGTCGTGATATCTTTATATTGGCAGACGAAATTTATAGTGAGCTACTATTTAATGATAAGCATGTATCCATCGCTTCATTTATTAAAGAACAGACGATTGTCATTAATGGACTATCAAAATCACACTCGATGACAGGATGGAGAATTGGAATCATTTTTGCACCAGAAAATATAACACGTCACATGATCAAGGTCCATCAATATAATGTTACATGCGCTTCTTCTATTTCACAAATGGCCGCATTAGAAGCGTTAACAAATGGAACAGACGACGCTATCCCTATGAGACAGGAATATTTAGAGAGAAGAGAATATGTATATAACCGACTAGTTGAAATGAAATTAGAGGTAGTAAAACCAGACGGTGCGTTTTATTTCTTTGTAAAAATTCCTCCACTTGGGGTAAACTCCTTTGATTTTTGTGTTCGCTTAGCTAAAGAAGCAAAAGTAGCTGTTATCCCTGGCAGTGCGTTTTCAGATTTAGGCGAAGGTTATTTCCGATTATCCTTTGCTTATTCTATGGATACATTAAAAGAAGGATTGGATCGAATCGAAGCCTTTTTAAGTGAAATATTAGTCGTATAATCTCCTTTAGAATTAAAGCCCCAAAAGAGGATGTACTCTTGGGGCTTATCTTAAATGTTATAAAATAAAAGGAAACTTTACTCAGGTAGGATAATTTCTTCCCTATTCTCTTCCTAGTTCCAATATTTATAAAGGGCTTGTGTTCCGCTATCCTCTTCTCCTAATTCAGCTAGCTTTGTATATAAACTTTCAGCTAGTTGAAGGCCTGGGACATCCATCTCCATTTGCTTTGCTTCTGATAAAGCAATTCTCATATCCTTAATAAAATGCTTAATATAAAAACCTGGTTCAAAATTACCTTGAATCATCCTCGGTGCTAGATTTGATAAAGACCAACTCCCTGCAGCGCCTGATGAAATACTTTTTAATACATTTTCAGGATCTAAACCTGCTTTTTTTGCATAGATAATGGCTTCACAAACCCCTATCATATTAGAGGCGATAGCAATTTGATTACACATTTTTGTGTGCTGTCCAGCTCCCGCATTTCCTTGGTATACAATATTTGTACCAAGCTTATTAAATACAGGAATAAGTGCTGAATAATCCTCTTCGTCTCCGCCAATCATGATGGAAAGCTTTCCTTCTTTTGCACCAATATCACCACCTGATACAGGCGCATCTAAAGCTTTAATCCCTTTTTTCTTCGCTTCTTCATATATATTTTTTGCTAAGGTTGGGGTTGAAGTAGTCATGTCGATAATATATGTATTTTCACTTGCATTTGGTATGACTCCGTCTTTTCCTAAATAAACTTCTTCAACATCAGAAGGATAGCCGACCATTGAAATAACAACATTTACTTTTTCTGCAAGCTCTTTAATTGATTGTGCCCACTCCGCACCTTTTTCTAATAAGTCCTCTGCTTTATTTTTAGAACGAGTGTATACCATTAAAGGAAAGCCAGCATTTAATAGATTTAAAGCCATGCTTTTTCCCATAACTCCTGTTCCAATAAATCCTATTTTAGTGTTTTCAGTTGTTAGCATTGATCTTTCCCCCCTCCTATTTTTACAATTAGATAGATTTAATCATTCCTCCATCAACTAAAAACGAGCTTCCGGTCATATAAGTATTTGCATCTGAAGCTAAAAAAACGACTACCTTTGCAAACTCCTCAGGCTCACCATATCGTTTTAATGGGATACCTTCAAGTACTTTTTCCTTAATTATTTCAGAAGAAACACCTGTTTTCGAGGCATTGATTTCATCGAGATGCTTCACTCGATCTGTATCAATTCGACCTGGTGCCACCGTATTAATTAAAATCCCATCCGCAGCTAGTTCAGAGGCTAATGTTTTGGAAAGCCCAACAATCCCTGTTCGGAACGTGTTTGATAGAATTAAGCCAGGTATAGGTTCTTTAATTGAAGATGAAGCAATATTAACAATCTTCCCTCCATTTTTACGAAGATAAGGAAGAGATTCTCTTATTAATCGAACATAAGATAGTAAATTCAATTCAAATGCACTTTGCCACATTTCATCTGTCATTGAATCAAAAGTACCTGCAGGAGGGCCGCCTGCATTATTCACTAGAATATCAATGGTCCCAAATTTGTCTACTGTCGCTTGAATTAAATGTTGGATTTCATCAAGATTTGCGTTATCTGCTTTCGTATACGCAAGCTTTCCTTGATATAACGACCCAATTTCTTCTGCTACTTTTTGAAGCTTTTCTTCGTCTCTTCCAGAAATCATTACATTTGCGCCTTCTTTAAGTAGCTCCTCTGCTATCGCTCGTCCTAACCCTTGACTTGAGGCAGCTATTAAGGCAGTTTTTCCTTTTAGGTTAAAATCCATTTATATTTTCACTCCTTTGTAAGACCTTCATCTCTATTATAAAACATTATAAAAATTAATACCCGTAAAATTATTCTAGAAATATCCATTAAAAAACCAAAAAAAGAGTGAAACAAAATCAAGTGGTATACACTCAGATTCTGTTTCACTCATATATCATTATTTAACAGCGGCTTTAACTGCTTCCATAACTTCTTCAGTTGTACTCATTTGCAATGCTTTATCAGCTAATTCCTTCATTTTCACTTTTGATAAATGAAGAATTTGAGAACGTGCTTTAAGGATAGACGTTGCACTCATAGAGAATTCATCTAAACCTAATCCTAACAATAACGGAATAGCTGTTTCATCTCCAGCCATTTCGCCACACATACCAGCCCATTTTCCTTCTTTATGAGCAGCATCAATGACCATTTTAACGAGTCGTAAAATGGAAGGATTGTACGGTTGATATAAATAGGATACCCTTTGGTTCATTCTGTCAGCAGCCATTGTATACTGGATTAAATCATTTGTTCCAATACTAAAGAAGTCTACTTCTTTTGCAAATTGATCCGCTAAGACAGCTGTAGATGGTATTTCAACCATAATACCCAGCTCGATTTGATCAGAAACAGAAATACCATCTGCAACAAGCTTTTCTTTTTCATCTTCAAGAATAGCCTTTGCACTGCGGAATTCATCAAGAGTAGCAATCATTGGAAACATAATTTTAAGATTTCCATATGAACTCGCTCTTAATAACGCACGCAATTGTGTTCTAAATATACCTTGTTCCTCTAGGCATAAACGAATCGCACGGAATCCAAGAAATGGATTCATTTCCTTTGGAAGGTCTAAATATGGCAGCTCTTTATCTCCACCAATATCTAATGTTCGAACAACTACAGGTTTTCCATCCATGCCCTCAAGAACAGCTTTGTATGATTCAAACTGCTCATCCTCAGTCGGAAGTTGATCTCTTCCCATATATAGGAACTCAGTACGATATAATCCAACTGCCTCACCGCCATTATTTACAACACCCTCTAGATCCTTTGGTGTTCCAATATTAGCAGCAAGCTCAACATGCTCTCCATCAGCTGTCACTGTTTTTTCATTTACAAGCTTAGCCCATTCAGCTTTTTGTTCTTCGTATTCTACCTGCACTTTTTTATAGCTTTCAACAGTTTCAGCTGAAGGATTAATATGTACTTCTCCTTTTAATCCATCAACAATCACTAGATCACCATTTTGAATATCCTCAGTTGCAGATTTTGTACCTACTACAGCTGGAATTTCCATAGAACGAGCCATGATAGCTGAATGTGATGTTCGACCACCAATATCTGTTGTAAAGCCTAATACAAAATTACGATTTAATTGTGCTGTATCAGAAGGTGTTAAATCCTCTGCCACAATTATTGCTTCTTCAGAAATCATACTTGGGTTGACGATTTGAACATTTAGTAAATGTGCAAGAACACGCTTTGTAACATCACGAATATCAGCTGCACGTTCCTTCATATACTCATTATCCATTTGTTCAAACATCATAATAAACATGTCTGCTACTTCTTTAAGAGCAAATTCTGCATTAACAGAATCTGATTTAATTTTGTCTTCAATAGGGGATATGAGCTCAGGGTCACTTAATACTAATAAATGAGCTTCAAAAATGGCGGCCTTATCAGCACCTAGCTCTGCGTTAGCTTTATCGCGAATCGCTTCTAGTTCAGCTTTAGAAATTGAAAGCGCACTCTGAAAACGATTAATTTCTTCTGTAGCATCATTTACAGATCTTTTTTCGAAAGAAAGATCTGGCTCTACTAAACGATATGCTTTCGCAATAGCAATTCCATTAGAAGCAGCTATTCCTTGTAAGAAATTCATTACTCAGCTAAGCCTTCTTTATTAAGAGTTTCTTCTAGGCTATTAAGCGCATCTTGTGCATCGCTTCCATCTGCGATAATTTTAATGTCAGCTCCTTGACCAATCCCTAAAGACATTACACCCATAATTGATTTTAAGTTTACTTTTTTATCTTTGTACTCTAATTGAATTTCTGAATCAAACTTACTTGCAGCTTGTACTAATAATGTAGCTGGTCTTGCATGAATTCCTGTTTCTGCTGTTACTTTAAATTGTTTTTCTGCCATTTAAAATCAAACTCCTTCTTTAAATAAAGTTAGTAAGATTAATCTATATTTATAAGTTATTGCCTAACCGAAGTTTAGCAATGAAATGTTAGTCAAGGACTAACTCTTACTAATTCATAATTAATATATATTTTCATTACAAAAATGTAAACTGAAAACGCTAAATATGTTAAAAAAATTGTTACGATTACATGACATTAAATGATAGGATAGAAATGAAAGTAATCATTTACCTTTCTTCCATAATTATTAATGTCACTTTGAATCTACTTACAAAAGCCTTCTTAAAATAAGAATATCATTTACATAGTACGAAGACAATTTTTTATTTTTATCCAATTCTTATATTCTTCACTTATGTTATTTTCAACTAAGAATTGAACAATCATGTATCCTCTAATTGAGCATTAACTTCTGGCTGACTCTGTGTATTGATAAAGGATATTTCCTCCTCTATCAGCAGCACCTCTGAAATGCTTAAAATCTTCTCGCTGTACTAAAATCTTACGAAAGGAAAGAAAGTTCTCCTTTAATACAAGATGCTCAGATAGATCACCACTTTTAAGCTTTTCTAATATTTCAGTAATCAGTTCTTCATTCAAATCATATTCACCTCAAATTAAGAAAAGCGGAAGGCGCCCGCCTATCGGCGAAAAGCATAAGACGAATCACGTAGAAAATCCTGATTTTTGGAGTGATTTGGCTTATGACTCGAGCCGATGGCGCCTGAAGCTAGACACCATTCTACCTTCAAAAATTTTCTTTCTTTATTTTTTCAAAACAAATTCATGATTCTATATGTTGACAATTTATTATATATTAAAATATCCAAATAAAAAATTTCATCCTATCAGATTGTACCTTAAACCATTCACTATTTTTTAAATTTTCTTACCAGAAAACATAAAATATGATCGATTTATTACTTTTTCTTAACAAATGATGTTAAATTTCTTTACGAACTAATGATTTTAGTGCAAACTGTTATTAAATTATATTCAAAATTGGAAAGATAAGGAGAGATCATCGTGAAAAGAGCAGAAGTAGGCAATGTGATTGAATTTAGAGAAGGCTTACAAGGTATTGTTGAAAAAGTAAATGAAAATTCAGTTATTGTGGATTTAACCTACATGGACAATTACCAGGATCTTGAATTAGATCAAAGAACAGTAGTCAATCATAAAAATTATAAAATCATTAAATAATTGATTCAGTAATGATTTCTTCCTATATATTAAGAAAAGCGGAAGCGCCTTAATCAGCCCTGAAGAAAAATGTTCATTTGGCTCAAATAGTGTTTTTTACTTTTAGAGACAAGGGGTTATTTTTCACAAGGGCTAGGCGATAGAGCTAGACACCAGTCGGAATTTAGAAAATTTATGCTTTCTTACCTTAGAACAAAAAGCAGTTATCATTAGCTGCTTTTTTTGTTTTCCCGTCTTTTTCATTCCATTTTAATCATTCTTTTTGATAGAATAAAGGTTGTTTCTTTGAAGGGAGTATACGTTTATGAAAACAACCTCTATTTACCAACTAATAGTTGGAATTATTTTGGCTCATCTACTCATATTTTTTACTTTTCATGAAATAACAGTTTTTTGGTATATTTTCACTTTTTCCATGCTCCTTTTGATTAGTTTTTCCATACTATATGAGCAAATGGAACATAAAGCTTCCTTTCTAATTTACTTTTCATACGGGATCATTTCAGGAACCCTGCTATTTGTTGTTTTTAAACTTGGAAGCTTTTTAATAGAAAAGTTTAATCTCCCTTTTCTGGAGTCGATTTCAAGACTGTACGCTTTGTATGAGCCAACACAGCTCTGGCAATACCTAGCTCTCTTTCTCATTATTATTCCAGGCGAAGAAATTTTTTGGAGAGGCTATATCCAAAAGAAATTGATTTCTGTTTCAAATGCGCCTTTAGGTATCATTTTTTCTAGCTTTTTGTATGCATCGATTCAAATTTATTCGGGTTATTTGATTCATGTTTTATCAGCAATTGTCGCAGGATTACTCTGGGGATTTCTGTATTATTGGAAAAAAAGCCTTTCTCTTGTCATCCTATCGCATTTGGTTTTTGATTTTTTCTTAATTGTTGTGTTTCCTTTAAATCAATAAGAACGTAACTTTGACGATTTATTGAAACAATGAAATAACTATTGATTTATTTACCATAAACTGATACCATCACTTTATTATTTTATTTTTATAATAAAAGGTGTTCATAAAGGAGGACAAAAAGAGCCGAGAAGTTCAAGGAAGTGCAACTTTGAGCACCTCAGCGTATAGTTGAAATACGTGAGGAGCGGAAAAAGCAAGCTGACACAGAAATTCGACAGCTATTTTTCCCGGACTTTTTGAACAACCGCTATAAGCGATGATCGTTATGGGTAACACTATAACAGGAGCAGCTTCTGGAGAGACCGCATTTCATGCGGCGCCGAAGGATTCACAATCTCAGGCAAAAGGACAGAAGAGTAACCACTACATTTTATTTGTATGTTATTCTTATGTACTTTTTAAAGATTGGAGAGATCCAATCTTTTTATTTTTGATATTTTATGAGGTGAAAAAAATGAGCCAAAGACGTGCTGTAGTAAGTGTAATTGGAAAGGATCAAGTTGGTATTATTGCAAAAGTTACCACCATTTTATCAGAAAATCACATCAACATTCTTGATATAAGTCAAACCATTTTACAAGACTTTTTCACAATGATGATGCTGGTTGATGTATCTAATACAGAAAATTTAGATCATCTGCAAAAGCAATTTAATGAAATTGGAGAAGAGCTTAATTTAAAAATTAATATCCAGCTTGAAGAAATTTTTAAAGCGATGCACCGGGTATAATGAGGAGTGAACGTAAATGAAAATTGCTTTAAATGAAATGATGGAAACCATTCGCATGGTTCAAATGGAAAATCTAGATATTAGAACCGTTACGATGGGAATTAGCCTTCGTGACTGTGCTGATTCTAATTTTGAAAAATTGAATCAAGCTGTTTACAATAAAATAACGGAAAAAGCAGGAAAATTAAAGGAAGTTGCGGAGCAAGTAGAACGCGAATATGGTATTCCAATTATTAACAAAAGAATATCAATCACTCCTATTGCTGAAATATTAGGAAATGCAACTACTGCTCAAGCGGTTGAGTTAGCAAAAACATTGGATAGAGCAGCTCATACTCTTGGAGTAGATTTTATCGGTGGGTACTCTGCACTTGTTCATAAAGGAATATCTAAAGGAGATCAAACCCTTCTTGATGCTCTTCCTGAAGCATTAAGCGTTACAGAAAGAGTGTGTGCATCTGTTTCTGTTGCAACAACAAGAACAGGTATTAATATGGATGCTGTTCAAAAGCTTGGTGTAATTATTAAACAAGCTGCAGAAAAAACAGCCGATCAAAATGGACTTGCTTGTGCAAAGCTCGTAGTATTCTGCAATCCAGTTGAAGATAATCCCTTCATGGCTGGAGCATTCCATGGCTCAGGTGAAGGTGAAACTGTCATTAACGTAGGAGTAAGTGGTCCTGGTGTTGTGTTAAATGCTTTAAAACGCTACCCAAATGCAGACTTGGGTGAAGTATCTGATATAATCAAAAAAACAGTCTTTAAAATCACTCGTGCAGGTGAACTTATTGGACGAGTAGTAGCTGAAAGATTAGATATTCCATTTGGAATTATGGATTTATCCCTTGCACCTACAAATGCATTAAATGATAGTGTTGCTGAAATACTAGAAGAAATTGGATTAGAACGTGTCGGTACACATGGAACCATTGCTGCTCTTGCTTTAATGAATGATGCAGTAAAAAAAGGCGGTGCCATGGCTAGCTCCTATGTTGGGGGCCTAAGCGGCGCATTTATTCCTGTCAGCGAAGATAACGGAATGATAAAAGGCATTTTAGATCAATCTTTATCTCTTTCGAAGCTAGAGGCGATGACATGTGTGTGCTCTGTCGGTCTTGATATGATTGCTCTTACTGGAGACGCTTCTCCTGCCACACTGTCTGCAATAATTGCAGATGAAGCGGCAATAGGAATGATTAATAAGAAAACAACCGCTGTCCGTGTGATCCCTGTACCTGGAAAAAAAGAAGGGGAAATCGTTGAGTTCGGTGGTCTACTCGGAAGAGCCCCGGTAATGGGTGTAAATCCATTTAGTTCAGAAAAACTGATACAACGAGGCGGCCGTGTTCCTGCTCCCCTTCAATCATTAATAAACTAATCATTTTTAGGATGACCCAATTGAATTGATTGGGCATCCTTTATTTATTTCCTTTCTTTGTTTCAAAAGGATACATCCATAGTAGAATAATAATCAGCAGACTGATATATCCAAATAATGGATATAAAAAGGATAATAAAGTGCTGTAGTGTACGTAACTAATGATATAAGTAATAATAAAAATAAATACAACGATTGCCATACTAGGTAACGATGTATATTTTTTAATCTGTTTTTCTATACCAAATACATTTCCTATAACAGAAGTAAAGATTTCCCCATAAATAATTAATACATAAACCCAATAAAAGCTTGGAATAAGCTTTTTCATCATAATAGCCATCGGAATTTCAAATTGAGTAACATTAGGAAGCATAATCATTGTGGCGTGACTGGCTATTAAAATGGCGGTTAACATGACTCCCCCTAAAATTCCTCCCCATTTTAGCGTTTGATCGTCTTTAATTTCCTTTGCTACCGGTACAAGTACTGCTTGTGCTAATGCTAAATTTAAAGCTGTATACGAAAACGGTGAAGCTACTGCTTTCCAACCATCTTCAACAAACGGGATATATAAGAGTTGATACGTAAAATTTGGAAGTTTAAAAGAATGAAACATTAAGAAAAAACTAAAAGCGATCATGATTGGAACTACGAAAGAATTGACTGCAAATAACCCTTTCATGCCTGTCTGCATCACAATCAGTGATAATATGATCGTTATATACACTCCTGTGGATTTAGCTAAACCAAAGTGCTCATGAAAAACGGCTCCACTCCCTGAAAGCATCACAGCACAAACTCCCACAAGCATGATCAACAGCACTATATTAATAAAAATACTAAAAACCTTTCCGAATAAATGCTCCATTAATTCCTGATAAGAGCTTGCTTCAATTTTCGCTGCTATTCTCATCAACTTTGAGCCTAAAAAAATAAATAAGTATCCACTCATTACTATTCCTATTAATCCTATAAATCCAAATCGAGTAAAAAACTCAACAATTTCTTGACCTGTTGCAAATCCAGCGCCAACAACTGTTCCAACATAAACAGCGGCAATTTGGAAAGCCGCTCCCCATCTTATTTTCAATCGCAGCTCTCTCCTCTCCTCATACAAACTATATGACAGTACAGTAAAACTAAGACGAGTTAGCAAATAGATTTTTTCCATAATCTTTAACATCTTCTATTATGCAAAAAACTTGAAAGTCAGTTTTGGTCAAAGTATAATCAAATTAAACATTAGTCAAATATAGTCAAATATTAATGAGTGCAAGTGAATTTCTTAATTTAGGAGGTATTTAGAATGAAATGTCAAATCTGTCATGAAAACGATGCACATATTAATTTAAAGATGAATATAAACGGAAAAGAGAATCAGCTCTTTTTATGCGAAAGTTGTTTTCAAAAGGAAAAACAGAAAATTGCTTCTGGAAGCTTTCCTAATTTGAGCAATTTTGATCAACATCAGCCGATTGATGAATTTTTCAAACCATTTTCATTTGGCTCAAATTCGAATATGAATGCTTCTGCTAATGATGCTCTTCAAGAGAAAGCATCCTCTCAAGGCGGAAGAAAAGGAATTCTTGATCATTTTGGCCGAAACCTGAATCAATTAGCAAAAGCCGGATTAATCGATCCAGTTATTGGAAGAGATGAAGAAATTGCAAGAGTCATCGAAATATTGAATCGAAGAAACAAAAACAATCCAGTGTTAATTGGTGAACCTGGTGTTGGGAAAACAGCGATTGCAGAAGGTCTTGCGTTGAAAATCGCAGAAGGAAATGTCCCAACAAAACTTAAACAAAAAGAAGTTTACGCCCTTGATATCTCTGCCCTTGTAGCAAACACTGGAATACGCGGCCAATTTGAAGAAAGAATGAAACAGATTATCGGTGAGTTACAACGAAGAAAGAACATAATCCTTTTTATAGATGAAATACATCAATTGGTCGGCGCAGGGTCTGCAGAAGGATCAATGGATGCTGGGAATATCTTAAAGCCAGCTCTTGCTAGAGGTGAGTTACATGTTGTCGGGGCAACTACCTTAAAAGAATATCGTCATATCGAAAAAGATGCTGCTCTAGAACGCCGCTTTCAACCAGTACAAGTATTAGAACCATCTGTAGAAGCTGCAATTGAAATATTAAAAGGGATTCAATCAAAGTACGAAAAATTTCACGAGGTTGTCTATTCAGAAGAAGCTATAAAGGCTTGTGTCCAATTATCTCATCGATTTATTCAGGATCGCTTTTTACCTGACAAAGCCATCGATCTAATGGACCAGGCTGGTTCAAAAATGAATCTAACGTTCAACTATTCTTCTCAAGAAGAAATCGAAAGTCGTTTAAAAGAGATTGCCAAAGAAAAAGAAGCTGTATTAAAGCAAGAGAATTATGAACAAGCTTCCATTTTGCATAAAGAAGAAACAAAACTTGAAAAAGCATTAAATGCTACTCCAACGAAAGAACACCCTGTCGTTGGGATAGAAGAAATCCAACATCTGATAGAAAAAGCTACTGGTATTCCAGTAGGTAAATTACAAGAAGATGAGCATAAGAAGATGAAAGAACTAGAAGACAAGCTTAATAATAAGGTAATTGGTCAAACCGAAGCAGTACAAAAAGTGGCAAGAGCAATTCGTAGAAGTCGTGCAGGCTTAAAATCTAAACAACGTCCAATCGGCTCATTCCTTTTTGTTGGGCCCACCGGTGTAGGAAAAACTGAGCTTTCGAAAACATTAGCAGAAGAACTTTTCGGAGCAAAAGATTCCATGATTCGTCTAGATATGAGTGAATACATGGAAAAGCATAGTGTATCTAAAATCATCGGATCTCCACCTGGCTATGTTGGTCACGAAGAAGCAGGGCAATTAACAGAAAAGGTTCGTCGTAATCCGTATAGCATCATCTTACTTGATGAAATTGAAAAAGCTCATCCTGATGTACAACATATGTTTTTACAAATCCTTGAAGATGGACGTTTAACAGATAGTAGTGGACGTACCGTTAGCTTTAAGGATACAGTGATCATTATGACAAGTAATGCAGGAGTTAGCGACAAACAAATTCGAGTTGGATTTGAAAAAAATACGGCTATAGAAGAGTCTAATTTACTAAGCTCGCTAGGACAATTCTTCAAGCCTGAATTTTTAAATCGCTTTGATAATATTATTGAATTTAAAAAGCTTACTAAACCACACTTGTTACAAATCGTTGACATTATGCTATCTGAACTTCGTCAAACGCTAATTGAACAAAGTATTAACCTTTCTGTAACAGAGGAAGTGAAAGAAAAGCTAGCTGAATTAGGATATCATCCACTTTATGGTGCAAGACCTTTAAGAAGAGTTATTCAAGAAAAGCTTGAAGATAAACTTGCTGACATCATTCTCGACCAGCCAGATATTAAACATGTAAGTACACAATTAAATCATGATGAGATAGTACTATCAGAAATTAAATGATAATGAAAGGATAAAGCATACTGAGACCTTGCCAAATGATTGGCAAGGTCTCTTTTATTACTTAGAATTTTTCTCCCATTTACGACGAATTTTATTAAATTTCCAACAAATTTCGCTTTTACCTATGATAAAATATTATGATATAAGAAAATAATATTGTTTTATCCCTCATTAACTAGCAGTAGACCCCCACCTCTAAACTTTAGAGTATCAAAGGGATAACTGCTTGCAAACGCCCGACGACGGACAGGACGTCCTAGTCAGGCGAATGCCACAGGATGTGGCATGTATGAGCGTGATTGGTGAAATAAGACTTTTCTTTGGGCTTCAGCCCTTAGAAAAGTCAATCAGGCTCTGCGTGACTAACCATCAATAGGGGATGAAAGATAACCCCTACTGATGGAAGTTTCACTTTATCTTTCTAATGATGATAGAAAGGGCATCGTTCAATGGAGAAAAAGATATTTACACAACAACTAAATAAATTAATATTTAGTATCGTTTTCGTATTTTATTTAATTGACTTGCTTATCTATTCAATTTCTGAACAAAGCCTGGATTTTTTATGGCCACCAATAGGCTTTATCCTTTTTATTGTTCTTGCTTTGTTTTATCGGCTTCAAATGAATCCATACTTGTTTATGGTTTCTATTATCACAGCTTTCTACGTTTATTTATTTTACATTAACATTATCTCCCCCAACTTTGTAAATTACTTTTTTTTCATTTTTGGGATTATTATTTCATCCTTTTATCAAAATATCTTTGCTATCGTCTATTCTTCTATTATCGGGACTTTTTCCTTAATTTATTTTTACAAAATAAATGGAACGAAAATGATATCTTTGTTTCAAGAACAGGATTTTATTTACATCTTCCTTTTTGCACTGTTTACTGCCATTTTACTTTTTGTTATGATCTTCTATGCAAATCAACTAAGGATTAAAGCTTATCAAAACGAATTAAAAGCAAAAGAAGATTTATTTTCAACAAAATCCTTTTATAAAGCATTATTTGAAAATGCGAATTACTCGATTATCGTTATTAATCTTAAAAATGAAATTTTGGAAGCAAATCAATCTTTTTTATCTCTCTTTGAATTAACCTCTGATATTATCGGCCAATACATAGATAAGGTAATTTACGATCAAAGCCAAATATTTTTTCAATCTATTGAAAAAGCTAAATTGGGACAAAGTATTCCAGCATTTGAGACTTCAATCCAAACAGCTGATCATTCAAAGTTAATCATTGAAACAACCATCTCACCGATCCTTAACCAAAAAAGTGAGGTTTTCGCAGTTTCATTTATAATTAGAGACCAGACAGAAAAAAAATTAATGGATGAATATATAAGGAATTCAGAAAAATTAAAAGTAACAGGAGAAATCGCAGCAAGCGTTGCTCATGAAATCAGAAATCCTTTAACAGTTATTTCAGGCTTTATACAAATGCTTGATGAAAGAGAGAATGGGTTTAAACAATATTTAACTATTATTAATTCAGAGCTTGCACGTATGAACGAAATTATCAGTGAATTTTTATTTCTTTCAAAGCCACATGAAGCTCAAATTAAAAAAACAAGGCTATCATCCATCATCTATGAAGTAATCTTATTATTTGAATCCGAAGCACATTATCAAAACGTAACAATTATTAAGGAAAATATCGATGAAGACATAATGGTACTGTGTAATAAAAATCAGTTGAAGCAAGTTTTTATTAACCTTTTAAAAAATGCATTTGAAGCAATGCCAAAAGGTGGAGTTGTTTCCTTAAGCTGTGAAGTGATAGAAGATAAGGTACGAATTGAAGTGATAGACTCTGGAAGTGGTATTCCTGAAGAAATTCTAAAGAAAATAAAATCTCCATTTTTTACAACAAAGGAAAACGGTACTGGACTAGGGCTCATGATCACTGAACAAATAATAGAACAGCATAATGGAAGATTTAACATATCAAACCACGAAACAAAAGGTACTAGAGCAGAAATCTACTTGCCAATCATAATAGAAAACAAGCTCCATGATTAATAATAAACGGGCAGGAAAATTTGACCTTTCCTGCCCGTTTACTATGCCTTATATCCCTTAAAAAATATACGCCTTCCAACTTAAGAAAATAATCCTTGATTATAAATTCTGATCATCAATTGTATTGAGCCAATTTTCGATCTCTGTAACGACAGATTTAACGCATCCTTCTTCAAACGGAGATATTAAGTTTGCCGATTCTACCAATTTGGTAAATGACTGACTTCCTCCTAATTTACATAATTTCACATAATCAGACCAGGCTGCTTTTTGTTCCGAACTTGATCGCTTCCAAAATTGCAAGGCACAAATTTGCGCAAGTGTATAATCAATATAATAAAATGGAGAATTATAAATATGCGCTTGCCTTTGCCAAAATCCACCATTTTCTAAATATTCATTGCCATCATAATCCTTATGAGGCAAGTATTTTTGTTCAATTTCTCTCCACTTTCTTTTTCGATCGTTAGGGGTAGCTACTGGATTTTCATAAACCCAATGCTGAAACTCATCAACAGACACACCATATGGTAAAAACAGTAAGGCCGAGCTCAAATGTGCAAACTTATATTTATCAGAGTCCTCTTTGAAAAATAGCTCCATCCACGGCCAAGTAAAAAATTCCATGCTCATTGAATGAATCTCTGCAGCTTCATACGTTGGCCAATAATATTCAGGAATCCCTAAATCTCTACTTGAATATACTTGAAAGGCATGGCCAGCTTCATGTGTAAGTACATCAATATCGCCGGAAGTTCCATTAAAGTTTGAGAATATAAATGGTGCTTTATAATCTTCAATAAACGTACAATATCCACCTCCAGCCTTCCCTTTCTTTGCTACAAGATCCATTAATTCATTCTCTCTCATAAAAGAAAAAAAGGAACCTGTTTCATCTGAAAGCTCATTGTACATGGTCTGTCCGTTTTCAATGATCCAATCTGGACTTCCTTTTGGGGATGCGTTTCCTGAAAGAAATTTGAATCCTTCATCATAATATTTTAAAGCATCTATTTTAATACGCTTTTTTTGCCTTTCCTTTAAATTTGTTGCAATAGGAACAATGTATTCCTTCACTTGATCACGAAATTTAGCCACCATATCGGCGTTATAATCTGTACGATACATACGGTTGTATGCTAGTTCTACAAAATTTTGATAGCCTAGTTTTTTAGCAATCTCTGTTCTAACTTTAACTAATTCATCATAAATCCGATCAAGCTCATTCTCATTTTCAGCAAAAAAGCCAAATTTAGCTTCACTTGCTTTTTTACGGATTTCACGATCAGGAGACTCGGTATAAGGCTCCATTTGGGCAAGTGTTCTTTCTTCTCCATCAAACATGATCTTAGCAGAGGCAATAAGCTTTGTATATTCAGTAGAAAGCTTATTTTCTTTTTGTAATAGTGTAACAATCTCGGGAGAAAAAATTTTAAGCTGAGCCTCAGCCAAGGCGAAAAGCTGCTTCCCCCATTTAGCTTCAAGCTCTTTGCGAAATTTGGACTGGACAAGTACATTATAATAATTCGTAACGTGTCCTTCTATATGCGGCTGCATTTCATCCATAACATCTTGTTCAATCTGATAAACCTCATCAATTGTATTGACACTATGACGAATATAGCAAAGATTAAACATGGTACTAAGTTTATTTCGTAGTTGATTTATTTCTGTTATAACGGTTAACTGCTCATCGACATTGTTTGCATCATTAAAACTTTTGATCAGTCCTTCAAATTTTTCATTCACTTCTTCTAAATTTGGTCGAACGTATGTATACTCTGAAAACTTCATTTTTAACCTCCAATTTTCATTACTTATGCTGTTTCTTATTGCGTATTTCCAAATTTTTCTTCATTATCTTAATTTAGTTTCTACAAGAGTCTTATATTTTCCTCCTAATTGCAAAAAAAATCGGCCGTTAGGCACGATTTAATATTTTTGCACGGATAATCCTATTTTCTTTAAAAGGAAGATTGCTTCACTTCTTTCTTCTTCTGATAGATGTGAGAATACTTCTTGAATATGCTTTTCATGATCAGGAAATATTTCGTCCATTAATGACTTTCCTTGATCTGTAATTTGTGCATAGGTCACACGTCTATCCTTTGGACAGGCAACCCTTTTTAAAAAACCTTTTTGTTCTAGTTTATCTACAACATACGTAATACTTCCGCTAGCAAGTAAAATTTTCCCGCCAATTTGCTGTAACGGCTGATCTCCTTTATGATATAAAAGTTCTAGCACCGCAAATTCAGTTGGATTCAAGCCATATGTTTGAATTAACTTGTTTATTTTTTCATTTACCGCCCTAAAGGCTCGTGAAAGAACAATAAATAGCTTTAATGATTGGTTAATTTGTTCTGTTTTCATATGCGTATCAAAATCCTTTATAAGTAAAATAATTAGGCTGTTTTCGTATAGATTGTTGCTTTTAAACGCACAGCCTGCATACACTTCGCTTTCGGTGGGCGAGCGTCAAGCCTCCTCGTCGCATACGCTCCTGCGGGGTCTCGCCTTTCTCGCATTCCCACAGGAGTCTACGTGTATGCAGGCTGCTCCAAAACGTTTCTCTCAATGTTTTTTATGTCAAAAGCAACAAACTTTGAGAAAACAGCCAATAATTAAGAATATCTTGAATTCAAACTAATTATAATAAATAATTCCTTTAAAGTCAATTTTCCACGATCTATTCTAACTTCTATTAAAACCATTCAATTAAGTAAGAAAAAAGTGGTTTAAAAATTTTAGAAAACATGTATAGTAATTCATATGGAATAGTTTGTTAATAAAGTGATCAACTCTAAAAAAAGGAGTTTGTTATGAGTACTACAGCAATAAAATCAAAAACATCCGCTTCATCTCAATCTACTGCTTACAAAATTTTATTCATTATTGGCTGCTGCCACTTATTAAATGATTCCATTCAAGCTGTTGTTCCTGCCATGTTTCCAATCTTAGAAAAATCGATGAATCTCAATTATACTCAGCTTGGGATCATTGCTTTCTCTTTAAATATGGTATCTTCTGTTATGCAGCCAGTTGTTGGAATTATTGCAGACAAAAAACCTCGACCATACGCTTTGCCTATTGGCTTAACCGTTACTTTAATAGGTGTTATCGGGGTAGCGTTTGCTCCTAGATTCGAGTTGGTAGCTATCTCTGTTATTTTTATTGGTCTTGGATCTGCAGTTTTTCATCCTGAGGGTTCAAGAGTAGCTTATATGGCAGCTGGACCTCGCAGAGGACTTGCGCAATCCATTTATCAGGTTGGTGGAAATTCTGGCCAAGCACTTGCACCTCTTATCACAGCCATCATTCTTGTACCATTTGGGCAAAAAGGAGCCATATTATTTACAATCGTCGCAGCAATTGCTGTCGGCCTGCTTATTTATATCGCTCGTTGGTATTCAAATAAGATTGAAATTCAAAAAGAAACACGCAAATACAAAAAAGAGACTTATCAAAAAAATAAAGTGAACATCTCAAAGCGTGTTTACTTCTCACTAATTTTGATTTTATTTTTAATTTTTGCGCGTACATGGTATTCATCTGGTATTACTAATTTCTATACATTTTATGCAATTGAAAAATATGGATTTACCATTGAGCATTCTCAAATGTTTCTTTTTGCTTTTCTAGTATCAGGTGCGGTGGGTACATTTTTTGGAGGTCCTTTAGCTGATCGTTTTGGGAAAAAGAATATTATTTTATATTCTATGATAGGGACGGCTCCACTTTCGATCATACTCCCTTTTGCATCTCCATCTATCGCATTTATCTTGCTTATCATTACTGGATTTATTTTAATGTCTAGTTTTTCTGTTACAGTTGTTTATGCTCAAGAGCTTGTTCCAGAAAAAATAGGAACCATGTCAGGATTGACAGTTGGCTTAGCCTTTGGAATGGGAGCAATTGGTTCGATGACTTTAGGATATTTAGCAGATTTGATTGGTCTGCCACAAACAATTATTTTGTCGGGATTTTTGCCTTTATTAGGGCTATTAACTCTATTTCTTCCATCAGATCGAAAAAGAACTTCATAAATAAAAACTTTTGTTGGGGTACCACTGCAAAAATGATGTGCAGACGTAGGCTAACCTTAGTCAATCGTCTGCCATTAAACTATTAACTCATTTTATCTCCAAAATAATAGTCATTTGTTTGATAGAAAGTGAGCATACTAAAGTATGAATAGTTCACAATTTTAATGTTTTTAAGAAGGTTTTCGGATCTATTAACTAAATCGTTGTACGTTAGCTTGGGTATTTGCCCAAACGAGCATGAATTTTTTTAACATTTCCTTCAACTCTTCCTTTTTTCTGCTTTCAAAATGAAGACTACATTGATATAAATAAATTAACCAATCAAGTTCTTGACTATATCGGATCGTTTCTTCACTATTAAAACCTTGCTTTTGAGCACATTCTATCATTTTTTCTCTCTTATTTTGTATTTCGTTCAATATGATTTTATTAGTATCAAGCACCTGCTTACCTCCTAATTTTTCCCTTTTGCTATATTCATTCTATTAAAATGATTTCTGAAAAAATTATTACAGATATTTCTATTATTGTAAATAGATTCGCAATATTAGACAAAAAAAAATATCCGTTAGCTATTTCGACAAATATTGATCTGTTAACTCAAATCATTCGACAAATGTTTTTCTTGTCATAATTAAATCCTTAAAATAGGAAATGGGTTAATTTTTTTACCGTATGTGTAAAAAAATAAGACTGGCACAAAAGGATTTGAATCCTTCATACCAGCCTCATTTTAATTATTGTTAAATAAGTTTTTTTCAGAAAAATGCCACTTAATATTCACATTTTATTTGGCATGTATTTGGTGCGTCGTAAAAATAGGTAGTGCTTTCATTCGATCCACTGCCTCAACCAAACGATCCTCTGATGTCAATAGCCCTACTCTAACGTACCCTTCACCAAATTGGCCAAAGCCTACACCAGGAGCAACGACAATGTGAGCCTTTTCTAATAAATAATCAGAAAACTGCTCTGAAGTAAATCCATCAGGAACTTTTAACCATGCAAAAAAAGAGCCTTGTGGCGCTTTTACCTTCCAACCAATGTCTTGAAGCCCTTTAATGAAAACATTTCTTCTGCTTTCATATAAATCATTAAGTTCCTTTACACACGCTTGGGACTCTGTTAATGCAGCTGCTGCCGCCTCTTGAATGGCACCAAACAGACTTACATATAAATGATCTTGAAGTAGATTAATCGCATTTATGACACTTTCATTGCCGACTGCAAAGCCAACACGCCATCCTGCCATATTATAGGTTTTTGAAAGTGTATAAATCTCTACCCCAGACTCTTTAGCCCCTTTAGTTTGCAGAAAACTGACAGGCTTTTTACCATCAAATCCAATGGCTCCATAGGCAAAATCATGAATGACACAAATGTTATTTTCTTGACTAAATGCGACAGTTTCTTCAAAGAACTCTTTCGTTGCAGTAGCTCCGGTAGGATTATTCGGATAATTTAAAAACATGAGCTTTGCTTCATCTCTAACATTCTGACTGATCTGCTGATAATCAGGCAAAAAGTCATGCTCTTCAAGTAGAGGCATAGTGACCATTTTTGCTTTTGCTAAAGCAACACCAGACCAATAATCAGGATAACCTGGGTCTGGGACTAAAACAGTCTCTCCTGGATTTAATAAACACTGAGGAATTTCAACCAATCCTGCTTTCCCTCCAAATAGGATTGCTACTTCCTTTTCAGGATCTAATTCGACCTGATATTCTTTTCGATAGAACTCAGCTACAGCTTCTTTTAAATAGGAATAGCCTTGAAAAGGAGGATATTTATGGTTCAGAGGGTTTTCTGCTGCTGTTTGCAGCTTTTTAATAATATGACTTGGGGTTGGCTGATCCGGATTCCCTTGTCCTAAATTAATAATATCATGTCCTTGTTCTACAAACTTTGCAACCTTGGATACAAGTGATGCAAAGAATTGCTTTGGTAAACTATTTAATAATTCAGATTGTGGATAAAAAGTCATGCTTTCACCTGCTTTTATAATAAATAATATTTTATTATTGAAATACGATAGTTAAATGATATAACGTAAAGTAAAGACTTAAAAGTAAAATCAATTATTTTACTCTTAACGATAGAATACAATAACTAATTATAGCAGAGGGTGAGTATTTTGAAATTAAAAATTTCTTGTTTACAAATGAATATTGCGTTTGGTGATCCAACTAAAAATATGCTTGAGGCAGAGAAGTTGATTGCCCAAGCCATAGAGCAACAAACGGATGTGATCGTCCTACCTGAACTGTGGACTACTGGCTATGATCTTACACGACTGGATGAACTAGCAGATTCTAATGCAGCAAGCTCCACTTCATTTCTACAAAAAATGGCTCAAAAATACCAAGTGCACATCATTGGAGGATCCATTGCTAATAAAACCGATGATGGAATTTATAATACTCTATTAGTCGTGAATAAAAAAGGAGAAAAAATCCACGAATATAGCAAGCTTCATTTGTTTCAGTTAATGGATGAGCATTTGTTTTTAAAAAGCGGAAAAGAGAAAGGCCTGTTTACATTAGAGGACCATTCGTTTGCAAGCATGATTTGTTATGATATCCGTTTCCCTGAATGGATTCGAGCTCACACAACAAAAGGAGCGGAAGCTATTTTTGTTGTAGCAGAGTGGCCGCTGCCTCGATTGGAGCATTGGAAAGCATTATTAATTGCAAGAGCGATAGAAAATCAATGCTATATCATTGCTTGTAATAGAGCTGGTGACGACCCAAATAATACATTTGCTGGCCACTCGATCATCATAGATCCTTGGGGAGAGATCATCACAGAAGCAGGTGTAGAACAAGAAATTCTCCATGGTGAAATCGATTTATCAAAAGTTAAAGAAGTTCGGAAAATGATCCCGATTTTTGCAGATAGAAAACCGGAATATTATTTATAAAAGTACTGGGCAAAGGTAGCGAGTCTACTCCTCCTTTGCCCACATTTCTTCGGGATTTAATTCATATATCCCTTTTTCACGATACATAAAGTGATAAATGATAAATTCTCGTCGGATCGTAGCATAGTCCTCATGAAACTGTTTGATAAATTCATTTAATTCTTTTTCTTCATACTTATGGCCTTTTTTGAGTCGCTTTACGATTGACTCAAGTACAACAAGCTTCTTTTTTCTTTGAGCGGGTATGGAGATAAGTTTTCCTTCTTTAGAAAAAAAGGATTGAAGAATTTTTTGCTTTTCCATATTCATATTTGGCATGTTTTCTGCCTGCCCCTCTTTTACATCAATTAACTCATTTAATACAGCCGCTTGCTGACTAATCACTGATTTATTTAAGTAAAGATAAATCGTGTTTCTCTCTCTTCTTTCATAAATCGCATTTATTTCTCTAAGTTTTTTTAAATGGTGAGTAATTGTTGGTGGAGTAAGTCCAAGCTTCCCTGCAATGGCTTGGCCATGTAAAGGACCATTTGCTAGAAGTCGAAGAATCCGTATTCGTGTGGGGTCTCCCATCGTTTTATGAAAAGCAACTAATCGGTCGAGCTGCATCAATCCTCCTCCTTTCATTCGATGTTTATCTAATTAGATATATATCAAACAATGGATGAACTGTCAATATGAAGACATCTTCGTATCATTATGTATGTAGGTATAGGTAAGCCCATCATCGTCCTTAGTACAGCACTGTTTACTAAAGAACCCTCACTCATGATTAAGAAAAAAAGCTGAAAGAAGCTATATGACCTCTTTCAGCTTTTTTTCTTATCCGTTTTTTACAAATCCTCTACAACAATGTAAGCAACCTTAACCGGACCATGGACACCAACAACAAGATTCATTTCTATATCAGCAGAGTTGCTCGGTCCAGTAATAAAATTAATACAAGAAGGAATAGTTTCTCCTCGCTCTACCTTGCTGCGAATCAATTGAGCTGCTTGCGTCATACGTGGAACAATACTGCTTTTTGGAACAATCATTATCGAGGTTGCCGGGAGAAAGCTAATGGATCGCCCTCTATCCTTACTGCTAAACAATACTACGGTTCCAGATTCAGCCAATGTAATCTCGCTTATAGCAATCCCAATATTGGCTTGTTCTGCTTTATGCACATTTTCTTCTCCTTGAGAATAATCCCACTCATAAACATCAATATCGTTCGCAGGCCATTCCTGTTTAAAAAGAGGTAATAGCCCGTATTCCTCGAACCTAAGATCCTTCCAGGTTACGATCGGTCCGCCTCCAAAGGCTTCAACAACTTTATTAATTGTGTGTCCGAGATCTTTTTTGTTTGTTAATAAGAGATCTGTGTGTATCTGTTCGCATTGTTTTGTTAATACTTCGAGCAGCTGATCTTGACTTGCATCTTTTAGTACCGTATCTTGGGGGCTATGTTTCCAGAAAGGTAACGCTACTCCTGATATTCTTTTTGGCCGCCCTAATCTTTCAGCTAGTTTGTCTAAAAAAGCATCCCGCTTTTGAATGGAACCTATCATTCTTCGTCACCTTCTTTAGAACGATTTTTATACCAATCCCGAAACCTTTCCTTATTTGGAGCAGGAAAATCCCGTATATCTGTCCAAGCCTTCAATGGACCTGGCCCTTTCGAGATTTTCGTTCCGTTTGAAAAGGGAGCCATCATAGCAGGTGCTATTTTTGATCCTAGTTTATATAAGGCTGGTGAAGCAGCTCCTAGACCGAATGCTTTCATTGCGAGCTTTTCTGAAATAGGCGCTCGTCCTTCCTTTTCGACAATGATTTGTCGATGCTTATGCAGCAACTGATGCAAAGGTATTTTCACAGGGCAAGCTTCACTACAGGCTGCACATAAAGTTGAAGCGTATGGCAATTCCTTATAGTCATCATAACCCCCAAGCAATGGCGACAACACTGCTCCAATTGGCCCCGAATAAATAGAACCGTAAGAATGTCCGCCTACATGCCGATAGACAGGACAAACATTTACACAAGCCGCACAGCGAATACATTGTAAAACAGATTGAAATTCCCCTCCAAGAATATTTGATCTTCCATTGTCTACAACAACTAAATGAAACTCTTCAGGTCCATCAATGTCTCCCTCATCACGTGGACCAGAGAGGACGGTAATGTAGCTTGTTAATTTCTGGCCTACCGCACTTCTTGTTAATAAGCTGACCAGTACTTCCATTTCTTCAAATGTAGGAACTAATCTTTCCATGCCCATTACAGTAATTTGTGTCTTTGGCAAAGCTGTTACGAGATCTGCGTTTCCTTCATTTGTTACGAGACTGATAGAACCTGTTTCGGCAATGGCAAAATTACACCCAGTAATCCCAACATCAGCTGATAAATATTCCTGCCTTAATGTTTTTCTTGCATGTGCAGCTAATTCCTCTGGTTTTGAGGTTTGATGGTAATCAAGTTTTTTTTCAAATACAGTTTTTATCTGTTCTTTATTTTTATGAAGCGCAGGTGCTACGATATGGGATGGCGGGTCATGATCATCAATTTGCAATATATATTCGCCTAAGTCGGTTTCTACTACATCACAGCCAGCTTCTTCTAAGAACGCATTTAGATTTATCTCTTCGGTTACCATTGACTTTGATTTGACAACCTTTTTGGCTTGTTTTTTTTCAATGACTTCTTTTATATACAGACTTGCTTCTTCAGCAGTTTGAGCAAAGAAAACATGACCTCCTCTCTTCGCAACATTTTCACTAAGCTGATATAAATAATAATCAAGGTTATTCAATACATGCTGCCGAATTTCTTCTCCTAGTGACCGCCACTCTTCCCAATTCCCTAATTCCTTCGCAGCCTCAAGGCGTCTTGAACTTAAACGATCTTGAGCTCCCGAAACAGCTCCCCTCATAAAAGAATTATGAATACCGTCATCAACTCGCTCTTTGAATGAGCTCGTTCCAATTTTCATTGTCACTGTTCATCCCCCCTAAAAGAATCAAGTGTTCCGCTTTTTTCTTTTCTAACTTCAGCTCCTGCTGTTTAATACCTCGGCAATATGTAAAACCTTTATTGGTTTACCGTTTCGGTCTATGCGCCCTCCAATATTCATTAAGCATCCAGCATCTGCGCATATTAAATAGTCACTTTTTGTTTCTTCAATATGCTGTACTTTTTCATCTACCATTTGTTCAGAAATAGGAGTCATTTTTACGGAAAAGGTTCCTCCAAATCCACAGCAATTTTCTTTATTAGGCAGTTCTGTATATTCCAATCCTCTTACATGACTCAGTAGTTTCATAGGGGCATTTCTAACTCCTAACAATCTTGTCATGTGACAGGAAGTATGGTAGGTAACCTTCCCATTGAATTGAGCACCCACATCCTCCACCTTTAAAATATCTACAATAAATTGTGTTAGTTCATACGTTTTATTTGAAAGCGCTTTCGATTTTGGACCCCATACCGGATCATCTTTAAAAACATGTTGATATTCATGAAACATGAAAGCACAGGATCCTGAAGGCGAAACCACATATTCTGCATCTTCAAAGGTTGTAATCATTCTTTTCATTGCTTCTTTAGATTCCTCTACATATCCACTGTTGTAAGCTGGCTGCCCGCAACACACTTGTGATTCTGGAAAATTCACTTCACAACCAAGGTGTTCCAATAATTCGACCGTTGCTTTACCTACATTGCTTTGAAACATATCTACTAAACAAGTAGCAAACAGTGTTACTTTCATAGCCTCTGCCATCTCCTTATTAGATTCTATTCATTATCTTGTCATTATTTATCATTCATCCGGTCATCTGATGACTGTTGACGAAATAATAAATAATATAATTAGATTATTAACTATAATATTACTATATAAATTACAGAAACGTAACCATATTTTTCAAAAAATAAGGTTTTATTTGGAAAGCGTTTTTCCTATTTTCAACTAAACGCTTTCCTATGTTTGGATTACTTGTTTTTATTTGTTTCTTCAAAATATCTCTCTAATATTTTCTCGACGTTACATAAATGAGAAAGCATCGCTTCACGTGCGCTCTCTTCATCGCGATTTTTGATCGCTGAATAAATATGATCATGCTCTTCATATAACTGTTGGATCGTCGTTTGTTTAGAAAACAACCAAAGCTTCCTTGTTTCTTTCATGGTTTCAACCATTAATCCTGAAACATACGTTAATAAATTCGCGAGTAAAGGGTTATGAGAGGCATTAGCCAATGCTAGATGAAAAAGGAAATCTGACTTTTCTCCAAGCTCTTCATTTCCAGTTGCTACTTTCATTTCATTTAATGAAGTTAAAATAGCTATCAAATCATCCTCAGTCCTATTTTTAGCAGCTAATGCTGCGGTTCCTGTTTCAAGGATTTTTCTTACTTCTAATAGATGGAGAACATCCTCTTTATTCATCAAAATGGCTGTAGACAATGGGAAGGTTAGTTGTGTAGCTTCAAAGGCTTTTACGAAAGTCCCTTCACCTTGCTTTATTTCAATTAAGCCCATTGCACTTAATGCGGTAAGTGCCTCACGAATAGCAGATCGGCCAACATTGAAGTTTTCAGCCAGCTGCTGCACAGATTCCAGCCTGTCTCCTGGTTTCAACCGCCCAGTTCTTATCATCTCATAAAGGGCTTCTGTCACTTCTTCATATATTTTTTTTGGTTTTATTTGCTTATATCTCAAAAAATCCCTCCAAATGAATCACTTATTCTAAATTATAAGGTGCCAAACGTCTTACTTACAAATATAAGTTCATAATTCTTTCACAAATTACTTGTTTTTTTATCCATTTCCACCTATAATTTGAAATAAAGTGATCTAGTCATCTGATGACCTAATTATCTTTTAATCCTTTTATTTTTCGACTATTACACTACCATTTTATGAAACCGCTTTCAATAAATGGCTTTTTTTGGTGCGGAATTTGCTTCTTGTTCAAAAACCACTTCTTAAAAAAAGGAGGAAACAAGATGTTCTTTCATCAAAATGTTACTACTGTTGGTCAAAGTCTTGTTTTAACTGCATTGGTTTCATTTATCCCTATTTTCTACTTCTTTTGGGCCCTTGCTATTAAAAGAATGAAAGGTTATATGGCTGGACTGACAACTTTGCTCATTGCGTTGATTATTTCTGTAATCGCTTTCAAAATGCCCGTTCCTATTGCGTTCCTGTCTGCGTTTCAAGGAGCTGTCTATGGGATGCTGCCGATTGGCTGGATTATTGTTACCTCTGTATTCTTATACAAATTAACAGTCAAAACTGGACAATTCAACATCATTAGGAGCTCAGTCGTTTCTATCACAGAAGACCGGCGTTTACAAACTTTGCTTATCGCATTTTCGTTTGGTGCATTTCTAGAAGGCGCTGCTGGCTTTGGGGCTCCTGTGGCCATTTCCGCGGCTTTATTGGTAGGTTTAGGCTTTAATCCGCTCTATGCAGCTGGTTTATGCTTAATTGCCAATACAGCTCCTGTTGCTTTTGGAGCAATTGGGATTCCGATTATAGCTGTAGAAGGACCTACGGGCATACCAGCCATGGAAATTTCAAAAATGGTCGGTAGACAATTACCATTCTTATCTGTCTTCATCCCATTCTTTTTAATTTTTATTATGGCTGGATTAAAAAAAACATTTGAAATATGGCCTGCTATATTCCTTTCTGGCATTTCATTTGCCATTACACAATACATTACCTCAAACTTCCTTGGTCCGGAGCTTCCCGATATTCTTTCCGCCCTTGTGTCCCTAGTTGCCTTAACGATTTTTTTGAAATATTGGAAACCAAAAGCGATCTTTCGTTTCTCTTCTGAAGAAGAATTTGCAGCAACTGCTGCTACAAATAATGATGTAATAAAAGAGCAAAGATATACAAAAGGACAAATCGCAAAAGCTTGGTCCCCATTTGTAGTACTAACAGGATTTATTTCTATATGGGGTATTCCAACGATCAAACTTGCTCTTACTGGGCATTATACTGGTACAAATTCGATCCTTAAAGGAATAAATGAGTTAGGAAGCCTTTTGACTTTTATGCCAGAGGTACCTTTCCTGCACAATAAAATTATTAATGAAGCAGGTTCTCCCGTTGCAGCTATCTTTAAGCTTGAAATATTAGGTGCAGCCGGTACAGCTATTTTACTAGCAGCCATCCTCTCCAAATTTATTGTGAAAATCTCATGGAATCAATGGTTACAAACGTTAGGTGAAACATTCATTGAATTAGCCTATCCTCTTATTACAATTGGATCCGTTGTAGGCTATGCATATATTGCAAATGCATCAGGGATGAGCACAGCTTTAGGAATGCTGCTTGCAAAAACTGGAGCACTCTTTCCTTTCTTTTCTCCATTTTTAGGCTGGTTAGGGGTATTGATCACAGGCTCTGATACATCTGCAAATCTTTTATTTGGTAATTTACAAAAGATAACGGCAACTTCAGTTGGAATGAATCCAGTTCTTGCTATCGCAGCAAACTCATCAGGAGGAGTGACTGGAAAAATGATTTCCCCTCAATCCATCGCAGTTGCTTGCGCTGCTGTTGGACTTGCCGGAAAAGAATCCGAATTATTCAGATTTACAATCAAACACAGCTTATTTCTTCTGCTTCTAATTGCCATTATTACCTTTTTGCAAAGCAATATACTTTCATGGATGGTACCTTAAACAGAAGAAAAAATTAGAGTGACTAAAAGACATGTAGCTTTCAGTCACTCTTTTTTCTTTAAGGTACTGTCCTAACAGGCTTTCCCTTATATGTCCTATTCTTTTTTGTTTCTTTACGTTATAATTATGATTTGATCTACTAGTTACTCTAATAAGGAGTTTTTATGTCATGACAATTATTTGCACTACATTAAACGCTAAATATATTCATACAAACATGGCGATTCGATATTTAAAAGCATTTGCAGCTCCAGAATTTGATATACAGATTTCCGAATATACAATAAAGGATCCCGTAATCAACATTGTTATGGACCTTATACAGAAAAATCCATCCGTTATCGGCTTTAGCTGTTACATATGGAATATTGAAGAAACCATAAAAGTCATAAAAATGCTTAAGAAAATTAATCCAACCATTACTATTGTTGTTGGCGGTCCTGAAGTCTCATATGACATTAATGATTGGATGGAGAGCGTAATTGAATTTGACTTCATCGTTATTGGTGAAGGGGAACAAACCTTTAAACAGCTGCTTTCCGAATTAGAAGGAGATAAACAGTTTGAGGTTGTTTCAGGTATTGCTTATCGTAAGGAACATCACATTCAAATTAATCCTCGGCGAAATAAACTTGATTTAAAGGATCTCCCCTCCCCATTTCGTTTTCAAGAAGACATTCCTCATTTTTCAAAACGTGTTACTTATATTGAAACGAGTAGAGGGTGCCCTTTTAGCTGTCAATTTTGCTTATCCTCGATTGAAGTGGGAGTTCGCTATTTTGATCGCGAAAAAATTAAGAAGGATATACGTTATTTAATGGATAACGGTGCAAAAACAATTAAATTTGTCGATCGAACCTTTAATATTAGCAGAAGCTATGCCATGGAGATGTTCCAATTTTTAATCGATGAGCACCGTCCTGGAACTGTTTTTCAATTTGAAATTACTGCTGATATTATGCGCCCAGAAGTCATTACATTTTTAAATGATAATGCCCCTGCTGGATTGTTCAGATTTGAAATTGGCGTACAATCAACCAATGATTATACAAATGAGCTTGTGATGAGGAAACAAAACTTTGAAAAATTAACCAGAACCGTCATGATGGTGAAGGAAGGAGGAAAAATTGATCAGCATTTAGATCTTATTGCAGGACTTCCTGAAGAGAACTATCACTCCTTCAAAAAAACATTTAATGATGTTTTTGCCATGAGGCCAGAAGAGCTTCAGCTTGGTTTTTTAAAAATGCTTCGGGGTACAGGCCTTCGAATTCGTGCAAAAGAACATAACTATATTTACATGGATCATTCTCCTTATGAAATTTTAGGAAATAATGTTTTACCTTTTGAAGATATTATTAGAATAAAACAGGTTGAGGATGTACTTGAGAAATACTGGAATGATCATCGAATGGATCATACCATTGAGTATCTCGTTACAGAGGTATTTCCAACTCCATTTGATTTCTTCCAAGATTTTGGAGCTTTCTGGGAGAGTCAAGGCTGGTCTAGAATTGGCCATCAATTAGAGGACCTATATAAACGCTTGCTTTATTTTTTGCAAGAACAGCAAATACAAGATTTAGATACTATTGAAAGCTTTATGAAATTTGATTATCTTTCAAATCAGAAATATAAACCTAGAAAGCCATGGTGGCTGCCATCGATAGGAAAAGAAGAAAGAACGAATATATATAAAAAAGTGATTGACACCCCGTCTATATTTGGTTCAGATTTTACTCAGTTGCAGCTGCAGGAAAAAGATATTTATAAGCATACAATGCTTGAACAACTTTCCTTCCATATTGATGAATACTATATAAATGGAAAACTAAGGAAGGAACCGACCCTGCTACTAGCCTACTTTGATAGCCAAGAAGCAAAATCCACTTTGTTTCAGTGCGCCTATAAACAGATAGACAAATCTAGATAAAAAAATGTGCCCAATATTTTTAAATACTGGGCACAACTTTATTATTCGCAACTTTTTTTCTTACTGGATTGTTTCTTTTTTTGACTCATAAAAGGCATTTCGAATAATTTATCAGCATTTATATCCCCTAATTCCATTCCTAGCTCTACTTTATGCAAATGATTATTTTGTTTTTCAGCTTTATTTTTCATTAAGGTCTTCCTTATCGTCCATGTTTTGAGTTTCTGTTTGCAAACTTCATACGATCTTCACCTTGACTAAATTCTGCTGAAAATTCACTTTCTTGTACATTCTTTTTAGGTGTATGACTATATTTTTCAACCGCATGAAATTCGGCTTTTCGTTTAACCATATCTATCTCCTCCTTAGCAAGATAAGATTAGTTTGTATCATACTGTAGAAAAAATAACATAACCTTTTTGCTTATTTTAGGAAAATTGTTAAGTACTAGCCAATTATGACTCTTTCCTTAGGATAGTGATAGTTAACCTTCTTTTCTTTTCCACCAATGATAAATAGAAATGATAAAATACCAACACGGCCAATGAACATTAAAATAATAATAGTTATCTTCCCTGTCACAGATAGGTCCGGTGTAATGCCCAAAGATAAGCCTGTCGTTCCAAAAGCTGATGTAACCTCAATAATGATTGCTAGCAAAGAATGATCCTCTGTAATACTTAACAGCACAACACTAATAAAGCATAATAAGAGAGCCATCATCGTGACTACTAATGATTTAATCAAATCCTCTTCATGAAGTTCTTTCTGAAAAATTTTAATTGATCGATTTCCTTTTGCAAAATGGTATAAAAACAGTAGATTTAACGCAAACGTAGTCGTTCTTATTCCTCCACCAACGGAACTTGGAGAAGCACCAATAAACATAAGAGCAGACATGACTAATAATGTAGATGGATTAAGTTCACTGATATTCATCGTTGTTAACCCACCATTTCGAGTAGCTGCTGATTGAAATAATGAATAAAAAAGGGATTCATCCCATTCTTTATTAACTAAAAAGTGATTAAATTCTAATAAGTAAAAGCAAATCGCACCAACTGCTAATAAAATGAAAAAAGTTAACGATGTAATCTTTGTAAAAAGAGAAAAATGAAACCTTGCAAGTCTTCTTTTGTTCCCAAACAAAAATTCCTTCGTTTCAATTAGTACTGGAAATCCGATTGCTCCTAAAGTTAATAATACAATATGAACAAATTGGACAAAATAATCGTTAGCATAGGGAGTTAAAGAAGCCCCTGTTATATCAAAACCTGCATTTGTAGTTGCATTTACGGAGGCAAATACGCCATGGAAAAAAGCTTCCTGCCAGGTTGGAAAATATTTAAGAAAATAAATACCTAATATAAATGACCCAATAAGTTCAATCCATAAAATGATGGCAAGAATCGATTTCAATAGTTTCACAAGACCCGATAAATTAAATTGATTTTGGTCCGCCATGATGAGCCTGCGTTCTTTCAATCCAATCTTTTTACCAACAAGCAGCCAGAAAAAGGTACCTAATGTCATGATTCCAATTCCACCAAACTGAAAAATAAACATGAGGAAAAAAATACCTGTCGTACTGAATGTATCAGCAGTGCTTACTGTCGTTAAACCTGTAACACTTACTGCACTTACTGCCGTAAATAACGCGTCTAAAAACGTCCACGTTACCCCATTTTTATGAGTAACCGGCAAACTTAACAAAATCATCGAAATAGAAACGGCTAAAAAATAATAAGTCACAATTATTTGAGCTGGTGATAGCTTTTTTAATTTTGAGCCGAGGTTATTTCTCATACAATAAATTCCTTTCAAATTTCTATATTAAAAGATTAGAATACCTTACTGCATAGATCCCTTTATTTCCCCTACTTGTAACGAGTCATCCAAATTGGTTAAACATTCCCACAAATAAATAGACAATAGTGAATAATACTATAATCACAGAGATATTAATTCTCTGAAATTTAATTGAAAAGGAGCTAAAGAAAATGGCCACAACTAGTAATAAATTACTTGTTCCAGGTATTGAACAATATTTAGACCAAGTGAAATATGAAATTGCTCAAGAATTTGGAGTTCAATTAGGCGCAGACACTGCTGCTAGAGCTAACGGATCTGTTGGCGGCGAAATTACAAAAAGGCTCGTTCAACAAGCTCAATCCCAACTTTCTGGATTAAAATAATACTGACAAAATTAAATAGATAATGGCTAAAGAGTCCGGTTTTTAATCGGACTCCTTGTCTTTATTAGGAGACAGGCTATTTCCATTGATTTTTTCTTGTTTTATTTGATCAGTTTGTCCTTTTAGCTCTTGTTTTTGATTACCTTCATTCTGTGAACGATTCTCCGTATTGAGTTTTTCTTCCTTTGTATCATTACTCTCCGTATTAGTTTCTTTTTGAGCTCGCAACATTTTTTCTTCGTTTGAAATATGATTTTCTTGAACAATTTCTTTTTGTACTGAAACACTATCACCAAGCTTCTCTTGCGATTTTTCTACCTCGGTATCCTTATTATTGGCATTCGGAAAGGGGGATTGACTTACACTTTGTTCCATATAATTTTTTTGATTCACTTGATTATCTGTTCGATCATTTTTTTCTTTAACCCGAATGGTTTCTTTTTTATTTATTTCTTTCACTATTCGTTCTTTTTCAATTACTTTATTCTTTTTCTCTTCTGAATCTGTTTGTTGGTCATACTTTTTTGCTTTTTGTTCAAATTTTTTCGTTTGTTTCTCATGCTTCTTTATTTCTTGTTTATTTTTTTGAGATTGTTGTTGTTCATGTTTTTGTGTTTGTTGTTCATGTTTCTGCGTTTGTTGCTCATTGTGTTTCGTTTTTTGTTTATTTTTATCTTTCCATAATCCTATTGCCATTTTTGATTTGATTGCCTGCTGTCTTTCTTCCTTCGTACCTTCTGATATTTTTACAGGGATATCTTCTTTTCTCAAATCTAATTTTATTTGATTTATTGATGTATGTAAGAAAGTTTCATCAGATTTATGTGGATTATGAACTAATACTGCCGTCATACTAATAGATTCTTTCTTCTTTATAAATCCTTGCCTTTTCATTTCATTCATTATTTTTTTTGTTACCGAGCCTAAATCCTCTTTCTCCCAGGCTTTTATCTGACTAGAAACGATTTGTCCATTCTTATTATACGGTATGATATCAATAACCTTCATGTTTTTATTTACTGCAACTTCTATTCCAGGATTTACATCAATAGACATATAAGCATACACTTTATTCTCTTGATAAAAAGGTATTAATAATGACATGCATAATAATAAAAGAGCAGCTGAAATAAAAAGAGGCTTTTTGAACCATGTAAACTTTTGATAATGAGCTGTTACTGGAATAAATTCAATTTCCTGACCAATTTCATATAGATCACTTGTTAGTCGAGCTTTACAAAATTCACCATTTGCGGTTAAGAGGGTTAAGAAACGTCGATCTTTTTCTAATATAATTCCTTTTTTCACGTTTCTAACACCCCTTTTATATAATCCTTTAAGTAAATATAATCTCCTGACAGGATCAAGCTAATAGCAACAATGTATTTTCGATTTCGTTCAATTGTTTTTCTACTGACTTTTACCTTTTTTTCTAACTTTTTAATCGGCAATTTTTTTGTTTCAAAAAGGTACGTTTGTAAATCCAGATCATCTGCAATGATTTTCGCAATGCTCATTGCGCTTTTTCTAGCATCTTTATGCTTTGGTGTGTGCTCAACTAACGCTTGAAAGCTTAAATCAAAATGAAGCAGTAGCTGTGAAAACTTCTTGATTTCTTCTCTTCTTTCTTCAATCTCCAAAATTTTTAAGTATTCTTCAACAGAAAGACTATCTTCAATTGAAACAGGAGAAGCATCATCTTCTTGATCATTAATGGCTAAGCTCACATTTCGACTTTTTGATTGATATCTTATATAATCAATTACTTTCCTTTTTATAATGACTTCAGCAAAACTTAATAAAGAACAACCCTTTTGATGATCATATTTCTTAATCGCTTCATGAAAGGCAATCAAACCGATGCTAAATTCATCATCTGATTCATAAATATATCTCTTGCAAACACTAGAAACGGTTTTAGCAACAAATGGCTGATATTCATTAATTAAATCGTTTAATATATCTACATTATCTTGTTGAATTAAGGTCAGTTTTTCTTCTAAAGTTAGCTTCCGATCCTTTGATATGATTGAAAAATCGTCCACCTGTCTCACCTCTTTGCTAACATTAACCAACAGTAACATTCAACCTCTAAACTTTTATAACAAATTGGTGAAATTGGAGGATTACTACTTGTTAATGCCTGACTACGTTTGATTCGATTTACCTTCAGTTGGGTCTCCGATGAAGGAAGTTTGATCTACTTATTATAACATATAGCATTTGGCTATTAGTCAGGAGAAAAAAGGATGTTCTCAGAAGGACATGGAGCTTTCAATTGTTATCTTAAACCTGTATCATTATTTTTTGCTTCAGTACGATGATTCGCAATCAAATATCCTCCTACAGCTAAAAGCAACAATACAAACCAAAATACCAGCTTCCACTCTAATGATTCTGGGAAATGTTCGTTTAACAGTCCAATCTTTGGATGCGCTAATGTAAAAACAGCGAGCTTAACGCCTACCCACCCCACTATAAGAAATGCAGCTGTTTCAAGTGCAGGCTTTGCGTGAAGCAGTTTAACAAAACGATTTGCCGCAAAGCGCATGATCACTAAACCAATAACTCCCCCCATAAACATAACGATAAATTGTCCTCCATCCATTCCTCCTATTTCAAACCAACCGATTGGGCGAAGAGTAATAGCTAAAGCGACAGCTGCTAGCATAGAATCAATGGCAAAAGCAATATCAGCTAATTCAACTTTTAAAACTGTTATCCAAAAGGAAGATCCTTTATCCTCCTTCTCTTTTTCCATTTTCTTTCGCTTTGCTAATTTCTTAAATAGATGGTTCCCAGCAATATAAAACAAATATGCAGCTCCTATCGCTTGAACCTGCCACATATCTGTCAGAAAAGTAATTATAAAAAGAGTGAGGAATCGGAATATAAACGCACCAAGCAATCCGTAAAAAAGAGCTTTTTTCTGTTGATTAGCCGGTAAATGCTTAACCATTACTGCCATTACAACTGCATTATCTGCTGCCAATATCCCTTCTAAGCCAACTAGAACAAGAAGCACCCATCCATATTCAACAATGATACTAATATCCATTTATTATTTGCCTCCTTAGATTGCTCCCTTTCTCCCTGCTGGCATTTTTTCATGTCCTAAAACACAAATAGACCTATTGCCACAGGCAAAGGTCTTGCAAAGCATTTATATGCTAATAAAGCCGATGGTAAATACCATGAAATGACGACTTTATTTTAGGTCACCCTAAAAGCTACTCCCCTTTGAAAAGGAATATATGAAATTAATTATATTATAAGATATTATAGCCTTTTAAATCAACTATTTTTCAAAGAGAAAAGGGCTTTTTTGAGCCCTTTTTTCTCTTTGTCTAACTTCAGGGCTGTTCAAGGCGCTTTCGCTTTTCTATATAATTTGTGATAAAAAGGCTTTTGTCCGTTCGTGTTTTGGATTGTCGAAAATGTCTTCCGGTGTTCCCGTTTCAACAACTTCCCCTTTATCAAACAAAATAATTCGATCGGCAACCTGTCTGGCAAAGCCCATTTCATGCGTTACGACAAGCATCGTCATTCCTGATTCAGCCAATGTTTTCATTACATCTAATACTTCTTTTACCATTTCTGGGTCTAAGGCTGAGGTAGGTTCATCAAACAACATGATTTTCGGCTGCATCGCTAATGCACGAGCGATCGCCACACGCTGCTGCTGCCCGCCTGATAATTGGCCAGGGTATTTATTAGCTTGCTCTGGAATTCCTACACGTTCAAGCAGCTCTAAAGCAACTTTTTCTGCCTTGCTTTTTTTCCACTTTCGTACCCAGATAGGAGCCAATGTAATGTTTTTCAAAATGGTCATATGAGGAAATAAGTTAAACGATTGGAACACCATGCCCGTTTCTTTACGAATTTCTTCTATATTTTTCAAGTCGTTCGTTAGGTTAATGTTATCAACGACAATCGAGCCTTTTTGAAACTCTTCAAGGGCATTGATCGTACGGATAAAGGTTGATTTTCCCGAACCAGATGGACCTAAAATAACGATTACCTCTCCTTGCTTCACCGTTACATCGACATCTCTTAATACATGGTGATCTCCATACCATTTGTTGAGGCCTTTAACAGTAATAATATCATCTCTTTGTTCGAGAGGGGTGGTCAATTTTTCTACTCCAAATACGCTTTCCATCTTTATTTCCTCCCTTGTTGATAGATAAAAATATCAATTTTATTTACATAGACTGCCGTCTATCTTCGTCATACGAGTGCCGATGTCACACCAGGACGTGGCGTCCATAATCAAACGCGCTTTT